>CAMYNW010000007.1 GCA_947259885.1 uncultured Gammaproteobacteria bacterium
TTTTGCAAAAAAACTGTGATCAAGATTATTGTTATTTGGTGGCAACTCAATGCTGTGTCCAAGCGATACCGTTATCTTCGATGAAGACAGATTAGTCGGCTGATAGTTTACAAATTATGTCTTTTCGCTATCTCAAGATCCCTTTCTACCATTTCATCCACCAGCTGCTTAAAAGTTGTTTTGGGCTGCCACCCAAGTTTATTAAATGCTTTCGATGCATCACCCAACAAACTATCAACTTCGGTCGGTCTAAAATAACGAGGATCTATAACCACAATAACATTGCCCGTTTCAGGATTTACACCGGTTTCTTCCGTTCCTTTTCCACGCCAGGTAATCGGAATATCCAAAACTTGACAGGCCTCTGTCACAAATTCTCTCACTGAAAATTGTTGCCCAGTCGCGATGACAAAATCTTCTGGTTGTTCTTGTTGCAACATCAACCACATCATCTCAACGTAATCCCTGGCATGTCCCCAGTCACGTTTTGCATCTAGATTCCCCAAATGAAGACTTTGCTCAAGGCCGAGCTTGATACGAGTTAGAGCTCGAGTAATCTTTCGAGTTACAAAAGTTTCTCCGCGTATTGGAGATTCATGATTGAACAGAATTCCGTTGCACGCATAAAGTCCGTATGCTTCTCGGTAGTTGACGGTGATCCAATAGGCATAGAGCTTAGCGACACCGTAGGGTGAACGAGGGTAAAACGGAGTCGTCTCAGTCTGCGGCGTTTCCTGAACGAGTCCATATAACTCTGATGTCGAGGCTTGATAGAATCTTGTTTTTTCTTCCAGGTTAAGAATACGAATGGCTTCGAGGAGTCTCAATGCGCCGAGCGCATCGGAATCTGCGGTATATTCAGGCTCTTCAAACGACACCTGTACATGCGACTGAGCTGCCAGATTGTAAATCTCATCGGGCTGCGTCTGCTGAACGACCCTGGTCAGAGAAGAAGAATCAGTCATATCTCCATGGTGAAGGAAGAAACGGCGATCCTCGATCTCAGGACCCTGATATAGATGGTCTATTCGATCTGTATTGATTAAAGAGGTCCGGCGCTTTATTCCATGTACTTCATAACCTTTTTCTAGTAGAAACTCAGCCAGATAAGCCCCATCTTGGCCGGTGATGCCGGTAATTAGCGCCGTTTTAGTCATATTGGAGTTAGGTCAATCTTCTTTTTCGACAGTATACAGAATTAACCATTTAATCTGTAAACACAACAGATGGAAATCGTTGGGGTGAATACGGTATTTCAGGGTATGGTTTGCAAATACCCGACCAGCAAATCCAAAACATCCCGAGATCAGCGGTCCCCGGCAATTGTTCCGCACTTCATCGAGCCATCCTTTCAGTTCCCAAATGGTTTATTTTTGTCCTGATTGACCCGTCAGTTAAAAACAATACCCCCGTTTTCAATCGAAACAGTTATGGTATCTCCCGCGCCATACCTTCCACCGAGAATCTCCTGAGCCAGCGGATTCTCCACCTGATTCTGAATCGCCCGCTTCAAAGGTCGCGCGCCATACACTGGGTCAAATCCTGCGTCCGCCAACAAGGCTAATGCTTCGTCAGTCATTACAAGATCAATGTCACGATCCTTTAAGCGTTTCTTTAGGTAGGCAACCTGAATCTCCGCAATCTTCATCAGCTGATCCTTCTCCAGTGGATGAAATACCGTGATATCGTCGATTCGATTGAGAAACTCGGGACGAAAGTGCCCACCGACAATCTCCATCACGGCATTTTTCATCGCATTATAGTCTCCCTCCTCACTCATCTCCTGGATCATCTGTGAACCAAGATTTGATGTCATAACGATGACCGTATTGCGAAAATCCACAGTACGTCCATGACCGTCGGTAAGGCGGCCGTCATCCAGCACCTGCAGCAGGATATTGAACACGTCTGCATGGGCCTTTTCGACTTCATCGAGCAGCACCACGGAATATGGGCGTCTGCGGATGGCTTCTGTCAGGTATCCACCCTCTTCATAGCCGACATAGCCTGGTGGCGCACCAATCAGTCGCGCAACCGAATGCTTTTCCATAAACTCCGACATATCGATCCGTACCATCGACTCGTCGGTGTCAAACAGAAACTCCGCAACGGCCTTGGTCAGCTCAGTCTTGCCGACACCGGTCGGCCCCAGAAAAAGGAAAGATCCATAGGGTCTGTTGGGGTCGGACAACCCTGCTCTGGAACGTCGGATGGCATTCGAGACCGCTTTTATGGCCTCATCCTGACCGATCACGCGCTTGTGCAGGTTATCTTCCATCTGCAGCAACTTCTCACGCTCACCTTCAAGCATCTTGGAGACTGGAATACCTGTCCACTTGGACACCACTTCTGCGATTTCATCCTCGGTCACGTTGCTCCGCAGCAGCGTGGTTTCCTGGTTACTGGATTCGTCAGCCGAGGCTAGCTGTCGCTCAAGTTCGGGGATTTTTCCATACTGCAGTTCCGACATCCGCTGCAGATCACCCGCGCGTCTGGCAGCCTCGAACTCAATGCGCATACGATCCAGTTCTTCCTTGATATGCTGGCTGCCCTGTACAGCTGATTTCTCAGCATTCCAGACCTCTTCGAGATCGGCATACTCTCTTTCCATTTTTTCGATTTCCTCTTCCAGCGCCTCCAGTCGTTTCTTTGAGGCCTCATCACTTTCTTTCTTGAGTGCCTCCTGCTCCATTTTGAGCTGGATAGTACGCCGATCAAGACGGTCCATAGACTCTGGCTTCGAATCAATCTCCATCCGAATACCGCTCGCCGCCTCGTCTACCAGATCAATAGCCTTATCCGGCAGATTACGATCGGTGATATAGCGATGGGAGAGGGTTGCCGCGGCTACGATCGCCGGGTCAGTAATGTCTACGCCATGGTGTACCTCATAGCGCTCCTTAAGGCCGCGCAAAATTGCAATCGTGTCCTCTACGGAGGGTTCATCAACAAGCACTTTCTGGAATCGGCGCTCGAGCGCTGCATCCTTTTCAATATATTTTCTGTACTCATCGAGGGTAGTCGCTCCAACGCAGTGAAGCTCACCCCGCGCGAGCGCCGGCTTCAGCATGTTACCTGCATCCATGGCTCCTTCCGCCTTGCCCGCACCAACCATGGTATGCAGTTCGTCGATGAAGAGGATGATCTGGCCCTCCTGCTTAGCGAGGTCATTCAATACCGCCTTAAGACGTTCCTCAAACTCACCGCGATACTTGGCCCCGGCCAGCAACGCTCCCAGGTCAAGAGACAGTACACGCTTACCGCGCACACCTTCCGGCACTTCGCCATTCACGATCCGCTGAGCCAGCCCCTCAATAATTGCAGTTTTACCGACTCCAGGCTCCCCTATCAGCACAGGATTGTTTTTGGTTCTGCGTTGCAAAACCTGAATCGCGCGACGAATTTCTTCATCCCTGCCGATCACCGGATCAAGTTTGCCCTGCTCCGCCCGCTCGGTGACATCAATGGTGTACTTTTCGAGCGCCTGGCGCTGGTCTTCAGCGTTCGGATCATCCACATTCTGGCCGCCACGCATCGATTCAATGGCCTTCTCGACCCCATTTTTCGATGCTCCGCTTTCTCGTAGTAGGCGGCCCAATGCGCCTTTGTCTTCTAACGCGGCGAGGACAAACAATTCACTGGAGATATACTGATCGCCGCGTTTCTGAGCGAGCTGGTCGGTTACGTTGAGCAGCTTACCAAGGTCGTTGGAGATATGGATTTCACCCGCGTTACCCTCCACGCTTGACAGACGATCGATGGTTTCGCCAACAGCCGAACGCAGCTGATTGACGTTTACTCCTGCCTGTGTGAGCAGATGTCTGACGGTGCCGCCATCCTGATCCAGCATAGCCTGCATCAAGTGGGCAGGCTCTATAAACTGATGATTGCGTCCTAGCGCATTGCTCTGGGCGTCACTTAACGCCAACTGGAATTTCGCAGTCAGCTTGTCCATTCGCATGGGATACTCCCGAAATAAGGTTTATTAATACCTTTGGTTAAATGGGGTTATTGAACGGCGATTCAATATTTCCGAGCTTGATTCGAATCAAGTCCCAGTCATGGGCTGAACCTGTTCCCCATAAAGATCGTACTCTGATGATGCATTGATGTGAACGGGAACAATATCACCCACTGCAAGGTCTTCGCTGAACTGGTCAATCTCCACGATTCCGTCCACTTCCGGTGCATCGCCACGGGTTCGTCCAATTGCCAGATCCTCGTCAATTTGGTCAATGATGACATCCATAGTGGCGCCAACCTTTTGTAGCAGTCTGTTTGAAGAAACATCTAGCTGAGTTCGCATAAACCGGTCATAACGCTCCTGTTTAATTTCTTCGGGCACTTGCCCACCTAGTTCATTCGCTCTGGCACCCTCAACGTCCGAATACTTGAAGCAACCGGCCCGATCGATTTGAGCAAGTTGAATAAACTCAAGAAGCTGCTCGAAGTCCTGGTCTGTTTCCCCTGGAAAGCCGACAATGAAGGTGCTTCGTATTGTCAAATCTGGGCATATCTGGCGCCAGCTATGGATTCTTTCCAGCACCTTCTCGCTGTGTGCCGGCCGTTTCATAGCTTTCAGAATAGTTCTACTGGCATGCTGAAACGGAATATCCAGATAAGGGAGGACCAATCCTTCAGCCATAAGAGGTAAAAGATTATCTACATGGGGATAGGGATAAACATAATGCAACCGTACCCAGACACCAAGCGCTCCCAGTGCTTTCGATAGATCTTGAATATGCGAACGGACCGGTGCTGCGCCATAGAATTCGGTTCGGTAACGCAGATCTGCGCCATAAGCACTGGTGTCTTGAGACACCACCAGAAGCTCCTTGACGCCAGCGCTCACCAAAGCTTCAGCCTCCGCCAGAACCTCTGACGATCCTCGGCTAACTAAATCACCGCGCATGCTGGGAATAATGCAAAAACTGCACCGGTGGTTGCAGCCTTCCGAGATTTTGAGATATGCGTAATGCCTTGGCGTTAGTTTGAGCCCGCCCGGAGGCACTAGATCAATATAAGGATCATGAGAAGGGGGGAGATGAGCATGCACTACCTGCATTACTTCTTCGGTGGCCTGGGGGCCGGTCACAGCGAGCACATTTGGAAAATTTTGCTTTACCACATTTCCTTTAGCACCCAGGCAACCGGTTACAACCACCTTGCCATTTTCGTTCAGAGCTTCGCCTATCGCTTCCAGTGATTCCTCCACCGCCGCGTCGATAAATCCACAGGTATTAACAATTACAAGATCAGCGTCCTCATACCCGGCTGACATGCCATATCCCTGAATTCTGAGCTCAGTGAGGATTCGCTCCGAATCAACAGTGGCCTTGGCACAGCCCAAACTTACAAAGCCGATTTTTCCTGGACCGGACAAATCTGACATTGATTTCGATCTGCGGTTCAGTAGAGCGCTGACTGCAATCCCATCTGATGCTTGATGGTACTGCCCAGTTCTTCCACTGAATAATTCGTAGAATCGCAATGCGGAATGCGGTAGCGCTGATACATTTGTGTTGCCGCATTAACATCCAGCCGGCACTGTTTAAGCGACGCATACTTACTGTCGGGACGTCTCTCTGAGCGAATCTGGTGCAACCGGGCGGGATCAATGGTCAGACCAAAAACCTTGTCTCTATGGTCTAAAATTGAAGACGGGAGTTCATCCCGCGCAAAATCCTCTTCAGTGAGAGGATAATTTGCGGTGTAGAAACCGAACTGGAGCGCAAGATATAGACAGGTTGGGGTTTTGCCTGAGCGTGAGGCCCCGAGCAGAATCAAGTTTGCTTTCGCATAGTCCCGCGGGTGCAATCCATCATCACAGTGCATCGCATAATTCACAGCATTAATTCGCTGGCTATACTGCACCTGATTTGCAATGCCATGGGATTGACCAGCCTGATGGGACGATTGCTGCCCTAGAGCAAGTTCAATGCGATTAATAAATGGTGCAAATAGGTCAAAGACCTCCGCATCTGCAGTAGCCAGGGATTCAGTAAAGTTTTCATCTACAAACGTAGTAAATACCAGCGGTCGCTGCCCACTGCGCTGAGCTTCGTGGTTGATCTGATCTACCGCTTCAGAAACCTTCTCTTTGGTATCGACAAAGGGCATCGCTACCTGAGAGAAATGAATTCCCGGAAACTGACTGAGCAAGGTATGGCTGATAGTTTCCGCGGTCAGGCCGCTGCGATCGGATACGATAAATACTGGACGTTCTGTCAATTTTTGACCACCGCTGGATTGCAGAACTGATTATAGTTCATCAAAAGATCGAATACCCGATTTGACTTGCTGCTGCTAGAATTCGCGCTCAAATTTCACTATCAGGATTTGGAACTTGAACGATTGGATTATTTGGTTTAACCAGCTAAGCATGGACGACGTACCGAGAGTCGGTGGTAAAAATGCGTCTCTAGGTGAAATGATTTCTAACCTCGAAGAGGTTGGAATCAAAGTACCCGATGGCTTTGCTACCACCGCAAACGCTTACCATGCCTTTATTATGCACCAGGGGTTGAACAAAGAAATTAATCAGATACTGGACACCTTGGATGTAGACGACGTCATCCTGCTGCGCGAAGCAGGTGCCAGGATTCGCGAAATGGTAATGAACCACCCATTGCCTGCCGAACTTGAGCAGGCGATACGTTCCGGATACGAAAAGTTGGGTGGCAGTGTTGCAGTAAGATCATCCGCAACCGCCGAAGACCTGCCCGAAGCCTCCTTTGCCGGCCAGCAGGAAACCTTCCTTAATGTAAATGGAATTGAAAACATACTTCATCGTGTTCGTGAAGTCTTTGCTTCGTTATTTAACGATCGGGCTATCTCATACCGTGTCCACCAGGGTTTCGCCCACGCCGATGTCGCTCTGTCAGCAGGAATTCAGCGCATGGTGCGCAGTGACATGGGCGCTAGTGGAGTGATGTTTACCATTGATACGGAGTCAGGATTTGAGGACGCGGTATTTATCACTTCTTCATGGGGACTTGGTGAATGTGTGGTCCAGGGTTCAGTTAACCCCGATGAGTTTTATGTATACAAGCCTGCTCTGGCAGCTGGACGACCTGCAATAATCAGGCGTAATCGTGGTTCCAAGCAGATAAAAATGGTCTATGCGGATAGTGACACTGGTTCTACCGTAGAGGTTGTGGACGTCGATAAAGCGAGCCAGTATGAGTTTTCAATCACTGATGAAGATGTCACCGCGTTAGCCCGCATGGCGGTCACTATTGGTGAACATTATGGCCGACCAATGGACATTGAATGGGGAAAAGACGGTCAGAATGGTGAATTATTTATCCTTCAGGCGAGGCCTGAAACAGTCAGAAGCCGGGAAAATCAAAACACTCTGGAGCGATTTCAGCTCAATGAATCCGGCGAAATTCTTGTCACCGGACGCAGCGTTGGACACCGTATAGGCAGCGGCAAAGTTCGATTGGTGCCTGGAATTGATGAGCTTGAGAAGGTTTTGGCAGGAGACGTGCTAGTCACTGACATGACTGACCCGGATTGGGAACCGGTTATGAAGCGCGCCTCCGCAATTATCACTAATCGCGGGGGGCGCACTTGCCACGCCGCTATCATCGCGAGAGAACTTGGTGTCCCTGCTATCGTTGGCTGTGAAAATGCAACCGAGTCGTTAGCTGAGGGAGAGTCTGTGACGGTTTCTTGTGCTGAAGGCGATACGGGCAGAGTATACCGTGGGGAGTTGGACTACCAAGTTATTTCTACAGACCTGGAAAAAATGCCGGAGTTACCCTTCAAAATTACTATGAATGTAGGTAACCCCGAACGCGCATTTACTTTTTCAAAAATACCTAACCATGGTGTGGGACTTGCACGTCTTGAATTCATAATTAACAACACTATCGGGGTGCACCCGAAGGCATTGCTCGAGAAGGAACGCATGCCTGTTGACATGCGAGAAGCCATTAATCAACGAATGGCGGGTTATCCCGATGCTGCAAGTTTTTACATTGAGAAACTTGTTGAAGGTATTGCAACTCTGGGCGCCGCATTCCATCCAAAGCCGGTCATTGTGCGTTTATCTGATTTCAAATCAAACGAATACGCCAATCTCATTGGTGGAAAGGAATTTGAACCGTCCGAAGAAAATCCGATGTTGGGATTTCGCGGTGCCTCCCGTTATATCTCAGACTCGTTCCGGGAATGTTTCAATATGGAATGCACTGCGCTTAAACGAGTGCGCGATGAAATGGGATTGACCAATATCGAAGTGATGGTGCCATTTGTACGCACTCTCTCTGAAGCCGACAGGGTCATTGAGCTGCTTGCAAAGAACGGTCTTGAGCGGGGTAAAAATGGACTAAGAGTTATCATGATGTGTGAAATACCATCGAACGCTGTGCTGGCCGACCAGTTCCTGGAGCGCTTCGACGGGTTTTCAATTGGCTCCAATGACATGACACAGTTCACCTTGGGCTTGGATCGAGATTCTGCAATTATTGCGGATTCGTTCGATGAACGTGATGAGGCGGTTAAAGCAATGCTCAGCATGGCCATCAAGGCCTGCCGAAAAGCGGGCAAGTATGTTGGAATCTGCGGCCAAGGCCCATCGGATCATCCTGATCTGGCTCGTTGGTTGATGGAACAAGGGATTGATAGTGTCTCACTGAACCCTGACTCTGTGATAGAAACCTGGCTCTATTTGGCCAATAATAAATAAGACCGTGCAGCAGGATTAAAAACTCGATGTACTTACATAAGAATTGGCGCTAACGGTGATACAGATTAACTAGCGCCTCATTGCTTGATCACTTAGCGTTTAGCCCAGTGATCAGTTTTTAATTCCTCATCCGTTCTAATGGTGGGTGACCACTTTTAAAATCATGGGCGAATTAGGACCGCTCGACCACTAACATCTATCACCACACCATCGGGCTGAATCCGAGCAATCGGAAATCCTTCCAGGAGATCACCCTCCCTAAGAATCTGTGATCCCACCATGGCAAATCGCTTATCGGCGTCACTTGAATAAGATATTACCGAGAACTCGATCTGACTGAGTAACGTCCGTTGCGCATCGGTGAGCTTACTTTCTGTCGATGCACTAGCAGAATCAGAAAGACCTGAAGACATTTGTGGCTGATTTCCATCGCTCGCGTTAGATTGGTTTTTGCTATCGTTTGAGTCCGGTTTTTGGGATTCCCCGGGCTCAAACGAAATAACGCTTCCTACTGATTCCTTGACACCTTGTACGGTCTGCTGGCTTATATCTTTTGCTTGCTGCCACCATGTGGTCATTTGACTGCGATTGAGGTACACGGTAGCGATAATAACCATCGCTAAACCAAACCAAACCAGCCCGCCACCGCGCTTATTTCTACTTCGGCGCCTTCGTTCGCTGACCATCGCCTCAAGGGAGGGCACTGCGTCTTCACTGCGCTGTTTCTCGGCTTTGCGGATGGCATCGAGGATAAATGACATCAGTTTTGCTTAAGCGGCGAGTCCCGGTGAAATATCACATCCGCACGCGGAAAATCAGACTTCGTCAATTCGGTACTCGCTATCATTGCGGTTGAAAACGAATCTACTGACCTAGTAATCCCTATTCCAGGTGCCTCTGAATAATTTAGTCGGGAAGCTCGAACAGGTTTATCATCAATAGTCTTTTGCTGGGGCAACTCCCAGATTCCTGAAACTAGTGTGGAAAAATCGGGGTTACCTCCGTAGGACCAATAGGCCACCACCAGAGTAAATATTAGAAGTGGAACCATCGCCACTCTAAACGTTCTTCCCAGCAAGCTGCGTTTGGGCCTTTCAGGTAAAACCTCGGAAGCTGCTCGATTAACGATCCGCACGGATACCTGATTTAGATCTTCACTATACGCACCCATCAGCGCATTGTCACAAAGCACATTAATCACCCGCGGAATCCCTTGAGACAGCTTATGAATGCGCTGCGTTGCACTGCGGGTAAATAACGGAAGATCACAGCCAGCCTGCTCGAGTCGATAAGTAATGTACTCACGAGTCTCTTTAAGATTGAGAGGCTTCAACTTATAGCGACCGACGATACGCTGTGAAAGTTGCCGTAAATCATGCCGATTTAGCATATGAACTAATTCCGGCTGGCCAATGAGGATAATCTGAAGCAGCTTGTCGGTGTTGGTCTCAAGGTTTGTCAACAACCGAACTTGCTCAAGAACCTCACGAGATAAATTCTGAGCCTCGTCGATAATCAATACTGTGTGACGGCCCTTGGAATGTGAAGCAAGTAGGTAGTAGTTAAGTATATTTATTAGGTTTTTTAAAGTTGCCCCGGAGCCCCTTGGATACCTAATATTTAATTCGTCACAGATTGTCTCCAGCATTTCCTGCTCGTTGATCCTGGGATTAAGCAACAACGCTACGTCCACGTTTTTTGGTAAATGCTGAAGTAAATATCGGCTCACCGTGGTTTTTCCCGTCCCGACCTCCCCGGTAAGTTGGATGAAACCACCTGACTTTTTGAGTGAATACAATAGATGAGCAACAGCTTCACGGTGGCTCTCACTCATATACACCACCCGGTGATCCGGAACTATGGAAAATGGCGTATTCTTGAGGCCGAAGAAATCCTGATACATATTGAAGCCTGTCAGCCCGCCCGTTTAATTTGGGAAAACTTGTATTCTTCGGTACTCCAGTGTTCGCCCTGAATTCTGAGTTGATAACATGACGCGCCTCCATTGGTCCTCGTCAATCCGGCAGCCCCCGGGTTAACCAGCCAAGGAGGTGAATCCTGATCAAGCCGCTGAACATGTGTGTGTCCATAAACCACCATTCGTGCGTCGGGGTATTTATATGCCAAAGGATAATGATTCGTTTCGATATTGCGCAAAAGATGCCCATGTTCAATCACGATACTGCCGCCGACACACTCTACTACCGCTACTTCCGGAAGTTGGTTTAAAACCGCATGTTCTTCCATGGGCCAGGTCACAGCAAAATCATTGTTGCCACATACCGCTATCACTATGCCAAGGCGGGGATTCATCGATTCAAGTACCGCAGCGCCAAGGATATCCCCTGCGTGTAGCGCCACATCTGATTGTGATATCAGCTGTAGAACTCTAGGGTCTATCTGCCCATGCGTATCCGCGATAATAGCAATCTCGAGATCGCCATGGGGTCGCAGATCGTAGTGTTTAGTTGTCTGATCTGAGCTAATCATTTTTTAACTTTATCATTTCCGGGGGCAACCTGTCGCTGACGGCGTCTATCCAGCCGCACCACGCGGGCCACTTCATGCACTGGAATTGAATTTTCGCCAAGCAATACCTGCTTCAGAAAACGGCAGCCAATCAAATATAGCTTACACTCATCTTCCACTAGCGTCTGCTTTTCTTCCTGACCGAGGTCAAAAACCTCACCAAATCCCTCGCTTGGGATAATCTTTCGAAAACTATCCATATCGTAGCTACACATGTCAAATGATTGCAGTGAACGCTCCGAGGGTCTACCGGGCTCTTATAGGGTATTTCGTTCCTGATATTCTCGAAGTGTTGCTGGAACATTTAAGCGGTCTAATATTTGGTCATACGTTTGATCGCGTATATCATATCACTGTTTAATTATCTCTAGCCGGACAGCCTCTAAGGCGGGCCAGCTTCAAAATTTATCTGAACGAGTTTCACGTGCGCCTCGAAATCATCATACTCGCTGCCGGTCAGGGTACTCGCATGCGATCCACGCTGCCCAAGGTTCTACACCAAGTGGGTGGCAAATCCATGCTGCAACATGTGATTGAAACTGCGCAGAAACTTACTCCTAAGCGAATTCACGTCGTGACCGGCCATGATTCAAATCTGGTCAGGGAAACCCTGCTCACTGCGCTCGGAGAACAAGTGATAGACATCCGCTGGACGCTACAGGAACAACAGCTTGGTACCGGCCATGCTGTCGCCCAGGCGATGCCAGATATAGATTCGGCCTCGACCTGCCTGATTCTTTATGGGGATTCTCCCTTGATGAAAGCCAGTTCACTCAAAGAACTGTGTAGTTCAGATGCCGACCTCTCTCTAATGACCGCAAAACCCGACAACTCAGACGGACTAGGCCGGATCCTCCGCGATCCAGGCGGCGGGATTACAGGGATTGTAGAGCACAAAGATGCGACCGACGATCAGCGGCTTATCGCCGAAGTTAACACCGGAATCATGGCGTGCAAAGCAAGCTCTCTGAAACGGTGGCTGGGTAGTCTTGATAACAGTAACAGCCAGGGAGAGTATTATCTGACCGACGTCGTCGCGACAGCGGTAACCGAGAATGCAATCGTACACACCGAATTGGCGGTCGACCCAACCAGGCTAATGGGCGTGAACTCCCTAGCCGAATTGGCAATTGCAGAGAGAGCCTTTCAGAGGCTTAACGCTGATCAGCTGATGCTGGACGGCGTTACGCTCTTGGATCCTGCACGTATCGATGTGAGGGGGAATACGATGTTCGGCACGGACTGCATACTGGACGTTAACGTGATACTCGAAGGAAACGTAGTAGTGGGTAATAATGTCTCAATAGGCCCTAATTGTCTGATTCGCAATGCCGTAATAGGGAATAACTGTCGAGTAAATGCAAACAGCGTTATTGAGGATGCAACACTTGGCACCTCTTGTGAAATTGGCCCGTATGCGCGGCTTCGTCCCGAAGCGATACTGAAAGATAATGTCAAAGTCGGGAATTTTGTCGAGGTAAAGAAAAGTGAATTAGGAGCAGGAACTAAGGTCAATCATCTCGCGTATGTCGGAGACAGCTCTGTGGGTAGCGAGGTCAATATAGGCGCCGGAGTAATTACCTGTAATTATGATGGGTCATAAAGTAGTAGTTGGATCGGACACTCAGCTGATAGCACCGGTGCGAATCGGCGATGGCGTTACGATTGGCGCAGGTTCGACCATTACCAGGGACGTGGAGGCTGGTATGCTTGCTATTTCCAGACCGCCGCAAAAGTCGATTGCCAACTGGCAAAGGCCAAAAAAGAAGTAATTGACGGTGCCAATCTTCTACTTTTTCGATATCTCTGATGACTGGTTAGAGAGGTAACACATCAAACCCCAACTGACCTCATCTTACAGACGGTAGTTATTGAGGTTGGCCGGTAGCAAAGGTAATCTGAAAAAAACCCAACCTTCGTGCGGCGTCCATCGCATTAATCACCGCCTCGTGGGGCGTAAGTCGGTCCGCCCTGATTAATATAATAGGCTCCTTTAGATCGCCAGCAGCACGCTCTATTGCCTTGCGCAAAGTATCGAGACTGGAATTTATCAGTTCACGGGGTGCATCTTCTTCGGGCCCTTGCACCGCGAATTGCCCGATATCACTGATCTGGATGGTCACGAATTTGTCTTCAACTGAAGACTGTTCTGCCGAGGTCGCTTCCGGCAGCTTCAGTTTGATTTCTGCTTCTCTGGAAAAAGTCGTGGTTACCATGAAAAAGATCAACAGCAGAAACACCACATCGATCAGTGGAGTCAGGTTGATGTCGGCATCAACCTCTTCGTTATTACTCTGAAATCGCATTGAATATTGCGTACTCGATCAAGCTTCCTTCTGCAGAATCTTCATAAATTTAAGGGCTTGCTGCTCCATATCGACAGTCAGGGTATTGACCTTCCCTTTGAAATAGCGGTGGAACATTAGGCTCGGTATCCCTACTGACAATCCAGCTGCGGTAGTCACTAAAGCTTCGGAAATTCCTTCTGCGAGTGCTTGCGGGTCGCCAACACCAAACGTTGTGATAGCTGAAAACACCTTAATCATGCCGATTACCGTACCCAAAAGACCCAGCAGCGGTGTGATATTTGCAATCGTTCCTAAAGTCTGAAGATGTCTCTCTAGTTCATGAACGACGTGGCGTCCGGCTTCTTCTATAGCCTCCTTGATCACAACCCGATGCTGGTTTGGATTTCGCAAGCCTGCAGCCAGCACCTTTCCAAGCGGGGAGTTTTCTTCTATTTCATTAATCGCTTTATTGTCCAGCTCACCTTTTTGAAGCAACTTTCTAATTCGGTCAAGTAATTCAGGAGGCGCGACATCACTGGATTTCAACGCCAAAAAGCGTTCAAGGATAATTGCCAATGCGATAATCGAGCACAACAATATCGGCCAGATCAGGAACCCTCCAGCCTTCAGTAGTTCAAACATTTTGGGATTAATTTAACAACGAACGGCGGGTAGTGTATTCAATTCCCGTCCGGGGGTCTATCAGGTTTTCAGCAACAACTGCAGATACCTCGCCATTGCCCGCAGATGGGTAGGATTAGACCGAATCGCTTCTCTATAATGGTGCCTTGCTCTCTCTGGCAGAGACCGCCGTAAGCACCCTGCAATAAAATAATGGTAATCCGCGAGGCCGATTCGGGGTGCGAGAGGATCTTCACGCGATACACTTTGGATCTGATTCAGTATGGCCTGCTCTGACCGCCCCGCTCGACGCTCTCGCATGATTTGTTCGCTAAGATTTGCCACTTGCTGTTGAATGTGACGCCGGCTGGAGGTAATCGAGCCAGGATCAACAGTGGCCTCATAGAGCACCTCGTCGAGACAGATATGGCTTCCCATGGCTTGCAATCTGGACCAAAGATCCAGGTCTTGCGCAACGTAAAACTCCGATCGATACCCACCAGCCTGCTGGTAGTCTTTTTTCCGGAACATTACGCTACCATGATGCGGAGGAGATTCGATTGAGACATCCTGGGGTATAGCAGGTTGCGGAAACATCTCGTACAAGAAGTAACCCTCCTGGTCTGAAAAACGGGTGGCACAAGAGATCATAGACGCATCCGGGTTTGTCTCGAGTGTCTGCACCTGTTTAATCAAGCGGTTAGGAGCCGAAATATCGCCACTATCCTGTCTCGCAATATAATGGCCTCTTGCAGCAGCGCAACCCCTTATTAAGGCTGCAGTCAGACCCTTGTTTGACTGATGAATGATATGAATATTCGAACGTGGATAGGCGAAGTCATCTAGAATCTCAGTAGTTTTGTCCTCAGAACCATCGTTAACCACGATTATTTCTGGGCTCAACCCAATCTGTGCCTCCAGGCTCATGAGTGTATTCCGAACCTGTGTTTCGCCGTTATACACCGACATCACTACGGAAACTTCCGTCATTTGCCAATTTTTATCCGATCACGCCAGCAACAAAGTTGGCCTAGACGGTGCCACCCGAGCGCATGAGCAAGAAAATGGTAAACCAAATATTCTTTTTTGTTTGGCCGTCCGCTAGCCCGACGTGACAGCGCGAATAGCTTTTGCGATTCCTTCCCAAGCCCGGCGGCGCCGCATTGTCTGGCAAGATGGAAAGCGCTACGGGAGAAAATCTGCATTTCGGGGAAACTGGGATTCAGCTTGGCCTCAATTGCATGCGCGTAAATAAGCTGTCTAGCCTGAGCAATACTGGATAATTTTGTGCGAAGGCCAAGCTGCATTTGCGATATTCGATCTTCCGAATGGCTGCGAACCTCACAGACAAATTCGTCCACGAAACATAGTTTTATACCAAGCGCCGCAACCCTTGCATCGTATTCCCAATCTTCTTCTTGTTTTAGATCCAACCATGGACCTGCTCTATCACTTATCGCGCGCCGGTAGAGTGGGGTGAGAGTGCTCCACCATCGACCAGCCAAGAACGAGGGGAACATTGTTTCGATCTGTTCTCCAGTGCGCTTACCATGAGCTGATTCTTTGAAGTTGTCCTCAGATCGATATCTGGTCTTACCATATGCAATCTGGCATTGCGGATTTCGTTCCAGTGCCTTGACTTGTAATTCAAATTTGTTGGAATACAGCACATCATCGCTATCGAGATACTGAATATAGTCGCCTCCTGCAAGTTGCCTGCCCACCTCCCTCGCGGGTCCTGGGCCTCTATTAGCTGTCTGCACAAGCTTAATCAGCTGTGGATTGTGAGACTTTAATTCTTGCATTGCAGCGTATGTCTCATCTGTCGATCCATCGTCAACTACGATAATTTCTAAAGGTCGATAATTCTGCTCCAGTACACTTTCAACCGCTTCAATAATCTGTGTGGGGCGATTGAAAACCGGAATAATGACACTGACCGGTCCACTCATTGTCCGATCTCAGCGTCTACATGATAGCCATCGCGTTGCTGATCTAATGCCCTTGCCAAGGTGTCGAACTTTTCTTGATTTTCCGCACTCATTCCGACTCGCGCATGTGGCCATTCGCTTCCTGCGCTCCGATGCTTCCATGTCCGCCCCAGTACCCGGCGTAATTTCTCACCCTTTGACGCTCCCAACCATCGATCAAGGCGGCCCTGGACAGGTTTTTCGGCCGCTTCGAGAGCAATATCTTCTCTAGGCGGCAGTGCCATAATAGTCCTTAGGGCGCGCTGACAGGAGTCGACTGAACGCGATATTGAGTACCTCTGCTTTACCAATTCAAATCCGTTCTTCACCAAACGCCGACGGAGCTCGGTGTCATGAAAAAGTGATTGCAGACAATCTGCAGCAGCGCGCACATCACCTACATCAAACATCGAAACATTGTGCTGATCTTCCAAACTATTCTCCACTCCGCTACCTGTGTAGCGTGAGGTAACCACGGGTACTCCAGCAGCCATTGCCTCCCAGATTGTAATAGGGCCGGTTTCCCATGAGGAATTTAGCAGCAGGATACCTGCTGTTGGCAACAGCTCCCTCAGAAGTGTTTTGTGAGGGACGTGCCCAAGAAACTCTACCCGACCCACTTCAATGTCATCAAAACCCTGTCGAAGCCTGCACTCCTCGGGGCCATCTCCTGCCAAAATTAATTTCCAGCTGATGTCGCGTGACGGTAGGGACTGCGCTATCAGTGGTAGCTCAAGACAGCGTTTTTGAGCCTGATCAAAACGTCCCATCCAAAAAATATGATGCGGTTTGGAGTCCCTCACTGGCATCCGGTTGGGAATATTCACACCACAGGGCGCGTAGAATAAGCGTGAGGAGTTAAGCGCTGTGTATGTCTGGATCAACGGTTTGATCAGGCGATTGGTATAGATAACGCCATCCACAACTTGTTCGTAATATCGAAGGTCTCCAACATAATCTGCTTCAATTCCGTGCATTGTCATAACGAGGCGCGCGGCCGACTGCCGCTTTTCCCTTAGATCGGATATTGCCTCTAGGCAGTCTCCAATATTTACGCTGAACACAATGTCCGGTTCTACGTCTAGAATCTTTCGAGAAACCGCGTTTACCCTTCCTTGGCGACTACCGGTTGGATTTATTATCCGCTCCGCCTTTGTCCATGGGTGTGCAACTAGATAGTCAGCACTGCGATGATGTTCCCCATCCGTCAGCCCCAACACCACCTCATAACCAAACTTCTCCAATCCTGGCATTAGATAGTCCAGCCAGTTCTGCACCCCACCAAGCAGGTAGGCCGAAGGTGCGACGATTAAGATTCGCAGGTTTCGCGCAGGTAGACTATTCATCCGCAATTTGACTATAGTATGGCCACTCTTCGGAAGCATAGAGATATTTTGGATTACGTCCAAGCAGGCACCGAATGTTGTCCCCGGCCGCTTGTGAAAAGCCTAAACTAGCAAGTTTTCCATGTGAGCACGAGGGGGGCCGGAGCTTGCATCGAGGAAGTCTGGGCGAACACTTCATCACTCTTTTTATCTCATACAGCCAAGTATCAAGCATGGCTTTCTGTGTTCTTGTCGCTAAAAAATGTGCGTGACCATTCTCTTGCATAAACACTCTAAGTAGAGGATCTTTTTCCAGTTCCAGAATACAACTACACGCCTTTTGCATATCGCCAACGGGAAAAACTAAACAGTTTTCCCTGTCAATCAGCTCCCCATTATATGCTCGCCCTAAGAAATTGGATGTAATAACCAACCGTTTTCTTGCCATAGCTTCGAATGCAACTAGGGGCCCTGTTTCACTATCAGATGTAATCAGGAGATAATCAATCTTAGGGTAAAATTTCTGATCGAGTTGATCTCTCGACAATCCCCCAAGAAACGATACATCGATGGACCTGCTAGAAGATATTTTTGACTCTAACTGCGATCGTAAAGCGCCTTCGCCAGCTATCAACAGTTTAAAATGTCTCCGTGCATGAATTAGTTCCCTATAAAAGCGAATAAGATCTGTCGCTCGTTTTGCGCCTTGTTCAAGTCGACCGCAAAACCCTACGACCGGAACCCTATCTGTCAAACTCTTCACCGCATCTGGAGATTTTGACCAAGAGACTCCGCACGGGATATGTAGCACCCTTGTTTCAGGTACCACGGAGCTAATTGAATCAAGTGTCAGCCGGTCAGCGCACAATATTGCGTCCATAGCAGATCCATAGTTGGCAACATCAGCCATCGCTCCGTTTCCATGTTCATGTACAGGATAAAGTATTCTAAAGTCCATCTCTCTTTTTAAATTTGCAGCCTGGTAAAGAGCGTCGGCCAACATTACGGGAATCACAACATCTGGCTTTGTATCAAATAATACTTTCTTTATGGCGCGCCACTTTTGCGAGGCGAAAAGATTTCGCGGCCTAATCACAGAACCGCGAATTTCCGGATAGGCTGCAAGATAGTCGTCAGCAGCTTGTTTCTTACCGCCCCCCGCTATCCAGACCTCCACCTCAAAATGCTGCTGTCGTAATCCCGTGACCATGTCTCTCAACCAGGTCTCCACTCCACCTATTGTTGGCCATGATTTTGTAAGAAATAGGATTTTCATCGGGTAATTTTAGACGAACGGTAATCGTGCTGAGATTACTAATTCTTCAGTGGAGGCTTCACTTGATCGGCTCAGCTGTATTTCGATCTAATATTTCCATGCGCCTTTCAAACCTGTCAGAGTTGAACAGATCGTCCGGATCGAGAAATCATAAATACTATCTCGATGCCAGAGCAATTCCGGAAATTCGTGCTGAAGCCGCACTATGGCTATAAGGATAAACATATATAGCGACTCAGTGCTGTCCCACAGTTTACAGGAATGAAGTTTGGAGGTGATTGATTGAGCCTGGTGGTTCAACGGTTTGCCCCCGAATAAGAGGCATCAGCTCTCGTCGCTCAAAGATGTTCAGCTGAAGTAGCTTCAGAATCTGTCCGATACTGCGGTCCATGCAGCTACTAAATTTAAGGTAGCTCAATATCAAGTAAGCACACAGGGCAATCCAGATTTGGGTCATGACAGCATTCTTCGATGTACCGATGAACGTCTTGATCTTCAGGTTTTGCTTAATCCATTTGAAGAACATTTCTATCTGCCAACGCGCTTTGTATATGTCTGCGATCGTCTTTGCTGCAAGCTTGAAGTTGTTCGTTAAAAAGACGTAGTGTTTGCCCGTTTCAGGATCACGGTAACCGATTCGTCGAAGTGCAATAGCGCACTGACCGGCTTTTGATCCGACTACTTGAATCGTTTGATCGGATGTTAAACCAGTATATTTTTTCACTGCACGCCGTTTAACTACCTTGAACGTGGCATTTCGTTTCTGACGGGTAACAAACCATATTCCCTTGTTATGCAAGGCGTTATACCAGCTGTAGTCCGTATAGCCGCGGTCCATCACCACAATACTTCCCTTCGCTAGTGACAGCTTCTTTGCCATGTTGACCTCATGCACTTTGCCGTTCGTAATCGAGACAAAGGCGGGCAGATAGCCCTCGTGATCCACTACTGCATGTAGCTTGATCGCCCCTTTGGTTGTCCGAAACTTCGCCCATGGAAAGACCGATAGGCAAAGGTCTATGGTAGTGGCATCCATCGAAAGCAGCCGATTCTTGAAACGAAAACCATGTCGTGGTGCTCTCGACTGGCAGCGATGAAGTAGCCGATTAAACAACGATTCATAAAGTGAACTTGGTTGACTCTTGTTGACACGGGCAAGAGTAGAACGACTCACCTTCTCAATACCGAGGTGATAGAGCTTGGATTGTTGCGCGGCCATATTGCCTTCGATGTCACGCAAGCTGGTGCGGCCAGATAGTTGCGCAATGATGAGGGTGGTAAATTGCCCCCAACGGGTCATTTTCCGGAGTTTTTGGCCTTGATGGTGTTGTTTTGCCAATGATTCAAACTCATGTCGACATACCAGTTTGAGAATTTGTGATAACACTGTATTATTGTGAGCCAAGGCCTATTCCTCCTGTGATAAAAGTGTTTTTTTGCGAACTCAATTTTATCAAATTACAGGGTTATAGGCCTTCTTTGTTTTAACTGTGGGACAGCACTGATAGCGACTGATTCTTTGAAATTGTATTTCAGTACACAATCCTCTAGGACACCAATACTATTATCTTCTGATGCATCATTTGCCCCGCCGATCTCAAGATTAGGATAATTAGCGTTTGTTATTGACCTCAGACAGAATGGCAACCATTTTGATCGGTAGTATATTGGAACGATACCTGAGACCTTCGTTGTTTATGTTGCTCTTGGTCAATCGCATCTATTCCAATTGCCGAGTTGCTAGACAAAGACCTGTTTCTGCTGACTTATCTTTACCACGTTGTACATAAACACAAAAACCATTGGCTACCAAAACATCCTGAATTTGGACAATGTCATCTAATCCTGATTCAATCACATGCCACTCAAATAAAATGCCAGTAATTTGACTCAGCACTCTTGCTTCAGCAAGACTCTCAATTATTTGGTACTCACATCCCTCACAATCTAGTTTTATCCATACAGTTTTTTCTGAAATTTCTTTAATGGCTTGTTTCACGACATCTGAAGCATTTTGAACTTCTACCGTTAATTCTTGCACTTCACCCGGAGAATTTAGCTTCCGGTTAATTACCGCACTTGACCTTCCACGATTATCGAATTCGGTCTGCATTACTGCGTCACCAGTGTAATTTAAAAGTCCAAATTGATTGATCGTCACCCTGTCTAACAGATGCGGGTTCAAGGAAAAATTTCTTCTCGCTCTTAAGTAATTGACTTTAACCGGCTCGTAACCAATTACGGTTACCGATGGATTCTGGGCAGCAAGGAAAATAGATGTATAACCAACGTTAGCGCCGATATCCATCAAAATGGTCGCCGAATTAAAGTATAAATTATAGTCCCCCTTAACTAACAACTCATACAATATGTAAATTTCTTCAGCACAATTCACAGGGTATATCTCTTCGCAAAAACGAATTAGTAATTCCTCAAGTTTACTATCCCAGGAAGCGGTGACATCCGCATTCTCAATCAGCTCAACTAATTGTGTATAGGAACGTAAAATATTCCCAGCTACAGAACACTCGGGGAGCTTTAGTCCTATCCGAGATATTACAATGCTTCTATCCGACTGATACTCGAAATCATCAAAAGGAAGTGTCTTTTCATTTATAACATCTCGCCAGAACCTATTAGGAATTTTAAAACGCAAACGAGACTGAATAACTAATGTTCTAGCCCTGTTCACAAAATGCCTAATAAGATTGAGCAACTTTCTTTAGCTCACTGAAACTGAAAAGCCAATCTCGGGAATAATCGCCGGGGTAAAATGATTTGAGCAAATCTCCATAAGCTCTTTCGAACGAGGCACACTAAACAGTGCCACCTCTTCCAAGTGCAATACTACGCCCAAAATTTTTGAATACACATACAAAACACCGAAGTATTCCCCAGGAAGCAACTGCGTGCAGTCCATATTGTATTCGGCGCGTAGGGTCTCTCCTCGGCTAACGTTTTTTTGTTCCGCGTCAGAAGCAACATGTTGGACCAGTCGCAAGCCACTGGTATTCTCTATTGCGAAGTCAATTTTTATCTCGTCTACCGATTCGACGAACTCTAACTTAACCCGAATAATAATTCTTATTTGCCTGTTCTCAATTTTCTCCACGAAACCTGAAAATTCCATAACTGTGGCGCTGGAGCAATCTTCAATAGTTAGTCCATGCCGACCGCTGTATTTCTTAAGATAACATTCAACCACATCTTGCGTGGTTCCTATAGCATCAACAGACCCGTTCTCAAGTAACAAACAGCGATCAGCAACCGTCTGGACGATGCCCATGTTGTGACTGACAACCAGAACTGTACACCCTAACTTAGTCAAGCCTTGCATCTGCTCGATACATTTTTTCTGAAACGAAATATCTCCAACTGCCAATACCTCATCGATGATTAGAATATTCGGCTCCAGATGCGCCGATACCGAAAACGCCAGTCGCACAAGCATGCCGCTTGAATAACGCTTCACCGGCGTATCTAGAAATTCAGCAACTTCGGCAAACTCTACAATACGTTCAAGCTTGGCTCGAATTTCATTGCGGCCCATTCCCAGAATAGTGCCATTTAGAAATATATTCTCGCGCCCAGTAAGTTCTGGATGAAATCCTGTGCCTACCTCCAGAAGCGCTGCAAGTCGTCCACGATAAACAATCTCTCCACTGGTTGGAGCAGTAATTCGACTCAGTAGTTTCAGGAGGGTACTTTTTCCCGCACCGTTTTTACCAACCACTCCTAGTATTTCGCCTTGTTCAACCTCAAATGAGACATCTTTGAGAGCCCAGATTCGCTCGGCATGGGGATCATTTCGGCGAAGATTATGAAAGCGGGAAAATGGCGAAGACATAACACCAACCAACATTTCTCGAAATGTTTGCCCATGAATTGACTCACTACCAATCTGGTATTGCTTTGAAAGGGAGCTAACACTAATTGCGGACTTCATCAGATTACGTCGGCAAACCTTTGTTCAACCTTACGGAAATATTTCAACCCTCCCAAAAATACAAACATTGTAAGTATCACAGCTGAACTGATGCCAACAAAATCGAACGGCTTTCCGAGAAATACTGACCGAAATCCTTCAATGTAGCCAGTCAGCGGATTAAGATATAGTAACCAACGCCACTTCTCTGGGATAAATCCAAGAGGATAGACCACTGGAGTCAGGTACATCCATATCTGCACCATGAATGGGACCACATAGCGAAAATCCCGGTAACTTACCGTTAGTGCAGAAAGTGCTGTTCCCACTCCTAGCGCTACCAAGATCACACCAGTGAGAAGCACTGGGGTCACAATAAGTTGCCATGTCCAGGGCACGTCATATACAAACATTAATAAAAGCAAAATGCAGGCTGAAACAGCGAAATCCACCAGTCCGCTTCCCACTGCAGAGAAAGGTATCACTACACGTGGAAAATATATCTTGCTTACCATATGGGCCGACCCAACCATTGAGCCCGAACTCGAGCTGATCGCGTTTGAAAACAACATCCAAGGCAACAGCCCCGAGTAAACGAAAACTGGATAGGGAAAACCGTCTGAAGGAATACCCGCCAGTCGACCAAAAATTATACTGAAGATAAGCATAGTTACCAGTGGCTGGAGAATCGCCCAGGCAGCGCCTAAAACAGTTTGCTTGTAACGAATCTTGATATCACGCACGCAAAATGCCAGTAGCAGTTCACGATACTCCCATAGCTCCACAAGATTGAGTTTCTTCCAGCCTTTGATGGGTCGAATAACCGTGATTTGACTGGATTCCTGCATACGAGACGATCGAGGCATAGTAGGAAGGGAGGTTAAATTAGCAGGCAGGATCCGCCGGTCTATTCTATCAAAATCGAAGCATATTGGATATTTGGTGTCTACTAGATCATATCGGTTTGTTATTATCGGCGTCGGTAATTTTTGGTTAACGATTGTGAGCCTGTATCAGCGGATTTATGAAGTCGTTAGGCGAATCCCGCCAGGAAACGTCGCAAGTTACGGCAAAATTGCCCGCATGGTAAATACTGGGGCGCGGCAGGTAGGCTATGCCATGGCAGCGGTTACTCCTGACTTGGAAGTACCTTGGCATCGTGTTATTAACAGCAAGGGGGAGCTTAGCCCGCGTAAAGATGGCAAAATAGACAACCATCAGCGTGAACTGCTGGTCGCTGAAGGAGTGTTATTTGATCAACACGGAAGGATAGACTTTGATAAATTCGGTTGGATAGAAGCCGAACTACCATATTTTGAAGGGGGATTTGAAGAATGAATAAAAGATTAAAATGGCTAACGGTGGTTGCTTGTATGTCGGCAGGTTTCCTTAGCCCATTGGCTTGGTCGGAAGACCAAATACAGTTGGTAATGACAGGCACCAATCGCGCAATTGTTCTGTTTAACGGTGAACGATTGGTGCTCTCACCAGGTGATTCCTCACATTCACGTATTGCACTGATTGAGGCCACAAGTGGTCGCGCGGTACTCAGCGTGGATGGAGAAAGAGTCGAACTTGACCCAGACAGTGTTGCCGCTCCGGTGCTTGCAGACCCTGAATCTGCCGTAACTGATGATGGCGGTGACGCTGGGGTGATAACTTTGTGGGCCGACTCTAGTGGTTTCTTCTTTGCCCGTGGTGAAGTTAATCGTCGTTCAACCCGCTTTTTGGTGGACACCGGTGCAGACACGATAACTTTCAGCAGTGTGCAAGCAGACCGCCTGGGTATCGATTACAAAACTGCACGGGATGGATATGCTTCCACTGCGTCTGGTGTCGCACGGATGAAATCTATCACTCTTAAGCGAGTTAGCGTCGAAGGAATAACATTACGTAATGTAGCGGCCAATGTAATATTGGGTTCTTTCCCTGAATTTCCGTTACTTGGCGGTTCGTTTCTGAACAAACTGAACATGGTTCGTTCCGGAAAGAAAATGGAACTCAGCCGACGATAACCTGGCTATGACCCACGATCTGCCGCGCATTATCGTTACCGCAGGCGAGCCAGCCGGTATTGGACCTGACATCATTATAGGCGCACTCCAACAGGAATACTTCGCGCACATCGCAATCGCAGGGGATGCCGAGGTACTCGGGTCCAGAGCAGCGCAACTTGGAATTGAACTCTCAATAGACACCATCGCAGCTGAAGTCGACCCGCCCCGCCATCGCCCAGGTTGCGCCAGCGTTATTAATCTTCCTTGCGCTCGACCAGTAGTCCCAGGACAACTTAACAATAGCAACTCCGCTCAGCTTGTCCACGGGATCGATATGGCGATCGATTCATGTCTATCGAAGCAATATCAGGCCATGGTAACAGCGCCGGTTAATAAAGCGGCTATCAATGATGCTGGAATAAATTTCTCAGGTCACACTGAGTGGATCGCCGATCGTGCAGGTAGTGCTCTACCAGTAATGATGCTAGCGAGCAACGATCTAAAGGTGTGTCTGGCGACTACTCATTTGCCCCTGTCAAAAGTTCCGGGAGCAATTACGCCCGCAAGACTCGAACAAGTAATTTCGATAATGAGCCGTGATATTGGTCGATTGTACGCAATTGAATCTCCTGCGATCGGTGTATGTGGCCTCAATCCACATGCCGGAGAAGGTGGGCATCTCGGCACCGAGGAGATTGAAGTGATTCAACCGGTTATCGAATCATTGATTAAAAAGGGATTGAACCTCATCGGGCCTTTGCCGGCAGATACCGCCTTTACTGCTCACCAGTTAGCCTCCCTTGATGCAGTCCTGGCCATGTATCATGACCAGGGTCTGCCAGTCATCAAGCACCAGGGATTTGGTGATGTTGTCAACATAACGCTCGGACTACCTCTGATTCGCACATCGGTGGATCATGGAACGGCTCTTTCCCTAGCTGGAGGCGGCCATGCCAGCGCCTCGAGCATGATCGCCGCGCTTATGCTTGCTATCAAGTTCGCCGATAACCAGATTCAAGACTAGCCGGAGAGTAATTCTGGTGAATATAGTGAATGGAAACAAGCACATTGCTCGCAAGCGTTTTGGACAACACTTTCTTAAAGATGCGCAAATCCTGCAACGAATCGTCACGGCGTTTGTGCCGCGAAATGACCAAAATCTGGTCGAAATCGGACCTGGATTGGGTGCGTTGACAACAGCACTGCTAGAACGGATCAATCATTTGACCGTGATCGAAGTGGATCGAGATCTGGCGGAATTTCTCAGGAATCAATTTGCCCGCGATAAACTCACCGTCCTCGAAATGGATATTCTAAAGTGCGATCTGTCCAGGATAAAAAGATTGCACCCGGATAAGCCTCTTCGCTTGATTGGCAACTTACCCTACAACATCTCTACTCCCCTGATTTTCCATTTGCTTGAGCAAGTCGATTTGCTTGAAGATATGATGTTTATGTTGCAAAGAGAGGTGGCATTGCGACTTACCGCCAAACCCGGAAACAAAAACTATGGACGTCTCACCGTAATGGCGTCTCTAGAGCTTGACTGCGAATGCCTGATTGACGTGCCCCCCACAGCCTTTGACCCCCCTCCCAAAGTGGAATCCACAGTCGTCCGTTTGCGGCCAAAGAAAGTTAAAAATACTGATTTTGATAAAGCCAACCTTAATCGACTGGTCACTGCCGCGTTTGGCCAACGCCGAAAAACTCTCCGCAACGCATTGGGTGCCCTTGTAACAAGTGCCCAATTTAAAGTTGCAGAAATCGATTCCTCTCAACGTGCTGAAACTCTATCGCCAGATGACTACATTAGACTTTGCAATGCAAGCTTCAACTCAGGAGTGCAATGAGCTTGTTAATAGCAGAGTAACCAGCCTTTCAACTCAAATATGTGAATCGGTTTCGGCTTTCTTTATCGGAAGTTCCGAAATCTTATTTTTAATCCAATTCTCCGCTTGCGCATTTATCTCTCTGGCCTTACGCCCCTCGGTCTTGATTGCTGGACCAATCACCAAATCGATCGTGCCTGGATACTTTAGAAAGCTCTTTTTCGGCCAAAACACACCTGCATTATGTGCCACCGGCAATAATGGCGCCCCGGTCTTTGCTGCAATCATTGCACCGCCTATTTGAAATTTTCCTGGGTGGCCCGGTGACATTCGAGTACCCTCGGGGTAAATCACCAACCATCGCCCTTCTTCAAGGCGTCGTTTCCCCTGTTTGATCAGCTGATCAAGTGCCCGCATCTTTTTTCCCCGGTCGATAGCTACCGGACTATAAGCGGCTAGTCCCCATCCAAAAAAAGGAATCCATAGAAGCTGTCTTTTTAGAACAAACGAAAGTGGCGGGAAAAGCAACTGGAAACACAATGTTTCCCATGCGGACTGATGATTAGAGATTATGATCGTCGGTTGATCAGGAATGTTTTCCAGGCCTTTTACACGGTATTCAAGGCCACAGATAATGCGCAATGTCCAGATATTGAATCTTGCCCAACTGCTGATCACGCGGTCTCGGAGGCTTCTGGACAAAGGTATCGTCAGAAGTACGATCAGATCGATAACTATTGCGCTGATTATCTGGCCCAGGAGATAGACCAGAGATCGAACAGCGGTCATGAAACCACCTCAAGTAAACCACGTGATCTTAACGATTCCACATAAGCTGCCAAATCATCGAACACCGGCACTCCTCCAAACTCTGCTGTGACGGATTCCTGTCGCAGCTGTATTTCGGTCCTTGCGCCTTTCCCACTGCGCACCAGAACCGGGTTTGCTGAGGCGGTGCGAGCCGCCTGCAAATCCCTTAACGAATCTCCAACAGCGTCTACTCCACTAAGACTGCACTGTAGACGTTGTTGAAGCTCATTGAACAATCCCGGCGCCGGCTTTCGACATTGACACCCATCATCGGGGCCATGAGGGCAAAAGAAAATAGCGTTTATCTCCCCACCAAGGCCATGTAGCTGCTTCAGCATTTTCTGGTGGATTCGATTAAGAGTATTGAAAGTCAACAGGCCCCGCGAAATACCTGACTGGTTTGATATGACTACCACTTTGTATTCCGCCTGACATAGTCTGGAGATCGCCTCAAGACTGCCGGGAATCGGCTGCCACTCTCCAGGTGACTTTATAAAATCGTCCGAATCTTGGTTGATGACACCATCGCGATCAAGAATGATAAGACGTTGGCGATCCATTAGTCATCTGCTCCGCGATATGCAGTAACACGAACACGTCCATCCACAATCTGAGCATCTCTTGAATTAATCACTTTCATCTTTCTCCAAAATGCTTCCCCAAGATCAAAGTTCTCAGATATGGCATTGCCCATCAGCAATATAAGCAGATCCGCACATTCTTCTGACAGGGCCGTGCGCCCCTTGCCTTTGGTCACGCACTCTGCAATTTCTCCAAGCTCCTCTGTCATTAAAGCTAGGCGGTACACCATATTTTCGCCTCCCTTGTCACGGAAATCATGCTTATCGTGAAAAGCCTGAACCGCGGCCATCATCTGATCGAAAGAAAGAGAGATGGGATTGCTTTCGGAATCCATTAATCTATCCGTATCACCGAAATATCCGCCACTTCCAGAAACAGGTTTCGTATTCCGTTTAATAAAGCAAGGCGGTTATTGCGAACCACAAGATCCTCATCCATTACCAGCACATGATCAAAAAAGTTATCTACAGGCGTCTTGAGTAAAGCGAGCTCAACCAGTCCATCGCTGTACGCGCCTTTTTGAAACAGGGTACGGGCAAGACTCCCCAAGCGTTCGACCTGATCGGAAAGATGGGATTCGGCTGCCTCTTTAAACAATTCCGAATCAATAACCGCTGAAAAGGAATCGTTGTGTTTTGATAAGATGTTTGCAATACGCTTATTTGCCGCTGCCAGAGAGTGTGCAGCTTCGCTGTGATTGGTGAAAAATTCGTGCACAGCTTGCAGTCTATTATGAAAGTCCAGCGGGCGGCTGGGTTCGACCCTCATTACCGCCGATATTTCCATTGCATCGTAACCGGCAGACCGGTAATACGCACGAAGACGGTCGCTAATAAATTCAAATACCTTAGATTGTGTAGCCTCATTGGCGTCAACTTGATATTGAGCGCTGCGAAAATTCGCCATGGCTAAATTTATTAGCTCTCTCAGGTCCAGATCCAGCCTAAGCTCTATAATTACTCGCAGCACTCCCAGAGCGGCTCGGCGCAAGGCATAAGGATCTTTGTCTCCGGTTGGAATCTCGGCACATGCAAAGATTCCCGTCAGTGAATCAACTCTATCTGCCAGAGACAAGCATTGGGAAACTTCATTTCCTGGCAGCAGATCGCCGGAAAAACGCGGCTGATAGTGCTCACGTATTGCAGCGCATACTAATTCGTTTTCACCTTGGTTGGCGGCATAGTAACTTCCGATTGTGCCTTGCAAATCCGGGAACTCTGCCACCATATCGGTGACCAGGTCGGCCTTACACAGGTCGCAGGCACGGTCGACTTGTTTTGGACTTGCGCCCACCTTTTCCGCTATATGCTGAGCTAGATTACGCATTCGTTCCACTTTGTCGAGAATAGATCCCAGCTTTTCATGAAACAGGACCTTATCAAGGGCAGCTCGGCGATCTGCCAGAGATATTTTTTGGTCGCTAATCCAAAAAAACTCTGCATCTGCCAGGCGCGCGCGCAGTACACGCTGGTTACCTGATTTAACCCGCTTAGGTGAGCTGCTTTTTATGTTACTTACTGTAATAAAAATTGGTAACAGCGCACCTTCTTCATCCATCATGTGGAAGTATTTTTGATGGTCGCGCATCGAGGACACTAGTACCTCGGCGGGAATCCTTAGGAAACGGCTATCAAATTCCCCACAAAGCGCCTGTGGCCACTCCACCAGTCCGGTGACTTCGTCTAGAAGATCCGGATCGATAACCGGGGTGGCGCCGGCTCGTTTGGCTATGCGTAAAATCTGCCTCTCAATCATGGACCGACGCTCCTGATAATCCGCAATGACGTGTCCTTCTTTTTTCAGGGTATCGAGATATCGATCAGCTGAACGGACGCGAATTTTCTTCGGCGCATGAAATCTGTGGCCCCATGTCCAAGGCCCGCCCTTCAAACCCAGCACAGTAACGGCCATTGGGTCGCTGCCATACATCGCAAGCAGCCAATGCACCGGACGCACAAATTCCTGTTCGTGCTTCCCCCACCGCATTCGTTTGGGTATAGGCAGTTTGCGAACCGCCTGATCAAGTGCCTGATTAACCAGAATTGGAAGATCTTCTCCCGCTACGGTTTGATGATGTACCAGCCACTCACCTTTATCAGTCAACTGTGTTTCGAGTTGATTAACTTGGACCCCGCAGGAGCCGGCAAATCCTAGCGCGGCATTTGTCGGCTTTCCTTCCGCGTCGAAAGCAGCTTTGATTGAAGGCCCTCGGCGCTCTTCGGTTCGATCGGCCTGCCTTGGAGCCACATGTTTTATCCATAGTGCCAGGCGTCGAGGTGAGGCGTAGAATCTTGAGGCATCTTTTTCTGGCGTAACCACCTTTGCGTCCAGCAAATACTTATAAACAGAGTCAGCAAGTGATTTTCCGAGTAACTTTAACGCTTTTGGCGGCAATTCTTCTGTACCAAGTTCAATCAGTAAATTGCGCGGCCTGCGTCTGGCGGTCGAAACTTTTTTTATTGTGGACGCCATGATAACTAGCCTCGCCCTCTAGAGTCTGGTGACCGACCACGAGGAAAACCTAGTGTTTCTCGACTTTCAAAGTAGGTGCTTGCAACTCCTTTTGCCATTGCTCTCACGCGGCCAATATAACGAGCTCGTTCGGTGACCCCGATGGCATGTCGCGCATCGAGCAGGTTAAAGCTATGCGAAGCCTTCAACACTTGCTCATAAGCGGGGAGCGAGAGTTTTTGCTCAAGCAACGTGGCGCACATTTCCTCAGCAGCTTCAAACTGTGAAAACAAATTATCCACGTCCGCATATTCAAAGTTGTAGGCGGACTGCTCAACCTCATTTTGATGATAGAGATCTCGATAGGTATAGCACCCGATCGAGCTGTCTGTCCAAACAAGGTCAAACAAACTATCAACGCTCTGAAGATACATCGCAATGCGCTCAAGCCCATAAGTAATTTCCCCGGTAACCGGCCGGCAATCCAGACCACCAACCTGCTGGAAATAGGTAAACTGGGTTACCTCCATGCCATTTAACCAAACCTCCCACCCAAGACCCCAGGCGCCAAGCGTCGGGGACTCCCAGTCGTCTTCGACAAAGCGCACGTCATCCTTCAACAGGTCAAGACCTAACTCACGTAATGAAGCTAGATACAGCTCCTGAAAATTATCGGGGGAGGGCTTTAAAACTACCTGAAACTGAAAATAATGCTGAAGGCGATTGGGATTCTCACCGTATCGACCATCCGTTGGTCGTCTCGAGGGCTGCACGTAAGCCGCTCTCAGCGGTTCTGGTCCCACTGCCGTTAGAAAAGTCGATGGATGAAATGTTCCAGCCCCTACTTCCATATCATAGGGTTGCATAATCACGCAGCCTTGTCTGGCCCAGTAACTTTGGAGAGTCAGAATCAGATCTTGAAATGTCACCTGTAAACTAGTTTTTTAAAGTTCGATATAGAATCAGGCCGTTCACTCAATTAAGAGTGTTAAGCGACTTGCTGAATGCGTCACAAAGCTCTTGAATAGCGTGGAGTCTATCGCCTTTTAGATACACACGCATTACGGGCAACCCCCTTGCTGCCAGAACCGCGATATCTCCATCCGCCTGCGCATTGAATAAATCGTTGAAAGTATAATCTCGGCCGGGAATTGCGAAATCAATACTAGAATCGCTAGTAAGCTGAAGAAATGTTCCGACCGGGGCGCCACCTTTGTGCAATTGTCCGGTTGAGTGAAGGTATCTTGGGCCGAATCCGACGGTGCAAACCGCCCTTAGCTGATCACAAATCAGGTTTCGCATTTGCTCCAGGGCCAGAGTACATCCGTCTTCCATGGGTAGATATGCGAGAACACTTAGGTATCCTCCGTTAGTTGGCTTTAAGACAGACCAAGGCACATCTGGCAACTCGGAATCCACCCAAGAATCACCTATTCCCTCCACCCTAAAATAAGGCGAGTCCGCAATGACATACTTATCAAGATTTTCACCGTGGTTAATAAATCGATCGGTGCTTTTTTTTGCTTCGGTAACGTTGGGTTCATCGAATGGATTCACCCCTAGATAGCTCGCTGCAATGGCGGTTGCAAACTCCCACTTGAAAAATTCAGCGCCGATATCCAGGACATCTCCCAAATACCACTCCCTCTCAGCACCGTGACCCGACCCAACCGATTTTATATTCTGATCATCAGAAATTAAAACCTTGAAAGCATCGCCTCCATGGTAGCCTGGACCAGAAGCGGATTCACAAACGGGCAGTATTCCCTGTCCTCCCTTACCCGTACTTTCCGCCACCAGCTGTTCAATCCAGGCGCCCAGAGACTCGAGTGCAGGAGTCAAACTAAGAATCAGTTTGTCTTGCCCATTCATGGCATGGATTGCCATGTCAGATCCCAGCGTTAAGGCGGGATTCAGGTCGGGGTCATCGCTTTTCGTGGTTTCCGCAAACTGATGTGCGCGTTCAATGATGGAAGATACGTCAACACCATGCAGTGCCGCGGGCACTATACCAAACAGACTTAAAGCAGAATAACGACCCCCGATATCATGAGGATTGATAAAAGTTTTATTAAATTTTTCACTCAATGCATGCTGTTCCAGCCAGGAATCCGCGTCGGTAATCGCGACGAATTGATCTGACGCAGTGTTGCTGAGCATACCAACCTGACCATAGAAAAAACGATAAAGATCCATGGTTTCCAAGGTAGTGCCTGATTTGCTCGCAACAACAAACAAGGTGTTCTGGACACCTTGCTCAAGCACGCTCTTCACCATGTCTGGAGAAGTTGAATCTAGAACAGTCAGACTTGGATGCCCCGGCGCGGCCGCGAACAGCTTCGAAAAAACCTCTGGGGCCAGGCTGGAACCTCCCATCCCAAGTACCACTGTACGTTGAAATCGATTGCTTGCCACCGTTTCCTGGACCCATTGATCAATTTCAGCTAGATGCTTATTTATCCATCCAAACACATCCAGCCAGCCGAGTCGGTCAAGAATGGCACGGGGGTCGACCTCATCACCCTGCCAGAGCGTGGTGTCCTTGCTCCACAGACGCGAAGCTGGATTGTGTATATTTCGGATCACGTTATAAGGTGTAAGCGAAGGGAGAGTTGCCTAGTTGATGCGTCCAGCGGATTTATCCTTGCTCAAGGCAGTTTCAGTGCCGCATTCAACTCTGTTTAAAGTTGCCCGATTCTAGCAACTTTAATTCCCATTCATAAGCGCTACGACATATCGTTTCCAGGTCCGCATACTTCGGCTTCCAACCAAACAGCTCTCGTATCAGATGATTATCGGCAACCAGTTCGGCGGGATCTCCGGGCCGCCGGCCTTCCTGGTTGGTAACGAAATTGACGCCGCTGACCTTTTTAACCATATCAATCACTTCGTGCACACTGTATCCATTGCCATAGCCACAGTTTAAGGCCACGCTGGCACCACCTCCGGACAAGTACTTCAGGGCATCCAGATGAGCCCTGGCCAGATCATCCACATGGATATAATCTCGAACACAAGTTCCATCAACTGTATCGTAGTCGTCACCGAAAATTGACATCGCGGAGCGTTGACCGCTTGCGCTCTGGCACGCCACCTTGATTAGATGTGTAGCCTCCGGGGTTGCCTGCCCCAAGCTTCCACCAATATGTGCACCCGCGACGTTAAAATAGCGAAGCGCCACATAACGAAATTCCGGTGCAGCAGCGGCCAGGTCAGAAAGCGTCCATTCCGTTATCAACTTGGTTAATCCATAGGGGTTTATTGGTCTCTTTTCGGCATTTTCCGCAACAGGAATCGAATCCGGCATTCCATATACTGCAGCACTTGATGAAAAAACGAACTGATTGACCCCATTGTCTACACAGCTCTGAATAAGGTTCAAAGAACCCGCGACATTGTTGCGATAGTATTTAAGTGGATCTTCCACTGATTCCGGAACCACAATATGGCCCGCAAAATGCACTACAGCCTGGATATCGTGCTGCATGATGATATTGCCGATTATTTCGGCATCGGCAATATCTCCCTGGTAAAAATCGGCGTCTTTGGATACTGCCCAGCGGTGCCCCGAATATAGGTTATCGAGAACCACCACATTGTGCCCTGCAGCGACTAGCTGCAAAGTAGTATGAGAACCTATATAGCCAGCTCCTCCGGTAACTAGGACTGAAGTCATTTTTCTGAAAGGGGAATTTTATTGGCGCCGATTGTATCACTGAGATAAGGCGCGAATAGGCTGTTCAACCGATTCTCCACGGCGTTAAAGTTTGCTTTGCCGGGGTCTTGCCAGAACGCTTTAGATTGATCGCGATGCCCTGAAATCGAAATACCCTGATGACTGAAGTTAACCGAAATCGCACCTTCTTCCGCAGTATTTAACAACGGAATGTTTTTCTCAATATATCGCGACTGCACTCGTTTATCCGGATGACCAAAGCGATTCCGGTAACCAGCAGAAACAAGTGCCAGGTCCGGTTTGACCTGCTCCAGAAACTTCTTGGATGACGACGTCTTACTGCCATGATGGGGCACAAGCAATACATCGGTTTCGAGACCATCAGAATAATTAGCAATCATTGACAACTCGCTATCAGTTTCTATATCACCAGTTAGGAGCAGTGACCCCGCGTCGGACTCTACCCTAATCACACAAGATGAATCATTCCCGATATAAGGACTGCCAGGTAACGGCCACAGTACAGTGAAGCTCACGCCATCCCAGCGCCACGATTGCCCAGCCCGGCAAGCGGTTGCGGCTGACATAACACCGTGACTATCAATAAAACTTGTAAATCTGGTTTGCACTTCGAATGCGTGAGTCAGCGCCTGAGCACCCCCAACATGGTCGTTATCGCCATGACTGATAATCAATTTATTAATTAATGGTGCACCGATGTATCGTAGATAAGGGATCACAGCAGCCGTGCCAAGATTAAATCCACTTGGATACGAAGCGCCGGCATCATAAACAAGCACATGTCGGCGAGTCTGAAGCACCGACCCAAGACCCTGACCAACATCCAAAAGTGTGTAGGTGAATTCTCCTTCAGCAATTAGAGGTGGGCGAACTATGATCAAAGGTACACAAAGAATAAATCCCAGCCACCGGGCGGGTAGCGATCTCCCTCCAAGTACGATAGAAATACCCGCCACGGCAGCTATCGTTGCCCAAAATGACGGAAGCGCCTGTTGCCATATCGCCCAGGGATGATCGGCCAGCCACTCAAGGATTTGCCAAACCAATTCAAGCACTAATACACAAAGTTCGATCAGGCTATAGGCAATCTGCTCAAGGCCGCAGAACCAGAATAAGAATGACAGCAGCGACAGGGGCACAACCAACATCCCGATTACCGGAACCGCAAACAAATTAGCGATGGGTGCAACCAGTGAAACCTTTTGAAATGCAACCATGAGAACTGGCAACATTCCTAATAGGAGCCAGCACTGAATGCGAATCCAAATTCGGCAGCCATTGACCAATCGTTGCGGCTTTCGAGTGCTTCTATTGCCTTTGCTGTTACTTAAGATCGTCACTAGCAGCAGCACAGTCACCGCGGAAAATGACAGCCAGAAACTGCTGGAAAAAGGCGCTAGTGGATCCAGCATCAGTACCAGCGCCAGTGCCAACGCCAGGATTTCCAACGCGCGTATTTCTCGACGCGTGAGCGTTGCAATCACCACAATACTGAGTGCGCATATTGCCCTGCGGGTTGGCAAAGTGAAGCCAGCTAACATCGAGTACAGTATCCCAACAATCAAACCCGATACTGCGGCCACGGACGCTGCAGGCAAAGTCAGACACCAGCCTGGTTGCCTGCGCCATAGCCATCCGAAACCAACCGCTGAAAACAGAGAAACCAGCCCGATATGCAAACCGGATATCGCCACCAGATGAATAGTTCCCGTATTCTGAAGCGTCTGCCAGACAGATTGCTGGAGCCGGCTTCGAACACCTACCGTCAACGCGCTGAGGATGCCAGACAAAGCTGGATTTTCTACATTGGCATCAAGATAAGCGGCAAAGTTGTTGCGTAAACCAGCTAAACGATAATTAAACCACCCTCGGACAGATGCGACGTTTGGAAGTGCCAACAATTGAGCGCTTACAATATATCCAGTAGCCCTGATACGTTGTTGAAATAATGAAGTTTCGTAATTAAATCCTGATCCTGGGTTGCGGATTCCATGGGGACGTTTAAGTCGGGCCCGAAAGCGCCAGCGCTCACCAATTTCTGGGGCAATATGGTCGTTATAACTGGTCAACCGCACTAATCCGGGACTTGGGTGGTCGTGCCCTGCGAAAGTCATCGAATCAATTTCAAATTCGAATCGAACGCCGTTCTCCATAGGGCGAACTAAACCTGAAACTGTGCCAGTAAGCACCACGTCTTTTTTCTCAAGCTCCGGGGATATGCTCCGGTCCAGCACCATCGTAGCGGTCAAACCAGCGTAGGCCAAACCGAGCCCCATACAGGCAAACCATGCTGCTCGCTTGATTTTTAAAAACACCAAACCGCACACCACTGCAATCAGGACGAATACACTGGCGGGCACCAGAATCGGCATTAGCCGGATTGAAATGACACCACATACGAAACACAGCAACATTGTGGCTGGTCTGTTTGCGCCAATCCTTTTTTGGCCCATAATTACTCCTTAAATTCATCCTTGAATCAGGTCACAATACTAAACAATGCCCAGGAGGTACATCAAGCGGTTAATGCCGAGTCCGGGAAAAATTCGGTCTTTGAATCTGCATCGCTTCTTTGGCAACAGAGTTAATGCTAGACATCTATGGATAGTGAACCGGCAAAGTGTATCGAGGGCAACGGCAATAGGACTGTTTTGCGCCTATATACCATTACCGCTGCAAATGCTGCCGGCAGCATTGCTGGCCATTTTCTTCCGTGCAAATCTGCCGATCTCAATTGTCCTGGTATGGATATCAAATCCACTGACCTGGATTGTGATGTATACCCCACCCTATTTGCTGGGCCTTGCCATTACAGGGGAAACCGGCATCTCTTTGAACACAATTACCATCGATATGATGATGCAGCAATTTACCGCCCTTATCATTGGCAGCTTGATATTTGGCAGTTCACTGGCGGCAGCAGGTTATATCCTGTCCAATGTCATCTGGAGAATGATCGTTACAAATCGCTGGAACAGCCGTCGAAACCGGATCCGCTATCGGAAGGACGGCGGCAGTGAAAAACAAAATACCCGCTCAAACAATGATGATTTGAGCGGGGCCTAGTAAACATTTAGGTTGGGGATTACTGCTTTAGTGTGTTTAATCCCCGCTAACGAAACTTTTATCTGGACTTGAGCAAGTCTCGTATTTCTCCGAGTAACATTTCTTCTGCACTTGGCTCTGGCTCTGCTTCCGGCTCCTGGTCCTGCTCCTTTTCGGCTGCTTGCTGCAACTTACTCACGTATCGGACCATGAGAAATACTGCGAAACCTACAATCAGGAAGCTGATTATATGATTGATAAAAAGACCTAAATTGACAGTCACTGCGCCTGCTTCGGCCGCCGCCTCAACGGTGGCATAAGGCGCCGCGATCGTGCCCTCCTTAATCACCCAGAACAGGCTGCTGAAATCTACACCTCCCAGCAGCAAACCCACTGGCGGCATGATTACATCGGCAACCAGCGATGTCACTACCGTCCCAAATGCTGCACCGATAATAATACCGACCGCCATGTCCATGACGTTGCCCTTCACAATAAAATTCTTAAACTCTTCAAACATTTACCTTTCCTCTGTTGGTTAATTGGCCTTCAGGCTTACCAGGTGGCGTGGATACGCCCGAAAATCTGGACTTGTTGGATAATGCGCATACTCAATGCATGCTGGATTGTGCATGCTCCAGATTAATCCTGGCTGAACTGCACTGATGACATGTTGACTATGCTCTACTTAAAAAAAAGCCCCGCCAAGGCGGAGCTTTTTCAGGGTTCTTGAAAGAACGATTTACATCATACCGCCCATACCACCCATGCCGCCCATATCAGGCATTGCTGGCGCCGGCTTATCTTCCGGTATCTCGGAGACCATAGCTTCGGTAGTAATCAGCAGGCCCGCGATTGAGGCTGCGTTTTGCAGCGCAGCGCGTGTGACTTTAGTGGGATCCAGAATTCCCATTTCAATCATGTCACCATACTCACCGGTCGCGGCGTTGTAACCATAGTTACCTTCGCCATTGGCTACGGCGTTCAGGACCACTGATGCATCACCACCGGCATTACTGACAATCTGACGCAGCGGCTCTTCCAGAGAACGCAATACGATTCGGACACCCATATCCTGATCAGGATTATCGCCAGCAGTGGCTTTAACAGCGGTAACACAGCGCACCAGGGAAGTACCACCACCAGGTACGACGCCTTCTTCAACAGCGGCGCGAGTAGCGTGCAGAGCGTCTTCAACGCGCGCTTTCTTCTCTTTCATTTCAACTTCAGTCGCAGCGCCAACCTTAATAACCGCAACACCGCCAGCCAGTTTGGCTACGCGCTCCTGCATTTTCTCTCGGTCGTAATCTGAAGTGGCCTCTTCGATCTGGGCACGAATCTGACCTACCCGGGCCTCAATATCGCTTCCAGACCCAGCACCATCAATGATAGTGGAGTTCTCTTTGGTGATTTGAATACGCTTCGCTTCACCCAGGTCTTCAAGGGTCGCACCCTCAAGACTCATACCAACTTCTTCGCTGATAACCCGAGCACCGGTCAGAATTGCAATATCTTCAAGCATTGCCTTGCGACGATCACCAAATCCCGGTGCCTTTACCGCGCAAACCTTGACGATGCCACGGATATTATTGACTACCAATGTCGCCAGGGCTTCCCCATCAACATCTTCAGAGATAACCATCAGCGGTCGACTGGACTTGGCTACGGCCTCCAGGGTCGGCAACAGATCGCGAATATTGGAAATTTTCTTGTCGTGAATTAACACATAAGGATTTTCCAAATCAACGCTCATATTGTCCTGGTTGTTAACGAAGTAAGGTGATAGATAGCCTCGATCAAACTGCATGCCTTCCACTACGTCGAGCTCGTTCTCAAGAACATTGCCTTCTTCAACGGTTATAACACCTTCCTTACCGACCTTCTCCATCGCCTCAGCGATGATATTACCGATATCGGTGTCGGCATTAGCGGAGACAGTACCGACCTGCGCAATCTCTTTGTGGTCGGCGCAGGGGCGAGACAGGTCTTTAAGATCACTAATAGCGATTATTACCCCCTTATCGATACCACGCTTGAGGTCCATCGGGTTCATGCCCGCAGCAACTGCCTTCATGCCTTCACGTACCATGGCCTGAGCAAGTACAGTTGCGGTGGTGGTGCCGTCGCCGGCAATATCAGAAGTCTTGGAAGCAACTTCCTTAACCATCTGTGCACCCATATTCTCCAGCTTATCTTTAAGCTCGATCTCCTTAGCCACAGAAACACCGTCCTTAGTAACGGTAGGGGCACCGAAAGACTTATCCAGAACGACATTGCGTCCCTTTGGCCCAAGGGTCACTTTGACCGCATCGGCCAGTACGTTCACACCACGCAGCATGCGGGCACGAGCGCTTTCTCCAAAAACTACTTCTTTAGCTGACATAATTTATTAATCCTCTAGAATTCTTTTGAGTTCAACTGATTTAGATCAGCCTTCAATAACACCCATGATGTCGTCTTCACGCATCACAAGCACTTCTTCACCAGCAACTTTAACTTCGGTGCCGGAGTATTTACCAAACAAGACTTTGTCGCCGACTTTGACGTCCAGGCCACGCTGTTCTCCATTGTCGAGCACCTTGCCCTTGCCAACCGCCAGTATTTCGCCCTGCATAGGCTTTTCGGCTGCGGAATCTGGGATTACGATGCCCCCTGGGCTTGTGCGCTCGTCTTCGAGTCTCTTGACGATTACGCGATCATGAAGCGGACGGATATTCATACGCTCATCTCTCCTCTATAGTAGAAATTGTTAACAAAATTGGTGGCTAAAAACGCTTGAATCCGGCACCATATATACGTTTTTTTAGCAATTTACCTCACGCAATCTGGCCCAAAATCTGTCTGATCAGGCGCCAAAAGGCCAAAAGAATGTATATTACCGGGCGTTGTTAGCACTCGCTTACGACGAGTGCTAATGATAGTGACCGATTTCGAAAAATCAATGCCAAAAATGGACTTTTTTGCCAATATCTCACTATTCCACCCCTACAGACACCGCTAAGACCGTTTACCACATGATTTTTCTCAAAAATGTGTCCCTGAGAAGGGGATCAAGACTACTTTTTGAAGGAGTGAGTTTGCGGATTCATCCATCGGAGCGAGTTGGAGTGGTCGGAGACAACGGCTGCGGCAAATCGAGTCTTTTTGCCATGATTGGGGGCGAACTTGGGGCCGATCAAGGCGATCTCCGAGTAAATAGCCAGACGGTATTGTCACAAGTGCGCCAGGAGACGCCGGCCGGCGATCAGACCGCGATTGACTATGTACTCGACGGTGATCAAGGACTTCGTGAAATACAGCGCGAATTGGCACATATAGACCATGACACCGACGGCGAACGTGCGGCACTGTGTTATGCGAAGATGGAACAGATCGACGGTTACAGTGCCACCTCAAGAGCCTCACGATTAATGCATGGACTGGGTTTTAGCACCGAATCACTTAATGCCCCTACGCGCTCGTTTTCAGGGGGATGGCGGGTGCGGCTGAATCTGGCCAGGGCGTTAATGTGCCCCTCCGATCTATTGTTGCTCGACGAACCCACCAATCACCTAGATCTGGACGCGGTGGTATGGTTGGAAGACTGGTTGTCGAACTATCGTGGCACCATGCTGCTTATTTCTCATGATCGAGATTTTCTTGACGGGATCTGCAATCGCATCCTGCATATTGAGAACCATCGGATATCCTCATATACCGGCAATTATTCTGCGTTTGAGCAAATCCGCGCGGAGAGAATGGCTTCGGATCAGGCAGCTCATCTGAAACAACAACGCGCAATTGCGCATATGCGGGATTATGTTCGCCGCTTTCGAGCCAAAGCCACCAAAGCACGTCAGGCCCAGAGCCGCCTCAAGGCGCTTGAACGCATGCAGGTCATCGCTCCTGCGCATATTCACTCCCCCTTCCGGTTCGATTTTTTAAACCCGTCCTCGGCCTCAGACCCTTTATTGAAGCTGGAGCAAGTCAATTGTGGTTACGCTAGTGAGCCGGTGCTGCGCGGCATCAGCTTCAGTATTGGCTCCAGTGAGCGGATCGCTTTGGTGGGCCATAACGGTGCCGGTAAATCAACCCTAATCAAGCTGCTCGCTGGTGAGCTTGACCCGTCTGAGGGTGAGGTTATTGGCGCGAAAGGCTTAAACATCGGCTATTTCGCCCAGCACCAGCTGGAGCAGCTCGATACTACGGCAACACCAATGCAACAGCTTCAGCGCGAATTCCCACACAGTAAATCACAAGATCTGCGGAATTATCTTGGCGGGTTCGGATTTGGTGGACAACGTGTAGAAGAGAAAATAGGCCCTTTCTCTGGAGGAGAAAAAGCCAGGTTGGCTCTCGCGATCCTCATTCATCGCCAACCGAATTTACTTTTGATGGATGAGCCCACGAACCATTTGGATCTGGAAATGCGCCACGCACTGACTATCGCATTTCAGAATTATCAGGGGGCTATTTTACTTGTGTCGCACGACCGGCATCTCATTCGTACCGTTACCGACCAGCTTTGGCTGGTGCATCGCGGTTCAGTCAAACCCTTTGAGGACGACATCGATGGATATATGCGGTGGACCAGAGAGGATAAGGCAATGCTCGCCAACATCGCCCAGGCGGCTTATCCCGACGAATCCAATCCGGCATCCCTTACTAAGAAAGCCCGCCGGCAACAATCCGCAAGACTCAGGGAGCAGGTCAAACCCCTCACCCAGGCAATACAGGAAATAGAATTAGAAATGGAGCGAATCGCGAAATCTGTCAAAGAACTCGATAAAGTGCTGTCCGAACCCGAGACGTATGAATCAGAGAGCACCGCCAATCTCGCGGCGATGATGCAGAAAAAATCGAACCTTGAGAAAGATATGGAAGCAAAGGAAGTAAAGTGGTTTGAAGCATCAGAACAGCTCGAAAAAGTGAATGCGGAACTGACTTAAGGGCACTCCACATGCGGCCAAGCTACCCGGCCATACTCAGCGCTCTATGTCGCTATACTCCCCTTCAATTACTCGTCCCTCAATGTGGACATTCTGGCGCGAATAGCCGGTATCGGTCTTGACCGATTGGACATCTCCACGCAACATGCGCGCTGCCAGCATTCGGTGAATTATCCAGCGACGTAAGGGCGGTGTCAGGCAGGCAAAACCAATCGCATCGGTAACAAATCCAGGCGTCAGTAATAGTGCTCCAGCTACCAGTAGAAATAACCCCTCGAGGATTTCAACCGCCGGGATTTCGCCTTTTTCCAATTGGCCCTGAACCCTGGCAATGGTCGAGAACCCCTGTGCGCGCACCAGTAAAGCGCCGAGCATTGCGGTCAAAACAATCAATGCGATGGTTAACCCGACCCCGATTACACTTCCTATTGTGATCAGAAAATAGATCTCGACAATAGGCACAATCAGAAAAGCGAAAAACAGAAATTTCATATCTCTGCGAAATCGAGTTCGGCTACTGTTAAAGAAGGAAATTGCGCCATATGATGGGAAAATGGGGACAATCCGGGACTTTTCCAGTTATCCCCTTCTGGTAGCAGCCAATTAGCTAAATGCAGCCTATAATATTGCCCAGTAACTCGGAGAAGGCTGAACTTCGTCGATCAGCCCAAGTCTGAAAACACGAGACGTCCAATTCCCTTAAAAACTCCTTTCAAGCATGCTTAGAACCGGCAAAATCCTATTCGATGTAATGCTTTACGGGCTGCTGTCCTTTGCCGCCAGCAGTCAAGCTGTTTCAGATGAAACCGAGCTATTACCTGAAAACGAAGCGTTTTCCTTCCACGCGGAATTATTGCCGGATGATCAGCTTGAAGTTAGCTGGACTATTGCACAAGGGTATTACATGTACCGCGACAAGATTGGGTACAACTTGTCTGGTGACAATGAGCTCGCCGCTCCACTAATCCTACCCGCCGGAAAGCAAAAACAAGACGAACTATTTGGAGAAGTCGAGGTGTATACCGGAACTTTTACCTTGCTGCTGCCCCTGAAACACAGCGGTTCTTTCACATTAGTAGCCGACGGCCAGGGCTGTAACGAACCTGTGGGCGTATGCTATCCACCAATCACACATGAAATCTATTTCGACTCCAGCGCTGGTGGCAGTATTTCCGGGACACCACCACAGAGCCCACCAGCTGAAGGAGTAATTGATCTTGAGGGGATTGGTGATGCTAACGGACTCCTCGCTGGACTTACGGCTGAGACAAATAAGACCAGCCCTACCATGCAGTCATCGTCAAGCCGCATACCTGAGCCGAACCCAGAGCAGAATTCGGCGCGCACCGATGGGCAGACTTCTGTAGAAAATTTGGACTCTATACAGCAACTCCGAGAACTGTTGTCGAGTGGCATTGAACAGCCGGAATATCTCGAGGTTGATGACGCGTTTAAATTATCGGTCGATCAACTAAATAACGAGACATTGCAGGCCAGCTTTTCAATTGCCGACGGGTACTATCTGTATCGAGACAAAATGAAATTCACAGGATCGGAGAGCACCCGCATAATCCAGACTTTATTACCAGATGGGGAGATTAAAGAAGACGAGTACTTTGGGCGTACCCATGTTTTGCGACAATCGTTTGAGTTTCCATTAAGACTTGAGCGTGCTGATTCTGCTGCGGGCCTGCTAACGCTGAAAGCCAGCTACCAAGGCTGCGCTGATCAGGGGATATGTTATCCACCGGTCACTAAATCATTCACTTTCAACCTGCCAGCGGTAATACAGGAGGCCGCGGCCCAGGCCCCTGAGTCACAGGTTCCAACAGCCCAGCAGGCCTCAAAGCTAGTCAGCACTGGTTCGATGTTGAGCCTGCTGCTGGGTGCATTCGCAGCCGGCCTTCTGTTGACCTTCACCCCATGCGTTCTTCCCATGATCCCGATTTTGTCTGGGGTCATTGCTGGGCAAGGGGACAGACTGACTCGCTCGAGAGGGGGTGTTCTTGCGCTCGTATACGTATTGGGTACTGCGGCGACTTATGCGGCGATGGGGGCCGTCGCCGGCGCCACCGGTGAGCAGCTTCAGGCTTATTTTCAAAACGCCTGGGCAATTGGAGTATTTGCCTTAATATTTGTGCTGATGGCACTTGCGATGTTTGGGGTGTTTCAACTGCAGATGCCTGCATCAATTCAGTCGAGGCTCCAAAGCAGTACCAGCAGAATGTCAGGGTCGATCCCGCTGGTATTTATTCTCGGGCTGGTTTCCGCACTAATCATAGGCGCGTGCGTATCACCGGTACTTATCTCATTTCTAGGTCTTGCGGTTTCCAGGGCAGATCCGGTTCTGGGAGCACAAATGATGTTCGTGATGTCGCTTGGAATGGGCCTGCCGCTTATAGCTCTAGGTTTTGGAGCGGGGTACCTTCTCCCCCGTGCGGGAGCTTGGATGGATAAAGTCAAATATTTCTTTGGCATTATGCTGATTGGGGTAGCCATTTATTTACTGGGCGTATTACCCGAGGTGCCAGTACTGCTGTTATGGGGTGTGTTTTTTATCATCGTAAGCACTTATCTTGGCGCGACCCAGTCCCTGCCTGAAGGCAGCACCGGCTGGGATCGCTTCGGTAAAGGATTCGGCACGGTACTGCTCGTGTGGGGAATAGTCGCATTACTGGGGGGCTTTTATGGAGAACGTGATGTGTTCAAACCTCTACCGGCGAATCTGCTTCAAATCGGTAATGTGTCCGGAGTTGAGCAACCAGATGAAGTACATCTGTTTACCCAGATATCTGACCTGTCGGAGCTGGAACAGCAATTTGCTCAAGCAGCAGCCAAAGATAAGAGAATTATGATCGATTTTTATGCCGACTGGTGCGTGGACTGCATTAAGATGGAAAAAGCCACTTTTCAGGACCCATCCGTCGTGTCGATATTGAACGATCGCTATATTGCACTGCAGGTCGACGTAACCGATCCGAACGACGAAGACACCAAGGCGATAAAGAAGCAGTTTGGGGTATTTGGCCCGCCGGCAGTATTGTTTTTTGATTCTGTGGGGCAACCCCTTGATCACAAAAATTTCTATGGTTATCAGAGCCCCGAGCAGTTTTTGACCCTGATTAACAACTGATGAAGCGTGCTCTAAAGTTAATAGTGCCCGGGGCATTGGCACTCTTACTTGGTGGTTATCTGGGGCTGCAGAAAACCCATTTTAATTTGAGCACGCCCCCGGCTTTAATCAGCGATATCTCACTTCCAGATATAATGGATGAAGTGCAAAGCGGGGGCCAGTGGCTGGGCAAAGTGGTGGTGGTAAATCACTGGGCCTCCTGGTGTCCACCCTGTATCAAGGAAATTCCACTGCTGATCGATGTTCAGGAACGATACCAGCAACAAGGCCTGCAGGTGGTCGGGATCGCCCATGACAAAGTAGAGGCCGCGCGAATTTTCGGTGACCAGATTGGAATTAATTATCCATCATTGATCCTGACAACTGGGGGCAGTGAGTTAATGATCAGCCAGGGAAACGAACAAGGCGCCGCACTGCCATTCACTGCATTTTTTAATCGAGAAGGGAAACTCGCCAGTACTAAGCTGGGTATCCTCGAGAACAATGAACTATTGGAGATAATTGAGCCCCTGCTTGCTGCAAAGTTCACGCCGCCCAATGACTCATAGCGTTCGAGTTCTTGTGCATTGGACAGATCAGAAATGATACCCTTCTGGACTGAAATTTGTGTTTTCGGAGTGAGGTATGCGCTGGCAAAAAGGTAGGAGAAGTCAGAATATCGAGGATCGGAGGGGACGGAGTGGTGGCCGCAGGGCCATAGCCGGTGGCGGTATTGGGCTGGTCGCGATCGCCTTAGTTGCGCTGTTATTTGGTGTCGATCCGGGTGCCTTGCTGAAAGTTGGCGGACAGCTTACTGGTGGAACTGCACAGCAGACTCACGCACCCACATCGCAGACTCAGGACCAGCAGAAAGAATTTGTCAGTGTGGTCTTAGCGGATACTGAAGACACCTGGAAACCAGTTTTCAAGCAGCTTGGCCGTGAATACCGAGAGCCGAAACTGGTCCTATTCAGCGGGTCTACGGATTCAGCTTGCGGTTATGCTAGCGCGGCGATGGGGCCATTTTATTGTCCCGGGGACCAGAAACTTTATATCGATCTTAATTTTTACTCCGAGCTGCAAAACAAATTTGGCGCTCCAGGTGATTTTGCGCAGGCTTATGTGGTCGCGCATGAAGTCGGTCACCACGTCCAAACTCTTTTAGGTATTACTGATCAGGTGCAAAGAGCCAAAAGCGGGGTCAGTCAGACTCAGTCTAATGATATTCAGGTTAGGATGGAGTTGCAGGCAGACTGCCTGTCAGGAGTCTGGGCCAACCACGCCCATCGTTCGAGAAAGTTACTCGAACAGGGAGACATCGAGGAGGGTCTGCGTGCGGCCGCTGCAATTGGCGACGACACTTTACAACGAAAGTCTCGTGGATATGTGGTTCCCGAAAGCTTTACCCATGGATCGGCCAAACAGCGCCAAACATGGTTCTTTCGCGGCCTCGAGAGCGGCGACATCAATCAGTGTGACACCTTTTCCGGGCAGGTTTAGGCCGGCGTATTTTTCCCGACCCAACGTTCTCCGCTCACTAGTTTCTCCTTTTTCCAGAACGTCGCCTTGGACTTAAGCATTTCCATCATTTCCCGACAAGCATTGAATGCTTCGGATCGGTGAGCCGACCAGGCGGCTACCAGCACAATAGGATCATTGGGATGTATTTCCCCTACTCTGTGAAGAATCAGAATATCTAACAGACCGTGAGACACCATTGCGTTGTGTGCCAGTTTTTCTAGCTGGCGGACAGTCATTTCGGGATAGTGTTCCAACACCATTGAGCAAACCTCATCCCCTTCATTGAAGTCGCGCATGGTACCGACAAACACCGCACATGCACCATAACTTCCTGGTGACAACTTATTGGCGGTAGCTTGAAAGTCCGCCACCTCCTGCCAGGGATCATAGGGCGAAGGTCGAATCTCAATCTTCATTGATCTCTTAGCCCCCCGTCACGGGAGGGAAAAAGGCCACCTCGTCGCCATCTTCCACCGACTCATCCCAATCGACATACTTGAGATTGCGGGAACAAAGCAGGTTTTCTGGCGGTGCTCGGTCGGTCACCAGTTGCCACACGCCTGCAATTGAGAGCGGTGCGGTTGATTCGACCATCTCTTCGTCAGTACCCATCTGTTCCCGGAGACTGGCAAAAAACTTTACACTGATTTGCATGATTAATTGATAAATCGACCTGTCGTGACCACTTATGTAATACAGTTGTGTTTCAGATTTGCAATACTTTCTAGATAATAGCGCAATTACATTTCAAACCCTACGCTGATCCCTATGACGAGCCCCAACGAAAGAGAACTGATTCCAGTCAACATCGCAGTGCTTACAGCCTCTGACACACGCTCCGAAGCAGAAGACAAATCTGGCGCTGCATTGGTTGATCGAATCAATACCGCCGGCCATACACTAGCCGACAAACGAATTACCAGAGACGACGTTTACCAAATCAGGGCTGTAGTGTCAGAGTGGATCGCAGATTCAAATATTCAGGTGATTATCACGACCGGAGGCACCGGGGTCAGCGGAAGAGACGGGTCACCTGAAGCAGTGGCCCCTCTTCTCGACAAGAATCTGGACGGATTTGGAGAAATGTTCAGGGTGCTGTCGTACGATGACATAGGCACTTCCACTCTGCAATCTAGAACTATGGCCGGAGTTGCTAATGGTACTTATGTTTTCGTTCTACCCGGTTCCACCGGAGCCTGCAAGCTGGCCTGGGAAAAATTAATCAGCCACCAACTGGATTACCGTACCAGACCTTGTAACCTGGTTGAGATGATGCCGCGCCTGATGGAAAAGTAATCGACGACTCAATTAATTTATCTGGGGGATTAGCCGTAATCATCTATCGTAGAAAACTCTAGCACCTGCTGGGGGTAGCCTTTACGTTCAAGAAAATTGAGCAGCACAATCCGGTCAATTGTTGTAGTACGGGTATTGACTAGTGGATGGACGTGCAATGCCGGATCGCGCATTAACGCTTCATCGATGAAAAATCCTACTCGCCGGTGCACATCGTTGAGAATCGAGAACGCGCTTACAGCACCCGGTATGACTCCCAAGTAGCGCATTAACCGCTCGGGACTGGCAAAAGAAAAACGATTTGTACCAACAAGTTTAGCGACTGCTTTCAAATCGACCTTGCGGTCCTCGTGTAGGGTCAACAGCCACATCTGACCCTTCTTGTTACGCACAAAGAGGTTCTTGGTGTGACCAAAGCCGGATGGCGCTCGAAGGGCTTTGGCATCTTCTACAGTCCACATGGGGGCATGTTCAACCGTGTGATGATCAATAGCTTCCTTATCCAGCAAATGCAGCAGTTCGTCTGAAGTCATTGGCGCACTACCGTCCACCAAACGGCGCTCGATTACTTGATCCATTCTGCTTTCAACGAAATCAATTTCAAATAAAACTGAACCTGTCTGAACGGTTCACGGGGCTCTCGTTTATAATCGTCGATTTTACGTTTGCCGCGCTAATAATGTCGAGAAAACGCACCGCTGCCCCATCACTGAAGAAAGAAGTTCGCCCGGTTGAACTGGAAAAGCTGTCAATTGCAAAGTTTACTGAAAGTGCGTATCTCAACTACTCGATGTATGTCATTCTTGATCGTGCATTGCCGAGCATCGCGGATGGACTAAAACCGGTTCAAAGGCGAATCGTATACGCAATGTCGGACCTGAACCTCCATTCTGGGGCCAAATATAAAAAATCAGCCAGAACCGTCGGGGATGTGCTCGGTAAGTTTCACCCCCATGGTGACAGCGCTTGCTATGAAGCCATGGTATTGATGGCTCAGCCGTTCAGTTATCGCTATCCGTTGATCGACGGTCAGGGCAATTGGGGTAGTCAAGATGACCCCAAATCTTTTGCTGCGATGCGCTATACAGAGTCAAGGATGACCCGTTATGCCCAGCTTCTATTAGCTGAGCTGGACCAAGGTACCACCGAATGGGTCGCAAATTTCGATGGAACCCTAAAGGAACCCAGACTATTACCGGCTCGACTACCCAATGTGTTACTGAACGGAGGTTCTGGAATAGCCGTGGGCATGGCGACTGATATACCTCCGCATAACATGCGGGAGGTGGTCAGCGCCTGCGTAAGACTGCTGGAAGATCCGAAAGCGGGACTTGCAGAGATTTGCGAGCACATCAAAGGTCCGGATTTTCCAACCGAGGCGGAGCTGATTTCGCCGCCAGAGGAAATCAGGCAGATATACGAAACCGGAAATGGTTCGCTGAAACTGCGTGCGGCCTGGGATAAGGAGGGTGGGGAAATCGTTATCAGTGCGCTACCTTACCAGGTATCCGGTGCCAGGATACAAGAGCAGATAGCCGCACAGATGACGGCCAAGAAATTACCCATGGTAACCGATCTTCGGGACGAGTCCGATCATGAAAGCCCGGTGAGACTGGTTATCGAGCCGCGTTCTAACCGGGTAGACCTGGACGCCTTAATGAATCACCTGTTTGCCACCACCGATCTAGAGCGAAGCTATCGGGTTAACCTGAATATGATTGGGCTGAATGGAAAACCCCGGGTCTACGATCTAAAGTCGTTACTCAAGGAATGGCTGGATTACCGATTGACTACCGTCAAAAGGCGGCTCCAGTTTCGCTATGACAAAATTGTTCAACAGCTGCACATTCTTGAAGGCTATCTGATTGCTTTTCTGAATATTGATGAAGTTATTCAAATCATCCGGTCGGAAGATGAACCTAAACCGGTGTTGATGAAGCGATTCAAACTCACCGATGTTCAGGCTGAAGCCATTCTCGAGTTGAAACTGCGTCGATTAGCGAAGCTGGAAGAAATCAAAATACGCCATGAGCACGAAGAACTGGAAAAAGAACGTAACTGGCTCAGCAAAATTCTTAAATCCAGAGCCAAGCTAAAAAACCTGGTACGTGATGAACTGATTGCCGACGCAAAAGATTATGGTGATCCCAGACGCTCGGCAATTACCCAGCGGGAAGCCGCCAAAGCGATGGATCATCATGACCTGGTGCCTGCAGAACCGGTAACCGCGATCCTTTCTACAAAAGGCTGGATTCGTGCTGCAAAAGGTCATGAAGTCGACCCCTCACAGCTGAACTTCAAGTCAGGAGACAAATTTTTAAGTGCAGCCCGCGGCAAAACCAACGGAATCCTGCTCACGATCGACTCTAATGGGAGATCTTACTCCATTCCACCTCATTCCTTGCCATCTGCACGTAGTTTCGGCGAGCCGTTAAGCAGCATGATCAACCCCCAGGCGGGGGCGCACTTCTGCGGCTTGATGATGGGTGTAGAGGATACCGAGTATCTGTTGTGCACCAATGCGGGCTACGGATTCGTATGCAAATTGGGGGAGCTTGTAAGCCGTAACAAAGCCGGTAAAGCGACTCTGAAAGCCGAGGATAATGTTAATGTCCTGATTCCGCAGCGAGTCACTGACTTTGACGACGACTGGGCCGCTGTGATCACCAGTGTTGGCCGCTTGCTGATTTTTACTGTGGGTGAATTAACCCGACTCGCGCGAGGCAAAGGGATCAAACTGATCAACATCCCAGGGGCCAAATTCAAAGCTGGGGAGGAGAGCGTAGTCGACTATGCGGTGTTTTGTGAAGGTGAGCACCTGCGCATCACCAGTGGCAAACGCCACCTAAATCTGAAACCCTCCGATTTCGATAACTACGTCGGACAAAGAGCCCAACGCGGTAAATTCCTACCCCGTGGATTTCGACAGGTACATACAATTGAAGCATTCAGTAAATAGCGCAAATAGAGCGCTCGCAATTTTATATCCCCCATGACTACTGCCCTGTTTAAGTCCGACCTGCCTGATTTAGAATTGATTTATCGCGGCAAGGTTCGAGATGTCTATGCCATAGATCACGACCACATGCTGATAATCGCGAGTGATCGGCTTTCCGCTTTCGATGTCATCATGCCTCAACCGATCCCAGGTAAGGGTGAAGTACTCACCAGGGTAGCCAACTTCTGGTTTGAAAGGACCAAGCACCTCGTGCCCAATCACTTGACTACATTATCGCTTGAGCAGGTGGTTCCGGACCTGGCACAAAGAGAAGTGATTGGCGATCGTGCCACCATCGCGCAACGACTTAAACCACTCCCGATTGAAGCGGTTGTGCGGGGCTACATTATTGGATCCGGCTGGAAAGATTATCAGGCCACTGGCGCCATTTGTGGAATATCGCTGCCGGCCGGATTGAAACAGGCCCAGAAGCTGGATCAGCCATTATTCACCCCGGCGACCAAGGCGGAAATGGGTGAACATGATGAGAATATTAGTTTCCAGCAGGTGCAAAATACTTTAGGCGCTGAACTTGCTGAAAAGATTAAAGCGCTCAGCATTCAGATCTACTCTGAGGCGGCTGATTACGCGAGAACGCGGGGCATTATCATCGCCGACACTAAATTTGAATTTGGTCTGGATGACGATGACAGACTGCATCTGATCGACGAAGTCCTGACACCGGATTCATCGCGTTTCTGGCCGGCTGACACCTATACCATAGGCATCAGCCCGCCAAGTTTCGACAAGCAATTTGTCAGGGACTACCTGGAAACACTGGACTGGAACAAAACCGCACCAGGACCCGATCTGCCCAAAGAGATCATTCTAAAGACTGCGGAAAAATACGCCGAAGCGGAATCTCGGTTAGTCCATTCACGCTAATCAAGTCTCGGTGAACCTCTCCCCCCTGCCACATTCGGTGTTGAATCTGCCCGGCACATTGCACTGAAGGTAGAATAATCTATTCTCACCCCGATTGCTGGCATTATAGAAAGCTAGCCTGCGGGTTTCTTCCTGAAAAAGTTACGAAATGACGAAAAAAATCCGCCCTCGCTATCTTTGTTTTTAGCGGACTGGCTATACCACTGACCGACAATCTTTGTGTCGCCACTGAGGTAAGTACTATCAGGAAAGTTTAACTCTAAAACTCTGCGTGAATCATCAGCAAGATCAACGAAATCCATAGCTTCATAACTACGTACAAGCAGTGCCAGAGCCTCTTCCACTGCAGGGGCATCCGGATAATTTTCAACTACGCCTTTGGCTCGGTTCACCACTGCAACATGGGCGCCCTTGGAAAAGTAGAAGGTCGCGATAGCAATCTGGTGCTTAGCAAGAGCGTTGGTCAGATATCTGACCCTTTCGCGGGCACTGGGCGCATAGCGACTTTCAGGAAACAGCGTGTAAACGTCCTTGAACGCGTTCAGCGCGTCTAAGGTTAAAGTAGGATCACGATCACTCAGATCATCTTTTCCCAATAAGAACCCAAAAGTCGACTTGTCCTCCTCAAAGCTTGATAACCCTTTCAGATAATAAGCATAATCCACGGAGGAGTGGGCAGGATGTAGCTTGATGAATCGATCCGCTGCGGCAATAGCAAGACCGGGCTCATCATTTTTATAGTAAGCATAGATCGTATCAAGCTGGACCTGCTCCGCATACACACCATAAGGATATTTGGCTTCAAGAACGCGCAACCGTTCCACCGCGGTACCCCACCTTTCCTTTTCCATGCTTTCCTTAGCGCGCTCATATAATTCTTCAACTGTCGCATTTTCATCGACCTCATCCTTCTTTTTAAAAACTGAGCAACCAGCCAACATAATGGTAACGGCGATCAGTATCAGCCAGGTTTTATTTCTCATAGTTATCGGGCAGAGAACGGGAGTGATATCGTAAAATCAGGAACTTGCGGCGCCAAGGTATATTCGCATCAGCCCTTGTATTTTGCCATATAAGACCTGCAGAAAACACAAAGCAAGATTAATAGCTATCGACAGCACTGAAATGATCGAGCCTGAAACACACTTCACACTAGATATATTGGCCGATATGGAAGGAATGCGGGTAGATCGAGCACTTGCGGATCTATTACCAGAGTACTCTCGAGCCGCGATCCAGGAGTGGCTTAAACAGGGCAATGTTGTACTGCAAAATAAGCGGATGAAACCCAGCGATCGTCTACGCGGAGGAGAGTCTCTGCAGATCTCGATTCCGGCGCAAAAGCCGGCGCAATGGGCGGCACAAAAAATGCCTCTTAAGCTGGTTTACTCAGACGATCATCTGATAGTAATTAACAAACCAGCTGGCCTTGTGGTCCATCCCGGGGCAGGAAATCCTGATCAGACACTGCTGAACGCTTTGTTGTATTTTGATCCGACCCTGCGATACCTGCCAAGGGCCGGCATTGTGCATCGCCTCGACAAAGACACCTCCGGATTGATGGTAATGGCAAGGACTGAGCCAGCCAGACAGTTATTGATTGAACAGATCAAGGATCGCCAGGTCAGCCGTCGCTACCTCGCAGTCGTTAATGGATTGCCGGTATCTGGAGAGACCATAGACCAACCTATCGGTCGACACCAGCACGACCGTTTGCGCATGGCTGTAACCGAGCGTGGAAAACCTGCAGTAACCCACATTCGGATAAAACAAAAATTCCGCAGTCACAGTCTGGTTGAGGCAATACTCGAAACCGGCCGAACCCACCAGATACGAGTTCACTTAGCATGGCGCGGATTTCCGTTAGTTGGTGATCCGCTTTATGGTGGTCGAGTGAAGCTGCCCCCGTCAGCAGAAGAGCGGGTTATAAATTGCCTCCAGGGATTTAACCGGCAGGCCCTGCACGCATACCGCTTGAGCCTGGTGCACCCCGCGAGCCAACAGAATCTGACTTGGCAGCAGGAGATGCCCGAGGATATGGATAATCTTTTACGCATACTTAACTCGGACCAGGCATTGAAAAGCGGAAATCAGTGAAATCAAGTTCCGCCGCCAAACCCAGACGCCATACTGTAATCGAGGAGCTAACAGGAATTCTGGTATTTATCGGAATCATATGGGTGGTGTTCATACTCGACAGGTTCCTCCCTCTGGAAAGGTTAGCCCTTTATCCCCGCCACATGTCAGGACTGCCTGGAATTATGCTATCGCCATTTCTGCACAAGGACCTGTCCCATATCGTGAGCAACTCGGTTCCACTATTTGCCTTGCTGGCATTGCTAGCGGGCTCCAGAGCAGACAGCCGAAAAGCTGTCTTGTCTATTATTGTTACCTCTGGCGGCTTGCTGTGGCTGTTTGGCAGGTCGGTGCCAGTAATCGGGGCAAGCGGCCTGGTGTTCGGACTGATCGTATTTCTGATATTAAGTGGAATACGTGAACGCCGAGGCATTGCAACGGGGGTAAGTTTACTGGTTGGGCTCAGTTACGGATCAACTTTGCTTGCTGGCATCATGCCTGGTCAAACCGGTATATCCTGGGACGGACATCTGGCAGGTGCAGTTGCCGGCGGTATCTGTGCCTGGCTGTTCACGCTCCGCTAAAACGCAAAGAAAAATCAACTGCGCACAAGTGCTTGGTCAGTGCCCCAACGGAGATATAGTCGACACCTGTTTCCGCAATCTCTCGCAGGCTTTCCATGGTGACGTTACCCGAGGCCTCAATCTCAGCACGTCCTGCGGCGCGCCTCACGCCCTCTCTCATCATGTCCAGATCAAAATTATCTAACATGATTCTAGTGGCGTTTGCGGCAAGCGCCTGATCGAGCTGATCCAGCGATTCAACCTCAATTTCCAGCAGATCGCATTCTGGCGCTGCCTGTCGAGCCGCTGCCAGCGCATTGGCTATGGAGCCCGTTGCCGCGATGTGGTTTTCCTTAAGCAGCACTCCATCATACAAACCAATACGATGATTGTGCGCGCCCCCGGCAACTACCGCGTATTTCTGAGCCAGTCGCAATCCTGGTAAGGTTTTACGCGTATCAAGTATACGAGCCTGGGTGCCTTCCACAGCCTTCACATAACGTGATGCCTGAGTGGCCACCCCGGACAAGGTCTGCAGAAAGTTTATTGCTGTTCTTTCGGCGGTAAGAATCGATCGAGCGCTGCCTTCAAGTGAACACACAACGCAATCAGGAGTTAAAGTTTCTCCGTCTGCGAAACGCCATGAAACATCAATTTCAGGATCAACCAGATGGCAACATCGGTCAAACCACGCCACACCGCAAAGGACTGCCTGTTCTCGGCAAATCAATTGTGCAGTGATCTGTGTATTTTTGTCGATGAGACTGGCGGTGAGGTCCCCTGACCCAATGTCTTCATCTAGAGCGGCACCTACCGTCCTGTCGATCTCCTGGGCAGCAGGTAGAAATGTCTCAAGTTCAATCATCAAACCACTATATTCCGATGTCTGTTAGCCCGTTTCTATTCCCCAGAATTGACCCCAGATCGAAGTATATGGCTAAATTGTCCGAATAATACAATTGATAATCTTTGGAGTGCATAACCCTTGCCAAGCAATCTTTGGTCGCTGATAGAACCTTCGTTAAAAAAACACGCCGACCGCACTGCGTGGATATGTCGGCAGCGCCACGGTAGACGTGAGGTCAGCTATCAACAGATTCTTGACGCCGCACTATGCACTGCCCATGATCTGAGGCAGGCCGGAGTCGAGGCTGGAGATACGGTCGGGATTACCGCGCCCAACGGGCCGGAATGGACCATCGCCGCATTAGCGGCTTTTCGCATCGGCTCTCCAATTGCGCCGATTCATATCGGTAATAGCGATCACGAAATCCAAACTCAGATTGCTGCGGTAAGTCCTAAAGTGATGTTGATTCACGAGTCGGACCTTGAACATGACACTCGGATTCCCGTAACACTGCAGTCCGACAGAGAAAAACTCGAAGCAGAGTCTGCCATTCCCGCAGCGGATGAACCCACCGCGGTTGCGATGCGAATCTATACATCGGGGAGCACGGGCAGCCCAAAGGTTGTGAAGTTATCTCACAGCAATCTTGCATCAAATGTAATCGCGGCTGTCAACATCGAGTCGTTCGGCGCAGAAGACAGATTTATCTCGCTACTACCCTTCTCCCATGCTATGGGAATTACCGGCAATGTCAATCTGCCGTACTTCGTGGGCGCGACCCTGGTATCTCCGAAGGTCCTCGCCGCCAACGAAATTCTGGCGACCTTGCAGGAAGAAAAAATTACAGTGGTGATAGCGGTACCGAGACTCTTTCGCAATGTCATGCTTGGCATGGAAAAAAAATTCAGCGCAGGCGGCAAAGGTTTGGCAATGTATCGGAAGTTGCTGAAGTCCATGCCTAAACATATGCGTCGGTATTTAAACGCGCCGATCCGTAATAAGCTCGGCGGCAACATTAAAATCTGGGTCAGTGGTGGCTCACACCTCGATGGGCGCATCAGCCGCTACTATCACGATCTGGGATTGCCACTCAGGCAGGGTTACGGCCTGACTGAGACCTCGCCACTATCCTGCGTCCAGGATAATTTTGATGATGCCCTTGAAAGTGTTGGCCGCCCCATAGATCAGGTTGAAGTCAAAATCGTCGACCCTGATGAAAACGGAAACGGAGAAGTCTGGATAAAAGGACCCAATGTGATGATCGGATACGAGGATGATACACAGACTTCTGAGGCGATGGAGGATGGCTGGTTCAAGACCGGCGACATCGCAAAGATTGATGACGCGGGCAGAGTCACTTTGACCGGTCGGTCCAAGCGCCTGATCGTTACCGAAGCGGGTAAAAACGTATATCCAGAAGAGCTTGAGACCTTATTGGAGCGCGATCCAATGGTGAAGGAGGCTGGCGTTCTCGAAGCAGAAATGAAACCAGTATGCATTCTCTCTATGGATGCTGAGGATTCCGCGGCTGAAGCCAGAAGAGTGCTGAAGAATTTTAATAGCCTGGTGTCGAAACATAACCAGATCACGCGTTTTGCTATTGTTGAAGAGCTACCGCGCACACCCCTGGGTAAGATGGCCCTGCAAGAATTACCTGGCCTATTTCATCATTGGGAAGTAAAGAGTTCCTGAGCAGCTGCAAAACCATCACGGCTGCCCGAGCAAAAATTCTGCACCAGAGTGTTAGAATCCGTGCCGGTTTTTCTTGGAATGAATTTTGCAATACATCAGTACCCGGGGCAGCGCACCACAGCTTGGTTTTTCCGACGTCACTCTCGAAGGATAGGCCAGCGACGGCGGGCTCTATCTGCCCGAAACCTGGCCGACGCTGGACAAAGAACAGATCCGTCAGCTTCGTGGACTAGATTATGCTGACCTGGCTAGCGAAATCCTGCATCATTTCAGCGGCGATGATATTCCGCGAGATACTCTGGGCCGCTTAACCTCAACGGCCTACAGCAGCTTTGATCATAGCGCTATTGCGCCATTGAAACAGCTGGACACTTCGCTCTATGTTATGGAGCTTTTTCATGGACCCACTCTGGCATTCAAGGATTTTGCACTACAGTTTCTGGGCCAGCTGTTTAACTATTTGCTGAGCCAACGTGGTGAGACCTGCACCATCATCGGTGCGACCTCCGGTGATACGGGCTCCGCTGCAATTCAGGCCGTACGTGGCCTTAGTGCCGTGACGTTATACATGTTGCACCCGGAGGGAAAAGTCTCGGATGTGCAACGCCGTCAAATGACAACTGTTTTGGATAAAAACATCCATAATCTCGCGGTAGACGGCACTTTCGACGACTGCCAGAATCTTGTCAAGGCGATGTTTAACGATAAGAGCTTTCGAGCCTGCCACAATCTGTCTGCGGTAAACTCGATCAACTGGACGCGGATCGCGGCGCAAGTCGTATACTATTTCCGAGCCGCGCTTGAGCTCGGCGCCCCTGATCAAGCGGTCAATTTTTCGGTCCCTACAGGAAATTTTGGAAATGTGCTGGCTGGATACGTAGCTAAACAGATGGGGCTTCCGATCAATAAACTCATTATTGGTTCAAACAGCAATGATATTCTGACCCGTTTTTTTGAATCTGGAAAAATGGAGCAGCGGGGCGTAAACCCGACCCTGTCCCCCAGTATGGATATTCAGATCTCCAGCAATTTCGAGCGCTATCTGTTTGAGTTACTGGGCCGAGATTCAGTCGAGATCTGCAATTTAATGCAAAAATTCGCCGATACTGGACAGTTCGAGATTGATCCAGAACATATGACTCAGGCACAACAACTTTTTGCCGCCCACCGACTGAGTGATGGTGAAACCAGCAAGGAAATTTCCAGGGTCTACCGGGAGACCGGGGAGGTTATGGACCCCCATTCAGTGATCGGTGTCGCCGCCGCGAGAATCCATGGAGATCCAGGCGTTCCTACCGTGGTGCTTGGAACCGCGCATCCTGCGAAGTTTGCCGATGCGGTGGAAAGGGCCACCGGGGTGCCTGTAACGTTGCCCGAAGAGGTGACGCACATCATGGATGACCCTGAAAGAGCAATCAAAATGGCTAATAGTTTAGAGGCTATCCAGGCACTAATAAGCGCTGATAAAAATACCAATTAGATAACACCGTTTCACCTCGACTTATCGGTAAATTAATCGGCCATGCTGCCAGGCAAACACTGGTATCAGCCGGCACTTTGAATGACCCCGGCAGCCTTTAAGTCGACCTTGTCGGGATACCATATATCTTTGTGGGGGATACTGAATGCCTGCCTCAGAAAATCCTCACTGATACCAATTTTACGCATCAGATCAATATCATACTGCTGCTCCCGCACCGGATCGTAAAACGGAAGGGCCTGATTCAGGTTGGCCATATCCAGAATATACTGATGAAACCCAAGACGTGCCCCCACTCCTAGCGTGCGACGATCACCGCCGAGAAATGCAAGGACACAGGCCGAACTGCACTCGGCCTCCACATGGGTATCGAGGTGATTGGCGGACACAATCTTTAACAGTCCTCTGCCTTCATAAATAGACCCACCGGGGCTCTCCAGTACCAGCCGGGTACCGCCAGGATTGGCCAGCAGAAACTGTCGGAAATCCCTGGTAATGCCGAAATCGATCTCACCCCGGATTTCATAAATTCCGGCAACCGGATCAAATCTGAACTGATACTCAGGGCCAGGCTCATTGGATGCCTGGAGTTGCTGGCGGGTGTCAAAAATGATTGTCTGTACCGACTCCACCGCTGTGACAAGTAACAGCAGAACAGTTGCAAGCAGGCTGCCGAGCAGAATGTTTTTGACTCCAGCGTGGCCGTATCGATGATAGTGCCTCTCTGTAATCCGCATCATAAGGGCGCTGACCACGGGCAGCACAAAGAGCTTTGGAACCAGCACCAATGCGATACCCGGAATCACGGTCAGCACTTCGGATCGCACCAACGGCAGTACCAGCAACAGATCCAGTGCTATAAGAACGGCAACAGGCAGGACGAAGCCCAGGCCCAGCTGGCGGAAGAGGGGACGGGCACTGTGTTCCAAGTTGCGTAGGACAGGTATTACCATGGTATCCGGGACAGGGCTCTTGATTTTACGCATTATGACCGTTAAGGTATCCATAGCGTTATTATCATAACCCACCAGAACTTCAGGCCATTTGCTTGGGCCAATTGCTTTCACGGTCCTGTACATAATTCCCCAAATCCTCTAAAAACAGAATCTGCCAATGTCTAGTACAGAACCCCTTGTCCGTTTTGAAAATATACAGAAAAGTTATGACGGACAGATCCTGGTCGTAAAGAACCTCAATCTCGACGTCGACACGGGTGAGTTTCTGACCATGCTGGGCCCTTCAGGGTCAGGTAAGACAACATGTCTTATGATGCTGGCGGGATTTGAGCCCGCCACCCATGGCGAGATTTTTCTTAAGGACCAGCCTATTAATCGCGTACCGCCACATAAGCGGGGCATAGGCATGGTATTCCAGAATTATGCGCTTTTCCCGCACATGACGGTGGCGGAGAACCTGTCGTTTCCGTTGGAAGTGCGGAATATGGACAAGGCTGAGCGGGAAACAAGGATCAATCGTGCACTTGATATGGTGCAACTGGGAAAATTTGGAGACCGCCGTCCGGCCCAGCTTTCCGGAGGCCAGGCACAGCGGGTCGCGGTAGCAAGGGCACTGGTGTTTGACCCGGACCTGGTCTTAATGGACGAACCACTCGGCGCACTGGATAAGAACCTTCGTGAACAGATGCAGTATGAAATCAAGCATATTCATGAAACACTGGGGGTCACTGTGGTTTATGTCACCCATGATCAAAGCGAAGCGCTCACCATGTCCAATCGGATCGCGGTATTTAATGACGGCGTGATCCAGCAACTGGCGCCGCCATCCGCGCTGTATGAGAAGCCGGATAATGCATTTGTCGCGAACTTTATCGGTGAAAACAACCGACTGCTGGGGCGCGTTGCCAGCGTCGACGGCAACAGTTGCCGGGTTGACGTGGACGGCGGTGGTTCAGTGATTGCCAACCCGATCAACATCGATGGCGAAGGGTCGCGCACTACGCTTTCACTGCGGCCGGAACGGGTAAGTGTCAGACCTGATCCAGACTCCCAGCCTAATATTTTCGATGCGAAGGTGGAAGAACTGATCTATCTGGGCGACCACATTCGCACCCGTGTGGGCGTATGTGGCCACAATGACTTCGTTATTAAAATTCCCAATTCCAGTGATCATGCCAGTCTCCAGGTCGGAGACGCAATCAAGGTCGGCTGGAATGTGGAGGACTGTCGTGCGCTGGATGCTTCGGATTGATGCCGGCCAATGACATTTATCAAACTGTGCGCTTAAGTGCATTCAATACCATAGCCAATAGATAGGCTAACTTAAATTAATTATTCAACCTAACAAATATCCAGAGGAAAATAGAATCATGAAAAAAGTGTTCAAACACACCCTGATCGCCAGCGCGATTTCGATCGGGCTTGTCGGTACGGCCGTTGCCAAAGACCTGGTAGTGGTTTCCTGGGGTGGCGCCTATACCGCCAGCCAGCAGGGCGCTTACCACGAGCCTTATATGGCGGCCAATCCAGACATCAAGATCATCAACGATGATTCGGCTAATGGCGCCGTTGCAAAGCTGCGTGCGATGCAGGAAGCTAACAACGTGACCTGGGATCTGGTGGACATGGTGGCAGCCGATGCCATCCTGAGCTGCGACGAGGGGCTGGTAGATGAAATCGATTTTGATACCGCCTTGGCCCCTGCGCCGGACGGCACCCCGGCGAGTGTCGACTTCGGTGATTTACTCGTATCTCCCTGTTTTATCCCGCAGATCGTTTATTCCACCACCTTCGGTTATCGTACCGACCTGGTGGGAGACAACCCGCCGACCTCTATTGCCGACGTCTTTGATCTTGAAAAAATACCCGGCAAGCGCTCACTGGAGAAAAAGGCGATCAACAACCTAGAATGGGCATTGCTGGCGGACGGCGTACCGGCTGACCAGGTCTACGACATGCTCGGAACAGACGAAGGTGTTGCCCGCGCCTTCGCCAAACTTGACACCATTAAGGACCAGGTTATCTGGTGGGAAAAAGGTGCCCAGACTCCGCAGCTGCTGGCTGATGGTGAAGTTGTGATAGGCTCCACTTACAATGGTCGGCTGTTCTCCGTTATAGAGGAAGAAAAGCAGCCCATTGCCATGATGTGGGACTGGCAGGTATTTGATCTCGATGGCTGGGTCGTACCTAAAGACGCGCCCAATAAGGCTGAGGTCATGGAGTATCTGAAATGGGCCACTGACACCCAGCGACTTGCGGATCAGGCCAAGTTCATCTCCTATGGTCCGGCGCGTGCCTCTTCAGCTCCACTGGTCGGCAAACACGCCACTCTTGGGATTGATATGGCACCGCATATGCCAACCGATCCGAACAATGCCAAAAACACCCTACTGTACAACTTTAATTTCTGGGCTGACAACGTTGACGACCTCAACGAACGGTTCACGGCATGGTTGAATCAGTAGTCGTAGTTCGTTACTCCCTGCCGCCAGTCCACGGGCTGGCGGCAGTTCCGCAGGTTATGGATCAACCCATTGTCCGTGCACTGACTGTGTGTTGATCCCTGACTTGGAAACCTGATTAGAGAAGCATTGGTTTAATGAATACAGACTTAGCGCAGAGCAATGTCAACGAAAGCGGCGAAATGATCACCGCCGATGGTGTTCCCCTCAGGATCAGCCTCCTGCGGGCAAAAAAGCGCGCACGCAACCGTGCCCTGCTGCTGGTTGCACCTTTGTTTCTTTTTATCCTGGTCACGTTCTTCATTCCAATTATTTCGATGCTGTTTCGCAGTGTAGAAAACCAGGTGGTGGGGGATGTGCTGCATCGTACGGTGCCCCTGCTGCAACAATGGGATGAACACGGCAGCGATCTGCCGAATGAAGAAATATACGCGGCACTCGCTGAAGATTTCAAGGAAGCCTTTGAAAACAAGAGCGCGGGTTCGGTAGGCCGCCGGTTAAATTATGAGCAATCCGGTTTTTCCGGTTTGTTCCGCAGCACCAATCGCAAAGCGCGCAAACTCGAACCGCCTTTTAAGGAAGCCCTGATTAAAGTCGATAAGGACTGGGGCGATATAGATGTCTGGCGGGTACTGAAACGGGAAAGTGGCAGTTACACACTGTCATACTACCTGGCCGCCCTCGACTCCTCCTATACACCCACCGGAGAAGTCTACAAAAACGACGCAAGCAACAGCATCTACCTGCCCCTGTTCTGGCGCACGCTCTGGATGAGCCTGTTGATCACGGTACTGTGTCTGATTCTGGCTTATCCGATTTCATACCTGCTGTCTACGCTGCCGATCAAAACCAGCAACCTGCTGATGATTCTGGTTCTGCTGCCCTTCTGGACGTCATTGCTGGTGCGAACCTCGGCCTGGATCGCCTTGTTACAAAAAGAAGGCGTCATCAACGACTTACTGGTCGCGATTAGATTTATCGGTGACGACCAGCGCCTGACCATGATCCATAACGCTACCGGCACCATTGTCGCCATGACCCACGTGCTTCTACCATTTATGGTGCTGCCACTGTACAGCGTGATGAAAACCATACCGCCGAGTTACATGCGGGCGGCGCGCTCACTGGGGGCGACGCCGTTTACTGCCTTTGTCAGGATATATATGCCGAACACCGTGCCGGGCATTGGTGCCGGTGCGATACTGGTATTCATCATTTCCATCGGTTACTACATCACACCTGCACTGGTGGGCGGCCAGAGCGGCACTCTGATCAGTAACTTCATCGCCTACCACCTCAGCTCATCGCTCAACTGGGGGCTGGCTGCAGCCCTTGGCACCATACTGCTGGGCGCTGTCATGGTGTTGTATATCGTTTATGACAAGATTGTTGGTATCGACAATATGAAGATGGGTTAACGTTATGGCATTACCACTCCACGCGACCACCGGCGAGAAAATCTGGTATTACGTATACCGTGCCATCTGTGGGCTGATTTTCTTTTTTCTGATCGCGCCTATCGTGGTGGTCATACCGTTGTCATTCAATGCGGTGCCATTCTTCACCTTTACCCCTGAAATGCTGGCTTTTGACCCTGCGGGTTATTCACTCAAGTGGTACCAGGAGTTTTTCGGCAGCCTGAACTGGCAGGGCGCGGTAAAAAACAGCTTTATACTTGCGGTCTTTTCGACCCTGATTGCCACGGTCCTCGGTACGATTGCTGCGCTGGGGCTCAGCCGTGCCGAAATGCCTGCTAAAACCCTGATCATGGGCATCCTGATTTCGCCTATGGTGGTCCCGATCATCATCGCGGCGGCGGGCATGTTCTTCTTTTACAGTGACATCGGTCTCGCCTCCACACATTTCGGTGTGATTCTGGCCCACGCTGCTCTCGGCACTCCTTTCGTGGTCATCACCGTTACTGCGACCCTGGTTGGCTTTGATCACAGCTTGACTCGCGCCGCCGCGATGCTGGGTGCAACGCCTACTCGGACATTTTTCAAGATCATCGTTCCGCTCATCCTGCCGGGCGTGATTTCCGGTGCCTTATTCGCTTTCGTCACCTCCTTTGACGAGGTGGTCGTAGTCCGTTTCGTTGGAAGCTATCAGCAACGCACGATTCCCTGGGCCATGTTCTCGGGACTGCGTGAACAGATCAGCCCTACAATCCTGGCGGTCGCCACTCTGCTGGTTCTCTTGTCCATTCTAATGCTGACAACGGTGGAACTGTTACGGCGGCGCAACGATCGAATTCGCGGAATCACCAACTAATAAGCGGTGCGCGGTAAATTAACCCGGGACATTGCCCAGGGCACCCGCTTTTTATAATTGACAGTCACAAATGATCAGGGGACCTGGAAAGCGGCAATAGTGACCTTGCCTGTGATTTCCTGATTTGCAACCCGATAGTCGAGGGGAATCCTGACCGGCTTGAAGTCACCGGCTTCCGGGGCAATCGCGAGGTCGACCGGCTAAGCAGAGTATCGAAACCTACCTGCAGGATATCCGGAGCTCGTGAATCCCAGTCGATATCGTGTGGGCCATCTAAAGGCAACGACAGCGAAGATTATTTTACAGACAGGTGTCGCTTTGATTAAAAACTCGGGAATTCACTGTTTAAAACCGACCCGTCATCTTTATACTCCTGGTATTAGTATTTTTTAGATTACAATAATATTTCATTCAATAGCCATCAGAAGCTCGATAGCCCAAGTCACGTGGTTAGTAAATCGAAGAATCACATTCATCAACTTTGGCCAGTCACCATCCTGAGCCGACGCTTCGGTAAATACCAGCAGGTCAATCCTGAACTGATTCGTTATTTCGAAGAATATCGGGCAGCCCATCCGGGCGCACCAGGTCCTGTTTACGCCAGCCCTGACAATTTCTCGGCGGATTCTGACAACCAGGCCATACTGGCATTGCAGAAATTCATCATGGATAACGTATTCGAGGTCGCATCTGAGGTAAACAATGCATACTGGAATAAGAAGCAGGCGTTCAACGTTAATCTAACCGGATTGTGGTTCCAGATCAGTAACCGATACGGATTCCACGAAACCCACGTTCACGGGAACTGCTCCTGGTCGGGAGTGTATTACGTGCAAACGCGAGGCTGCAGTAATGGCCCTGACGATCTGGGGGAAAATGGCCAGCCAAACGGTATTACCCGATTCTATGGGCCGCACATCGAATATCAGGCAGGTGGGCACGGAGATCTGGGTAATTTTTATTTGCAGGACCACACCTTCGACTCCTATCCGGAAGACGGTAAGCTGGTAGTGTTCCCCTCACACCTTAAACATATGGTTTTCCCATACAATGGCGAGCAGGACCGAATTATCGTATCGTTCCATGCTCAGATAAATGGAGACGAGGAATTAAGATATTCGTATTCCTCAACCTGATCAGCGTACCCGGATTTTATAAATTTAAATTATGTCATCGCCCCTCTTAGCGGTTGAAAATCTCTGGGTCCAGTTTCGCGTCCATGATTCATTGCTGGATGCGGTACGCGGGGTATCGTTTGAGATTCACAGCGGCAAGACACTGGCCTTGGTCGGCGAATCGGGTTCCGGCAAGTCGGTCATTGCTCGCTCGATCATGGGGATCCTGCCGAGTATTGCGCAGGCTTACAATGGCAAAATAATTCTTACAGAAAAAGACAGTGAGCCCGTCGACCTGCTCTCTCTCGACCCGAATGGCAGCAGGTTGAGGGGATTTCGCGGTGGCAGTATGTCCATGATTTTTCAGGAACCGATGGTGTCGCTTTCTCCGTTGCACACTGTGGGAGATCAGGTCAGCGAAGCCCTGCATCTGCATCGCGATGTTTCAGCCAGGGAGGGCAGAGAGATATGCCTGGAAATGCTAAAAATGGTTGGGTTCAGTGATCCGGCCAGATCTATCGAGGCTTACCCCTTCGAGCTTTCAGGCGGCATGAGACAGCGCGCGATGATTGCCATGGCTTTGATCTGTCGCCCATCGTTGCTGATTGCCGATGAGCCCACCACGGCCCTCGACGTCACCATCCAGGCCCAGATCCTGCAACTCATCAATCAACTCCAGAGCCAGATGGACATGGCCGTACTCATGATTACCCATGACCTAGGAGTGGTGGCCAACGTCGCTGATGACGTGGTGGTGATTTATCACGGTGAGGTGATGGAAAGTGGAACGGTGCAGCACATTTTTTCCGAACCAAAACATGCCTACACCCTGGCACTGCTCAAGGCTGTACCCCATATCGATCTTGGAAAGCAGCAGCGTCTGGTCCCGGTTCGAGAGGTCCATGCCGAAGTCGGAGCCTTTTTAGAAGCCCGTCGCAAACAAATTAAACCTGACAGCGGCCATAATCAACAAAAGCCTTTACTCGAGATCCGCAATCTGGAGAAAGTATTCTACGCACGCAGCTCTGCCTGGTCTTTTAAAGCCAGCAAGCCTGTAGTAAAGGCTGTCGATAATGTCAGCCTCACCATTGGTCGTGGTGAATGCGTCGGGCTGGTAGGAGAAAGCGGAAGCGGAAAATCCACTCTTGGCAAACTAATTGCACACGCGATCCTGCCCGACCGCGGCCAAATCTTATATCACGACGGCACACGGGACTTTCAAATTCAATCTCTCAACGAAGAGGATTTGTTTGAATACCGCTGCAAAGTGCAATATATGTTTCAGGATCCGGTCGGCTCGCTCAATCCGAGTATGACCGTGTTCGATATCCTGCGTGAACCCATGATCATTCACAAAATAGGGGATCGGGACTATCAGGCTGAAATGTGTAAGGAGTTGATGCGACTAGTAGGTCTGGATCCGCGTTTTCTTCGACGTTATCCACACAGCTTTTCAGGCGGTCAGCGCCAGCGTATTGGTATTGCCAGAGCTCTGGCGCTGCAACCGGCGCTGCTGATCTGCGACGAACCAGTTTCTGCTCTGGACGTATCGATTCAGGCGCAGGTACTGAACCTGATGCGAGACCTTCAGAAAGAGCTGGGGCTGAGCTACCTGTTTGTATCGCATAACCTAGCTGTTGTGGACTATGTTTCAGACAAGGTCGCGGTCATGTTCCGCGGCAAGCTGGTGGAGATCGCCCCTGCGGATAACCTGTTTCATCGCGCCATGCATCCTTACACCCGAAGTCTATTGCAGGCGGTTCCCGTAGCAGATTTAAATAGACTGCTTGAATTCGACAAGATCGCTGAATTCGAGGATGGCAGCCAGTGGCCGGATCCATTTACCGATACCGATGAAATCACGCAAACGCTGCAGGAGATAGCGCCCGATCACTACGTCCTTGCCAGGGAAGGTTACGAATCTGATAGTATTTATTCATGAAAAAGTTCGGATTAAGATTGATCACATTGTTCAGCCTGTGCTGCGCGTCTGTGCATCCCGCTACCGCGCAATGGTTTGAGCCGGAGTATTTAAAAGAACAAGTGGCTGCTGGAGAACTGCCACCGGTGCAACAACGAATCCCGCAAGAGCCCTCAGTGGCGACCCTCATGGATGGTCAAGAGCCAGGTAAATACGGTGGCACCATGCGCATGCTGATGGGCAGAAGTAAGGATATTCGCATGATCATGGTCTACGGCTACGCTCGCCTTGTCGGCTACAACCCGGAGCTGGAGCTCGTTGCGGATATCCTCAAGGATTTTGAAGTCGAGGAAGGTCGACAGTTCACCTTGCATCTTCGCAAAGGGCACAAGTGGTCTGACGGCGAGCCCTTTACCAGCGAGGCCTTTCGTTATTTATGGGAAGATATTCTCAACAACGAAGAACTGTACCCCTTCGGCCTCCCAGGAGCGTTGCTGGTCGATGGCAAGCCTCCCGAGGTGGAATTCATCGATAAACAGACCGTGCGCTATACCTGGGAACAGCCGAATCCATTCTTCCTGCCGGCGCTGGCTGCCCCCAGCCCGTTGTTTTTGTATTCACCGGGACACTACCTCAAGCAGTTTCACGTGCGTTACAGCGATCCGGCTGTCCTGGCAGCAAAAGTTGAGGAAGCGGGCACTCGCAACTGGGCCGGCCTCCATCACAGGCGCAACCATCCCTACAAGGAAGACAATCCAGATCTCCCGACCTTACAACCTTGGATGAATACCACTTATCCCCCTTCCGAGCGATTCGTATTTAAGCGCAATCCTTTCTATCATCGAGTTGACCAAAATGGACTCCAGCTTCCCTACGCTGATGAAGTGACAATGCAAATCACCAGCTCGAGCCTGGTGGCGGCCAAGGCCAGCGCCGGCGAATCGGACCTGCAGGGAAGATACCTTCGTCTCGATAATTATACTTTTCTGAAAGGCGGTGAGACACGCGGCAACTATCAGGTTCGATTGTGGCAAAGTGGCGCTGGTTCCAAATACGCTCTGTATCCAAATCTTAATAGCAATGACCCCGTCTGGAAAGCTCTTGTCAGACAGCGTGATTTTCGGCGTGCCATATCTATCGGTATAGACAGGCAGGAAATAAACCAGGTGATCTATCTTGGCCTGGCGCTGGGTACCAGCAACACGGTATTAGATTCCTGCCCGCTGTACCGCAGTGAATACCAGAACGCGTGGAGTCAATATGATCCTGACCACGCCAACCAGCTTCTAGACCAGTTAGGTCTGGATCAGCGTGATAGTCGAGGGATTCGATTAATGGAGAACGGAAAACCGCTGGAAATAATTCTGCACACTGCAGGTGAGGGTACAGAAGAAACCGATGTGCTAGAACTGATCGGTGAAAGCTGGCGCAAGCTTGGAATAATGTTGTTCACCAAGCCATCACAACGCGAAGTCTTTCGAGAACGCGTATTTTCCGGTGACGCGATGATGGCGTTATTCAACGGCATCGATAATGGGCTCCCGACCGCGGAAATGAGCCCGGAAGAGTTCGTACCTACCAACCAAACCCAGTTGCAATGGCCAAAATGGGGTCAATACTTTGAGACCAATCATAAGACCGGCGAGGAACCGGATATTGAAGAAGCTCAGAGACTGTTAGAGCTTTACTTCCAATGGAGCAAATCTAACTCTAGAGAAGACCGGGAATCCATATGGCACGAAATACTGAAGATCTATAGTGAAGAAGTGTTCAGCATCGGCCTGATCTGCGGTGTACCGCAACCTGTGGTGGTAAACAACCAGTTACGTAACGTACCCGAAAAGGGCATTTACAGCTGGTCCCCTACATCTTTCTTCGGCGTCTATCGTCCGGATACGTTCTGGTTCGATTGATTTACTACGTTTCCAAGCGCCTGTTGATGATGATACCGACGTTGTTGGTAATCAGCTTTATCGTATTCGTCATCATTCAGCTGCCCCCCGGTGACTATCTGGAAACCTATATCGCAGAGCTGGAGAGCCAGGGTGAATCTGTAGATCCTGACAAAATTGCTTTCTTGCGCAAAGAGTATGGTCTGGACCAGCCCTTTATGGTGCAGTACTTTACCTGGATAAGCGGTTTCGTAAGCGGTAATTTTGGGTATTCGTTTGAGTATGAGCTGCCGGTGCGGGATGTTGTGGGCGACCGAATATGGCTTACGGTACTGGTTTCTTTCGTGACTGTTCTGTTTACATGGGCGATCGCATTTCCTATCGGAATCTACTCAGCGACGCACCAGTACAGCTGGGGTGATTACGGACTGTCACTACTCGGATTCATCGGCCTTGCGACCCCGAACTTTCTGCTCGCGCTGATCATGCTTTACCTGGCGAATATCTGGTTTGGCACCTCGATCGGTGGATTGATGGATCCGAGGTATCTCGATCAACCCTGGAGCTGGGGCAAGTTCAAATCGGTGCTTGAACATATGTGGATTCCCGTGGTGGTCATCGGCACATCGGGCACCGCCGGTATGATTCGGCGGATACGCGCGAATCTGCTGGATGAACTGGAAAAACAATATGTATTGACTGGCAAGGCAAAGGGTCTACCGCCAGGTAGACTGCTCCTAAAATATCCCCTGCGGATGTCAATGAATTTTTTCATCTCGGATATCGGCAGCCTCCTGCCTAGCATTATTTCCGGCGCGGAGGTGGTGGCCATTGTGTTATCCCTGCCGACTACGGGTCCCATGCTGCTGACCTCACTTCAAAGTCAGGATATGTATCTGGCAGGTACCTTCCTCATGTTCCTGGCGATGCTGACTGTGATCGGCATGTTGGTTTCAGATTTATTGCTGGCGTGGCTTGATCCCAGAATTCGCCTGCAGGGAGAAATGGTTCAGTGAACAAAGAGCATTACGTATCTGAGGCCCCGTTCGATCCGCAGTCTATCGAACGAATGACTGCAGGCCAGGAACAATATTACATGGCTTCCCGCAGGCGTCTGATATGGTGGAAGCTTAAACGTCATAAACTGGCGGTCTGGTGCGGAGCCATCCTTTTCATGATGTATGGCACAACTCTGATTTCCGAATGGATCGCGCCCTATTACTACCAGACTCGCCATACTGGCCATATTTATTCACCGCCACAGCAATTGCATCTTTTCCACGAAGGTGAATTTATGGGGCCGTTTGTGTACGGAAATGATACTCGACTTAACATGGAGACTCTAGGTCGGGAGTATGTCCCGAATTTGGAAAAGGTCGAAAAGCTGCGCTTCTTCTGTAGTGGCGATAGTTACAAATTCTGGGGCATCGTGTCATCAGATTTTCATTTTATCTGCCCAGCCGAGGGCAGTACCATGTTTTTACTCGGTACTGACAGACTGGGGCGCGATCTGTTCTCGAGAATCACTTACGGTGCCAGAATATCGTTACTGATAGGGCTCGGTGGCATTACCGTGAGCCTTTTTCTCGGTCTGCTATTGGGAGGGCTTGCTGGCTATTATGGTGGCTGGGTCGATTCAGTGATCCAGCGTTTGACTGAAATCATTCGATCGTTTCCAGAGCTGCCTCTTTGGATGGCACTGTCGGCGATTCTGCCGGTAACCTGGAGTCCACTACTCATCTTTTTTGGAATCACGGTAATACTTGCGCTGCTCGACTGGACCGGACTGGCGCGATCGGTCCGCTCAAAGCTTCTGGCGCTTAGAGAAGAGGATTACTGCACCGCCGCGAGATTGATGGGCGCCCGGCCTGGAAGGATCATCAAGCGACATCTGCTGCCGGGATTTGCCAGTCATATTATTGCCTCTGCAACTCTTTCAATCCCCGGGATGATTCTCGGAGAAACCGCGCTGTCCTTCCTCGGGCTTGGATTACGCCCACCCATCACCAGTTGGGGGGTATTGCTCAACGAGGCACAAAATATCAATGTCGTGGCGCTTTATCCGTGGCTCATCCTGCCGGTTGTGCCGGTAGTCATCATCATCCTCGCGTTTAACTTTTTTGGCGATGGGCTGCGCGACGCTGCAGATCCATACAAGTAATCCGGGACTTGAAGCGACCCGGTCTTGCTGTGGTCCTGAAGGGATATCCCAGGCTTTCAGAGACTTTTATTGCACAGGAAATACGCAATCTTGAAATTGCCGGTGTAGACATCACCCTGTTCTCGCTTAGGCATCCAACCGACAAAGACACTCACCCTATCCACGCTGAAATACGAGCGCGTGTGGTCTATTTACCCGAATACCTGTATCGGGAACCGCTTCGTCTGATGCAGAGCTGGCGTCGGGCACGTCGCTGCCCAGGGTACGCCTCAGCATGTCGGCTATTCTGGCGTGATCTGAAGCGTGATCGAACCCCTAACCGGCTGCGTCGATTCGGTCAGGCGCTGGTGCTTGCGGCCGAACTGCCAGCGCATATTGCTTCCCTGTATGCACATTTCCTGCACACACCAGCCTCGGTCACACAATACGCTGCAGTGATGCTGGGTATCCCCTGGGCCTGCTCCGCCCACGCGAAGGATATCTACACTACGCCTGATTGGGAAATCAGCGCCAAACTTGCTCACTGTCAGTGGCTGACGACCTGCACTCAAGAAAACCATATTCATTTACGCACCCTTTGCTCCGATCTGGAGAAGGTCAAGCTCAATTATCATGGAATTGATCTGCGGCGGTTCGACTGCCCGAGCCCGACCTTCTCCAATCGGGATGGTCACCAGCAGAGCGATCCGGTCGCCATCCTGAGCGTGGGGCGCGCAGTGGAGAAGAAGGGGTATTCGGGCCTGCTCGACGCGCTGGCGCAGCTCGATCCCGACCTGGCATGGAAATTCGTACATATCGGTGGTGGACCATTGTTGTCTGGTTTAAAAAAACAAGCCACGTCTCTTGGTATCTCGGACAGGATCGAATGGCTCGGTGCACAACCGCAGCACACTGTGCTCGAGCACTATCGTGCTGCAGACTTGTTCGTTCTCAATTGCGGTATCGATCAACATGGTGATCGCGACGGTCTTCCCAATGTCATGGTTGAAGCACAAAGTCAGGGCCTCCCAGTGATCGGGACTCATATTTCAGGTATCCCCGAACTGGTTGAACATGGGCACAATGGGCTGTTAGTGAATCCCGGACAGCAGCACGCGCTGACTGAATCTATTCTAACTCTTATTACCAAACCACAGATGCGACAGCAGTACGGCGAGGCGGGAAGAGAAAAAGTGTGCAGGCTCTTCGACATGAATGCCAGTTTTTCTGGCTTAAGGGAACTGATTACAGAATTACTGACGCAATCGACCGGCCGGCAAAAAGTTGCCGTAAAGGATCCCTTACCTAACGCTTGATGGGTATCCCGATCACGCGGACCTATGGCTGTGAAGAGGAGGCGACATGCCCCAATGAACGGTTACAGGAGACAGCCCGCAGCTAAAAGTAACAGTGCTGCTTAGCGGGGAAACGCCCGCTTTTGACTTCTTTTACGTACTTTGCAATGGCGCCCTGGACGCCCTCTCGATTCCCTTTGAGGTAGTTCTTTACAAACTTAGCGGTTTTACCTGGGTAGAGTCCGAGCAGATCGTGCCAGACCAAGATCTGGCCGTCGGTTTTAGGACCGGCGCCAATACCAATAACCGGGATGTCCAGACTTTCCGTAAGCTCTTGGCCGAGGTTCACCGGAACACATTCGATCAGTAAAACGCTGGCGCCGGCACTCTGCAGTATTTTTGCCTCATCGATGATTTCCTTGGACCGTCGTGGATCACGGCCCTGAACCGAATATCCACCAAGGTGATTGACTGATTGTGGCGTTAATCCCATATGCGCACAAACCGGAATCCCGCGCTCGGCCAGCAGGTGCGTGGTTTCCGCCAGCCATGCCCCGCCTTCGAGTTTGACCATCTGAGCGCCCTCACGCATAAGAACCGCCGCATTTTCAAGGCTCGATGATTCCGAGTAGTAGCTCATAAATGGCAGGTCCGCCATAATCATGGCCCGCTCGTTGCCCCGCCGCACACAGCGCACATGGTAGGCGGTATCGCCAATCGTCACTGGCAAACTACTGTCGTGACCCTGAATCACCATTCCCAGGGAATCGCCTACCAGTATGACTTCTACGCCAGCCTGATTTGCCGCATAAGCACTGCAGTAATCGTAGGCGGTCAGGCAGGCAAATTTTTCGCCATCTTTCTTGAATTTGTGCAGCGTCTTTATTGTGACTTTTTGTTTGGCACTCTGTGTCGACATGGAATCTGATAGGTGTGGCTTTAAAATACGAGTATATTCTATGGCATTGCCAGTGGCTTAATAAATTCGTTCAAATCAGGGGCGTGACCCGGAAAGACAGAACATGCATATTGCTTTCTATGCCCCAATGAAATCTCCACGCTCAGCTAGGCCATCCGGGGATCGTAAAATAGGCGCTTTGTTTATGTCCGCATTGGATCAAGCGGGTCTAAATGTTTCTCTTGCATCAGAATTTCGCAGTTGGGAAGGCACTGGCGACCGCCATCGTCAGGAATCAATCCGGCAACAGGCTTGTGCGATCGCAAACGAGTTGATTGAACAATACCTTGCGATGGCGGCTCCGCAGCGCCCCAAGGCATGGTTTACCTATCATCTCTATCACAAAGCCCCGGATTGGATTGGTCCCCGGGTATGCGCTGCGCTGCAAATCCCTTATTTGCTCGCGGAGGCCTCAGTGGGTCACAAACAGGCTGGCGGCAAATGGGATATGGGATACCAAGCCAGTGTCGAATCGATTCACCTCGCCCAGGCGATCTTTACTCTGAACCCTGTCGATCTCGATGGGATTCAATCTGTCGCGCGTCATGATCAAACCGTGACCATGATTTATCCGTTCCTCGATGTTGAGCGGTTGCACCTCAGCGACAAGATTCAACTGCGGCACCGGGTCGCAACCAAGATGAAGATTGACCCAGATAGATACTGGCTCTTGAGCGTTGCGATGATGCGCAACGACAGCAAATTAATTTCCTATGAACTGCTCGCGAGGTCGGTGCAGCAACTGCAAAGAAAAGACTGGCTGCTGCTATTGATCGGTGACGGGGCTGCGGAACTGCTGGTGCGCGAGTATTTCCGGTTTGATTTAGATCGAAGGGTCTACTTTTTAGGAAAACGGGACCAGGCGTTTATCCGCGAAGTGATGAGCGCAGCCGACCTACTGGTATGGCCAGCCGTTAATGAAGCGATCGGCATGGTGGCCCTGGAATCTCTGGCCTGTGGACTGCCTGTGATCTGGGGTAAATCAGGGGGCATTGAGCAGATTGTTCGACACCGTAAAACCGGCATCCTCATTGACCAGACCGAAGCAAGCTCCGCCTGCGCTGAATTCGCAGAAAATATAGAACTACTGCTTTCCAATCCCGGAGAGTTGTCAAAAATGTCAGCCGCATCACTAGACAAATACCACAGGCTGCACAGACTGGAGGCCGCCGCACAGATCCTGGGGGATATCATCCACCCATTGCTCAACCAACCCCATCGGACGAAAATTCCAAACTAGCGCCAACGGGTCTGGAAAACTCTTTCAGCGGCCAGCCAGGTGACTGCAGGGTGTTCATCCAAGGCGCTCAGCAATTTCTTAAGAAACAGCCAACACTCTTCATCATGCACTAAATGGTGGGTCAATAATCCCGTCGGTTCGGCTCTGTCAGCAGCGTCTAGACGCTTATCACGCAAATGCGATAGCAGCTGACCGATGGCCGGTTTCTCGCCGATAAACCGCTTTTCTGGTCTCCACTGAATAATGTCAACGTGGGTATTGACGATCCAGAGATCATCAGATGCCAAAGACTGCTTGCGTGCACCGAAACACGAAATTCCTTTGAAGCCGATTTTCGACAGATCGGGAAAGAGACCGGGAGAGATTCGATTCCAAGGCGGCACTAGTACCGGGCACATGCGCGCACCCGCCACCTGTTTAAGCATGTCGAAGCCTTTCTGTAGCTCAGCGAGTATCAATTTATGTTCACGGTGTGCGCCCAGCTCCTGTTTTTTTTCCTCCTTGGATGCATGATTGCGATGCTGATAACCATGTTGCAATAGGCTTAGATCTGGATTTCTTTCCGTTAATTCCCGCAAGCTGTGTTCTGAGCCAGCTGGTATCACCGCCAGCGCCAGCGGCACGTCATACTGACCCGCAAGATCTACTAACCGGAGCAGCGACGGGTGATTCTTCTGTGCATCGTCGTCGCGCCACCAGAACACCGCTTGTTCGCCTTCAAAGTTCCACTGATCGAGCTCTTGGTATAACAGGTCGAACGGATTCATAAACGAAATTGTTGTAAGTGCGCCTTTATCAACCTCACACTCTCACTGGCGCCATTTAAATTGATCGTTTTTTTTTGCACCGGCTTCATTTCCACAGCGTGATCTATTGCAGACAGCAGGCTGTGGGTGCATAGTCTTCGCTCATCAAGAACCAAACAAAAACCCTTTTTGGCAAATTTTTCCGCTCGCATCGCTTGCTCTGTTTCACCATCCCTCGAATACGGCACGACCACTGCAGGACACCCCGCAGTGAAAAGTTCGAGAGCGGTGTTGTAACCGTATTGCGATATCGAAACCTCGCAGTTTGCCAGCAGTCTTCGGAAATCTTCACGATTTCGTTCTATTTTTAGGTTGCTGTGCTGTCGTTGTCTGAATGCTTGGTATTCGGAATCGTCTATTCCCGGCCCTACCAGGAGATGCCAGGGTCGCACATCTAAACTGCTCGCTTCAGCTGCGACCCGGAGAAGCTCGAACCCTGCAGCGCCTCCACCTGCAGAGACCAATATTTCCCCGGCGCCTTCTGTACCGCCCGTGTCCGCATCAGATGCACCACACATATAGCCGGTATAAACAACCGGACAGTTAATACCAGAATACTCAGAAAAGCTGCATTGCAGTGAAATCAGGTGTGGGTCACCATGCACCATAACCAGAGAGAAAAAATGTTCCAGCTGCTGCAAAGTCTGCAAGCGACGCTCCTGTTTTCGAATTTGCAGAATATCCCTGATTGAACACACTATCATTGGAGGCTTGGGACGGCGTGTTTGCTGCGCGAGCATTGGCAGTATTTCGAATTCCAATTGACGCCGGCCAAAAGGCCATGTTTCGACTACTAATACATCCGGCGCGATGCGTTCCATTTCGGAGGCCAACATTTGGGCCCGTGCCGCCTTCCAGGATTTGCTCACCGGTTGGTCATGTTGATCAAGCAAGGTCGAAAAATCACCTGGCAGTGTTTTGATAATGGGCAATTGAACCAGATCGTATCCACCACCTGCAGGCGCCGCGCCGCCAGACAACAGGGTCACTTGGCTTCCATCTGCATACAACGCATCAGCCAGCAGCCGGGCCCGCACCAGGTGACCGGAACCTAGCAGGTGCTGGACATAAATGGCGACCTTCAAGCTGCCGGTTCCTTGTTTAAAAACTCAGGCTGGGGAATCGCTTGGATTAAGCAGAGTGACCACTCGATCACACACCCGCTCCATGCCATCAAGCATCCCAGGCTGCAGATTCTCTGAGGGTCGCTGCTGGCTAGACAGGCCATCAATCAGAGCAGACAGATTGGATACGCTGAACTCCTCAGGCTCAAGCATTTTAACCAGCCCAAGCTCGGCCGCTCGTCTGGCTCGGATAAGCTGTTCCATGCGCGGCTCAAATCTTGGCAGTATGATCGCCGGTTGATCAAAGCTGAGGATCTCGCAAAAAGTGTTATAGCCCCCCATCGTGATCATACCGCTCGCACCCTGAATCAGTGACTCAATACGCGGGTCATAATCGATCGCAAAGAAAGAATCGATTTGTTCCACTCGATTATGTATTTCCTGTCTTTTCTGTTCCGCCATGAACGGTCCCAGCACAAAGACTACGCCAGCCTCTAGCTTTGCGCAGGCGAGGCAGGACTCAAGTACCAGTTCCACCATTTCCTCGCCGTCCTTACCGCCTCCAGGAGTAACCAGGAAATAAGGCTGTTTAATTTCAGGATGAGAGATGACTTCAATTTCCTGGCGCCTGAGAAACCCGGTGAAATGAATTTTAGCTTTCACTTCAGGATCGACATCAAGACCTTCCAGCGGGTCGTAGAATTCTTTTGGTCCATAGACCCAGACCTCATCATAGAGCTGCTTGATTGCGTCAAGCGCGGATTTTCTTTGCCATTCGGCCTCCAACGCATCGGGATCATCAATCACATCCCGCTCTCCCAGAATATTGGTGGCGCCACGGCCCTGTAACATGGTCAGTGTATCCTTAACTTCCCCCAGAAGTCCCAAGGGCTCCTTGTCGACAATAAATAAGTCCGGATTAAATGCCTCGGCGGTTGTTCGAATTATGGTTTCTCGAATTGCCAGGGTCTGTTCTAGGTCGATATGCAAACCCAGCGAGGTGTAACTGCCGTCTTTGAGCTTGATCACTCCCGGTATACGCACAAAATCCACCCGGGCGCGAAATTCGAAACTTCCAATTACCGGAGAACCCGACAGGATCAAGACCGAGATGCCCTTATATCGCCCCACCAGCTCATGGGCAATGGCGCGACACCTGCGCAGATGCCCAAGTCCGAAACTGTCATGACTGTAGATCAGAACACGGGCATCGTCCAGGCGAGAAGTTGTACGCATTGAAAAAATTGGGGTCTATCGGCTGCCGCAGACCGATCGTTGGGGCGCTCAGGTATTAGTAAGACTATATCAGGCCGGGTCCTGCCCGCCGGACTCAAACAGCAGCACCATGACCTGCAGCAGCTGAGCGATTTTTTCCTGGTCGCTATCGTTTTCCACCCATTCCCACTGCGTGACTTTCTTTCGTGCGAAATCGCTCTCTTTTCTCTCCGTGGAACGATGCGTGACAAATATACTTGTCACGTCTTCACCTTCCTTTTCCAGTCGAATCTTGTATTTATCGTATGAAACGCCCGTACCGGCAATACGGTCGAACAGGAGAGCAACTGTCCTTTTCTTGTCAGTTTCTGATAGCTCACTAGTCTCAATCCAGTCGGTTTCCATGATCCCAGCCGCGGGTTGATATTCGATCAAATCGACCTGCTCGGCGGCCCAGAAGTCGGCCAGCGTGTCCCACACGGTCTGCGCGTCGGAATCTACTCTAAGCCAGCGACGACCTTGTTCATTGATCACGGTCGCGCCAATCACTTCAGGCAAGACCTGCTCGCCGCGCGCCACGGTCCCTTTTTCATGGTTTTGCCTGACCTGTTCATTGGCGCTTGAAACCAGATCCGGCGGCAACACGATGGATTTTTGAGGCCCTTTGTTAAAGATCGATGAGAACAGGCCACCACTTTCAGCCGAATCCCCGATTTTCTTTGGCGAACTTGGTTCGTCATCGGATTGCTTGTTGGAACCAGACTGACAACCTGCCAGCATGAGCGCCAGCAGCAGGATTTTGATCGATTTAGGCATGGAGCAGGAAAAGGTTTCGGTAACCGTTTTAGAAGAATTGTGACGCAGGGAATCTACCATACTCTCCCACAGCGCCGATATCTCTAAGAATGATACAATTTAGCTGTTTAGTGGTCGAAAAGTCGCAAATCTGGCCGCAAATAGCCAACTAAATTAATTATTTTTAAGATTAAGTGCAATTTTTAACTTATTGATATTAAATATTTTATTTATTTTTAATGAAAAAAATCGCATTTTTCTAACGATTTTATTAAAAAAAGTTAATATTCATGTGGAAAATATGGCAGAATCCGTTTGCCTTTGGAATTTGAGAAGAAGAAGTCGAGTCTTCGACACGGTCCCTTCAGCTGAAAAACCAAGCGCAAAAAAATTAATTTTTTTAATAACAGTACTCAAGAGGTAAATTTCATGAACAAGAAACTGATTGCTGTAGCAGTAGCGAGTGCATTGGCTGCTCCAGCTGTATACGCAGACATCACTCCATATGCCCGAGTCAACAACGCGATCGACATTAATGATAACGAATTTTCGGACGGTAACAATGTCGATATATCCGGCATTTCATCGCGCTTCGGGTTCAAAGGTTCAGGCGACATCGGCAACGGCATGACCGCTATCGGTCGTTACGAGTTCTCAACTACCACCGATAAAGAGCTGAACAACGTTAATGACCTGCGTCTAGGTTATGTCGGTCTCTCCGGTGGTTTTGGAACCGTAACAGTAGGTAACCAGTGGTCTGCTTACTACAATTCTATCGGTACCTATATGAGCCCGACCTACTCTCTGGGCTACTACCTGTATTCTTCAATTTCTGGTGCGCCGTTCCGTGCTTCCAACACCATCAAGTACGCCAACAGTTTCGGTCCTGTGAATCTGGAAATCGATGTACGCCTTAACGATTCCGATGAAGGCGGCGATGTCGCTGAGAAGCTGAATGGTAATGGTTACGGCATCGGCCTGACTTGGAGTCCGATGGACAACTTCACCCTCGCATTTGCTGCGGATAAGGACCGAGACGAGGATTTTGTTGATGACACTGGTGTTCTTATCAACCCAGATGATCAGGAGCGTGCCGGTGTTTCCGGTAAATATGACTTTGGTCCAGTAGCACTGACCGTAGGCTATCAGGAGTATAAAGAAGCCTCTGATAAGCGTGAAAACTTACAGCTTTATCTTAGCGGTCCAATTGGTGAGAAGAATACCTGGCTGGTTGGGTGGGGTGAAACTAAACTCAAAGGCGGAGCCTTCGAAACAAAGCCTAAGCAGGCTTTCCTTGGTTTCTACCACAATATGGGCGGCGGTCTGAGATTGTACACCGAGTACGCTGATGTCGACTACGACGATGATGCCCGTGATAATACGAAGCGATGGTTGCTTGGTGCGCGTATCGATTTCTAAGTCGAATTTCAGCACAAGCTGATACGAAGCCGGGGCTCCGCCCCGGCTTTTCTTTGCCTATATGGATATAGGTACTCCGCGAACGCAGGGATGCGTAATAGCGGAGACAGGCCAGGATGGCCTTGGCAAGTTTCTGCTCCATGCAAAACCTGCATTTCCACCCTCCCTGGTGGTCACGCAGGAGCGACACAGACTACCCGCAACTCCTAATCACCTTCTAGTTTCCAGCCAGGGATGCGTGATAGCGGAGACAGGCCAGGGTTATCCAAGGGCTAACCCGGAAACAGCTAATCTATATACCGGTACTCCGAATCCAGCACCCCTTCTCCGACCAGTACATTGATAGCGGGTTGCAGGTGCTTCTCGTATCGCCGCCATCTCTCCTTTGAACTGGTATAAATTCCCTGCCTGACCTGCCAGATACTTGCGGTGCGTACCGCCGTATCGGAGCGTTTCTGATCCAGACAGGCGTCATTCCATTCAAGTCCCATATGGTCAATCAACGCTCGGGTCTCTGCTTCACTATCCATGACCAGAGCCTCGTACTGAACCTTGTATAACTCACCCGCAAAAACGTTGTGCCAGTGGCGCATCAATCGATGATATCTGACGTAATATCTGGCCATAAGCTCAAGGTCATATACAAAATTAATATCCGAGCCATATAACTGGAAATAATTTGATGTGAGCACGTCCAGCGGGTGACGGTGGCAGTGTGCGATGGCGGCATGAGGAAACATCGCTTTAATTAGCCACAGGTGCAAAAAATTGAAAGGCATTTTGTCTGTGAAATAGCCCGTAGAAATTTCATGCAGACGCTTGACCCAGTCAAAGTATTCCTGAGTTTCCTGCTTAAACAGGTTCACTTCTATTTTATTGAAATCATCCGGGTAAACTCGGGGCCCACCGTATTTCTTTTCCAAACGGCCAATCGCCCGCTCTATGCAGGGCAGCTCACCACAACCAGTAACCTCAGGATGACGTGAAACTATTTGCTCCACCAGGGTCGTGCCGCTACGTGGCATCCCAAGAATAAATATTGGTTGAGAGTCACCGTCATTAAACAGCACTTGTTTTTCCGGTTTGCGGTCAAACACCTCGACAATCCGATCAATGTGGGCAAAATACTGGTCAAAATCCATGGATATTTCCTTTGATTTCAGCTGGTTGCCCACAGCGTAAGTTTCAAAGGCCTTGTCGCTTAAACCGCAGTCATCGTAAATCTTTCCCAGCGCAAAGGCGATCTTGCAGCGGGAAAAGTCACTCATATCCTGACTTTCCCATTGGGCGACCACCATCTTGGCATCGTCATCATCCATCGATGTGAACTTTTTCATTGCCACCAGGTTTCGATATGCTTCAGCATATTTTGGATCGAGTTCAATTGAATGACGATAGTAGTGTTCAGCCGTGGCTTTGTCTCCCATCGATGCGTAGGTCAGTCCAATGTTATTTCGGTATCCGGCATGATCCTTATCAAATTCTATCGCCTTCAGGTAACTGTCCTTCGATTTTTCTATCGCATCTAGTTGAAAGTAGGCTCCAGCCAGTGAGTTCCAGATACTGGCGTCTTTGGGAGATTTTTTTAATATGTGCTGCGCGATTTCCACCACCTTGAAATGATCTTTGATCAGCTCACAAAGCGATAATTCCAGCCTCCAAATTTGATCGTCTTCCGGGTACGCGGATTTAAGTGTTTGTAGTATTTGCCCCGCCTCCTCGAAGCGGCTCAAGTCGAGCAAAATCTGTCCAGCCAATACGCTGTGTTGCTTAGTAGGATTGTTTTTCAGAAGGGGTTCAACAGTTCCAAGAGCAGCTTGTGAGTCGCCCGACTCAAGCAACAAACTGGCCAGATTGAAACGAGCGTCAATATTTGATGGATCCGCTTTAAGTAAAGCCCGAAAATTAGATTCTGCCTGTTCGTGGTCGCCGAGCTCAGCACTTATTGAGCCCAATAGATTTAGCGCTCGTGGATTCCCGGGCACCAGTTGTAACGCCCGTCGCGCGGATTTGGCAGCGTCCTCGGTTTGCTTCAATTCATTTTGTGCAATACCTAAATTGATGATGGCATCAACATTCTCCGGGGAACGCTTGACTACCTCCTGGTAGGCTTTGAGTGCTTTATGATGCTGACCCAGGTGTTGATACGCAAGGGCCAGATTGTATTTAATCGCGGCACTGTCTGGTTGCAGTTTATTGAGTTTTTCCAGTCCTTTTCTAGCACCTTCTGCGTCACCTTGCTGCAGCTTTTTCGCGGCATTGATAAACATTGTTTTAATCTTTGCGGCGGACAGATTTTTCTTCATATAGATGCGTGTTTGTGTATGTTCCCGCCGACTGGAGGAGTGCTTTATTGTGACGAGTAAGCCAAGAGCGGATTCTATCAGTTTCTCCTAGAGCCATGAAAACTACCGAATTGCGCAATCAGTTGCGTGAGTTCAACTCTTTGAAACAGTGAAACCAGGTTTGAAACCGTGACAATTCTTCATTACACTCCGCTGTTCTCAAACACAGGCGAAATTGTGGCCAAAGAAGAAAGCATTGAAATGGAAGGTACAGTCATCGAGACTCTTCCAAATACACAGTTCAGGGTGAAACTTGAAAATGGGCATGAAATTATCGCCCATATATCCGGCAAGATGCGTAAACACTACATCCGCATCCTGCGAGGCGACACCGTGACCGTGCAACTCACACCCTATGACCTCAGCAAGGGTCGAATCACTTTCAGGGAACGCTAAATTCCCCTCTCAATGCTGCTGTGGCAGTTCTGACTAACCTGGCTTGAGTTTACGCAGATGACGGTCTACAGTGAACCTGGAAGCCAACAGACCCAAGGATATGGCGACTGCCGTTACGATGAGTGCGATGCCTGGGCTGATCCAGCCAATCATAAAGTCACTCTCATATAACGAGGCCAGGCGAGAAACCGGGCTGGCCAATAAATACAAAGTCATATTGGTCATGCCCCAGGCAAACAAGGCACCAAAAAAACAGTGCAATGCGCCCGCGTAGAGAAAGGGTCGGCGAATAAATGCATGAGTTCCTCCGACCTGATCGATGATTTCTATTTCTGCGGCCCGGTTGATAATTCCCAGCCTCACCGTGTTGCTGATCACAAGAACGATGCCGATTCCCATCAAGCACGCCAGCACTAAGACACCGCGCTGAAACAAATCCACAATGGCAGCCAGACGATTTAACCATTGCTGATCATATACAGCGGTGTCCACTCCCTGCATGTTCTCAAGTTCATCTGCTAGAATTATTGTTGCGTCATTGTCACGACCGGTCGCAGGCACCACAATCAGCAATGGCGGCAGGGGATTACTCGGCAAGGCCTCGATGGCTTCGGCGAAACCATCTAAATTGTAAAACTCCGCCAGACCTTGCTCCGGCGAAATATATTGAACGTCTTCGATTTTCGGGTTCTGCAGCAATTTTTGTCCAAACTCAACGGGGTCTGGATTATCTGCATCAGTTCCACTTTCGAGAAAAAGGGAAATACGAGGATTGTCGATCCAGTTCGCAGTTACCGATTCGAGGCTATCGACAATTTTGTACAATATCATCGGCAGCGTTATCGCAATGGCCAGCACAAGAATGGTCATCACGCTGGTTACAGGCGTCTTGCATAGCCTACCCAGGGTATCAAACAGTACTTGTAAATGCCGGGATAGCCAGACAGAAATCTGCTTAGGCATCCTGTTCGCCGGACACCAGCCTGCCATCTGATAGCGCCAATACTCCGCAGCGTATCCGTTCAAGATGACGATAATCATGGGTAGCTATCAGCACCGTAATATCGACCTGATTGAACTGCAGAAACAACTGCATTATTTCATCTGCCAGCGCTGGATCCAGATTACCGGTTGGTTCATCTGCGAGTATCACCTGGGGCCGGCCCACTACCGCGCGCGCGATTCCTACCCGCTGCTGTTCTCCACCAGACAGAGTGATCGGATAACGTCTTGCTTTGTTGAGCAGCCCTACCTTGTCAAGTGCCGCACGAACCCGACGCTGTGTTTCACTGTGGTCGGTGCCGGCCACTACTAGAGGCAGCGCGACATTGTCTTCTACAGTTCGGTCATGCAGCAGCTTATGCTCCTGGAATACCGTTCCAATAGTTCTTCGATAAGCCGCAATCCGGTTGCCTTTAAGCCTGGCAAGATTCTTATCTGCTACCAGTACTTGACCCCGAGTGGCCAGCTCGGAGAGAGATATCAGTTTTAGAAGTGTACTTTTGCCAGCGCCAGAGTGACCTGTGAGAAAAGTGAAGGACCCTTTAACCAAAGTAAATGAAACATGGCTCAATGCTTCGTGTCCACTTGGATAACGTTTCGATACCTGACTAAATCGAATCACCGCCCGGCTCCCAGAATATCAGGAAACAGGTGGTAACAACGCATCAACAAATTCGGCTGCGTCGAACTGGCTCAGATCTTCCGCAGATTCTCCGGTTCCAATAAAACGTATAGGTAAACCAAAGCGATCAGCCAGCGCTAAAACCACACCCCCTTTTGCAGTCCCATCAAGCTTGGTTATGCAGAGGCCGGTTAATCCCACAGCCTGGTCGAAATGATGCACCTGGGAAAGAACGTTCTGTCCGTTACCTGCGTCCACTGTCAGCCAGATCTGGTCCGGAATACCGGAATCTGCCTTGGCTAGCACACGCTTCACTTTTACCAGCTGCTCAACCAGTTCGCTCTGGGTATGTTGTCGGCCGGCAGTATCCACCAGTAACAAATCACAGTGTCTCGCTTTGGCCGCGCTGAAGGCGTCAAAAGCGACTGCGGCCGCATCGGCGCCATGGGTTTGCGCAATAACAGGAACTTCCAGGCGCTCGCCCCAGTTCTGCAACTGCTCGATGGCTGCGGCACGAAACGTATCGCACGCAGCAAGCATTACGCGCGACCCGGAGTGCTTGTATCTTGCGGCAATTTTCGCCAGTGTAGTGGTTTTTCCAACGCCATTTACCCCGACCATCATGATCACCATCGGGCGTGCCTCTGGGGCAATCAACTCTTCCGGATTACAAGGCTGGATTATTTCAAGCATGACTTCGCGCAGACTTTGTAATAGTTGCGGCTGCCCCCCCTGCTTAGCTGAAGCAGCGTCTGCCCGGAGTCGATTCACGATCTTCCCGGCTACCTCGACCCCGACGTCTGCGACCAGCAAATGGTCTTCGATCTCTTCCAGAGTGGACTCATCCACGGGGTCACCGCTGAACAGTGAAGTGATACCGCCAAACAGGCCATCTCGGGTTCTGGCAAGCCGAGAAAAAAGACCACTCTGACGACCACTGTTGGCTGCCGTTGTGGATTCGTCATCGGGCCGTTTTTTTCTACTGGAAAATAACTTCATTGTGCACTTTTTTAAAAGCGCTTATCGTATCATCGTTGCTCGCACGGCATGAAAAAATCCGAAAGCATGAGCACACAGCTTGGACACATTCGCATTATTGGGGGACGATGGCGTAGCCGCAAGCTGGCGTTTCCCGTAGTCGAAGGCTTGAGACCATCGCCGGACGCAGTCCGCGAAACTCTGTTCAATTGGTTGCAGAGTGATCTGCCAGAGAGCCGTTGCCTGGATCTATATGCCGGCAGCGGCGCCTTTGGTTTTGAGGCAGCATCCCGAGGCGCGACCACTGTTGTCATGGTGGAAGCCAATCAAGTTGCCGCACGTCAGCTAAAGAAAAACTGCGATATACTCGTTGCGGAAAATAACATTACTATCGTCAACTCTCGCGCACAGCATTTTATCGGGCACTGCACTGAGCAATTCGACCTGGTGTTCCTGGACCCTCCATTTGAATCAGTCGACCTTGCCCGAATCTGCGGGCTGATCAGTAAAAGCTCAATACTGGCACCTGGAGCCATGGTTTATATCGAAAGTCCTAAAATCAGTGTCCCCTTACCAATCCCCTCGACTTGGCATATCATTCGGCAAAAGACACGAGGCCTGGTGCGGTCCACGCTAATCAATACCGAATATGAATAAAACAGCCGTTTATCCCGGCACCTTTGATCCGATTACCAGCGGCCACAGAGACCTTGTGGTACGCACGGCAGCAATGTTTGACCGGGTTATCCTTGCCGTCGCCGACAGCCCTGATAAGAACCCTTTATTTGACCTTGCGCATCGTATCGAACTCGCCCAGGAGGTTCTGCAAGATATAGAACATGTTGAAATCATGGGTTTTTCCGGGCTTCTGATCGATTTTGTTCGCGATCAGAACGCGCGCGTGATACTCCGGGGATTGCGTGCCGTATCTGACTTTGAATATGAGTTTCAGCTGGCCTCGATGAATCGTCGTCTGGACGCCAATATAGAAACGGTGTTCCTGACGCCTTCGGAGCGATATACATTTGTATCAGCATCGCTGGTCAAAGAGATCGCGCGTTACAATGGCGACGTCAGTGATTTTGTCCACCCTGTGGTGAATCAGGCTCTGAAGGACAAACTGAATCCTGGTCGTTAGACAGCGGCAGTTGGTCTTTCATGGCTCTATTCATAACAGACGAGTGCATCAACTGTGACGTATGCGAGCCGGAGTGCCCCAATGATGCAATTTTCCAGGGCGTGGAAATCTATCAGATAGATTGGACCCGTTGCACCGAATGCGTCGGGCACTTCGAGACCAGCCAATGTGTAGAAGTGTGCCCGGTAGATTGCATACCGGTCGATCCGCAACACTTAGAAAGCCCACAACAGCTGATGCTCAAATATGAGCATCTCATGCAGGAAAAATCGGGCACACACGGATGAGCTTGATTCAGTTCGGCGACGCTCTGCGCCGCCGCGCCGCCGAATCACGCCACCGTTACCTGGTCTTAGTTATCGGCGAGCGGGACTGGGGGATCAAGGCAACTTTCGATCTATTAGGCCCGATCAAGGCGACATGGATATCTAACCGGGAAATTGCTGGAACGGATACGATTGAATTCCGCCATGCACTCTCACTACTCGGCTGTGAAACGAAATCGGTGGTCTATGATGGCGGGCATCAGATTGATCCGGACGCGCTGGGTATCGTCAGCGGCACGATTGCAGGGGGGGGATTGATGATCCTGCTGGCGCCTCAGATTGACCAATGGCTCACGGCGCAAGAATCCAAATTTACTGATCGGATTTTCCGGATACTTTCAAAGTCTTCTTTAGCGGTGCGCGTGATCCAGCACCAGCCAATTCCTGATATTGATCAGCTCAAAAAATCCGTTCAACAGCCCGCCAATCTCTCATCAATATCCGGGCCCGCTGCGACACTGGATCAGCAGCGTGCGATCGATGCGATTCATGCAGTGATCAAGGGGCAGCGCAAACGTCCTGCGATTCTGGTTGCGAACCGCGGCAGGGGCAAGTCAGCTGCGCTCGGGATCGTTGCCGGACAACTTGCAAACCAAGGCATTAAAAACATTGTTATCACAGGAAGAAGCCGCCAATCCGTGCAGGAAGTGTTTCACCATGCAGCAATAGTGGCTAGCCACTGTACGCCGCAATTACGCTGGCTAGAAATAGATCAGCTGCTCACTCAAAAAGCTGAATGCGATTTGCTCCTGGTTGATGAAGCTGCCAGCGTACATCTGAACAAACTTGGGGAGCTTTTGAAGCGCTATCCTCGTATCGCGATGGCCACTACCGTGCATGGCTATGAGGGTACCGGGCGGGGTTTCATGCTGCGCTTCCAACATCTGCTTGAACGCTATACCCGCGGCTGGAAGCACATTCAGTTAGATGCCCCGATAAGATGGTCGAAACAAGATCCGCTGGAAAAGCTGGTTAACCATCTGCTGGTACTTGATGCTGAGCTCCCTGAAATCAGCGCAAAGGATATGCAACAAGAAGATATTCAGATTGAAGAAGTTAATGCAGACGCATTGCTAGGTAACGAGCAGCTACTGCGTGAGATCTTCAGTTTAATGGTTCTCGCTCACTATAAAACCAGGCCTAAGGATCTGCAACAATTGCTCGACAATGGCAGTCTACGCATTTACCGCATGGCGCTGAATACCGGATCAAACGAACATACCGTTGGGGTCGCTGTATTGGTTGACGAAGGTGCGCTGAGCTCCCAACAAGCGGCTCATATTTTTAATGGCATGAGAAGGCCGGCAGGTCACGTATTACCGGAAATCATGGCGAGTCAGCTCGGATTGCCACATGCAGCCACGCTCAGCATGATCAGAATCATGCGAATCGTAGTTCATCCGACAATACAGCGATTTGGTTTGGGCTCTCGTCTGATCCGACATGTGTGCGACGATTCTGCCTCACACTATGATCTGATTGGTTCAAACTTCTCAGTATCAAAGGGCCTTGCAAAATTTTGGAACACGTGTGGGTTCAAAATAGTACGGATCGGTGAAACTAAAACGGCCCAGGGTGGATCCAATAGCGCGGTGTATCTGATGCCATATTCTGGAGCGGGTCAGGAAGTTTTCAATCAAGCTCGGATTAGCTATGCGCGAAACTTTCTGGATCAACTAAAAACAGTATTACGAGATCTGGAACCGGAGCTTGTAGCAGAGCTGGTGGAAGGCGACGGGCTATTGGTCTGCGACCCGGATCAACAATTTCTTGCTGATGCCGTTGGCTATTGTTACGGCACGCGACCTGCTGAAAGCATTCCTGCAACACTTGGCGCCCTGGCGCTTAATGGTCTGATCAGCAACAAGATCGGGGATTTCGCTTTGGTTGTGGAACGAGTATTACAGGGTAAACACTGGAACGAGTGCCAATGCCTGGAAGGAGAACAGGGCAGACGACAAGGCAGCGGACGCATACGTGTTTCAATTGCCAGCTACCTTGAGATAATCTACGGCGAGCGCCTCGAAGCTATAAGGCTTAAGCTTATCGAAGGAAACTATCCAGAGCGCTGAGCAATTTACGATTCTGGATTGGGGTGCCCACTGTGAGTCGCAGACAGTTTTCGAGCAAAGTTCCTGGGCGATGCAGATTCTTGACCAGAACCTTGCGCTGCTTGAGCTGTTCAAAAACAGCATCGGCGTTCTGGTCGAATTTAACCAGAATGAAATTCGCATCGCTCGGAAACACAGTCAATCCATTCAATTTCTCCAGTTCTCCAGCAAGCCACTGACGATCTTCGACTATTTGTTGCGCCTGGGCAGATAGCACCGAAAAGTGATCAAGACAGAATTCAACGCTAACCTGGGTGAGGCTGTTGACGTTATAAGGCAGACGAATTTTCTCAATCTGGTCAAGCCAATTTGGGTCGCCCATCATCATACCAAGCCTGAGTCCTGCCAACCCGTTCTTTGAAAGAGTGCGCATAACTAAAAGATTTGGGAAACGATCAATCTGTTGCAGAAAGGACTTGCCGCTAAACGGAAAATAGGCTTCATCAACCACCACCAAACCAGGTGCAGCGGTGATCACAGATTCTATGAAATCACGATCGAAACTGTTTCCGGTCGGATTATTCGGGTAAGAAATAAACACGCATGCCGGCTCGACCGCATTTATGACCCTGATGAATTCGCTTTGATCGGGCGTGAAGTCCTGGTTCAACGAAATCTCCATGAAATCCGTGGATGTCGTCAGAGAGATAATTTCATACATAGAGAAGGAAGGCGCTGGTGCTAAAAATGTGCGGCCCGGCCCTCCAACAAGAGAAGCCGTCATTTGAATCAATTCGTCAGAACCATTACCTAGCACCAGCCCGCATTTCTGTGGAATTTCGAACACGTCTCGGATTCGAGTTTTCAGCTGCTGTGCCCCGGCGTCAGGGTAGCGATTAATGTCGACCTGTCCGAGTCTTTGCAGCCATGCTTCGCGCAGTTCTTCAGGCAATGTATAGGGATTTTCCATTGCATCCAGCTTTACCAGACCCTCAGCAGGTGGCACATGGTATGCGGACAGTGCCCTTATCGCAGGGCTTACCCATCTATCAACCGATTTCATTCTTATTCTTGGCCTGTGTCGAGCCGATACTCAGCTGATCGCGCATGTGCCGTCAATCCCTCACACCTGGCCAGTATGGAAGCAATTTTTGCCATATCCGAAGCACCCTCAGGACTTGCCTGGATCACGCTGCTGCGTTTCTGAAAATCATATACCCCCAGCGGAGAACTGAATCTGGCGGTTCCGGCGGTAGGCAAAACATGATTGGGGCCAGCGCAATAGTCTCCCAGTGATTCCGCACTGTGCGGCCCTACAAATATAGCGCCAGCATGACGGATCTGTTCGACCAGCCGTTCGGGTTGGGTAACCATCAGTTCAAGATGTTCGGGCGCAATTCGGTTTGAGATTTCCACCGCCTGCTGCATCGAATCAACTTTAATAATAGCACCCTGTCGGGATAAGGCTGCCTCGATAATCGCCCTACGTTCCATTTGTGGCAGCAGTCGGTCGATTGCGTCCTGGACTGCGTCGATCACTTGCGATGAGTCAGTAATCGCAATTGATTGCGCCAATTCATCGTGCTCAGCCTGGGCAAAAAGATCCATGGCGACCCATTCAGGATCGACACTATGATCGCAAATCACAACGACTTCGGATGGGCCGGCAATCATATCGATGCCAACTTTGCCGAATACCAGTTTTTTTGCAATCGCAACGTATATATTTCCCGGTCCGACTATTTTGTCAACTCCGGGCACGGTGGCGGTGCCATAGGCGAGCGCCGCAATGGCCTGTGCGCCACCAAGGGTGAAAATTCTGTCCACGCCCGCCGTCTTCGCAGCAAACACTACCGCCGGATTAATTTCCTTGTTAGGGGTGGGCACGGTCATCACTATCTCACCAACATCCGCAACTCTTGCGGGTATTGCGGTCATCAAAACCGATGAAGGGTAGGCCGCCTTGCCTCCCGGTACATACAGCCCAACTCGCTCCAAAGGTGTTATTTTTTGACCGAGAACCGTACCGTTCGGTTCCTGACTGTACCAGGAGTCAGCCATTTCTTTTTTATGGAATTGCCGAATTCTTTGGGCTGCATCCTTAATCGCCTGGGCCAATTCCGCACCCACCCCCGCAGTGATAGTCTCAATCTGTGCAGTGGATAGCTCAAGCTCTGCGACACTTTTAGCGTCAAGATTATCGTACTGGTTGGTGTACTCTAAAACAGCGGCGTCACCTCGGTGCCTTACTGCGGCGATAATCTCCCGAACAGTTTCCTCGAGCGCGCGATCTTCCTCGCCATCTCTGCAAAGCAGAGCCGTTAATTGCTTATTAAAATCAGGCTGGCTGCTGTCCAGTAATCTCATCATTGGCTTGACTGCAATGAAATTAAGCTGATTGCCGCGAAAAATAGTGTCCTGGAACCCTGCGGATAGTTGCCCCCATTTGGGTAAGTTTTTCTTCAATACAATCATAACCACGATCTATATGGTAAATCCGATCGATCACAGTTTCACCTTCGGCAATTAATCCAGCCAAAACCAGGCATGCTGATGCGCGTAAGTCAGTAGCCATTACGGGCGCCGCAAACAGATTACCCACTCCTCTGATGACCGCTGTGTTGCCATCCAGTTCAATGTCTGCACCCATGCGTTGTAATTCATGAATATGCATAAACCGATTTTCAAATACTGTTTCTATCACTGTCGCAGTTCCGCCCGCAATACAGTTCAGCAAAACGAACTGAGCCTGCATATCCGTTGGAAATGCAGGATAAGGTGCGGTACGAATGTTAACGGATTTCAGGTTTCCAGACGGTGCAGTGAGGGAAATCCAGTCTTCACCAGTTTCGATTTGACACCCTGCCTCCCGAAGTTTATCCAGCACGGATTCAATTTGTCTCGGGATTACGTCAACAAGCTTAATCTTGCCACCAGATATAGCAGCAGCGACCAGGAAAGTGCCAGCTTCGATTCGATCAGGTATCACCCTATGGTCAGCGCCCCCAAGCTTCTCGACACCTTCAATCACTATCTCATCCGTTCCCGCGCCTTCGACCTTTGCACCCATGGCATTTAGACAATCTGCAAGATCAATCACTTCAGGCTCTCGCGCGGCGTTTTCTATCACAGTTAGTCCATCAGCCAGAGTCGCCGCCATCATTAGATTTTCTGTGCCGGTAACTGAGATCAAATCCATAAAAATCCTCGCACCCTTGAGACGCTCATTATGTGTATCTGCTTTGATATATCCATTTTCAATTTTGATTTCTGCTCCCATCGCTTCAAGTCCTTTTATATGCAAGTTAACCGGGCGAGAGCCAATTGCACACCCACCGGGTAGCGACACTTCAGCACGACCAAATCTGGCAGTGAGCGGACCAAGGACCAGGATCGACGCGCGCATAGTTCTTACCAGCTCATAAGGCGCGGTCACGCTTTGCACTTCTGAGGCATTGGCTTCAATGGCCAGGGTCTCATCCACCTGTAGTTTAACGCCAAGCTGACCCAGCAATTCCATGGTCGTGGTGATGTCGTGCAAATGCGGTATGTTACTGATTCTAAGAGTCTCTTTCGTGAGTAACGAAGAAATCATCAGGGGAAGTGCAGCATTCTTGGCGCCAGATATCCGCACCTTGCCCGAAAGAGCGCCACCACCGATTGCAATCAGCTTATCCATTCAGTCAAATACGAATTAAAAACGTTGTTGTTTATGGTATTTTAACCCATTACAGGTTCCGGAAACTGTTTGCGAAATGACTAAGGGTTGGGTAAGTATAGTTAGCTTTTGGGTAGTCCTTGGCTTGTTGAATATGGCTAATATGGAAAAATCAATGGCAGGCGATGCCGATGCAGATGTCACTAACGTGCGCGCTATCGATTCCGGTGCAGCTGGCTGGACTTTTCATGTGACTGTGGCGCACCCAGACACTGGATGGGATGATTATTGCAATGGCTGGGATGTTGTGACTGAGGACGGTGAGGTCCTAAAGAAGAACTCTGGAGATCAGTTCACTAGGCTACTATTACATCCACATGAAATCGAGCAACCTTTCACCCGTAGTCAGAGTGGTATAACCATTCCGAATGGGATTCAATCAGTCACAGTCCGGGCGCATGACATTGTCGATGGATTTGGAGGTAAGCAAATCACTCTGGACCTCAGTACTGAATCTGGGCCCGGATACACCATTTCAAAATAGGGTTGTGCGGCGAAGAAAATCTTAGGCAGTGCCGGAACACGAAATTTTTTTGTTTAATCCCAGCGATCGTCTCGAACCTGGACCACGCCCTCAACCACCTGAACAGGAAAGGTATCGATTGGTTCGTATGCAGGAGGTGCAGTGACCTCCCCGGTCCTAATATCAAAACGAGCACCGTGGCGTGGACACTCGATACTGCCGTCTATCAGGCATCCGCTTGATATTTCGCTGCCGTCATGTGTGCATACATCCTCGATAGCATAGAATTCTCCATCAAGGTTAATCAGCACAATATCAGCGTCTTCGACTTCAACCAGCATATGCTCGCCCGGATTCAGATCCCCCACTGCCACAACGTTTACCCATTCACCCATATCAGATTCATAGAAGTTTGAATTAACTTGAAGACAACTGCACTGCGAGCGCCTGGTGTGGCTGTGAAGATAAAGATTACGTAACAGAAGTTACTTAGATCAATCCTAGCTCCAGCCTGGCTTCTTCACTTATCATTTCCTGCCGCCATGGAGGATCCCAAACCAACGTTACCACAGCGTCCTCGATACCGGGAACTAGTTTGACCGTGCCTTCCACCATACCAGGAAACGTTTGTGCGACCGGACATCCTGGCGCGGTTAACGTCATATCCACCTCGGCAAATTTATTCTTCACTTCCACCCGGTAAATCAGACCGAGATCGTAAATGTTCACGGGGATTTCAGGATCGTACACGGTCTTTAACGCATCAGTAATGCGCTGCACCAATTCGTCTTCCCCTATAGCATTGTTACGATCCTGGTCTATTTTATGCGGATTCGAGTCAGGACCGATATCCTGGCCCATCTGCTGCACTAGTTGATCGTGATGACCGTCCATCGAAGGTTGAAAGTCGACTCGGGTACTCTTACTGCTGTCACGCATTTTCTAACAAGCGCTCAGCGAGGAAAGATTCCATTGAATGCCTAAGCGGCTCAACTTCAATTTCATCCAATACTTCGTTCAAAAACGCGAACGTCAATAAGGCACGTGCATCTTGTTCATCGATGCCCCTTGAGCGCAGGTAAAAAAGTGAATTCTGATCCATCTGGCCAATAGTTGCTCCGTGCGCACACTTTACGTCATCGGCATAGATTTCTAGCTGAGGTTTAGTGTCTACCTCAGCGTTAGATGACAACAGAAGGTTGTTGTTAGACTGGCTGGCGTCGGTTTTTTGAGCACCTTGTTCAACCTTTATTCGCCCATGAAACACTGCTCGCGAACGTTGATCCAAAACACCTTTATACAATTCACGGCTGGTACAGTGAGGCGCCGCGTGCACCACTGTAGTGTGATTGTCGACGTGCTGCTTGCCACCAGTATTGTACAAGCCGAGCATATCGCAGTGTGCGCCTTCTTCCTGCAGCGAGACTCGAAGATTATTACGCACTAGCTGCCCCCCTAGAGTAAGTGTGTAACAACCAAACCAGCTGCTCCTGCCCTGCCTGACATCTACAGAGGTAATCTGGCTGGCATCGTTAGCTTGCGTCTGCACCAGATAGTATCCAAGCTTAGCACTGTCATCTAATGTAATACGGCTGGTACTGTTTACCACTGCCCCGGTTTGTTTTGAAGACACATAACGCTCAATGATGATCGCTTGACTGGATTTCCCCATATGTACGATATTGCGTGGCTGAGTCGCCAAATTGCTGTCGACACCTATGAAGATGATCTCTACCGGTTTATCGAGCTTAACGTTTTCGGCCACCTCAATCACATAACCATCGGTGGAAAAGGCCACGTTTAGTGCAGCAAATCCATGGCTGAGCGGTACTTCTGATCGCATTGCTTCGGTAAACAATTCAGGATTTCGAACAACAGATTGCTCGAATGAATTCATCACAATAGAGTCACGAAGCCCCGAAGTATCAGAATATTTTGGAGAAAACCGGCCGTCAACAAACACTAATCGATAGGCGTCGAGCCCGGTTATAAGATCTTTTGAAATATCGGTGTCCGCGATTTCGCTGTCCACTTTGACGTGGAGCATCTTTCCAATAACTGGTTTTAATGGTGTGTAGCGCCAATCTTCTTCATACTGTCCCGGAAATCCGCTTTTCGCGAATAGCTCGATGGCTGCCTGGCGCTGGTCATCGAGCCACGGCAGACCGCGACCCGCCAATCCAGCTGAAGCCGCATTAAATTGATCTACATAATGTTGGGTAATCTCAGTCATGGTTGATTACTTCAAGCTGCCGCCTGATCTTCGACCCACCCGTATCCTTTTTTCTCTAGTTCGAGCGCCAGTTCTTTACCACCAGAACGAATAATCCTCCCTCCCGCAAGTACGTGAACGTAATCCGGCACGATGTAGTCAAGCAATCGCTGGTAATGGGTGACCAGCACCATTGACCTTTGCTCACTCCGCAATAGATTGACGCCTTCAGCAACGATCTTGAGCGCGTCAATATCTAGCCCGGAGTCAGTCTCATCCAGTACACTAAGATGCGGTTCAAGCAACGCCATCTGCAAAATTTCGTTGCGTTTCTTTTCCCCTCCCGAAAAGCCTTGGTTCACTGAGCGATATAAAAACTCCTGTTTCATCTCAACCATCGCAGCTTTTTCCTTGATCAGCTTGAGAAATTCTCTAGCATCAAGTTCTTCAATACCGCGATGTTTGCGAACCGAGTTAATAGCAGCCTTCAGCAAATACATGTTGGTCACACCCGGGATTTCCACAGGGTACTGAAAAGCCAGAAACAACCCTTCTCGCGCTCGAATCTCGGGCTTCATATCTAACAGGTCCATGCCCCGGTACTCGACACTACCCCTGGTAACCTCATAATCGTCACGCCCGGCAAGCACATTTGCCAGGGTACTTTTACCGGAGCCATTGGGACCCATAATTGCGTGAACCTCACCGGTTCCAACCTCCAGGTTTACGCCTTTTAGAATCGGTTTTCCGTCGATATCGGCATGCAGATTTTTAATTGATAGCATCTTTGGTAATTTGGAATTTTATAAAAGTAATTAAGTTTGAGTTTTACCCAACTGAACCTTCAAGGCTGATGCCAAGGAGCTTCTGCGCCTCTACAGCAAACTCCATCGGCAACTCTTTAAACACCTCTTTACAGAATCCATTCACGATCATGGACACCGCGTCTTCTTCGGACAAGCCCCTTTGACGGCAATAAAACAACTGATCCTCTCCAATCCGGGAAGTAGTCGCCTCATGCTCCACCACCGCAGATGGATTTTTCACCTCCATATAAGGGAATGTATGTGCGCCACATTGATCGCCCATGAGCAAAGAATCACACTGCGAATAGTTGCGAGCATTTTCGGCGCCCTTCAGTACTTTCACCAGACCACGATACGCATTCTGACCTTTACCGGCTGATATTCCTTTGGAAATGATCGTGCTTCTCGAATTTTTACCGATATGTATCATCTTTGTGCCGGTATCGGCCTGTTGATAATTGTTGGTCAAAGCAACCGAATAAAATTCACCGATCGTGTCATCACCTTCCAGTAAAACGCTAGGATATTTCCAGGTTATTGCTGAACCAGTTTCCACCTGAGTCCAGGAAATTTTGGCACCCTGGCCACGGCAGGCGCCCCGTTTGGTGACGAAGTTATAAATACCACCTTTACCGTTCTCGTCTCCTGGATACCAGTTCTGTACCGTCGAATATTTGATCTCAGCACCCTTCATGGCAACCAGCTCCACAACTGCGGCATGCAATTGATTCTCATCTCGCATCGGTGCGGTGCAGCCCTCAAGATAACTGACGTAGCTGTCTTCCTCAGCGACAATCAGGGTGCGTTCGAACTGTCCGGTATTCATTTCGTTGATGCGAAAATAAGTAGACAGCTCCATCGGACAGCGAACGCCTTTTGGTATATACACAAAAGATCCATCGCTAAATACCGCCGAGTTCAGTGCAGCATAAAAATTGTCTGAGCTTGGGACTACACTCCCAAGATACTGTTTAACTAATTCGGGATACTCCTGAAGCGCCTCTGAAATAGGGAAAAATATCACTCCGGCATCAAGCAGTGTCTGCTTGAAAGTAGTCGCCACTGAAACACTATCGAACACAGCATCGACCGCAACTTTTACCCCTGCCAGCATTTTTTGTTCGTCGATAGGAATCCCTAGTTTTTCGTATGTCTCAAGAAGCTTGGGATCGACTTCATCAAGGCTATCCAGCAAGTCTTTCTGTTTGGGCGCAGAATAGTAACTGATGCCCTGGAAATCCACTGGTGGATGGTGCAGGTGCGCCCACCGTGGCGGCGTCATTTTGAGCCACCGTTGAAATGCTTCCAATCGCCATCGCAACATCCACTCTGGTTCGTTTTTCTTTTCAGAAATAGTTCGAATCACGTCCTCATCGAGTCCAGGAGGCAACGTCTCTGAATCAATGTCAGTGACGAAGCCCTCTGCGTAATCCCGTTGCAACATTGGAGCAAGGTCTTTTTCGGAGTTCGACATAACTAGCTTTTTGTTATCCATAGAAATAAAAATGGGTTATTCAGGACCAGTCACTCTTTGGCCGTCCTGTCTTGAAATCGAGGACCTTCGCGCGCCATTTGACGCCTGATCAATACCACTTCGTTGCATGAGCTCACCGAGGTGAATACCTGAGAGAAACTCATGCAGCTGCTCACTCAGCTCAGACCATAAATCATGAGACAGGCATCTTTTGCCGTTATGGCAATTCTCCTCACCCTCGCATTCAGTGATATCTAATGGCTCATCCACGGCTAAAATGATATCGGCTATGCTGATTTTTTGGACGTCGCGGGCCAAAATATACCCGCCTCCAGGGCCCCGTGACCCAATTACAAGGTTACATCGCTTCATTTTGGCGAATAATTGTTCAAGATAGGACAAGGAAATACCCTGATTATCTGATATACTTTTTAAAGAAATAGGCCCAACTGACTGATTCATTGCGAGATCAATCATTGCGGTGACAGCATATCGCCCTTTGGTTGTGAGTCGCATTTTTCCTAAATTAAGGTTAAATTCAGTGGTTTTAAGGCATATTTCAGTAAATCCACGCTAGATACAATCTAAGTAAGTGGATAAGCGGCGAAATATTCAGGGTGTGCTAGCAGTTACTTGTTTGCATTCGTTGTTTTGGGTTTTGACGGGATTTTGGAAAATTCCAGTTGCAATCCATCATTTCGCCCGAATCGAGCCTTCTGGGTGAATATTTACACTCAGGAAGCAGCAATGGGGGCGATTTGGTAAATACCAAGTATTTTAGTTGGTTTTTATTCTATAGGCAATTAAGTGAATTATTTGTCAATCATAGGTAATGGTGCCCTTGTGGGCACTTTGGGGTCTCATCTGAAGTGGTATACACGGGACGATAGAGAAGAAAACAGGCGAAAAGCCGATCGGAGGTAGTACTAATGGCAGTAGAGAATCAAGAAGTCGGGCAACAACTAGAGAACGTGATGTTGCCCGGTTTGGCGGAAAAAATGGTGAAGCTGGATCTTTTGACTGAGGCAGCCGCGCAGGAAATAAATCACAATGCAATGCAGGAGAACCGCTCATTCTATCTGCAGTGTATAGAGCAGAACGCGGTACCCGTAACCAGAGCCTGCGAACTGTTATCCGAAGACTTCGGGATTCCGTTTATGGATATCGAATCTATGAACACGGAGCTTTCACCGCTCGACATCCTGCCCGCATCACTGGTTGAAAAACACTACATGCTGCCTCTTTATTTAAGAGATACGCGACTGTTTGTCGCGGTGGGTGATCCGGGTAATACCACCGCAGTCGATGAGGCTAAGTTCAATACCGGCCTTTCAATTAGTATGGTGATGGTTGATCCACGCAAGCTGGCGTTGGTTCTGGATAAGATCCTCGACAGAGGCGACGATGTTAACCTCAGCGACATTGTGAACGAAGAGGGATTGGATGATATCGATCTAGCAAGTGAGGTCGAGGAGGAAGGATTTGGCGCTGTCGACCTGAAGATCGACACCCCGATTGTAAGGTTTGTAAACAAGATACTGCAGGATTCTATCCGCAAAGGTGCCTCGGATATCCATATCGAACCCTACGAAAAACAGACTCGAATCCGATTTCGCATCGACGGCATATTGCACGATGCGATTAACCCGCCGATGGGACTGATACACAAGATCATCGCACGACTGAAGATTCTCGCAACCCTTGATATCGCCGAAAGGCGGCTGCCACAGGATGGCCGGATGAAACTACAGTTTTCCCGCAACCGAAACATCGATTTTCGTATTAGTACCATGCCAACATTGTTTGGCGAGAAGATGGTTATTCGTATCCTCGACACCTCCGCAGCAAACCTCGGGCTAGAAACCCTCGGGATGAATTCGGAGCAGCTCGCGCATTATCGAGATGCGACAAATCAGCCACATGGCATGATTTTAGTTACCGGACCCACGGGTAGTGGTAAGACAGTTTCGCTCTATTCCGCAATCAATGTTCTAAACACGATAGAACGGAACGTATCTAGCGTAGAGGATCCAGTGGAAATCTATTTGAGCGGCATTAACCAGGTTAATGTTAACGATCGAATTGGACTTACCTTTGCCACAACCCTTCGCGCTTTCTTACGACAGGATCCAGACGTAATAATGGTCGGTGAGATTCGTGACCTGGAAACCGCGGAAATTGCGGTAAAGGCAGCGCAGACTGGACACCTTGTGCTGTCAACCCTGCACACAAATGACGCGCCCAGCTCTCTTACTCGGTTGATTAATATGGGGGTAGCACCTTTTAATATTGCATCATCGGTCAATTTGATCATTGCTCAGCGACTGGTTCGCAGACTTTGTGATACCTGTCGTGAACCTGTGGATCTGCCGGACGATGTTTTGCTTACCGCGGGCTTCAAGGAAGAATCGCTTGCTAATCTGGAAATTTTTGAAGCGGCAGGTTGCAGCGGGTGCTCAAGTGGATTTAGGGGTCGTACGGGCATCTTTGAGGTAATGCCGATGTCCGATGAAATCTCAGAACTCGTGATGTCGGGTTGCTCCACATTAGATATCGATCGCCAGGCACGTCGAGAAGGCGTAAAAAACATGCGCCAGGCGGGTCTTGAAAAGGTTGCAGAAGGGGTTACGACCCTTGCAGAAATTGAACGTGTTACTGCTGATTAACTGTTATGGCTAAAGCTAAAGCAAAACAAGCGCCCCTGGTATTTACCTGGAATGGTCTTGACAAAGCGAACCGGAAAGCCTCCGGAGAACTGGAGGCTCAGAATGTGCAGTCAGCGAGAATGTTGCTGCGTCGTCAGGGAATTCGAGTTAAGAAGATTCGAAAACAAGCATCTCCAATGTTCAGTTTTGGGAATTCTGTCAAAGTTAAAGACATAGTATTCATGACTCGTCAGCTAGCGACAATGATTGAAGCAGGCATCCCGATTGCCCAATCTTTGCGTGGCATTGCCCTGGGTCACGAAAACGCTGCAGTAAAAGCTCTTCTGGGGAAGGTCCGATCCGATGTGGAAGCTGGAACCAACTTAAGTACCAGTCTTAAAAAGCATCCTCAACACTTCAATCGGCTATATACCAGCCTTGTAACCGTGGGAGAGCAGTCCGGTACCCTTGATATTCTGATGAACAAGATCGCCGGTTATCTGGAAAAAATTGAAGAGATAAAAGGCAAGGTACGCTCGGCACTATTCTATCCGGCCATGGTAATCATAGTTGCAATTGTGATTGTGGCTGTGTTGTTGATTATGGTAATTCCGGAATTTGAAACACTCTTTAGCGATTTTGGGGCTGACCTTCCTACCCTCACTCGCTGGGTGGTTGACCTGTCTCACTCAGTCCAAGATTATTGGTTTGTCTATCTGGTTACTTCCATGATTGGAATCACGGCAACTATATTTGCCTATAAACGATCAACCAAGATGCAGTATTTGTTTGACAAATTCACGCTCAAAGTTCCAATATTTGGACCAATTATTCGTAAAGCCATCATCGCTCGAACAGCTAGAACTCTCGCAACCATGTTTGGGGCGGGTATCCCTCTGGTAGATGCCTTGGAGACGGTGGCAAGTGCGGCGGGCAATGGCGTTTATCGAGATGGGATTCTTGCGGTTCGCCGCGACGTCACCACCGGTCGCTCTTTAGAGGGATCGATAACCGATACTGGCCTTTTCCCGGGAATGGTTATACAGATGGTAGCGACCGGCGAGGAAGCCGGTGAACTGGAGCGTATGCTGAATAAAGTTGCGGACTTTTTTGAAACCGAGGTCGACAACGCAGTTGCGGTTATCGCCAGCCTGGTGGAGCCGTTCCTGATCATCATACTTGGCGTTATTGTCGGTACCATCGTTATTGCAATGTATTTGCCAATCTTTAAGATGGGCGCTGTTTTCTAGGCATCCAGGCCTAACAGGTTTTGCTACAGCTGCTCCAACATCCAGTCTACGGACTGGCCTTCATGTTGTTACTGGGGGCCTGCATCGGCAGCTTCCTGAATGTGGTGATATTGCGCTTGCCTGTGATGCTGCAGAACGAATGGCAACTGCAGTGTGCGGAACTTCTTGGGAAGGAATATGCTGGGAATTCTGATACCAACGCCCCGCAAAGCAATAGATTTAATCTGAGTTTCCCCTCATCCCATTGCCCGCAGTGTCAACATACTCTCAGCGCCTGGCACAATATTCCAATTCTGAGCTACATCCTGCTTCTGGGGCGATGCGCATGGTGTAAAGAGAAGATTCCATGGCGCTACCCTTTTGTCGAAATATTGACTGCAGCGGCTACAGTGCACCTGGCCTGGCACATGGGAGTGGGGTGGCCACTGGTCGCATGCCTGTTCCTGGTTTGGTCGTTAATCTGTCTGACTGTTATCGATATTGATCATCAGTTACTGCCAGATAACATCACTATTCCATTGGTATGGGCTGGACTACTGGTTAACTACTTCGGACTGATAACAAATCTAGATTCAGCTCTAATTGGCGCAGTTGCCGGATACCTGGGTTTCTGGGTGGTATATCATGCGCATCACAAGCTTACCGGCCGAGAGGGACTCGGATACGGTGACTTCAAGCTATTAGCCGCACTAGGCGCTTGGCTGGGATGGGAAATGCTGCCGATGATCGTATTAGTCGCCTCAATTTCAGGAACTATACTTTCTGTGATGATGATGGTTTCTCGAAAGCTTGATACGCGCGCACCTGTTTCGTTTGGGCCGTTTCTGGCATTTGGTGGCTGGCTAGCGCTCGTATGGGGACACGAAATCACAGAAGGGTACCTTAAGCTGCTGAACTTCTAATGGCAGTCAAAATCGGACTGACTGGCGGCATCGGCAGTGGGAAATCCTCAGTAGCCTCTATATTCACACTACTCGGCGTCGAGGTCATAGACGCCGACAATATTGCTCGTGAAGTCACGCGACCTGGTGCAAAAGCACTGATCGAGATCACACAACGGTTTGGCGATCGGATCCTGTCTCCTGATGGTCAACTGGATCGCAAAGGCCTGGGAGATATTGTGTTTTCTGATCGAGAACAGCGATTATGGCTGGAATCTCTGTTGCATCCCGAAATTCGTATGCGAATGGATACACAGGCCTCTGAGTGTCCAGATCCATACTGTATTCTCGAAATCCCACTATTGCTTGAAAGCGGACGTCATCTTGATATGACAAAAGTGATTGTAGTGCATTGCCCCCAGAACATTCGAATCCAGCGCTTGAAAGATTTCAGAGACATGCGGACGGCGGCTATCGAAGGAGTGATGCAAAACCAAGCCAGCGACGAGGAACGGCTGGCAATAGCGGATTACGTGATTGACAACTCTGGAGATATTTCAGACCTCAATCCCCAGGTTAACAAAGTCCACGATGCGTTGATTCAGCAGTATGGGCCCAGTTCAAGTGCGCGGTGAAACGATACTGGTCATTCTAATCAGCCCAGCCCGCATGAGTTAATTTCAAATTGAGCGCTCAACGAAACTCTCGTATTGCCTGCACAATTGGTATTACTGCATCAAGCACGTCAAACTGTCGAATCTGTTCCAGACTCACCCACGCGATATTCTGACCCTCTCGCCCTTCCGGCTCCCCATCGAATTCCGTAACCAGATAAGTGTCCAGCCAGACCCTGGCATGATCATAGTTGTGTGTGACTGCAGTCAGTGGCGCAATCTGGCCGACCTCTATTCCAAGCTCTTCTTTCAGTTCCCGTTCCAGTGCATGCGCAGGCTCTTCCCCCTCCTCGAGCTTTCCGCCAGGAAACTCCCACTTACCAGGTTTCGGCGTTCCGGGACGACGTTGTTGAATCAACACGTAGCCGTGAACATTTTGAAGGATACCTACTACGACGTATAGTCGATTATCCGGGGCTTTGTAGTCCAAGAAAAATTGGGGGCAGGTTAAGATCGATAGTCGGCGTTAATCGAAATATAGTCATGGGTTAGGTCACAAGTCCAGACTGTGGATCGTCCGCTGCCAACCCCAAGATCGACCTCCAGCATGATTTCCTGACCTTTTAAATGCTGGGTTACCTGGGATTCATCATAACCATCGATCCGCTGCCCATTTTTTGTTATGCGCACACCTCCAAAACATATTTCCAAATCTGCTTGAGAAAATTTTTCAGTTGTTTTTCCTACTGCCATCACCACTCTACCCCAGTTCGCGTCCTCTCCAGCGATGGCGGTTTTTACCAGCGGCGAGTTGGCAATCGTCTTAGCAACCCTTTTCGCCGCTGAGTTATCTTCCGCCCCTGTAACCATCACTTCAATCAACTTACTGGCCCCCTCTCCATCTCTAACTACTTGAATTGCCAACTCCTGCATGAGGTCAACCATGCCGCCCATAAATTCGTTCAGCATTGGATCTGTCGCCGAGGAAGAAACAGCATTGCCCGCGGCACCGGTAGCAAACATAAGGCAAGTATCACTGGTGGAGGTGTCGCTATCGACGCTGATCGCGTTAAACGATTCCTCATTGGCATTGACCAACAAGGCTTGCAGAACATCTGCACCAATCGCTGCATCCGTAAACATAAAAGCAAGCATTGTTGCCATATCAGGCTCAATCATCCCCGAGCCCTTAGCAATCCCGTTTAGAGTCACCGGAACACCAGCGATATGTAACTGGCGTGTGACAGTCTTGGGGAAAGTGTCGGTCGTCATGATGGCTTCCGCGGCTTTTCCCCAACCCTCATCTGACAACGAATTGTGCAATCGCTCAATGTTTTGAGTGATCCGCTCGACAGGAAGAAACTCACCAATCACCCCGGTAGACGCGACAAATACTTCGCAGGGATCGCAACCAATTCGATCCGAGACAGCATTGGCGGTAGTCTCTACGTGCTGCGAACCTGTATTGCCTGTAAAAGCATTGGCATTACCCGAATTGACGATCAGCCCTCTTGCAATACCGCCTGATAATTGGTGTCTGCACCACAATACCGGTGCACTGGCGGTTCCTGACCGGGTTAAAACGCCCGCGACCGTTGTCTCGGGCGCAAATTCGGCCAACATTAGATCATCCCGATCAAGATATTTTATTCCCGCAGCAACCGCTCCGAGGCGGACTCCCTTAAGCTTAGGTAATGCGGGAAAACTGGACGGGGCTAGCGGCGACCTATTCAAACCTGGCATGTGCTATGAAAGAACGTACGTAAGTTGGTCAATGGCCCAGGAAGCTTCTGAGTAAAATCAGTCGAATAAAGTTGATGGGGCATGTGTTGATTTGAGCTTAGGCCAATCGCCCATGACATTGCTTGTACTTTTTTCCCGATCCGCAAGGACAGGGGGCATTTCGACCCACCTTTTTTCCCTGTCTAACCACGGTCTTAGCTTGCGTGGGGGCAGAACTCCCGGGTTGTCCTTCTGGTTTCGCACCTGGCCCCTTTTGATCGCCAGTCGGTTGTGTGGCTTCATCATGAATAAAATTCATGTTTTGCTGCTGCTGCTGTCTCTGCAGCTCACGTTGCTGCGCCTCAATTTCAGCCAACTCCTCCTCAGTCGGAATGTGCAACCGCGCCAATGTTGTTGAGACGGTGTATTTTACATCCTCAAGCAACTGCCTAAACATCTCGAACGCTTCTCGCTTGTACTCCTGTTTAGGGTTTTTCTGCGCGTACCCTCTAAGTCCAATGCCTTGCCTGAGGTGGTCCATGCTGGCCAGGTGCTCCTTCCACTGTTCATCTAAAATCTTCAACATCACCGCCTTCTCAAAATGCCGCATCGCTTCATCACCGACGCGTTGCTCCTTCTCATCAATCATTACTTCAATTGACTCGACTATTTTATTTCTCAGGACTTCCTCATGGAGCTCTTCGTCTTCATCAAGCCATTGCTGGACCGGTAACTGCATGCCAAATTCACTTTGCAGGTCTTGCTCCAAAGACTCAATATCCCACTGTTCTTCAAGGGTCTGCGGGGGAACGCTGCGACTGATTACCGCCTCAGCGACTTCCGCACGGTTGTGCTTGATGTAGTCAGAAATATCATCAGTCTCCATCAACATATTGCGTTGCTCATAAATGACTTTGCGCTGTTCATTAGCCACGTCATCATATTCAAGCAATTGTTTTCTGATATCAAAGTTGTGTCCTTCAACCTTTTTCTGAGCATTCTCGATAGCACGGGTCACCCACGGATGCTCAATGGCTTCTCCTTCTTCCATTCCGAGTTTTTGCATCAGACTGGAGATACGTTCTGATCCAAAAATCCGCATCAGGTTATCTTCCAGTGACAAGTAAAAGCAACTCGATCCCGGATCACCCTGCCGACCACAGCGCCCTCGGAGTTGATTATCTACTCGTCTCGATTCATTGCGTTCTGTGCCCAGCACATGCAGTCCACCTGCATCCAATACCTGCTGATGCCTCAGCTTCCACGACTCTCTAGTAGCTTCATGCTCATTTTCAGCGATTTTGGCTAGTTCGATCTCAAGATTGCCTCCGAGCACAATATCAGTACCCCTACCCGCCATGTTCGTTGCTATCGTCACCCTTCCTGGCCGCCCGGCTTCGGCAATTATTTCAGCTTCGCGTTCATGCTGTTTAGCGTTTAGTACCTGGTGGTCGATGGACAGATTGGATAATATGCCCGACAAGTATTCTGAAGAATCAATGGAGGCAGTTCCTACCAACACCGGTTGGTTTCGACCCTGACAATCCTGTATAGCATCGACAATGGCATCAAATTTTTCCCCCGTGGTTCGATAAACCAAATCAGGATGATCCTCACGAATCATGGGTTGATTGGTCGGCAGTACAACCACCTCAAGGTTGTAAATCTGCATAAATTCGGGGGCTTCGGTGTCTGCGGTGCCGGTCATTCCCGACAGGTTGTCATACAGACGAAAGTAATTCTGAAAAGTTATTGCCGCCAGGGTCTGGTTTTCCTGTTGAATAGCGACCCCTTCCTTTGCCTCGACCGCTTGATGCAGCCCGTCCGACCACCTGCGTCCCGCCATCATACGACCTGTGAACTCATCGATAATGACCACCTGGTTATCCCGCACAATGTAGTCAACATCTTTTTTAAACAGATTATGCGCCCGCAGGGCCGCATAAAGATGATGCATTAGGCTGATATTCCCGAGTTCATACAACCCACCACCGTCTTCCAACAGTCCTTCGGCGACAAGTAATTCTTCAGCACGCTCATGGCCCTCTTCGGTGAGAGACACCTGGCGGCTTTTCTCGTCGACACTGAAATCTCCCGGCCCGTCTTCCTCCTGTTGAATGCTCAGTTTAGGCACGACCATGTTGATTTTCTGGTACAGCTCATTGCTCCCCTCTGCCGGTCCAGAAATAATCAATGGAGTACGCGCTTCATCAATCAGAATTGAATCTACTTCGTCGACAATGCCAAATCCCAATCCCTGTTGGAAACGGTCTTCCCCGGAAAACGCCATGTTGTCGCGCAGATAGTCGAATCCAAACTCATTATTAGTGCCGTAAACGATGTCGCACTGATAGGCCTCCTTTTTCTCTTCGGGCGGTTGACCGGACATGATCACGCCGACCTTAAGCCCAAGAAAATTATAGATTTTCCCCATCCAATCAGCGTCCCGGCGGGCAAGATAATCATTCACCGTTATGATGTGAACCGGGGAGCCCGAAACTGCATTTAGATAAGCCGGAAGGGTCGCCATTAGCGTTTTACCCTCTCCTGTTTTCATTTCCGCTATTTTTCCATCGTTCAACACCATGCCACCAATAAGCTGCACATCATAGTGTCGCAATCCGAGAGTTCGACGTGAAGCTTCGCGCACTACAGCGAACGCCATTGGCAACACATCGTCAATAGTCTCACCACTTTTCAGCCGTGAGCGAAGCTCTTCGGTCTTAACTTGCAGCGCAGCATCGTCCAACAGCTGCATTTCCTCCTCCAGCTGGTTAATCTGAGCAACAATTCTATGCATCTTGCCAAGCATCCGCTGATTGCGGTCGCCGAAGACTTTTTTGAGTACATTTTGCAGCATAAATCCAGTATTATTTCGCTGTTTGCGCCAGTCCGGATTATGCCAGAGTCACGCACCACTTAGTGTTTCCCAATGATAAGTAAATACGTCCAAATGCCGGGAATCAAAGAGTTTCGATCGGTTTCCAGCTTACTAAAAACTCAACTGACAAATACGGAAGACAGCCCAGTCGATCAAACTATACAACAACAACTCCTGAATAGATGGCCCCGCTGTGCGGGTAAGGCAGCGATGTGGAGTTTTCCTTTGCTGTTTCGTTCCGGAAGATTGGTCATTTTTACCGAATCAGCAATCTGGGCTACTGAGCTACGACACCAACGACAAACAATTGAAAATGGTTTGGCTGGTCTTGGCGTTAATCAGATAGTTGTTCGCGCATCACCTGAGGTATTTCCTAAAAGAAATAGCAAATATAGAACTGTCAGATTATCTCGAGGAAACAGCGAGAATATGTCGAAAACAGCGAGCAGACTTACACATCCCGGACTCAAGGACGCAATAATTCGATTAGCGCGTAGAGGAAGCGAGGAAAGTTAAATTGATGTTTCGCCGGTGTAAGCCTCAGGGCCTTGCGGCCGGCAAGCCATGAAATCAGGCGGTCACTGTTCTTACGAAAGATATGGGCACTTCGGCTTCGTCCTGGTAGGTAACCAGCTCCCAGGCAGACTTATCTTTGATTAACTGACGCAGCAGTCGGTTATTCAGGGCATGACCCGACTTGTGGGCGCTAAATTCCCCAATTAAAGGATGGCCTAGTAGATAGAGATCACCAATGGCATCCAGCACCTTGTGTTTAACAAATTCATCTTCGTATCGCAAACCATCATCATTCAAAATATGAAAGGAATCCATCACAATTGCGTTGTCGAAACTGCCTCCTTGAGCAAGCCCCGCATTGCGCAGCGCTTCTAAATCGTCCATAAAGCCGAAAGTACGTGCCCGGCTGACCTCTTTAACGAATGAAGTAGTCGAAAAATCTACCGATGCCGTCTGTGTAGAGTTCTGCAGAATTGGATGATCGAAGTCGATTGCAAATGAAACCTTGAAGCCATTGAACGGCTCGAATTTAACCCATTTGTCACCATCCTGTATCACACAGGGTTTTTTAATTCGGATAAACTGTTTTAGCTTTTTCTGCTCCATAATGCCCGCTGATTGCAGCAGAAATACGAACGGTCCTGCACTACCGTCCATAATCGGTACTTCCGGAGCACTCAGATCCACATAGGCATTATCGATTCCCATGCCTGCAAAGGCCGACATGAGGTGCTCAACTGTGGAAATTTTGATTCCATCCCTTTCCAGAGTGGTCGAAAGACGCGTATCACTTACGTTCTCCGGCCTGGCGGGGACCTCAATTTCGCTGTCCAGGTCTGTCCTGGTAAAGATGATACCGGTGTCTTCCGCCGCGGGACGCAAGGTTAAATAAACCTTTTTTCCGGTATGTAAACCTACCCCCGTGGCGCGAATAATATTCTTAAGCGTGCGCTGTCTGATCATACCAGGAGGACACCTCTTTTTAGAGTAATTGTAGTGTGGGACGGAAAACGGGCGGATACTACACTAATTTGGGTCAAATTAGAACCAGGAGTCCTTGTCAGTAGCCGCCGCCGTAACTTGCACATTAATACAATTTCAGTCTGCTTGCCGCCGCAAAAACGCTGGAATATCAAGGTGATCGATATCAAGCTGCGCCGCTTCAGCAGTTGCTGCGCCACCTCGCCCAAAGCGCTTTGGGGGAACTACCGCGCCTTTAGGAAGCTCATTATCAGGCTCTGGCTTTGGAGGCGGAGGAGGAGACACCGCTTTTACCGGTTTTTCTGCAAATTTGGCCGGTTTATTTTCATTGAGACCCGTAGCCACCATAGTTACTCTCAGATCGCCCTGCATCTCGGGATCAAAAGCAGTCCCTATGACAACATTGGCATCCGGGGCAGCGTATTCATGGATCGCATTACCTACCGCCTCAAACTCGCCAATGGCCATATCCGGACCTGCGGTAATGTTTACCAACAGGCCTTTGGCCCCGTGTAGATTGACATCTTCCAGAAGAGGGCTGGAAATTGCCTGTCGAGCCGCTTCAACTGCCCTGTTCTCACCACTTGCCGTGGCTGAACCCATCATTGCCTTACCCATCTCCAGCATCACTGTGCGGACGTCAGCAAAATCCACATTGATCAAACCAGGACGGGTGATTAGTTCTGAAATACCCTGCACAGCGTTAAACAAAACCTCATTGGCTTTGGCAAAGGCCTCAACAAGGGTAGCCTCATGACCCATCACGGCCAGAACTTTTTCATTCGGTATGGTGATCAACGAGTCAACATGCTGCTGCAGCTCGTCAATGCCTTGATAAGCGAGATCAATGCGCTTTTTACCCTCGAATGGAAAAGGTCGCGTCACCACTGCTACTGTAAGGATACCTTGCTCTCGAGCCATCTCCGCAATTACCGGCGCGGCACCAGTACCGGTGCCACCACCCATGCCAGCGGTGATGAAAAGCATATCGGCACCGCTTATCGCATCGGAAATCCGATCACAATCTTCCCTTGCCGCCTGTCTGCCGACTTCCGGGTCCGCCCCTGCGCCAAGACCTTTAGTCAGGTTTTCACCTAACTGTAGGATCATAGGAGCGTTAGATCGAGACAGCATCTGCGCATCAGTGTTAGCGTTGATAAACTCAACACCTGCAAGGTCTGCCTTGAGCATATGCTCAACGGCGTTACCGCCGCCACCGCCAACACCGACGACCTTGATCACCGCCTGCTGACTTACTGCTTCTACTAATTCAAACATAGTTACATCCTCCACGTGTGCAAGTAGGAAAACAAAAAAAATTGATGGGTCTGTTTGAGAAATCCACCATTCTAAAAACTGCCTTTAAACCAACTCTTCATTCGCTCGAGTACTGCTTGGAAAGGGCTGGTATGTTTATTGATCTTAGCTATTTGCGACCGGTTCGCGTGTCCAAACTGAATTAAACCAATGCCAGTTGCATAAATTGGGTTCTTAACCACCTCACAAAGAGAACCGTTGTAGTTGGGGACTCCTAATCGAACTGGCAGATGAAACACTTCTTCGGCCAGCTCCATCATCCCTTCCAAGCGGGAGCTACCGCCGGTCATGACGACACCTGAGCCGATCAGTTCCTCAAATCCACTGCGTCGCAGTTCCGCCTGCACCAACATCAGCAGCTCTTCGATTCTTGGCTCAATAATTTCGGCCAGGTTTTGACGTGACAAAGTGCGTGGTGGCCGACCACCCATACTAGGGGTTTCGATCATTTGTGCTTCGTCTACCAGCTGCACCAGTGTGCAGCCATATTTCTTTTTGAGCTCCTCAGCGGCCGGGGTTGGAGTGTGAAAAGCTACCGCGATATCGTTGGTAACCTGGTCGCCAGCAATAGGAATAACCGCAGTATGGCGAATTGCACCATCGCTGAAGATAGCGATGTCAGTAGTACCACCCCCGATGTCGATCATGCAGACTCCAAGCTCTCTTTCATCCTCTGTGAGCACAGATTCACTCGAGGCAATTTGTTCCAGTATTATGTCGTCGACTTCAAGTCCGCAGCGCCGGATACATTTAACAATGTTCTGCACAGCGCTTACTGCACCAGTGATCATATGCACCTTGGCTTCCATCCTGACGCCGCACATTCCGACTGGTTCACGTATACCGTCCTGCCCATCAATTATGAAATCCTGAGGCATTACATGAAGAATGCGCTGATCATTAGGAATGGCCATCGCTTTTGCCGCTTCGATCACCCGTTCGATATCGTTTCTGGTAACTTCCTCATCCTTGATCGCTACTACCCCATGCGAGTTAAAGCTGTTGATATGCGCACCAGCGATGCCAGCAAATACTGAGTAGATCTGACACCCCGCCATTAGCTCGGCTTCCTCTACTGCCCGTTGAATCGACTGCACCGTAGATTCAATATTCGCCACCACCCCTTTACGCAAACCTCTTGCCGGGTGGTGGCCAACACCAATCACTTCAATCTCTCCATCAACACTGATTTCTCCCACAATCGCCAGCACTTTTGATGTGCCGATATCGATTCCAACAATCAAGTTGCTGTTTGTTTTCTTTGACATCTTGTTATTCGGACTCTGTAAGTTTCTTTGTTTCCGGGGATTGTTTAATCCAATTAATGGCAAAGCCATTGGGATATCGTAAATCGATGGATTTCATCCCGGGAAACTCAGCAATCAATTGTGTGTTAAGTGCATTGATCAAGCGTTCGATTCTGGCAGTTGCATCACTATTGTCGACAATCATGGTAACCTCCGCTGCATGTGTCGATTCATTTGATGTCTCCTCAAGCGCTATAGCATTTCGGTCCAACGCGAGTGCAGTTAGAGAAAGTGTTAGATACCAAAGTTCTCGCTGGTCGAATTCAAGGCGATCAAGAGACAGACCATGAGCAGCGAACATACCGTGCCATTCCTGGAACGCCTTCCATACCATCTCTTGCATCGATTCTGGACCCGCCAAAATAGGTAGATTTCCGTCCCAAGGTTCACGCGAAACCAGGTCGCCATTTGAGTTTAGCCACTCATCATCACCCCATTCTGCTATAGGCTGAATTTCGACTATCTCCACAATAAGCGTTGACGGCCATTGCCTGCGCACGGAGGCATCGAACACCCAGGGCATGTCACGGACACTTTGTTCTATGCCTTCCAGGCTGGCAGAGAAGTAGTTACCATCTAATGATGTCTCCACTACTTGTTTTACCTGATCGCCGTCGACATGATTGAATTGACCATGCACCTCAACCTCCTCAATCCGAAATTTTTGCGGGTGATACAGTCGGTCGGCGACAAATAAAATTATGAATCCCAACAATACGACAAAAGCCATTCCAGCCACCCAACCTGGCCGAGGGTCAGAAGGGTTTTTACTTCCGGCTTCAATCATTGAGATGTCTTGAGCTGAATCTCTATTCATAACCGCGCCCCCAGTATCCTGACTTCTGGTTCGAGGTTGACACCGATACATGTCAATGCCTGGTCGCGTGCCAGATCGATAAGATTTTCGATATCTTCCGCGCTGGCACTGCCATCATTCACAATAAAATTCGCATGAACTTCGGAGAATCGAGCACCTCCTATGGCGTGCCCTTTAAGTCCAAGCTGTTCAATAATCTTGGCTGCAAAATAGCCTTCTGGATTTTTGAAAACCGAACCGGCATTTGCTGTTTGAATAGGTTGGCTCGCACTTCTTTTATCGAGGAGGGATTTGATACGCGCCTTTCCGTCGCCCTCTGATTTGGAGCACGATAGATGAAGCACCCCTGCGAGCAATGAATAGCCTTCTGGTAAAGATACTTGCCTATAACTGTAGTTAATTTGATCTCGCCTTAATTCATGGCAGCATCCATCTCGATCTACACAATCTATGCTTTGGACCAGCGACCAAGTGTCCCCTCCAAATGCACCGGCATTCATTGCCAGAGCACCGCCGAAAGAGCCTGGCACTCCTGCCAGAAACTCAGCTCCAGTCAAATCATGCGCTGCTGCAGTGCGCGCGATTTTGGCACAAGACACGCCTGCTTCAGCATACAGTTGATTTTCATTGCGCAACTCCAGTTTAGATAGAGCCTTAGAGGTTTTTACAACCAGGCCTTCAATTCCAGCATCACGTACCAGTAAATTACTGCCTAGGCCCACCCAAACCACGGGCATCTCCTTAGGTACTCGCCGGATCAATTCCACTACATCCTGCCGGTCTGCTGGCACATAGAAAAACTGTGCGGGTCCACCGACACGCCAGCTCGTATGCTTTGCCATGGATTCGTCAAGACTAAGGGCTCCTCGCAATCCCTCTGTATCAAAAAGCACGCCGGATATGCAGGTAGCTGCCATCATGCTGCCGCCTCAGGAGTCAAGCCATTGATACACAAGCTATTGGCAAATCGACCAATATCGCCCGCGCCCAGTGTTAATAAAATATCGCCGGGCTTCAGGTAACCTGGCAGGAGTCTTTCCAGTTCATCCAAGGTTTCCACGAATACAGGATCATTACCGCGTTTACGAACAGCCTTGCACAAGGCTCTGCCATCAGCACCCGCGATGGCTGGTTCTCCAGCTGAGTAAACTTCAGTGACGATTAAATTTTCGATCTCAGCTAGGACCTGGGCAAAGTCATCAAATAGGTCCCGCGTCCGGCTATATCGATGAGGTTGAAAAATTGAAACAATGCGCCTCTGCGGCCAGCAACCGTGAGCAGCTTTAAGAGTGGCCCTTAGCTCTCGTGGATGGTGTGCGTAGTCATCGATCATCTCTACTTCACCCCCAGCAATCTTTAACATACCGAGAGTCTGAAAACGACGACCGATACCCTCAAAATCTGCCAATGCCTGTTTCACCGCATTGAGATCAATCTCCAGATTGCTTGCAATGGCAATCGCCGCCAAAGCATTCTGAACATTGTGTTCTCCTGGCATAGCGAGATGGAACTGGCCCAGGCTTGCACCATTTTGCTCAACCTCAAAATAGCTGTTTCTCTCATGGTAACGAATGTTCACAGCACGAAATTCAACCCCTTCACTTATCCCATAACTAAGAAATGGTCGAGCTAGATCCCTACTCACCAAGCGAACCTCTGGATCATCAAAACACAATATTGCAAGACCATAGAATGGAAGATTGTGTAAAAATGCCAGGTAGGTCTTTCGAAGTTGGTCGAAATCACCACCATAGGTTTCCATATGGTCAGCGTCTATATTAGTGACCACTGCCAATTGAGGCTGAAGATGAAGAAACGAAGCGTCGCTTTCGTCGGCTTCTGCGACCAGATACTCTCCGCTTCCAAGTCGTGCATTACTTCTCGCACTATTGACTACCCCGCCTACTACAAATGTCGGGTCCCATCCAGCTGCGGCAAGAACAGCAGCAACCAGGCTAGTAGTGGTGGTTTTGCCATGGGTGCCAGCGATAGCAATACCGCGCCGAAATCGCATTAACTCCCCAAGCATTTCAGCCCGCTGTACAACGGGAATCTTATGTGCGTAAGCTTCGATAATTTCTACATTGTCAGGGCTAACCGCACTTGAGGTCACCACTGCTTCTGCGCCGGAAATATTTTCGGCTTGATGACCGATAAAGACCTTTGCCCCTGCTTTTTCCAATCTTTCCACAATTGGATTTCGCACAAGGTCAGAACCAGAAACGGTGAATCCTTGCTCCAGTAACACTTCTGCTATGCCGCTCATTCCGATTCCACCTATGCCGACGAAATGAATATGCTTGACGAATTCACGCATGAATGAATCCCTCACAAATATCGGCAACTTCGTTTGCCGCATTCGGCCGTCCTAGGGCTCTTGCTTTATTGGCCATTTGAATTAAATCTTCCCGCTTGGCGCTTAACTTAACAATCTGTTCGATCCATTCACCATTTACAAATCGAGCTTGATCGCAAGCAAAAGCGGCCCCAGCACTCACCAGATAGGCCGCATTGTGTGCTTGGTGATCATTAACCGCGTGCGGATACGGTACAAAAATCGCCACCACACCTGCCGCGCATATCTCAGAAACGGTCATAGCTCCCGCACGACAAATCACGATATCTGACCAACTGTAGGCAGCGCCCATATCATTGATAAACGAGTCGACTTGCGCCGGGATTTCGTTTTGTTGATAAGCGGCATTTACCCACTCATAGTCATTCGCTCCACACTGGTGCCACACTTTTAATTCAGGCAATCTGGAATCTGCCAATAGTTTAGGCAATTCTTGGTTAAACACCCTCGCGCCCTGGCTACCACCTAAAACTAAAATTCGCAGCGGGCTGTTTCTACTCGCCAGTCGCTCCTCAGGAATGACGATTTGAGCAATTTCTTCACGCACTGGATTACCCACCCAGCGTACTTTATTTATTCCGATAGCATGTGGAAAACCACTAAGAACCTGACTGGCAATTCGAGACAACCATCGATTGGTTAGCCCCGCAATTGCGTTTTGTTCGTGCACAACGAGCGGCTTTCCGAGCAACCCCGCGACCAGCCCACCGGGGCCTGAAACAAATCCTCCCATACCAAGCAATGCGTCGGGTCTCTTGCGGCGAATAATCCCAAATGCCTGTATACAAGCATGCAACAGCATATATGGCATCACCAGCTTGCGCCGCAATCCAGATTTTCGCAGCCCCTTGATCTGGATAAACTCTAGATCAAATCCAGCAGCAGGAACCAACCTGGCTTCAAGCCCTTCAGCATTCCCCATCCAGCTAATTTCAACTCCGCGCTCGCGCAGCTTACTTGCCACAGCTAACGCCGGCATCACATGCCCTCCTGTTCCACCTGCCATAACCATTAACCGGCTCATCGCACCTCCCTCGGCATTGGGCGGCATTGTCGATCTATACCAAGCAACATACCGATGGCGAGCATGCTTGTTAACATACTGCTGCCACCGTAACTCATTAGTGGAAGAGTTAATCCTTTAGTAGGTAGCAGGCCGGTGTTAACTGAAATATGGATGATTGCCTGGAGACATAGCAGCAACCCAATACCCTGTGCAAGAAATCCCGCAAAACGATGCCCCTGATCCAGTGCCCTGCTTGCAATGGCAAATGACCGCCACAGTAAAACACCAAAAAGAATGACAACGCTGAAAATACCGGCCGCACCGAGTTCCTCTCCAACAACCGCAATCAAAAAATCGTTGCCAGCGTGGGGCAGATAAAACAATTTCTGAATGCTGCTACCTAATCCGATGCCAAACCACTCACCACGGCCTATTGCGATCAGCGCTTGTGCTAGCTGAAATCCAGAACCAAAAGGATCCGCCCAAGGATCACGATAACTGAGCAAACGCGCAACCCGGTAGGGCTCCATCCACATCAGTATCGTCATCAACCCGGCGGCGACGCTGATACTTACCAGAAAGTGCCAAAACCGCACACCTGCCAGAAACATCATTCCGGCGACAGTTGTAACCAGCACTGCAGTAGTTCCGAAATCTGGCTGCATGAGCAGTAATAAACCAATCACGCCTACGACCAATCCCACGTTAATGATTCCTACCTTGAACAAATGCAAATCTTCTTTCTTACGTGCAAGGTAGTCTGCGAAATAGACCAATGCTGCAATTTTCATCATCTCGGAAGGCTGCATATGAAATCCCTTGATGCTGTACCAGCGCAGACTGCCATTTACTTCCACACCAACTCCTGGAACAAACAGTAGGATCAGCATTAAAAGGCTAACAAGCAAAATTACTTTACTGGAAATCTGAAGCCAGTCCAGAGGGATTCTCATGGCCCCGATCAAAAGCAAAAAACCGAGTCCAATATGAACCAGATGCTTAGTAAGATGTTGAGTATTGAAAGCGAGGGTACTGCTGTCGGCGGCAATAGTAGCCGAGAACACCATTATCAAACCAAGTGAAAGCAGCGAAATGATTGCCAGCACCAGGGACACATCAAATCCTTCGGTCACCTGAAACCGACCAGCCTGGGATACATGATACTGATCGCCTTTATTCAGCATCATGCCTCTCCTTAACCAATCTCCGGAATACTTCGCCACGATGTTCGTAGCTCCTAAACATATCAAAGCTGGCACAAGCTGGGGAAAATAAGACTGTGTCTCCGGCCTCAGATTGATTAGCTGCTAATTCAATTGCCCGCCTCAAAGATTTTGCAATTTCTGCCTTTTCACCCGCCTCTATCGCGTCAGCAATTATCAGCGCATCCTCACCGATCAAAATAACCGCTTTGACCGATTTCGCCACCGCAGCTTTCAAGGCAAGAAAATCAGCGCCCTTGCCTTGACCACCCGCGATAAGAATGACTGGCTTTTCAGCACCATTAATTGCCGCCAGGGTGGCGCCGACATTGGTTCCCTTTGAGTCGTTAATCCATTTAACACCATACCAACTTCCAACAAGCTCGCAACGATGGGGCAATCCCTGATACCGCATCGCAGCTTCTATCATTGGAGTGGAGAGTTCCAACCCCGCACAATCAATGAGCGCCATCGCGGCCAGCACATTGGAAATATTTTGCTTTCCCTGAAGGGTCAGATCTGTGATTGGGGCCAGCTTCTTCTGCCCTACGGCAAAATATTCTCCGCCTTCATCTTCAATAATACCGAACTGACCCTTTGCACCCTGGTCAAGCCCAAAACTGATCCCTCCATCCTTTTTTCCATACTGTCTCACCAGTGCATCATCACGATTAATCACACTACAGTTCGCGTGCTCATATACGCGAAATTTGGTCGACGCATACTCCTGGAGATTCGAATAACGATCCATGTGATCTTCGCTGATATTCAGAACCACAGCAGAGCAAGGTGACAGACTCAGAGTCGTTTCAAGCTGAAAACTAGATAGTTCAAGCACGTAGAAATCTGGGACGGGCAACTCCAATAAATCAAGGGCCGGCGTGCCGATATTGCCGCCTACTAGGGCGGTATATCCTGCGCTATTCAGCATTTTGCCAACCAGCGTGGTGACTGTAGATTTTCCATTGGATCCTGTAACACCAATGATTGGAGCCTTCGCCTCTCGGGCAAAGAGTTCAATATCTCCGATCGCGTGATCTGCAGCTACCGCCAATCCCGGACTCGCAATTATCTCCCGATACCCCTTAATCTTATTGTTAGGCAGATTCGCAACAAATGGCACCTCAGGATACGATGCGTACAATTGATCTAAAAATGGCGGATTATCCCGAGTATCGGTAACAACCATGGCTTCCCCTCTGGCATACAGATAGCGAACCACCGACCATCCGGTCAAACCTAAGCCCGCCACCAATACAGGCGCATGTAAGTTTTGCGTTTTTGTTGCCGCGGCCATCATCTGATTTTCAATGTTGCGAGACCGACTAGAACCAGCATTAAGCTGATTATCCAAAAACGAACAATCACTCTGGGTTCAGGCCAGCCTTTGAGTTCGAAATGATGATGAAGCGGGGCCATGCGAAAGATTCGCCTTCCCACTAATTTGTATGATGCAACCTGCAAAATCACCGACACGGTTTCTATTACAAAAATGCCACCCATGACTATTAGCACGATTTCCTGACGCACTATTACCGCGACAATTCCGATCGCAGCACCCAGTGATAGCGCACCGATATCTCCCATAAATACTTGTGCGGGATAGGTATTGAACCAGAGAAACCCAAGGCCGGCTCCAACCAACGCAGCGCAAAAGATCAGAACCTCGCCTGCTCCAGAAATATACGGGATTGCGAGGTAATCGGAATAGATCGAGTTACCAGTCACGTAAGCAAAAATACCGAGCGCTCCCGCCACCATGACTGTCGGCATAATAGCCAAGCCGTCCAAACCATCGGTTAAGTTAACTGCGTTGCTTGTCCCCACAATGACAAACCAGGTCACGGCAATAAATCCAAAACCCAGAGGAACCGCAATATCCTTAAATAATGGAACTAGCAATTCGGTTTCCGCGGGGGACTCCGCGGTATAAAAAAGAAACACGGAAGCAAAAAGGCCCGCCAAGGATTGACACATGAACTTATTTAGTGCACCCATTCCTCGGGGATTTTTGGAGATAAGCTTACGATAGTCATCTACCCAACCAATGATGCCAAAAGACACCGTTGTAAAAAGCGTTACCCATATAAATCGATTCCCTAGATCGGCCCACAGTAATGTTGCAACCACCACTGATATTAAAATCAACAGTCCACCCATAGTGGGAGTGCCGACTTTGTGGAAATGTGTAGGTGGCCCATCTTCTCTAATAGTCTGACCAATCTGATACTCGCTCAGTTTGCGGATCATGGCGGGACCGAATATGAAAAAAATTGTAATGGACGTCAAAACACCGCAGATACCGCGCAGGGTCAGATATCGAAATACGTTGAAGAAACTGTAGTGTTGAGACAAATATTCAAATAGCCAGTTCAGCATGGGGTCTCCGAGCTGTTTTTATCATTTTTATTTCCGACTAAAAGCTCTACAACTCTTCCCATCCGTGAAGATTTCGATCCTTTCACAAGCAGTGTGACTCCTGGCTTGTCGTCCACTTGCAGTGACTCAAGCAACGCATCAATATCATCGAAGCATTCTGCCTTTTCTCCATAACCACGGAGTAATCCATCGACGTCCGAATTACCTGAATCAGCGAGCACAATTAAACGGTCGATACCTGCCGTGGCCGCGGCTTTGCCAACTTCTGCATGCAGAGCTTCACCCTCAGGGCCAAGTTCAGCCATCGCGCCGAGCACGAGTATGCGCTTGCCTGGGTAGTTTGCGAGCACCTCGATAGCGGCTTTCGAAGAAGATGGATTAGCGTTAAAACTATCGTCGATCACTACAGCACCTGACGCAGTTTCTAATGTAAGTAGTCGCCCGGATTTACCTTTGGCACTTTCGAGACCAGAAACAATCTCCTTTGGATCAATTCCTGCCGCGATGCAAGTTGCAGCAGCCGCAAGTGCATTCATAATATTGTGCCTGCCAGCAAGGGGCAGACTGATCCGTAAGGATAATCCGTCTATCTGCAAATCAAATTCGCTACAAGCAGGATTGATCCGCACATTCAATGCTGTGATCTGCGCAATGTTGTCGAGACCAAAGCTGATAATTTTTCGATTCCCCGCATGCTGTTTCCAAAGGTCAAAGTAATTGTCGTCAGCGTTTAAAACCACAACACCATCCGATCTGACACCACTAATAATCTCCGCCTTTGCTAGTGCAACCTGGCGTAAGCTTCCAAGCCCCTCAAGATGTGCGGCCGCGGCATTGTTGATCAGCGCTATGGTTGGCGCGGCAATACGACTCAGATAGTCAATCTCTCCGGCGTGGTTCATACCCATTTCAATGACGGCATGAGTATGTCGGGGTGTAAGCTTTAGCAGGGTAAGCGGCACCCCCCACTGATTGTTAAAACTCTCTTTTGGTGAAAGGGGGTTGTGAGAAACAGAGAGAATATTCCTAATTAATCCAGTAACAGTGGTCTTACCATTGCTTCCAGTTATTCCCAGTACTGGAATCTCGAACCTGGCACGCCAGCTTTGCGCTAATTTGCCAAGGGCAATGGTAGTGTCCTCGACCATGAGCTGACTAATTTCTGCATCGTCGACGTGATCAACAACTGCACCTACAGCGCCACCTTTTAGCGCCGACTTCAGGTAATCATGCCCGTCAAAGTGTTCTCCCGGTATAGCGACAAATAGGTCTCCTGGAGCCAACTCTCTAGAGTCGGTGCTGACACCTGTAAACCTAAGGTCAGCGCCGACTAATACCCCACTAGTAATATCTGCGGCGGAAGATAAGTCCATCACCGACTGCCTCCGAGAATTTTCTTGACCACTTCACGGTCACTAAAAGGCAGGCTTATCTGGCCAACAGTCTGGACTGTTTCATGACCTTTCCCTGCCACCAACACCAAATCTCCTGCCTTAGCGGCGTAGATTGCCTGATTTATGGCTTGCTTCCTTTCGAGGATGACTTCATGTCGCCCAAGTGCGTCTTTCTCAACTATTCCTTCAACCACTTGTGCCGCTATGGCGCTAGGGTCCTCTGACCGCGGATTGTCGCTGGTGACGATCACATAGTCGGCCAATCGGGCCGCCACCTCTCCCATTACGGCGCGTTTTGCCTTGTCCCTATCACCTCCACACCCAAACACAACCAAAAGTTTTCCATCAACCAGAGGACGTAACGACAATAAGGCCTGTTTCAAAGCATCCGGGGTATGCGAATAGTCAACCACAACGCTTGGCTTCTCATCACCATCAGTGAAGAGCTCCATACGGCCGGGAGGCGATTGCAGTTTAGGCACCACTGCAGCAATTTTATTAAGTGGATACCCCAGTGCAAGCAATGTCGAAATTGTCGCCATAAGGTTTGGTAAGTTAATCTCCCCCAGGAGAGGCGAGTGGATCTTGTGTTTCTGCTGTTGCCACATCAGAGTAAAATTAATGCCCTGATCATTCACAACGCTATCGGCTGCAGTTACATTCGCAGGCGGATTACCGTAGCTGATGACTTCGCATGCATGGGCATCTCCAAGAATCTTCCTGCCCATCGCATCATCATGGTTGATCACAATTGCGTCCAAACACTCAAAGTCAAACAGCTTTCGTTTCGCGGCCGCATACTGCGCCATCGTTCCGTGATAGTCGAGATGATCCTGGCTAAGATTTGTCAGGACCGCAACATCGAAATCAACTGCGCTCACTCTGGACTGTTCTAAGCCATGGGATGAAACTTCCATACAAACAGATGTCGCCCCTTGATTAAGGAAATTACGCAATGCGCGCTGAGTTTCAACCGCATCCCCGGTCGTAAGGTCTGCTTCAACGAGATCATTTAACCGGCCATTTCCAATGGTGCCCAACATGGCTGCACGCTCCCCCAAAAGATCCAAAGCTTGGGTAAGCAGATAGACACAAGTGGTTTTTCCATTTGTCCCGGTAATACCTACTACCGTCATTTGGCGAGCAGGAAATCCAAAAAACCGCGCCGCTATAAGACTTACCTGATTACGAAGATCTGTAACACCGATTGCCTTTCGCCGCCTTGCTAGGGCAATACATTCCTTCGGAGCATGATTACTTTCATACAGAATCGCTCTGGCACCAGAATCCATTGCTTTCTCAACATACTGACGACCATCTGCCTGGGCACCGGGCAAGGCGATAAACAGTTCTCCCCTTTTTACTCGCCGACTATCCAAAGATATCCCAGCAACCGGTTCATCACCATCAACGCGATCTACTAGCTCATTGCCTACTAAACCTGAAAGCAGAGAAGACATATCCCTGTGACCGCTTTGTGCTGGTAAATCGATTGCCGTCATGCCGATTTACCGTCCTGGTCTACACCGGTAATTTGAGGTTCATCTATATCATCGGGCGTGACATTGTAGAGCCGCATTAAATCTTTCATCAGATCAGCAAAAACCGGGGCTGCGACGTCACCGCCGTAATAGCGTTTACCACGTGGGTCATCTATTGCGACCACCATCACAAACCGAGGATCAGAAATTGGCGCCATCCCAGCGAAAAGTGACATATAGCGCTTGTTGTTATAGTTACCCTCCAGCAATTTATGGGAGGTGCCAGTCTTGCCACCTACCCGATAGCGCGCTATACGTGCTTTACGCGCCGTACCTTCAGGAGTCGCGACCTTTTCCAACATCGCACGCATCTGCTTTACTGTACTTTTACTGAAAACACGTCGACCCTCGGCACGGAAGTCGCTCGGCTTTGGTTCCAGCGTAATCGACAATAGTTCACCATCGGTCGCCAGAGCGGTATACGCTCGTGCCAGCTGAAGAGGCGTCGATGAGAAGCCGTATCCATATGAAATCGTCGCATGTTCGATTGGCCTTGAACGCCTAATCAGTGTCCCACTCACCTCACCCGGTAGAGTAGAGGTTTTTTCACCGAACCCGACAGACTGAAGTGTCTCGAACAGCGATTCGAATGGAAACGCCATCGCCAGCTTGGCGGAGCCGATGTTGCTGGAATGTACGATCACATCGAAGATCGAAATCTCGCCGTAATTGTGCACGTCGCGAATCGTATGGCCGCCTACCCGGTAGTATCCTGGCGATGTATCGACCATTGTATCGACCCCCACTTGTCCACTTTCAAGAGCCATGGCTACAGTAAACGGTTTCGCTGTCGAACCAGGCTCAAGAGTGTCGGTTACTGCGCGGTTTCGAAACACTCCCTTTTTCAATGTGTTTCGGTCATTAGGGTTAAACTGTGGGGAGTTAACCATGGCGATAATTTCGCCACTAGGGATCGCTAACACAACTGCGCTGCCACCCGCAGCGTTGTGTTTTTTGACTGCCTTCTCCAGGTAAGCACTTGCCAATGATTGGATTCTTTGGTCTATGCTGATCTGCAAGTCATTCCCATGCTTAACCTGTTGGATACTTTCTACGCTTTCCACATAGTGGCCGGCTAGATCTTTTAGCACTCTTTTACGACCGTGAGTGCCGCTTAGCTGCTTTTCAAAGTAACGTTCCAGTCCCTCCTGCCCTACATCATCCACATCTGTAAATCCCAGCAGATGTGCGCCAACCGGGCCTCCCGGGTAGTAACGTCGATACTCGCGCTGAATTTCAACTCCTGGAACATTCAACTTCATAACCTGTTGTGCCAGGGCTGGTGGCAAACGTCTTTTGATATACATAAAACTCGCCTCGGCACGGCGCTCGCATGACACCAACAGTTCTCTGGACTTAATTTCGAGAACTTTCAACATCGGCTTCCATTGCTCCCGTGTCGCACAGAACACCCCCGGGTCAGCCCAAAGTGAATCAACTGGTGTACTCACTGCTAACACCTGACCGTGGCGGTCTAGTATCTTTCCTCGCTCCGGCAGCACCTTGATCTCACGCAGATATCGTGCGTCTCCCTGAGCCTGTAAGTGACTCTGTTCTACTGTCTGAATCTGCACCACGCGCAAGGCGATTACGCCAAGCCCGGTGAATAACATTCCCATCACCAGGTATTGTCGCCAGACTGGTGGTCTGGTGAATCGTTTACGCATTATTCAAAAGGTTTTTCTTTGTTGGGATTGAAATCTACGAGTTAACATTTTTCGTCACTCAAGTTCCAAATGGTTTTTGTTTAGCTCAAGAGTAACAATCTTGTCCGCACTCGGGGCGGACATTGCAAGACGTTTCTTGGCGTCGTCTGCAACGTTATGCTGGCGTGTCCAGGTTGCCTTTTCCAACATCAATCTCCCCCACTCCGCCTGCAATTCATCATAGCGATGCTCCCGTATTTGCAGCGCGACAAACTTAAGACGATTTTGGTGTCTCACAGTTACCACTGCTGTTGCACTTAAAAGAACTAAGATCAGAAGGGAAATGCTAAGTCTGGACATGGCGTTACAAAATCTTTTCCGCAACCCTTAATACAGCGCTGCGAGCACGTCGATTCTTTTCAATTTCATCGGCCCCGGCCCGGATTGCTTTGCCGATTAGTTTTATCTCTGGTTTCAACATGTCATGTGTGACGGGCAAATCAGGCGGAAACGGATCACCCTTACTTTGGTCTCGCAGGAAGCGTTTAACCAATCTGTCTTCCAGAGAGTGAAAACTTATAATTACCAAGCGACCACCTGTTGCCAGAGCTTTCGACGCTTGAGGTAAAACCAGTTTGATCTGGTCGAGCTCCTCGTTCACCGCGATTCGAATTGCCTGGAAGGTGCGCGTTGCGGGGTGCTTACCTTTTTCTGTGGCAGGTGCTGCTTGGGATATCAGCCTGGCTAGTTCTCCTGTAGAAGCGATAGCACCGTGTTGCTTGATTGCTCTGGCAATTCTTCTTGCAAATCGCTCTTCCCCGAATTTTCGCAGAACATTTGTGAGCTCCGCCTCGCTAATCTGTTCGAGCCACTCTGCGGCACTCAGTCCTTGACTTGGATTCATACGCATATCGAGCGGTCCGTCGTATGAAAAACTGAAACCGCGCTCAGGATCATCCAATTGCGGAGAAGACACCCCAAAGTCAAACAGCATTCCTGTAACCCGTCCGTTTACGTGACGTTGGTCCAAGAGCTTGCTTAGTTCTGAAAATTGCGCATGCACTATTTCTACTCGCGCATCTTCAGACCACTCTTTTCTAGCTTGATTGATTGCGCTGGGATCTCGGTCTATGACCAATAATCTGCCGCCGTTACCGAGCCTAGACATGATTGCACGGGTATGACCACCGCGACCGTAAGTTGCATCAACAACCAGGCTATCTTCATGAAGGTTCAGCGCCGCCAGAACCTCATCCTTCAGAACCGGAACGTGCGCGACCCTATCATCGGATAGTCCTGTCATTATGCTTACAGGGAAAGCTGTTCCATTTCAACGGACATGTTGTCCGTATCAACTTCTTCCTGCATCCATTGACTGCACTTCGCGCTCCATAATTCATCGTTCCAAATCTCAAACTTGTTGCCCTGACCAACCAAATACACGGACTTATTCAATATGGCGAAATCACGTAGCGGAGCTGGTAATAGAATCCTCCCGCTTTTATCCATTTCCACATCACTTGCATAACCGATTAGGAATCGCTTGAGTTTCTGATGATTTGGGTCGAAACTCGGTAAATTGACTACTTTTTCTTCAACCACCTCCCACGCATCGAATGGATACAGCCAAAGACAGTTTTCATGGGTGTTATTTACCGTGACAACAAGTTTGCCCGCACAGCGTTCGGCCAGCTCATTACGGTATGAAACCGGCATAGCGAGTCGACCTTTGGTATCGAGATTTAGTGCGTTAGCGCCGCGGAACATGAATTATTGACCCGATTTACGGAGAAATTCCCACAATTTCCCACTTAGTTGCACTATATTGGCGCCGATACAGGGTGTCAAGACAAATTGGAGGAATAAGGGTGTAAAATCTTATTGATTTTTAAGGAAAATGTACTCTAACCAGATCAAAACTTAAAGTGATTTCTAACTTTAACTAATAACTTATTATTATTAAATAATAAGATTGTAAATGCGATTCATAACTCTCCAGTAGGCTAAAACAGCTTCTGACGCTGGCAGATCGCTATAATTTCTGCCTAATCAACTACCCAAACCTGACATCTAACTCATATGGATCAGCAATCCGAGAAAAAGCACGGGTGTCTGTTTATCGGCAGCATTATGTTTGTGACCATCGTGATTTCGGTGGCCGCAACTGTATGGATTTTTACTCAGTATATTTTTCCAAAACGATTTGAACCGGTGGAATTGAGCATCACCGAACAACAGACTCTGAATCGAAAGTTGCGCGTGTTTGAAGGTTTTGGCAATTCAACCATATCCTCACAGAATTCACAGGTAGCAGATTTAGAGCCGGAAAAATATAGTGAAGAGGGCGCTGATCGACGCATTGAGCTCACAGAACGCGAATTAAACGGAATGCTAGCCAACAATACAGAACTGGCTGAGAGATTAATTATAGATCTGTCTGAAAGCCTGGCCAGCGGCAAACTACTGGTACCGCTAGACCCTGACTTTCCGATCATGGGAGGGAAAACGCTTAAAATCAGCGCGGGCATGGAGCTGGCTTTTCGCAACGAAAAGCCAATTGTGGTTTTGAAAGGAGTAAGCATCATGGGTGTCCCTCTTCCCAATGCCTGGTTGGGCAATATGAAAAATGTCGATCTGGTGCGGGAGTTTGGTGGCAATGAGGGTTTCTGGAAATCGTTTGCGGATGGCGTCGAAAATGTAGAAGTCAGCGAAGGCAAACTTATTATCCAGCTGCGGGAGTAAGTGATTGATCATAGCGACAAGTCGATCGATACGATCTTTTGCCGATATTAGAATGACGCTGAAAAACCTGGCTAGGTATTGGTCTGCACTAATTCAAGCAGCCTCTGGACGAACCGATAGGTCAACCCCCATAGCACCCGATCCTGCCCATTACTACCTTGACCCAAGCGAATGGCTGAAAACGGTTCGTGTCGATGTTGGGTCTGGTAGAAGAAGTGGTTTACAGGGTTTTTTAGAGTTTTGATGGGTGTCCAAAACGCTTCCTCCACTTCATAATTGAGTACTAATCTCGGATCCTGCTCCAGGTAAAAAATAAAACAACTAATTACCAGGTTAAGTGCACGATTTCGGTTACTGCCCTGCTGGTCATCTAGCCGACCGATGATCATGCGCTCATCTAGAGATAAACCAATCTCTTCAAGGGTTTCACGAATCGCAGTTTGCTTGAGATCGGCATCTAATACCTCTTTGCCCCCACCAGGGAACGCAATCTGCCCCGACCACGGATCTTTCTTCGAGGCCGCTCTTTCAATAAAGAGTATTTCAGGCTCACTATGATAAGTTCTTAGGATCAACGCCACTGAGGCATGCCTGATATCTTCCTGATTGATCAGCTCCGGATGGTACTCGGCCAGAGCGTCGACAATCCTACCAAGATCATTACAACCTGTGGATTTCATCCACCATCTTCTGCAGAGCGTCAAGATCTTCAATAATCCAACGCCGGCCTGATTTCTTGATTAAGCCCAGATTTTCCAGCTTCTTCAGTTCACGACTAACCGCTTCCCGATTGCAGCTTACCCGACTTGCCAACTGCGCATGCGTCGGTGGCGCCGAAATTCTTGCTACTCCGTCCAAATCAGTGTGCTCCCTCGCCAATCGAAGCAACTCAGCATGTATCCGATTACTAACACTTAATGTTGAAAACTCATAGATTCGCTCACTAAGTCGTCTAATCATACTGGTAAGCTGCTTCATCAGCGCAATGCTAGGTTCTCCGCCCGAGCTGAATAACGATTTAAAAACTTCAAAAGGCATGACCGTGACCTCACTGTCAGTCAACGCAGTAACACTAGCGGAACGTGGTCGCCCATCAATTGCGGATAATTCGCCAAAATTATCACCTGAGTACAGTTGGTTATAACTCACTTCCCTTCCGCCAGCAGAAAACTGGGCGACCCCGAGAATCCCACTTTCAATGAAGTAGATATTGTTGTCCTGATCCAACTGTCTGACCACCTGGGATTCCTTGGGGAATCGCCTGCGAACACATTGGTCCAAAATTGCGTCTCGTTCCGGCATAGCCAAACTATTCAACAACACAGAATTAGTGTTGCACAGTGCACCCGCTTCTTGTTCCATAAAAAATAACCCGTTTAGAAATTGTTTATATATTTGTCGTTTACCAATGAATATCCGCGCCGATTAGAAAGCCACCTGATTCTGATTCAAAATTATTATCCCAGAATGCTACGATTAGTTCCCCATCAACTGGCCCAAGAGCCCGACCAGGAGACTCAGCAACAATAAGAAAAACAACTGAAATTACAATGACTCGAACAAGTTTCATTTTTTGCTACCTTGATCGACCGCCGCATTCTATCGTGTAAAATTAATTTATGAAATCAAACGATGGTCAACACGCTTTAGAAGACTCCGGGGGACAGCGCCTGGATATCTGGCTATGGGCAAGCCGTTTTTATAAAACCAGAAAAATCGCTACCGATGCCGTGGCCGGAGGCCACGTCTGGGTGAACAACAAACGAAGCAAACCGTCGAAGACCGTCAAGATAGATGATCAACTGCGTGTCAAGAGAAGTTCCCAGGAGTTTACGCTGATCATAACCGGGCTTTCTCTCAAACGACTTGGCGCACCAATGGCCGCCAAACTTTATCAGGAAACCGAACTGAGTCGCAGCAAACGGAAAATTAAACAACAACTGATGAGAGATCAGAGGGCCGGAATCCAATTCGATCACAAACGACCTGGAAAACGGGATCGCCAAAAAATGATGCGCGCCAAAACTCTACAGCCTAAATTCGAGTAAACAACATGTCTAATTATAGAATCTGATGAAAGGTTGCATCCTGGACAAGCGGTCGTTTGACCGAGGTGATATTGAGTTAACCCATCTAACTGAACAGCTCGAACATTGGCAACACTTTGAAAGCACCACCAATGACGAGGTGACACGGAAAATTGCTGATTGTGAAGTAGTGATAACTAATAAAGTTCAGCTGACACGAGAAAATATTGAGAACGCTGAAAAACTGCGCTTGGTTTTATTAGCAGCGACAGGCACTGACAATGTTGATCTCAACGCCTGCAGAGAACGGGGTATCATTGTGTGCAATGCCCGGCAGTATTCAAATCCATCTGTTGTGCAGCATACTTTTACGTTGATGCTTTGTCTGATGACCAATGTTATCCGATACCATGCGGATGTTAGTGCTGGAAACTGGAGCCGCAGCGATGTTTTCTGCCTATTAGACTACCCAATTCGTGAGATGGAGGGTAGAACGCTGGGAATTATCGGGTATGGAAACCTTGGCAAAGCGGTAGCTAATGTGGCCCTGTCATTTGGCATGAGAGTGGAAATATGCCAACGACCGAATTCAAAACCAGTAGCGGGAAGAATGCCGTTAAGCGATTTCCTCGCGGCTTCAGACATAGTCAGCATTCATTGCCCGCTAACCCCGGATACTCACCACCTCATGAACCAGCAAGCCTTTGCAAAAATGAAGTCAGATGCGATTCTGATTAACACTGCCCGTGGTGCAATTGTGGAGTCTAATTCTCTTGCAGTGGCGCTCAGGCGAGGAGTAATTGGCGGAGCAGGAATAGACGTCCTTGATCAAGAACCACCTAGTCCAGACCACCCGTTGCTGGTCGACGATATCCCCAATTTGATTGTGACCCCGCATAATGCCTGGGGCACACGGGAGAGTCGACAGAGACTAGTCGCGCAAATGGCCGCGAATCTTAAGAGCTGGCGCAGTGATTGTCCTCAGAACGTGGTTAATTGATCCATCCTCCACCGTTATCGCTCTATATTCATTTCCCTTGGTGTGTAAGGAAATGCCCGTACTGCGATTTTAATTCTCACCCACTGCATCAGGCTCTGGACCAGGACCGGTACATACATGCACTAGTTCATGACCTGGCTCATGAGCTGACTAGATTTACTCCAAACGTTCCGCTCAGCAGTATATTTCTAGGAGGGGGAACGCCAAGCCTGTTTGATGCTAAGTCGCTGCGTTGGCTTCTGATAGAGGTCGAGGAACATGTGGACTTTGCCGATGATATCGAGATCACTATGGAAGCCAACCCAGGCACCACAGAGCATCATGATTTCGATAGCTACCGGAGTGCTGGAATCAACAGGTTATCCATTGGGGTGCAAACGTTTGATCCGTTACAACTGAAGAAGCTGGGCCGCATTCACTCTCCAGACGACCCAGGCAAAGCGTTGCAATCAGCTAGACAAGGCGGTTTTGAGAATATCAACATAGACCTGATGTTTGGCCTACCTCAGCAATCTGTCGAACAGGCGTTAATAGATCTTGACCGAGCACTGGAACTAAAACCGGAACACCTGTCACTTTACCAGTTAACCCTGGAACCCAACACTGTGTTCTATCGGTATCCCCCGCAGCTCCCTGATCAGGACCTGGTCTTTGAGATTCAAGCTGCCTTGCAAGCGAAATTGGAATCTGCAGGTTACTGGCAATATGAAGTTTCTGCATACGCGCTAAAGAAAGAACAATGCAGGCACAATCTCAATTATTGGCAGTTTGGTGATTATATCGGAATTGGCGCAGGTGCCCACAGCAAGTTGACCATCGACCAGACAATCATCCGCAGGGCACGAAAAAAACATCCAGCTACATACATCGCTACTGCGGGAGGTGAGGCGGCGGTCGCCGAATCCAAACAGATCCGGCGTGACGACATACTTTTCGAGTATCTGATGAATGGACTGCGCTTGAAGAATGGCTTCAATCTCAATACAGCCTCGAAAAGGACTGGACACAGCCCGCTTTCAATTCGCCGAGTGTTACACACACATCTGACCGGGGAACTATTGGAAATTTTCGGTGACAATATAAGGTGCACCGATAAAGGCTATCTGTTTCTTAACAACATTCTTACTGATTTATTGTAAACAATCCGCTACCACCGGCACGGATTGGCAATAGGTTATGCTCTTATTCAGCTTGTAGCGCTATCACGCACTGCATTAGCATTAACCCAACAGGCGTTTGACAATACTACGGTTTATGGAACATATATCCTTAATCGCGGTAGCTCTAGTGTTTCTAGGATTTGGACTAGTCTCTAAAAAATTGAGCTCCGCCATCATTACGCCACCAATGGTGTTCGTTACAGCAGGCTTTATATTGAGCGGTCCGGTTCTAGGATTGGTTCATTTCGAGCCCGATCAAAATCTGCTCAAACTTCTACTTGAAACCACTCTGGTGCTGGTTCTGTTTAGCGATGCTGCGAGAATCGACCTCAAACGCTTGCGCAGTGAGCATTCTATCCCGCTCCGGATGCTGTTGATTGGAATGCCTTTAACCATAGTTATCGGCACTGCATTTGCCTACAGTCTCCCGCTTGGTATTACTTTCTGCGAAGCGGCACTGGTCGCCGCCATTCTCACACCCACTGACGCGGCACTAGGCCAGGTCGTGATATCCAGCGACCGCGTGCCAGAACCTCTGAAACTCGGTCTCAATGTGGAAAGCGGGCTAAATGATGGAATTGCGTTGCCGGTAATCCTGGTTCTGGCCAGTATTGCCAGCGCCCTTGCCACTAATGATAACCAACATTGGTTTACTTTTGCTCTGTCGCAGCTAACCTTCGGCCCGTTGTCCGGCATTGTGATAGGGTATTGTGGGGGATGGCTGATTCGTCGTGCGAATAGCCGCAACTGGGTTTCCGAAAGTGGAGAAGGAATTATTGCCCTGTGCATTGCAGGGATGTGTTTCATCGTCGCGGAATCGCTACACGGAAACGGGTTCATTGCGGCGTTCACCGGTGGGCTTGTGTTTGGAAATTACCAGAAAAATCGCTGCAAGTATTTATTCGAGTTTGTCGAGACAGAAGGCCAGATATTCACCCTCGGAACGTTTTTTATCTTCGGTGCTTTACTACTTCCTATGGCACTTACAAGCTTTAATATCTGGCACTGGGTATTCGCTGTTTTCAGTCTCACCCTTATGCGTATGGTGCCCGTCTATATCGCACTCAAACCAAATAATTTTAATCTCCCCACCTCACTCTTTCTGGGATGGTTCGGCCCACGTGGATTGGCGTCAATTCTATTCGTGCTGCTGGTGTTGGGAGAAACTCTCTTGCCTCATCCGGAGATTGTCACTAACATTGTATTTATCGCAGTCATGCTCAGTGTTTTTGTTCATGGCCTTAGCGCCGCTCCGTTGGCTTTAAGCTATGGTAACAGCCGCTATGCCTCCCTCTCCAAAAGCGCCGATTAGAGAACAACAGAGTTACGATTCCGGACTCAACGATTCGAGAATAAAATATGAAAAAGATTGAAATCGCCGATTGGCGCCAGCTGAAAGACAAACAACCCTTTGCAGCCAGAGTTTCTAACGTAGACCTGGTAGTTGTGCGCTATCACGACAATGTCTCAGTGCTCTATGGTCGCTGCGCTCACCGTGGTGCGCTGATGGCGGACGGTCATATTAGTGGTGACAATATAATTTGTGGTGTGCATGGCTGGGATTACAGGTTTGATACCGGTGTCAGTGAATACAACAATAGCGAAACTCTAGACAAATTTTCAAGCTGGATAGAGCAAGATAAGGTTTGGGTAGATCAGGATGAAATACTCGCCTGGGAGCGTGAACATCCGCAGCCCTATGCACGTAACTCATATCAGGGATCTTTCCAGGACCCTGTTGGAACCCGCGACGAACCTCACGTCAAATTTATCCGCAAACTAGCCGGCGAGGGATTATCGAAAACTGGTCATCATGGTCCTGTTTCAGCGATGGGAGTACCCACAGGTGACCTGCCTGGGTGGGACCAAATTCAATTTGTTGTCGCACAGCTTTCGACCCTGCCTTTGCTTGACGATGTTGAGGTAAAAAGCGAGCTGCTGATTGGACCTGGCGCCAAAAAACCATTGAAGCTCAAGATTCCGTTGTTCGTATCCGATATGAGCTACGGCGCACTTTCCGAAGAAGCGAAGATTGCGTTGTCAATGGGGGCGGAAAGAGCTGGTACCGGAATTTGTTCAGGAGAAGGCGGCATGTTGCCGGAAGAGCAACAAGCTAATAGTCGCTATTTTTATGAATTGGCTTCGGCTCGATTTGGTTTTAGCTGGGACAAGGTGGAGAAATGCCAGGCATTTCATTTTAAGGGCGGTCAGGGCGCTAAAACTGGCACAGGTGGCCACCTGCCCGGTCACAAGGTCCAGGGGAAAATTGCCAAGGTACGCGAACTGAATCCAGGTGAAGATGCCATATCACCTGCACGTTTCCCTGATTGGGACTCCCTCGACCAGATTAAGGATTTTGCCGCACAAGTGCGTGAGCACACCGGCGGCATTCCCATTGGCTACAAACTCTCTGCGCAACACGTTGAGCATGATATCGACGCCGCACTGGAGGTAGGTGTCGACTACATCATCCTCGATGGTCGAGGCGGTGGTACCGGCGCGGCACCATTAATCTTTCGCGACAATATTTCCGTACCAACCATTCCCGCCCTTGCAAGGGCAAGACGACATCTGGACCGCTCCGGTTGTGAACATGTGACCCTGATCGCGACTGGTGGATTGCGCACACCAGCAGATTTCGCCAAAGCAATGGCATTAGGCGCAGATGGTATTGCGCTATCCAATTCCGCTCTTCAAGCCATAGGGTGTCTAGGAATGCGCGCATGCCATACCAACAACTGCCCAGTCGGGATTGCAACCCAGCGTAAAGATTTACGTGCAAGATTAATTGTCGAACAGGCAGCGGAACGGCTACAGCGGTTCCTAGATGCCTCGGTGGAACTCATGTCTATCCTGGCACGAGCCTGTGGCCATAATAATCTGCAGGGATTTAACATCAATGACCTGACCAGCTTTGATCGTGATATGGCGTATCTCACTGGGATTCGTTATGGCGGTGTGGGTGAATTTAATATTGGGGATTAAGGCGATGACAGAAATCAAGGAGAAGCTCAGCTGGCACAAAGTTGCTGAAAGTGACGAAGTCCCCGAAGGCCGGGTGAAAACTGTCATTGCGGGTGCGAAGTCGATGGCTTTGACCCACGTTAATGGCCAGTATGCTGCCATGGATAACCGCTGCCCGCATCAGGGAGGCCCTCTCGGCGAGGGCTCCATCGAACAGGGTGCCGACGAACAATGCTGGTTGCGCTGCCCTTGGCACGGTTGGGATTTTGACCCCTTGACCGGTAAACCTCCAGGTGGACATGAAGATTCTGGACAGCAGATGTACCCTGTAGAGGTCCGCGGTGACGGCGTATATCTTGGCCTAGAAGCCGAAACTCAAGCATCGAAGACCGTATCAGATGTTATGGCTGAAACTATGGTGAACTGGGGTATTCACTCAGTGTTTGGCATGGTTGGGCATTCAAATCTAGGTTTGGCCGAAGCACTGCGCCAACAGGAAGTCGAGGGAAACCTAAACTTCTTCGGTATCCGGCACGAAGGGGCGGCGGCTTTCGCCTGCTCCGGGTACGCTAAGGCGTCCGGTCTTCCCGCGGCGTGTCTCACTATTGCGGGCCCTGGTGCCACCAACCTGCTCACCGGAATGTGGGACTGCAAGGTGGATCGTGCTCCTGCACTGGCTTTGACCGGTCAGGTAGACATCCAGGTGTTAGGACCAGGCGCTTTTCAGGACATAGATCTTGCGGCGGCTTTCGATGCAGTGGCTGAGTTTAGTGAGACGGTGCTGCACACCAGTAAACACGCTGAACTGATGAGCCTTGCCTGTAAGAATGCCATTGTTAAACGCACCCCTACACACCTGATTTTTCCGGATGACGTGCAGACTTTGCCTGCGACAGAGAAATCAAATGCCGGCCACCCCCAAGGGCGCCTTGGAAATCCGTCTATCTCACCTGCACAAGAATCGATCGATAAAGCCATGACGTTGATTCATAGTCATAAGCGCCCTATTATCATCGTCGGTTATGGCGCCAGAGAAAGCATGGCCGATATCCTTCCACTAGCAGAAAAATTGAATGCGCCGGTACTCACGACCTTTAAGGGTAAGGGTCAGATTTCTGACGATCACTCTCTTGCCGCTGGTGTACTGGGGCGCTCCGGCACGCCGATCGCCAGCTGGTTCATGAATGAGTGCGACCTGATCCTAGTATTTGGCGCCTCCTTTTCCAACCACACCGGGATTACAGATAAGCGTCCAATTATTCAGGTAGATTTCGAACAGATGGCACTTGGAAAATTCCATCCGGTAACACTGCCAATGTGGGGAGAAATCTCAATTACCGCGAAATTACTCTTCGATCTAGTAGAGCAAGATCACCAGTCCATTGATCAGCGACCGGAGTTGGCGGAGCGGTGGGATATTTGGCGACAGGAGAAACAAAGCAGGCGAACGGATGACACCGGACACGGCGTCAACTCTGCTTTAATATTTGATTCGCTCAGCAGGCTGATTCCAGATGATGCGATTATCGCAGTCGACGTCGGCAACAATACCTACTCATTCGGCCGATATTTTGAATGCCGACAACAATCGGTACTCATGTCTGGCTATCTGGGCTCTATCGGATTTTCTTTTCCCGCCGCAATGGGAGCTTGGGCAGCAACTCAAGACGTTAATAGTCTAAAAGGAAGACAGGTGGTTTCGGTGAGCGGTGATGGCGGGTTTGGCCAGTACCTGGCTGAATTCACCACTGCAGTGAAGTATGGAATGGATATTACACACATTCTGCTCAACAACAGCCAACTTGGAAAAATATCAAAAGAGCAGCGCGCTGGCGAATGGCAGGTTTGGCAAACCGCATTGCATAATCCGAGTTTTTCTGAATATGCACGATTGTGCGGAGGATTTGGTCAGCAAGTAGAGCAGCCTGATCAACTCGACCAAGCAATTACAAGGGCTCTGAATTATGAAGGACCTTCGCTGGTGGAAGTAATATCCGACCCTGACCTGATCTAGCGCAGGCTAGCGATTAGCCGCGTAGCCCATCTGGTGAGATTTTGATGTAGATCAGATCCCCTTTCTGCATTAATTCTCCAGTTACTCCAACCTTATCCGCTGCGCGGCCGGAGAGCGCAGTTGAAGCGCTTGAGCCATCGGGTAAGGTCAGAATATAACCGTACTTGCGACCATCTCCGTCACGAACCACCAGCATTGATGGTATGCCCCCTATCAGACAAACCTCAGCACAAGCTTTATGTACCGAACCTTCTCCTGGTTTCATTACCCCAAGAAAACATTTCGAATCCGCAATTTCTCCGTTAAGCGTTACGACTCCAAGGGACTTTGCAGTCACATTTTTTTCAATTTCAACGTCCGCGGCAGATTTTCCCGATTGATCCTCAAAAATGGAGTCTGCCGCCGTGACCTCAAGCATCGTCCAGCCGCCCCGGGTAATTGGAAATCCAGTCACTGACACCATCCGATTATGATACGGACGAGCATACGCTTCGGCTGAAAACTTGCCCTGATTGACCAGCAATATCGACTCCACCTGATCAGGATTTGCTGGGTCTAAACGATGCAGCACCGGATACGGGTCAACCATCAGCAGCCCGCTGAGTGTTTCACTAGACTCAGTCTGCCAGCTAGCGGCGCCAGTACTTGATTGCATGCTGGCGATTCCAAAACCGATTAAACCTGAAACTCCAAACAACAATATGGTCAGTGGCGTATAAAATCGTCTAAGCGCCGCTGGCATATCCAGATAACCAACAAAAAAAGTGTCCCTCTCCTGGTCTTTCATATTTATATGCTACCTAATTTCAGTAACCGGTCGCGATGTGCCGGCAGGCAAAGGATCAGGGTTCAAAAAAACAACATTGTCTTCGAGTTTGAGTTGATAAGTTTCAATCTTTTCGGTGAACGGCGGTGGTGAACATCCATCTTCCGGACGATACTGATAGCCATGCCACGGACAGGTAATACAGCCGTCGATCACTCGTCCCTCCCCTAACGGCCCGTTCTGATGCTGGCACACGTTTGAGACGGCGCAGAGTTTATTGTGATCATAGCGAAAGATCGCTACTCGCTCATCATCTCCTACACTAACTGTGATTGCATGATCGTTTTCAATATCCTGCCAGTTGCCGACGCGAACCCAATTCTCTAACGTTTCCAGTGTGATTTGAGCCTTTGATGCAAATAGAGCAGAGTAAAGATGCAACCCGCCTACCAGGATCACACTTGCATACAACATTCCCGGTAGTATGCCCGTGTAGTCTTCCTGCATTGCGCCAAAGCCAACGTGCAGTACTAAAAGCATATAGCCAGGATAGACCATGACATGTAAAGATTTCCACGATGAACCAAGCACCGCGTTCCAGTAATCATGACTGGTAGCCGCCATGACAAAAAACACGAGCAATGCGAGTAACCCGAATAGCTGAAATGGAAAACCCGACAAGCTCTGATAATCCCCCCCCGAGGTCACCACTGAAACGATTGGATTAATCGGACCGAAGCTGTGATACCAAAATATGGCGAGACCGGCATGTATTAGCGCAACCAGAAAAAAAGACACACCAAAATGTCTCCGGTTATAGAGCAGGGGTAGAAATCTTTTATCGATTCGAGCCAGTGGACCGATGCATAAAATTATCGTCAGCATAAGAAACCCACAGGTTGCGAATGCGCGCATCAAAACGATAACTGGTGTGATGGAAGCTTCGCCTTGGAACCGAACATTCGTCACACTCACGAATATCACAATATATGCAACAATTCCCACCCACACACATAAATCGTATATTCGTTTGCGTCTGTTCCAATTGACCGGGACGAATTGATGGCTCATTATCCTTAGTCCAGAATCGAAACCTGACCCCCTAAAGGGGCAGGAGCAGAATCTTCATCGTTATTTTTATGATCAGAAGAGACTGCAATTAAAAAAACCAATACAGCCGGAAGTACAAGAAACCAGAACAGGCGATGAAACAATCTGTGATTTTTTCTCATTTAATTTTTTTCGATTTGGTCCACCTCATCAGAAGAAATGGCCACAGTGCAATGGCCCCACAGCCCCAGACCAAGCGCACTAAAATACCAGAACCTTCCGCATCGGGAAGAATCGCGCGATAACCCATCAGCACAAAATACGCGGCAAAAATCAGCCCCAGTGCGCAGTAATAACCTAGAATAGATACAAAAAGCATCTGGAGATTTTGCCGTAATGCCTGGTAATTCCCCTAACTCTGAAGACGTTTTGCATGAAATGACAGATGTTCACCAATAAAACTGGAAATAAAATAGTAGCTATGGTCGTAGCCTTCATGCAGTCTTAGCGTTAGAGGCTGCCCCGCGTCTTCGCAAGCTGTCTGCAATCTTTGCGGCATTAGCTGCTGTTCAAGAAAATCGTCGGCCAGACCTTGGTCGACCAGGATTTCTCCACTCTTATGGCCGCTTGAAATCAATTCGCAAGCGTCATAATGTTTCCAGATCTCCCGATCTTCGCCGAGATAGCCCATCAGCGCTTTCTGCCCCCAGGGACACGCCATTGGTGCGCAAATTGGAGAGAAAGCAGATATCGATCTATAGGTATCAGGGTTTTTTAGACCAATGGTTAATGCGCCATGACCTCCCATGGAGTGGCCGGTGATGCCTTGTCTCGACCGGTCGGCGCCGAAGTGCTCAAACACAATTTCCGGTAGCTCACTGGTGATATAACTGAACATTCGATAATGTTTACTCCAGGGTTCGACCAAGGCGTCAACATAGAAACCGGCGCCGCTACCAAAGTCATAGTCATCATCTTCACCCTGAATTTCCGCACTGCGCGGGCTGGTGTCGGGGGCCACTAAAACGATACCGTGCTCAGCCGCATAACGTTGCGCACCCGCTTTGACTGTAAAGTTTTCTTCTGTACAGGTCAGACCGGACAAATACCATAGTACTGGCGCTTTTCCTTGCTCGGCTTGAGGCGGCGTATATACCGAGAATTGCATTGGCGTCCCGGTTTCTTGAGACTGATGCCGATATATCCCTTGCACACCGCCAAAGCATCGCTGTTCCGACAGCTTTTCCATTTACTCTAGGAGTCGTATAACACGACACTGCGGATCGATTCACCCGAATGCATGAGGTCAAATGCGTTATTTATTTCGGAGAGAGGCATGGTATGAGTAATCAGGTCGTCAATATTTATCTTTCCGTCCATGTACCAGTCAACGATCTTAGGTACGTCTGTTCGGCCTCTAGCGCCGCCAAACGCGGTGCCACGCCACACCCTTCCTGTCACCAATTGAAATGGACGCGTGCTGATTTCCTGCCCGGCACCCGCGACACCGATAATCACGCTTTCACCCCAACCTTTGTGACAACATTCTAAAGCTTGACGCATCAGATCCACGTTACCGACGCATTCAAAACTGTAGTCAGCCCCCCCTCCAGTCAAATCCACCAGGTAGGGAACCAGGTCGCCCTCGATATCGGTCGGGTTGGCGAAGTGGGTCATGCCGAATTTCTCTCCCAGCGCTTTGCGCGCAGGATTGATATCCACACCAACAATCATGTCGGCACCTGCCAGTCTTGCACCCTGAATCACGTTGAGACCGATTCCACCGAGTCCGAACACCACAACATTATCACCGGGTTTGACCTTGGCGGTATTGATCACAGCACCGATCCCGGTGGTCACTCCACAACCGATGTAGCAAATCTTATCGAAGGGTGCATCTTCACGAACCTTTGCCACGGCAATCTCTGGAATCACAGTGTAATTTGCGAAAGTGGATGTGCCCATGTAATGAAAGATGCGATCATTACCGATTGAAAATCGACTGCTGCCATCTGGCATCACGCCCTGCCCCTGAGTGTTGCGAATCGCCTGGCACAAATTTGTTTTACCGCTGGTGCAGTATTCACACTGACGGCACTCAGGTGTGTACAAGGGGATTACGTGATCCCCCTTCTTCAAACTGGTAACGCCCCTACCAACGTCCACCACTACGCCTGCACCTTCATGACCCAGTATCGCGGGGAAAAGGCCCTCAGGGTCTGCACCTGATCGGGTAAATTCATCTGTATGACAGATACCCGTAGCTTTGATTTCTACCAGCACTTCACCTTCTTTCGGACCATCCAGCTGCACAGTCTCGATCTCTAGAGGTTTACCGGCCTGATAGGCTACTGCTGCAAGTGTTTCCACAGTATTCTCTCCAACTAGATTTTATGTTTGTTTTACAGTTTATGATCTTTTTCAACCCAACGGATCAAAGGTCTCCATGTGTCCATGTCCTTGTCAACCAAATAAGGAGCCATTTCAAAAACCCCGTAACCCCCTTCCGCTGCCTTAATGTAGTTCTGGGTATCCCTCAGATGGGTCACCATTGGAATCTTAAGTTTATTCAGAAATGTTTCCAGATTATTGTAAATCAACGTGTTTTCCCGAACCCTGTTTGCCACTAACCCAATACGGGACTTTCGCAGCATTTTGTCGAGCAGGAGTTCACCGATAAAGTGGCCCGCGGCGCGTATGTCGATGGGAGAAGGTAGCACGGGTATCAGCACTTCGTCAGCCTGCTCAAACATGCGTTTTAACTGAGCGGTAGTGGTCCTGGCTGGTGCATCGATTACCACCCTTTGAATACCGTCTGGCACACTCACACGACCGTGGCTGCCATCAACCCCGATAATTGGATTCAGCTTGTCGCTACGCTGAGCGAGCCACTCAAGGCTGGATTTCTGGGAATCGAGATCGATGAGCGCGACCGGAACATCCCAAAGGGCATAGTAACTGGCCAGATTTGTGCTCAGAGTAGTCTTACCACACCCACCTTTGGGGTTTACAACAAGTACCTTTTTCATGCCTAAGCCCTCTTGTTAAACAGGCAGACTACTGCCCGTTTTTGAGATTGGAGTTTTTAATAACGGTTTTGTACTCGTCCCCTTCACGCTGCTTTTTTTATCTTCAGCAATCCGCAAGCAGTCATTTTTTATTCAATCTACCCTGACCGCCATCAGCGAACCGCCGATGTTAAAACTGGTGTCTGCTGCAATCAACTCGCACTCTCCAGAACCAGTCACGTCACCCGACAGAGTATTGCCATCCAGTATACCGGAAATGATGGCATCGCCCTCGCATTCCAGAAGATCTTGTTGCTTTTTTACTCGAATAGAAAATCCAAATCGATTCCCGTTAACCGTACCCTCGACAGCATTTCCTTGTATGGTCAGGCTCGCAGTACCGTTTGATCTAATCACAATCGTTGCAGTTTCAGTAGTTTGCTCACCGTCGAACGTTCCTCCTGAAAGGATAGTGGTGATTTCCCCGATATAAGTGCCTGCATACTGCGCTGAATTGGCGCCACCATCGCTAACCACCCCGGATCCACCGCCACCGCTGCTGACTTCAGATTTATCATCAGAGCAGGCTGTGACGACACAAGCCAGGACTATGGTTAAAAACCATCTGTATATCTTGGGCATGCTTGGTTCTACAGCTCAGGCTACGACTCTACCTCCACACCACTATTGAGATCGGGCAGCGGCTCTTCATCACTGGTATCGACATCACTAGTGTCGACATCACTGTTATCGACCTCTGAATCCCCTTCTTCACCATCTTCCTGGGCTTGTTCTTTGGCGCTTTCCAAGCTTTTTATTGGGAAACCAGCAGCAGTCAATGCGGCTTTTATTGCATTTTGACTGTATCCATCCAGCACTTGATCCCCAATTACCAATGTGGGGACGCGGAGATCACCCGCGATCGATTCCAGCTCATTTTGGGTGTCCGGATTGCTTCTGACATCCTTTTCAGCAAACGGAATTGAGTTCCTCTCAAGATACAGCCGCACAAGATCACAACTGGCACATTGCGGAACGGTATAAAGCGAGACCGGACTGGCTAGCGCCGCATCCTCAATCTGTTGCCCTGCTTCGTCTGGAAGAGGAGGCGGGGGACCGTCTACATTACTTGATTCAAACTCCACATTTTCAGGCGGAGGGGTATCCTGGTAGGTAACATTGCCGTCTTCATCCACCCACTTATAGAGGGTGGCGCTATATGCGCAATTGGTCCATGACATGATCAAGACCAGAAAGCTTAGTAAAGTTATTTTATGCATACCACAATTTTACGACGCTTCCTCTAGTGGACTCAATCCTGAATGGCGCAACAGAGCATCAACATTGGGTTTTCTGCCTCTAAAAGCCTCAAAAAGAGCCATAGGTTCCTCCGAACCTCCTTTTTCTAGGATATTTTCTAAAAAACAGCGGCCTGTGCAGGGGTCAAATATTCCGTTTTCCTCAAACAAACTAAACGCGTCTGCTGATAACACCTCTGCCCATTTATAGCTGTAGTAGCCTGCTGCATAGCCCCCGGCAAAAATATGCCCAAATGAATGCTGAAAACGGTTAAAAGATGGCGCCTTAACCACCGCCACCTGACTTCGAACATGGTTAAGCTCCTCCTGGACCGTGCTTGCACCATCAGGGTCATAACTCGTATGCAATCGCATGTCGAACAGGCTGAATTCGATCTGGCGACACATCTGCATCGCTGACTGAAAATTCTTCGCCTTGCGCATCTTGACTAATAGCGATTCAGGCAATGGCTGGCCAGTTTCTACGTGCCCGGAAATGAGATCCAGAGCATGGCGCTCCCAGCACCAGTTTTCCAGAAACTGGCTTGGAAGCTCGACTGCGTCCCAGGGCACCCCCTGTATTCCAGCAACCCCTGAAACGTCAATCTTAGTCAACATGTGATGCAGTCCATGGCCAAACTCGTGAAACAGGGTCATGACTTCTTCGTGGGTCAGTAACGCTGGCTGCCCCCCCACGGGTGCAGAAAAGTTACAAGTTAGAAATGCGACCGGCAATTGCAGCCCTTCCGAAGTCGACCGGCGCCCTATACAGTCTGCCATCCAGGCACCACCACGTTTGTGTTTACGAGAGTATAGATCGACATAAAAATAACCTCGTATAGATTCTTCTGAATCCACTATCTTGAAGAATTTCACATCTTTGCTCCATAGCTGCGGTGGTTTGGAGGCTTCTACGCGAATTTCGAACAGCTTACCCACAATATCGAACATCCCTCGCAACACCTTCGGCAGAGGAAAATACGGCCTTAAAGCTTCTTGTGAAAAGTCATAAAGATACTGGCGCAGCTTTTCACTCACATAAGCGTAATCCCATGGCGCAAGGGCATCATGCCCTAGGTTTTGTGCGGCGAAATCTTCAAGCTCAGCGACCTCCTTCTTACCTATTTCTTTTGATTTGTTCGACAATTCCCCAAGAAACTCAAAAATCTCTGAACTAGAACCGGCCATTTTTGTTTCTAACGAAAGTGCGGCGAAATTTTCATATCCAAGCAATTCTGCCTGTTCTCGTCGAAGCCTAAGAATTTGATCAATGGTCTCAGAGTTATCCCACTTGCCACCATCGGGCCCAATCTCGCTGGCCCGGGTAACATAGGCACGGTAAATTTTCTCGCGCAGCCTGGGGTCATCTGCATAGGTGATCACAGCCAGATATGATGGGGCCTGCAGACTAAAGCGCCAACCTTTAGCGCCCGCTTCCTCGGATGTCTGTCTGGCCAAATCAAGAGCGTTCTGCGGGATACCTCGGACATCTTGCTCATCATCGACGTCAACATACCAGGCATCGGTTGCATCCAACAGGTTCTGCGAAAACTGATTACCGAGGCTGGATAGTGCACTTGAGATCTCCCGATAGCGCACCTGCTTATCTTGTGCCAAATCAATACCTGAGAGGCGAAAATCCCTTATTGCATTGTCTATTACCTTCTTTTTCGACTGACCCAAACTTTGAAATTCATCACTATCGCGGATTTCTATAACCTTATTAAACAGAGCCTTGTTCTGCCCCATTTCCGTAGCATAATCAGTTAGCTTAGGCAGGCATACCTGGTATGCCTGCCGCAGTTCGGGCGTATCCCGGACGCTGTTTAGGTGAGATACCGGCGCCCACACTCGCTCTAGATCGTCTTCCAACTGCTCAACCACAGCCATAAAATTATTCCAGCTGGGATTCTGTATATCCTTGACCAGCCGGCTTATCTGCTGTCTATTGCGAGCTAGAATATGATCAACAGCAGGCTCAATATGCTCTGGTAAAATCAGGTCGAAATTTGGTAGTCCAGTAAGGTCAAGAAGGGGGTTTTGTTTCATTGCAAACTAAGAAGATAAATTTAATAAGGTTAATATAATGTCGAACGAATACGATTTCATCGTAATTGGTGGCGGTAGTGGTGGAATCGCCAGCGCCAGGCGGGCTGCCGAGTATGGGGCTCGAACACTTGTGATTGAGAACAGCCGAATGGGCGGCACATGCGTGAACGTAGGGTGTGTGCCGAAAAAAGTGATGTGGAACGCCGCTCAGATCGGCGAAGCCATGGATCTGGCCCACGATTATGGATTTAATCTCAACAGGCAAGGCTTTGAATGGTCTCGAATAAAGCAAGCGCGAGACGCATACGTTAAGCGACTGAACGATATATACAAACGCAACTTAGAGAAATCCAATGTCGATGTGGTTCAAGGCACTGGTCAATTTATCGATAACCACGCCATTCAGGTAGACAGTAATGAATACACTGCACCTCATGTTCTTATCGCAACAGGCGGCAGACCAACGGTGCCGGATCTCCCAGGCGCTGATCTTGGCATCACCAGTGACGGCTTCTTTCAACTCGAGTCACGCCCTCAAAATGCGCTAGTGATTGGAGCAGGGTATATTGCGACAGAGCTGGCAGGAGTACTGCACGCCCTTGGAAGCCGCGTCACAATGGCCATACGATACGAAAAGCTGCTGAGGTCTTTCGACCATACATTGCATGATCTGGTCATGGAACAGATGCAGAATAGTGGGATAAATTTCCTTACCAACACCAATATGGAGGGGCTGATCAAGGATAATAATGGCACGAGAGGATTCAAGCGGAATAATGGAGAACGGGTTGCCGGCTTCGATTGCATCATCTGGGCAATTGGTCGGGAGACCAATATTGAGACCCTTAGATTGAAAAATACCGATGTAGAAACCAATGATCGGGGTTTTGTCACAACAGACCAGTATCAAAATACCAGTGCTGAGGGCGTCTATGCCGTAGGAGACGTTACCCCCAGAGCGCAACTGACGCCGGTTGCAATTGCCGCCGGGAGGCGTCTTTCAGAGCGACTGTTCAACAATAAACCGGAATCCCGGCTGGATTACAGCAATATTCCTACAGTTATATTCAGCCACCCGCCAATCGGCACAGTAGGTCTATCCGAACTGGAGGCGCGACAGCGTTTCGACAATGATATCAGGACATACCAAAGCCGATTCATTAATATGCGCTACGCGGTTTCTGAGCACAAACCACCAACACTGGTCAAATTAATCGTACAGGGGCAGGATGAGAAAGTGGTGGGGTGTCATATCATTGGTGATGGTGCTGATGAGATGACACAAGGATTTGCGGTTGCGATTAAAATGGGGGCGACCAAGCAGGATTTTGATGACACCGTGGCGATTCACCCCACAGCGGCTGAAGAACTCGTCACTCTCCGCTAGTAATCCAAGCCCCTCTGGGCTACCAAACCCGGGTTGACGGTGCTCAGGCAGCTCGTTGGTGGCGTTTCAGATGGACTAGAAGCAAGGAGATTGCCGCAGGTGTAACGCCCGAAATTCGAGATGCTTGGCCAATCGTCTCGGGGCGAGTTGTCTCAAGCTTCTGCATTACCTCGGTCGACAATCCTCTAACCAGCTGATAATTCAGATCTATAGGGATAGAAGTGTTTTCCTGCTTCTTCAAGCGCGCTATTTCATCGATCTGGCGCTCAATGTAGCCGTCATATCTGGCCTGGATCTCAAGCTGTCGAACAGCTTGCTGGTCGTTTAGAGGTTGATCAAGGCCGGCGAGTTCGGCCAACTCGATATAGGTGGTTTTCGGACGTCTTAACAGGTCCAGTAAATTGGATTCCCGCGCCAACGGCCTGCCAAGAGCCGACATCATTGCACCGTAATCTAGCGCTTCCGGCCGTAACCAAGTTTGTTTCAACCTTTGTTTTTCAACCTCCACAGCATTGCGTTTGGTCTCGAATCTTGCAAAACGATCCGTCGCCACCAATCCAAGTTGATGGCCGATCTCGGTCAATCGCATATCAGCGTTATCTTCTCTGAGCTGAAGACGATATTCAGCCCGAGAAGTAAACATTCGATAGGGTTCACGGGTTCCAAGGGTAACCAGATCATCAATCATTACGCCGATATAAGCTTCGCCTCGGGTTGGACTCCAAGTTTCCTGTTGTTGCACCATTCTTGCCGCATTTAAGCCCGCAATGAGACCTTGGCCAGCCGCTTCCTCATAACCTGTGGTGCCATTGATCTGACCGGCAAAAAATAGCCCCTCAATACATTTGGTCTCAAGACTATGTTTGAGGCCCCTGGGGTCAAAAAAATCATACTCAATTGCATAACCAGGTCGAGTAATGCTGGCTGACTCAAATCCTTTGATACTGCGCACTAGCCTCTGCTGGACATCAAAAGGAAGGCTGGTGGAGATACCGTTTGGATAAACCTCCGTGGTGTTGAGCCCTTCAGGCTCAATAAAAATCTGGTGACTATCTCGCTCAGAAAAACGAACCACTTTATCTTCAATTGACGGACAGTATCGGGGGCCCGTCCCTTCGATCACTCCACTGTATATAGGGGAACGATCGAGCGCAGCGGCAATAATTTCATGCGTTCGGGCATTAGTATGTGTGATATGACATTGCACCTGCATCGGGTGTTCATCAGGGCTGCCAACAAAGGAGAATACCGGTACTGGCTGGTCTCCTGGCTGCGGGAGAAGATCTGTGTAGTTAATAGTTTTCCCATCGATTCTTGGCGGAGTACCGGTTTTAAGCCGCTCAACTCCTAAAGGTAATTCCCGCAGGCGTTTCGCCAGCGCCAGAGAAGGCGGATCCCCAGCGCGGCCTCCACTCGAGTTATCCAGGCCCACGTGAATCTTGCCATTTAAAAACGTGCCGGCAGTAAGCACCACAGTGGGTGCCATCACTTCAATGCCGAGCTGGGTTCTTATTCCCTGGACCCTGTCATTATCGATTATCAGATCATCAACCGACTGCTGGAACAAGGTCAGATTCGATTGGTGCTCTACTGCACGTCGAATTGCCATTTTATAAAGTGCTCGATCCGCTTGGGCTCGGGTTGCCTGCACAGCGGGCCCTTTCCTGGCATTCAGTACTCGAAAATGAATTCCAGCCTGGTCGATAGCTCGAGCCATAATGCCGCCAAGTGCGTCGATCTCCTTTACGATATGCCCTTTACCAATTCCCCCAATGGCGGGATTGCAGGACATTTGGCCTACGGTCTCAATGTTATGTGTCACCAGCAAGGTGCTAACGCCAATACGGGCTGCGGCCAAGGCAGCCTCCACTCCGGCATGGCCGCCACCAATCACGATGACATCGAACTTCTGAGAATATCGCATAAAGAATATTATAGCACCCTAGACTATCCAACCCTATGATTTAAAAGAATATTATGTCAAACCACTGCTAGGGTGATATGGGGGTTTGGTAGTAGTAATCGTAGTTATTCAGGATTTCCTGGGTGAAACGCCAGGCTTCATTGTGGCTTAAATTGCTATCCTCTGGAATGACCACCTTGGTATACAAACTGCGGCCAAATTTTTTCTTTAACGCGGTCAACCGCCGGTCGAGTTCCCCCTTGGTAACGGCCACGGGTGTATTTGCCCCCGGCTCCTGCAGGCTGAATTCATAACCACTGCCAGAGCGCGAGAAATAAACCGACGCCACCTGTTTACCAGCCTGGCTTCGAGCCGCCCGCACCAGGCTTCGGTACTTTGCTTCGAGGGAATTATATTCCTCCTGGAGAGAAACATACTGGCTGCCCTGGGTCGAAGCCTGTGCCTGTAGAGCAAGAATCTCCAGTTCGCGCTCATCAATTCGTTCAGCCAACTTCTCAAGCTCACCACTAGCCGCGGAAAACTGCTGTGATACGAGTTGTTCACTGGTTTTTAGCGCATCATACTCGCTCTGCTGGCTAGTCAGCAGCTCGTTCAACCGAGCTTCCTGTGCCTTCTGCTGCTCCAACTCTAGACTTAAGCTGGCCAGCTTCAGGTTCACATCATTCAGCTGTTGTTCCAGACCCGCATTGTCTTGGGTAAGGTTTGATACTTCGTTTTGCGAGCTTAGCGCTAACTGCTCTAATTGCCTGCTAATCTGAGTCAGTTGATTGGAGAGCAATTGTTCTTGCCGGATCAGTTTGTCGATAGTCTGCTGCTGTTGTAACTGTTGCTGTTCCAGCGCGTTGCGGTCGGTCTCCAGACCAAGCTTGACCGCATTCACACTATCTAAGTCGGTCTGCAATTGCCGCCGGGCAGCCATCAACTCATCTACTTCAGCAATCAGGGCTATTTTTTCTTGTTCCAGCTCGGTTCGGTCAAGTTCTAGTTTTTCACTTCTGACAACAAGACTTTGTTTCTCTTCCTGAAGCAGTTTTCTACCCTGCGCAAGCTCGGTATTCTCTCTTGTTAATCTATCCTTCTCAGCAATTAAGCTAAGATTCTCTGCGCTAAGTCTTTGTTTCAGACCATTGAGTCGCGCCATCTCTTCGTCCATTGCACTCTTTCGAACTGTCAGGCTGTTGAGCACCGCAATTTGTTTAAAAAGTTCCTCCCGTAACACTGCTTTATCGCTTTCGCTGTCTCCAAGAACCCGCTGCAGAGATTCCACCGTTCCTTTCAAGGTATCCAGTTCACTGGTCAAACCTTGGTTGGCGGACGACATCACTTCATTCGCGTCAATACTGCTCAGCAGTTCACGATTGAGCTCATTATTTCTCACAATGATGATGACAAGGGCCATGAGAAAAATCATCACCACAACGGTCATGATATCGGTAAAGGAAGGCCAAACACTGTCGTCCCCTGGACCGCGGATTCCGTAGCCGATTCGAAGGTCGATGAAGCCGTTTTCTGACATGGAATTAGTGAGTGATCCAGCTACTAATGAACCAGACGGAATCCTTCCTCCAGCAGCTGGATCATTTGCCTTAACGCCGCTTCGTTTCGCTCCGCAGCCTGCCGCTGGGTATCGCTCATCTCTCTAAGCTGTTCCAGTATTTGCAGGCTTCTTTCTTCATTAGCACCATATGACTGGGGTTTGAAATTATTAGCAAATTCTTCAATCGAGGTCTGCAATTGAAGCGCCGCATTGGCATAATTTTTTTGCGATTGATCAAACCGCTGCATCAGTTCAGTGGCACCACGGATACTTTCCGAATAATCCATCGTGACCTGATCCTGTATCGATTGCAGGTGGGGCAGCAGCGTTGTTGCCGTCACCTCCTCTACCCGACTGATCAGGTAAGTCTGGGTATCAATCAATTTAATGTAGAAATAACCGAAAATCAGATAGGAAATAATTGCCGACATTGTCGTAGACAGTGCAGTGGACATGCCAAATATCATCGTACTCATACCGTCAGTATTGCCCCCGACCTGAATAATATCTGATGCCCCTAGCAACGAAATTGACAGCGATACGATAGTGCCAAATACACCGGTTAACACCAGTACGCTTTGTACGAACTTGAGATAACTATTGCGACTAGATTCGATCGCGTGCAGGGTGGCAGCAAGAGCGCTATGATTTATCCTCGCTCTGCGACGATTAAGCTGGCCTAAGGTAACGTAACGCTCCGCAATCATGCATTTTTGCGAAATCCCTTGCAGCGGGTCGTCGTCCTTGCGTATGTTCATAAGAAACCGATTTAACGCGGTTTCCTGGTTACGATACTCAGCGAACCTAATAATTAGTTGAACAAGCCCGGTTAAAAACAGAAGCGCAATACCCCCGTTAATTACCCAGCCTACTGCATTTACCTGGTTATCAACGTATATCTGTTTGAACACGTCCCACTGCCAAGCGATGACGCCAATCAGAACCGCCATTACCAGCAGCATCTGAATTAATACACTTCGGGTATAGTTAGAAGTCATCGTCGAAGTTTTTGCCATACCATGGGTCCACATAGAGGCTGTCGGGAATATCCGTACCGCGGTCGATTTCACTATTCTCGGGATACATTCCCCAAAAAGTGATTCGCCTGGCCACCAATCCGATCAGTATTAGAAGTCGAGAGGTATTATAAATAGCCTCCAGCTCACCTACAACGATCATGGTCGGCATTGACTGGAAATCAGTGCTTTAGTGAGTCGAATGACTATTTTCCAATGCAAAAAGAGCTGAATATATGTCCCAATAGCTCGTCACTAGTCACTTCTCCGGTAATTTCTCCAAGAGCTTGCTGCGCTAGTCGTAATTCTTCCGCCAGTATTTCGGCGGCCTGGTTTTCCTCGAGCTGCGTAATTCCCGCATCCAAATGACTTCTTGCGCGATCAATTGAGTCAATATGGCGTTGTCGCGCGATGAACTGGCTGCTATCAGTTTCCCGATAGCCGGCAACCTCTTTAAGATAATCCACAAGGTGTTCGAGCCCTTCTCCAGTAAGCGCTGATAAAAACACAGAATTACCGTGGCGGCCAGCAAGATGCCCGCTCAGATCGATCTTATTGTGCACAGTGAGCACAGGTGCATCTGGGAGTTCATCATCGGTATTCATGATTTGACCCTCGTTAACCTGAGTAGAATCCTCAACCAACACTACCAGGTCCGCGGTTTTTTGGGCTTCCTGGGCTCGCCGGACACCTTCCGCTTCAATCCAGTTATCGCTTTCGCGAATGCCTGCAGTATCAATTAATACTATAGGCAGGCCATCGAGTTCCAGGTGCTGCTCAAGAACATCGCGTGTGGTACCAGGAATATCACTCACAATCGCCCGTTGTTCTCTGCTCAGCAGATTCAGCAAACTGGATTTCCCCGCGTTAGGAGAGCCGGTTAACACTACCCGTAGACCATCCCTAAGAAGTTTTCCCTGGCGAACTGCCCCTTTTAATTCAAAGAATTCATCACCCAGAGAAGAAAGTTTTTTCGTTACTTCGTTATCTGCCAGGAAGTCTATTTCCTCATCTGGGAAATCAATAGCCGCTTCAATGAAGACCCTTAGACTAGTCAAGTTGTCGACCAGCAAATGTACTCGCTTTGAGAACTCTCCCTGCAGTGAACGCAGAGCAGAACGTGCTGCCGATTCTGTGCTGCTCTCGATCAGGTCGGCTACGGCTTCAGCCTGCGCAAGATCTAGTCGGCCTGACAGAAACGCCCGCTCACTAAACTCACCCGGCCTTGCCAGTCTGCACCCCAGCTCCAGGCATCTGCGAACCAACATTTCCACCACTATCGGGCTGCCATGAGCGTGCAACTCCAGCACCGCTTCACCGGTGTAACTGTGGGGTGCTTCAAAGTACAGGGCCAGCCCGCGATCAATTAGACCGCCATCACTGTTTCTGAACCCGCAGAGGTGCGCTTCGCGCGGCCGTGGGAGCACGCCAACTAGTTCCGAGGCAATTTCGATTCCTCGTGGGCCCGATATGCGCACCACCGCAATACCGCCTCGACCCGGGGGAGTAGCCGGGGCAACAATGGTGTCGTTGCCCGTTTCGCCCACTCGATCAGGCGTTTTGGTATTTTTTTGTAATGAAGTATTGCTGAGCAATGGACAGCAGATTATTAACCACCCAGTAAAGCACCAGACCTGCAGGGAACCACAGAAAGAAAACTGTAAACACCACGGGCAATGCGGTCATAATCTTCTTCTGCAGTGGATCCATGGGAGCCGGATTGAGCATCTGCTGGGCCAGCATCGAAATTCCCATGATTATGGGCAACACATAGTAGGGGTCAGGGAGGGACAGATCATTAAGCCAAAACATGAAGTCTGCCTGACGCAATTCAACACTCTCCAGCAATGTCCAATATAGTGCGATGAAAACCGGTATCTGCACCAAGATCGGCAAACAACCGCCTGCAGGATTTACCTTTTCGGTCTTGTAAAGTTTCATCATCTCCTGCTGAAACTTCTGCTTATCGTCACCGTAACGTTCCTTCAATGTCTGCAGTCTCGGTTGCAGCTTCTTCATTTTCGCCATGGATTTGTAACTCGCGGCAGAAAGCGGAAGAAATATGATTTTTACCAGCAACGTTAACAAAATAATGGCCCAGCCCCAGTTATTAACAAGGGAGTGAATCTTAGTCAGAAGCCAGAACAAAGGATCTGCCACCGGAGTCAGCCATCCGTAGTCAACTGTTAAGGCTATTCCAGGGACCTCTAGTGCCGTTAAGCGCTGGTGTTCTTTTGGACCAACAAACAAGGCACCTTTTATTTCACCTTGCTGCCCCGCCGCAATCCTGACCGGCTCAGTGTTTTTAAATCCTATTCGATACTGCGGCGCTGGCGTATTGCGACTGACTCCGGAGTAGATCTGGTATCCGCTCGCATCCTGCGGCAGCCAGGCTGAGACAAAATAATGCTGCAACATGGCGACCCAACCTTCGCGCGTAGAAAGATTGAGCGGGGATTCATTGATTTCCGAATAGTCTATTTTGTCGTATTTATCTTCCTCGGTATAAATGGCCGCGCCGCTATAGCTCGGTAGCCGCCCCAAAAACCCCATTGAGCCGGCCTGTTCTATCTCTGTCTGTTTGAGCTGTCCGTAGAAAAATCCTGACCATTCCTGGGTACTGTTATTTTTTATCTTAAAGTCCACATCGATTCGGTAGCTATCTCGATGAAAGGTGTAAATCTTTTTGTACTCTACTCCATCAGGGCCATTCCATAGCAGCTCGGCTTCCACCGAGTCGCGGTCACCAAGGTCTAAATCTAAACGATCTGTCGAATACTCGACATTATGATTAGGATATTCACGACCTGCGCCAATGAGACCGCTTTGCGCCACGTAAAGTGCCGACGAATCCCTATGCATCAACACAAATGGCTGATCCGGCGTATCGACACTGACTGGGTGCTTAAGCAGTTCAACCCTCACAAGATCGCCCCCCTGGGTATCAATCTGGGCCTTTATCAGGTCGGTTTTAATTTGAATCAGTTTTCCAGCTTTAGTCGACTCCTGCTCAATTACCGGGGTCTCCGGCTGCGATACAGCACCAACACTCTCGACCTGTGGGGCATCAGGCACATCGTCAGTCACATTCGAAGCGGTCACACTCGGCCCGTCCTTCTCCTCCGTGTAAGCACCTTGCTGAGTCACGCCCTGTGGACCATGCTCAACCTGATATTGCTCCCAAGACTGCCAGATCATCGCCAGCACCAGGCCAAGAGAACCGAAAAGAATGATACGTCTGAAATCCATCTGAATTATCTACCGGAAATGATTTTTACACTTTTTATTTAGACACGGGCCAATTTCAGGATCGACCTTGCGCAATGAAAACTGCTCAGGCACCGGATCATACCCACCTGAGTGCCACGGTTGACAACTCAGAATTCTACGAATACTGAGTAAACCACCTTTGATCACACCATGTTTGGCAACCGCTTCAATACTGAAATTTGCACAACTCGGATGAAACCTGCAGTTTTGTCCGAGGAATGGGCTTACCATAATTTTATAGCCCTTAATCAGGAAGATTACGATACTTCGCATTTTCTAATCGCTTTTATCCAGAGTCGGTCAAGCTCCTCCCGTAATTCGGTGTTTTGTGCTTCAACAGCTGCTGCCTTGGCTACCACAATAAAATCTGTCCCGGCTGGTTTGATTTTGCCCCAACCTCCCTGATCCGCAACGCATAGTCGCAGGTATCTGAAAGATTCCCTGATCTGGCGTTTTATACGATTCCTTTGCACGGCTTTTTTACTGACTTTCCTGGATACCGCAAGGCCCAGTCTGTGAAAATCGTAAATACTGCACTGCACATGAAGGCTGAAAAACTTACCATGCAGGCGCACCCGATTATTGAAAACAGCCCGATATTGGCTTGCCTCGGTGATGCGCTGGCGACGACTGAAATCCGTCCTTCCCGGGGTCACCTCTATGTCTAACCCACTGGAAACAAAGCAAAAAGAACCGTAATTTCTTTGAGCTCTTCCTAAAATCAGGCGCTTAGACGGGCACGGCCCTTGGCACGGCGAGCATTGATAACCGCACGTCCGCCACGTGTGCTCATGCGCGCGCGAAAGCCGTGTGTTCTTTTGCGTTTCAATACGCTGGGTTGAAAAGTGCGCTTCATGACGAAGTTCCAGAGACATTCAAAGGGCAGCGGAATCTACCCTGTTTATGGCTAAATTTCAAGGTAATCAGGGCCTCACCGACCACCCCTAGCCAGGGGCCGTTTCCACATTATTTACCACCCCTTCGGGGTACTGACGGCCTGTATCTTCAAGCGTGTAGAATACTTGAGATTTCCTAACCTCAGCAGACCAAGCAATTCGCGTCATGATTCCGGATTTTACCGCAGTTGAAATCGCCACCATCCGTGAGCTTTTGACTCAACGCTATCAGAAAGATGTGGAGATACACCTGGCGGACAGCGAAGTGGTACTTTCATCGGATCATCAGGTGCCGGAGCAATGCCCAACTGTTTTCTGGCATGAACAGGAAGCTAACTTTGTGGTGGTGAAAACCGGGGTGTTCAGCTACCGCACACAGTTCTTCTATACGCCGCACGAACAGTATGGCACTGGTATCAACGAGTACAATGACTTGGAACAATGCGTCGCGGCGGTATTTCAGACCCAGGCTGATCATGAACGAGATCGCCAGGGAGTCAGTTCAGGCGGCACCGGCGAAAAACTTAATCAAGAAACAAACTGATGAAACCAAACAAAAAACCAAGAAACGCGTTCTATGCTCAATCCGGCGGGGTGACAGCGGTTATTAATGCCTCCGCGGCAGGGCTAATTGAAACTGCCAGGCAACATAAAGACAAGATCGGCAAAATATATGCTGGTAATCACGGCATTATCGGTGCCCTCGCTGAAGAGCTGATCGACACTTCAAAAGAGTCTGCCAGGTCAATACGACGACTGCGTCACACTCCGTCAGGAGCCTTCGGCTCATGTCGTTACAAGTTAAAAAGTCTTGAACAGAACCGTCGGGAATATGAGCGCCTGATGGACGTATTTACCGCGCATAATATTGGATATTTCTTCTACAACGGCGGTGGCGACTCCGCTGACACCTGTCTAAAAATTTCTCAGCTATCCAAGCAACTGGGATTCCCGATTCAGGCGATCCATGTGCCGAAGACAGTCGACAATGACCTGCCTATTACTGACAACTGTCCTGGATTTGGTTCAGTTGCTAAATACATCGCGATTTCCACTCTAGAAGCGAGTTTTGACGTCGCCTCAATGTGTAAAACCTCGACCAAGGTATTCGTGCTAGAGGTGATGGGACGGCACGCCGGCTGGATCGCCGCCGCGGGGGGACTTGCTGCGGACCAGCAGCACGATATACCTGTGGTTATACTGTTTCCAGAAATTACCTTTAACCGCCGTAGGTTTATGGCGGAAGTGAAACGTAAAGTAAAGCAGTATGGCTATGTTTCAGTAGTGGTTTCAGAAGGGCTGAAGGATAGACATGGAAAGTTCCTCTCAGACCAAGGGCTGGTCGATGCATTTGGTCATGCACAACTCGGTGGCGTAGCGCCTGTAATTGCCAATATGATTAAGCAGGATCTCGGTTATAAGTATCATTGGGGGGTTGCTGACTACATGCAACGGGCCGCGCGTCATATAGCTTCCGCTACAGATGTAAAACAAGCCTATGCTGTGGGCAAAGCAGCGGTGGAACTGGCACTAGCGGGAAAAAACTCAGTAATGCCCACGATCATGAGAACTAGCAATAACCCCTATCGTTGGAAGGTGGGATCGGCAGCGCTAAGTCGCGTTGCGAATGTAGAAAAAATGATGCCCAGAAGTTTCATTTCCAAAGACGGATTTGGTATTACCAAAAGTTGCCGAACTTATCTTGAGCCGCTTATCAGAGGGGAGGACTACCCGCCTTACAAAAACGGCATGCCTGACTACGTCAGCCTGAAAAGACAGATGGTGCCTAAAAAACTAAAGCAGGCATTCGAAATTTTGTGACCATTGATCGAGCCAATGTGCTGTTAAAAGTCCAGTCTGATTTTGCTGGCGCTTATAATCGTCACTCCTGCGCACTAATCCTGGCTGAAGTGTCGTCACTGAATGGCCAGGCGGCGGTCGACCAACTTATTCAGGAGCTTGAACTGGATCGGATATTCGACTTCGAAATTGGCCAGAGCTTTTAACACTGCCTTTTGGACTTTTTAGACTTGGATCACAGGATGATCTCAACGACGGTTTAACCAGCCCCAAGCGGATTCAACCATTTCCTGGATTTTGCAATAGCGCGGCTTCCAATCTAGCTCTTGATTTGCCTTGACTGGGTCAGCAACTAATACCGGCGGGTCTCCCGGCCGTCTAGGACCATGTTTTACATTGGGCTGCACTCCGGTAACCTGACCGACTGCTTCGATCACTTGCAGCACTGAGAAGCCCTGACCTGTTCCGAGATTGAACTGATGAACTCCAGGTTTGCCATGCAAATAATCAAGCGCTTTGACATGAGCGTCAGCTAGATCTGACACATGGACAAAGTCACGAATACAAGTTCCGTCCGCCGTGGGGTAGTCAGCACCGAAAACAGTAATCGGCTGGTCGGGATTAATCACAGAATTCAACGCGAGAGGAATCAGATGAGTTTCCGGTTCGTGTTTTTCCCCGATCTCTCGTTCAAGATCCGCACCGGCAGCGTTAAAGTAACGCAGCGAGACAGAATTCAATTTCAAGGCAGGGTGACAATCCTGAAGCAGCCTTTCGACCACAAGTTTTGATCTACCATAAGGATTTACCGGTCGTTTTGGCGCATCTTCACAAATTGGCTGAAATGGCGACTCACCGTACACTGCGCAAGAACTTGAAAACACAAACTGATTAATGTTCCTTGACCGCATTGCCTCGACGAGCGTAAGGCTACCGGTTACATTGTTATGCCAGTACTTCCCTGGCGAAGCCACCGATTCAGAGACATAGGCCAATGCGGCAAAATGTATTACTGCGGCAGGCCTATATCGATCTATTACATCTCCCAGGTGCTCTCTATCGAGAATATCGCCTTGCTCAAATGGACCCCAGAGTACTGCATCGGCATTACCCCGGCTCAAGTTGTCATAACTGACGGGCTCGAATCCAGCACTCGAAAGCGCCTTGCAGGTGTGGGCACCTATGTATCCAGCCCCGCCGGTAACCAGTATGGTTTTCGAATTAGAACCTGCCATTAAAGAATTGCGCTCCGAAAAACTGCTGCCACAGGACTCTTATCGACCCAGTGATTTTAAATCCTTTTTGTTTCGTTGAACCATCCTTTGGTAGCCTGCCCGCATGATGCAAAATCTCAACCCATGCAGTCCATCACGAAACCCTTGTCTAAGGAAAAAACTATATACAAAATATATCGTAGCGCGAAAAGGGAGTTTCCAGCTTAATCGTTTCTGCGCCATTGTTTTTATAAGCGGATCCGATGAAAAAAGCTCTTTGAAACTAAACCGAACTGTTTCCTGCTCAACCTCGAATCGGGCATCATCCAGAGCATATCGTCTTTGTCTTCGATACCATTCATCTAAAGACTTGTGGTTTTCATCGATAAGATCGTGGTCAAGAGCCGCCATCTCCCCTTGCACTTCCTGTGTTTCCGCATGCCCTCGATTTTCATAGCGGACACGATGACAATGCACTAACCTAACCACCCATACCGGGTACAGGCTGCTGTAACGTAACCATCTGCCCCACATGTAAAATCGGCGCCTTAACCTGGCGGCTGCCAGCTCCGGTCGTTGCCACACCAGTTGATTGACCTCTTCAGCGAGAGCCCGCGGAACTCGTTCGTCGGCGTCGAGGATCAACACCCAGTTATGTTTCGGTGAAGTGTTGTCCAGAGCCCAATTGCGCTGGCTACCAAAACCTTCGAAAGAATGCGTAAACACCCTGGCGCCAGCCTGCTGGGCAATATCGACGGTCTCGTCCTCACTGCCTGAATCAATTACAATAATGTCATCACACCAATTCAGTGAACGCAGACAATGCGGCAAATTCACCGACTCATTCAGAGTAAATACCATCACACTGACCCAACATTCAGCAGACTTCATTTCGAATCCGCGCAATCATGATAGAGATTTTCCAGTTGTGTGACTACGCAGTCCCAAGTGAAACGTTGCTTTACGAGACCTCTGCCACGAGCACCTCTTCTCAGTCTTTCCGCCTTGTTCTGCATTGCGCTGTCTAGAACTGCCGCAAGCTCTGTATCCTTGTCGATTACCCATCCTGATTGGTTCTCGAGTATGTGATCACAAAGGTAAACGCCCTGATTTACCACCACTGCGCGCCCGCAGGCCATAGCCTCTGCTACCGCTATACCAAAATTTTCATTATCGGATATCAATACAAACAAAGAGCAATTTCGAATCAGCGCTATCTTGGCACCGCCCTCCACCCAGTTCATGAATATAATTCGCTGAACAGCGGCGCTGCGCCTCGCGAGCCCGCGTAGTTTTTCACAATATTCAGGTTCTCCAGCGCCAGCAATCACCAGCTTGAGACCGTCATTAACCTCAATTCGTCCGAAAGCTTCGATCAGATTTTCAAGTTTCTTCTTTGGAACCAGCCTGCCTAGAAACAAAATGTACTGGCACCCTGATAGCGCCGGAAAATTCTCAGCAAACCAATCTGGAGAAGGTTCATATTCTAGTTGTCGGATATCAATTGCAGCCGGCAGGACCACGCCTTTACCAATATTCCGGCCTCTTTCTGCTTCACGCTGTTCGCGGGCGCTGGTGTAATGGATCCGGCTTGCCCGCTGCAACATTCGCTCCACCCATAACCATGTTAGGAACCTTTTTTGCAGCGACTTTCGCTTAAGGGACCACGGGTCAAGACTTCCTAGTGGACGCACCAAGTATGGAACCGATCTAGTCAAGCAGGCTTTGCTGGCGGCAATAGAAGACCAGGAGAAGACACCATGGATGTGAACCAGGTCGTAATCCGTCACATGCTGATGTAACCATGCGGACATGCCAGGTGCGTATTTAAATCCCTCACCTAGCTTACGTGCGAAGAACAAGCACCTGACACCTTGATAGTCAATAAACCTGTGAAGAGGTTGATTCAGCGAACCATGGCCATCGGCGCTGGAAGTCACGATTTCTGACTGGTGCCCCTTGTGATTGAGTGCCGAACACATGCTCAGCACCAGCTTGCTTGGGCCGCCGTATATAGGTGCTACCGCAGGAATGACATGGAGAATTTTAAGTGCGGATCCCTGCATTCAGAGCAATATTGCGATGCAGGCTCCGCACCACCCTGACCGGGCGGTGCGGTTCTCGAAATTAAACAGACAGCAGTGGCGCAATGACCAGGCTGACAATTGCCATCACGTTGATCAGAATATTCATTGATGGACCAGACGTGTCTTTGAATGGATCTCCGACTGTATCACCGACTACTGTAGCAGCGTGGGCGTCAGAGCCCTTGCCGCCGAGGTTACCTTTTTCAACATATTTTTTGGCGTTATCCCATGCACCGCCAGCGTTTGCCATCATCAGCGCCATCAAAACGCAACCTAGTAGCGCTCCGGCAAGCATGCCACCAAGAGCAGTCGCTCCCAGCGAGAACCCAACCACAACTGGCGCGCCTACCGCCAATACACCTGGTAAAATCATCCTTCTCAGTGCTGCTTTAGTAGCAATATCAATACAACGATTCGAATCTGGTTCTGCGGTACCTTCCATCAGGCCCGGGATTTCACGAAACTGTCGACGAATCTCGTGGATCATATCGAAAGCTGCTGCACCCACGGCTTTCATGGTGATGCTTGAGACCAACATAGGAAATACCCCACCGAGAAATACACCCGCTAGTACTTTAGGGTTATCTAACTGCAGGATAAATTCAGGGTTTCTTGTGGTCACTTCAGCGATAAAGGCCGAAATGAGCGCCAGCGCAGCTAAAGCCGCGGCACCAATAGCAAATCCCTTACCGATTGCAGCGGTAGTGTTACCAAGTTCATCCAGGGAATCAGTGATTTCACGTACTTCTTCACCCAAACCGGCCATTTCAGCAATACCGCCCGCATTATCCGCGACCGGGCCATAGGCGTCGATTGCCATGGTAATCCCCACTGTGGCAAGCATGCCGACCGCCGCGATCCCCACACCATAAAGTCCAGCCATGTCACTCGCTAACAAAATTATTGCCGCAATGATTAATAAAGGCACAACCACTGATTCCATTCCTACAGCAAGGCCACTAATCATCACTGTAGCAGGGCCGGTCTCTCCGGACTTGGCGATGTCCCGCACTGGCTTAGAACCCGTATAGTATTCAGTGATCAGTCCAATCCCAATCCCACCGATCGCGCCAACAACTACTGCACCGTAAACGCCTGTGCTCACTCCTACCGACTTGATCAGTACGAAGGCGGCGAGGATGAAGACAATAGTTGCACCGATTGTGCCGATTCGAAGCGCCTTTTCCGGCGCTTTGGCAGCATTCATCTTTACCAGAGCAATACCTGCGATCGAGCAAACTATTCCAAGGGACGCCAATGCAAGGGGCAAAAACATCAGTGACTGCTGCGAGCCCATTGTCTCGAAAACAACCGCTGGCAATGTAGAGGCGATTGCAATGGATGCGATCATTGAGCCGCAATAAGACTCGAAAATGTCGGAGCCCATTCCCGCCACGTCTCCAACGTTATCTCCAACATTGTCCGCAATCACTCCCGGATTACGTGGATCATCTTCCGGAATCCCAGCTTCCAATTTACCCACTAAGTCCGCACCAACGTCGGCACTCTTGGTGAATATACCGCCACCAACACGAGAAAAAAGAGCAACCGAAGAAGCTCCCATTCCAAATCCGTGAATGACATGGGCTGAATGCGGATCTCCACCAAAGATTAGATAAAGAAACCCAACACCCAACAGACCCATTGCAGCAACGGTCAATCCCATCACCGATCCACCAAAAAACGCCACAGTTAATGCCTCAGCAGCACCCTTTTCATTGGCAGCGGTGGTGGTACGGACATTGGCATGGGTTGCTGCGTACATCCCGACATAACCTGCAACGGCGGAGCATAAAGCGCCCACCAGAAAGGCGAACATGGTATTAAATCCAAGGTCAGAAAACAGTATAAATACAGCAACCACAACCACAAATACCGCAAGATACAGGTACTCGGTGCGCATAAACACCATGGCGCCGTTGTGTATCAACTGTGCGATCTCCGCGACCTTGCCTTCCCCTGCGGGATTCTGAAGGATCATTTTATAGATCGTCCAGGCGACAAACAGTCCGGCTATCCCGAAAATCATTGGGACCAGTGCAACAAGTGTCATTGAATTACTCCAGTTATTGATTGAGCTGGGGGCAATCTCTGGGGGCAATCGCTGATCGCGACAGCCCGCCACATCCGAAATCCAAAACGGCCTATCGCTCCGGGACGTCAAGTGTTTTCAGCCCCCCCAAGGGTCGAAACTAAAACCGCGTGAATATAGCTGCGTTGCAGCCTTATATCAATCGCCAAATTGACGTCCCGTGGAACCACTAACCCCATATCGACTTATTGCTGACAGGTTTTCGCACCGTGGCACGTATAATTTCAGCTTTTTAATCAACTTATGATTCCTGACCGCGTCGGACCGGGCAAATACGAAGTCGACAAGGATACCGGGGCCATGTTCGTAGATCGCTTTTTATCCGCTGCGATGCATTACCCGTGCAACTATGGGCTATATCCCGGAAACTTTGAGCGCTGACGGCGACCCCGTGGATGTACTGGTTATGACTCCCAGACCTCTAATTACAGGCTCGGTCATCCGCTGCAGATCTGTCGGTGTGCTCGAAATGGAGGATGAAGCCGGGGATGATGCGAAACTACTCGCGGTGCCCATCGACAAATTAACCAGCCACTACCGCCATGTCACATCTTTTCGGGATATCAATCGGGGTCCTCTGGATCAAATTTCTCATTTTTTCGAGCACTACAAGGATCTCGAGCCGGCCAAGTGGGTCAAACTTAGGGGATGGGCTGACACCGACAATGCTTAAGACCGAAATCCTTGCATCAGTGAGACGTTATAACCAGCACAAGGAACAGGGCTAACCTTCCGGTTTACCGAATTACTGTTGTTTCTTGCTTTAAAGTTACCGTACCAGCCGCTTTCCCTTCGTTTATTCATTTGCCCCGGATAACGATGGCAGTTTTACCCTTCATCTCCGGGTTTTCGCTTGGCCCGCGGATGAGCCTTGTCATAAATATCGGCCAAGTGTTGAAAGTCTAGATGTGTATAAATCTGCGTAGTGCTGATATCAGCATGACCTAACATTTCCTGGACGGATCGTAAATCACCACTTGACTCGAGTACGTGGCTGGCAAATGAATGACGAAGCATATGGGGGTGTAAATGACGTCCCAGTCCATTTTTTTTGGCCCAACATTCAATACGGTACTGAATGCCACGATTGCTCAATCGTTTGCCCTGCTGATTTACAAACATGGCTCGCTCATCATTGTCTGCTATTCTCGGCCTGTGCTCAAGCCATTGTCGAAGCGCTGACAATGCCTTTGAACCAACTGGAACGATTCTCTCTTTATTGCCTTTGCCAACTACACGCACCTCACCCTGTAATAGATCCACGCCATCAAGATCCAGTCGAGTAAGCTCAGATAACCGCAAGCCCGACGAATAAAGAAGCTCCAGGATAGCCCGATCCCGCAGCGCATCAGGACTTCCATCATGATTGTCTAATAGCCCACTAATTTCGTCGACACTCAAGGTGGCGGGTAATTTTTTGGAGTGTTTCGGTGCACTAACTGCTGCAAATGGGTTGCTCTGTGCTTCACCCTCGGATATCAGAAAACGATAAAACGACCTGGAGGCAGACAACATGCGCTGGATACTGCTACCAGCCAATCCACTTTTGTTCAATTGTGCCGGATAACGGCGGGCATGCCTAATCGACAGTTTGTGCCACTGGTCGTAACCACATTCGATCAGATAGCGGTAGAGCTTATCCAAATCTCGTCGATATGCATCAATTGTATGGACTGAAAGTCGACGCTCCTTGGCCAGGTAGTCGATGTAGTGATCAAGAAGAGCGGTCGTCCTGGTCAAAGAAAAACTCAGCCGCTGCGTGAGAGGAATGCGCCCACCAGCTGACCAATCCGATCCAAGTAAATAGTCCCCATTCCCGGCTGGAAACGCTGGCCCTTGTCAGCCCCTAGAACCATCACACCAATATTCTTGCCTGCGTGATTCAGCGGCACGAAAGCACAGGACTCGACTCCGTTTTTCTCACCAAAAAGTGCTTCAAGCAACTGACTAGAAATTCGGTCGTCACAAACGCTGGCACCATGCGCGACTCTCTTCTTCATTAGGTCGAGATCATCACCAAACTGTTCTCCATCTAAACATATTTTCGCATGCTTAAGAGAAAAGTGGCGTGTAACTATATTTTCAGCAAATATAGAACCGTCTTGCTTTTCGCTCAGCAGTCTTTGCGCCAACTCGTGCAAACTTTGTTCCAACTCCTGATTACTGCGAGCAGAGTCTACTACCATCTCAAAACGAGCCTGCTCAGCGGAGTGGCGTTCCCTCAGCACTTCAACCTGTCTTTGGTGGAAGGGTTGCTGATCAGCACTAATCTGTATTTCGGCTAATATATCTTGATGTTCATCGAAAAACGCAGGGTTTTTCTTCAGATACTCGGCAACTTCTTCAGATTTAATCATTTGTCGTACTAATTTTCCGCAGTTGGACTAGTGGCAAGGCTCGCTGAGATTTATCTCGCCGGAAAAAACAGTTTCAGCGGGACCACTTAAATATACGGGATTTCCGGGCCCAGCCCAGTTTACTCTGGCGCTTCCGCCAGGCAGGCTCACTTTGACGGATTGACCAAGTCGTCCGTGCATATTACCTGCTACCACAGCTGCACATGCACCGCTGCCACAACCGAGGGTTTCACCAGCACCGCGCTCGTGCACTCTAAGCCGAATATGTTCGGGTGAAAGTATCTGCATGAAGCCAGCATTTACCCTTGCTGGAAATCTGGGATGATTCTCAATTTTCGGTCCCAATTCAGCAACATCAACCTTTTTGATGTCCGCAACCTCAGTAACCGCATGTGGGTTTCCAATTGCCAGGGCAGCAATTTCGATTGTCTGAGCATCCAACGCTAATGGATAAACGTCCAATCGCCGATCAGCGTCAAAAGGGATATTGAGTGGTTCGAATTCCGGGATTCCCATTTCGACAGATACCTCTCCGCCCTCCCTGACTCTGAGCACCATGCGCGCATTCATAGTTTGCACCGATATTTCCATCTTTTCGGTCAACCCCTTAAGATGCAGAAAACGCGCCATACACCGCGCGCCGTTTCCACATTGTTCAACCTCACTACCGTCGTGATTGAAAATTCGAAAGCGAAAATCAGTACTGGTGCCTGGCTCTGCCAGTAAAACCTGATCACATCCAACACCAAAGTGACGGTCTGCCAGCTTGCGCGCCACATCTGGGGAAATCTGAAGCTCTCGAGATACGCCATCTAGCACAACAAAATCGTTTCCAAGAGATTGCATTTTAGTAAAATCTAAGTGCATAAATATTCAACAGCGTGACGCCCACCGGGCGATAATCATATCCTATACCATTCAAGTGGAGAACACCCAGCAGTGCACCGTAGGCTAAAGCCCATTAAAGACCGTATGCGGTCAATGTCATCCACAGTTCGAGTAACAGTAGGGGTGTTGCTATTAATTGGCGGGCTGCTTGGGGCGCTACCTGTGCTTGGATTTTGGATGATCCCTTTGGGCCTGCTAGTGCTTTCAATCGATTTTCAGTGGGCACGCAAAGGATATCTGAGTATTATCCTGTGGCTACGAAAAAACAAACAACGCCGCAGGGAGAAAAAGCGTAAGCCTTAGTTCGGCTCGGCCATCAGTCTGCTACGGACAAGACTCATGCCTTTCAGCAAATTTAAAGCCTCACTAAGCTGATAGTCTTGTTTGATCAATTTGGAAAGTTCTAATTTTTCCTTTTTCGAACCTTCTGTCGCTTCAGTTTCATCCTCAACGCTGTCTGCATCATCGCCGTTGCTCAAATGACCGGCAAGATCTGACTCTCTAACCATTTTTCCGTCCTGCCCTGGTTCAGAAAGCTCTCGTTGCTTGACCTCAATATCAGGTTCGATACCTCGAGCTTGGATCGACCTGTCATTTGGAGTGTAGTAGCGTGCGGTAGTAAGTTTAAGCGCACCACCATTGTTCATGGGGATTACTGTTTGCACCGATCCTTTACCAAATGTCCTGGTACCCATAATGATTGCACGTTCGTGGTCTTGCAGTGCTCCTGCGACAATTTCCGAGGCAGACGCGGAACCCCCATTAACCAGCACTACTAGCGGCGCACCGTCAAGGATATCTCCTGGCCTTGCCCGATAGCTTGTATCCATTGTGCTGTCCCTTCCTCGAGTCGCAACAATATTGCCCTGCTCCAGAAAATGATCACTCACATCAACCGCGCTATTCAGAACCCCTCCAGGATTATTCCTCAAATCCAGAATTAAACCATCAAGCTCACCGTCGTTCTGCTTCATCAGTTTATCGATTTGTGTTCGAAGGTTGTTGGAAGTTCCGCTTTGAAAACTTGAAATTCTTGCGTATGCAAAACCATTTTCAAGCATTTCGCCGCGTACGCTAGCAACTTTTATAATTGCCCTGATGAGAGGCATTTCTATTAACTCCGGAGTGTCTTCCCGAGATATTGTGAGCACAATCTGAGTACCCGGTTCACCGCGCATGCTGTCAACAGCGTCGCGTAGATCCATACCCCTTACCGGCTTGCCGTCTATCATTACAATAATATCACCTGAGCGGATGTCGGCATCCGCAGCTGGCGTACCGTCAATAGGTGCCACGACTTTAATCAACCCATCTTCTGTTGTCACTTCAATTCCAAGACCACCGAATTTACCCTCAGTAGAAATCCTGACTTCCTTAAATGCCTCCGGCTCGAGGAATGTTGAATGGGGATCAAGACCATTCAACATTCCCTGGATCGCGTCACGGAGCAAGTCGACATCGCTGGCTTCGTCTACATACTCATTCTTGATCTTTCCGAACACCTCCGCAAAAACCTGCAGTTCATCAAGTGGCAGCGGTTCGTTTTCTGCCTTGTCCTGAGCATAGACCATGGACAGGCTGGCAGCCGCGAACAAGCTCGTCAGGAGGCGTGTAATTTTTTTAAAGGGAACCATTTGTTAACTATGAGATTGTGATAGTCCTATAAGACGCCGAACTCCGTTACTGTTTCAAACCAAGGCGCTGCTTTACTGGACGGTAGTTTTCTTAACGGCACCATTTTAGCGGATCGTCAGGGTTTCCGTTATGTCTAATTTCAAAATAAACACCAGGTGAAGGGTTTTGCCCTGCCTCACTCGCCATAGCAATAACCTGCTGCGCCTGTACGATTTCCCCAACACCAGCCCGCAAGGCCTTGTTATGACCGTAAAGGCTCATATAGCCTTGACCGTGGTCTACCACCATGAGTTGTCCATAACCCCGAAACCAATCGGAGAAGACCACCTGTCCGGGATATATCACACGAACTGATTGACCTTCCTGGGAATTGAACAATACTCCTTCCCAGCGCAGCCCACTCTCTTGCTTTTTCTGACCAAACTTAGCCCGAACTTCGGCTTCAAGCGGAAGAGATAACTTACCTCGATTATTCTCAAATCCAGCCAATAACCTTTGCTCATTTTTCTGTATTCGTGGCACGCTATCCGATCCCTGCTTTGGAGCTACTTTGATATCCAGGCTATCTGCCTTTGTTACTTCTGTAACATTTCCTATCGATGCAGATGTCTTCTTGGGGCGTGTTTTAGGCTTCCGCACCAAATTGGCAAGGAGTACTTGTAATGCTTTCTCTCGCTTCTTATAAAGCACAATTTTAGAATCATCGGCAGCGACAGCCTGGCGTATTTTAACCAGCTGTTCGGCTCGGGCATTTTCTTTGATCTTCAGTTTGCGTTGATTTTGCTCCAGTCCGGATAAAGCGATTTCCAAGTCCCGCCTTTTTTCATTGGTGATTTTTCGATTAAGATTGATCTGCTGATACAGACTTGCAATATCCTTTAGTTGCTGGTTTTTTGCCGAAGTCATATATCGAAACATTGTCAACCGACGTGCTGCGGCATGGGGATCCTGCTGATTGACAAGCATCCGAAGTCCACTCTGTCGGCCAATAATATAGATGCTGCGCATTAAACCACCAAGTTGTGATATCGCCTCATCCTTCTGATAGCTAAGTCCCTCTGCACGCCGCTCCAGTGCCGAAATTTCTACGTCAAGCGCGTTTCTCGCAGCCGTTTGAATGCGAATCTCCGAATTTAATTGAGCGAGATCTTGTTCTACGCGATCCAGGTCTGCGGTCACAACATCCTCTTCTTCGCGCCCTGAAGCAAGCTCCTGCTGCAAAATTCTGATGTTTTTCTGCAACGTTTCCAGTTCTGCCGAAGATCGGGCGAACTCGCTGGCCTGAGCATCAGGTAAAGCCCAGGGCAGCAATATAAGAATGAGAACGGTTCTTGTCAGCATACCTCGATTATAATTGAGCGCATTAACACTAAACGATGGATGACCACCAGATTTTCCTGACCGGCGTTATATCCGTGTTAAAACTATCAAAGGATAATGATGGGCGCGTCCTGCGGGTTGGGTTAAAATCCGCTGCCAAATCAGACAAGAGCACACCCCGGTAAAACCGATGTATCTAGAATTTGCCATTGAGAACTGGTATCTGTTTGCTATGCTGGCTGCAATTCTGCTGCTGCTGGCATTCGATCCGTTGAGCCGCACTGCGGGAGGCGCAACTAAAATATCTCCCGGGCAACTGCCTCAAATTCAAGCCAGGCAATCCGCTGTAGTAGTGGATGTGCGCAGCAAAGATGAGTACGACAAGGGTCACATCGAACAATCGGTGAGCCTTCCGGTTGAATCAATGCAGGACAATCTCAAAAAGCTCAATAAACACCGGGGCAAACCCTTAATAATTATCTGTCAAAATGGAGCCCGGGCTTCGAAGGCAGCGAGTATCCTAAAAAAGAACGAGTTCAGCGATCTCTATGTTCTGGATGGGGGGGTAACCTCCTGGAGTAAAGAGAATCTTCCGCTCACTAAAGGTTAAAGCCTACCCACAAAACTCGATCTTCGAAATCAACGCCAGCAAATCCAACCATGTCCGACATCATTCATCCCCACCTTACACCCAAGAAAATATACTTGAAAGACGCTTCGTTCGAATCACCGGGTTCACCTGGCGTATTCCAGCAGGCAACGATAAATCCGGAAATTGAAATGAATCTGGACATCAGCAATACCGCTATTGACGACGACGGCAGGTATTTTGAAGTCGTGCTGCAAGTCACGGCAACCGCTACCCAGGACGGCGCTTCAGTGTTTCTTGTGGAAGTCCGGCAAGCCGGCGTATTTGAGATAACTGCTGACGACGATAAACAAAAAGAACTGTTGGTACAAATTGGCTGTCCACATATGTTGCTTCCATTCGCTAGAGAAGAAATAGCAAGTCTTGTCTCTAAAGGTGGATTTCCTCAGATGCTGATTTCCCCGGTCAATTTCGAGGGTGTTTATCGCAAAAAGCTTGAACAAGAAACTCCTGAATCAGCAGCTTCACCAGCAGAAACCCATTGACGAAAAATTCCGGTTCCAGTATTTCGGTAATCGGAGCCGGGTCGTGGGGCACAGCGCTGGCAATATTGCTTACCAGGAATCTTGATTCAGTTAAACTTTGGGGACGTAATAGCTTTAAAGAGTTATCACTAAACCGATGTAATAGACGTTATCTGCCAGATATACCTTTCCCCCAGAACCTTGAAATCAGCAAGGAGTTTGATGAGCTAATTGATCCTTCGCTTAATATTCTTGTCGTGGTACCGAGTCATGCATTTAGAGAAACTGTCGAAAACCTGCGGGACTCAATTACCGACCAAGGATTGGACCCCGAAAAGACAACGATAATTTGGGGAACCAAAGGATTTGACCCGGGTTCTGGAGCCTTGTTAAGTGACGTTGTGTCTGAAATTTTTCCTACAAATCGAGCTTACGGCGCAATTTCAGGACCCAGCTTTGCGACTGAAACAGCCGCTGGCTTACCCACAGGATTAACCCTAGCTTGCCGCACACGGCAGAATGCCGAGAGGCTGGCACATTGGTTTCGTACTCCGACCACCAGGGTCTACTTCAGTAATGACTTGGTGGGTGTTCAGATTGGAGGCGCGGTTAAAAACGTCATGGCTATTGCGACCGGTATCAGCGATGGGCTGGGGTATGGCGCTAACGCACGCGCTGCACTGATCACTCGCGGACTTGCGGAGATGACCCGGCTTGGCCGCGCGATGGGCGGCCAGACAGAAACATTTAACGGACTGACCGGTGTTGGTGACCTTATATTGACTTGTACCGACAATCAGTCAAGAAATCGGCGCTTCGGCCTAGGCATCGGTGCGGGACGACCCGCTGACGAAGTCGTTGAAGAAATTGGGCAGGAAATTGAAGGTATCCAGACTACAAAAGAAGTGTTTAACAAAGCGAAAGAGATGGATATTGAAATGCCGATCACCGAGCAGGTCTACCAGGTTCTCTATCATGATCTTTCACCGGATGTTGCTGTGCGTCATCTTCTCAGACGTGAACCACGTGCAGAAGAAGGTTAACTGCTTCTTTTATTCATAGTACTGATATCAATAGCTTCTCTTTGATCCTGCAAAGCCCTGCTGACGCCACGCCTCGTACACGGCAATCGCCACGCAATTTGACAAATTAAGGCTCCGATTTTCAGCCTGCATAGGTATAAACAATTTACACTCTGGATCTAACTGATCTTGTAATTCATCTGGCAAACCACGTGTTTCCGAGCCGAACAACAGCGCATCATCGGGCTGAAATTTGAAGTCAGTATATGATCGTGCGTTACGCGTGGAAAACGACACTAATCTAGCTCGAATATTGGAGGTAAATGTTAGCCAATCTTTCCATGTATTGACATGGGTTAGCTGGTGATAATCCAAACCGGCCCTGCGCATATGCTTTTCATCCAAACTGAAGCCAAGAGGCTTGATCAAATGAAGGCTGCACCCGGTATTGGCACAGAGACGAATAATATTGCCAGTATTTGGTGGTATTTGTGGTTGATGTAATACGACTGAAAACAATGCTATGAAGGCTTCAACGTCACCAGCAATATAATTCCCACCAAGCCCAGAACTGGCAATTCATTCATGAGTCGGTAAAAGATATGACTTCGTTTATTTCTATCTTCACGGAACGCTCTCAAAGCCTGCAGGCACCACCCATGATAAATCACAAGTAATACCACCAAAACAAGCTTCCACATCAGCCATTGTCCGCTAAAACCAAAGCCAAGCCACAACCAGATTCCCAGCACCAATGTGATAATACCCCCTGGGGTCATGATCCCAAAGAAAAGCTTTCTTTCCATCACTTTAAAACGCTCATTGCTGACCTCGTCTTCGCTCATTGCGTGATAGACGAATAGCCTTGGAAGGTAGAACAGGCCTGCAAACCAGGTCACCATAAAAATTATATGAAAAGCTTTAATCCAGAGCATATGCAACAGAAATGAAGTACATATCAGATTCTAGCAGTGGCCTGTGGCGCTATGACAGGCGCTGCTTCAGATGTCCGGTTTCAAATTCCACGAGTTATCTTTCGCCAGACTCCCAGTAATATTCAAAGTGTACAGTAATAATATGTAAGCATTGCTGCTGACCTTCAGTCGGTTGCAGTTTAGTGGGCGGCTCGGAAAATACCGCTTTTTCGCATCCTTGCGACCGCGGTATACCGGATGTGGGAAGTTACTCAAGTGCTTCACTTAAGTTTATTGGTTAGTGGGCAGCTCGGAAAATACCGCTCTAGTGCTTCACTTAAGTTTATTGGTTAGTGGGCAGCTCGGAAAATACCGCTCTTTCGCATCCTTGCGACCGCGGTATACCGGCCATCCTGGCCATAAAAAAAGGCCCTCGGGAGAGGGCCTCAATAAACACCAATGGAGGAATAAAACTGGTCTTAAGCGGCTGCCTTGTGCAACGGATCAACCGCCGCTTCAAAAATTGTCTCTGGCTTAACGGCCTTCAAATCGGAGAAATCGCCATGACGGTTAACCACATCAGAGATTTGGAAGCGCTCGATTCCGAGATCGCGTAACAACGAATCTGACATTGCGTTAAGTTCTCGAATAGCAAGTCGTCGCTGATTCCAAGCCGACAGTTTGTGCCACATGCGGATCGCGATATTTCGCCGAAACGCGCCCTTTACAACATTTCTCGATTGAGACATCTGTGCAATATTATTCATGGTTATAATGTAGCTTGAACTTGTGTCAGCAATAATGTGAAAATCGCTAGTGCGCCTACATATGCGACGCCCACCCGTATAAATATACTATTCATTTGTCGCATTTCTCCTAAAAAAATAGTCAGTTAGTTCAAAGGAAGTGATATACACTGCTCCTTTGCGAATGTGGAATATATGCACCTTAACAAACAATTTCAAACGATAGATTCTCATCCAATTCATGAGTATTTATTCATGTATGAATTAGGCCAATATTCCAAACGAACCTGTCGTCTCAGGCCTACCTGATGGCAATAAGGTTTCCACCAATTGCTGCACTTCGGGCGCTCGAGGCGGCCGCACGACATTTGAGCTACACTCGAGCAGCGGAAGAACTTCATGTCACCCAGAGTGCAATCAGCCATCAAATTCGCCATGCTGAAGAATTATGGGGGTTCAAGCTATTTGAAAAACGCGGCCGTAGGTTAGTACTCACGGAAGCAGGCCATGCGTTGGTGCCCGTAGTGCGAGATTTTATACGTCGCATTACCAGCACTCTCGAGGACCTTTCTGAAATCACCGAGGGGCCCTCTGCCCTTAGGGTGACTCTATTACAGTCTTTCGCGTTTAAATGGTTGGTGCCGAGGCTGGGGCACTTCAACCACGACTACCCGGATATTGACGTATGGATTTCTACATCAGATGAGCTGGTGGGGTTTGATCCCGAAAACGCGGACGTTGGAATCAGGCTCGGTTACGGAAACTGGGGAGATCTATACGAGGAACTGCTGTTGACCGAATATGTATTTCCGGTTTGTAGCCCAATATTTCTGAAGGAGCACGTGGTCCCGTCCAAACCGCAAGACCTTCTGAATCTCCCACTTCTTCGGCGGAGCACCATTGATATCCTGCCTCGCTGGCGAGACTGGTTTCGCGACGCCGGGGTAATCGTGAAGAAGATGCCTAGCGGCACTAAGTTTCCCCAAACCAGCCTGGCCCTGCAGGCAGCGATAGATCATCAGGGCATTGCACTGGCCCGGAGCGCCCATGTTCTTGACGATATCAACGCCGGCCGTCTAGTGACTTTGTTTCCGGAAATATTAAGCCGCTCAAATGTTTCTTATTTCTTTGTTTGCGCTCCTGGGCGTGAAAATGAATCCCAGATCGCCGCCTTTCGTCATTGGCTGGCTGCAGAAGCCCAGGAATCCCAGCAGGAATTCGACCAGATGGTGTTGTCCCACCAACAGAATTTGTTTTCAGACACAGAGCATGACCGAGGCGGTGATTAGAACTTCTGTGCCATCAACTTAATCGCCTCAGCCAGATCAATTCTGGTTCGATCTGTGCGTGGACTGGTAATTGGATCAGACAGCGTCGCAATAAAGAATCTTCGAAGTATCTGACCAGTGGGATACCTAGTCGAAAAGTTAGAGCCAGCAAAAGAAATAAGTAGGATATACATCAGTTGCGCTAAGCGCTTCGAACATTAATCATCTGTCTACTAAGATCTCCTGAATCTTTTGTTCAATGCTTTCGACGGTAATTTTCGCAAGACAACGTCGTGAGCAATCCCTGCGGTCACACTTACGACAGTCCGGCGCCCGCACCACATACCCAAGACCCTCTGGAGGACCAACCCTCGCCTCGTCAGTAGGGCCAAATAGCGCCACCACCTCGGTTTTGCAGGCAACCGCAACATGCATTGGGAAACTGTCGCCTGTCAGCATCAGGGCCGCGCGGCGCACCAGTTCGGCAAATTCTAGAAGACTAAGCTTGCCCGCCAGACTAATAATTGAAGACTCGGGAGATCGCATCAAGGCCTGCTCTATCAAGGCTGCCCTTTCTGGAGCCCCGGTGAATAATACTAAGCGATCATTAGCAATACGTTTAGCAACCTGAAGAAAGAAGTCCAGTGGCCAGTCTTTCGAGGGCCAGCGAGAAAAAGGGCTGAATATAATGAAAGGTTTTCCGGCCGGATTAAACTTATCGAGGAGATTATCAATCTTTTCTACTTCATGTTCAGAGGTGGCAAACTCCATCGAGGTATCTATATTTTCGATGCCAGCAAGTCTCAGAACACCGTCCATTTCTCTGATCGCGTGAAGGTTCGATCGACGATAACCCTTGATTCCGGGCCACGCGCCTTTGATGAATTTTTGTTTGGCCCGAGCGCCATAAAGAAACACGGCAGATTTCGCTAAGCCTTGTAAATCGAACGCGAAGTCATACCAATCTGACCGAACCTGAGACATAACATCATTCATGTGGCGGATACACCATACCGGCTCTCTGAACCAGTTATGTTTCACACGATAGCGATCTACAAGGATCATTCTGTCGACCCAAGGATTGTGACGGTAAATATCCGCCGAACCAGTGGCGGTTAAAAGCACCAGCTCACATTCGGGCCAGGTTTGCTTAATTGCTCGAACATGGCCGGTTGAATGCAGCACATCGCCCAGAGAAGTCTGTTTAATTACTAGAATTTTCAACTTCGCGCTACCGGATCATATGGACTATCGCTGCCGTCAGGCCGAGTTCGAAACCATCTGAAGGTCCACATATATTGTTCGGGGGCCTGTCCAATCATCTGCTCCATGGCCTGACTGATCGCAACAGCATCCGCTTCCGCATCCTTGCCATCGATATTCTCAAGTGGGGGAGAGATGGTGAAGACATATTTCCCTGTTTCCGGATTCAGTCGAGTGGCACAAGTTACGACCGCTGCTTTAGCAGACTTAGCCAATCTGCCAGGGGTGGTCAGATTAACTCGGGACACTCCAAAAAATGGGACAAAAACACGACCTGACTCCTGATCTCCAAGATCTTCATCAGGCAATAGGATGCATTGGCGCCCATTGCGGAGCCCTCGTAACAGTGGTCTTAAACCGGTGCTGCGAGTCACCAAAATCGGATCTCCAGCATGGAGATGCCTGCGGCCTCGTGCAATCTGCCAGGTCAACAACGGGCTCGACAACGGTTTCATCATCGATACCGAATCTCCCGCAAGGGTCAAAACATTTGCACTGATTTCCAGAGTGGTCAGGTGCCAGGTCACAACTAATACATTCTGTTTTTGCACCAATTGCCTATGTGACTCAAACCCCTCCAGCGAGACCAACTTTCGTAACCGACTTTCTGAACCCCATAGTGAAAGTCCCATATCGACCAATCCGCGCCCATGGCAACGAAAATGTTCTATGCAAAGTTGTTGTTGCTGTTGCGGATCAAGCTCAGGAAAACATAACGCTATGTTGACTTCCGCGATGCGCCGCCGCTTCTTATTACGCTTGCGAAACTGATCGCCGACCCAAGCACCCAGTCCCATCACCCAAGTTCTTGGTAGAAACATCACCAGCCAGAGCAGACCCAATAGTATCCAAGTGCTCCAAAATTTTGGCCCTAGAAATCTCCACTGAAATTCAAGGCTGGGCTCTATACTAGGCTGGTCTTTATTTCTGGAAGGCATCTCTAGTCATTCAAACTCACAGGATCAGGTTCTAAATTCGAAGCGCCCGAATTGGCGTCGACATACTTGGAATACCGAGAATCGTGAGCCGCGAGCCATTTGAGATCTTCCCAACGATCAATATCTCGAAGCATCGCCAACCTACGAAAACTGACGCCAACTTGCTTTGCTTGTCTGAACAATTGGTCCAACACTGTATCCCCGCCCCACTCAATTCCTTCAAATATCTCCTGTCGAAGCACGTGCAACCCGAGAAGATAGAATCCTCCATCAATTGTGGGGCCTACAATATTCTCACCTTGCTGCATGGTTTCCCACGCATCGGTTAAAACCCTGCCGGTAATTTGTGGAATGTCACATCCCATCACTACAGCAGTACCCGATTCAGCGATACCATGACCCAGAGCCCCCAACATCCGGTCCCCGAGATTTGAACCCGTTTGTCTAATCACCTCACACCGATAGTGATCTGAGATACTCATAAAGTGTGAGTTTTCCTGGTTGGGTGTCACACAAAGCAAAAACTTTCCTGGCCAGTAATTCGCTATTTTCTTTACTGATTGATGCAGCATTTGCACTGCCAGGGCAGCGCAGCCTTCTGAACCGAGTTGGGGTTGTAAGCGTGTTTTGACATTGCCCGGAACCGGTGCTTTGGCGAATAGATACAGCGGTATAGACCTAGGATCAATCATGCTATTTTGCATCCTGATACATTAGCGCCAGTTTATCGGGATCGACGCCAAGTCGATAAAGCAAACGTAATTTCCACATAAGAAGAATAGTTTTTAGAGTCCCTTGAGCTACCCAACGCCGTGCTGACGTAGTGACCGGTGTCTTTATTAAAGCCGGGGGCCATCGTAGTGATACACGACGGGAAAATTCAACATCTTCCATTAAGTCGATTTCAGCGAATCCCCCATGATTAATAAAAAACTTTTGCTCAACAAATATCGCCTGATCTCCCGTAGCGAGGTTGGTTAGTCTAGATCGCAGGTTGATCATAGTCTCGATAATTCGAAATTGAACCCCGGGATGGTCTAACCTCACATCGAACCTACCCCATTTCGCCTTGGATAGTTGTTCATCAATCAGTTTGGAAACATTTTGCGGCAACTCGGTATCACTGTGCAGGAACAATAGAGTTTTGCACGTGCAGGATTCAGCGCCCAGATTCATCTGAACAGCACGCCCGCGACGGTTGCTCCTAATCACCGAGACCAGCTCAGATCGTTGAGCCTGTCTTAAAGCGTGTAACGATTCATCCTGGTCGCTAGCATCAACAATAACAACCTCCCCTACGCCAGGTAAGCTGATCAGATGCTTCACGAGGGCGACTATCCTTCGCCCCTCATTTAATGTCGGAATAATGACAGAAAGCAATAGTTCGTGCGGCCTAGCCTTTTACTGGAAGTTTGTTCCAGCTAACTTATATTTTTACGACCCTTTAGTGCCGCAATCCGCATACGTAAAGCATTCAGCCGAATAAAACCTGTCGCGTCTGCCTGGTTATAGGCTCCGGCATCTTCATCAAAAGTAGCAATCTTCTCGTCAAACAGCGAATCGTCTGATTCCCTACCTAAAATATTGACATTACCCTTAAAAAGTTTGAGCCTTACACGACCATTTACCATTTCCTGGGAAGCATCGATCATTTTTTGCATCATCTGTCGCTCAGGACTGAACCAATACCCGTTATAGATAAGTGTTGCGTAACGTGGCATTAATTCATCTTTTAAATGGGCAACCTCACGATCCAGAGTGATGGATTCAATAGCGCGATGCGCTTTTAACATGATTGTTCCAGCTGGAGTTTCATAGCACCCTCTGGATTTCATCCCAACGTATCGATTCTCGACAATGTCAGCCCGGCCGACACCGTTTCTTGCACCGGCAGCATTTAATGTTTCCATCACCTGACGCGGCGTCAGTTGTTTGCCATTTATCGCCACAATATCCCCCATTGAGAACGTCAATATCAATTCTTCTTCCTGATCCGGGGCCTCCTTGGGTGAAACAGTCCAGGTCCACATGTCTTCAGCCGGAGCATGCCACGGATCTTCTAGCTCCAGTCCTTCATAGGAAATATGAAGCAAATTTGCATCCATGGAATACGGTGAACCCCCGCCTTTCTTTTTAGCGATTTCGATTTTGTGATTAGCCGCGTATTCAAGCAATTTTTCTCGCGATGTTAGATCCCACTCCCGCCACGGCGCGATGATTTTAATTCCTGGGTTGAGTGCATAGGACGAAATTTCAAATCGCACCTGATCATTGCCCTTACCTGTCGCACCATGGGAAATGGCATCGGCCCCCGTTTCGGCAGCTGTTTTAACCAAATACTTGGCAATTAGGGGCCGGGCAATGGACGTGCCCAGAAGATACTCGCCCTCATAAATTGTGTTGGCCCGAAACATTGGGTATACATAGTCGCAGGCGAATTCGTCGGTCAGGTCGGCGATGAAGATTTCCTTGATTCCATATTGTTCAGCTTTCTTGCGCGCCGGCTCTAGCTCTTCCCCTTGACCAATATCTGCGGTAAACGTCACTACCTCACACTGGTATTCATCTTGTAGCCACTTAAGAATGATAGAAGTATCGAGTCCGCCGGAATAGGCCAATACTGCTTTGGTTATCTCAGACATAGTTGATCGCTTTGATACGACTGGAAAAAACGCGAGTATATCACTTGGATTTTACCCGCCATCCGCAGATTACTTGGATCACCAATTGGCAATTGCACAGGCAATTCTGTAAACTTTCGGCTCAGCGAGCGCCTGAAGCAGGCGCTTTTTGGTTTTTGGGGATATATTGATTCGATCAACCTAACTTGCTACTGGAATCATTCATTATCCTATGGCATTAACAACGTTTTCTCCCATGGCAGCGAGACACTTTCTCAGTTTGATGGACTTGAAGCCGGATGAAATCCGTTCGATCGTTTCACGTGCTATCGAAATGAAGAAAGAGCTCGAGGACGGCGTCACGATGGATTTATTGCGTCACCGTACAGTCGCCATGGTGTTTGAAAAATCTTCAACGCGAACTAGAGTTTCCTTCGAAACCGGAGTCACCCATTTGGGCGGCAATGCAATTTTCTTAGCGCCATCTGATTCTCATCTTGGTCGAGGTGAGCCTATCGAGGATACAGCTAGAGTTTTATCTCGCATGGCAAGCCTGATTATTATGCGAACCGGCTCTCACGATCGCGTGGAAAAAATGGCGCAATTCGCGAGCATACCTGTTATCAATGGTCTTTCCGATTTTAATCACCCCTGCCAGCAGCTGGCTGATTTACAAACATGGTTTGAGCATCGGGGCGAAATAGAAGGCAGCAAGGTAGCTTGGGTTGGCGACGGAAACAATGTATGTCATTCGTGGATGAATGCAGCACGTTTATTGGAGTTTCAGCTGGTAGTGGCCACACCGCCTGGATATGAACCTGATCAGGGACTAACGCGAGCGTGCCAGGAGTTTGTAATGTTAACCAATAACCCCGCTGAGGCGGCCTCAGGTGCAGATCTAATCGTAACGGATACTTGGGCAAGTATGGGGCAGGAGCAGGAGAAAAAGCAAAGAGAGGCGAATTTCGCAGGATTTCGTGTCGATGCAAAGTTAATGTCTCGAGCCAGTAGTAAGGCTCTGTTTATGCACTGTCTGCCTGCTTATCGTGGTGTTGAGGTCGACGCCGAGATTATTGATGGCCCGCAGAGCGTAGTCTGGGATGAAGCAGAAAATCGGCTGCATGCACAGAAAGCGTTAATGGAATTCCTGCTTACAAACTGATGAGGCAAATTCTGGTTCTCTACTATAGTCGCCACGGCTCCACAAAAGAATTGGCGGCTCACGTATCGCGAGGCGTCGAAAGTGTTAACAACTGCGAAGCGCTAATTCGAACAGTTCCTGCGATCTCCGCCGTTTCCGAAGCGACTGAGCCTGATATTCCAAAGGACGGAGATATTTATGTCACACTGCAGGATCTCGAGAAATGCCATGGACTGATTCTTGGCAGTCCGACTCGTTTTGGCACTATTGCTTCACCACTAAAGTATTTTTTCGATCAAACTAGCGCCCAATGGCTGGCAGGAGCCTTGAAAGACAAGCCTGCCGCGGTATTCACCTCAACAGGCAGTATGCATGGAGGTCAGGAAAGCACACTGCTTGGAATGATGCTACCACTGATCCACCACGGTATGATCATGGTGGGCTTACCGTTTAGTGGCTCTTCACTTGGTCACACCCAATCCGGTGGTACGCCGTATGGCGCAAGCCATGTTGCCGGGGGAGACAACAATACAGCGTTTAGCACAGATGAAATCCAGCTTGGAAGACTACTGGGCGAGAGGGTGGCCAAACTCGCGGTCGCAATACATCGGACCGATCACTAACTTGCGGTTAGATTCGCATACCAGCATTTCAATCCTTTAATTGGAGCCCAGAAAATCCCTTAGAAATGGGATAGTGACTCTGCGGTGGCGCGAAAGCGAAGCGCTGTCTATTCTATCCAAAAGTGAAAATAAGGAAGTGGTGTCCCGATCAAAGTGTGTCATGATGAAATCAAGCACTGCAGGCTCGAGCGAGAATCCACGTAAATTTGCTCGCTGTTCGAGTGCTTCACGCTTATCAGAGTCGCAAAGAGGGACTAAACGAAATGATCCTCCTGCAGATAACCTGGAAACGAGGTCAGGCAGACCGAGCCTGATTTCATTTAGAGGCGTGAGACCAGCCGCTATCAGATGGCCGTTAGAGGATTTCACCTGCTCGTATAACGTTAGCAGTTTAATCTCTAAGCCTGAATCTGCCTCGGCTAGGTGGAGGTTGTCCAGACATACCAGCAGAGAAGATGATATTTTCCCAGACATCCCATTCAATTGGGAATAATCCTCCAAAGACAGATATCTATATGGACGATCATGAGCTATTGCTAGGTCACAGCATGCATTCAGCAGATGGGTTTTTCCGCTTCCGTGTTCCCCCCAGAGGTATAACATCGGATTAGCCCGTACTCCTGCCACTGCTTGCTTTATTTGAAGTAAAAGATCTCCGTTCTCTCCAACGAAATAACTTCCTAATGTCTGCTCATTTAATCCAGAATGTGGAATGATAGTCTGTTGATTCATCAGAGGTCGCGCCCCCTCAGATCTCTTTTGATCCCCCAATGCCAAACGTACAAGCTGCCGCTTAGAACCGACGTGAGGATGACACCCAATATCAAAAAATCTGCGGCAAATGGAATCGTAAGCCAGCCCGATTTTTCGATAAGAACAAATACTACTAAGGAGATCTGCAGGAAAGTATTAAACTTGCTTGAGTAAATAGGTTGTATCGGCACCTCTTCATTCATAACTACCCGCATAACTAGGTAGCCCACCACAATCACCAAATCTCGGAAAACGACTATTACGAGCAGGTAAAATGGCAAATCGCCTAACAAAACAAGCATCACGTATGCGCTGCTGATTAGCAGCTTGTCTGCAATCGGATCAAGAATCGCGCCAAGAGTCGAAACGCAGTCAAATCTCTTTGCAATAAATCCATCCAGACCATCTGTAATACCTGAAGCCAGAAATAGCAGAAAGGCAACCTCATAGTTTCTTTCATACAGCACCAGTACAAGAACCGGGCATGCGGCAATTCTCAGAAGGGTCAGTAAATTTGGAACCAGGGAAAGCACTAATTGACAGGGTCAATGGAAGAATATCTGCGCCTTATTTTACGTTGGAAATAAGGACCGGTCATCCACCTCTGGCTCCTTATCAGGCATAATTCGGAATCTCGAAAAACCGACCTGACTATCTTGGCTAATCATATTCCGCCCGAACCACCCTTGAATTATCGCGATAGCGGCGTTGATATTGAAGCGGGTAACGCCCTGGTAGACCGTATCAAGCCATTGATAAAAGGCACTGCCAGACCAGGGGTGCTCGGAAATATAGGTGGGTTCGGTGGATTGTTCGAGGTGCCTATCGAACGGTATCGCAATCCAGTGCTGGTTTCGGGCACCGACGGAGTCGGTACAAAGTTAAAACTGGCTTCCATGATGGGTCTTCATGACACGATCGGCATTGACCTAGTCGCAATGTGTGTAAATGATATTGTCGTTTCAGGTGCCGAGCCGCTCTATTTCCTAGACTATTTTGCAACAGGAAAGCTCGATATATCGCAGGCTGAAGAGGTGATTAAAGGCATTACAGAAGGCTGCCGCCAGGCTAACTGTGCACTCAGTGGCGGTGAAACTGCTGAAATGCCGGGAATGTACGCCCCAGGGGATTATGACCTGGCTGGATTTGCGGTTGGAGTAGTCGAAAAAGACGCCATTCAATCATCTGACCGAGTTCGACCAGGGCAAGCCCTATTGGGCCTCGCGTCCAGCGGGCCCCATTCAAATGGTTATTCACTGATTCGAAAAGTGCTTGAGCGAAGCGGCCAAGCGCTTGATACCCAGCTTGGATCAAGCACTCTAGGTCAGACATTGTTGGCCCCAACTCGAATCTACGTTAAATCCATATTGAGGATTCTGGAACAAATACCGGTCACCGCGATTGCGCATATTACAGGAGGAGGTATTACTGAAAATCTGCCCCGAGTGCTGCCTGATGGCATAAGCGCAGAAATAAACCTTAATTCTTGGGATCTTCCACCTGTATTTAAGTGGTTGCAGGAACAGGGTAATATTGATCAGTCTGAGATGTTGCGCACATTCAATTGTGGCATTGGAATGATCATTGCGGTCGATGAACCCAACCAAGATATGTCCACCCAGATTCTTCGCAGCTGCGGCGAGACAGTCTATAAACTTGGAAGATTGGTCAATACAGAGGGGCCAGCGCAGGTTCTATATCAAGGGCAATGACCAACAACCGGAATCAAGGGAAAGTTCTTACCCTGGTGGTATTGATATCTGGAAGCGGCAGTAATCTGCAGTCCATAATAGATGCTATCGCAGCTGGCACCGTTAATGCTCGAATCGCGGCAGTGATCAGTAATCGTACCGATGCTTATGGCCTGGAGCGAGCCGCTAATGCCGGAATCGAAACTATTGTCGAGCCTCATCAACAATATTCCGACAGGAAGCAGTACGACCAAGTATTAGCTCGACATGTTGACAGCTTCTCCCCTGAACTTATTATACTTGCCGGATTTATGAGGATTCTTTCGCCCTGGTTCGTGACCAGATATTCTGGCAAGATTCTCAATATTCACCCGTCACTGCTACCTAAATACAAAGGTACAAACACACACCAAAGAGTGATTGATGCTGGCGAAACCGAGCATGGTGCCAGCGTTCACCTGGTAACTGAACAACTTGATGGCGGCCCGATTGTGATCCAGGCGCGAGTGCCGGTCGAACGTGATGATGACGTGGAGTCTTTACGTAAGAAGGTGCTCGAACAGGAGCATTTAATTTATCCGGAAGCTATTAAATTGTTCGCACAAGGAAGAGTACGAACGGAGTAATCAAAACTGGTATTTGTCCCGGAGACAGGCAACTAAGCATGAAAAAAACCACATATACAAAGCGTATATTTTATACCTGCTGGCTATTGACGCTTTTCGTTTCGACTTTTACCTCTGGCCTCCATGCCGCGTCTCCTGCGGAACAGACTCTTCGCTATGCTGTCGATTTTATGGGTCAACCTGCCGGCGAAATAGAAGTCGTGATCAAACGCGAAGGTGACGAATACCTGGTCACATCGATCAGTCATCCCAGTCTGCTGGCACGGATGTTTCTTGAAAGTTATACCCTGGAATCTCGATTTAGTTTTGATGGGGAGCAGCTACAACTGAAATCCGGCAAAGAAATACTAAGTGAAACGGGGGAAGTGCAGAGGGAGTTCAATGTCAACCACGACAACAAAGTCCTTTCGTTCTCTGCTGGGGAGCCCTTGAATTTACCAGAAGGCATCAGGATAGAGGCGGACTCCTTTCCGCTACTACTAATGTCTAGTGACCTTAACACGCTTGCTGGTCAAACCTACCTCTCGGTCAGCCCAAAACGTGCACGCCAGTATGTGTATCAAGAACCCGAACAAGAGAGCCTGTCCGTCCCCGCTGGAGAGTTTTCCACCATCAAAATTGTAGGCGTTAGAAGCGATAGTCCTGATCGAAAGGTCAACGTTTGGTTGAATACGGGGGACGATCAGATTCCAGTAAAAATAACCACCAGTAAAGATGGCAGAGAAACAACCATGACTTTAATGGAATGAGCAATTATCAGGTTGCGATAGTGGAGTGGTCTAGACACGGTGGCCAAATGACGGGGGTCCGCAACCAGGTATTCATTCATGAGCAGAAGGTCCCGGTTGAGCTCGAGCACGACCCAATGGACAGCCAATATATCCACGCCTTAGCGATTGATGAGGAAGGCAATCCGATAGGTACCGGGCGTTTGATGTATAGCGGCAAAATTGGTCGAATGGCAGTCCTTGAATCGTGGCGTGGAAAAGGTGTTGGCCGGAGGTTACTTCACGCTTTAATGGAAGCCGCAAGGGGCCATGGAATGAATAAAGTTGAACTGGATGCCCAAACTCACGCCGCCGGATTTTACTCATCTGAGGGGTTTATCTCGTACGGCGATGAGTTTATGGATGCAGGAATTCCCCATATCAGAATGAAGCGTTGTCTGTAATACCCTACTGACTACTGATTTCGTGACAGCGGCTCTCAAAATCGAGAATCTCGAGAAGGTCTATTCCAATGGCCTGCGCGCTCTTAAAGGGATCGATCTCGAAGTTAATGAAGGCGATTTCTTCGCCCTGCTTGGAAAGAATGGTGCTGGCAAATCAACAGCAATCGGAATTATTTCATCCCTTGTCAACAAAACATCTGGAACGGTAAAAATATTTAACGTAGATATCGATCAAAACTTTCCGCTGGCTAAATCATATATAGGAATTGTTCCACAGGAAATAAATTTCAGCGTTTTCGAAACGCCAATGCAAATTGTCATGAATCAAGCCGGTTACTACGGAATAAATTCCCAAATAGCCAGAGAACGCGCACAGCGGTATCTTAAACAACTGGGATTATGGGAAAAGCGTAACGACATTTCCAGAGAGCTTTCGGGTGGCATGAAAAGACGACTGATGATTGCCAGAGCCTTAGTGCATCGCCCAAGGCTGTTAATTCTTGATGAGCCTACCGCAGGAGTTGATATTGAAATCAGGCGCTCGATGTGGGAATTTATTTCAAGGATTAATCGGCAGGGAACCACCATTATTCTGACCACACACTATCTTGAAGAGGCGGAAAGTCTTTGTAGAAACGTTGCCATTATCGATGATGGCAACGTTATCGAAAACACAAGTACCCGTGAACTGCTTTCCAGGCTCCAGCGGGAAATTTACGTTCTTGACCTGCAGCAACCGCTAGCCAAGCTTCCAGAGTTTAACCGAGGTAAATGGAAGCTTGTCGATTCGACCACGCTGGAAGTTGACATCTCAAAGGAGCAGGGAATCAATGGTATTTTCAGCCAGCTCAATGACAACCTTATACGGGTTCAGAGCATGCGTAATAAATCTAATCGATTAGAACAACTGTTTCTCGACATGATTGACAGTTCAGCAGATCGCAAGGAAGAAGTGCTATGAAATGGTCACAAATCTGGGTAGCCTATCTAACAATTGTGCGCAAGGAAATAACCCGATTTACCCGTATTTGGCAACAGACCCTGATACCACCCGTAATCACCACGTCACTATATTTCGTCATATTCGGAAATCTGATCGGGCCAAGGATCGGCGATATGGAAGGTTATCGCTATATGGATTTTATTGTGCCCGGATTAATCCTGATGTCGGTCATAACAAACTCATATGCCAACGTCTCTTCGTCATTCTTTAGCAGTAAATTTCAGCGCTCTATAGAAGAAATTCAAGTCTCCCCCACACCAAGCAGCGTAATTCTACTGGGATACGTGACTGGCGGGATGGCCAGAGGACTTCTGGTAGGAGTTGTCGTAACCATTGTATCCATATTCTTCAGTAAACTATCTGTGCACAATGTTTTCGTGATGTTCAGCATCATTCTTCTCACCGCACTACTGTTCGCCCTCGGCGGTTTTACGAACGGGCTATTTGCCCGTAAATTCGATGATGTATCAATAATCCCAACCTTCGTACTCACCCCTCTTACATATCTCGGGGGTATTTTTTACTCGATCAAATTACTACCGGAATTTTGGCAAGGGGTCTCTCACGTGAATCCAATTTTGTATATGATTAATGCTTTTCGATATGGATTTCTTGGGATTTCAGATATTAGTCTATCAACTTCGTATACTATTATTATCGCGTTTAGTGTGGTGTTGTTTCTGATAAATCTACGCCTTCTTAATAAAGGCTACGGCATCCGCAGTTGATCATTACCGCTCCGAGTTGACCCTATCTCCCTCCAGATTCAATCGGTAAACAGCACGTTAGCCCAAACAAGCAGCAGAATTAACAGGGCTAGCAATACAGAGGCAGAGCCCATATCTTTGGCGCGCCCGCTTAGGGGATGATGTTCGGCACCATTACGGTCAACAACCGACTCAATGGCAGAGTTCAAGAGCTCGACAAGAGGTACCAATAAGACGCTGAACATAAGCAGCGCGCGTTCTGTACCATTGTCACCGAGCCACGCTCCAAGGGGAATCAGTATTAGACAGCCAACGGCTTCCTGCCTAAATGCTGGCTCGTTCTTCCATGCAGCGTGAAGCCCTTGCATGGAATAACCGGCGGCTTTAATTAATCGTCTCATTCCAATAATTCTGTGCTCGACGATTTACCGGTTAAGCTCAACCAGCTGCTGGCGGAGCTTCTCAGGTTCAGTAGCGCTCATAAATTTTGGTAGCGACAGTTTCAACTGCGACACATCACTCCTGCGAATTATTTGCTTTATTTCGAGCAATCCCGCAGGATCCATGCTGAACTCTCGAAGACCTAACGCCAATAGTATGCGGGTATATGCCGGATCTCCAGCCATTTCGCCACACATTGAAACCGGCACACCAGCGTCCAAACCAGCATCAATAACGTTCTTTATCAAACGCAATATCGAAGGATGAATCGGATCGTATAAGTAGTTAACTTCATCATCAATTCGGTCTATTGCAAGGGTATACTGAATCAGGTCATTGGTGCCTATAGAAAGGAAATCCAGCTTCCGAGCAAAAATATCCGCTGCGATAGCGGCTGCAGGCACCTCAATCATTCCCCCAACCTGCAGTTCCGAATCAAAAGGATAATTCTGTTCAGCAAGCTCCTGCTTAACTTCATCAATCAGTCTGAACAATTGGTCCAGTTCCTCCACATTTGAGATCATAGGCACCATCATGCGGGCCCTACCAAAAATAGAGGCCCGATAAATCGCACGCAGTTGTGGTTTAAACAAGCCAAGGTCATGCAGGCAAAGCCGAATCCCTCGTAATCCAAGCGCGGGGTTTGTGGATTGATTGTCTGCAGAACGCCCGCCGTCAACCTGTTTATCTGCGCCCAGATCCAAGGTTCGAATAGTAACCGGACAATCGCTCTTTTCGAGCACCTGTTTATACACCTCCACCTGTTCTTCCTCATCAGGCATCTGCTCACGATTCATGAACATAAATTCGGTGCGATATAGCCCTACGCCTTCTGCATTCTGTTTTACACTGTAGCTGACCTCATCCGGCAACTCCACATTAGACATCAACATGATTCTCTGCCCATCTAAAGAAACTGATTCCGCATCACGTAACGTTTCAAGGGCTTGGGTACGCCGAATGATTTTTTCCCGTCGCCGTTGATAAGCGGCTAAAGCCCGATTATCCGGACTTGCCAGGATTACTCCACGCTTACCGTCGATAATCAGCAAATCCCCAGTGCGAAGATAGCCCACCGATCCATGCATACCAACAATCGCCGGAATTTTCATACTGCGCGCTAAAATAGCGGTGTGCGAAGTGGGTCCCCCTAACTTTGTAACGAAACCAATAATTCGATGTTTTCGCAACTCGATTGTGTCTGCCGGAGTGAGATCATTGACGATAATAATCTCACCATCATACGTACCTTCCGGCTGACCGCCGATGGCTTCCTGGGAATCTGTCATGGCACCAAGCACGCGTTGAATCACTTGTGCCACATCTACCGATTTGCTGCTTAGGTATGGATCTTGAATTTGCTCAAATACTCTCTCTAAGCGGGTGCCATACTGGTTTAACGCGAATTCAGCATTAATCCATTGTTCGCTAATCAGTCTTGACGACTCTTGAAGTATCAATGGATCCTTAAGCATCAGACTATGCGCTTCAAGCAATGCTCGTACTTCCTCTGGAACTTCTTTACCAAACTGTTTGCCCAGTTCAAATAAAGAGTGTTGGGCAGTCTCTATACCCTTCTCCAGTCGCTCTATTTCTTTTTGAACATGTTCTTGAGCTATCGGGTACTGGGTGATCTTATCGCTAGTGCGGTTGATTATTCGTGCTCGACCAACTGCGATTCCTGCTCCGACTCCTGTTCCATGCAACGCCAGCACTAAAGAACTCCCGGAGCTAATTTCTCATTCAATCTTTGCCAGTGGGCATGCATTATTCGTCTTCACCGAAACATTGCTCGAACATTTCACTGATAGCATCCATTGCATCTCGTTCATCCGGGCCATCCGTGATCACCCGGATTTGCGTACCTTGTGTTGCAGCCAACATAAGAATTCCCATGATGCTCTTGGCGTCTACTTCTTGATTCTTTCTGATAAGCTTTATCGAACTCTCGAAACCTGCAGTCAACTTTACCAGCTTTGACGCAGCACGTGCGTGCAATCCAAGCTTGTTGACCACTGGAACTTCGGCCTCAATCATTTTCTTCGAGCTGCCGATGCCGCACTTGTGCACTAATTCCTCGATCACGGAATCGCTTTACAAGCTGTTCACAAATATAAACCGAGCGGTGTTGCCCGCCAGTACACCCAATCGCGACCGTGATGTAACTACGGTTTTCGCTGGCAAAACCAGGCAGCCATTTGAGCAAGAAACTGAAAAGCTCCTCTGTCATTTCTACCACCATGGGCTGTCGCTCTAGGAATTCAGCTACTGACGCATCCAATCCGGTCAGTGCCCGTAGATCATCTTCCCAATGTGGATTCGGCAGGCATCTTACATCAAATATAAAGTCAGCTTCCCTCGGCGAACCATATTTGAAACCAAATGACTCCAACAATAGCAACGGTCCGGAAACACTCGATCCGCCAGCAAAATCACGCACTAGCCCCCTTAACTCATGGGGGGTTGTGTCGGTAGTATCGATGATTTTCTCTGCGCGCTCATGCAGTGGCTTCAGCACTTCCCGCTCGCGACGTATGCCGTCAATAAGCGGTGTAGATGGGCTAGTAAGAGGATGTTTCCTGCGAGTTTCACTGTAACGTCTGACTAGTTTTTGTTCTTCCGCATCCAGAAAGAGAATTCTGCAAGACCGACCCTGTAGCTCCAGTTCCTCAAGAATCTGGTCGAGCTCAGAAAGAAACTGATTGTTTCTCGAATCAATGCTGATTGCCGCACCTGCAATTTCTTCTTCCCCACCCGAAGTATGATCAGGCAGATAGCGATTAAATGCCGGAAGCAAGACTGCCGGGAGATTATCGATGCAGTAGTAGCCGATATCCTCCAGTGATCGCAAAGCTAAACTCTTGCCGGAACCGGACAAGCCACTAATAATAATCAAATCAGTTGCGCGAAGCTTCATCCTATCTCCTCAATACCCATAATCCGGTCATGGCTTTTAACAAAATCAAGACTACTATCAATTCCAGACTTCCGTAATAAGAAATCACGGGTGGCAGCTTCAATTAGAACCGCTAGATTGCGGCCTGGCGCCACCAACATACTTAAGCGTGGCACCTTAATTCCGAGAATCTCAACCATATTCAAGCTTGGCTGTAGTCGATCAAGACTTCGAATTTCCTTATTAGTGGCATCTTTCAGGTTAATGATCAGTTGCAACCGATAATAATCTAGCACCGAAGCCGGACCAAACATCTTGTCAATATTAATAATTCCAAGGCCTCGGATTTCAACATATCCTTTCAGGGTCGGCGAACACTCACCGACAAGCTCAGCTCCGTCTCGCCGGTAAATCTCCACCGCATCATCGGCAACTAGCTGATGACCTCTCTGAACTAAATCCAACGCAACCTCACTCTTACCAACGCCACTCGCACCAGTAATCAGCACCCCTGTATTCATGACAGCGAGGAATACCCCATGTTTGTTACATCGAGGTGACAATAGTCGAGGCAATTGTCCCTGCAAGCAATCTAGTACCGCGGCAGATCCAAGGGATGTTTTCAGTAACGCAATGTCATTGTTCTTACAAACCTCAATAATATTTGGATTAGGGCTCAATCCGTCACACAATATGGTCGCTACTGAACCTTGCGAATCGAAACATGGAGATTTCCGCAACTCACTATCGCGCATTCGATAAAGCCACTCGATCGCAGCTTGATCGACGATCTGCAAGGGTGTTATGCGCAGTGGATTAAGGAAGCCGAAAAGATTCGCCTGCTGGAAGCAGCTTTTTACGGTTTTTCCGGTACGCTGATACCAATGCACGTCCGGAAGCTGTTCGATTAATTTCTGTACCTGTAGTGGTTCAGGTTGTGGAACTGACTCAACCGATTGCATTACCTCGTTACACCTTCAAACAACTGACTTACCTGATCGGGTGTCTGGCAATTTTTTAGAGTGTCAACAAACTTGGTATCCTGAAAACAACTAGCTAGCGTTGAGAGCAATTTTAAGTGCGCTTCATTAGCTTCCGCTGGGACCAGCAAACCAACCGCCAGCCAAACTGGTTGACCATCTGGAGCATCATAGTCAATTGGCTGATTTAATCGGATTATTGAAATCACAGGCTGCTCAAGATTGTCGATACGTCCGTGCGGAACAGCTATACCTTTTCCAAGTCCTGTGCTGCCTAATCGTTCTCTTTCGGTTATTGTCTTAAAAACACAGTCTTCGCTTATCTTGTCAAGATCCACGCTCGATACTTGCGCGATGTGTTCGAACAACCGCTTCCGACTGGTAGTAGAGAGATCCAGTAGGATCCGTTCTTCGCTTAGGAATCGGCTAATATTATTCTCTATTTGATTCACCTTTCGCACCTCATTGGGTGAATCCAAGCTGGGCAGGCAGGTCAGTCAAAGGACTGTTTGAGTGATGCATCTGTGCGGTGGTGATCAGTTAGTTTTTCTTTGTGTTTCAAAACCTGGCGATCCAGTTTGCTTACCATTGAATCAATAGCAGCATACATGTCATCACAGGTACTGGAAGCATGAATCTTAGCGCCTTTAGCATTTATTGTTGCTTCAGCCATATGTCTTTTTTTTTCGACCTGCAATACTACGTTAGTGTTTGTAACATGATCAAAGTGCCTGACGATTTTTTCAACCTTTTCCGATACGTGATTATGAAGCGACTCTGTAATGTCAAGATGATGTCCGCTAATTGATATTTGCATATTTACGTCTCCTATTGGTTAATGCGATGCCGGAATAACGGCGCGAAAGAAATATATCGGGTCCTCCTTACTATAGAGATTTTCGTTTACTCGAAGGCGGGATATTCATTTGTTCCCGATACTTGGCTACAGTACGGCGCGCAATTTCATAGCCTTGATCTTTGAGCGCCTCACAAATTTTCATGTCACTTATTGGTTTTTTTGTGGGTTCATTCTCAATCATTTCACGCACTAAAGTTTGTATTGCTACTACACTCCAAGAGGAGTTAGCATATATTTCCCATTGGTAGCACGAGACACGGTTGATTCATGTATATCCAAAGCCTCTGAAACGTCGCGCAATATCATCGGCTTCATTGCAGCCGGACCGTGGTCAAAGAAGGCTTGCTGTCTCTCCACAATCTCAGAAGCCACTGATAAGATGGTGGAATGACGTTTCTCAATATTGGACAACAACCATCTTGCATCCTGTAATTGTTCTTTCATTTTTGAAAATGATTCACTCGCCGAATTCTCAGTAACCAACTGTTGATAGTCTTGATTTATAACAACCCGTGGTAAAGCACCGGTGTTCAATCTTGCGAGCCATATACCACGATGATGTTCAACTACCACATCAGGAACAATATAATTTACCGAAATATCTCCCACACTAAAGCCAGGGTGCGGGTTCAAGTGCTTAATCAAGTCAACTGCCTGCTTTAATTCAGATTCTCCAACTCCTAATTTTCGTTTCAAAGTTTGGTAATCCCGATCAGCGAGCAGATGAAGGTGATTACGTACAATTTCTCCCGCCTCGCGGTGTCCAGGTGTTTCATTATCTATTGCCCTAAGCTGCAATAGCAGACACTCACTCGGAGCTCGAGCGCCGACCCCCGTAGGCTCTAAAGATTGGACTATTTCCAGACATTGCTCCATCTGAATGTGCTCAATCTCAGGTTCATTTTTAATCTCCGAAGAAACTTCATTATAAATTTCTTCAAGATCAACTTGCAGGTATCCGGCATCATCAAGATACTGAACAATGCGATCACTGACCAATTTAACTTCGGGGCTCAATGCCAGAAGAGAAAGCTGATCCTCCAGCGATTGTCTGAGAGTAGCAGGACCGGAACGGTCAGGAATATCGAAATCAATATCGAGCTGCGCATTCGGTCCACTAACACGATTATATGTTTGAGCACTTACCCAATCCTCGTCAAGTGACTCCCTGGATTCATCACTAGATTCAACCTCTATCGTCTCTTCGTCGTGACTGACTTCCTGTCTTTCTAATGGGTCCTCCATTTCAAGCAAAGGATTACTCTCGTGGGCCTGGATGAGCTCTTCAGATAGTTCGACGGTGTTCATCTGCAGTAGCCTGATGGCTTGCTGCAGTTGAGGCGTCATTGTAAGACGCTGGCTTTGCTTAAGGTTTAGTGCCGGCTTCATCCGAGGCTGCGTATATCATTGGAAATACATTTTACCCAAATTCGCGTCAGGGGTTAAGTCTGGTAGTCAGGCCAAGAGTCGCAGGATTTGTGTTATAGTTCTCGGTTAGTGTCAGATGTGTGTAACATGCTTTGTAAAGCTGGCGCAATGAAGGTTATGGAATATTGGCTGTGATACACAAATTCCTAGGACTCTTTGCTTTGCAGATGGCATTTTCTTAGGACAAATACCTCACCGGGTTGAAGTACGCACGTAGATATACATGCGATTTAACTACATACGAAAGTCTTGACCCAGATAGACTTCTCTCGCCCGGTCGTGCTGCATGATTATTTCCGGGGATCCTGAGACTAGCACCTCTCCCCGGTGCAGAATGTAGGCACGATCGCAGATCCCAAGGGTCTCCCTTACATTATGATCAGTAATAAGGACGCCTATACCTCGATCCTTGAGGACAGTAATAATATGCTGAATTTCTTTCACCGCGATAGGATCCACTCCTGCAAAGGGTTCGTCGAGGAGTATAAACGACGGCTCTAGAGCGAGCGCTCTCGCAATCTCCACCCGTCGCTGCTCCCCTCCTGATAGCTGGATCGTGAGCTTATCCCTAAGATGATAAATACCAAACTCCTCAAGAAGGGTTTGACTAATCCGACTTCTGTCTTCAGCGTCATGTCCCCCAATAGTCTCCAAAACTGCGAGAATATTCTCTTCCGCGGTTAATTTTCGAAATACCGAATGCTCCTGGGGTAAATAACCAATACCTAATCTTGCACGTTCGTGCATTGGCAAGCCGGTTATATCCTCATCTTCAAGGAATATCTTTCCGCCCGTCTCCCGAACCAATCCAATAATCATATTGAAACACGTAGTTTTGCCGGCCCCATTCGCTCCGAGTAATCCCACCACTTCATTGTCATTGACCACAAGGTCTACCCCATTCACAATGACATTGTGTTTATAACTTTTTACCAATGATTTTGCGCTAAGGGTTCGCATGCCGTGCTTACAGTTCTTGCTGTTTTGTTTAAACTAATTAAATACTGCGGCCTAATTTTTCTTCTTTTTCCTTGGCTGAATGATAATTGTTGGGCGGGCACTAGTGGTCGACTCCTCAGCGTTTACAGCCTGCTCTTCATCTGTCGCGACCGATCCTTCCGTGGTCGGAGATTCAGAGGGGGTTTTTGTAGTGGTTTTTGTCTGACTGTCTGAATCACCTTTAACTACGACTTTCTCCGTGGCCAGATTATAGGTTAGCAGTCGACCAGTCAGGCGCGTTCCACCCTGCGTAACATCGGCCCGACTCTTCATGATCACCAATTCTGCTACTTGATCAAGGGTAATTACCCTGGCCTTTCCAATCATGTCGTCCTCCGAATTTTCGGGTCGCTGTTTGAACTTTCCAGGATCGCCGGTGCAAACCGCTTTGTCGAGCTCATCATCATCATTAAAGTAAGTAACCAGCTCATCGCATTCAAGACGAATACTTCCCTGCCTATACAGAACGTTACCTCGATAGGTCCTGACCCCGGTTCTTAGATCGAGTTCAAAGTCATCTGCCTCAAGGGTTGCTGGCTGATCTTGATCGCTATCCAGGGCATATGCAGCGCAGACAAACATGGTCATTACAAGCATAAAAAAAATTCTATTCAACATTCTAATAAGTCTCTTTCTACCTTCACTTTTAAAGCAGTTTAATATGGTCTCAATTATCAATGAATACTGCCTGAAGCATACATTTTTCTTAGCCACCACGATCATTGAGGTGAACAACCATTTTTTCACCCATGGATACGCCTCCTGCCGTGCCTGTGCGACTCTGCACTACGCGCACGTTACCTGTCATGAGAACCTTGGAAATGCTGTTGTACAACCACCCTGAATCAGCATAGACATGGCGAGGGTTCTGGTTAAGATCGTACTGCACCAAATGCGGTTTATCTAAAAGCGCCCTGTCGCCATAAGGATAGTGCACCATTCGATCTGCTCTTACCTCGTATTTCTTCCCATCTGCATCCATTCCCGTTGAAACGAAATTCTCAATGTAGTAATCGGCGGCGTTCTTTTCCTCTTCTGAGAGTTCCGAAACGGGTGTTTCTAACAGCCCAAATTGAAACCAAGCAGAAAGTATCAGCAATCCAAAGAATACCGCAATCAAGATGATATTCTGCTTGAACTCGAACATGCTTTAAATAACCCCTGCTCGTAACAGATCGTGGGTATTCAACGCACCGATTACCACGTCTTCTTTATCCACTACAAATACGCAGTTAATAGCATGTGGGCCTTGTTGCGCATAGTCACGCATTATCTTTACTATCTCAGCCGCCAGAGTGTCTGGCCCGATAGTATAAGGTTCGCTATTCACCAGATCGATGGCGCGACTATTATAAATATCCACCCCACTGTTCAGCGTCCGTCGCAGATCGCCATCAGTAAACATTCCTAATAATTTTCCCTGTTGATCAATCACACCTGCCATGCCCAGAGACTTCGAGGACATCTCGAGCAACAGATCTTGCAAGCTTGCTTGTGCACCGACCAGCGGAAGTTGATCACCGCGATGCATCAGATCCGAGGCGAACAATAGTAGACGTTTACCCAGAGTCCCACCAGGATGTGTGCGAGCAAAATCCTGCTCAGAGAAACCTCGAAGCTTTTGCACCGATACGGCTAAGGCATCTCCCATAACCAGCGTTGCAGTTGTACTAGCAGTTGGAGCCAAATTGTGCGGACAAGCTTCCTTGGCAACGCTTATGTCTAGACAGACGTCGGCCTGTTGACCCAATGTGGAGTCTGGATTCCCAGTGAGTACAACCAGGCCGCTGCCGATTCGTTTCACAATCGGAAGGATTGTAATCACTTCCGCCGTCTCACCTGAATTTGAGATCACCACCACCAGGTCATCCGGTGTGATCATCCCAAGATCACCGTGGCTTGCCTCCCCTGGGTGCACAAAGAAAGACGGAGTACCGGTACTCGCCAGCGTCGACGCTATTTTCCCTCCGATATGTCCTGATTTTCCCATACCAATTACCACCACACGACCACTACAGGCAAGAATCATCTCACATGCGTGTTCGAATCTTCTATCAATCCGCTCTAGTAGTGCGTGAATCGCATCCATTTCGACCTGTACCACCGCACGCGCATATTCGGCGGCTTTATCGATTGATGAGGAAGAGGACATTTACAGTGTGAATATGGCTTTGCAAAGGGTTCCGAAGTATATCAAACAAGGGGGACTGGTTTGATTGTTCGCCAATTTGCTCTCTGCCAGGGGCTCTTTTTGCGGCGGCGCTCACTTTCTAAGGCAGTCTGCACTGATTTTATTCTATCAGGTTCTCGAATACTGATCGTTCAACCAGATTCACTCCAGCGGGCGTCTTAATGGACTTCGCTATAATTACCGAAGACGCGCTGATGATCTGGTTATCTGACAAGGACGCAGCTGTTCTAGAAAAAATCGTATGCTGGAAGTTATTTGGTCTGTTTATACTATTTAAAGCAGGAATAATGTAGCTCTCCAAAGAGCGCCCACATTGCGCACCTGACACTGTTCAATCAGGGGATTATTCCTGCGAGCAAAGTGAAAACTTCTAGGTTGTAACTTTTGGAGTAATTCTGGTAGATATAGTACAGTTCCGATACGCAGTAAACCTTTTGAATCAGAACCACGCCCATATTGCCGCGAGCTAGCAAGTTTAAGCAACCGAACTTAATTATGAATAAATCCCCAATACCTGAAATTTCAGATGCTGATCGTACTGAAATTGAGGCAGCACTATTCCGCAAGCTTATTCAGCACCTGCAAAACTATCCCGAAGTGCAGAACATAGACCTGATGAATCTGGCATATTTTTGCAGAAACTGCTTCTCCAAGTGGTATGTGTCTGAAGCAGCCGAACACAACATTGAGTTAAATTATGATCAAGCCCGTGAACTGGTGTACGGCATGCCTTATTCAGCTTACAAAGAAAAATTCCAGGCCAAGGCCACTCAAGCTCAGCTTAGCGAATTTGAACACGCGCAGAAGAAAGCTACCGACTAGACTCCTTATGAACTGTATTCACCAACACACCAACTTTCTCTGGGTCGATACCGGGATGAATTCCGTGGCCAAGATTGAAAATATGGCCGGGACTATTGCCAAACTCCCTGATGATACTGGCAGCTTCTGCGGCCACTTTATCAGCTGAAGCATACAGCACAGATGGGTCCATATTACCTTGGAGTGCGACCCGGTCACCCACACGCTGCCAAGCTTCAGAAATTGAAACTGTCCAGTCTAGCCCTACACAGTCACACCCGGTATCCGCAATCTTTTCGAGCCAATTTCCTCCGCCCTTGGTAAAAAGTGTAATCGGTATATCTTTAGTGCTGCTGTCGGTTTTCAGAGCGGTGACTATTTTTTGCATGTACGCCAATGAAAATTCCTGATAGGCGGCAGATGAAAGCGAACCGCCCCAGGTGTCGAATACCATTAACGCCTGTGCGCCTGCATCAGCCTGAGCTTTGAGATAACCAGATACCGCAGTGGTAACCTTTTGAAGTAAAACGTGCGCAGAAACAGGATCATCATACAAAATAGATTTGACGAGCGAAAAATCTTTACTACCGCCTCCCTCGACCATATAAGTCATCAGTGTCCACGGACTGCCGGCAAACCCAATTAAAGGGACCTCCCCGTTCAATTCTCGGCGGATTAGCCTTACAGCATCAGTCACATACGAAAGGTCCTTATCGATATCGAGCTCAGGAAGTGCTGCAATATCAGCAGGCGTCCGCACTGGATTTGCGAACTTTGGCCCAACTCCCTCATTCAAAGACAGACCTAGTCCCATTGCATCCGGAATAGTGAGAATATCTGAAAATAATATGGCCGCATCGAGTGGGAACCGACGAATTGGCTGCAGGGTCACTTCACAGGCAAGCTCTGGGGTTTTACAAAGCGTCAGAAAATCACCCGCTCTGGCACGCGAAGCCCGATATTCGGGCAAGTATCGGCCTGCTTGGCGCATAATCCAAACCGGTGTACAGTCCACTGGTTGTCGTTTGAGCGCACGCAACAAACGATCATTTTTAAGTGCCGGAAGCAAAATTGGGCCCTGTAAATTCGACTATAAATTTTTACTCAGAAAGACTGTTATCTTCTCTCAGATACTTGTCTACTGCTTCTGCACACTTACGCCCCTCCTGAATAGCCCACACAACTAGAGATTGCCCGCGGCGCATATCACCGGCGGAAAATACGCCATCAATATTAGTGTGGTAGGCTTTCTCGCCCTCTATCGAGGCATCCACGTTGCCTCTTGCATCCAGGGAAATATCGAAGTCCTCCAACATTCCCTGGAAAACCGGATGAGTGAAACCCATAGCAAGAGTTACCAGCTCAGCTTTGAGCTCGAAATCAGAGCCTGGAATTTCTTCCATTTTCCAGCTCCCGTCTACTGATTTCCAAGCCACTTTTTTGCATTGCACAGCCTTGACGTTTCCACTTTCATCACCAATAAATTCCTTCGTCACAACGTCCCACAAACGACTGCATCCCTCCTCATGGGAAGAAGAGGTTCGAAGTTTGTGAGGCCAGTTCGGCCAAGTCAGGGCTTTCTCTTCTTTTTCCGGCGGCTGAGACAGAATTTCAATCTGAGTTATGCTCGCAGCGCCATGACGGTTAGAAGTACCTATACAGTCTGAACCAGTATCTCCACCGCCAATCACAACTACGTGTTTGCCTTCAGCGGAAATAAACTCTGAATCAGATACATCACCACCTTGTACTCTTTTCGAGTTTGTGCGCAAGAAATCCATTGCAAAATGCACACCATCTAATTTGCGGCCAGGAACTGATAGATCGCGAGGCACTTCACAGCCTCCAGCGAGTACCACAGCGTCAAAGTTTTGCACCAAGTAGCTGACTGGAAGGTCGACCCCAATATGGGTATTGCTGTGGAAACGTACTCCCTCCGCTTTCATTTGTGCCATCCGCCTGTCGATCACCTTCTTTTCCAGTTTGAAATCCGGAATACCATAACGCAAGAGACCGCCACTTCGGTCCTCTTTCTCATACAGAGATACACTATGTCCAGCTCGTGCCAGTTGCTGGGAACTTGCCAGGCCGGCCGGACCGGAACCCACCACCGCTACTCGTTTTCCACTTCGATGCCTTGGAATTTGAGGCTGTATCCAGCCTTCCCGCCATGCTCGCTCGACTATGCTGTATTCTATGGTCTTTATAGTTACAGGATTATCATCGATATTCAATGTACAGGAAGCTTCGCAAGGTGCGGGGCAAATACGACCTGTGAACTCTGGAAAGTTGTTAGTCGCATGTAGGCGCTCACTGGCAAGCTCCCACTCATCGTTGTAGACCAAGTCATTCCAATCGGGAATCAAGTTATTAACCGGGCAACCGGAGTGACAGTAGGGTATACCGCAATCCATGCACCGCGCACCCTGATCTTTCAACTCCCGATCTCCCAGGTTAATTATAAATTCCTGATAGTTCTTGATTCGTTGCTTAACGGGAAGGCTATGGCGTTCTTTACGCTCGATTTCCATGAATCCTGTAGGCTTACCCATTGCTAACTTCCAGAGCAGGCATAGCCTCTTCTCTTAACTTTATCAGAGCATTTTCATAATCTGTTGGCATTACCTTAATAAACATAGGTAAATGATACTGCCAGTTGTTAAGGATTTTTCTTGCAACCTCACTTCCTGTGTATGAAAAATGGTTTTCGATTAGCTGGCGTAGTCTGGTCTCATCAGCGCTCAACATATCCGCGATGTCTGCCACTCCTTTATCGGGATAAACAGGGCGGAGTTCGACTGATTCATGATTACAATGCGCGCTGAATTCCCCAGCATCATCAAGCACGTAGGCGATTCCACCTGACATGCCTGCTGCAAAATTGCGACCTGTGCGCCCTATACATAACACTACGCCACCCGTCATGTATTCGCACCCATGGTCTCCCACCCCTTCAATCACAGCAGTAGCTCCAGAGTTACGCACACAGAACCGCTCACCCGCAACACCGCTGAAATAAGCCTCGCCGCTTATTGCGCCATACATAACGGTGTTTCCTACAATTATATTTTCGGCAGCATTACTTATACCGCTGTCAGCAGGTGGTCGGACTGCCAAACGCCCTCCTGATAACCCTTTCCCGACATAGTCATTCGCCTCACCTTCTAATTCAATTGATACTCCTCGTGCTAACCAGGCGCCAAAAGATTGCCCAGCAGTGCCTCTTGCACGAATCAGAATGGTGTCGTCCGGTAAACCCTTATGCCCGTATCGAGCGGCAATTCGTCCAGATAACATTGCCCCGACGGAGCGATTTACGTTGCGGATTTCCATATCAATTTCAACTTTTTCCTTTCGGTCGAAGGCGGCCCAGGACTTTTCGATGAGCTCATGATCGAGAGCCTTTTCAAGGCCATGATTCTGCTGTTCACTATTGAATACTGCGACACCTACATCGGCATTAGGCTTTGCGAGGATCCGACTGTAATCCAGCCCTCTGGCCTTCCAATGATTAATTGCTTTACGCATGTTGATTCGATCGGAGTTGCCAATCATTTCATTTAAATTGCGAAAGCCGAGTTTCCCCATAATATTTCTCACCTCCTCTGCGACGAAGAAGAAATAGTTAACCAGATACTCCGGCTTACCGGAGAACTTCTTGCGCAACTCCGGATCCTGAGTGGCAACGCCTACAGGGCAGGTGTTGAGGTGGCATTTGCGCATCATGATACAACCTTCAACAATAAGCGGAGCGGTGGCGAAACCAAATTCATCCGCGCCAAGCAGCGCGCCAATTACAACGTCTCTGCCGGTGCGCAGACCACCATCAACCTGCACCGAAATCCGGCCCCGCAGTTTGTTCATCACCAGAGTCTGATGGGTCTCTGCCAGTCCAATTTCCCAGGGAATACCGGCATGTTTAATTGACGTCAGTGGACTAGCTCCGGTTCCGCCTTCGAATCCAGAGATTGTGACGTGATCAGCATGCGCCTTGGAAACACCTGCTGCGACAGTGCCTACCCCGCCTTCAGAAACCAGCTTTACAGAGATTCGCGCCTCGGGATTGACGTTTTTTAAATCGTGGATCAGCTGCGCCAGGTCTTCTATTGAATAAATATCATGATGAGGTGGAGGAGAGATCAGGCCCACACCAGGTGTGGAATGACGCACCGAGGCAATCTGTGCGTTAACCTTGTGACCGGGTAGCTGACCTCCTTCTCCGGGCTTCGCTCCCTGAGCCATCTTGATTTGCAAGTCGTCCGCATTCACAAGGTACTCTGTGCTGACCCCAAACCGACCGGAAGCTACTTGTTTGATCGCAGATCGCTGTGGGTTTTTTGAGCCATCTGGGAGCGGATTATATCGCTCTGGTTCCTCACCACCCTCGCCAGTATTAGAACGGCCTCCGATCTGGTTCATGGCAATTGCCAGAGTTGAGTGCGCTTCGTGTGAAATCGAGCCGAACGACATTGCACCGGTTGAGAAGCGTTTCACAATTTCCGATGCCGGCTCTACTTGATCGATAGGTATCGGCGTTTCTGACCAGTTGAATTCGAACAACCCCCGCAAATTAAGGAGTTTTTTATCCTGCTGGTCGACGGAACGAGAGAATTCAGCGAAGGTCTGTGCATTGTTGCTGCGGGTCGCATGCTGCAGCTTAGTGATGGTGTCTGGGCTCCATACATGTGCCTCGCCGTCAACTCGATAGGCGTATTCCCCGCCGACATCAAGCTGGCTTGGGCCGGCTTTATCCTCATACGCTTTCTGATGCCATTTAAACGATTCAGCTGCCACCTGCTCCAGGCCAACTCCTTCAATTGCAGTGTGCGTGCCAAAGAAATATTGCTCAACAAACTTAGAAGACAGGCCTACGGCATCAAATATTTGTGCGCCGCAATAAGACTGGTAAGTAGAGATACCCATCTTAGACATGACTTTCTTAAGGCCTTTTCCCACGGCATTGATGTATCGTTTCTGCGCGTCTTCAAAATTAAGCGAACTTTCCAGATTCGGCAACATCCTGTTAATGCTATCGAACGCGACATAAGGATTAATCGCCTCGGCACCATATCCTGCTAAGGTTGCGAAATGATGCACCTCCATGCAGGCGCCGGTCTCCACTACCAAACCCGATTCTGTACGCAGCCCGCGTGTAATCAGATGATGATGCACTGCTGATGTTGCGAGCAGAGCTGGAATCGCGACATTATCCGCATCCATATCCCGATCGGAAAGAATGAGAATGTTATAACCCCGTTTGACTCTTAACTCCGCCCTTTCACACAACGCAAGTATCGCGCCCCGCATTCCTTTCGGTCCTTGGCTGGCCGGATAACAGAGACTGAGCGTCTTTGTTCGAAATGCAGCATTAGTGTAGTCCTCAATTTGTCGGACTCTTTCCAGCTCGTTATTGGTTAATACCGGTTGCGGTACAAGCAGCCGCATATCCTTACCGCCGTCCTCAAGACCTAGCAAATTAGGCTTTGGTCCTATCAGTGACATTAGAGACATCACGATTTCCTCCCTGATTGGATCTATGGGAGGATTTGTGACCTGCGCAAAATTTTGTTTGAAATAAGTGGATAGATGTTTGCTCTTATTTGACATTGCCGAAGGTGGAACGTCAGTGCCCATTGAACCTATGGCCTCCTGACCCAGCGCAACCATGGGAGTCAATAAAAATTTAAGGTCTTCCTTACTGTAACCGAATGCCCTCTGAGTTGAGATCAGAGTTTCTCTGTCCGGCGACATCGCCCCAACCGCAGGTCTTAAACTTGCCAATTCAATTTGGGTGCGATCTAACCAGCCCTGATAATCATGTGATGATGCAAGATCTTGTTTGAGCTCTTCGTCGTCGATAATTCGCCCTTGTTCAAGGTCGATCAGTAGCATCTTGCCAGGCTGCAGTCTCCATTTCTTTATGATCTTATGTTCAGGTATATCCAGCACCCCCATTTCTGATGCCATCACTACGATATCGTCGCTCGTAACCAGGTAACGTGCAGGACGTAATCCATTGCGGTCCAATGTGGCACCGATCTGTCTACCATCTGTAAACGCGACCGCTGCCGGACCATCCCAAGGCTCCATCAGCGCAGCGTGATACTCATAGAACGCGCGTCTGCATGGATCCATTCCGCTATTGTTGCTCCATGCTTCTGGAATCAGCATCATCATGGCATGAGACAAGCTGTATCCTCCAGCCAGCAGCAATTCAAGAGCGTTATCGAATGCAGCCGAATCGGATTGTCCTTCATGGATTAACGGCCAGACTTTATCCAGATCATCGCCAAGAATAGCGGAAGACATTGTGCTCTTGCGAGCAGCCATCCAGTTAGTGTTACCCCGAAGTGTATTAATCTCACCATTGTGTGCGATCAAACGAAACGGATGCGCTAAATCCCAGGTGGGGAAGGTGTTGGTTGAAAATCTTTGATGCACCAGCGCTAATGCAGACTCCATTCGCTCATCCAGTAAATCGGGATAAAACTCACCGACTTGTCCTGCCAAAAGCATCCCTTTATAAGTAATGATTCTCGACGACATTGTGGCAATGTAAAAATCCGATTTCCCTTCTATATCCGATTCCCGGATGCACTTTTCGATCTGTTTGCGAATAACAAACAGCTTACGTTCAAAGTCCGTCTGGTCCTCGATAGCTTCCCCGGATCCAACGAATACTTGCTTAATTAGCGGCTCTGTGGGACGTACGCTGTCTCCGAGATTTGAATTGTCGACCGGCACATCTCGCCAGCCCAATAAAACCTGATTCTCATCGAGAATATAACGTTCGACAATTCCGAGCGCCTCCGCCTGACCTGCCTGTGTTCTCGGTAGAAACACCATTCCAACGGCATACTGACCCGTTGCAGGGAGCTCAAAATCCAGCACTTCGCGAAAAAAGCGATCGGATATTTGCAACAGCATACCGGCCCCATCGCCTGCTTTAGGATCAGCACCAACCGCACCTCGATGGGTAAGGTTATCCAGGATTTTGAGACCATCAGCGACTATTCCGTGACTCTTTTGACCCTTGATGCTCGCAATAAAACCGACACCACAGGCGTCATGTTCAAACCTCGGATCATAAAGCCCTTGCTCGGGTGGTTGAGACCGTGCTGTCATTTTTACCTCATGAAAGAGATTGCGGCATCTTTGGTGGTGCAAGCATCTGTTACCAGAACGCTGTGACCTACGAAGGTCAATGCCAAACCCGACTAAAGTTTAGTCCGCGGCCCTGCCAAGCGGCAAAACGCTCTAGGCCGAACCTTTAAGGATAAATCAGATCAATAACGATTGCTATATGACTATCGGGTGTTTGTACAAGCGAACCTTTTCTAATTTTTCTCGGCAAAATACTCAAGAGTTGCATTCAGGTATTTTGAATCGGGGCCCTCAATCACCGAAGCACTGCCCAGCCCCTTTAGCAATACCAGCCGGAGCTGACCATCCTGCACTTTCTTATCAACCTGCATCAATTGCAACATTTTACTTGGGCCAATTCCTTGGAATGGGGCAGCGGGAAGTGCCGCTTTAGACAGCAGATGCTCTACCCGATCGCATTCTTCCGAGCCTAACCAACCATACAAGCTAGACATATGCGCTGCCATCATGATACCGGTGGCAACCGCCTCGCCATGCAACCAGGTGGTATAACCCGTGGCGGTCTCGATCGCGTGTCCAAAGGTGTGACCAAGGTTAAGAATTGCGCGGATACCTCCTTCGAGTTCGTCTTGCTCAACAATTTTGGATTTATTTATGCACGATCTGGTAACAATATGCTCTATTGCAAGCGGATCGAGCGCTCGCACTGATTCCATGTTTAGTTCCAGCCAGCAAAATAATTCATAGTCAGCAATCAACCCATACTTGATAACCTCTGCTAGCCCAGATGAAAGCTGCCTTGGATCCAAAGTAGAAAGGGTTTCGGTATCGATCAGAACCCTCTTTGGCTGGTAAAAGGCCCCGATCATATTTTTTCCGAGCTCGTGATTGACTCCGGTCTTTCCGCCAACAGAAGAATCAACCTGAGATAACAATGTTGTCGGAACTTGAATAAGAGTAACGCCGCGAAGATAAGACGCGGCTACAAATCCAGCGAGGTCACCAACGACCCCGCCACCCAGCGCAATAACCGTTACTGACCGATTGCATGGCACGGATAACATTTTATCTAGGGCGAGAGAAAAATTCGCCAGAGTTTTTGTTTGTTCGCCATCAGGAAGCAGAAATTCATGCACTTCATATGAATCAAGAGAAGATTTAAGTCGATCTAGATACAACGAAGCAACAATTTCATTGGAAATAATGAATATCTGTTTACCCTTAATCCAAGGAGTAATTTCTTCAGCAACGGAGAGCAATCCCCTCTCAATGCGGATATCATAGCTGCGAGATCCTAAGTTAATGCTGACGGTGCTCATGCAGTGCGCTCTGCATCATCCTGTCGATCACTATCCTTTTTGACTTGGGACTGTTTCAGCCGCTGCTGTATTTTTTTAGCGGTGCGATTAGCAGAATCAGATGCCACTATCAGGTGAATATCCGCAGATTTAAGATACAAGGGAGTGCGTTCCTGCATAAGTTGAACCACCTTGTCCCGAGGATTCTCCACCTGCAGTAACGGTCGGTGCTGACAGTCCTTCAGTCGATTCCATAAGACTCTAAGCGGAACATCCAGATACACTAAGGTGCCGTTGTCATGCATCAATTCACAATTTTCGGCACGGGTCACAATTCCACCTCCTGTGGATACTACAACATTACTCATTGCAGAGATTTCTTTTAGAAGCCTGCTCTCCCGATCACGAAACCCCTCCTCTCCCTCTACTTCGAAGATATGAGAAATGGTGACACCAGTGCGCTCAATCAGCACCTGGTCGATGTCAATAAACTCGAACCCGAGAAGATTTGACAGTTTTCGCCCGACAGTAGTCTTTCCTGACCCCATCAGGCCGATGAGGAAAACATTGTTTCTCAACGCTAAGCGGTAATCGGTACACCCGAATATTCAATAACAAGGTGGTTATTGTAAAGCTAGTGCTGGATCAATAATACGCGGCGTTAGAAAAATGAGCAGTTCGGAACGGTTATTAACTCTTTGACGCTTTTTGAACAAATTGCCAAGGATAGGTATGTCGCCGAGAAATGGGACTTTGGTGACCAGCTCACCATCTTCCTGCTGGTAAATCCCTCCTATTACCACCGTTTCCCCATTTTCAAGCAGCGTCTGTGTTTCGATTCGCTTGGTATTAATCGTGTCGTCAACACCTTCGAAGGAGTCGTTAGTAATCTGCACGTCCAGGGTAATCTTATCATCGGGTGTAATCTGTGGACGAACAGTGAGACTCAATACTGCCTTCTGGCCCTGCGTGGCGGACGTACCGAATGCGGAGCCAAACGTGATTTGCCGCTCCTGACCTTGTTCTATTTTGGCTTCGTTCTTATCGGTAGTCAGTATTTTCGGATTAGCCAGAACTCGACCTCGGCCTTCCGCCTGAAGAGCTGATATCTCCAGATCAAGCAAACTCAGAAAGCCGGAGCCGAACCTCGCCAGGCTGAATGCATAAGATGCCGCGGCTTCATCTCCAAGTGAGCCGGCCGGGAGGTTAACGCTGAGCGCGTCCGTATTGTCGAGAGTACCTTCGAGTCGAGTGGATGCGTTGCTGCCAACTGTCGCACCGGAGAACACATCTGCCGTCCCAGGCCCAAATACATCTGCGTCCTGCACGATCCTGGAAAATCCGAGACGCGCACCAATGTTCCTGCTGAAGTCATCAGTAGCTTCTACAATTCGCGTTTCTATCTGTACCTGCCTAACTGGGATATCCAGCTTGGCAATTAGCTCGCGAATTTCGCGCAACTTAAGTGCGGTATCTTGAATAAGCAACGAATTTGTTCGATTATCAACGGTAACGCTACCTCTGGACGAAAGCAGCGTATTTTCCTCAGTTTTGATCTCACTTATTGATACACTGCCAAAAGCGGACTGGGTGATACCAGTTGACACCGGTTTAATGGACTTCAAAATTCCAGCAATATCTTGTGCCCTGGCATAGCTTATCGGAATCAGTTCGCTTACCAGTGGCGCTAATTCACCAACCTCCTGCCGTGCTTCGAGAGCCTGCCGTTCCTTATCCGCAATCTCTTCCGCCGGCGCCACCCACACTACATTACCCTTCTGTCGCATGGCTAGACCCTTGGTCTGGAGAATTACATCCAAGGCCTGATCCCAAGGCACATCTTTGAGTCGCAGAGAGAGGTTTCCAGAAATTGCATCGCTGGTTATAAAATTAAGTCCAGTAAAATCTGCAATCACCTGAAGCGCAGCACGGACACTGATCTGCTGGAAGTTGAGAGACAGTCGTTCACCGGTATATCCGAATTCATCGGCACGCGCCGCTTCAAGTTCGGCTTTGGATAACGGAGAAATATCGATAACCAGGGTATCCCCTGACTGAACCGAAGACTGCTTATATTGACCGTTGGGAGTAATCACCATACGGACGTCTCTCCCATCGGCGAACGCGTCAATAGTCGAAACCGGCGTTGCGAAATCAGTGACGTCTAAACGTTGTTCCAGCTCAGACGGTATCGTTGTGTTGGAGAAGACGGCAATTATCTCACCTCCGATTTCCTGCAGATCGACGGCCAGCTCGGTATCAGAAAGTTTGACGACGACCCTGCCGGCACCGTTTGGCGTACGACGAAAGTCAACATTACTGATTTCGTGAGGTTGAGCACCTCCTTCACTGAGCGTGAAATTCGATGGCCGAGTCACAACTTCTGTAGCGGGTCCCGCCTTCGGGGCGGAAGCACCTGCCAATATGGTCAATACTAGGCCATTGTCCACTTTCTCGAGGCTATAGTCAGCAGGGTTTTGCAGATTCAGTATCATCCGCATACGATCTTCATCCTCCGCCAACACGACTGAATCAATCGCAGAAATACCGATTTTATGAACCTGCTTTCCGGAACCATTGGTCATTCCGAAAAAGTCCAGTGCGATACGCGGCGGTTCCACGGTTCTGAAAACGACCGGCTCCCCCGGCTCACCTTCAATATTCAGGTCAAGCTGCACTCGGTCGCCACTAATTCGCGAAAATGCGAGGTTGGTCAGCTGAGAGGAATTTCCGGTTGAATCCTGCTGTTGGCGATCGAGAGGGGTAAGGGAGAGCTGATAGCCGCCATCGGCGCGGGTCAGGGTGTACTTTGAAGCGGTTTCAAGAGAAACCTCCACTTTCATGTCACCATTTTCAGCATTAGTGTTTAGATCAGTGATCAGCCCACTACCTAGAGAATCTGGTGCCTGATAATCTGCGGATAAAACTGTCTCACGAAAAGTGATCATGATGCCATTGCCATCAGACAATTCGGTGATTTCGTAAAGAGGGTAATCGTCGAACTGCATCTCGACTAATTGACGCAGTTTACTACCCATTACAGACATCGACTCAAGCTGGGAAGCGATCGTGGATGAGCAGAAGCCCATCGCCAGCGCAGCGCAGCACAGCACCAATTTACCTCTCAAACCAGTTATTTTCATATTTTCTTGTCTTCCCCTCAGTTACTTATTGATCGCCGCAATATCTAAAACACAGCTGGCAATTTGCCTGTGCTTTTGGGAATGCAAGATCAGGTAAACTGGTAGTCGCCTGTAGTGATATCAAGATTCTATACACAAACATATCATTATTCTACCAAAATCAGATTAGCCTCCTTCTTCTCCCAGCGGCCAACCGGATTTTTAACTAATTCGGTGACGGCGACGGTATTATCATCGACCAGGAGTATTTCTCCATAGTTTACGCCCATATAATTTCCTTCCTTGACCCGATGCACGGTTTTATCTGGCGCCCGAATTACCGCCCAGTTCTGATCATTCTGGGCCAGGACACCTACCAGCTTTAGTGAATCCAAAGGAAACGCTTCTAATGGCTCCTTGCGCCGGGAACGATCCGGGCCTTCTGCACCTGCGATGCCGGGCAGGTCCTCGACTTTCTCTTTGAGGTTCTCTCGGTCAAATGGGTCGATCAATTTCGAAGCCGTGTAGATAAAAACCGCCTGTGGCTGCAAAGCAGGAAGAGGCTCCACTTCGGGCGTATGGTCCTTAAACGCTTCCTGCGTAAATCGCTCCAAATCAGAAACATCTTTGTTCTCGCTACAGCCTGCAACCGAAAATATAAATAAGAATATCCAGAATCTTTTCATCAGCCTTGCACCCTCGTAGACCCAGAATCTTTCTTTTCGAAGATTTGCTCTTCCAGGTATTGGTAGGTAAACACTTGCGCGGTCATGCTCAAGGCGGTGCTCTTGTTTTTACCACCCTGAATTACCATATCGCCAACAGTCACAATTCGCGGTAAGGCGGCTAAGTCGCTAATAAACTCCGCCAACTGGTGATAGGTCCCGGACACTTTAACTGAAATTGGCAATGTGACATAGAACTCCTCAGTCCGAGGATTACCCGGTTTAAACTGATTGAAAACCAAACCTCTTGATAGACCGGCCTGGGAAATATCAATCAGCAATGCTGGCACTTCAGTTTTATTGGGAAGCTGCTTCAATACGACGCCAAACCTATCCTGAATTTCTACCATCTGCTCACGATAAGCTGGAAGATTGACGACTTGCTCCTTCTTAATCAGGAACGATTCACGTAGCTGTTTCTCGGTTCGTTCCATTTTTGCCAAGGCTTGCTGTTCTGGCTCTATTAAAAAATGATACCCACTATAAAGCAGTGCCGCGCCCACCAAAAATATTATCACCCAGCGAAACCAATGTGGCCACGTACTAAAATCAGCGATATCAACGTCTTGAAGATCAGATAATTGCATTAGTTAGCCTCCACCAAGCCCTCGTTCTCATTTTTTTCCTCCGAAATCTTAAGCTTGAACTGACTCAGACGCACCCCTTCGCGCGGTCTTACGTCAATCACACTTAGACTGGGGTTTGCGAACCAATCAGACTCATCCAGCTTGTTCATTAAATCAGACACACGAGCATTAGATTGCGCCGTGCCATTAAGATTAAAATTCTTTTTCTTTTTAGCTAAAGTAGTGTAGTAGACTCCTTCTGGCAGCTTACGTACGATGTCGTCAAACAGATGCACTACCTTACGACGCTCACGTTGTAAATTTTGAATCACTTGCATGCGTACTAATAGATTTTCCTTCTCAGCACGTAAAGTTTTTATTTCTTCTATTTTCTTATCGAGCTTACGGATTTCGCCAGAAAGATAGTTATTTCGCGTTTCTTGATAGGCTTGCTTGTTTTTCAAGAAGGTCAGCCCGGAAAACACCACTACGCCGCATAGAACCCAGATTAACACTCCATTGGCCAGCATCTTGCGGTCTCGAAGCCGCTGACGCTCTTCACGCCATGGTAAAAGATTTATATTCATAATCACCCTACACCCCTCAACGCCAATCCAGCAGCTACGCCCAGCGACGGAATATCCCGTCTAAATCTAGCTTGATCTACTTTAGGCCCTAACCTAGTTGCCGCAAATGGATTGAGAATTGCGGTAGGTACTTCGATCCGTTTTTCGATAAATTTATCGATGTTGCCAATTTGAGCGCACCCCCCTGTAATAAGAAATTTGTCGACTTTGTTGTGCGTACTTGATGAGTAAAAGAACTGCAACGTGCGCAAAATCTCCTGCATCAGTGTTTTAACAAAAGGCTTCAACACGTCGTTCTTAAATGTGTCGGCCAGTTCATTGTTACGCAAAGCATGTGCCGCATCCTGTGGAGGCAAACCGAATTTCTGCGAGATACTGTCTATAAGCTGTCGTCCACCATACGGATTCTCTCGCGTATAAATGATCCGATTATCATGAAAAACGAGCAGACGGCTCGTATTAAAACCGAAGTCCATTAGAGCTGCGGTCTTGTTCTTTCCGCTGCCCATCTCACTCTCGCTAACAAACGAATTGACTCTCGCCAGTGCAAAATGATCAACATCAACCGCGGCAGGCTCAAGATCGGCTTCATCCATTACCGCTACTAACGACTCAACTACGTTTTTTCTGCATACCACAAGCTGAACCTGATCCTCATTATCGCCTTGTGGTGACTTACCGAGATTGACGTAATCGATATTTACATCGTCTAGTGCATAAGGTACAACTCGATCGGCTTCGACCTCGACAAGTGCATCTAGCTCATCTTCGCCGATATCAGACTGCACCGTGATCCCTTTAGAGATGACATTAGTCGAAGACACGCACCCCGCGGCCCGTTTGAGTTTAGTCCCTGATCGCGCCAAGAGCCTCTGTACCGCGGCTCCGACCTGTTCTATATCTTTGATTTGATGCTCGATGATTAGCCCGGGCGCAATCGGTTCATACGCATAATGATCCACCCGAATTGCGCGTCCAACGCGAGACAACTCAATTAATTTAGCCGCAGTTGTGCCAATATCGACTCCGACCAACCGGTTTCGGTTTTTACTGGAAAATAACAACGATCACCCCTCAGCGTAGTTTGTTTATTTGCCTATTACGGCTTTTAGCCCCATTTATCGACTTATAATGCCACAGATCAACGGCTTATTACAGCTATTTAAGAAAAAATATAGCCGATCTCTCACAAAATCTCCAGCGTCTACATGAGCAATGGCGATATAATATGTTTTAAAAACCTACTTTACTCCTTCCTGCAATTTATACAGATGCCCTGATATCCCATGAGGCTGCTCTTTCGGTTCTTCGCGAAGCTGTTTTTGTTCGGGTTTGCTTTTGCAAGCGCCATGGGTGTGGGTCTGGCATTTTATGCCATCAGCCTGCTACCAAATCTACCGACTGTTGAACAAATACGTCAAATACCGCTCAATATACCCCTGCGTATTTATAGTGCAGATCAAAAGCTAATTGCTGAGTATGGCAACGAACGCCGCGTACCAGTTACACTGGATCAGGCCCCACCACTGCTGATCGATGCGATACTGGTCACCGAAGACGACAGTTTCTACCATCATACTGGAGTGGATTTTTCCGGGATATTGCGGGCTTTTCTGAGCAATATTCGGAGTCAGTCCCGAGGCCAAGGAGCGAGCACTATCACCATGCAGGTCGTGCGCAATTTTTTCCTTAATCCAGAAAAAACCTACACTCGCAAGCTCAAGGAAATACTGCTCGCCTTCAACATGGAAAGGGCGTTGACTAAAGATGAGATTCTTGAGCTTTACCTCAATAAAATCTTTCTTGGGCATCGTGCTTATGGCTTTGCCGCTGCAGCCCAAGTCTACTACGGGCAGTCTCTGGAAAACTTGAGTGTGCCTGAAATAGCAATGCTTGCAGGTCTGCCTAAAGCGCCCTCCAGAGATAATCCTATTTCCAATCCAGTGCGAGCGAGCGAGCGCCGAGACTATGTCCTCCAGCGCCTCTATGACCTTGGAAAAATAGACAAACTAAGCATGGAGACCGCCCGCAAAGCACCAATTACTGCAGAACGTCATATCGCTGAAGTGGAATTACAGGCGCCCTATGTTGCTGAAATGGCTCGCCAATATCTGGTCAATCGAATGGGAAGCGATGCGTATGGCCAAGGGCTCAACGTCACTCTCAGCATCAATAGCAAGTATCAGGAAAAAGCAAATCAAGCCTTGCGTAAAGGTCTACTTAGATATGATACCCGTCACGGGTTTCGGGGTCCGTCAGGGAAAATTGAAATCGATGGATTAGAGGAACGCGACTTGGTGGAGAAGCTGCTCGAATACCCAGCCAGCCAGGAACTAATGCCAGCAGTCGTGCTTTCGGTGCAAAATACCGGTTTTGCGGCGCATACAAGGGGCGGAGAGCAGATCGAAGTATCGCTCGATAAAATGACTTGGGCAGCCGACTATAAAACTCCCAATAGTCAAGGCCCTGTGCCTGCAGCTGCCGGTGATGTAGTTAGCATAGGTGATGTTGTGTATGTGGCCAGTGATGAGGAGAATAGTTGGAGCCTGAGCCAGTTGCCGGAGGTGTCCGGTGCGCTGGTTTCCCTAGATTCCCGCACCGGAGCGATCCTCGCGTTGACTGGTGGATTTGACTACTACCTAAGCAAATTTAATCGCGCTGTCCAAGCAGAAAGGCAACCGGGATCAAACATTAAACCGTTTATTTATTCCACCGCGCTCGATAACGGCTTTACCGCAAGCAGCCTGGTTAGTGGAGCGCCAATAGTGGTCGAGGATAACCTTGAAGGAATCTGGCGCCCGGAGAACTATAGCAAGAAATTCTTTGGGCCGACCCGACTGAGAAAAGCACTCAGCCTCTCGCTCAATCTTGTATCAGTCAGGTTGCTGAGGGCAATTGGCATCGAACCAACAATTCAGCACCTGGAAAAATTTGGTTTTGATCGAGAGGCATTACCTCGAAGCCTTTCATTGTCACTGGGCTCTACAACCGTCACGCCGATTGAAATTGCTCGGGGCTACGCGGTTTTTGCAAATGGCGGAAAACTTACGACGCCCTACTTTATTGAAAATATTGAAGATGCAAATGGTAATCCGGTTAATTTGTTGCCAGAGCAGGCGACAATTTGCGCCGATTGTGAAGCCGAGGAAGGTATTGTTACCGATACGAGATCTATACCACTTGCTCCGTTACAAAGCGAACCGGTGCAAACTGTCTCACCGCAGAACGCGTTTCTGACCACCAGCCTGATGAAACAAGTCATCCTTTCGGGTACTGGTCGAAAGGCGCTAGCGCTTGGACGCGGAGATCTGGCAGGCAAAACCGGCACCACTAATAATTTCCGAGATGCCTGGTTTTCGGGTTTTAATCCAGATGTCACAACAACAGTTTTTGTAGGGTTCGACGAACCCGCCCACCTGGGGAGGCGAGAGTCTGGTGCAAGTGCAGCATTACCGATCTGGATCGATTTTATGGGCACAGTACTTGGAGACTTTCCCGAGCAACCTCAACTTGTCCCAGAACAAATCGTAGTAAGATTTATTAGCAAAGACACCGGACAGCTGACTTCAATTAATGATCCAGAAGGTTTCGAAGAGTACTATCTTGCGGGTACTGAACCGACAAATACTGTCCAGCCGCTCGTTGACGCTTCAAAAGATGGCAGCACTCAGGGCAACAACCAGAACGTATCTGAATCATTGTTTTAAGCTGACAATGTGATGGTCTACGGAACACCATAGTTTTTTCAGGAGATCTGGAGAGATCATCGCATCCTGATCACGCTGCACCATAGTGCCGGAAAAAGCGTCTATCCTCTCCGGGATTTATAATAATGAGATAGGCTGATTGGAATGAAAAAAATTTCACAAAATTCGATAATGTCCCACTACCCGATAGATTTGAGCATCAAACCAGATGTTCAAGCATTTTTTGATCAAGATACAAATACCATCAGTTATGTGGCAAAAGATCCCGCTAGCAAATACTGCGCGGTGATCGATCCGGTGCTTGACTTCAACTATGCCGCCGGGCGTGTTAGCTACAACGGTGCAGATAGACTGGTTAGGTACATCAAGGAAAATGCGCTGCAGCTTGAATGGTTGATTGAGACACACGTTCACGCCGACCATCTTTCGGCCGCACCATACATTCAAAACGCTCTGGGGGGGAAAATCGGTATTGGAAAAAACATCTCCATAGTGCAGACAACTTTTTCAAAAATTTTTGGAGAATGTCGGAATTTCAGTTGTGATGGCTCTCAGTTTGACTACCTGTTTGAAGATGGTGACACCTATCAATTGGGTTCGATAGACGCATTGGCCCTTGAAACACCGGGGCACACACCGGCGTGCATGTCACATATTATCGGCAATGCAGCATTTGTTGGCGATACATTATTTATGCCTGACGCCGGCACCGCTAGAGCTGATTTTCCGGGTGGGGATGCTGGGAAACTTTATGATTCCATCCAGAAACTGCTGGAGCTTCCCCTGGACACACAGTTGTTTATGTGTCACGACTATGGCCCTGGTGGTAGAAAAATTCAATGGCAGACTTCTGTTGCTGAGCAAAAGAAAAGTAACATTCACGTTGGGGCAGGATTTAGTCGAGATCAATTTATCCAGATCCGCAACGATCGTGATGCGAGTCTGGATATGCCTCGCCTGATTATTCCTTCACTGCAAGCAAATATGAGAGCAGGTAAAATTCCGACGGATAAACACGGCCGGCAGTTCATTCGAATTCCAATAAATGCGCTGTAGCGAATCGACCAATTTTTATTTGCCGCGAGGGTTATAAAAAAAGGGCCTGTTAGGGGCCCTTTTTTTGTATTTTGAGATTTTTAAGCGTCGACCTCAATCAATGTCCGCATTTTTTCCATTGCTCGCTTTTCAATCTGACGAATTCGCTCTGCTGAAACGCCATATTCATCCGCTAATTCATGGAGCGTAGGTTTTTCATCTCCTAACCAACGTCGAAGCACGATATCCTTGCTGCGCGCATCAAGCTCTTCGAGAGCCATCGCCAACTGAGATTCACGCAAATCAGTCTGTTCTGAGCGGCTAACTACCAACGCAGGATCGAATCGGTTATCTCCAAGATGCTCAGACGGCGCGAGGTAACCAGTGTCGTCCTCATCCTGTTCAAAAGTCGCGTCAAATGAAACATCTGTTCCACTAAGTCGAGACTCCATCTCCCGGACTGTATCGGATTCAACGTTTAAATCCTTCGCAAGCTGCCCAACCTCTGCATCTTTCATCCAGCCAAGTCTGGCGCGAGATTTACGCAAGTTGAAAAATAGCTTGCGTTGAGATTTTGTGGTTGCCACCTTAACCATGCGCCAGTTGCGCAGAACATAGTCGTAAATTTCAGCCCGAATCCAATGTACCGCAAATGACACGAGCCTTACGTCGCGGCTTGCGTCGAATCGTTTAACTGCCTTCATCAGACCAATGCTTCCCTCCTGAATCAGGTCAGTTAACGGTAATCCATACCCCATGAAGCCCCGGGAAACTTTCACCACGTGCCTTAAGTGGGACATCACCAACTCTCGAGCCGCCTCAAGATCTCCTTCATCATGATATCGAATCGCAAGTTCTTTCTCGCGCTCGGCACTGAGAATCGGTGCTGCGTTAACAGCACTGATGTAACCACTCAGATTATCACTTGCAGAAACGTTTACGGGGATTGGTAGCCTTTCTGTCATTCCAGTCATTTCCTCAACAATTTAGTCAATTTTAGCACTCTAGCGATAAGAGTGCTAATTAGCATATAAGTTCAACAGAATGCGGGTTTTACAAAGAATTTAGGCAAATTTTAGAGCCAATTTAAGCTATTTTTCGACGATTCCAAGATAAGTTAACCTATCCGCTATGAATTCAGCGTGAACTCAATATGCTCACGGACCCGGACGTGCGCCATCGTCGCCAGATGATGGCGGTCTCCATGAGGGCCGATAGGTTCAAAAACGCGCACTTCAGCGTTGACAGGAGGCCCTGCCAATGTTCGCCATACGCTAGCAACCAGACCCGCTTCATCGGCAAATGTGATTCGGCTGCCGTGTTGTCTTGGTTGCCCGGAATCGTGATAGAAAATACCGATCGGCTGCACCGCTACTCCTGCTTCCACTGCAGCCTGAAAAATGCGGGAATGGAATCGCCTCACAGTTGTGCCAGTGGTGGTCTTCCCTTCAGGAAACAGAACGACATGACGCCCGGAGGCCAAAACCTTTGATACCTGTTTGATCGCATGGTGCGCACCACTGCCTCGTTCTATAAACAGGGTCCCGGCCCGCCTTGCGAGCCAGCCTAAAACAGGCCAGTTGGCGACGTCCTTCATTGCCAGAAACACAAAGGGCCAATGAACACCGATCACAAGAATATCGGCCCAGGAAATATGGTTGCTTACTACTAGCGTTACCTCTCCAATGCTCTCCCCGCTAAACCTGCAGCGAACGCCTATTATCGCCAACAAACTACGGTACCAGGTTCTTGCAATATTCGAGAAAACGTGTTCAGACATTAACCCAATAAAGGGACTGATCAATAAGCCAAACGCGATCACTGGCAGAGCCAGCAACACACGAACCATGGCTACCAGATTCCACATAATCAAAAATTAACGACGCATTTACCTCACCTAGAGAATATAACGCGACAAATCCTGATCTTCAGCCAAATCCTTAAGGTGTCTGTCTACATATTCGACATCAACCACAATCTCCTGGTTGCTGCGATCAGCGGCCTCGAATGAAATCGTTTCAAGCAACCTTTCCATCACTGTGTGCAGTCGCCGGGCTCCAATATTTTCAGTGCTCTCATTCACCTGCCAGGCCACTTCAGCAATTCGCTCAACCCCTTCTTCGGTGAATTTGAGCGATACCCCCTCGGTTCCGAGTAGTGCTTGATACTGTTCAGTCAATGACGCATCCGGTTCAGTAAGTATTCTCACAAAGTCCTCACTTGAAAGTGCCCTAAGTTCAACCCTAATGGGCAGCCTTCCCTGTAATTCAGGAATCAAATCGGAAGGTTTGGAAAGCTGAAATGCGCCGGACGCAATAAACAATATATGGTCAGTTTTGACCATGCCAAATTTGGTTGATACTGTGGCACCCTCTACTAGCGGTAGCAAATCCCTTTGTACCCCTTCTCTAGATACATCTGCACCACCAGTTCCACCTGCACTGCGGCTTACTATTTTGTCGATTTCATCGAGAAACACAATGCCATGTTGTTCAACCCTTTCAAGGGCATATTGCTTGATATCATCATCATTGATCAGTCTGGCCGCCTCTTCTTCGGTAAGCAATTTTAGTGCTTCCTTTACTCTCACTTTACGGGTTTTCTTTTTCTGTCCGCCAAGGTTTTGAAACATTCCCTGCAACTGACTTGTCATGTCCTCCATTCCGGGTGGGGCAAATATCTCAACTCCGGCGACTGTGGCACTTACTTCAATTTCAACTTCTTTGTCATTCAAAGTCCCTTCCCTGAGCATTTTACGGAATCGCTGTCTTCCCGCTCCGTCATTTGCAGCCGGTTCATCACCTCTCGCTGGCGGTAACAGCAGATCAAGTACCTGTTCCTCGGCCGCATCTTCTGCCCGGGGCCTAACCTTCTCCATCTCCTCTTCCCTGGTCAGCTTTACTGCCATATCCATCAGGTCGCGAATAATCGAATCCACCTCCCTGCCAACGTAACCGACTTCAGTAAATTTAGTTGCCTCAACCTTGATAAAAGGCGCATGCGCCAGTTTAGCAAGGCGTCTTGATATCTCGGTTTTTCCAACCCCGGTTGGGCCAATCATCAGAATGTTTTTTGGTGTAATTTCAGAGCGCAGTTTTGGCTCAACCTGCATTCTGCGCCAACGATTTCTGAGGGCTATAGCTACCGCACGTTTAGCCTCTTTCTGCCCGATGATGTGATTATCGAGCTCTTCAACGATCTCTCTTGGGGTCATGTTGCTCATTCTAAAAATTGAGCTCCTCAATAGTCAGATTACTGTTTGTGTATATGCATATGTGGGCTGCAATAGACAGGGCCTTTTCCACTATGTCCAGAGCATTTAGCTGTGTGTTATCGGATAGTGCCATGGCAGCGGCTTTGGCATAGTTACCCCCCGAACCGATCGCCATAATGCCTTCTTCTGGCTCGATTACATCGCCGTTGCCACTGATTACCAGTGAAGACTCTTTGTCTGCAACCACTAACAGCGCCTCAAGGCGCCTCAACATCCGATCGGTCCGCCAGTCCTTGGCCATCTCAACAGCAGCCCTAACCAGCTGTCCCTGATGTTTTTCTAGTTTGCCTTCAAAACGCTCGAACAAGGTAAACGCGTCAGCTGTTCCCCCGGCAAATCCGGCCAGCACCTGCTCTCGGTAGAGCCGTCTTACCTTACGTGCATTCCCTTTCATTACGGTATCACCCAGGGATACCTGTCCATCTCCACCAACTACAACCTGGTTGCCTTTGCGCACAGAAAGAATTGTGGTACCACGAAATTGTTGCATTTAGAGAATCCCCTTAACTTTTGAGTGCAATGCGGCCTATCGCCACAATTTCAATCTGAAACTCAACTACGCCTCTACAGCGCATGATCAAATTGAGGCTGCCCTATTTAACCACTTTGAGGTGAGAACCCGATCGCTGTCCGCCGTGGTTCTGCGTCGTTTTAGCGGAATGCCGCCTCACACGTTCAGGTTGAGGAGGAGTCACACCACTTCCGTCAGGCTGAAATACGATTCCCTGACCATTTTCCCGCGCGTATACCGCCAGGACTGCGTCAATTGGAACTTTAATATTTTCAGCGCGTCCGGAAAAGCGCGCTGAGAACAGGAGATGTTCGTTACCTAGCTCAAGCCCCTGTACCGAATTGGGATGCAGATTCAGAACAATTTTTCCATCTTTAGCATAACTCAGTGGTACGGTAACCCCTGGAGAATCAACATCAACCATAATTTGGGGAGTCAAACCCTCATCTAGCGACCAATCGTAAATCGCTCGAACAAGATAAGGCTTGGTAGAGCCAGAATCCGACTCTTCCGATTTACTCACGATTCTCGCAGTTCAGTTTCCTGCTCGCTTAAACTTTCCTGAAACGCCGCGCGCTTGAACAACCTGTCTCCATATTCAATTACTGTAGAAGCTTGTTTGGGTAATTCGATCCCGAGAACTGGTAGACGCCAGATGAGGGGCGCCATATATGCATCCACCAGAGAGTATTCAAGACCCAGGAAAAAGGGCTGCTCTCTGAACAACGGAGACAGCGAGACAAGACCATCGTGGATACTTTTTCTCAGCTCAGCGGATGGTTTCAGAGGTAAAGATTCACCAAGACTGCAAATAGGGGCCAGCCAATCTCGAGTCAAGCGTGAAATCATCAGTCGCGTCTTAGCTCGAGTAATCGGATCCACCGGCATTAGAGGCGGATGCGGAAAACGTTCATCCAGATACTCAAGTATTACGCCGGTATCATATAGCGCTAGGTCCCGATCCAGCAGGGTCGGGGTCTCACCATAAGGGTTGTGCTCGCCGACTACAGAGGGATCATCGTTGGGCGAAACATAGTCAACTGAACATTCCACATCTTTCTCGAGCAGAACAATCCTGCAGCAATGACTAAGCACGCATAAATGACCCGATAACAGGATCATCGCAGGTCGTCGATTAACTAAGGTATTGTGTTCGTTCAAGCTGGTCTCCCCGAGACGTTAGTGAGAGACGTCAACGTCTTTCCAGTATTCACGCTTAAGCATGTAAGCAAAGACAAACATCACAATCAGAAACAACATGACAAACATGCCGTATCGAATTCGATGAAGCTTAGCCGGCTCCCCCATGTAAACCAGAAAATTAGTCAGATCGCGCATCGCGTGATCAAATTCTTCAGCCGACATGGTGCCTTCGGTCTCCATTTCAAAGTGATCAAAAACTTTATGTTCCTTTCCATCTTCTGAGGACTCTGTTCGAAACACAGCGCGCTGTCGTCCCTGCAACTCTGTCAGCACATGAGGCATTGCTACATTTTTAAACACTATATTATTCCAACCGCTGACCGTGGTCTCATCTACATAAAAGGTGGTCAGATAGTTGTACAACCAGTCTGGACCTCGAAGCCGTCCAGTTAGAGACAGGTCGGGTGGAGCTACTCCGAACCATTCCGCCGCTTTTTCGGCCGGCATTGTGGCAGTCATCGGGTCACCAATCTTAGCGTCGGAGAAGATCATATTTTGTTCGACCAGTTTGACTGGTATCTCGAGATCTTCTGCCATACGACCATATCGCATGAACTCGGCACTGTGGCAGGACAGACAATAATTGACGAACAGCTTCGCTCCGTTCTGGAGGGATCGAGTATCGTTGAGTCGGACCTCCATTGGTTTTAGCTCGGCGCCAGAGCCGCTTGCTGCTAAGGAGGTCATAGGCACCACTGTAACTAAGAAAATTAAGGTAAACTTTCTCATCCGGTGACCCTCTCTGGAACAGGTTTTACTGGATCGGCTTTAATCCAGCCTGGCTTAAAGCCAAACCAGAACAATAATACAACGCTGGCAATGGAATAGATCCATTTCATTGACATTGCGAGATTTGGTGTTTGCACCCACCAAATGTACAACCCGCTAAGGACAAGTAAAAGCGACACCACAAACAGCAGAAATCCACTGAATCCCAGGTTATCGCCAGTACCGCTATAGCAAGGCATTAACAGGAAAAACAGGAAGTACACCACGGTTAAAAACTGGGCCATAGCGGTATACTCTAGGGTAGGCGCAAGAGTCCCAAGCCATCCGAGCACCAGGAAAGTGATCGCGAATATAATTAAAAACATTCGAGTCAGTGGACCCTTGTAGCGCACGGATTTGACTGGACTGCGATCAAGCCATGGAAGGAAAAAGAACACCACGATAGCAGCACCCATTGCCAAAACACCCCACACCTGGGTTCCCGCAAAACTGGGCACCGCACGAAGAATGGCGTAGTAAGGAGTAAAATACCAGACCGGTGCAATATGCTCCGGTGTCTTAAGAGGATTTGCCGGCTCAAAATTAGGTTGCTCTATAAAATATCCTCCCAACTCCGGCACAAAAAACACCACTGCAAAGAACAGGCCCAGAAAAACCACCAGGCCCATTACGTCTTTAACCGTAAAATAAGGGTGGAACGGCACCCCATCCGCAGGCGCATCTTTACTCCAACGGTTTCCCTTGGGGCCCTTTTTTATCTCAATACCATCCGGATTATTAGAGCCGACCTGGTGCAAGGCTAGTATGTGTAGATAAACGAGAGCCACAAGAATGAACGGAATTAAGTAGTGAAACGCGTAAAAACGGTTCAATGTGATGTCGGAGATAACATAGTCTCCACGTATCCATTCCGACAATGTCCCACCAATGATTGGCAAAGTTTCGAATAGATTCACGATTACTTGTGCCCCCCAATAGGACATCTGCCCCCATGGCAGCAGATAGCCGAAGAACGCAGTGGCCATCATCGCGATATAGATGATCATGCCGAATATCCAGATCAGTTCTCTTGGGTTTTTGTATGAGCCATACATTAACCCACGGAACATATGCAGATAAATCACGATGAAAAAGAATGAGGACCCCGTGGAATGCATATATCGTACAAACCAACCACCCCATACGTCCCGCATGATGTACTCAACTGAAGCAAAGGCAAGGTCTGCATCCGGCTTATAGTTCATTGCTAGTAAGATGCCTGTAACAATCTGAAGCACCAGCACCACCATCGCCAAGCTACCGAAAAAATACCAGAAATTAAAATTCTTCGGTGCGTAGTACTCAGTAAGATGATCCTTGACCACTTGGGCCACCGGAAGGCGGTCGTTAAACCAGTCATTAAAACTCATTATGCAGCCCCCTCGTCAGAACCAATCAAGATCTCACTATCGCTCAGATACATGTGTGGTGGCACCACAAGGTTTGTCGGTGCAGGAACGTTACTGTAAACGCGGCCGGCAAGGTCAAATCTTGAGCCATGGCAAGCACAAAAAAATGCACCATCAGTACTTGCGACAAGTTCAGACCGATATTTAGGAGAACAACCAAGATGCGTGCAGATGCCAACAAGTACCAGAATTTCTTGTTTGATGGAGCGGTACTCGTTTTGCGCGTATCCAGGCTGTTGTTGTTTTTCCGAAGCTGGGTCTACCAGCAGGTCGACCATGCTGGGCAGAAAATCTAACGCTTCCTGGCTTCGGCGAATGATCCATACTGGCTTGCCGCGCCATTCAACTGTGAGCTGCTGACCGGTTTCCAGCTTGCTGATATCTACTTTAACCGGAGCGCCCGCGGCTTTGGCTTTTTCACTCGGAACCATGCTACCGGCAAATGGTACCAGGAGCGCAGCGCCCCCGACCACTCCCAGCCCAGATGTGGCAATAGTAAGCATTCGCCGACGCTTGTAATCTACATGATCGTCAGTCACGGTTTACCTCAAAAATGAATAATAAAAGTGTTTGGTGCCCGGCATCCGCTAGTTTTCGGAGTCTAGTCGCAGGCTGGTTTTTCACGACCACCTCTCCGCTCAAACCACAGGCTAGCCCCCGGGCTTCTTCGTGGCCTAAGTAAGCGGCCAATTATATCAAAAATCTTGAAAATTAACCCGTGTTGAGAATGTTCCTGTTGTGATAGTGACGGGGACGTTCATAAGATGACCAAGCCTTCTGCTTAGCAGGTTGCAGGATACGATTGTCTGCTTTGCAAATTAGTCGATATGTGGTTCTATGCGCTGTTTAAATTCGGACTAAACCATGCAAATCGAAGATAAAGTCGCGGTAGTGACCGGAGCCGCAAGTGGCATAGGCAAAGCCGTCGCGCAGTGCCTAGTATCCCGCGGAGCCCGCGCGGTCGCAATGGCCGATCTGACCGACGAAGTGCACAATTGGGCGGATGATCTAAATAAAGAAGCCGGAACAACCGTCGCCACCGCTTTCCAGGGTGATGTGAGTAAGACTGAGTTTCGGCAGCATGTATTTTCTGAAACAGCAAAAAAAGGTATTCCGAGGATTTGTGTCCCCGCCGCCGGCATATTGCGTGACGCCATGGCAGTAAAAATTGATAAGGAAACCGGTAAATCTGAACTGTATTCAGAAGATTTATTCCGGCTGGTGCTGGAGGTGAATTTGATGCACCCCACATACTGGAGCATGCAGATGATGGCGGGTATCGCCGAGCACAGATTAACAGAGAATCTCGGAAAATGGTCCAGCGACGAGGAAATACAGGGGGTAGCGGTTATTATTGGTTCGGTTTCATCGCGTGGTAATCGTGGCCAAATTTCATACTCAAGCGCTAAATCAGGGCTGAGTGCGGTAGCAAAAACCCTTAATGCGGAAGGCGCATATTACGGCGTTCAGACTAAGATTATCCATCCTGGATTTGTTGAAACCCCTATGATCGGCCAGTTACCTGATGGGATGTTTGAACAACAGTTAAAACAGTTGGTTCCAATTGATAGAATGATTAAACCAGAGGAAATCGCCAGCACTATTATCCATATGGTAGAAAATCCAATTATCTCGGGACCGATTTGGGCCGATGGTGGCCTGCCCCCAATGACCTAGACATATCTGATAAAAGCCGATAGGGAGCGAGAAATGGCACAACAACCTTTAAATCTTACTGAGCTTCAGCAGCAGCTGGATGAACTAAATCATAACAGTGGTCAGGAATGGTCAATCATCGGTGGCAAGTTGCATAAAACATTCAGCTTCAAGAATTTTATAGAGGCGTTCGGATTCATGACCGGTGCAGCGATCCATGCGGAAAAACTCAATCATCACCCTGAGTGGTCCAATGTATACCGAACTGTGGTGGTAGACCTAGTCACCCATGAAGCAGGTGGGATCACTGAACTAGATTTCAAATTAGCAAAAAAAATGGATTCTCTACTCTGATTAATGTCTGAGAAAACCTCCCATCCATTGAACAATGAGTACACGCACTGGCACGATGTCACCAGTCTGCGCTATCAACTATTTTTACAAAGCCTTACTGCATTAGAACTGGATGACGCTAAGAGACATTTGACAGTATTTTCAAATCTCCTGAATACCAGCATCAGATTTAGCGACCAGCGAATTGAAGAACTGTTGGATGAAACAGATGAATCAACCCAAATGGTCAAGGCTGATCACTTAATACTAACCAGGACCCTTGCTCTGGCTGAACGTGGTTTAACTGAACTGCAGCAGCTGGAGCAAGCGCGACCCTCTTCACTACGCGCTGAACTGGTTAACCGATTGGATATTTTTGTGCGCTTGAACAATATCTTGTCCCGGCACCAAATACGACAGATAGAATCGCTATTCCCAATGTTCGAGGCGAAAGTGAGTGAACAGGAAGCCGTTTCCCTTGCAAGTAACTATACCGAGGCAATGCAGCAGGCCCATCCGAATTGAGCCCGTCATCGGTATTCAATGCAATTGACTACGGTGCCACGGTTATCACAGCCACCCGCCGCCTTTCCAGAGAACTGATAAGGCAATTCGATCAAGCCCGCTTTCAATCTGGCGATCACGCCTGGCCCAGTGCCGATGTGCTGCCCTGGGACGCCTGGATTCGTCGTTGTTGGAACGATATTGCGCCACTAGTTCAAAACCAGCCACTGGTTCTAACAGAAGGCCAGCTGGAGGTCATGTGGTCTCAAATTGTCACCACCGATATAGGTCGAACTGAATCGAGCAACCTTCCACTTTGGAACACCAGAGCCACTGCTCGGGCCGCTATCCGGACACTTCGACTGGTCAGAGACTGGCAGATTGACAACGAGCAATTAAAAAAATCTGCACACCCGGATCACCGTTGTTTTGTTCGCTGGTTAAAGGCATATGAAGCTGAGTGCAGGGATAAGAATTGGATTGATCGATCCCAGATTGCAGATCTTCTGTTGCAGAATATTAAAATTTTAAATCCCCGAAATATCCACCTTATCGGCTTTGACCGATTGCTACCCAAGCAACAAGCACTTGTTCATGCACTTAAACAGAAAGGAATACCGCTCCAAATACGATCGCACAGCGCGATGGATAATTCGTTTATCAAGAGATTTGAATTTACCGACGAATTGTCGCAATGGATGGCCGCTGGTAATTGGGCCAGAGAAAAACTGGAACACAACCCAAACTGCAAGACTGCGATTGTAGCTCCTGACCTCGCGAAATCTATGGTCAATATAGAATACGCGTTGAGACAAACACTGTGCCCATTGGATCTTGTAGAAGTCGAAGACAGCAGCAGGCTCCCGTTCCATCTATCTCTTGGCACTAGCCTTAGCAAGCAACCCGTCATAACTAGCGCCATAAATCTTCTGCTCGCTGCAAATTGTCGAAACGTTGCAATTGATCAAATAAGCGATTTGATATTATCTCCGCATGTCCATGGCGCCAGCGAGGAATTGGCAGCACGAAGCACGTTGGACATTGAGCTACGAAAGCGCCTGGCAACAAAATCCAGCATTATACAAGTGCTTGAATATCTGGATTATCAGTTAGCAAAACACAAACGCGACCAGTGCCCAAAACTTCGCTCGGTTTTAAGTAATTGTATTCGCTTGGTGAATCAATCTCCCCCAAAAGACAGCTTCAACGCCTGGTCGAAACTATTCGATAAGTTACTGCAGAATTTCGGTTGGCCCGCGGGCGTATATCTCGACAGCGATAGTTTTCAGGGCGTGCGGGCATTTCGTGAACAGCTGCATCGATTTGGTGAACTTGACCTGAATTCTCCATCGGTCAGCCTCGATTCCGCATTGGCTTGGTTTCATCAGAGACTCGATAACAAAATATTTCAGGCTGAAGCATCTGAAACGCAGGTTGAGGTGATGGGTGTGATAGAGATGGCAGGGCTTGAGTTTGATTACCTTTGGTTTGGTGGATTGGTCGAAACCGATTGGCCTCCAAGATTAAATATAGACCCATTTATTCCTGTTTCTGTTCAACGTGAGGCAGGTATCGAGCAAGCGTCTGCCAGCGACAACCTGAGTTATGCCGAAGCGCAACAGCATCGATTGTTCGCTAGCGCCAGAGAAATAATTTGTAGCCATCATCTTTTCGAATCAGAAATTATGATGGAGCCGAGCTCCCTATTGAATATGAAGATGCCTGAAACATTTTCACAGGTAGAAATTCCACAAACTATAGATCAACGACTCAACCAGCAACGATCCGCACTTAGCTTTGTAGAAGATACAAGAGGCCCAGCATTGAGCATCGGTCGCGCGATAGACGGTGGAAGCGGATTGATTCAGGCTCAGTCGCTGTGTCCCCGGGGTGCTTTCGCCCGCTTTCGACTGGGGGCTGAAACACTGCATGATAATGAGCCTGGACTGGACACTCTGGAACGCGGTTCACTAGTACACAAAGTACTCGAAATGACATGGCAATCGCTTGGCACATCAAGCGAGCTCCACTCGATTTCACTCGATCAACTCGAGGAGCTTATTTCGCAATGTAGTATGCGCGCATTAAGACGTTTCCAGCCTGGTAGTGGCTGTGGTGATCAATATTTCTTAAGTGTAAAGCGCTGGCTCGTCGCCACTTTACTGGAGTGGTTTTCAATAGAGCGATATAGAAATCAACCTTTTGAAATACTGAGTGTTGAACAAAAGAGTCAACTCAACCTTGCTGGCCTGCCATTATGTTTTAAGATTGATCGTATCGATCGATTAGACGACGGCTCGCTGATATTAATCGATTACAAAACCGGAAGCCGAAACTCAGTTAACAACTGGACTTCGGAGCGGCCACAGGCGCCCCAGCTTCCACTTTATGCCTTATCACAGGAATCTCCCATTGAAGCCGTTACCTGGGCACAGGTTAGACTGGGACAATGCCAATTTATCGGACTCTCGAACCGACATGAGTTCGGCGTCGAAGGCGCGGGAGAAATTGGCGTTAAAAAACTTGAACAACATAAAGTTATTGCTGAGCATTTTTCTGACTGGAATGGGCTGCTGTCATTCTGGAACCAGGCGCTCGGTAGTATCGCAACTGAATTCATTAATGGGGATGCGAGACGTGATCCCGCAAACCTGGGCGTGTGTACCCACTGCCCCACACCTGTAATTTGTCGTAATAGTGATCGTGCGGGTGTAGAGGTCGAAATATGAAACCCCCTGTGGACCAGGAGGCGCGTGAATGCGCACTCGATCCCTCGAAGTCCGTCATCATACAGGCTCCAGCAGGGTCGGGAAAAACCGGATTGTTAATACGTCGATTTCTTATGCTGCTTGCGCGCGTGGAGGAGCCAGAACAAATTCTCAGCATTACCTTCACTCGAAAGGCCACTGCAGAAATGCAACGGCGCGTTACGGGTGCTTTGCAAGGGGTTGATGATGAAGGCAACCCGGAAAGTGATCCTGAATTAAAAAAACTGGCTGCGGATGCGCTGGCCAACGATCACAAACAGGGTTGGAATCTAGTCCAAAATACCAGACGACTGCGCATTCAAACTATTGACAGCCTCTGTAGCGAACTGGTGCAACGAATGCCCTGGTCATCTCGTTTTGGCGCCGCACCTACCATCCTTGAGGAGGCTGAGGAATTCTATAGCGAAGCCGCCAACCGCACGCTTGCTCATCTTGAAGATGATGACAACAATCAACTATCAAAAGCCTGCAGTCAGGTAATCAATTTACTAGATGCCAATTTAGGGGCAGCAATTGAATTAATTGCTGGGATGCTTAGAAAGCGGGACAAATGGATGCGACTGCTTGGTGGACATCAGAGAGCATTGCTGGAGTCGTGGTGGCAACAGACTATCGAAGACAGCCTGGTTCGATGTAACGCGCTAATGACTGATGATATGCGCCAGCATCTTGGCGAATTGGCTCCCTATGCGGCTCAAAATATTCAAACCTACAACCGAGAGAAGCACAAACCAACTTCAAGATTAGAATACTGCGTCAGCATGCAGGGATTTCCGAAGCCGGCCCCTGACCAGCTGGAATATTGGCAAGGGATTACCGAACTACTGCTGCTCGCCAACGGCAAGGGATTACGAAAAGCCGTAAACGTTCAATCTGGTTTCCCTCAGTCCGATGCAGACAAGAAAAAAAATATGTCTGCACTGCTCGAGGCACTGCGGGAAAATACCGCGCTTGAACGTGCACTTGTCTGGATACACAGACTGCCTGGTGCATACTACTCCGACGATCAATGGCAATCACTGGATGCCATTCTAACGCTGCTACCGATAGCAGCAGCAGAACTTAAACTGCTGTTTAGTGAAAATAATCAAGCGGACTATATTGAATTGTCACAGCGTGCTGAACTCGCACTGGGTGACCAATCCGCACCCACTGACCTCGCGCTCATTTTTGATTATCAGATTAGGCATATATTGGTTGACGAATTTCAGGATACTTCAACCGGTCAGCTAAGTCTGCTCGAAAAATTATTTGAAGGGTGGCAATCCGATGATGGGCGCAGCGCATTCTTTGTTGGCGACCCAATGCAGTCTATCTATCGATTTAGAGAGGCAGAAGTCGCAAACTTCCTGCACACGCAGACACATGGCATTGGTGATGTCATGCCCAAATCATTGTTGTTGAGAACTAACTTTCGCTCAGACAAGAAGATAGTGGACTGGGTAAATACCGTGTTTTTTCAAGTCATGCCTGATCGTAGCGACGAAATCAATGGAGCCGTCAGTTATGCGGCCGCTGATTCTTTCCTCACTGGTCAAACTGGTTGCAAGGTCGAAATACATCCAAGTGTCGATGCAACTCCAGAGATGGAAGCATCAAGGCTTTCGAATCTGGTGGCGACCTTGTTGAAGCATCATCCGAAAGAGAAAATTGCAATCCTTGGGCGCACCAGAAGCAGCTTGACGGAGATTGCTCGAGCTCTGAACCTGTGCGGAATAGCTTTTCAAGGTATCAAGTTACAAAGGCTTGGAGAACGACAAGCCATCCAGGACCTGCATGCATTGACCTGCGCTATTCAACAACCTGCCGACCGTGTCGCCTGGCTTGGTCTGATGCGCGCACCATGGTGCGGACTGAGCCTTAGTGAAATGACCCACCTGTTCGGTGATGATCGTTGTCAACCTGTATTGATGAGTTTGACCAATGCACCCAATCTCGAGAAGTTGAGTTTAGACTGCCAAGCAAACATGCGAAGAGTAGTTGAGGTTATGGAACGAAGCCGCACTCGACGCGGTCGCGTGCCCCTATGGAAAAACCTCGAAGCCACTTGGATCGCCCTGGGAGGGCCGGCGTGCGTAGAGCCATCGGATCTCGATGATTGCCAGCGATTTATCAGCCTAGTGCGCGAACTTGAATGTGATGGGGTTATGATTAATAAATCTTCACTCGACTCGTCAATTCGCGAGCTTTGGGCGAGTACAAATGTTGATAGTCTTGTGCAACTACTCACCATCCATGCCGCAAAAGGCCTCGAATTCGACACCGTTATAATTCCGGGACTGGAGCGGCGAACCAGAACCAACGACCCAGAATTGCTTAGGTTCCGCAGCCTGCCTGACCGATTATTACTTGCTCCGAAACCAGCCAGCGAAAACCGGGAGGACCCGTTCTACCGTTATCTGGGCCAATTAGAAACTGAACATTTACACAACGAAGCTACGAGACTACTGTATGTTGCCTGCACCCGCGCGCGCCGACGCCTGCACCTGTTTGGAAACGTTAAATCAAACCAAAAAGGGGAAATAAGTCAGCCAGCTACGATGTCTTTTTTAGCCTTACTTTGGCCGTCAATTAGTGCAACGTTTGAAAATTGTCATCAGCAAAAGGGGAACATTTCAGAAGTCGACGCTCCGGCAGATACATTTGCAGAGTGTATGGTTGAAAGATTGCCTGCAGGGTGGCGCCTGCCAGCATTGCCAAAATCGATACAGATTCTAAAAACAGCGCCTGACACCGATAGCAACCCTGATAGTGCGATCGAGTTTGATTGGGCTGGTGAAACAGCCAGAATCTGCGGCATTGTCATACATCGTGTTCTGCAGAATGTTGATCGAGTTGGTTGGGAACGCTGGCGCCGGCAACCAGCTAGCTCTGAAACTCGAAATCAGTGGCGGGCAAACTTGATTGAGGCGGGGATTTCGGCCTATGAATCTGATGAGGCGCTCACTTTGGTAGAAAGCGCGGTAAAAAACGCGCGTGCAGACTCCCAGGCAGAGTGGATTTTTTCACCTAAACATCAGAACATTATTACCGAATGGCCCGTTACTGGCGTGATTAACAACAACATTTGGCATTGTGTAATCGACCGGAGCTTTATCGATGAAAATGGCACACGCTGGATCATCGATTTTAAATCCAGTCGGCACGAACAGCAGCAAGACTTGGCTCAATTCATAGTTCAGGAGAAGGAGCGTTACCGCAGCACACTGGAGCGATATGCCGCGATAGTAAAGGTCCTGGACCCACGCCCGATTCGAACAGCGCTTTACTACCCGGTGTTGCAGAGATTTGAAGAACTATAACCAGTCGGTCTCCATTGGGTAGCTGGTCATTAACTCGCAACCATCACTGGTAATCAATACCTGCTCTTCCAGCTTGACCCCCTCGCCACTAACCTCTGACCCAATGTAGGACTCTACACACAGAGTCATATTCTGTTCCAGCACTCCGTCATAACCCTTTTTGTCAAAGTCGTGGATATGCTTGATCGATGGGTATTCATCCGCAAGCCCGACCCCATGAATCAGACTGCTGTAACGTGAGCCAGCGAATTCTTGTGGAATTTTCCACGCGCGCTCCGACACTTCGCGGAAGCTCACACCCGCTTTTAATATTGAACAATTGTGCTGGATTTGCTCCCAGGCCAAAGCGTAGATACGTTTTTGTTCAGCGTTCGGATTGTCACCACAGACCCAACTGCGAGACATATCCGAGCAGTATCCATATGGTCCAATCAAGTCAGTATCGAAACTCACCATATCTCCCTGTTCAATAGACCGCATTGAGCATTCCCGAAACCATGGATAGGTTCGAGGCCCGGAAGACAGCAGGCGAGTTTCGATCCACTCCCCGCCAAGGGATATATTAGCTTCGTGCAGCTTCGACCACAGCGCGTTTTCTGTAACCCCGGGTTCAAGTGCTGCGCGCATTTTCTCCACCCCAATTTCACATACGTCTATCGCATGTTGCATTAGCGCCAGCTCTTCAGTGGATTTGATTACGCGCGCGAGCTCCATTACTTCGAGACCATCATGCAGCGTGAGCCCCTGGTCTAATAATCGACTCGAGCCCTGGTAAGACAAGCGATCAACAGCCAGACGCATGTTGCCTCCACCATAGGTACGCACCAAATCGGAGATCACTTGACCGAATTCATCCGCTCGCTCATCGGTACGAGAGCCCGCAGTAAAATAGTAAAAAGACGAGTTCACCCGGTACTCGTCGATAGTAGGAATATCTTCTGCTAAATGTGGATAGTTACCGTAATCGAAAAGTATCAACGGCCCTTCAGTAGCAACGAATACGCAGCGGGTTTCATAGTGTGAGCACCACACCTGCATGTTGGTCGCATCACAGGCGTACCGGCAATTGACCTGATCGAACAGCAGGATACCTGCATAATCCAGTTTGCGTAGTTGTTCTCGTATCCTTTCGAGACGATATAAACGGACCTTGTTGAGGTCAACAGGGGCTTCAGTGAATTCCATCGCGCCATGTTGTCTGGCGACTATATTTCCAACAGATATATTCATCACAGGTAACCCATACAATGAGGTTTAATAAATGGATGGGCAGAGTGTAGCCAAATAAGTGCTGCACTTACACTGTCAATCTGCACCAAATCACTTTGCTTGTGGTCAAGTGACCTAATGGTTAACATGACGTCAATGATTGATTTACATACGCATTCTACCGTCTCGGATGGCAGCTACACACCAACTGAGCTAGTGGTCCATTCTTCAATCAATGGCATCCGTCATCTTGCCCTCACTGACCATGACACTGTGGATGGGTTGGACGAAGCGAATATCGCCAGTAAAGAGCACGGTATTTCCCTGATCCCGGGAATTGAACTGTCAGCACAGTGGCAAAATAGAACGCTGCATATCGTCGGGCTTTCGATTGATCCCACCGACCCATCGTTTCAAACCACTATTTCAGAAGCAAAAAGGACCAGAGCCGATCGAGCACGCTTGATTGGAGCCAGGTTGGAGAAAGCGGGGGTTAAATACGCTTATCGATTAACACGCGAACTAGCCGGCACCGATTTGCTAGGCCGACTCCACTTCGCCAAGATGCTGGTGGAGCAGGGATACGCTAAAGATTTCAAGCAGGTTTTCAAGCGATATATGGTGCGCGGCAAACCGGGATATGCCTCGGCCGAATGGATCGATACTGAAGCAGCGATAAAGGTCATTCATCAAGCAGGAGGTGTCGCGGTAATGGCTCATCCAGCCAGATACTCCCTCTCAATGGGGCAGCTGCGAAAAGCTCTTCGAGATTTTAAATACTTCGGTGGAGATGCAATGGAGGTCGTTTCCGGCAACTCCCATCCACAGGAAATCGCCAGCATGTCCAGGCTGGCGGACGATTACAGTCTGTCGGCATCTGTAGGATCTGATTTTCATGGCCCGGAAAAACCATGGGTAAAGCTTGGCCGTCTTCAAACACTTCCGATCAATATCAGTACTGTTTGGACGGTCCATGATTTGTGGTGAGTATTGAATTATTTATGACGTAGTTCCGAAATAGCGTATTACGATTACTCCGAAAGCAACAATTGTGGCTGCCAAAATTCTCTGCCTACCGAAAGGTTCTTTTAGAAAAACTGCGCCGATAATAGCGGCAAATATTACGCTGGTCTCTCGCAACGACGACACTAATGCCATGGCACCAAGCGTCATCGCATAGATGACCAGACCATAGGCTGCAGAAGAAGCTACTCCGCCGATAACCACTTTACCGGGTCTACTCTTAATATATTCAAACCATTCGGCTCTTTGGGTCAATATTAACCACATTCCTATTGGGAATGACTCGAAAATAAACAACCAAAGTATGTAACTAAGACTGTTCTGCACTGTCCGAGCACCGGAACCGTCGACTATCGTGTATACGGCAATCAATAACGAGGTAAGTAATCCCCACTTTACAGCCGCGACCGACGGCCGCGCCTTATGATCACCAAACAGCGCCAGCGCGATCAGCCCGGTACTGACCAACGCAACCCCGAGAAACGCCGAACCGGCCAGTCGCTCACCAGCAAATACGGCTGCGCCAATTGCCACTAATACGGGAGCTAATCCTCGGAACAGCGGATATACCAAGGATAAATCGCCGCTACGATAGGACATCGCCAGGGTAAAATAGTAAGCATTGTGGATGACTACCGAGGCGATGATGTACAGCCAGCTTTCAACCCCTGGAAAAGGCACTAACCAAACCAGCGGCACACAGACCACAGTCCCAACAAGCTGATATGAAGCAATACTGAACGCCGGCGAACCTCCAGATTTCACCATAGCATTCCAACTTGCATGCAGCAGCGCTGCAGTTAACACGAGTAAAATCAGTGTAGGAGACATATTTTGCTCCTACTTGATTTCAACCAGAGTAGCGGAAATGCTAGTCAGCATATCGATCCGTTGCGTTGACCAGGCGGTCTGCAATTCCCGGCTCGTCAAAGGCATGCCCGGCATCAGGCACAACCTGGAACAACGCGTGCGGCATCATTTGATGCAGATCCCAGGCGGTCATAATTGGAGTGCAGACATCATAACGACCCTGGATAATCGTAGTAGGAATATTTCGAATACGATTCACATTGTCCAACAGCCAGCCATCTGAATCGAAAAATCCTTTGTGAAAAAAGTAATGGGTTTCGATACGGGCGAAAGCGATGGAAAACTCGTCACCAGCATAGCTTTCAATCTGAGCAGGTCGCTGCAGTAAATTGATGGTGCTGCCCTCCCACACGCTCCAAGCTCGTGCTAACACAGCTTGTAATTTGGGTTGATTCGATGTGAGTCTCCGATAGTAAGCGGCAATCATATCTCCGCGCTCAGACTCAGGTATGGGTGCCACAAACTTCTCCCATTCATCAGGAAAGATGACCCCTGCACTGCCCTGGTAATACCAATCCAATTCCTTTTTCCGCAGGGTAAAAATTCCCCGCAATACTAGCGCCGTGATTCTACTAGGATGGGACTCTGCATAAGCCATAGATAATGTGCTGCCCCAGGAGCCTCCGCAAACCAGCCAACGATCTATATCCAGGTGTTCTCTTAATCGCTCCATATCCGCCACTAGATCCCAGGTGGTGTTATTGTCAATACACGCATGTGGGGTACTTCGACCACACCCGCGCTGATCAAACAGAATAATTCGATATTTTTCTGGATCGAACACCCGTCGTTGTCCCGGATTAGAACCGCTTCCGGGGCCTCCATGAAGGTAAATCCCAGGTTTACCATTCGGATTACCACTTTCTTCAAAGTAAATTTGATGACCATCCCCGACGGGAAGCATTCCAGTTCGATAGGGCTCGAGCGGTGGGTACAACTCTCTGTAAGCTGACATTTTTTGATTTGATTCTGATCGAGGATGACTTACATTAGCAGCTTAACTCAACCTGCTCCACTTCGTTGCAAGCTGGTTTTGTTCAACTAATTTCCAGCTTAATCGTACACCAGTTTCCACATAGGCCGCAGATGATCTGGTTCGGCCAGAATGAACTATGACTGATACCCCGGATGAATTTATTGATGGGCTCGATACGCAGCATTACGCATCGATCCCGTTTCCAACAACACGGACTGAAATTGAAGCAGTAGCAACTGCATTTCTAGAATTTCTTTCCTTACCTGATTCAATAAAACGCCAACTACACTTTCCCGCTCGCAGCTATCGTGCAAGCGCAGATGGTTATACTGACAAAGTTAACATTGATCATAAAGATCCTAAACAGTTCTTTCACTGGAGTCCGATGCTAGTGAAAAAGCAGGTGTGCAAAGAATTACGCGAAGTCTATCCAAAAGTTGATGCCTTCTTTAATGCATCTGAGAGCCTTTATCGGGAGGTGGAGGAGGTTCTATGGCAGATCTACAGCCGGCATCTTCCATCTTACCGGAATCACGTTTTCAAAGGCGGTCACTTGGTCGACGGCATCCTTCGCTTTTTGTGCTACACACCACGCAAAGAACACAGTTTCTGTGCTCAGGCCCACTTCGACAAAGGATTCAGCACCCTCGCTATCGCCGACAGCGCGCCAGGATTGCGCATCGGATGCTGCAACCAACATCCTCTTACACCCGTAATATATCGCGAAGGCACTGCGATTTTTATGCCTGCATGGATGTTATTTCAGGCCTCTGAAGGAAAGATCAAACCCGCATGGCATGATGTGCTCCATTCCCCTGAAGAACAGGACATAAGCAGTCTGTGTGCCCGCTGGTCCATTGTATTTTTTGTTAACAGCCCCGGCACTGACTTTAGTTCCTGGGAAAAATTACACACCCCCTTACACTAGGGAACCTCTAATCAAAACATGAACGATCATTTTAAATCTCAACATGATTCGTCCAGTTTTAATCAGAGGCTCCCTAGATTGAATATGACCCTGATCCTGTGGAAAATGGTCTGCATCAAGACTGAGAGCTGTGACCACTAATACGCTTATTTTTTATCCTGGAACACACCATGATTTATGACAATTCCAGGAGACCAACGTGGCACCAGAATATTTACAGTGAGTTTCTATTCACACCTCACGTTTTGACTCTGTAACCAGTGCTAAATATTTTGAACACCAACAGAATGCAGATACCGAGGAACACTGAAATCATGAACAGGCTGGTGAGCATACTGACATCCGCGATTTCATAGAAACTCCAGCGAAATCCGCTGACCAGATACATTACCGGATTCAACAATGTAATTTTTTGCCACAATGGAGGCAACATATCCACCGAATAAAAACTGCCTCCAAGAAAGACCAGTGGCGTCACCACGAGCAGCGGGATGATCTGTAGTTTTTCGAAATTATCGGCCCAAATTCCAATAACGAATCCAAATAAGCTAAAGGTAACTGACGTGAGTATCAGAAAAATAAACATCCAGATTGGATGAGCAATATTCAGCGGCACAAAAATCCCTGCAGTAGCGAGTATGATCAGACCAACAAAAATAGACTTCGTGGCCGCCGCACCGACATAGCCAATTACAATTTCAAAGTATGATATAGGCGCCGATAAAATCTCGTATATGGTGCCGGTAAATTTCGGAAAGTAGATACCAAATGATGCATTTGAAACGCTCTGCGTCATTAGAGATAGCATGATCAGGCCCGGAACGATAAAGGAGCCATAACTGACGCCCTCGACCTCATTGATTCTCGAACCAATTGCAGAGCCGAAGACAACAAAGTAGAGCGAAGTTGAAATTACAGGTGATACCACACTCTGGAACATAGTTCGCCAAGCTCGAGCCATCTCAAACATGTATATCGCACGTACTCCATGCAAATTCATGATTGCTCCTTAACCAGATTGACGAATATATCCTCCAAAGAACTTTGTTCTGTCTGGAGGTCTTTGAATTTTATACCGGCACGATTCAACTCACCAAGTAGAGCAGTTATTCCAGTTCGATCCTTGCGTGTATCATAGGTATAGACCAATTGCCGGCCCTCTTCCACTAATTCGAGATCGTAGCTGGCTAACTCTTGGGGCACTGAATCCAGCGCTTGGTGCAGATCAAGGAACATTTTCTTGGTACCCATTTTACGCATCAGTTCTTTTTTTTGTTCCACTACTACGATTTGCCCTTTATTGATCACACCAACACGGTCCGCAATTTCTTCAGCTTCTTCGATATAGTGTGTCGTCAATATTATGGTAACGCCCGATTCTCTAAGACGATGCACCACCTGCCACATGTCTTTACGTAGTGACACATCCACTCCTGCAGTGGGTTCATCCAGAAACAGTATTCTGGGTTCATGAGAAAGCGCTTTAGCAATCATCACCCGGCGTTTCATTCCACCGGAAAGCTGCATAATTCGATTGTCTTTTTTATCCCACAGTGACAAATCTTTCAGGATCTTCTCGATATGCGCCGGTTTAGGAGCCCTACCAAACAAACCTCTGCTGAAAGAAACAGTATTCCAGACTGTCTCAAATGCATCCGTGGTCAGCTCTTGGGGCACCAATCCAATAAGACGGCGCGTATCTCTGTAATCTTTGATGATGCTCTTACCGTCCACCGTGATTGATCCCTCACCCGGATTTACGATGCCGCAAATAATACTGATCAGGGTTGTTTTCCCCGCGCCATTAGGGCCCAGTAGCGCTAAAATTTCTCCATCCATAATCTCAAGATTGATATCCTTGAGGGCAGTGAAGCCTCCTTCATAGGTCTTGGACAGGTTTGTTACTTTGATTAGTGCCGGCATTATTTGAGGTTTGAGGCCATGATCGCCAGTGAGCGAGCAGCGAAACTTGGAGCCGGAGTATAACTGCTAAGCCAAAAAATTCGATCTTTTAGCATTTAAAAGCCGTCGATAGCTTCACACCGATACCGCTGCATTCTAGAATGACACGAAACCAATAACCCCTAAAGAGGTAAAACATGAATTTGACCAGTAAAAATATCAACTACCAATCGGGCGCTACCTCACATTCAGGTTATCTGGCCTGGGACCAAGATATCACGGATGCACGCCCAGGCATTATTGTGATCCACGAATGGTGGGGGCTAAATGAATACATTAAACATCGGGCTGATATGTTGGCCGAACAAGGATACTGCGCCTTCGCGATTGATATGTACGGCGATGGCATTACTGCGGAAAACCCAGAGTCTGCTGGAGACCTGATGAACGGCGTGCTGGAAGATATGGAAACCGGCACTTCCCGATTAAGGTCAGCTTATCAAACACTCCAAGCTCAATCTCAGGTCGATTCTGATCGGATAGCGGCAATCGGATACTGCTTTGGGGGTGCTATGGCTTTACACATGGCGCGAATTGGAATTCCACTGCATGCGGTTGTCAGCTTTCATGGTGCACTAGGCTCTTTCCACAGACCAGCCGCGGGAGAAGTTACGGCTAACATTCTGGTCTGCCACGGCGGGGATGATGCGATGGTATCAAAGGAAGATGTGGAGGCCTTCCGTGAGGAAATGGATGCGGCCGAAGCAGAGTATGAAGTGATTATTTACCCGGGCGCAGGTCACGGTTTCAGTAGTATCGAAGCAGATAAAAATGGTGCCAAGTACGGTATACCGGTGGGATACAATGCCGACGCGGATAGCGCCTCGTGGGAAGCCATGCTGAAACTATTTAGCAAGGTGTTCTAATGCCTTCCGAGCACCGGTTTTAGTACCAAAGCTCTGATATAAACTGGCTGGCCCTATTAACGCTGTTGCTCGGCTGAATGAATCTGCCAGACTCATTGCAAATACTCCACCATATCGGGCATATCAATCTGGACCCATTAGCTAGTCAATGTATAAAGATACGTTGACTTATATTTGACACTTGCAACATTTAGTTCAAATGTATGTTTCGACTGCTTTGACTGACCACATATGTCGATGATTACCATAGCTGTCGGTTAATCATAAGAAAAAAATATGTGACTTAATTACCCAAACAAATGTGACCCACTTCACAGTTTTTATCGTGGACGTCGAATATAGTAATGATCATGAAATGAGTACTGCATTTCCTCAACCGCTTAGCGGACATTATGGCGGCAATTTGCCGCCATTTTTATGACCAGGATGGTCGGTATGGCGCGGGCGCAGGGATGCGCAGGAGCGGCGAATGACCAGGATGGTCGGTATGGCGCGGGCGCAGGGATGCGCAGGAGCAGGGATGCGCAGGAGCGGTGAATGACCAGGATGGTCGGTATGGCGCGGGCGCAGGGATGCGCAGGAACGATGAATGATCAGGATGGTTCGTGCGGGGCGAAAATGGCTTCATTCAGTCAAATTTCAGGTCAAATTCAGAACCGAGGCCTAGAATGATCCCAACTTTAACGGTGCTGTGGCCGGATTCATTAGTCGAGCCAGATGTGCCAGCAGATGAGGATCTACCCATGAATCAAGCAATAAAACTAAAGCGTGTAGCGGTTGCAGTATCGCTGATTTCAGGCGTTTTTACAGCGCCTATCGCGACGGCAGAACGGGACGCAAATGTGCCTAATGGCCCCTACCATTCCTACAAACATAATCAACATTACAACAATCAGGAGAGGTGCACCCCATATCGGCTTTCAGCCTATGGTGGGGAGGCGGGATTTCGTCTGATGAACAATGTAAAAATCTTTAAGCGCACGGCCCACGGAAGCGTTGCTGGTCGAATTTGTTCTGGCGGCAGAGTCACCGTTGAACTCTCAAAAACGAATCCAAACACTCACGTAGCGCTGCAAGTGAATGGACGAGAGTATGTTTTTGGTCAAGGCGACCGTGGAGAAAGATTGACAAATCACTGGTTTCGACGCTACATCCAGATAGATCTTGCCTCTGAACCTCGTCACAATTACAGCCAAAAAAATGATCGTCATGATCCGCGGGGCTATGACAATCATTACCGTGAACCGGAGTATTCGGACGACCATGATAATGAATTCGCACAACATGATAATCGCCATAGACAGAATCAGCGCCCTTTAAATCACAATTATTATGACGGTCACAAGAGTCGTCGTAATCACACATTGCCGCACCTGAGACTCGGGTCTAAAAAGCACCATAAAGCCCACCGCAAGGGCATTGCTCATAGTCACCAAAAAGAGTTCTACGCGTATCACTAATTTAAAGCCGTTGCTAACACTGGTCTATTTGGGTCAGGGACACACTGTGTATTCCAGGTCAAAACAGTTTAAACTCGCGCGCCCGGTCCAGCGGCTTTAATACTTTAAAGTTGCTGCAGTTCAGCCCAAAACACTTAATTTTATACGCGTGAAAAATATTAGCCCGCCACTGGTCATCCGACTAGTGCTGTTCCATATCGTCATAATTGCACTGGCGAATTATACGGTCCAGTTTACCGACACATTTCTCGGGTATACATTCACTTGGGCGATGTTTGTTTTCCCGCTTGTGATCCTGGCTACAGATCTAACCGTGCGTCTGTCCAACCAGACTAATGCACGACTTATTGTCGGTATCGCATACCTGCCTGCGATTTTGATCAGCGCCTGGCTTGCTGATTGGCGAATCGGCCTCGCCAGCGGCACCGCCTATTTGGTCGGCCAGCTGATTGATATATGGATATTCCAAGGCATACGCGAACGCGCCAAATCCTGGTGGACGGCACCGATGATTTCAACTTTTTTCGCCAATATCATCGATACTTATGTATTTTATTCTGCTGCATTTTTTCGTTCTACAGATACGTTTATGGCGGCAAACTGGGTTGAAGTAGCAACTGTCGATTTGGTTTTTAAGATTGTGGTATCGATCATTCTGTTTCTACCTATATACGGTGTAATATTAAATATGACGCAGAGAAGGATGTTTGCGACATAGCCAACAGAGTGATAGTTTCTGCCGCTAGGCATTTGAGACGCTTAAGGGTCCAATCTGTTTCCATCGACCGGAAATATTAGTGAGGAAGTACCGCTAGATAGACTGCAATTTCTGGGGCGTTTACACGCAAACAAGACTTATTCTGGCCTTGGGTGAAATCCAAGCTTTTTGCCCGAGTTGACGGATCGGACTGGTTCCTACCGTTAGCCAAATGTTGATGTCTCTCGCAAATCTCCTGCCTGCCATAGATAAAAAACCACCATCGCCTGATCTGCAGTTTGAAAACCATGGGGGGTCATGGATTCAACAAATATGATATCACCTGAAGTTTTAAGCCTTTCCGGATTCTCCCCTACTTTGAATTTGGCCGATCCAGATAACACTATATACGCTTCTTCGGCCTTGTGAGTGTGTCTAGGATAGTCGACGTTCGGTCCCCACACTCCAATACCACAGCGAATTTTCTCACTGATGAACGGCCCAAGATTTCCTATTAGTTCGGCAAAACCATAGGCGGCGAGCATGTCCTCTCCGATCACCCCATCTTCCTTTGTGTAACTTTGCTCCCACCTGAGTTGACTTTTATATTGTGAGAACAGGCTCAGCAGGCTGTCTATTCGATTGTCCCCGTTTAGAGTCCAGGTCAGGTAAGCCGTTGCGGGAAGATTGCAAGGTTTAACTAGGCACCATTCCGAGCCCCAGTTAATTAACGCGTCATGGAACCTTTTTACGTTGTCGTGCGAGTGAGTAAGAACGAACTCTGCACTAGCATCAAGCAATTTTTTATCAATATGTTCCGACAAAAAGCTTTAACTCCCCTTAGGGAGCCTCTGATTAAAACTGGACGAATCATGTTGAGGTTTAAAATGATCGAGTTCGAGGCGGGAAACGCACGTAATAGCAGGGCTATTGCGAAGTTTTCTTGGGCTCAAATTGATCGTTCATGTTTTGATCAGAGGTTCCTTAGTATTTCTCCTGAATCTTAAGGAATAAGGGCACAGACGAAAAATTGCCCCAAAGACCTTTAAAGGAATGTTTGATGGATTCCTAACTATCGGAAGTGGAGAGAGCTTCATCCTCATCGGATTCTTCTTCGCCCTCTTCCTCAGCAGCGATAAAATAGCGTGAACACCACAGGCCGAGCTCAAATAAAAGCCATACCGGAACTGCAAGAAGAGTTTGAGAAAAAATATCGGGAGGCGTCATCAGCATTCCAACTACGAACGCGGCAATGATGATGTATGGTCTCTTAGTGGACAGTTTTTCCGGTGTTGTAATACCTAGCTTAACGAAAATTACCGTAGCAACGGGCACTTCAAAAGCAAGGCCGAATGCAAAAAATAATTTCACCACAAAGCCAAAATAGGCATTGATATCTGTCATAACCTGCACACCCTCTGGTGCGCTATTGGCAAAAAAGGTGAAGATGATCGGAAACACAGCAAAGTAAGCAAACAAAATGCCGAGATAGAATAATAGACTGCTAGAAAACAGGATCGGCATTACCATGCGCTTCTCATGGCTGTACAAGCCTGGAGCAACAAATGCCCACATTTGGTAAAGCAGGTAGGGAACGGTCAAGGCAAAAGCGCAAGCGAAGGCAAACTTAAAGGGAACGAAGAACGGCCCGTGGGGCTCAGTTGAAATCATACTGTTGCCTTCAGGTAGAGCTGACATCAGAGGCTTAGCAAGAATTTCGTATAGCTCGTTGGCAAATGGTGCAAGGCAGATAAAAACTACCAGTATCGCTAAAATAGCCCGCAGCAATCTGTCGCGCAGCTCAAGAAGATGCGAAATCAGTGTTCCTTCTACTGTAGAATTTTCCTGACTCATGCCGATGAGCGTTAAGTTTTCCCTGCCGAGGTGCGTTGAGACCCCTTTTCTGAGGCACTCTCATCCCGACCCGGGTCGTGATTAACCGTTGGGTCGGCCTCAGTTTCTTGTTTAGGTTTTTCGCCTAAGTGAGAATCTGCAGTCTCGCTCATTTTAGCAGCGCTCTCGGCCTGCTGGTCTTCTGCGGTCTTCGAATTTTCCAGCTCGTCGGAAAATTGCTTTGCGGCCTGATCGAGCTCATCTAGTTCTTGCTTGATCGGCGCCGCATCTTTAAAAGTTTCTTTCAGAGAAGATTGGACTTCATCGACGCCGCTTGCTTCTTTAACCGATTCTGTGGCTTTCCGTACTTCTTCACTAGCCTGGTCGATATCCTTCTTGATAGACGACAATTCGGACATCTCGCTGGCCTTTAGTTCTCGATCTATATCGCGTTTGACGTCAGAAACCATCCGCCGAGCTTTGCCGACCCAAAGGCCAGCCGTTCGGGCAAGACCCGGTAGGCGCTCGGGACCAACGATTACCAAGGCTACGATCCCGATGATCGCCAGCTCCCAGAAACCAACGTCAAACATGACTAAAGAACAAAAAAGTAATTAGGACGTTTCTTTGTCTGCTTCTTTTTTAACCGTATCGGCAACTTCCTCAACCGTCTCGGTCAACTGCTCTTCTGCCTGATCTGGCTTCTCGGCTTTATCGTCTTCTTTTATGGCTTTCTTAAAACCCTTAATCGCGCCACCCAGATCTCCACCGAGACCCTTTAGTTTCTTGGTGCCGAAGATGAGCAGTACGATTACCAGAATAATAATGAGCTGGATTGGACTGATACCACCAATTCCCATAGTTTTTCTCCACTTGATTAAGTCAATAGCTGTGTATCGGCACAACTTCCGTCACTGCGCATCGGATGCTGCAAAAATTAGCGAATGCAGCCGATGCCGTTAAAGTATGAGCCAGTAAACGGACCGAATTGCCTCGCTATGGTTACCATACGTATTGCGTAAACGCGGATTCTAGCCGGATTTCAGGGTGCTGCGAAGCGCTTTTTCCTGCAATCCCGACACTCCCATGCGGTTTTGCAGTTGTTTAAGCACTTGATCCACAGCTATTTCATGCTGCGCTAACAGAACCATCAGGTGAAACATAAGATCCGCCGACTCGTGGCAAATTGAGCCCGAATCGCCAGTTTTCGCCGCTAACACTAGTTCAATGGCCTCTTCTCCAATTTTTTTCAAGACGCGATTATCATCCTGAACCAGCTCCACAACATAGGAATCGCTGCAACCCTGGGTAATTCGTTTGCGAATTAATCGCTCCAATTGCTCAAGAACGTCCCGGTGAGATTCCCGGCCAATCATTGTCCCACTTCACCATATATTTCACTGGCGTCTTTGAGGACTGGATCCACATCAACCCAATTACCTGCATCCAGACGCTTATAGAAACAGTTATGTCGACCGGTATGACACGCGATGCCACCTATCTGCTCTACCTGCATGAGCACAACATCGCAATCGCAGTCGATACGAATTTCTTTCAACATTTGAACATACCCGGATTCTTCCCCTTTGCGCCACAGCTTCTGACGCGAACGTGACCAGTAGATAGCTCGTTTCTCTGCAACCGTCAGAGTCAATGCCTCCCTATTCATCCAAGCCACCATTAGCACCTTCCCGGTATCATGCTCCTGGGCGATCGCTGGTACCAAGCCCGCATCATTCCATTTTATCTGGTTCAGCACGTCTTCATTCATGTCACTGTTCTCACTTAGATTTATCCTGCGTCACAACCGAACCTCGATACCTTTGGTCGCCATATGTTGCTTGGCCTGCTCAATCGTGAATTCGCCAAAATGGAAAATGCTGGCGGCCAACACGGCATCCGCACCGCCCAACAGCACACCGTCAGCCAGGTGCTCAAGGGTTCCAACTCCACCCGAGGCGATAACCGGCACACTCACCGCGTCGGTGATCTGCTTCATTAAATCAAGGTCAAAGCCATCTCGAGTGCCGTCGCGATCCATGCTGGTCACCAGTAACTCCCCCGCACCGAGGTCAACCATCCGATTGGCCCATTGAACAGCATCAAGCCCGGTCGCGTTACGGCCGCCATGGGTATATACCTCCCATCGCAGACTGGCCTCAGAGTCAACTCTTTTTGCGTCGATGGCAACTACAACGCATTGATTACCAAAGTGGTCACTGGCCTTTTTGATAAACGCGGGATTTTTAACCGCCGTGGTGTTGATCGATACCTTATCCGCTCCAGCATGCAAAAGCCTGTGAATGTCTTCGAGTTGACGAATACCACCGCCGACAGTAAGTGGAATAAAAACTTCGCTGGCTACTTTCTCCACAACATGCAAAATGGTGTCTCGCTGATCGGAACTGGCCGTAATATCGAGAAACGTAAGCTCATCCGCGCCCTGCCGATCATAGCGTCGCGCGACCGCAACCGGGTCACCCGCGTCCCTAATATCTACAAACTGGACACCTTTGACCACGCGCCCGGCATCGACATCCAGACAGGGAATGATTCTTTTCGCCAGTCCCATCCAGTTATGCTTGCGGCCCTCGCCTAGTAGCCAAATACACTCTGGCTGGCGATATCATCAGCTGCTTTCTGGCCTTCTGCAAAGTCCATCGTACCCTCATAAATCGCGCGTCCTGTTATTGCCCCGATAATTCCGGACCCGGAGACTTCTGCTAACTTCTTCACGTTTTCGATATTCTTGATGCCGCCAGAAGCAATTACCGGGATATTGACTGATTCCGCGAGTTCTACCGTAGCTTCTATATTGACGCCCTGCATCATGCCGTCACGGGCAATATCAGTATAGATTATCGCTTCCACACCATCCTCCTCGAAGTGTCGCGCCATATCTACAGCATCGTGTTTGGATAATTTTGACCAACCCTCTGTGGCAACCTTACCGTCGCGTGCGTCGAGCCCCACAATGATATGGGTCGGAAACTCGACACATAAATCGCTTATGAAGTGAGGCTCTTTGACCGCTCGCGTGCCAATAATGACAAAACGAACTCCAGCCTGGATATAGACCTCGACGCTGGCTTCACTGCGAATTCCACCGCCGACCTGGATCGGTAAGTCTGGAAAAGCCTCGGCAATATCATAAATTACCTCCGCGTTGACCGGCTCACCTTTAAATGCACCGTCTAAATCTACAATATGCAGGCGACGAGCACCTGCGTCCACCCAGCGCTTCGCTACCTCGACCGGCTGGTCCGAAAACACCGTGGTCTCATTCATATCGCCTTGACGTAAGCGAACGCACTTACCTTCTTTTAAATCTATTGCCGGTATCAAAAGCATGGTTAATTAAACCCCATTCCAGTTGATGAAATTTTTAATCAGCTGCAATCCGGCACGTTGACTCTTTTCCGGATGAAACTGGGTCGCAAATATATTTTTTCGGGCCGCAGCCGCCGTGAAAACGTTGCCGTAAATGCATTGCCCCACCTCGTCGACATTATTTGCCGCCTCGACAAAATAACTGTGTACAAAATAAAATCTTTCTCCATCCGGAATATCCTGCCACAGCGGATGTTCACCCACCTGGTAGACCTGATTCCAGCCCATATGAGGAATCTTGAGCTTGTGTTCTGCTTCAACTGACTCCTTCTCCACATTGCGGTGTTCATTAGCAAAATGCCGAACCCTACCAGGTAAAATTCCCAGCCCATTGATTCCGCCGCTCTCTTCACTGCGATCAAACAGAGCCTGCAGGCCAAGACAGATCCCAAGCACCGGGCCATGTGCAACACGGGATTCCACCGCCTTTTTTAACACCGGGTCCATATTTAGCTGATTGATCCATGTACCAATAGCTCCCTGGCCCGGCAGAATAAGATGATCTGCATTCTGGATAACATTTGGATCTGCGGTCACCGTAGCGGCACGCCCGTTTACGAACTCTACCGCCTTGCTGACTGAGCGCAGGTTACCTGTTCCAAGATTTGCGATCACGATGCCGGACATGGCTGAACGAATCCTATCTTCAGAGCACACCTTTGGTTGATGGAATTCCACTCACTCGAGGATCAGGTGCCACTGCCATCCGCATAGCTCGTCCAAATGCCTTAAACATAGTCTCCGCAATATGATGGGAATTGGCACCACGCAGACTATCAATATGAACAGTAGCTACAGCATGATTACAAAACCCCTGAAAAAACTCATGTATCAGAGTAGTCGCAAACTTACCGATTGTTGCCTCCGGCCACACCACGTTTTGCGTCAGCAGCGGCCTGCCAGAGAAATCGATCACAACCCGGCTAAGTGCCTCATCAAGAGGCACATAGGCATGGCCATAGCGACAAATACCGGCTTTGTCACCTAACGCTTTTGCGCTAGCCTGACCAAGAGTTATTCCAATATCCTCAACCGTGTGATGGTCATCAATATGCAGATCCCCTGTTGCCTGGATATCAAGATCAATGGCTCCGTGTCGCGCAATCTGATGTAGCATATGCTCCAAGAACGGTATTCCGGTATCAAAAACCGCATTCCCATCGCCGTCAAGGTTTAGCGTGACAGAGACCTGTGTTTCCGCGGTATTGCGGTTAATTTTGGCGATTCGGTGGGTCATGATCTAGTTGCCAGAAACACTCTGGGTTGATTTACTATTGCCGATATCAGATGAGCCTGAAAGCTTGAAACTAAGTCAGCCAAGGTAGGTACGTTGATTACTTCAGCAACGGTTTGAGAGGACGAATTAGTCAGCTATGGGTGGATATAAATTTGGCTCAATCGGGATAAATGATATCGATTTGTGGTAATTTTACTCATAAACAGGGGCCATGAATAGCAAAAGCGGCTAACACACTGCCGTCAAATTGCTGGTAAAAGTTGGACTCAGACCATAAACTGACCATAAAATTAAGGGCTCAAGCATTTTTGGGGTATTTGTCTGGCGTTGATGCGTCTTAAATTCAAGTTCGATGACCCGCTTAGACGGAATCGAATGGGGGTGCAGCCAGGCCACTAACAACACATAACAGGACTCGTCAGCATGAGACGTTTCATTCCAGCAGATCGGAAACAATTTTCGTATTCTACCCGCAAGGGCAGATTGGGCGCACGTATAACTATCCAACTATTAGCCTTGGTATTGGCATTTTCAATGTCGTTGGGAACCGGCGCAACTTGGGCACAATCTTCTCCTGAACTGCGGAGCGATCACCCGGACAAGTATGTAGTGCAAAAGGGCGATACCTTATGGGATATTGCGAGTCGCTTTCTCAAAGACCCCTGGCGCTGGCCTCTGATCTGGCAGAACAATCCAGATATCGAGAATCCTCACCTGATCTTTCCGGGAGATTTGTTGGTCGTGACGGGCCTCGACAAGATTAAAATTGTGCGCCTCAAACCTAAGGTCAGACGGAGTCCGTTGGACCGTGGCGTTCCTGCAATCCCACCCAATATAATCCAGCCTTTCCTGACCTCGCCGTTGATCATACAACCAGGGGAACTCGATGACGCGGGCTATGTTTTACAGGGTATCGCTGACCAAATCGTGCTCGGTAAATACAGCAAGTTCTATGCCCGAGGACTTGATGATCTGGAAGCAGAGGGTTACCGGCTGATTGGTATCGGCGAGACCATGGTGCATCCGGAAACCGGGGAATTGCTTGGAGTTGAAGCCCGTCATCTTGGCGATGCACGTATGCTGCGCGCTGACGAGGATATTTCTAAACTGGTAGTCGTTGAATCCAACGAAGATATTATTCCTGGAGACCGGTTGCTGCCCACCAGCGATTCCGGGCCGCTACCTTACTTCGAACCTCGCGCACCCGATCAACAAATTGAAGGTTGGATTTTGTTTTCTCCTAGAGGCGTCAAAGAAGTCGGTCGCTTCGATGTGGTGATAGTCTCAGGCGGGACACGTGAGGGCATCGAACCCGGACATGTGCTGCGGGCAATGGCCTATCGCACCGACCGCAAAGACCCCATAACCGGAGACGCATTGGTGCTGCCGGATGAATCTGTCGGTCTGATGATGGTATTCAGGGTGTTCGAAAAGCTGAGTTTCGCTCTGATTATGAACGCAACAGAGTCAATCAGTATCGGGGATAAATACATTAATCCTTAATAGTCCGGTTTTACTTTGGGACCTCAACAAATGGACTTAACAACCGACATGGAGTGTCAAAATGCTGGAGTCATGGCTCCGACTGATATACCTGCGTGGTATCAGTTTAGAGCAAAAACGCCTACTGGTTAAACGTCTCGGCTCCCCCGAGTCGATCTTTAAAACCTCTTCCAAACAGCTACATTTGTTGCTGAAAAGCGAATGTACAGGCCCACGTTATGGTAATAGCAGAATTCAATCTTTACCAGACGCGGCGCATCTGGCCATCGAGCAGGATATACAAAAGCTAAATCACCATGGGGCGGGCTTCGTCTCTTTTACTGATCCAAACTATCCCCCACTACTGAACCATACTGATTCGGCTCCTTTAGGACTGTTTTACCTAGGCCGTCCCGAGTTACTGAATACCCAGCAAATTGCAATTGTCGGCAGTCGACATGCGGCCCGAAGCGGTATGGAAACCGCGTGGGACTTCGCCTCAAAAATTTCTGCCGCGGGCTTCACGATAACCAGCGGTCTGGCCAAGGGAATCGATGCCAGCGCCCATCGTGGTGCATTGGAAACCACAGGTAAAACCATTGCGGTAATGGCCACCGGTATCGATCGGATCTACCCGGCGGTAAACAGAGTCCTCCACCAGCAAATCTCGAAGAATGGTCTTATTGTCACTGAGCACCCTCCTGGAACACCGCCGAGAAAACACCATTTCCCCCAGCGCAATAGAATTATCAGCGGATTGTCTCTCGGAACCCTTGTGGTAGAAGCCGGTCTACGCAGCGGCAGTCTAATCACCGCCAGGCTGGCGGCAGAACAAGGCAGGGATGTTTTTGCTGTACCGGGCTCTATCCACGACGCCGGGAGCCGCGGCTGCCACTATTTGCTTCGCCAGGGTGCAGCGCTGGTCGAGTCCGTGGACGACATTTTTATGGAACTCAACTGGTGCGGGGAAAAGCCGGCCCGAGCGGTAACTATCCCGAGATCGTCTGTTCATACATTTGACCCCTGTCACCAGCTAATTTTCGATCTGATTGAATTTTCACCGTGCTCGATCGATAAATTAATTACCTTAAGTGGATTGACGGCGGAGCAAGTTTCATCCATTCTAATAAGACTTGAATTGCAAGGACTGGTATCTGAATCAACTGGGGGTTACCAAAAGCTACCCGGGGCGGCAGCCCTGTCACTACCTTGAAAGCTGAATAAATGAAAGAAAGCGTGCTCGACGTTTTAATTTATCTGTTTGAAAACTATATGTTTGACGACGATGGCTACGAACCAGATCAGGAGACACTTGTGCTCGAACTAAGTCAGGCGGGATTTGATCATGGCATGATTGATCAGGCATTTGAGTGGTTGGAGAATTTAGCCACTTTGTGCGAGCAACATCCAGAAGAAATGCCGGCAACATTAGGCGGCACTATTCGTCACTATACCGCCGAAGAGTGCGAGCATCTTAATTTAGAGGCTCGCGGATTGTTGCTTAGCCTTGAACAATGCGGAGTATTAAACACTTTCTCTCGAGAAATGGTTGTGGACCAACTAATGGCATTAGGAGTTGAGCAGGTTGAAATCGATCATATTAAGTGGGTGATACTGATGGTTCTCAGTAACTACACCGGCGGAGATGGCATTACCGAATTAACCGAATCCCTTGTGCTCGATGGAATACATGCTTGTATCCACTGATTTGCACCTTAAGCATCGTATACAAAAAAAATAGAAAAGGGCCTGCTTTTGTTCCATGGGTAAAGCACTAATTATCGTTGAGTCGCCAGCCAAGGCGCGCTCAATGTCAAAATACCTGGGTAATGACTTCACTGCGCTGGCATCTTATGGCCACGTGCGTGATCTGCTGCCAAAAAAAGGCGCGGTCGATCCCGAAAAAGACTTCGAAATGAAGTACGAGGTTATCGAGCGCAACCAGAAGCATGTTGATGCGATTGCCCGAGCAATGAAAAAGGCGGATGCTTTATATCTCGCAACCGACCCGGATCGAGAAGGTGAAGCCATATCGTGGCACCTCTACGAACTTCTCAAGGAAATGGATCTAATTAAAGACAAGCCTGTGTACCGGGTTGAATTTTACGAAATTACAAAAGAGGCTATTCGTAAGGCAGTCGAAAACCCACGAGAGCTGTCTAGCAATCTAATAGATGCACAGCAGGCGAGGCGAGCTCTCGATTATCTGGTGGGCTTCAATTTGTCTCCATTACTGTGGAAAAAAGTCAGGGCTGGGTTATCGGCAGGGCGTGTGCAAAGTCCCGCTTTGCGTTTAATCTGTGAGCGCGACGAAGAGATTGAAAAGTTTGTTCCTCGAGAGTACTGGACCATTGAATCAGATCTAAACCATTGTGACACTGAATTCCTGGCCAAACTTACTGTTTTCGAAAATGAAAAACTCGAACAGTTTTCCATTACCAACGAACAACGCGCTAATGAAGTCGAAGCTGCACTAAATCGGGCAAGCGAAGGAAAGCTTCTGGTTCAACAGGTTCAAAAGAAAGAACGTAAGCGTAATCCCTCACCACCATTTACAACCTCCACATTGCAGCAGGAAGCCTCACGTAAACTTGGTTTCAGCGCCCGTCGCACCATGCAGACCGCGCAGCAGTTGTACGAAGGTATAGAGATCGAAGGTGGTGCTGTGGGTCTGATTTCCTATATGCGAACTGATTCAGTAGTGCTGGCGCAGGAGGCGATCAATGAAATCAGGGCATTGGTCGCTAAACGTTATGGTCAGGATATGGTGCCGGATCAGCCACGCACATTCAAAAATAAATCGAAAAATGCACAGGAAGCCCACGAGGCAGTGCGGCCAACTTCAGTGGATCGACTCCCGGAAACTATGCGTAATCAGCTTAGTGACGATCAGTCGCGACTGTATGACCTGATTTGGAAACGCACCATGGCATGTCAGATGCGCCATGCCACCATTGACACTGTGTCAGTGGACATGAGTGCAGGCGAAAGCGGCACCTTCCGTTCCACTGGGTCGACGATTCGCATACCTGGGTTTATGTCAGTTTACAAGGAAGGCCTGGACGACAAAAAAGACAAGTATGAAAAAGACACCATCCTGCCCCCACTGGAAGAAGGCCAACAAGTAACTTTAAAACAGATACGGACTGAGCAGCACTTCACCGAACCGCCTCCGCGCTACAATGAGGCCTCCCTGGTCAAGACGCTTGAAGCATTCGGAATCGGACGACCCTCGACCTACGCCAACATAATCAGTACTTTACTCAATCGCGAATACGTAACCCTGGAACAACGCCGGTTTGAAGCGACTGATATTGGCAAAATCGTTAACCGTTTTCTATCTCAACACTTTACCCAGTATGTCGACTACGAGTTCACGGCCAGGATGGAAGATGCTCTTGACGAAATATCCCGAGGTGAGAAGAAATGGGTACCGCTTATGCGGCAATTCTGGGAGCCCTTTTCCAAACAGATCGACGAGAAAGAAGAAAGTGTATCTCGTGAGGAAGTCATTCAGGCACGCACTCTGGGCAATGATCCAAACAGCGGAAAGCCGCTGTCGGTGCGAATGGGCCGCTACGGGCCCTATGCACAAATCGGCACCCGAGATGACGAAGATAAACCCACCTTTGCCAGCCTTCGTCCGGGTCAAAAACTCGACACAATCACCATGGAGGAAGCGCTCGAACTGTTCAAACTACCTCGAGACATGGGTGAAACTCCAGAGGGTGAAAAACTCACGGTCGCTATAGGACGATTTGGTCCGTATGTGAAGTATGGCGACAAATTCGTATCCTTGGGAAAGGAGAACGACCCGTATACCGTTGATCTAGATACCTGCCTGCAGCTGGTTGCAGAGAAAAAAGAGCGTGACGCCAACCGCCTTATACTTAACTTTGAAGAAGCTGGAATTCAGGTATTGAATGGCCGATACGGGCCATACGTGACGGATGGTGAGAAAAACGCCAGGATACCGAAGGAGATCGAAGAGCCAAAGACGCTTACCCTAGAAGACTGCGAAGAATTACTAAAAAACGCAAAGCCACCTCGGGGAAAGAAAAAAGCCGCTAAGAAAAAAGTTGCTAAAAAAAAGGCTGCTAAGAAAAAAGTGTCGAAGAAAAAAGTGTCGAAGAAGAAAGCTTCGAAGAAGAAGTCCAACAAGAAATCACAAAAGAAGGTTGTTGAATCATCGTAAAAAACCTGCCTCTCCATAAAGTGAACGAGTTGGGATCTGACCAAATGGTATGAATATACAGTTTCTACCTGATCTGACAACTAGGCGAACATCTATATTTATCGATAGGGGACCTTGGTAATTTACATACAAACTTCAGCACAATACTCAAAACGGATATATAGAAAGTTGCAAAAATAGATTGCGTTAACCTCTAACCATACACCCGAGAGAAACCATAGACCTCCCGTAGTTAAAGTTCCATGGGAGAAAATTTTTTGATCTCTGGTGTTTTTTCCAGCAATGATTCTAGATTCTGTACACTGCGCAACCACTCGTAATAGATCCCTTTCGCTGAACTAATAGCAGCACCAGCATCTCGCATGCGACCCAAACCAACCTCACCGTCACTATCGCTTGTGGTAGCTACCGCATCTTTGAGTACGACAACTTTGTAACCACGATCAATCAGATGAAAAGCCGAATGCGCAACACATACATCCGTTTCCATACCAATTAACACCGCAGTCTTGCGACCGGTAACTTCAATATCCTGCAAAATTTCAGGGTGGCCGCCCAACCCAAAGACATTTTTGTTGTGCACTTTTACACCCTTTGGCAAGGCTTCGAGTATGGTTTTTGATAAGCCGCCAGAGTTTTCTATATCTTCGGCCATCGCTACGATAGGAACATTTAGGTGCTGAGCAAGATTAATCAACCAAACGGCTTTTTCCATCACCACTTTACTTACCACTTCGCTATATTTTTTGAGAAAGTAATCCTGAATATCAATCAAAATGAGAACTGAGTCCTCGACCTTGGCCAATGAGCTTTGTATCTGAGTGCTTTTGTTCATTTTCGACTAAACGAATTAATAAATTTCTGTATATTTTTATTACGCATTGACGAGTATTTCGATTATGGAGAACCCCTAAAATTTATATAATATGCACTAAGAGAGAAAAAGAGTCTTTCTGGTTTTATACTCTTTGCCGACCTTCGCCTTACAGAATCAGATGGCTACTTCTTGCCCTATGGACCAGCCCTGATTTAGTGGGCATATAAAAAGAACGTTTACTGACGCCATTAATTTCAAAAGTAAGAATGAACCCAAAACTTTAGATATATAGTCCCCCTATTTATCCATTAGACCTAGTTGCTTTGCAATACTCGCCGAATCATAGTAGTCGCGCCCCTCGACAACCATGCCACCAGAAACGCGCATAACGCTGCAATAGCGAATTTCCTTTCGGCGCCCAGAAGGAGGGAAGATCCCAAGGCTGGAGTAAAGAGGGCCAGTTTGCGTGCCCCGATTGTCAAACTCCACTGCAGCCCAGTTGTCTTGAACAATGACATTAACAACCTTAACCTCTCCATCAGGAAAAGCTTCTCGCCATCGATGGTAATCGCGCCTGTATCCCTCTGGCCCTATTTGAAGCTCACTTCGTGCCATGTCTTGGAAACGACAGTCCTCGGCGATGACGGTGGCACCGCGCTCCGGGTCTCGGAGATCCCAGGATTCGTGGAAAATACGTACAATTCGTTCCGTTTCAGTCATTTTTATTATTACCTGATTTAGAGTTCGTGAAAATCCGTTCTGGATCCAAGGACGGCAGTAATGTCGACCAGCCCTGACTTAGGTTCAAGTCTTGGACACAAACCGGTCTAATAAATCACAATTTTCTTTTTAACGTCTAGATCCATGTTAATCCGTAGACTTCAGGGTATTTTGTAGCAACCGAGGCCGTAATGTCTTCGGCAAATACAGCGGGTGGGCCGGCTCGCCTGTTCGGTTCATTCTCAGGCAATACATTTCAGGGATAAATTTGCGCACGGTCTTTCCCCGTTCAGCATATAACCCATGGTTTCCCCAGGCGGCGATAATAATGTCTGAAGCCTTCGCACATTTCTCAATCCAAGCGTCATTCCTTGGTCCCACCGGATCCTCAACTTTCGATAGAATAGTGGGATCGGTAGCGCGATATGCAAACAGGTTCACAATAGTAAACCCGCTATATCCCCACGATTGTGAGAATTCCCGACATCGTCGCAACGTAGGATCATCTCGACTTTCATTGGCAGTAGAGGGGTTCAAGCCAATGAACAGAACCATAGAACCGAAGGGTACCCACCTCCTCCAAACTCTATAGCGAAACTGCCCGCATTGCGAAAACGTCGCGCCAGAGTATGGGGACTTCTTTATTATCGCATCCACTATATTCAGTCCTCTGTTCTCTTTTCCGATCAGTCATAGAAAAAAATTAGATTCTTGCAAAAGCGTTTTGGTTGCGGTCCACAGAAGGCGGCCCGCCAACACAATCAAAACTATGTTCAGAATTTTTATGAACATAGTTTCATCGATTCTCAAAAGCACTGCTCTGCCGACTGCAGTACCGATCATACCGCACACAAGTAGCCCCACAAGCAGCGCGGCGTAGGGGCCGAAGCTGAAGCCAATCACGCTAAATACCGCAATCTTCGCTGTATGCTGCAGCACCATCATTGACGAATTGGTACCGATATGCTCGAGGCGTGACAGGCCAAGTGATTTCACAAAGGCGCTAACAAACGGACCGGTAGCGCCAAACAACATCGTCAGAAACCCAGAAAACCCACCCGCGAGGACAATATGTTTTCGACCAAAAGTCGGCACTGATCCAAAAACCGACCAGACGATAAACAGAGCGATACCCATCTGCATCATCCACATCGGCAGTTGAATCAACACTGCGCCGCTTAACACGGAGCCCAGCATGCTGCCAACTGCGAACGGCATCAGAATATAATAGTTTACGTGGCGCGCCAGAAGTAATGCTCTGAAGCTATTTGACCCTAATTGCAATACTGCATGAATCGGCACCAGCGCCACAGGTGGAAGCAACACTGCAAGAAATCCGAGCAGGATGGTTCCACCACCGATACCAAGTACTCCACTGATAAATGAGGTGAAACCTGTCACAAACCCCATCAGCAAGGCGCTAGTGAGACTGATGCCGTCAGGCAGGGTTAACAACTCAAGCATACTTGATTCGCTGACGAATTAGCGACGTATGCGATATACACTGATATCGTTCTGATTCCAGATTCGATCGAACAGGTCTGGATACGCATCAAGGTGAGCAATTAGATTGTCTGGATAGTACTTCGATACTTTCATAATGTCTTCTGGCCAATGCCTGGATGCGCGGCCTGAGGCGCTTGCGGCGCCGTCACGCTGATTCACCACAATTATCCAATTCCGATAGCGCGAAAGTGGGAAATCGTCATAGCTGTCAAAAACAAAAGGGAACGCTTGATACATCTCCGATGCAAAGAATTTATAGCGAAACGTATGGTGTGGTGTCAGAGCACTTATGACGTAGCCCGTCACCGGGTCAGTAAGCACCCGCTCTACTCTATCCATGTCATTTAACTCGGTCAGAAGGTCCTGCCATAGGTGATAGCTATTGCTGGCGGCTACCGCCTGATTTGTGGTCCTGACATGGCGGTTCAAATTCGGTGAGAATAGCAGCAGGAACAACAGCAGCACCGAAAATATAATCAAAATTCTATTGATGTGGCTGAAATTGCTCCAGCTGCTAAGGCCCCTGACCACAAACAACGCTGCCACGGGATAGAGCGGGATTAGAAAGCATAGCCGCCAAAGCGAATGGTCATCTTTTACCCTCAAAAAGATATCTACGAATAATGGATTGAAGACGGTTACCAGGGGCATCAACATACCAGCCACAAGGAGCGGTTGTTGCTTGAAAAAACCAAAACACGCGATAAATAAAAATATCACCAACCCGCCCCAGATTGTCACGACTTCAACAAACTGGTATTTCGGATTGAGGATATGTAATGGCCCATAGTCCGGCCATGAAACCGGCAGTGCGACAACCTTACCGCTGCCTGATTCCGGGATGGACGCCTGATCAAAAAACAAGACAAGCAGCGCAAACCCGGCTAATCCAATCGTCACGACCACACTACCAACAATTGCATAGTGTCTGAACAAACCGCCTAATGCTTCGGCCAGCCTCTGGAACAATATCCAGCCGGCAACAGTGACTGTTAAAACCAGGATAAACAATCCTTCTTGGTTATGCATCACTAACGCTACACCGAAACACAGGGTCAGCAGCAGCGCACTGTTGAGCTCGATATTTATCTTCGGCTCTTTATCCCGTAGGTCCTGATGTTGGCCGAGCAAGTTCATGACGCAAACCAGCGCAGCAAAATACACCAGCATGTTCAGCATCCCGGGTGCCATACTGTAATAGCGCACAAATGAAAAAGCAGTAACGCCCATTTGTAGCACTACGAATAAACAGGTGAGCACTGCGGCAGCTCTTATCTGCAGTTGTGTGAGAGGGAATACTCGAAACAATTCGTTGGAGAAGACATAAACTGCCAGGATGAACAGCAGGCCATTAACAAATATTATCGTGTAGAGGGCATCGATCAGTTTAGTATCGGATAAGTGCGTGGCCACCGCGATCAGAACATACCAGAAGCCACCATGCTGGGTCGCTAGCTGCCACAGGGTAAGTGGTGGGCCAAAATTATCTTTGGCAATTAACTCAGACTGGTACTTAGTAAATTCAAGGTGGCGGTATAAATCCGCTGGAACTTCTGTATACGGGCCCACCACCAGATACCAAATTAGGTACGTAGCGGCCACCAAGATCAATCCTGCACTCCAGCCACGATCCATCACAGCACTGCGCACTGCCACCCATTGTTGTCTAATTTCAGCGCGACAAAACAGTAACAAGCTGACGACCAGGAAAGACGTGAGCAGCACATAGCCGGTCACAAACCATTCCACACTCCAAATATAGTTTCTAGCAATAGAAACCATGGATATGAGACAGGCAAAAGAAAACATCACGCTGAACAAGAGTTGCTGACGATGAATACTCACCAATGTGGTCAGCAGTATGCCTGGCACTAGAAGCAAAAACAGAAACAGAGGCAGCAGTGTGAAGGTCATACAAATATCCCCGACGGCTGTCCCTGAGTACTCAAACTGCCATTACCTGATGTGAAGCCCAGCTACACCGCCTCTTCAACAGTGGCGATAATCCGATCCTGTTCGTCCTCAGACAAATAAGGATGCATCGGTAGACTAAATACGTCTTTAGACAACATCTCCGAGACTGGCATACTAACTCCCGCGCCGTCTGCATCACTGAAAGCGGGCTGCAAGTGCAACGGACAAGGATAATATACCGCGGTAGGAATCTGATTTTCCTCAAGCTGTTTTCTAATCTTGTCTCGCTTGGCCGACCTTACGGTATATTGGGCCCATGCGGTTTGGCAGCCAAATGGTATCTCGGGTGTCGATACAATCTCTGACAGCGACTTAGTGTATCGGTCAGCAACGCGCTGTCGTGCCATGATCTCTTGTTCCAGAATTTTTAGTTTGCAACTCAGTATCGCAGCCTGGATGGTGTCAAGCCGCCCAGTAATTCCGGTTCTGACATTGTCGTATTGAGTTTTACCTTTCCCGTGGAATCGAATCGATCTTAAGGTTTCAGCTCGTTCTGCATCATTGGTAAAGACTGCGCCACCATCTCCGTAGCATCCCAGCGGTTTTGCGGGGAAAAAACTTGTGGCTGCTACATCACCAAATGCGCCGACTTTTCGACCATCACGCGAACCACCGAAACTCTGAGCGGAATCTGCCAAGACAAACAGTTCGTATTCCTGCGCTATCTGACCTATGGCCTGATAGTCGGCTGGCAATCCAAACAAGTCTACCGGAATAATTCCTTTGAGTTTTAACTTGCCCTGCTTTCGAATCCGTTTGACCGTGTCTTCGAGCTGGTTTACATCGATATTAAAAGTTTTATCATCGACATCGACGAATACGGTAGTCGCGCCAAGCAATTGAACCACTTCTGCGGTGGCTACGAATGTAAACGGTGGCGCGATCACCGCGTCTCCGGGACCGACCTGATAACTCATGAGAGACATTAACAGCGCGTCGGTGCCGCTTGAAGTACTGATAACATGTTCTACACCGCAATACTCGGCAAGTTCCTGCTCAAAAGCGTAGACCTCTGGACCCATAATAAATTGCCCGTGCTCCAATACCCGATCAATGGCTTCGCGAATTTCGCTTTCGATAGTCCGGAACTGAGCTTCCAGATCAACAAATTTCATTAAGGATAATCTCTTTTAAACTGTTAGTTGCATTGCCCTAATTGTTGGACGATCGCCCATGCAAATGTCAATTTCATACATCAGGGACGCTACTGCATCGAATGGTAAACCTAATTGCACGCCCTCTAAAAATGCCGGCATGCCTTCTTGGTCGGTATGCTCAAATAGCCCGGTCAAGTCAGTCTGCCAATGACTGCGGTCGAGCCGGTCAAACAGATTAACCTGCGCCAGGTTGAAGCGAATTCCCACGCCGATGGTTTTTCCATAAGCTTCTTTACGCGTCCAACAACAAAGCATACTGTCATTGCTAAGTGTTGATGGCAAGCCCCTCCAGGCACACTGTTCCGCAGCCGTGAGCTTACGTTCTGCCATCAGATTCGCATTAATTGATCTTGGCAAAACTTCCATGTCCACTCCTAGCTGGCGATCGAGAGAAACCGCATACAGGACCTTGTTCTTTGATAGTGTGTAGTTGAAGTCAATTGTCGCACCATCAAGATCGTTGAGTAAAAGCGGCTTGCCTCGATGGCCGTAACCAAATCGAAGCGTCTTATAATTCAAACCGGTATAACGTGACAGTAAAATCCGTAGCCCTGCTCGGCCACCAAGGTATAACTTTCTCTTTTCTTGATCAATAATGCGAGCCGCGCGGCTCCGATCAACTTCCAGAGTAGAGTCATCAAGAATATCCGAAGCCAGGTTAGCCATATCAAAAGCCCAAAGATGAATACTATGGTGGCTCAGTTCGGGCATGAGTCTGTCACAATCCCACGCGCTCCAGTTATATGACAAGGTGCTGACCACATTAGTCAACGGCAAGCTTTCAGACATCAAAAACTGGTGAGAAGCTGTTCATCTGTGTCAAGGCGCTCTCTTCGGTTGAGGTATCAAAGCCAACCTGCTTACGTTGAATGATCCGATACTGAAGCCCCTGGCGATCGAATAACGCAGTACCCTCTTCGAAACCAAGTTCGACCACCAGCCCTTCACCAGGCATGCTAAATATTCCGACCAATCGCGTTTTATCCTGATTATCTTTCATGCAAGGAATAGCCTGTATACGGGATTATCTGTTTCCTCCTTGTAACGATACCCCAAATTTTTTAAAAAATTACTGAAAACTTTGCGCTCTGACCCAGGCACCCGTATACCACACAGTACACGCCCGAAATCAGATCCATGATTACGGTAGTGAAACAGAGTAATACTAAATTTAGTACCGAGTTGATCTAGGAAGTTTCTCAATGCGCCGATGCGCTCAGGAAACTCGAAACTGTACAATCGCTCGTCCTCGATACCTGAAGCTCGTCCGCCCACCATATGGCGTGCATGAACTTTAGCCATTTCATTGTCGGTCAAATCCACTGTCGGAAATCCCTTTGACGCAAGTCTGGAAATCAGTTTTTCTATGTCTTCTGGCTTGCTAATCTGCACCCCAACAAAAATATGGGCACAATCGTCCGAGGAATACCGGTAATTGAATTCGGAGACCTGTCGATTACCGATAAATGAACAGAACCGCCGAAAGCTCCCGGGTTTTTCTGGGATAGTTACTGCGAGGATTGCTTCCCGGCGCTCTCCAATTTCGGCGCGTTCTGAAATATGCCTCAACCGATCGAAATTAACATTAGCTCCGGAGCAAACAACGACCAGATTATTGTCCGAGATAGGGCTACCCCGCTGCTCAGCTTCCTGTACCCAGCGCTTGACGCCAGCCACGCCCAGCGCCCCTGAAGGTTCTACCAGAGTTCGGGTGTCTTCGAAAATATCTTTGATCGCAGCACATATTTCATCAGTGTTTACTCGCACAATATGGTCAACGGTTTGACGGCATAATCGAAAGGTTTCTTTTCCAACCTGCTTAACGGCCACGCCATCTGCAAAAATACCGACCTCTTTAAGCCTGACTCGCCGCCCAGCTTTCAGTGATCGATGCATGGCATCTGCTTCTTCCGGCTCAACGCCGATAATCTGCACCTCCGGCCGTACTTGCTTGACATAGGTCGCAACACCGGCAATCAGCCCTCCACCACCCACAGGCAGGAAAATAGCATCAATTGGGTCGTGGCTTTGCTTTAGAATCTCAAGACCTACCGTCCCCTGTCCAGCGATAATCGCAGGGTCATCAAAGGGATGGATTATGGTTCTGCGTTCTTTAGTCGAGAGCTGTAAAGCATATTGATATGCGGCGTCAAAGTTGTCCCCAACAAGGCGCACATCCGCGCCCCAACGCTTCACTGCCTCCAGTTTCACTTCGGGCGTGGTGAGAGGCATCACAATTACCGCCTTGCATCCTAGCTTGTGCGCACTCAATGCCACTCCAATCGCATGATTACCGGCCGATGCCACAACAACGCCGCGCGTCAGGGCTTCCTCGCTGAGCGACATCATTTTATTGTAAGCGCCCCGGATCTTATAGCAAAAAACCGGTTGCTGATCTTCACGTTTGAGCCAGATTTGATTATTCAGCCGCTTGGATAGTAACCGAGCATGATCGAGTGCCGTCTCGCGCGCTACGTCGTAAACGCGGGCATTGAGAATATCAGTGAGGTAGGAAACCAGTGACTTTGCCGACATGGTTGAAAAGTGGGCGGGTAATCTGCCCTTAATTATATCGTTGCAATTATATTACAGTAGGCTTACCGGATGCCGGATAGCAGCATCTGAAACCTAAAGTTTGTTAAAATCCGGCGCCAAAGAAGCGTAACCAACCAACAAAGCGAAAAGATGGACTACGAAGCCGCCCGCACAAATATGATCGAACAACAGATTCGACCCTGGAACGTGCTTGAGATGCAGACGCTAAACGTCCTGGGCGCATTGAGAAGGGAAGACTTTGTGCCACCTGAACATCATGACCTGGCTTTCGTCGACGTGCAGATTCCCTTGGGCGACGGTGAAGTGATGCTCGAGCCGAAGGTTAGTGCACGCATGCTGGAAGCGCTGCATCTGAATAAAAGAGACACTGTACTCGAAATCGGCACTGGCACCGGGTATCTTACGGCACTACTTTGTCTGGTGTCGAAACAAGTGACCAGCGTGGAGATCAATTCTGTTCTGATGTCCCAGGCGGAACGCAATCTGGGCATGGCGGGTATTTCTAATTATACTCTGGTAAATGCTGACGCCCATAGCGGTTGGCGTCCAAGCAGCGATACCGGATCACCGCAGTTCGATGCAATTCTGATCAGCGGGTCACTTAACCGAATTCCAAACGCATTCACAGATTTACTTGTGGATGGCGGTCGCCTGGTGGGCATCGAAGGAGAGGAACCGGCAATGCAAGCGGTGCTCTATCGAAAGGATAGAGGTGGCGTTACACGAGATACGTTATTTGAAACCTGGGCTCCGCGGCTGAAAAACGCCGAGGACAAGGAAGAGTTTGTTTTTTAATGTCATTGATTTTCTAGGGGGTTCATTTTGCACAAACAATTCAAGCGTCTTGCTAAGCAGTTCACCACAACCCTGTTTGCAATAGGATTTATCGCAAGTGCACAACATGCCGCTGCCGAAGACCTCTTGGACGTTTATAAACTTGCGTTGCAAAACGATGCCGTGTATCTGGCTGCTGCAGATGAATATGAAGCAAGGAAACTCAACCTGCCGCTTGCCAAATCAAACTTCAGGCCGTTTATAAGCGCTTCTGGCGACCTGGGAAGGACACGCAGTGATGTCACGGGAACCGATATTACAAGCGACAACAATCAACTAAGATTGGATCTCGATTTGCCACTGTTTGACCGTGTTCAGTCAATTGGTATCGACCAGGCGGAACTGGAGGTTGAAAATGCCCGTATCCAATTCGAAATTGCACATGACGATCTCACCCTGCGGCTGGCAGAAAGCTACTTTAGTCTATTGGGTTTCCAAGATGCCAGAGAGGTTGCTCGCAGACAGAGAATCGCAATCAAACGCCAAATGGACCTTGCTGCTGAGCGCCTGGACGTCGGTTTGGGAACACGCACTGATCTGTTTGACGCTCGCGCCAGGTTTCAACAAGCGGATTCAGACGTCATCACAGCAGACATCGAGATTAACAATGCGTTGCAGGCATTGATAGAGATCATCAATGTGACTCCTGAGACGGTAGAAAAGCTTTCCGACGATGCACCGCTGGAATTTCCCGAGCCTAATGAATTATCTAGTTGGGTCGATCGTTCGAAGACAAATAACTTGCGGGTGGTTGCTGCGGGAACCGAGCTGCTGGTGGCAAGCCAGGAAATAGACCGACAACGCGCTGTGCGCATACCCACGGTAAGCCTCGGTGCAAGCCAGCGATATACCGACAATACCGCCACCAGTATCTCAGATGGCAATGACTCATCGACAGCGGTGGCGCTTTCGTTGAACCTTCCCCTATACCTTGGTGGAACAATCAACCTTCGGACCAAACAGGCCGGATTGCAGTACAACGCGTTTGAACAGGCTCTGGATCTGGCCAAGCGCAGGGCGGTTTCGGACACCACCGTCGCTTTCCGAGCGATTACTAGCGGCATCAGTCGGGTCAATGCACTGGCTGAGGCCGTAATTGCTGGTGAGAACGCCTTGCAAGCGAAAGAAGAGGGTTTTAGTGCTGGCCTGACCACCAACATTGATGTGCTGGACGCCCAGCGGGATTTAACCAGGTCAAGTACAGATTATTTGCGAGCCAAGTACAACTACATTCTTTCATTGCTCGACCTGGAGCAGGCAGTGGGTGATCTCGGCGAAGAAGACATTCTCCGTATCAACGAGTGGCTGACCGAGTAGAACAGATATATCAGAGATATTCTGCTCAGTGCCCTCAGACTCTTTTCACGATTTGCAGAACACCGGGTACATCCAACGGATCAAAACGAATCTTAATAAGTTTCGCACATCAAGCGCCACACCAACCTAACTTCTCCAAAACACCGGGGTAAACAACACCAGCAGGGTAAACAGCTCAAGCCGTCCAAGCAACATTGCGACGATTAAAATACTTTTTCCAACATCCGTAACACCGGCGTAATTCTGCGCCACATCGTCCAAACCGGGACCCAGATTGTTTAAGCAAGCAGTCACGGCGGAAAACGCCGTGACTGGCTCGCTGCCGGTCGCAAGCATACTTACCAGCAGAATGACATAACTCAGCATATACAGCGACAAATACCCCCACACCGCATTGATGACGTTGTCCGGGACGGGTTTGCCGCCCAGTTTGATCGGAATAATCGCGTTAGGATGCACCAGCCGGGATGTCTCACGTGCACCCTGCTTAAACAGCAGGATCATTCTGATAATTTTCATTCCTCCAGCTGTAGAGCCCGCACAACCTCCCGCAGTGCTGACCAGAATCAGCATGATCGGTAAAAAAGATGGCCATAGGTGAAACTCAGAAGTAATAAATCCAGTGGTGGTCACAACAGAAATCGCCTGGACAACTCCATTAACTATCGTATCTTGCAGTGAGTTGAAGTACGTGGACTGATACAGAACAAATGCACACAATACAGAAACAACAAACACCAGTGCCAGATAGGTACGCGCCTCGGGATCATTCAGATAGACCCGAATCCGACGTGAGCGAAATGCCATATAGTGCAAAGCGAAATTGAATCCTGATAACAACATAAACACCCCGGCCACAATGTTCACTGCACTGCTGTCGAACCATGACAAACTGGCATCGTGGGTAGAAAACCCTCCGATCGCTACCGTCGAAAAGGCATGCCCAAGGGCGTCAAACCAGCTCATACCGGCAACCCGGTAACTCAACATACAAGCCAAGGTCAGTGCCACATAAACATACCAAAGTTTCTTTGCAGTTTCGGCGATGCGAGGTGCCAGTCGGCTATCTTTCATAGGGCCAGGTGTTTCAGCGCGGTAAAGTTGCATTCCGCCAATTCCCAGCATCGGCATTACCGCCACTGCCAGCACAATAATTCCCATACCACCCAGCCACTGTAGCTGCTGCCTGTAGTAAAGTATTGAAATCGGTAGCCCATCTATATTGGTAAGAATAGTTGCACCGGTAGTGCTAAGCCCCGACATGGATTCGAATAGCGCATCAATGGGGCTCAAAGATGGAGACTCTAACAACCAGAGCGGCACCGCACCCACTGCTGACAACACTGTCCAGAACAGAACCACGATGAGAAAACCGTCACGGAAGCGTAATTCCCCTGGATGTTTTCGCAGCGGCCACCAAAGCAACAAGCCTAGACCCAAGGCCAGTAAAAAGGCGCTAATAAATGGCCGCAACTGGCCGTCAGCGGACAACCATGACACGAATATTGGTGGCAGCATGGTTATGCTGAATGACCCCAGCAATACGCCGAGATATTTAAGCACCGTGGGACGCATGATTTCCTGGTCTAGAAGAAGGTGGCAGAGACCTGAAAAAGTTTTTCCACTTCTGGTATTCGGCGCTTGTCGATAACGAAAATTATTATGTGATCATACTCCTGCACGATTACATCATTGTCCAGTTGCACCAGTTCGTCATCCCTTAGAATCGCCCCAATTGTTGCCCCTTTGGGCAACTTGATCTCGTTTAACCGACGACCAACCAGCTTGCTGTTTTTAGAGTCTCCATGGGCAACCGCCTCGATTGCCTCGGCCACTCCGCGGCGTAACGAATGTGCAGCCACTACGTCACCGCGCCGCACCCTAGAGAGCAGTGCACTAACAGTAGACACACGCGGTGAGATAGCGATATCCAGTACGCTGCTCTCGATCAGATCAACGTAGGCAGGTCGATTCACAATGGCCATCGTCCGTCTCGCACCCAATCGCTTGGCCAGCATTGCGGAAAGAATATTGGCCTCATCGGCGTTGGTTAAAGCGCAGAAAAGCTCCATACTATCGATATTTTCCTGACGCAACAGCTCCTCGTCAGCTGCATCACCGTGCAACACAACCGAACTTTCGAGCTTCTCTGACACTAATCTAGCTCGCTCTTCGTCGCGTTCAATCAACTTCACTTGATAATTTGCCCGCTCCAAAGACCTTGCTAGCTGCAAGCCGATGTTTCCCGCGCCTGCAATAATGACCCGCTTCCCTACCTCTTCGATATTTCTAAGTTCTTGCATTACCTTGCGAATATCCTCCTGGGTGGAGATAAAAAACACCTCATCATCAGGCTCGATGACTGTATTGCCGGTTGGAATAATGGCCCGGTCACGTCGATATATCGCAGCAACACGAGTATTTACAGATGGCAGATGGTCCTTGAGTTCTTTTAACTGCTGTCCAACCAAGGCGCCGCCATAATAAGCACGTAGCGCCACAAGATGAATTTTCCCTCCTGCGAAATCGATGACCTGAAGCGCTCCCGGGTATTCAATCAGGCGCTTAATCTGGTTAGTGACAATCTGTTCCGGACTAATGATGCTGTCTATCGGTATACTATGTTCGCCAAATAGCTTTTCGTGGATCAGATAATCCTGCGATCGTACCCGAGCCATTTTAGTTGGGGTATTGAATAATGTATGAGCGACCTGGCAGGCCACCATGTTGACTTCATCCGAGTGAGTGACCGCAAGCAGCAAATCTACATCTTCGATACCTGCCTGAATTAAAACTTCGGGCGACGAAGCTTCTCCTTCTACAGTTCGGATATCCATTCTGTCCTGTAAGCCATCCAGCACCGAACGCTTATGATCTATTAGCGTTATATCATTGTTCTCTCGGGACAGGATTTCTGCGATAGACCCTCCCACCTGTCCGGCACCCAGGATGATAATTTTCATTGTGATTGCATGCAGTAATAGCCGGCGTGAAGCTGCGCAATTATAGTTTATTCAGCCGAGAATAATAAAAACCGTCTCCGGAATGCACACCGGGTAATCGTTGGACACCATATTCCGCGTTAATACCAGCTATGGTATCTATGTGTTGAACCGACGCATCGCAGTGACATGCAATGAACTGCCGGATCACCTCATCGTTCTCCGCCGGCATAATAGAACATGTCGCGTATAAAAGCATGCCGTTTGCGGCCAGCATTGGCCACGCATCCTCAAGCAGGTCAAGCTGTTGTGCAGAAAACCGTTCGAAATCACCTTGCTGACGTCGGTGACGGATATCCGGGTGACGTCGGATAACACCAGTCCCCGAGCAAGGCACATCCATGAGGATCCGATCGTAGTATTTGCCATCCCACCAATCCGCATACTCTTCCAGGCCTGAGTCACTTACCTCTGCCTGCAGCCCAATTCGGGCCAAATTCTGTTTAATTGTCTCAATTCGCTCAGGTAAGTCCACTGCTGTTAGCTTTACCGAAGGTTCAGCCTCAAGTACTGCACAGGTTTTACCTCCTGGAGCGGCACAGGCGTCCAGCACCCTTTGTCCTGGAGCTAAATACATCTCCCCTGTGCAGAGCTGGGCCGATTCATCTTGCACCGATACCCATCCTTCAGCAAACATCGGCACTCTGTCCACTGAGATTGGATTGTCCAGGATAATCCCAACTGCACTTTCCGCAGTAGGATTTGCTGCAATGTCTTGGGCAGCCAGTAATGCGAGGTACTCAGAGCGTGTGGTTTTTTGCTGGTTAACACGAAGTGCCATGGGAGGTTTGTGATTACTTGCTTTGAGAATGCTGTCAGCATACTCAGGCCAGCACTCATAAATCGCGTCAAATAGAAATGGAGGGAAAGAGGCGACCGAAGACGCGGGCAGCTGCAGTTCGAGTTTACCAAGGGATTGATCGTCTCGCTGCCTAAGGTAGGCCCGCAATACACCGTTGACTAGGCCGCGAGCCCAAGATTGCTTGCTGGCACCAAGCGCCTTGACAGTTTCGTCGACTGCAGCATGATCAGGCATTCTCATATATGCCAATTGGTACAACCCTACGACAAGCAGGAAATGCACCATCCGATCCTTTTTCCGAATCGGTTTACTCAATAGCTTGGATAATAATCCATCTAAAAAACAGTACCTGCGGCATCCTCCGTAAGCTAACTCCATCAATACCGGCCTCAAACTCAGATCCACCCGAGCATTCTCAACTTCGAGAGTTCGATCCAAGGATCGACCCTGATCAATAACGTCACGCAATACACGAGCAGCTACCAGCTGAATCCTGGGACTGTTCCGCTTCCGATCGTTTTCTGAGTTGGATTTAGCCAAACCGAATTCCGGGCTGCAGCATTACCCCGTTCGCAAATGACTTCGCATCCATGTGTTTACCTCCTGCTTTTTGCACTCTCCGCAGGAGTAGTTGACCCTGTCCCGTGGCTACAAGTATTCCATTATTGTTCACTTCGATGATTTCTCCCGGAACCAGAAGTGTCACGTCATTGGTATCTAATTTTTCAGGGGTTGAATCAAGCACTTTCAGTGATTTTTCTTTAAAAACCGTGCAGGCAATAGGCCATGGATTCAGGGCTCTCACCTTTTGCGCGATCGATTGCGCAGACTGGCTCCAGTCGATTTTTGCCTCGGCCTTGGTCAGTTTATGTGCGTAAGTAGCCCGATTTGATTGTTGCGGAGTTGCGATCAGCCGCTGTTCCAGAATCGCATCCAAAGAAGCCGATAGTAAACGGCCACCGGCCAGTGAAAGTTTGTCATGCAAACTGCCGCCAGTATCTTCCTCTTCAATAGCGATTTCTACCACGGCAAGAATGGGGCCGGTGTCGAGGCCTGATTCCATATGCATGAGTGTTATGCCCGTCACATGATCGCCAGCCTCGATCGCACGTTGTATTGGCGCCGCTCCGCGCCAGCGTGGCAGCAAGGAAGCGTGCACATTAACGCACCCGAGACGAGGAATATCGAGCACCTCTTGTGGCAATATCAGCCCATATGCTGCCACTATCATAAGGTCGGGCTGCAACGATTTCAGTGTGTCAACCGACTCAGGAGATTTAAATGATTCGGGTTGATACACTTCTAACCCAAGCTCTATCGAGCGCTGTTTGATCGGTGAGGCCGTTAGTTTTCTACCACGACCAGCGCGACGATCAGGCTGCGTATACACAGCAACTATATCGACTCCGGGATGGGACGCCAATGCATCCAAACTGGAGCGGGAAAAAACCGGGGTGCCGGCGAACACAACTCTCATGGGTGGCTTAAGCTGCTACGGTAGTGTTCGATCGGTGTTGACGCGGCGGATTCTAAAAATTGAGCTTTTTATCAGGCTGCCTGTGATGCGGCTTCCTTTTGCTCCTTCAGCAGCTTCTTGCGCACACGTTCTTGCTTCATCCTTGATAGGTAGTCGACAAAAACCTTTCCATTGAGGTGGTCGACTTCATGCTGAATACATACCGACAACAGCCCATCGGTTTCAATCTCAAACGGATTCCCTTTAACATCCATTGCGTTGATGCGCACACGCTCGACACGCTCAACAGAGGCAAATACACCGGGCACAGAGAGGCAACCTTCCTCGAATTCTTGGGTGCCTTCCAGAGGAGTTACCTCCGGATTGATAAAAACTTTAAGGTCGTTCTTTTCTTCCGATAGATCCATCACGACCACACGCTTAAGCACATTGACCTGAATCGCGGCAAGTCCGATCCCAGGGGCTGCGTACATGGTTTCTGCCATGTCCTGAACCAGCTTCTCCAGCTCAGCATCAAATACCGTCACCGGCTCGGCGCGTTGCCTGAGCCGCTTATCGGGATAAACCAGTATGTCAAGAAGTGCCATATATAATTACTTTCCTACCTAAATTAATTGTATGCCCACCAGTACAATACGTCCAGTACAAGGTTTGGTTATGGTGTCAATACGCTGAAAATAAAGTACTTTGGTTTACTACTCGACTACCCTGCGCTTAAACAAATCACGCACCCTATCAAGGTCATCTTGGTTGTCCACGCCAGGCAATGGCACTTCGGTCGCCTCGGCACAAACAATGGATTCTCCGCACCATAAAGCACGGAGCTGCTCAAGACATTCGACCTGTTCCAATTTGCAGGGGCTGCGACCCGCGAATTCACGGATGTATCCACTGGAATATGCGTAAATACCAAGGTGCCTCTGAGCCACGGTATATCCCTGCTTCGCCAGATCGGAGGAATTGTCGGCCCGCATCCATGGTATCGGCGCACGGCTGAAGTATAGCGCCAGATCCTGATAATCAGTCACGACCTTGACCAGCGCGGGGTCTTGCAATTGGTGTTGATTGTCGATGGGCGTGGAGAGGGTTGCGATAGATGCGTGTGGATGGGTCTCTAACAGTGTTGCAACCTGGTCTATGATTGCTGGTGGTATCATTGGCTCGTCGCCCTGCACATTTACAATCACGTCGGCATCATCGAAGCCCAATAGACTGCACGCTTCGGCAATACGATCGCTGCCAGTTTGATGGTCAGATGAAGTCATAATCGCGTCTCCACCAAACGCCGTGACCGCCGCAGCGATCCTTTGATCATCCGTGGCCACGGTCACCGACCTTGCACCGCTCTGCTTCGCCGTCTCCACAACACGCTCAATCATTGTCTTGCCAACAATATCCAGAAGTGGCTTACCAGGGAGTCGACTTGAAGCGTATCGAGCGGGAATTACAATATGAAATTCAGTCATTGCATTCAATTCTCATGGTTAACCAGGCGCGACGGCAGTTTCGACTCCAGGGTTGCGTAAAACGAATCGCTCAGCTGTGCTTGAATCGGTAGTACCCAGATAGATCCATTAATTTTAAGGCGAGCGCACTTAACCGCGTCTTTTTCGGTCATGATTAGAACATCCTTGCTTGAAAGAAATGCAAACTCATTTTGAGTGTATGTATGATGATCGGGAAATCGGTGCGGAATTACTTCAAGGCCGGCGCGTTCGAGAGCACTGAAAAATCGATCTGGATTTCCCAGCGCCGCCACGGCGTGCACCCGGCTTCCAGATAGCTCGGTTAGCGCCATGGTCGTATGCTCCGCACCGAGCCGATACAGTCTACCGTAGTCGATCTCCATCTCATGCTCTCCTAGATGTGCATTTTCCAGCGGTGAATTCACGACCAGCATGTCCGCCCGACGCAAAACAGACTTGAATTCACGCAATGGTCCAGCAGGCAGGCACCAACCGTTACCAAATCGACGTTCTCCATCGACCACAACGATATCAATATCTCTTGCCAGGGCAAGATGCTGAAAGCCATCATCGCTCACCACAATATCGCATCCTAACTGATCGATTAATAATCGGGCACTATGTAGTTTGTTAGGGCCTACCGCCACTGGCCCTCCCGTTCGTTTTTGAATCATCAGCGGCTCATCGCCCACTTCGTCTGGTTTGTCGCTATTCTCCAGCAGCCGTGGCCAAAAAGCAGAATTGCCCCCATACCCTCGCGCAATGACACCGGGCGTCCATCCACTTTCGCGCAGGTGCTCAACTAACGAAATTACCACAGGTGTTTTGCCGGTGCCGCCCACGCTCAGATTGCCAACAACGATGAGTGGCACCGATAATCGATTCTGGCGCATCAGCCCTAAGCGGAAAAACACTCTGCGCAACCACATCAACCCCCCATAGATCCAGCTCACAGGTAAAACGAGACGATTCAGCCAGCCCGGCTGCTGCCAGCCACGCTGTAGTTGAAGGGTGATTGAGCGGGATGCGTGCAAAGTATGGGGAGTTTATCTGTTTGGACCTGTTCATGAACATCCGCTTTAGACAAATCTGAATCGGAGTTTTTTTATTGTGGCTGACAACGGTAGCGTTAGCCAACGAGTGTGTCTTGCTCTTACATGGACTGGGGACAGCTGAATTGTCTATCTCATGGATTGCGGATGCAATATCAGTAGCCGCTTACGAACTCTGGAACCATGGATATCCTTCGGCTGAAGCGGATATTGAATCCCTATCAGAGCAAGCGACTGGGCCTTAGATAGCAGAGACTCAGTTCAAAGCGCTAAGCCAGGAGAAATGCAGAATATTCTGGTTATTAATCATGGCTACACCTTTATCATGCTGTTTCCGGGTGCAATCGGGCAGATTCTTTACTTTCTGCCAAAGGGGAAACTCAAACTCCTTGACTGCCCGCCATCTGATTGTAGTTCAGAAAATATTGTTCACCACGGGATATTCAACGATATTATCAAACTAACCGGAATTAGTAATTCATATCCGCAAACTCGCCTTTGCGTCTGGTGATAAATGCCTGTAACGCCTCATCAGTCGCCGGGTCTATTGGCGGCGCCTCATATTCGTTGAGCATTTTCTTCCATATTTTGTTGGCTCTCATAACAGCGTCCTGTGAGCCTTCGGATTCCCATTGCTCAAAACTATTATTATCAGCAATATTTGAACGATAGAACGCCGACATGAAATTATTCTGCGTATGTTCACAACCAAGAAAGTGCGCACCGGGTCCAACCTCGCGGACTGCGCTCATGGCTTGTCCGTTTTCCGAAATATCGAGGCCACCCAATAGAACCTGCATCATTCCGAGTTGGTCCGCATCCATAATTAACTTCTCGTAGCTCGATGCCAATCCCCCCTCGAGCCATCCTGCCGCATGCAGGACAAAGTTCACCCCAGCCATTGTGCTCGGCACAATAGTTTGCGCGCTTTCATATGCAGCCTGCGCGTCCGGTATTTTTGAGCCACACAGTGACCCACCGCTTCTAAAAGGCACCCCAAGACGGCGCGCCAGCGCGGCGGCACCATATAACACGATTGCCGGTTCGGGGGTTCCGAAAGTGGGCGCTCCAGACTGCATCGAAATTGAACTTGCAAATGTACCGAATATTATCGGCGCACCCGGTTTGACCAATTGAGTAAATGCCATACCTGCCATGGCTTCAGCTAAAATCTGAGCCAACGTGCCCGCAGCGGTAACCGGTGACATCGCCCCGGCAAGAATGAATGGCGACACAATGCTTCCCTGATTATTGCGCGCATACACCTCGGCAGCACTGAGCATGGTCTCGTCAAAAACCATCGGGGAATTAGCATTGATCAGATTGATCACTACAGTATTCTGCTGAACGAAGTCCTCTCCAAACAAAATTTTGCACATGTCTACCGTATCCTGGGCCCGCTCAGGGTGGGTGACCGACCCCATGAATGGTTTGTCGGTGTATTTCATATGTGCATACACCATATCGAAATGCCGTTTATTCACGGGCAAATCGGTAGGCTCACAAACCGTACCACCGGAATGATGCAGTGACGGCAACATATAGGTTAGCTTCACAATGTTCTGAAAATCCTCGATCACCGCATAACGTCGTCCATGATCCAGATCGCGCACGAAGGGAGGGCCATAAACCGGTGCAAATACAGTATGGTTACCGCCAAGCATCACGTTCCGTTGAGGATTACGGGCCTTTTGCTCAAAAATTGCCGGTGCCGATGCCTGAATGATCTTGCGAGCCATACCTTCCGGAAACCTTACCCGCTCTCCATCGATGTCCGCGCCGGCTTCTTTAAACAACTTAATTGCCGGTGGGTACCGAAAGTCAATACCGACTTCCTGAAGTATCGTGTCAGCATTGCGCTCGATTGTTTTAAGACCTTCTTCGTTTACCAGCTCATAAACCGGTATTTTGCGAGTGATATAGGGCACTATCGCTGGAGCACTGGATGGGCTCGCTGTTCCACCGCGGGCCCTTCGTCCGGAACGTTTTCTTGGACTTTCTGACATAGCCTTCACGACCTTATAAATTGGTAAACGATCTAGTATGCTTGTCTCTTAGTCTGGCGAAAAGCCGTATCACGACTCGCATATAACCGATTGCGCCACGTATACGGCTGTTGGATAATCGCTAAACAGTTTCAGCTTCCGGGCAATTCCTTATTAATACCGTGCCTGATCAATCAAATCCACCAGCGACCACCCGTTACGGCTTTCTACTGGTGCCCGAATACTCGATGATGGCATTCACTGCCGCAATCGATCAGCTTCGTATGGCAAACAGATTGTCAGGCAAGCCGCTTTATGAATGGATAATACTGAGCGACGATGGTGAACCGGTCACAGCCAGCAATGAACTGACACTGAACACTGTCGCCCTCAAAGAGGCCGGTCGCCTGGATGCAGTGTTCGTGTGTGGTGGCATTAACATTGAACAGAAAGTTAGTAAATCGCGAAGTAGCTGGATGAGAGATCAGGCAGCTCGCAAAGTCGCGATCGGGGCAATGTGTACCGGAACCTTTTTACTTGCGGAAGCGGGACTGCTACAAAAGTATCGATGCACGATACATTGGGAGAATATGGTCGGCCTTCGCGAGCGCTTCCCCGAACTGATCATCAGTCCGGATCTCTTTGAAATCGATAGCGATCGCTACACTTGCGCCGGCGGCAGTGCGGCGATGGATATGATGGTCTACTTGATTGCGCAAAAACACGGCTGGGATTTGGCCACGGAAATTGCCGAAGAGTTTTTGGTGGAGAGGATTCGAGGTCGTAATGACCGTCAACGTTTACCGCTGCGGTTGCAGCTTGGCGCCAGTCAGCCCAAACTTGCAGAGGCGGTAGCGTTTATGGAGGCCAATATAGAAGAATTGATCAGCCTCGATGAAATCGCTTCTCATGTTGGTCTTTCCCGACGCCAGCTGGAACGACTGTTTCAGAAATATCTTCACTGCGTTCCGACCCGTTACTATATGCGACTGCGTCTCATGCACGCACGTCAGTTGCTATTGCAGACCAGTATGCCTATCGTTGATATTGCTTACGCCAGCGGTTTCGTTTCGACACCGCATTTCAGCAAGTGCTATCGTGAGTACTTTGGTATTCCGCCAAGAGAAGAGCGACGCGCCCATAAGCAGATAGAGGTTGCGAGTTAATCTACCTTATCTGATTCAAGGTCGAGCCGCTTTTCAAAGTAAACACGCTGGTAGCCCCTCTCCAATAGACGTCCGGATTGGTGATAGCCGAGCTTCGGATACATGTCCAGGTTTTCTGTCATACATTCATGGGTATACAGCTGAATTCGGTCGTAGCCCGACTGAATCGCTCTGCGCTCAGCGAAAGCGATTAAAGAACCTCCAATACCAATTCCCTGGGCCTTGGGCTGCACCGCAACGTTATCAAGAAGAAACTGTTCGGGGCTGGCGATCAATACCAGCAGCGCGAGTATCTTCCCGGGAATTGCCGGTATAGGTTCCACTACATGCACTTCATGCTCTCGGATAATGTCAAGATAGTCGTCCGTCATCGGCCCCGGAGGTTTGCCGATACGATCCGCGTAATGCCTATATGCTAGATCTACACATTCGGTCACGGCGCTGGCGTCGCCAGTATTCGCTGGGCGAATCACCCAAGAACGCTTATCTAATTCGCTCATTATTTTTCGAGTTTCTGTGGTCGCTGCAAAATCGTATTCCAGCACCTTGTGAGCGCGCGCTCAGGCTTGACGCCCGAGTACCATCGCGCCGGCCAATAAAAATTGAGTCGGTTGCACCCATCTGCCAATGCTTTAAGGGTGTATAAAAACAACTCTTTGATCAATAAGGGTGCGGGGGGTGTTTAGCTGGTGATCATACTGCAGACAACTGACGCTTTTGAGAATACTCAGGCTCTTTTTCTTCGTCGTCTCTGACGGCCGCTATTCGGTTCGCTGCCGGATGTTTGTGCCGGCTCTGGCAGATCCACTTCCTGGCGAAGGTGAGGATAGGTCGCGGTCTTGTGTGGGATCGCGAGTGCATCGATAAAATGCTCTTGAAACTTTGGCTCTACAGCAGTTTCTACCTTCTGAATTCTTCGCACTACGTCCTGTATTTCACTACGAGCATCAGTATCCAATAGCGCAATAGTGGCACCTGTACCGGCAGCATTGCCGGCCGAAGTCACGTGCTCAAGTTTACAGTCAGGTATCATACCGAGCACCATGGCGTACTTGGTATCGATATGAGCGCCGAAAGCGCCGGCAAGGCGAATCCGATCTATTTCGTCCACACCTAGCTTATCCATAAGAAGTCGACAACCTGCGTACAACGCAGATTTTGCCAATTGAATTGCACGCACGTCATTTTGGGTGATCACCACCTTGACCGATCCCTGGTCGTACAACGTATAACTGAAGGTCTTTTCATCGGGCACCACGCGTGGTGTTTTCGCCGCCAGATTGCCATCGATTATGCCGTCGGATCGAACGATCCCCGCCAGAAACAACTCGGCGATGACTTCAATAATCCCAGAGCCGCAAATTCCGGTAATACTTGACTGTGCGATCGACTCAGTAAAACCTTCCTGATCAGACCATATCTCACTGCCGATAACGCGAAATCTCGGTTCCAGAGTATCGCGATCAATGCGTACGCGCTCGATTGCCCCGGGTGCGGCCCGCTGACCACCACTGATTTGTGCACCCTCAAACGCGGGCCCGGTGGGACTCGATGCCGCCAGCATTCTCTTGTTATTACCCAAAATAATTTCGGCGTTGGTGCCCACATCGACCACCAGTGTTAGTTCTTCGCGGGCATAGGGGGCTTCAGAAAGAGTCACAGCTGCAGCATCGGCCCCGACGTGACCTGCGATGCAGGGTAGAACATATATTCTCGTACCTGGATTGACATCAAGTCCGATATCACTTGCACGTGCATTCAAAGCCTGATCCGTCGCCAATGCAAATGGTGCTCCACCCAACTCCACCGGATTGATCCCAAGAAGAAGGTGGTGCATGACCGGGTTTCCAACCAGTGTGATATCCAATATCTCGGACAGTTGCACATCCGCATCTTTCGCAAGCTCTAAAATTAATCCCTGAAGTGCCTCCCTTACCGATCGGGTCATATCCTTCTCACCGCCAGGATTCATCATGGCGTATGAGACTCGGCTCATGAGGTCTTCACCGAAACGAATCTGGGGGTTCATTCTGCCAGCGGAAGTTACTACCTCTCCGCTAATCAGATTGCAAAGATGCGCCGCAATGGTGGTAGATCCCACGTCCACCGAAATACCATAAACTTCATTTTGCAATCCAGGCCAGAGTCCTACAATTCTATTTTCACCATGCACCGCCACGGTGACGCTCCACTTGCCATCACGCAGTACAGTTTGAATAGCAGGCAATAAATGAAAATCACAAGTTAAATCGCTGAGCCCCCATTCAAATTCAATAGCGTCCGCCAGCCGTTGCAGATCTCCCGTTGGATCATGCATATTGGGCTCGGGCACTTCCACAAAATGCAATTTAATAGCCGGATTGAGCTTGATACTATGTACTTCTGCGCGTTTACGAATCACCTGTCGGTGAGCCTGGCTCTCTGGCGGAACATCGATGACGACGTCGCCCTTTAATAACGCCTGACACCCCAGCCTGCGAGTCGAAGGTGTTTTATCGTCAAAGAATTCTATTTCGCTACTGCTTCGCGGAGACAGATGATCCGGAGTTGACTGAATGCCAAACTTGGCAAACTCGCCAACGCTCTGGTCTACCTGGCAGCGATCACAGATTCCGCGTCCGCCACATACTGTATCGAGGTCAACACCCAGCATCCGTGCCGCATCAAGCACGCTCTTACCGACAGGAATTTTGCCGCGCTTACCCGAAGGCGTGAACACTATCTGCACTGTCTGGCTGTCACTCATACTCATCCAAAGATTATCAGGCTGTTAGTGGTGGCATTTCGTGGTAATCACTCATATCTCGAGTGAAGATATTTTCAACCGTTGCGAGACCTGTCGGCGAATCAATCGTGTCGGCCATAATGCTAATCGTGTCACCTTCCTGGCGTTGCCAAAACAGGCTACTGCCGCAATCACTGCAAAAGCCGCGTCTAGCCTGCGGTGAAGATTGATACCACTCGAGTGAATCGTCTCTAAGCAATTCGAAATCGGTATTGGCTACACTGGTTGCAGCGACATGATGGCCTGAGGTTTTGCGACATTGACTGCAGAAGCAATTGATTATGCCGCGTGGTTCACCGCTTAAGCGATAATGTACACCACCACACAGGCAGCCCCCAGTAAGTGATGGCAGATGGTCGGCATTGTCCACAGATTAACCGCGGCGACGACGGCGGCGGCCTCCCGCAGCGCCTTCACCTTCAGGCACTGGTTGACGATAGCGCTTGAGCCAATTCGCGCAATTATTATCGTGCCCCATTACCACATTGGCGGCCATGACGCCTTGCATCACCTCTTCGTGCAGTGGATTAGTAATTGCAGATGTCATGCCAGATCCAATGGCCATACTGAGAAAGTGCGCGTCCATTCCTTTTCGGTTGGGGATTCCGAAGCTGAAATTTGAGGCTCCACAGGTGGTATTCACCTTGAGCTCCTCGCGCAACCGCTTAACCAGGTGCACGACCTGCTTGCCGGCACTGTTCACTGCTCCAACAGGCATCACTAACGGATCAACCACAATATCGCTATAGGGAATTCCGTGATCCGCCGCGCGTTCTACAATTTTCTTAGCAACATCGAAACGCTCGTCCGGATTTTCTGAAATGCCTGCCTCATCATTTGAAATAGCCACTACTGCACACTTGTATTTTGCAACCAGTGGCAGGACCACCTCCAGGCGTTCATCCTCACCTGTAACCGAGTTGAGCAATGGCTTTCCCTGATAAACCTCAAGACCAGCTTCCAACGCTGCAACGATAGACGAGTCAATAGAAAGAGGCACATCAGTTATGGATTGCACAAGCTGAATTGCCTCAGCCAGGATTCGCGGTTCGTCGGCAAGTGGTATGCCGGCATTGACATCTAGCATCGCAGCCCCTGCCGCAACTTGTGCGCGGGCATCACTTTCTACTCGGCTATAGTCACCATTTTTCATTTCTTCGGCCAGTATCTTGCGGCCGGTAGGATTGATGCGCTCACCAATAATAACGAAGGGCTGGTCAAAGCCGATTTTGACCGTTTTGGTGGCGGAGCTGATAACCGTTTCTGTCATGGTAATTAATAAATTTATAAAGTTTGCGTTACTCACCCCCGGGCGGTGGCAAGCACAAAATCAGGAGGGCTCGTTACCCTCGTTTTTAATCAATGCCAATAGTCTTTCCTTATCGTAATCCTGTTCGAGTTTGGCTGCCGCTTCATCTGCCACTGCCTGCAAATCGTCACCACAAGGTTCACTGACTCGACGCCACTCCTCTAGATAGGCATCGGTGCTGCCCTTGCCCGCACGCATCGCCGCGTGATCGATCGCCTCAGCGAAGCGCTGAGTCAACTCTACCTTGGCGCTGTTGCGCCTCTGTTTAGCGATAACCTGTGCCGGGATGTCTCGCCAGTAAACAATAATTAAGTTAGCCATCGGTGCCGATTAAAAGTTATGAAATCGTCGAATTTCGGCGCATACTGCCACCGATCAGGCCGCGCTGTTCACAGGGGCTATCTTTACCGACAGTGCATCATTGAGAAAATGATCGCCGGTCGGTACTTTTTGGTATTCCAGTTCCAGGAAATCTGCCGCCTGTTTCGCTCGCTCTTCGATCCCCTCATCATCCAGCTGCGCCAAATAGACTAGTTTCTTATAGTTAGAAAAATATTGTTGTTTTAGTTCCGGGTATCTGTCCATGCCCAGGCCTTTTATAATGAGTCGGTTGAAATGCCGTGCCAGGAAGTCGGTCAGGTAAAAAGTGCCCAGTTCTGCTTCATGCAAAGCATCAAACTGCTTGCTGCCGGCAAACATTTCATAACAGTGAGCGCCCGGCAACCGTTCCACCTGTTCCTGCTGCAGCATAGTGTCAAGTTGACCACCGGTCCCACAGTCGGAATACCCAACAAAAATCGATTTGTATCGGCTTCTGTTTTGCTGAATCTTGTCGCGGACCTGACCGGTTATCAATTGGGGAGCGTTATGTAACTCTGCTGGTAAGCATTGGAAGTCAATATGATCCCAGCCATTTAGGTCCCGAACCCGCACCAGATCGTGCGCCAGTGCCCCGCAGGCAATTATCAGAATTCGGTCCTGAGGAGTGTTCACTAGCGCTTGGTCGAGAACGGCGTCAGGTCACAGGTTAAGCTGCACGCCGTTCCGCGATTAAAGTCTGAGCGGTTTCTACCGCCACAGCCGCGTCGCGGCAGTAAGCGTCAGCGCCTACTGCCTTGCCAAACTCTTCGTTTAGGGGTGCGCCACCAACCAGTACGATAAAATCATCCCGCATTCCTTTTTCAACCAGGGTATCGATGACCACTTTCATGTAAGGCATTGTGGTTGTGAGAAGCGCGGACATGCCTAAAATATCCGGTTTGTGTTCTTCAATCGCTTCGAGAAAATTTTCTACCGGATTGTCGATGCCAAGATTGATGACCTCGAATCCCGCTCCTTCCATCATCATCGCCACCAGGTTCTTTCCAATATCGTGGATGTCACCCTTCACGGTTCCGATCACCATCTTACCAATCGGTTGGGCGCCTGTTTCAGCCAGCAAAGGACGCAGTATTTCCATACCGCCCTTCATCGCGTTGGCGGACATCAACACTTCCGGGACAAACAAAATTCCATCCCTGAAGTCGATGCCAACGATGCGCATCCCTTCAACCAGCGCTTCATCCAGGACCTTGGTTGCAGTCCAACCACGATCAAGTAAAATTTGTGTGCCTTCTACTACCTCTTCGCGAAGGCCGTCATACAAATCGTCATGCATCTGCTCCACAAGCTCGTCATCGGGCAGGGCAGACAAGTCGATATCGTCTTCGTAGTTTTCGTCAGCCATGGTTAATGTCCTGGTCGCAATTCGTAAACAATTATGTGAATTGTTGATTTTTATCACGGAGTGGCATGATTCTGGCGCCGCCCGGTGCGTTACTCAATCAGACAATCGGTTCATTCAAAAGATTGAAGTTTCGCTATTGAACCGCGTATTCTATGCAAATTCTCCAAAAAATGAACAACCTGACTGCGACAATTATCCTTGTAATTGTTGCGCATGCAGACAAATTGACGGCAGTTGCTGATATTAGTAAACAATTGATCCCCGTAATCGTGATCGATGACCAGCGATACTGTCTTTGCTTTCGCATAAACCATCAACTTCGCCATTTTCTGTGCCTGACCTGAATACTCCGCAACAGCGCGCCGTTACCCACCTCGGCAGCCCTCTTCTGGTGCTCGCCGGTGCGGGCAGCGGCAAGACGCGGGTGATCACATCCAAGATAGCGTGGTTGATCAAAGAGCGTGCGGTTAATCCTGCAGATATTACAGCCGTAACTTTTACAAACAAGGCAGCCCGGGAGATGAAGCAAAGGGTTTTGCAGATGTTTGGAGAATCCGACTCACTTAAAGGTCTGACTGTCTCAACTTTTCACAGTCTGGGGATGCAGATTGTCCGGCGCCAGGTAAAAGAGTTGGGGCTCAAGCCCGGCTTCAGCATCATTGACCCCCGAGATGTATCAACTGTAATTAGTGAACTGTTGCGAGCCGACCTGACCCAGAATAAAGATCTGGTCGAGCGTGTAGCGCAGCGCATATCGCACTGGAAGAACATTGGCATGACTCCTGAACAGGCTTCCCTAGGTCCTATCGATCCAATCACGATCGCCGCATCGACTATCTATCCGAATTATCAACGTTACCTATGTGCGTGTAATAGCATCGATCTTGATGATCTCATCTATTTACCAATCAGGGTATTTTTTGAACACGAGGAGGTTCTTCGTCACTGGCAGTTGCGCGTTCGTCATCTTTTAGTGGATGAATACCAGGACACTAACGGTGTTCAATACCAACTGGTCAGGATGCTGGCCATGGACGGGAACCGTTTAACGGTAGTGGGTGATGATGATCAGTCCATCTACGCCTGGCGAGGTGCTCAACCGCAAAATTTAGCGCTCCTGAATAATGATTTCCCTGATTTGGCAGTTATCAAGCTTGAACAAAACTACCGCTCATGTGCTCGGATTTTGAACGTCGCCAACAGCTTGATCCAGCACAATCAACGCAGCTTTAAAAAATCGCTCTGGAGTAGCTTAGGCCAGGGTGATCCAGTTCGCATATTCTCAGCGGATAACGAACAAGTCGAAGCGGAACGCACGGTCTCTGCAATCATGCGTCACCAGTTCCGTCACCAAAGCAAGTACGGCGATTTTGCAATCCTTTATCGAAGTAACCACCAGGCTAGGGGGATAGAAATTCGCCTGCGGGAAATGCGTATCCCCTACCGTATCAGCGGCGGCTCATCCTTCTTTGATCGCTCAGAAATCCGAGATCTCATGGCCTATCTAAGGTTGCTGACGAATCCATCTGACGATAGCGCGTTTCTGCGCATCGTGAATACGCCTCGACGCGGCGTCGGCGCAACCAGTCTGGAAAAGTTGGCGGCAACGGCAAAGCAGAAAAACCGGAGTCTCTTCACGACGCTGCTGGACCCGCAGCTTCAGCGGATATTAAAGACTACTCAGGCGAACACCCTTCTCCTCTTCGCACAGAAGATGACAGAGTTCGCAGATTCACTGCAAACAAGCGACCCGACGGACACTATTCGAGAGATGCTGGATTATCTTCGATACGAAAGCTGGTTAAAACAAACATGTGACCTTGAAGTCGCCACGAAACGATGGCAAAACATTGAGCTGATGCTGCAATGGCTGGAGTCTACTAACCGTTTTGCCGAAACCGAGCGCACCCTGGCTGAATTGATTGGAGAGCTGATCTTAAATGACAGGCTGGATCAAGAGCAGGAGCAAGAGAACACCAATCAAGTGAACCTGATGACGCTGCACGCGGCAAAGGGACTTGAGTTCCCACATGTTTTTATTGTAGGCGTTGAGGAAGGTATCCTGCCGCACCGTGTTTCAGTTGACGAAGGGAGTGACCAGGAAGAGCGACGCTTGTTCTATGTCGGAATTACCCGAGCGATGCACTCGCTCACTCTCTCGTATGCAGAGAAACGTACTAGATTTGGCAAAAAAATTGAGTGTGAACCAAGCCGATTTCTCCGAGAGCTTCCGGTTGGCGAAATTGAATGGGACAAAGGCCAAACGGGTGATTCCGCGCATCTTCAGGACACCGGTCGTGCTCACATTGCCAGCATACGGGCATTGCGGCAAACCAAGAAGTCTTCAGTCGGGGAGCTTTGAAACAGATTCCGGCCTGTATACCGGATCACAACACAGCGAGCCTCAGAATCCCGGTTTACGAGGTTTTCACCTGTTGCATAATTTTATAAAGGTTCCCCTTACCCCGCTCGAGCTCATCGGGAGACAAACCATTTATCTCATGGGGAAACACAAGCCATTCATCCGTCTCATACAGATAAAAATCAGGAACCCTGGTGGTGGCGTTATTGCCGGGCTTATACCATGGAGTGGCTACTTTAATTTGATGTGGCGTATTACGTCTGGTGCGCACCGCTAATTGATCTATTACCGCATCAATACTGCGGCCCGAATCAAACACATCGTCCACAATCAACAATGAATCGTGAGCGTTCAGATTTTTGACTAAATAACCAAGTCCATGTACCCGGACTTTTTTCTGGGTTTTAGCGATCCCAGTGTAAAGTGAAGTTCTGAGACTGATGTGATCGGTAGATATATTGCAGTGCTCGAGCAACTCCTGTATAGCTATCCCAACTGGTGTACCGCCTCGCCAAATTCCCACAATGAAGTCAGGTCGAAAACCGCTGTTAATGATTTTCACACCGAGCCGGAACGAATCTTCGAGTAGTTCCTGAGCGCTTATATAGTGTTTGTCAGACATGGGCTGTTTAGGATCATACGCGCGGGATTATACCCACTGGGAAACTAGATTTGGTGGCTTGCGGCTTCGTTCTTTAGGCGGCTAATGTTTTCATGCAGGGGTGTAAGATTGATCGAGTCACCGGTATTCCTAGTCTAGGTTCGAACCGGATAGTGCGCGGCTACGACATCGGGGTGGGCACGCTTTCTGATTTTTAGTGTGTTTTCCCCAAAGGTAGAGTAAATGGGATCGTCTGGATTGGGATTCTGCCCTCCCCCTGCCAAGGCAGCAAATTTAGCCGGCAGTGGTATCGGATCAAACACAGCGTTCAACCTGGGATTCATAAAGTAAGCAATAGAAATTCTTTCCTCTCCCGGGGGCGGGCTGTTGACCTGATGCTTCGTAGCCTTAAGAAAGCCATTGGTAGCCGTTTGAAACATCTCACCCAGGTTGACGATAAAAGCACCTGGAATTGGCGTAACCTCCTGCAACACACCGCCACGCTCCGCCTGCAGGCCACCGACCTGGTTTTGCATAATGAACGTAAATAATCCTGAATCGTGGTGTAGCCCCAGTCCTTGATAGACACCCGGTTTCATCTCCTGCCCCGGGTAACGAGATATTTTTACTCGAAAATAGGGGTCGGGTGACATCTTATTATCGAAAAAGTGATAGTCCTGTCCTAATCCCACAGCCAATGCCCGGAATAGCTCCATGGCAACCGATTCAATTCCTCTAACCCATGAAAATACCGCTACGCGCAATTCCGGTAGACTCGAGGGCCATTGGTTTGGGCCGCGCAACCGCAGCCATTCGGGATCATCTTGGCCCATTGTGATTGCCGGTTCTTCTGGCCCAATGTCGATCTGATCTCTCCAGTCCCTTTTCCCCTGGGTCCGTTCGTCACCCAATACGGTATACCCACGAAAGTGCGGCGAGTTTACAATTGCGATTGCATGCCGCTCTTGCTCCGGCAATTTAAAGAATTGCTTCGCAATCGCCATAAGTTCATCATTTTCTTGTCGCGGGATTCCATGACCTTTGAGAAAGAAAAAGCCAGGGTCATGACATGTCTGCGCCAGAGAGTCGGAAAATTCCTTGCCTTCGAGGCTGAAAGGATCTTTCAGAAATGGAGCGATATCAAGGATAGGCAGCATTTTCTTGGTCCAGTGTAATCGTCTAAGCCAGGGTCTGAATACTAGATCGGCATGCAACTTAAAATAATCATTGTCATTAATGTACGCTTCCAAGGAAACAAAAGACAGATTGAGACGCGATATGTAAAGGATTATTTTAATTTGGTCAGAATCAAAATGGACCTGTATACGACAGTTCGAGATTGTTTCTAATAGCCGCACTGAGCTTAAACTTAGGATACCCGTCACAGTGTCATTAAACCGATAGGTAATTATGCAATGAAGTCAGAACGATCTTTTCGATTTACCCACGCTATCTCGCGCCTGCCGGGAAACAGCGTTGCTAAAGGAATTCGCGTTTCCGGTAAAAGTGATCCAGACCCAGAAGTGTTTTCCAAACAACATAAATCCTATATTCAGGCCTTAGCCACGGCCGGGGTGGAACCGATTGTTTTGCCTAAACTGGAAGAATTTCCCGATTCGGTCTTCGTAGAAGACGCCGCATTATGTTTTGATGGATCGGTGGTGCTCTTGAGACCTGGCGCAGAGAGCAGATTCGGCGAAGCCGCAGCACTGGAGCCTCATTTACAGGAGACATTTGACTCAGTCATCAAATTCCAGGGTACCGGACGCGTCGATGGTGGAGATATTCTGTTGACAGACTCACATGCCTTAATCGGATTGTCCGAACGTACAGATATTGATGGTATTAACGGAATTAAATCTGCACTTGAAGCACACGGTTATGGCATTCGGATTGTGAAGACACCTGCGGGCGTGCTTCATTTCAAATCTGATTGTGGATTACTGGACAGTAAGACAATTTTTTCAACGAAGCGACTAGCGTCAAGCGGTTGTTTTGACGGCTACACTGTTATCGAGGTGCCAGACCTTGAAGAGGCGGCGGCGAACCTTATCCGGGTCAATGATTACGTTATATTGCGATCTGGCTTTCCTAAATCAACGGCGCTTCTTGAACAACGCGGATACGAGACGATAACCGTAGGGGTAGATGAAGCAGCCAAAATCGATGGCGGACTTTCTTGTCTATCGTTACGCTTCACTCTAAACCAGTAGTTTTTATGGATTGCCTTTCTAACACGCATCTTATAAAGCGCACAAATTGCATACATAATGAAAGCTGATGCCTGAAGCCACTGTTTCCCGTGCTGTTCGGGGTGGGCGTGACGCCCGTCGGGCGAAGCGTTCTGCACCCGTATTCGACATGCTGCCTGCGCTTACACGCAATCTGCCGCTATGCGAACCGATGGATGAGGAACAGATACGTCGAATCGATGATGCTTCGATGGCTATTCTGGAGGAAGTCGGCGTTATTTATCGTGATCCCACTGCGCTTCAGCAATGGAAACAGGCCGGCGCACGGATCGATGGTGAGCGGGTCTATTTTGACAGAGACCATATTCGCGAACTGATCTTAACCATCCCGGCAGAAATAACCTATCACGCCCGCGACCCTGAAAAAAGCGTTCGCATTGGCGACAACAACTCGATTTTTGTGCCCATGACCGGGGCACCATACATACGTGATTTGGAAGACAAACGGCGTTGGCCAACCCTGGGGGACCTGGCCACGTTTCATAAGTTGTCACACATGCTGCCGGCGATGCATTCATCGGCCCACCATATTGTGGAACCGATGGATCACAAAGTGTCACACCGGCATCTGCGCATCACCTATTCTTCCATGAAGTATTCGGACAAAACTTTCATGGGGATGACTACCAGCCCGAAAAACGCCGAAGACGTAATGGAGATGTGCGCCATTTTGTTTGGCGAGGAATACATGGAAACCCATCCTGTCACTACCGGCAACTGTAACGGCAACTCTCCACTGGTTTGGGATGAAACCATGCTCGGTGCCATGCGCGCGTTTTGTCGTCGCAACCAGCCCGTACTCTGCTCTCCATTTGTGCTCGGTGGCGCCAACACCCCTGCGTCTGTCGCCCCGACAGTTGCCCAGCTCAATGCCGAGGCCTTATCCGCTCTCGCATATACCCAGATAGTGAGAGAGGGCTGCCCGGCGATCTATGGCCATTATCTGTCTACGGTGAATATGCGGTCCGGCGCGCCCATGGCAGGTACCCCCGAGATAAGTCTGATGAATTTTATGATCGGTCAGATGGCACGATTCTACGATGTGCCCTGGCGCACCTCGAATACACTCGGCGGCGCTAAAACATTTGACGCCCAGGCGGGCTATGAAAGTGCCACCACATTGTCGGCAGTGCTTCATTCAGGCGCACATTACATCTGGCATTCCGCCGGCTGGAACGAAGCCGGCATGCATTGCTCTATTGCCAAGTTCGTAGTGGATGCTGAACAGTGCGCCATGGGCTATCGCATGGCCGAAGGAATCCGCTGGGATGATTTTGATGAAGCGCTGGAAGCGATAAGAGATATCGGCCCTGGTGGCCATTACCTTGGCCATGCCCATACCCAGGAAAACTTCCAACGCGCTTTCTTCATGCCGCGGTTATTTGACAACAACTCGATCGAACAATGGCAGGCCGAAGGCTCTATGGAAATTACAGAGCGGGCATTGAACTATGCCAAGAAGTTGTTGGCAGAATACCAGGAGCCCTTACTAGACCAGGCCATTGATGAGCAATTGCTCGACTACATTGCCCGTCGCGAACGGGAAATACCCGCGGTGGACGCGCTGAATCAGGAACACTGATGTTAGAACGATTACGTTTCACCGGTAAGAAAGCGCTGGTTACCGGTGCCGCCGGGGGAATCGGTTTAGCGCTGGTCAGCGCGCTGTGTGTGCAGGTCGCGGCGGCGGACCGTGATACTGCATCCGTTGATGCCGATGTGCACCTTCCCGGAGATCTGTTGGAAACTGGCTATACCGAAGAAGGACTGCCCGCTGCGGCGGCAGACGGCCTTGGAGGGCTTGATATTGTGGTCAACAATGCAGGAGGCTCTGGTGGAAGAAATGTCTCTCGACCAATGGAATGCAACATGACGGTTAACCTCACAGCGCCTTTTCTACTGATCAAGGCCGCGCTGCCCACCTGCGGCAAACCAAAGGTGCGATCGTTAACATCGGCTCCATTGAAGGAGTGGGATCGAATCCTCGTCACGTCGCCTATTGCGCCACGAAGTCAGGATTGCATGGTCTAACCCGGGCAGTGGCTGTGGATCATGGCCATGAAGGGATACGCTGCAACGCCGTTGCCCCGGGTTGGATCGATACCGATCTTAATCTCGATTTCATTGCCTCAATGGAAGATCCGGAAGCGTTCAAACGCGATATAGGAAATATTCACCCTTTGGGAAGAACCGGCTCCCCGGCCGAGGTTGCGGCACTGGTGGCATTTCTGGCCGCCGAAGAAAGTGGCTTTATTACCGGGCAGGTTTATACCGTCGACGGTGGCCGGATGTCGAAGTTAAGCCTACCCTGAGGATCTCCCCTGAGGATCTAGTTTACTCCCGACCAGCTCGCCATTCTTTCCACTTCATAGTGGTATTCGCGCCGAGCCATGAAAGGGGCTCCGGCGGCAACCGGCGCGGTGGATCCATGGCACATAACGCGCGGGTCGTTTCGGTATCCTGGCCCATGGCCAGTTCCGCGGCAGAGATGCCTGAAAGCGTGCCCTTGGCAAGGCCAAGACCGTTTTGGCATACCGCGGAAAAGACGCCTTTGGCTACCTCACCATGGGCCTGTACCCCGTTCAAACTGACACAAAGATGCCCGGCCCAGCGGTATTCCATTGGAATGCCGCCCAGCATCGGAAATCGTGCGGCAAACTTCTTATCGTGCAAAGCGCCCGCTCTTGCCAATGCGCCCTCGCTCACCGTCATCGATGGGTTATAGGTAAACCTGCTCCGCACCACAATTCGATTGCCACCCACGCCATTAACGCGCCTGACTGTTGTTCCCATCGGATCCGCCGGAGTGACCCCCCATTGCAGTTCACCGCCGAGGACGCCTTCAGGCAATGGTTTGGTCATTGATGCATAGGTAAAGACGTGCATCAATCTACGCACAAAGAAACCAAAAGATTCGGCATGCCCATTGTTAGCCAGGATAACGCGTCCCGCGGAAATTTTTCCCTTAGGCGTTTTCAGCATCCATCCACCAGGTTGTCCGATGATCTCCAGAACCGGACTCTGCTCATAAATCGAGACTTTACTCTTCAGCCCGCCGGCAAGTCCTCGAATATACGCCGCGGGCTGCAACATCACGGTTCCCGGCGTGAACAACCCGGAAACATAATAACGGATACCCGTCAGTTCCGACATTTCTCTAGCGTCCAGCAGACGGTAAGACTCCCCCATGTTAGCAAGATGCACGCCATACTCTCGATTATGCTGGTCGCCGGCGGACGTTGCCGCAGCATTAATCTTTCCATAGGGATTAAATACCTCTTGTGGCAGCTCATTTTCCTCTGACACATCCGTCGCAAACGCAATCGCCCTGCGATTGAGCGCGGTCTCGGCCTGATCTGCTTCGATCGCCGCACCCGCGTAAATGTCTGATGAAAGATCATGGGGCAGATCAATCATAAATCCCGAATTGCGGCCAGCCGGGCCTTCGGCAATACGCCCCGCCTCGAGCACTGCTATACGCAGGTCAGGATCAAGCTGAATAAGACGCCGAGCAGCTGAAAGGCCGGCAAAACCCGCACCGATAATGGCAACATCAGCGTTAACCGCTGTTGACAACTCCACCGCCGGAGCAGGTTCCGGGAGCAAACGATTCCACGCTGCCGGTCCAGGCTGGATCGGCAATCGCCTGGTTTTCCAAACCTGACTCAATCCACGCTCTCGCCAGCGGCCACATCGGTGAGCTTCTCTCCAGTTCCTGGATTTAAGGTTTCAAACGTCTTGCCACAAGCAGCCGGACGATAGCCGCCGTTGATAAACGCGTTAGCTGGAAATTCCAGGCTGTCTGCCAGAGCGTGATATTCGTCTTTGGTCAGTAATTCGGTCATAGATTAATTCCCGGATTGGATACTGGTAATAGTTGTTTTCAATACGCGTACCACCTGCTCCAGCGCACGCTTGTCGTCTTTGTTCAGCGGTTTAAGCGGCGGTCGAGGTGGCCCCGCGTGGCGGCCCGCCAGTTCTACGCCGTACTTGATAGTTTGTATAAATTTGCCGCCCTGTTCGAGCAGATGCATGAGCGGCATCATGGCCGACATGATTCTTCGTCCTTTATTAAAATCACCTTCTACAACGCAGGCCTGGTAGAGAGCGATATGTTCCTGTGGCAGAAAGTTCGACCCGCCACAGACCCAGCTCTTTGCTCCCCAGGCAAAATACTCCAGCGCCTGATCATCCATGCCGCAGGACATCTGAATATGTGGATAGTTACCTGCCAGCAAATGGACCCGGTTGATATCGCCGGAACTCTCTTTAATTGCACAAAAGTTCTTTGAGCGTCCCACCCTATCCAAAAACTCTTCTCCCATGTTCACGCCCATTCGACCCGGGAAGTTATAGAGCATGACAGGAAGGTCAGCGACTCGATCGATGGCCAGCGCATTGAGCGCATTCTCTCGCTCAGTGGGCACAGCATAAGGTGGCGTGGAAATCATGATCGCATCCGCCTGCATCTTTTTGGCGGCCTCGGCTACCTCAACGGAATCCGGCAGTCGGATAGCACCAGTACCCACTATCAGAGGCACTCGTCCTGCAATACAATTTGCAGCTAGCTGGGCCATGCGAACTCTCTCTTCGATGGATTGCGCGTAGTACTCGCCAGTAGAACCACCGACGATAATGCCATTTACTCCTGCTTCAATCAGGTGTTCGATCTGGGCCGAGAACGCCGACTCATCGATACCGCCATGCTCATCATGTGGCGTGATCACCGGGGTGTAGATACCGCGAAATTTCATTCTGTGTTATTTAGTATACAAAATGTATACTTTAATTCAGATATGCCGCTGTTTCAAGACAATTTACTTACCCAGATCGATTTCCAGGCTGTCCGGCATCACAAAAGCTTCAATCTGTTGACGCGAGAGTTCCCAGTGTTCGATCGCTAGACTAGCCGCTATTTCTTCATCCCGGTCCCGGAACGCCTTGATCATTAAATCGTGATGATGCACCGCGGTTTTAACCGCCTTCTGCATCTTCTTACTGGAGGGCCGGTAAAACGTTTGAGAGATGCGCGCATGATCGATCAACAGCCGCCGCAGGCTGGGCAGAAGAAAAGCATTATTCGCCATTTCTCCAATCAGGCTATGAAACTGATCATTGAAATAGACTTTTTGTTCTACATTATCGGTCTGCACCGAATCCTTGAAGCGCTGCTGAATCAGCTCCAGCGTCTCAAGCTGTTGCGCAGTGCAGTTTTGTGCGGCAAGCCGCGAAACTGCTGCATAGATCATGGGCGCGACCTGGAAAAATTCCCGCAAGGTATTCTGATCCATGGAAGAGACCTTGGCACCGCGATTGTTGCGAATCTCCAGATAGCCCTCTCCTGCCAGGGTGCGCATCACATCACGCAGAGGAGTCCGTGAAATCTGGTACTGCTTGCTCAGCGCCACCTCGTCCATATCACAACCTGGAGCAAGTTCCAGGGTAAGTATCCTGCGCTTCAGGTCACGATAAAAATATTCTTTCTTGTTTTCCGGTGGTGTCATGGTTTGATTCTTATCTTCGCTTAAAAACAAAGGTGTCGTCTATGGAGAGATTGCACAAACACCCCTAGCGGGCAGGTAAAAAGGCCTAACATCGACTTGGCCGGCATCGACTCTATGCAGTGCGACCGCGCAGCCGCCGTTTTAATATCGCTTTTCCTTTCTCTGATCCATCGTGCCAGCTGTCAAATACCCAATCGAGCGGCGTTATGCTGTTACCATAATTAATATGAAAAAAACGATGGTGAAGATTGTGGAAGTTGTCGCCAGTAGTAATTCTTATAGACCGGCCCAGTTTCAGATAATCGAATCCCGAATGTGACACTGCAGGACTAATTCCCTGAAACAGCCCGGTTAATACAATAATAATCGGATGTACCGGAACAATCCACCATAGAAGAAAGACCGAAAAGTAAATTAAATGTTCTACTGGGTGCATGGAAATCCCGGTCCAGGGTCCGGTATTCGCATTCCGATGATGCAATTCATGGGCGAAGTTATAGAGGGGCTTCCAGTGCAGCACACGGTGATTAAGGTAGAAGTGGAATGTGTTCCAAAAGAACACCGCCCATAACATAGCAATAAAATATACGGGCGAATCGGAAATAGTAGGCCAGACAACATGGCCATTGGCGTACCACCAGTAGGTCATCGATTCATATGCCGTCCAGAATGAAACACCGCTGACAATGCTCCAAAACATATTGTCCTTTACCTGATCTTTCCATAAAAATTTGTCGTCATCTGTTGCCGGCCAGCGATTGTTGAACTTGGTATCCAGCTTCTGGCCCTTACGAATGTAGTACCACCAATGCAGCCCGCCCGCGACCAACGTAAGGAGTGCGGCGTTGCGGCACCAAATCAGCATAATCCAATCGAGTTCCAGGCTCTGCATCCGGGACAGATCAGGTGTCAGAAAGTACCAGGCAACGATCGCCATTGCGATCCATAACATTCCCCAGGGAAACAACAGGCCCATAGTCAGCCATTTAAAGGCGGCCAATGGACGCGGCGGCCACGCAAATAAAGGCGGCAGATCAATCCTTTCAGGTTGATAACCATGGGCAGATGACGAGACTGTTTCAGACATGTTCTACCTCACTTCGCTACCACATTTGGTCAAATTATAAAGCCAGGATCTGCTTCCAGGTCTCTTCAGGAACGGAAATTACACCATTTGAGACAGCTTTATGCACTCGTTCACGCTCACCCGGTATCTCAACCCGGTCAACACCCGGCATTGGTGGACATCGACGACACTCGGCGAGAATCTCTTCGGCAACGGATCGGATAGTGGACGGATCGCGATAGTCGGCAGTGTCGAGCGTGATCATCAACCAGTTGCACTCGGTTGTGGCCGGTCCGAGCATGGCTTCAGCCACGAGCTCTGCAACCAACCCAAGCGCGTATCCCTTGGCGCCCCCGGCAGGAAGTAAGGCGCCACCTTCATAATAATCCTCGGGATCGGTGCTGGGCCTACCCTCATTGTCGATCATCACTCCCTCCGGCAATTGCGCGCCGGCACTTCTTGCAGCATAGATCCAGCCTCCGGCAATCTTTGCGGTGGCAAAATCCAGGATAACCGGCCCATGCTCACCGCCAGGAATCCCGATGCAGTAGGGATTAGTGGGCAGGATAGCTTTGCGACCGCCGAAAGGCGCAACCTGTCGCCAGCTCTTTCGATTACCGCCTCCCAAGATAATGATCATGTATCCCTCCTCAGCCGCCTGTTCGGCATAAGCCCCGAGTCTCCCGGTGTGCCCTGCATGGCGAACGGCTATGGCTGAGATTCCGTTAGTCTTCGCAATTTTGCATCCATGATTCATTGCGAGTTCCATCGCCGGAATGCCGATACCTCCCTGACCATCTACTTCATAGCTGCCGGATTTTGACTGTCTGAAAACCGGCAGGGCATCCGCCTTTATATAGCCACTTTCGAACTGCTCTACATACTGCAATACCCGCATCAGGCCGTGAGATTCCACTCCACATAAACTTGCGTCAGCCAGGTGTTCCGCCACCTTAATAGCCGTATCGCCCGGGCATCCACTCCTCTTAAGTGCATCGCATATCCGCGCCACAGCTTCGACTGCTGGGATCTCCAGCCGGCCGCCCTTGAGTAGAATTTTGCTCAATCTTCCGGAGGCAATTGCAGTGGTCCTAGAACACTATCTGACGCATTTTCTATTTGGTTATCTGTCTGCTGCGAAAATCCCTGGGATAATTCATCCGCAGCAATTCCTTGGAAAGCAGATTGTGATACGACTTCTCACATGTGGCGTACTCCAGCAATTAGAACGCGTAAGTCATCTGCATCCCTGAAGTAGCCCGGGTCCACACGTGGCGTTGCCAGCGGTTCGTTCGACGCGATGAAAGATTTCGGTTTTGACATTAAAGGGATTGGAAGTGCAGAATGATGGCATCAGTCATTTCTACCGTACCATGTGTTCCGCCGATATCTTTAGTGGCGAATCCGGCATTCAGCGCGGCATCTACCGCAAGCTCTATTTTCTTCGCACACTCTTTGGCCCCTGCGCTGTACTCAAGCATCATGGCCATCGAAAGAATCATGCCAACAGGATTGGCAATGCCCTGCCCTGCAATATCCGGAGCACTGCCATGAACGGGCTCATAAATCGCCGTGCCCTGCACACTCCCTTTCCCCGGCAGGATCACATCAAAAGTCGCGGGCTGGCAGCATAGCTGGTAGGCCGCGTTATCGGCAAACAGATGCGTGAGCTCTACATCCGAAAACTCCGATTTGGCAACATCCTCGACCATCTCGCGCCAGAGTTTGCCTGCAATGAATACATTGGACTTGTCCACTGAAACCACTCGTCCCTTGCGACGCCGGGCTACTTCCAAACCGACCCGGGCAAACCTTGCGATCTCGTCGCTGCCGTATTCATTAAGGTCGTAGGCGCGGCGACTGCCGTCTGCCTTAGATTCTACCCCGCGAGACTGGGTAAACATTGCGCCACCGCAGAGTTCACGCATCACCACCACATCCGCCCCACGAACCCGTGCGGGCTTAAAAGGTGTTCTTTCTATCAGAGCATCCCATGCGCGGGCATGCCGTATACAGGCGAAAACATCGAGCTCATGGCGAAGCTTCATCAAACCATCCTGCTCTTCAGGTCCACCATCTATAACAATATGGTCCCATCGAGGTCCCCCTGCGGCACCAACCAACAGGGCATCGGCATTTCGTGCTTTTTCCAGGGTCTTTGGTCGAATAAAAGTTCCGTATTTTTCCCAGCATGCACCGTGAAGCAGGTCTTGACTAAGATCAACTGCAAGACCGATGGATTGAGCAGCCACCTCCAGCACCTTGAGCGAGGCTTCGACCACCTCAGGGCCAATCCCGTCCCCGCCAAGCGCGAGTACTTTAAATGCCATGATGATTTCCGCCGGATAAGAACAATCAGGGATTATTGAGTGTCGTGCGAAAGCTGTAAACCTGGAATAGCATGCGATTATTCTTATCCAGAGGAGAATTCAGACTAACTTTTGGCCTTGGCGGTTTCAATATATCTATTTTGCAAATCCGCTTGCCGGCGCACGGCTTCCGGCGCGAAATCAAACGCCGCCGGGATGTCTTTCTCGTAGTAACCAAAGCGATCTTCACCACGCACCAGGATCGCTGAGTCTGAATCATTCTTAGTCTGCATCACATCTGTCGCCAGATACTGCACGTTTAAACCTATTCGCCGATCGTCACTTTGATTTGGCATCGAAGAATGCAGAGTCCAACCATGATGAAAAGAAGCTTCCCCCGGGTTCAAAGAACAAAGCGTCGCCATCGATTCATCAACATCCGTAACCGTCTGTCCGCTATACAGGACATTGGATTCATCATCTGTGATTATGTGCGATTTCTGTCCTTTACTATGGCTACCCGGTATCATCTTCATGCAGCCGCTCAGCTCAGTTGCGGGTGATAGCGCCATCCACATTGATACCTGTTTGTCGTTGCTAAATCCCCAGTAGGTCAGATCTTGATGCCAGCTAACATGAGAGGGAGTACGTGGCTCTTTAATGATATAGGTAACATTGTGCAGCAGAATATTCTTACCAATTAACAACTCAACCACATCCAGAACATGAGGATGAGTCGCCAGTTCATAGGGTGAACGCATCAGTGTATGTATCTTGGTTTTATAGTGAAGCTCACCGTATTGGGCTTCAAAATGTTCAAGCTGTTGTCGATGCTTAAGCGCTTCTTCGGCTTCCAGGAATCTAATGCCTGAGATAAAACCGTTTTGATGAAAACTTTTCTGCAGGTCTTGGTACTGCATAGTAAACAGATTAAGACGATGTAGTGTGAAGTCTAACAAAACATTGAACAAATAAAATAGCGGTTGATTATTAGCCGTTATCAGGTCAAGAATGCAGTCACAGTATCTGTATAAGCGCCATGAACATTATTCACAGCAAAAATAGCGACTTGGGAGAATCAGCATGAGCTGCCGGCTGCTATTTGTTTTGTCGTGGATGCTTGTGAGTGGATGTGCCACTTTTTCAGATGACAAAGTTCAGGAAAGTAAGCCATTCCCCAGCTCAACCGTATACTACGGTACGGATCGGGCTCGAGAGGAGCTGAGTGATCCGCAGCGTTTTTATGGTGGTGAGCGGGGGAAAGTAGAGTTTGGCGAGACACGATTAGCAGTACCCGCCAGCGAGGATCCAGCCGCACTCAATATGGTCATACCGCTTTCAAGGGAAGATTACCTGAGTCGACTTCGACAAGCTGTCCGGTCTTCTGAATCGCGCACGGTATTTGTTTTCATTCACGGATACAACCGATCATTCAGCCAAGGGGCCATCTTGAGTGCCGACCTTAGCCGCGATTTAAAATTCACCGGTGTGCCGATTCTCTGGAGCTGGCCATCCACAAATAATCCAGCTGGATACGTCGAAGACCGGAACAATATTCGCTGGGGTCGGCCACATTTGTCGGCCTTTCTGCGTGATGTGATTGAAAGCTCAGGGGCGGAAACTGTTCATTTGCTCGGGCACAGCATGGGGGGATTTGCACTGGTTGATGCTTTCTTATATGACCTGCTGCCAAACAATTTGGATACACGCAGGATTGGTGAGTTTGTTTTACTGGCACCAGATATAGATGCAGAAGTATTTCGCCGAGACATAGGCCCAAAGCTGGTCGACGCCGGGATGAATATCACCCTTTACACCTCTAGTAACGACAAGGCCATGGCCAGCTCCCGCGCAATTAACGGGTACCCGCGCGCTGGCGATTCTTTTGATGGTCCAACATTGGTGCCCGGGATTGAAACTATCGATGCGACTGCAGCTAACAACAGTATATTGGGGCATTCATACTTTGAAGAAAGCCAAACAGTGGGATATGACCTCGCTGAGTTGCTAAACAAACGCACACGTGCAGCAGACCGAAAGTTGTTGACGACATATAAACTACCAGCAGGAATCTACTGGCGACTTGATGTTGAATAGCGATTCACGAAATACTCAAGGCCGGCGTAATTCGATGCATTGACACCTGATCTCATGACGCGTGAACCCAGATTCGACATACTATTTGAACCCGTAAAAATCGGGCCGGTGACGGCGAAAAATCGTTTTTATCAGGTCCCGCATTGCACGGGACTTGGCTGGTTGAGGCCGCGTATGGTCGCGTCATTGCGGGGCATGAAAGCAGAAGGCGGCTGGGGGGTGGTGTGCACAGAATATTGTTCGATTCACCCTGCATCAGATGACCTTCCCCATCCCTATGCCTCCTTATGGGACCAGGGCGATATCAAATCTCATGCTTTGATGACAGAAAAAGTGCATGAGCACGAGGCGCTGGCGGGAGTGGAACTCTGGGTCGGCGGCTCTCGGTCAGCAAACCTCTTTACCAATGAAACGGCCTTCGACGTCGGTTGCAGGCCCAATTCGACCGGCGTGCCCTATCACACCCGCGCGATGGACAAGTCCGATATTCGCGAGCTGCGACGATGGCATAGGAATGCGGCGCTTAGAGCCAAGGAAGCGGGATTCGATATCGTATATGTGTATGCCACCCATGGCTATTTGCTCTCACATTTTCTCTCTAGTGAAACCAATACGCGTACAGACGAATATGGCGGATCTATTGAGAATCGGATACGACTGGTGCGCGAACTCATCGAAGAAACCAAAGAAGCGGTCGGCGATTCATGCGCAGTCGCGGTGAGATTTTCAGCGGACCAGGGAGGCGGTTCAGATGCTGATCCGGTTATAGGTGAACACCGCGAAATGCTGGCACTACTCGCCGAGCATCCAGATCTCTGGGACATCAATATAAAGGACTACTCACTGGAAATGGGTGTATCGCGATTTGTTAAGGAAGGCTCGCTTGAAGCATATATGTCCTACGTTAAATCTATAACCACTAAACCCGTGGTGACCGTGGGGCGATTTACTTCTCCTGATTCCATGGTGTCCCAGGTGAAGCGCGGCATCGTGGATTTTATCGGTGCCGCTCGACCTTCCATCGCAGACCCATTCTTACCCAAAAAGATCGAACAAGGACGGTTGCAAGATATACGCGAATGCATCGGCTGTAATATTTGTTACTCCGGCGATGCCAAAGGCACCCCTATACGTTGCACACAGAATCCGACTATAAGCGAGGAATGGCGTCGTGGCTGGCATCCCGAAAAAATAGAGACAAAGGGATCGGATTCACCTGTCCTGGTTGTTGGTGGCGGGCCTGCCGGCCTTGAAGCCGCCCTCGCACTTGGAAAAAGGGGATATCATGTGTTGCTTGCAGAATCCGAGCGGGAGCTCGGCGGGCGGGTAACCCGGGAGTCTCGTTTACCGGGTCTTAGCGAATGGGCCCGAGTAAGGGATTATCGTCTGCAGCAGATTGAGACAATGACTAATGTCGAAGTCTATCTTGAAAGTACAATGAATACGGAGGACGTGCTTGCAACAGGAGCTGATCATATTGTTATTGCTACCGGTGCGAGTTGGAGATCAGATGGAGTGGGCCTGACCACCGACACCCCGATCAGGGAACTCGGCCCGTCTGAGCAGATATTTACACCGGACGATATTATGTCAAATCGGCTACCTAATGGTCCGGCCATTGTTTATGACGACGATCACTACTATATGGCAAGTGTAATCGCAGAAAAACTTAGGTTAGAAAACGTACCCGTCACCTTTGTCACGCCAAAACCAGTAGTTTCCGCTTGGGGGGAGATGACCTCGGAGCAAGTGCGGGCGCAAAAGCGCCTGATCGACGTTGGTGTAAGTATTGTCACCTGTCATAGCCTTTCATTCTTCGATGGCAAACGAGCGTTAATCAATTGCGTATACAGCGGCAAGGAAGTAGTGATAGAAACCGAAGCAATTGTTTCTGTCACGTCACGCCGCCCTAATGATTCTTTGTTTCATCAATTACGTGCTCATATGGATCAGAATCCAGATGCCGGACCGAAATCAACCACAAGAATTGGTGATTGTGAAGCACCTGCAATTATTGCCGGTGCTGTGTTTTCTGGGCATCGATACGCTCGTGAACTCGATACTGATGTGAGTCCGGATAGTCGCATCAGGTATGACCGGGTATTCTTCCAGGAGGGATAACGCCAAAACTGGAAGCTACTAAGAAGAATTTAGATACCCTTTTATCTTTTGTGGGTGACTAAGATAGTTTGGTTCCTTTGCGCCGGAATTTGCATCGATGAAACCTGAAATTTCAGTTTAATCGATTCCAAGTTCCGAAAAAACTTTTTTAGCCGCACGGAAACACTCCAACGATTGGGGCACACCGCAGTAGATTCCGACCACATGAATGATGGCGCGGATCTGCTCCTTGGTAACGCCATTGGTGATGGCCCCGCGACAATGAATTTCCCATTCATGCATTTTCCCCAAACCGCCGATCATCGCCAGATTCATCATCGAACGGGTTTTAGGATCGATGCAGTCGTCGCCCCAGCCGAAGCCCCAACACCACTCCGTCATCATTTCCTGAAACGGTCGGGTAAAATCATCCGCCGCGGCCAGGTTTTTCTCCACATATTCCGCGCCTAAGGTCGCCTTACGTTGCGACAGACCAGTTTCAAATCGTTCTTTGTCCACTTTAGTTATTCCTCTGGTTAAATTTGTGCAGCAGCTTTAGCAATCGCTTCTGAGGTTCGTTGAAGATCTTCTTCAGTTAATGCAAGCGAAGGGTAAACCTTACCCGGCGATTTGAAAACACCTTGTTTTCTCAGCGCCTTGTTAAAGCTCGCCATTTTGCTGGCGTCTGCACTGATGACATCGCGATAGTTTCGAACAGTTTTATCGATGAATACGGCTTCAAATAAAGTAGGATGGCCGACGATGTCATGGGCGTGTCCGTTCCTTGACAGGTGGTCAGAAAATGTTTCCATCAGTCGGGTTCCAGTTGCCAAGAGCTTTTCGTAAGTGCCGGGACGGCGCAATATCTCGAGTGTCTTTAATCCCGCCACGGACGCGATCGGATTACCTGACAACGTGCCCAGCTGCATCAAAAAACCTTCGGCACCGACTTGGTCCTTATCGAAATGTGCCATCATGTCAGTGCGGCCAGCCAATGCAGCCAGCGGAAAACCGCCGCCAATGACCTTGCCCAGCGCACAAATATCCGGTGTCACACCGAAGTATTCCTGAGCACCCCCATAAGAGAAACGAAATCCAGTGACGATTTCATCAAAAATCAACACAATACCGCGCTTATCACATTGCTCTCGAAGCATTTCGAGGAAACCCGGCACAGGGGGAATAATACGCTGTAGCGGCTCAACGATAATAGCGGCGATCTCGTCCCCGTGCTGGGCGATTAAATCTTGTGTGTATGCGGCATCGTTAAAGGGCGCAATCAGCATCTCATCACGCACCGCCTTCGGAATGCCCGCCGAATCCGGCACTGCGCGAGGAAAATCGATGAGTACAGTTGGCGCCAGGCTCATTTGCGCTTCGGCGGACATCCCGTGATATCCGCCCTCAAATTTCATGATCTTGTCGCGCCCGGTAAACGCACGCGCGACGCGCATCGCGTACATGTCGGCTTCGCCGCCGGTCGAGACATAGCGCAATTGCTCGGCACACGGCACCGCTTCGCAAATCACCTCCGCCAGTTCTATACCCGACGCATTATTGGCAAAGAAAGTCATGCCTCTTCCAATTTGGTCGGAAACTGCTTCAAGTACTTCGGGGTGACCATGTCCTAGCAACATCGGTCCCGAGCCAATCAGGTAATCGATATACTCATTGCCATCTTCGTCCCAGACGTGAGCGCCTTCTCCGTGACTGATCACGATGCTGGGATCGAAGTTACCAAAGCCGCCGGCCGGCAGTACTTTGCGGGCTCGCTCTATCCAGTGCTGTTGATTCTGTATCTTCATTTTTTTGTGTTGTTACCAGGCATCATATTGCCGCAGCAGGCGTGTCGGTGCGGGGCAGCAGGCTTTCAGGATCATAGGCGGGGCCGGCCAATACGCGCGCCGCACGATGCGTACCAGCAATCACCACCTCGAGACCAGTTCCAGGTTCCGCCGCACTCGGTTTGACATAGGCAAACGCCAGGATCTTATCCACCGTATGCCCGTAAGCCACTGAAGAAGTTGATCCCACCACCTTACCTTTATGCAACACAGCCTCACCACCATGTCCGTCTTCCACATCGTTCGGTTCAATTGCCAAATAAGCGCAGACCCACTTCAAATCACTGTCGAGACTATCCTGCGTTTCCGTCTTACCCGCAAATTCCACTTTATCCATTTTTACAAAACGCATTACATCGGCTTCAGGCAGTGTCACTTCGTTGGTCAGCTCTCCAGCACCTTTGAACATTTTTTCCATACGCATGATGTTCATCGCGAATGAACCGTAGTCAACAATATCGAACTGTTCCCCTGCCTGCCATAATGCATCATAAACAGCCAGCATACTGTAGCGGGGGCCGTGGATTTCCCAACCCAATTCCCCAGCGTATGACATGCGAAATGCCCATACTATCTGGTCGGCAACTTCGATTTCCTGCGCGGACATCCAGCGGAAACTCGCGTTATCTAAAGCCGCGTCGGTGCATTCAGTCAGAACTTCTCGCGATCTGGGGCCATTGATCGTCACAGCCGCCCAATCATCCGAGCGCTTTATTATTTCAACTTCTTCATCACGCAGCCGGTGATTCAGGTGATCCAGCAAACGTTGCTCAAAGAATGCCGCACAGACAAGATAAAATCGATCGTCCGCCAAACTTACAACCGTTAGTTCAATTTCAATCCGACCTCTTCTATTTAATAAATGCGTCAATACGATACCACCAACTCTATTCGGCAGGCGATTCGGTACTAGCTTATCCAGAAAACTTTTCGCGTCAGGTCCGGATAATTCCACTTTAGTGAAGGCTGAAATATCCATAATGCCGACCCTTTCTCGCACCGCTTTCACTTCTTTTGCCAGTACGTCGTGGACGTCATTGCGCCGGAAAGAGTAGTAGTCTCGCTGTTCAATTCCATCTGATGCGAACCAGCGCGGTCGTTCATGCCCGAACACCTCTTCATACACAGCGCCCTTCTCCTTTAGCCGGTCATACAATGGGCTGGGTTTGATCGGCCGGCCATCCAACCGATTAAAATGTGGAAAAGGCACTTCATGCCGCAGGCAATAATCCTCTCTGGCTTTCACAACCTGCCATGGTTTGGTGGCATAGTCACCAAATCGCCTCGGATCAAATTCCCGCATGGAAATATCGGCCGAGCCGGAAAGTATCCAGCGCGCCAGTTCCCGACTTAATCCCGGGCCCCAACCGATACCGATTTGGGTGCCGCAGCAACACCAGTAATTTTTCACCCCGGGTGCTGGACCGATTAACGGATTCCCGTCAGGTGGATGAGATATGGCTCCATGCACCTCGCGCTTGATCCCTAATTCCGCGAATATCGGCATTCGATCTAATGCATTTTCCAGGTATGGCATGATGCGATCATAGTCGGCTTCGAATAATTCGTTTTCAGCCTCCCAGGGACAATGATCTTCCCACACGCTATTGGGGTTTTCCTTTTCGTAGATACCGATCAGCCCGGACTTCTGTTCCATGCGGATATAACCGGACACAAGTTTGTCATCTCGAATGACGGGCAACTCCCTATCCAGTTCGAGAAACTCGGGCACCGTATCGGTAATTAAATAATGATGGGTCATGGATGTCATCGGTAACTGCAAACCGGACCATTCTCCCATCTGCCGCGCGTAGGTGCCCCCGGCGTTAACAACATGCTCACAAATAATATCTCCTTGCTCGGTGGAAACTTTCCATTCGCCGGACGTCATCGGTTTGACATCCTTAGCGCGACAGTGTCGTACTATTTTGGCCCCTAGCATACGCGCGCCTGCCGCCATGGCCTGAGTGACCCCCGATGGATCAACATGACCATCATCCGGGGTGTATAACGCTCCAATCACCCCATCGAGATTATAAAAAGGATGCAGCCTGGTGATAAAAGCTGGATCGACCAGTTCGATATTGAATCCAAGAGCGCGCCCAACACTTAAGGTATGTCTTAACCAATCCATTTCATCCGTGGTGTAAGCCAGGCGGAACGAACCACATCCATGCCAGGTAACCGACTGCCCGGTTTCGGTCTCAAGAATGCCGGAGTAAAGACCGATGTTGTAGTCGACACATTTGCCCAGACCGAAGCTGGAGGTGGAGTGCGTAATTTGACCGGCAGCATGCCAGGTCGAGCCTGAAGTAAGCTCGGCTTTTTCCAGCAATACGACGTCGGTGCAACCCTCATGGGCAAGGTGATAAGCCAGACCGCAGCCCATCACACCACCGCCTATGATGACGATGCGCGCGTTTGTCGGCTGATCTGTAATCGCAGCTTCAGACAAAATTTTTCTCCACTGTCTTAAGTGATTTATCTGGACAGACTAATTGAACAAGTGTACATTTGTCAATTACATATCAAACGATTGTACCAATTGTGAATGCACAGGCACCCGCTGCAGTATTAAAGACCCTGAGCTCAGAACTGGAGAGTTTGACACCCGAAGTGCGCAAGGCGGCGGCTTACGTGTTGGAAAATCCTAACGATGTGGGTGTTTCGTCGATTAGAGAGATCGCGAGCGTGGCAAAAGTAAAACCCAATACATTTGTAAGAATGGCGCGCAGCGTTGGATTCAGTGGGTATGAAGAATTCCGGGAACCATTCAGAGAAGAAATCCGCAGAGGTGGTGTCAGCTTTCCTGATCGTGCTAGATGGCTGCAATCACTGGCAAAAGGCGGCAAGCTTTCGGGATTGTTTGCCGACATGGCTTCCAGCGCAATTGGTAACATCGAACAGACGTTTGCAGCCACGGATGACAAAGCCATGAAACGCGCCGCCGATGCCATCGTTTCAGCACGACGTACCTATGTTCTGGGTGTCGGTGTCAACTATACAAACGCTAGAAACTTCACCTATCTGGCAAACATGGCGCTGGAAGATTTGCGCTCAATACCGATGCAAGGTAGCACCGCGACGGACGATTTGGTTCGGGCCGCTAAACAAGACGTGCTGATCGCGATGACATGCAAGCCTTATCGTACCGAAGTAGTCGAAGCGGTTGAACTCGCGAAAGAGCAAGGTGTTTCCATCATCGCGATATCGGATAGCCCGGCCTCGCCCATCGTTACTGGCGCCGATCATTCTTTTATCGTGGTAGCAGATACCCCTCAGTTTTTCCCCTCATCGGTATCGATTATTGCTTTGTTGGAGACTCTTATGGCTTTTGTTATCGCTGACGCCAAGCCCGATGTTATTGCTAATATAGAAGAGTTTCACGATCGTCGACATTTGCTCGGTATTTACATGAAGGAGAATTAAATGGATGCCTCAAACAATCCGACCCGATCCCTCTCTGCAAGGTACTATACAGATCCAGCTATTTACCAAGCAGAGAAACAAAGCTCACTGGCAACCACGTGGCAGCTCGCAGGCCATGCATCCCAACTCAAAAATCCCGGGGACTACTTCACTTTCGAAATCGCCGGTGAAAACCTTTTTGCGGTTAGAACCAGGCAGGGTGAAATCAAGGCCTACTATAACGTTTGCCAACACCGCGCTCATGAATTGTTAAAAGGCAGTGGGAATAAAGGCGTGATTGTCTGCCCTTACCATGCATGGTCTTATGAACTGACTGGTGCATTAAGAGCCGGCCCTAACATTGATGCGGTACCGGGATTCAACAAAGCAGAGATCTGTCTGCAGTCGGTACGGGTCGAAGACTTTTGCGGGTTCTTGTTTGCTAACCTGGATAATGATGCAACCTCAATGGATGAGTGGTTCCCCGATGTGCGTAACGAACTCACCGAATTTGTACCAGATATCGAGCGCCTGAAGCCGGTAAAGTGGGTTGAAGTACTCGAAAACTGCAACTGGAAGGTTTCCATTGAAAACTATTCCGAGTGTTACCACTGCCGGCTCAATCATCCTACCTTTGCCACTGGTGTGGTTAAACCGGAAACCTATGACATCCAGCCACAGGGTTATTGTCTTCGGCATACCACCGAATGTCAGAATCTGGACAAGATGACCTATCCCATTGATCTCGATAGCAATCCCCGCGCGGGAGAATACTCCTCATGGTTTCTATGGCCCATGGTCAGCTTTCAGGTTTATCCCGGAAACGTGCTGAATACCTATCACTGGCGTCCGGTCGATCATGAAAGAGTCGTGGTCTGGCGCGGCTGGTATACCATCGATGGCGAACCTTCAGACGTAATTGAGCAACTTGCGATCCAGGATCGCGAGACAACCGTTGAGGAAGACATTCATCTTGTTCAGTCGGTGCAACGAGGTTTGCAAAGTCGTGGTTACAAACCTGGCCCGCTCGTGGTTGATCCGAAAGGTGGTGTGAACTCTGAGCACTCCATTAAAACGCTGCAGAGCTGGATGCGAGATGCGACTGGTTGATATTAAAAGTTACCCGGAGCCGGTCCGGGTACAATGCACAGCATTATTCCGGACGGATTTTAAGTGGATCAACGAGACTGCAGGTCTTATTAATCAATGACAGATGCCCGGGAACAGTAATCGCAGACACCGGATTGCGCGATGATGTTGCCTTAGCCCGCGCTCTGCATAGCGGTTGCAGATGCCAGATGAAGTGATCGTCTAATCTGGAGCCTCAGTCATGGCGTCGATCAGAGCGAACTCCAAATTTTCCAGATCACAAAGTCGCAGATGTTGACAGACTTTACTGGCCCTTTCCAAAGACGCGTGCTTGCCCTGCTCCGGCAAATCCGCTCCCGAGTCCAGACACGCTCGAGTAATTTCAGGAAACTTGGCGGGGTGCGCGGTAGCCAGACAAACAATTTTAAGTTTTTCAGGTAATCGATCTTTCAGTGCATTCGCTGCGGCCACGGCCACCGCAGAATGCGGGTCCAGAAGGTAACCATCATTGCCGTGGAATACTTCTCTGATGGTCTCGCTGGTTCGCGCATCAGAGATAGAAATTGAAGTAAAACCTTTCTGCGCAGTAGCGAGAATTTGCGGATCAAGCTCGACCTTGCCGTTTTGTTTGAACTCATCCATCCAGGATCTTATTTTCTCGCCATCACTGCCCGAAGAAAAATACAGAAATCGCCAGAAATTGTAGGGAACAACAATATCGATTGCTGACGACAAGGTTTGGACCAGATCCTTCTTGGCAAACACACCTTCAGAAAAAGCGGTGTGCAACGCTTGATTTACGTTATTAGCACAAATAAAAGTATTTACCGGTAAACCCATGGAGCGGGCCAGGTAACCACCGAATAGATTGCCAAATGCACCACTTGGCACAGAGAAAATGATCTCGTCGCCGATCTTGTCCACCACGCGATAGTAGCCATAGAAATAGTGCACCGCCTGCACCATCACCCGACACCAGTTGATGGAATTAACACTGGAAAGATTCAGCCTTTTTTTTAGCTCTTCATCGGAGAACAACTTGGCCACAACGAAGTCCAGATCGTCTCCACCATCTGCACAGTTTTCCACTCCAACAGGATGTACGTTCGCCGCATTGAGGGTTGTCATCTGCCGCTCTTGCTCTTCGGAAATCATGCCACGGGGGTAAAGCGGCCAGCAGTCAATGGTTTCTTTTCCCGCCGATGCCCATGCCGCTGCTGGACCTGTGTCCCCTGTTGTAGCCAGGACGATCGAGAGATGTTCCTTTCTTTGCTGTAACAGGTAGTCGAGTATGTTAATGAGAAATCCCATGGCGACATCTTTGAAAGACAGTGTCGGCCCGTGAAACAACTCCATGATGTAAGTTCTGCCCTCATCACCAAGAGGAACAAAACCGATAACATCTGGATGTTCAAAGGATTTATAGCTGTTATCGAGCAACTGCTTCAAATCGTTTGCGGGGATGATTGAGCGATCAATGAAAAGTGACAATAGTTCGAAGGCGAGGTCCGGGTAGTCAAGATCAACCCAACTTATAAACTGTTCCGGAGTGACCATTGGGATAGACTCAGGGACAAACAAACCACCATCTGCAGCAAATCCTTGCAATACGGCTTCATCAAAAGTTACCGGGGGAATTCCACCCCTGGTGCTGACATATTTTATCATTCGTATTTAGTCCTTCTTGTTCATTGCTATCTGTTTACGGGAAAGAATGTGCGCTGATTGCAAGTTCGATGATAATAAGCGGTGTTTGCAATAACTAAAAAATTCAATTTTAAAAGCAGGCCGTCTCGGATTTTATTACATAATTTAATCGGCCACTGAATTTCATTCCAAACAGCAGGGCCGGGGTATTAACATATTATTACTCCTCTGAGGGCCCTGTGTGCCAAGCTCTCGATGGATGACATTTGTGTGCTTGCCTTCAAAAATTTAGATTGCACCCTCAACATACCTAGGATATCAATGATGATCCGGCCTCCGGTATACTAGGGTTAAGCTGCGGTTAACGGCAAGCTGTTCACAATCAAACAATTATCAATCCTCCAGGAGAACACCATGAGAATTCATTCATTCAGACTACTCGCAATTGGGGCGTTTGCCATGCTAGGCGCTGCCAACGCCTCGGCAGAAACGCTCCGCGTCGGCATGGAATGCACCTATGCCCCTTTCAACTATAAAACCGCTGATGGAGAACTGGCAGGTTACGACGTAGATGTTGCCAATGGCGTCGCAGGAATTATTGGTGCGGAGTTCGAATTCGTCTGTCAGGAATGGGATGGCATGATCCCAGCATTACTGGCTAACAAATTTGATCTTATTATCGCGTCCATGTCGATCACCGAAAAGCGCATGGAAAAGATGGACTTTACCGGACCTTACCGATTCTCGACCGGCCGTATTGTTGGTGCGAAAAAAACTGAGGTCAATTTATTTGACGATGCAGGAAACCCAATTCCGGAAAATTTTAAAGGCCTGAAAGTAGGTCTGGAACGGGCGACCACCTATTCAAGCTGGTTCGAAGCCGAGCTACCGGATGCAGATGTCGTTCTTTATGACAGTTCCGAGTCCCTTTATCTTGATCTGCAAAACGGCCGCGTCGACATTATTATGACCAACCCAATGAAGGCGCACCTTAAATTTCTGTCCAAAGAAGATGGGGCCGGATTTGATTTTAAGGGGCCTGTTGTTGATGAAGAAAAATACTTTGGGATAGGTGTTGGTATTGGTCTACGACAAGGCCAGCCTGAACTGAAGGAGCGTTTAAATAGTGCGCTAAAACAGTTAATCAATTCTGGCGAACTGGAAAGTTACGCCATGAAAATTTTTCCTTTCAAACTTCATAAGGACGAATGGGGTCAGTAATTTTCTAATCATTTCGGGGCAACGGGGCGCGTCATAATGTGCCCCATCGCCTTTTCTTTCGGCAATGGCGCAGGCCGCGCGCTCCATTCGCAGGAGGGAATAATGTGGAAGTTTTAACCGGATGGTGGGATGACTACTTCTGGGGCGCAGTTATTGTTGCGAAAGTATTCATTGCGTCTCTATCCCTGATGATACTATTCGGGCTTATTGGCGCTGGCGCCAAACTCTCGAACAGTCGCGTAGCTCAGAAAATCGCTGGCGCTTATACCGTTATTTTTCGCGGTACGCCGGAAATCCTCGTTATCCTGCTGCTGTATTTTGGCTCGGCAATTTTGCTGACGTCGATCGCACAGATATTTAATCCAGAGATCAAATTCGTTGATGTCCCGCCATTCTGGGCGGGTACCATTGCAATCTCGATCATTGTCGGCTCCTATGCAACTGAAACATTCCGCGGAGCATTCCTGGGTGTTAATCCTGGCAGTATAGAAGCCGCGCGTGCGCTGGGCATGTCCACCCTTCAGACCTTCATTTACATCCGTATCCCTGAAATGTGGCGTATTGCACTTCCACCGTTTGGCAATCATATGTTGTCGCTTATAAAAGATACGGCACTGATATCGATCATCGGGCTGAACGAAACGCTGTTTGTTGCGAAACAAGCCATTACCGTTACGGGTAAACCCTTCACGATGTATATCGTAGTAGGCGCGATCTATCTTGGATTTTCATCTGTAATCACTTTAGCTGTTATGGCCATTGAAAAATTCGGCAATCGCACGACGATAGACGCAAAGTGAGTTTCGACCTAAGTCTGATTCTAGAGAGTCTGCCGCTGATGTTAGCCGGCATAGGCATTACTTTGAAATTACTGTTGGTCTCTGGATTTCTCGGACTGATACTTGCCGTTGCGCTATTACTGATGAGAATCAGTGGTAAATTTTATCTGGACTGGCCGGCTCAGGCGTATATCTACGTTTTCCGGGGCACACCCATTCTGGTGCAGATTTTCATTATCTATTATGGTCTGCCGCAATTTGAGGCAGTGCGTGACAGCATTTTCTGGCATATCCTGCGAGAACCTACAGGGTGTGCCATTGTCGCCCTGACATTAAATACCGGGGCATACGTATCGGAAATACTGCGCGGCGGTGTTCTTGGTGTAGACCGCGGTTTACTCGAGGCCGGTTCGGCCCTGGGCATGTCGGCGCGACATAAATTTGTTTATATTACAACTCCCATCGCAACACGCCTGTCTCTTCCAGCCTATAGCAACGATGTCATCAGCCTTCTGAAATCCACAGCATTAGCCAGCACCATCACCATTGCTGATATGACTGGGATTGCCCGGACTATCGTTGCAGACACTTATGCCCCTTATGAAATTTTTATCTCACTGGCGATCGTCTATATGATCTTCACTCTAGGGCTACAAAAACTTTTTGGGGTGATTGAGAGATATCTCGGTCGTTATACCAGACGCGATGGATAGCATGACCGACACCGAGACCCGGCCTTTGATTAAGATGATTAAGGTCAATAAATTTTTTGGCCCGTTTCAAGCTCTGAAAAACATAGACCTTGAAGTTTACAAAGGCGAGAAGATTGTGATCTGCGGACCGTCTGGTTCGGGTAAATCAACTTTGATTCGCTGCATTAACCGCCTGGAAGAACACAACGATGGCAATATCATCATTGATGGTATAGAGCTGACCGACAAGGTTGAAGACATTGACGCAGTGCGACGGGAAGTTGGCATGGTGTTTCAGAGTTTCAACCTGTTCCCCCACATGACAATTGCTAAAAACCTGATGATCGCTCAGCAACTGGTGCGGAAAACTCCCAAAGCTAAAGCACGTGAAATTGCGATGCTCTATCTGGAACGAGTAAAAATCCCAGAACAGGCTGACAAGTATCCAATTCAGCTATCGGGTGGTCAACAACAACGAGTGGCAATTGCGCGAGCCCTGTGCATGCGTCCTGAAATCATCTTGTTTGATGAGCCGACATCAGCACTCGACCCGGAGATGATCAATGAGGTTCTGGACGTGATGATTGATCTGGCCAGAGATGGCATGACAATGGTCTGCGTGACCCATGAAATGGGGTTTGCGCGCTCCGTCGCAGACCGGGTGATCTTTATGGACGCCGGTGAAATTGTTGAGCAGGCCGAGCCCGCGGAATTCTTCGATAACCCAGAAAACGAGAGAACAAAGGTGTTCCTTAACCAGATCCTGAGTCACTAAATAGTTAGTAAATAGTTAGTGAAACAACGACGATCTTCCGCCTAGGATATTGTTATCCCTCAACATTCCCAAGTGCTGTACAGACCGCCTTGGCGATTTGCACATCCTGCACCGCAACACCTGTAAGGTCGGCCACTGTAATTTGAGTATCCGATGTTCTTATCCGGTTACCAGATTCAATAGCGCTTCCCAGCTCGATAACTTGTTCGAGTTTTAGATCATGGGCTGATATCGCTTTATAGATCTCGCCGCGTTCCTGGCATTGGATCAGGCTATCGGCGACAACAATATCCGCGGTGCCAAGTATCCGCGAATCGATTTCCTGTTTTTCCGCGGTATCGGATCCCATCGCTGTGATATGTGTGCCCGCTTTGATCTGCTCAATTTTAATGAGCGGCTTGATCGAAGGTGTGGTCATTAAAATCAGGTTGCTTGATTCGGTGACATCAGATGCCACCAATGTTGTCTGCACATCGTACCCTTCGGTTTCCATATCGTCCTTATAAACTTGCAAACTGGCTTCAGACCTGCCCCAGACGATGATGCGCTTGCAATCGATTAAGGACTTAAGGTATTGAACCTGCATCCGGGCCATTGTGCCTGTTCCAAATACCCCAATCGCCGAAACATTTTCAGGGGCCATGTATTTGGCAACAATTTCCCCCGCAACAGCGGTTCTCACATTAGTCAGATATCCTTCATCGAGTAAAACGGTATCCAGGACCCCGGTTTTTTGAGAAAACACCAACATCAGGCCTGAGCTTGACGGCAGGTTCAGTTTCACATTCTGATAAAAGCCCGAGGCAATTTTAATAACAAAATAATCGTCTCCCTTGATATAGCCATATTTGATATGGGTATCACCCGGTGGATCCTCAAATATCAATTCCCCCACGGGAGGCACAATAACCCGACCTTTGGAATAAGCCACAAAGCCTTCTTCAATAGCCGTCGAGAAATTCATTGTCTCAACCACGCTTTTGATTTGATCAAGCGTATAAATTTTTGTCATAGGCACCTCATGTTCCGGGACCATTCTAATTGAGAATACACTGGGCTGAAACACTCTGATATTGATTCGCCTATGCACATAAAACTATGGTTCGAAATTTAACCCTCTTTTCAGCTCTTTCAAGCACCCGGAAAGTGTGATCTATGCCATACTAAAATAGTCACTTGGACTACTGCCTCGGCACTTTGACCCGTTGAATCCTGGAAGTAGCCGTACCGCCAGAAATGGTAAGATTTCAGCACTGGCATTGGAAATTTATCTAAAGATTAGAACTATGAACGCCGCTAAATTTGTCAGTGCCGCGGAGCGCTTTGCCGATATTTCCCGCGCCATAATCCGCAAGGAGATCAATCACCCTCGCCAGGTATCAGCAAAATCAGACGCTACCCCGGTCACCCCTATTGATCAAAAAGTCGAGCGGGCGCTGCGCGCTGCCATCGAAGAGGCGTTTCCTGATCATGGCATTATCGGAGAGGAGTACGATCCGATTAACGCGGACTCAGACTATGTCTGGGTACTTGACCCCATTGACGGTACCATGGCATTTATCGCCGGGCTATCGACATTCGGTACATTAATTGCGTTGACTTGGCGCGGCGCGCCAATTATTGGGATATTGGATAGTCCTATTACGGAGGAACGGTGGATTGGCGTTGATGGGCATGGCACCACGTTGAATGGCACTGCCATTACCGTACGCATATGCAAATCTCTTGACCAGGCGTTCGCCCACACAAGCTCGCCGCTCTATTTTGAACCTGATGAAAGTGACACTAAAGCCTATCATCGGATTAAAGATGCTGTGCACTGGCTGATCTATGGTGGGGGGTGTCATGCATATGGTCGTGTAGCGCATGGCTATATTGATGTGGCTTTTGAAACTGCGCACGATATCCATGACTACATGGCGTTAGCCCCGATAATTAGCAACGCCGGCGGCTTTATTTCGGACTGGCAAGGCAACCCTCTAACCCTGGCATCCGGATCGCGATTTATTGCCAGTGGTGACCAGCGGGTGCATGAGCAGGCTTTAAAAATACTAGGTGACCGAAGATGACCCGAGACCCTCGCTATGATGTGCTATTTGAACCAATCAAAATTGGACCGGTTACCGCTAGAAACAGGTTCTACCAGGTACCACACTGCGCCGGGTTGGGCCATCGATATCCATTTGCTAACGCTGAACACCGCAGAATTAAAGCTGAGGGTGGCTGGGCAGTGGTCTGTACTGAGGAATCTGAAATCCATCACACGTCAGAGATTTCGCCTGCAATGGAATCGCGGATATGGGATGAAAACGATATTCCAGCACTACAACTATTGACCGATGGCGTTCACAAGCACGGAGGGCTTGCCGGAATTGAGCTTGTATATATTGGCTACCACGGTCCAAATCGTTATAGCAGGGAAATCCCGATGGCGCCTTCCCATACCGTGACGGACAGCTATGAGCCGGTTCAGGCCAGAGCCATGGACAAGCAGGATATTAAAAACCTCAGGCGCTGGCACAAGCAAGCTGCACTCCGCGCCCGGGATGCCGGATTTGATATTGTGTACGCCTACGCCGGCCACGACATGAGTCTGCCGATGCACTTTTTATCAAAGCGCCACAATCAGCGGTCGGATGAATATGGGGGCTCTCTTGAAAATCGGGTGCGATTATTTCGTGAGCTCATTGAGGAAACCAAAGACGCGGTGGGCGACAGATGCGCCATTGCAGTGCGACTGGCGGTCGATGAGTTACTGGGTGATTCGGGAATAAACAGCGATGGTGAAGGCAAGGAAATTGTCTCCATACTGGCAGAGCTGCCAGATCTATGGGATGTCAATATCAGCGGCTGGTCGAATGATTCCATGACCTCCCGCTTCAGTGAAGAAGGATTCCAGGAAAAATATACTGCCTTCGTCAAATCAGTGACCAGCAAACCGGTGGTAGGAGTAGGACGATTTACCTCGCCGGATACTATGGTGAGTCAGATCCGGCGCGGTGTACTTGATTTCATTGGCGCTGCCCGCCCTTCGATCGCCGATCCGTTTCTGCCTGCGAAAATCGAAGCAGGAAGAGAAAATGATATTCGCGAATGCATTGGTTGCAATATATGTGTTGCCTCAGACAATGTGGTTATGCCCCTGCGTTGCACCCAGAACCCCACTGCAGGAGAGGAATGGCGACGCGGATGGCATCCTGAAAATCTTCAGGGGTCAGGTTCAAAGGAATCTGTGCTGATTGTTGGAGGCGGACCATCCGGCCTTGAGTGTGCTCGAGCGCTGGCGCAGCGCGGCTATCGCACCACCCTCGCTGATTCCGCACCCTATCTTGGGGGCCGCGTTGCGTTGGAAGCCAGTCTGCCAGGACTATCAAACTGGATCAGGGTGCGTGATTATCGTACCGGACAATTGGATCAGATGCTGAATGCGGAAACGTTTGTTAACAGCACCATGGATGCCGCACTTGTACAGGAGTTTGATTGTGACCACGTGGTGGTGGCAACCGGCAGTCACTGGCGTCGTGACGGTAAAGGCCGGCAGCACAAACGACCGGTACCCGGGCTCGAGGATTTTGCAGTGTTTACGCCGAACGATCTGCTCAACCCGGATTTTAAAATCGAAGACCTTCCAGCAGGAAACGTCGCCATCTTTGACGACGACCACTATTACATCGGCGGCGTCCTCGCAGAGATGTTAGCCAGGGCGGGACGAACGGTCTATTTGATCACGCCGGCAAGCGAAGTTTCGACCTGGACCAAACACACATTAGAGCAAGAGCGAATCCAGACACGCCTGCTTGAACTTGGCGTCCATATTTCTCAACAGCGAGGTCTTTCGCGGGTAAAGTCAGGGCAACTAGAGATTGCCTGCATCTATACCGGGCGAACTGAAATCATTGATTGCCAGTCTGTGGTGCTGATCACTGAGCGCGCACCAGAGCGCGGATTATTTGATGCGCTTACCCAACTCAAAAATGCCGGAAGTTTGGACCAGATCAAATCAATCCAGCTCATTGGTGATGCGCTGGCACCTGGCACCATCGCAGCAGCAGTGTTTGGCGGACACCGGTGTGCCCGAGAGTTTGGCATAGAAACCGATGTTGACGACGTACCGTTTAAACGTGAAATTCCGTGGTTCAGCGAAAATTGATATCAAAATTTCAGGTTGTTCGCGGCCAATAACAGGGCGACCTGTGATCATACCGGCAACTGCACCAATCCCAATGCCAGGAAACCAACTGCAGTTTTAATGCGACACCGGCTACAGCGATCTCGCTGCACTCACCAGCTGATTTAGAGCGGGTTCCAGCCTTGCCTTAACACAAGCGATATTTAGTCGGGCAAACCCCTTACCCTCCTCGCCAAAAGCCCGACCTCTGGTCACAGCCCATCCGGCACGCCCTCTAAGAAACGCTGTCAATTCGTCTACAGACAGGTTCATCTTTCGAAAGTCTAACCAAACCAGGAAAGTGCCTTCCGGCTCTATCAGATTGACATTGGGAGCATCCACAAGTTTAGTTCGAACCAGGTTCAAATTATCACTCAAATACTCGATAACCGCGTCCAACCAGGGTTCGCCGTGCTTATATGCGGCTTCCATGGCAACGCTGGCAAATGCGTTATTCTTGTTGACGGTCAGGCGACTGTTTTCCGCCTGAAATAATTTTCGTTTATCTGGATTCGAAATTATTGTAAATGCACTGCAGCAGCCAGCAATATTGAAACTTTTAGCGGGCGAGATCAAGGTAACCGAATTGTCCGCGTATTCAGGCCCGAGTGAGGCAAAGGGGGTATATTTATTGTCGGGAAAAGTTATATCACCATGAATTTCATCGGCGATAACGAATACCCCACTTCGCTGACATATATTGCCCAGCCGAATCAACTCTTCTCTGGTCCACACCCTCCCGACTGGATTATGCGGATTGCAAAGAAACAGCATTTTGTTCTGTGGTTCAGAAGCAATTCGCTCGAGCCCATCAAAATCGATTTCATAATGGCCCGCATTTAGAATAAGGGGGTTTGATACAAGCGCGCGTTTGTTTTCTTTAACTACGTCGTAAAAGTCAAAGAACACTGGTGGCTGGACAATGACCCCGTCCCCTTCACCTGCGAACAATGATGCCGAGATTGCAAGACTGTTAAGAACATTCGGAGCGCGTAGTATTTTCTCTTCATCAACATCCCACCCATGACGGTTCCGCAACCAGGCCATTAAAGCAGGCATCAAGCCATCTGGCAGTGCTTCGTAACCGAATACGCCATGTTCCAACCGTTGTTGCATAGCAGTCAATACTGGCGCGGGAGCCTTGAAGTCCATATCCGCCACACCTGCTGCGAACAGGTCTTCGCCATTCTTGCCCAATACGATTGGATGCGTTTTCAGTGCTGGCACAAGGCGGCGATCTATCTCTTCATCGAAACAGTGTTTCAATTCATTTGTATTCATTAGAAAACAGCTCTAGAAGTGGGCCAATATAATCCTGTACAGAATCTACCACGCTAACCAGGTGTGGAATTGACTCTTGCGATCAACTCTTCCGCGCTTTCCATTTTTTCGGAGTATCGTTCATTCAGTTCCACAGATCGCCCCCTGGTCATGTAGGTAAATTTAACCAATTCATCCATAACATCCACTATGCGGTTGTAGTACGGGGATGGCTTCATCCGGTCATTGGCGTCAAATTCAGAAAATGCTTTTGGCACAGAGGATTGATTTGGGATTGTGATCATTCTCATCCAGCGCCCCAGTACGCGCAATTGGTTTACAACATTGAAACTCTGCGAACCACCATTGACCTGCATGACCGCCAGCGTTTTTCCCTGGGTTGGCCTCACTGCACCGTCGGATAAAGGAATCCAGTCTATCTGCGATTTAAATAGACCGGTCATTGCCCCGTGCCTCTCTGGTGAAACCCAGACCATACCTTCCGCCCAGCAGGCAAGTTCTCGAAGCTCCCGCACCTTCGGGTGATCAGTTGCTACTGAATCAGGTAACGGTAAATTTTCCGGATTGAACGTTTGCGTATCGGCACCAAGGTAACGCAGGATGTATCCACATTCTTCCGCCATCAATCTCGAAAAGGAACGTGTTCTTAATGAACCGTAAAGGATAAGTATTTTTGGTGCATGACCGTCATCTGATTCTGATACATACTGTTTTGGGTTAACCGGCCGAACCTTGTCAAAATCTAAATTGGGCAGTTCACTTCGAGTCAACCTTTGATCCGATCTGTCTTTCATGACCTTCAGGGTTAGTTATAAATTGTTGTTACTATTACAAACTGCCAATATGCAGCTTTCCTGTGATTTGCATCGAGTTGAGCTCAACAACTAAGATGGAAAATACAAATAGTTCTACTCCATAGTGCCGTTATACTGATGCCTGTTTATCGTCCAGCAACCAACGGAAGAAGAAAGTAGCAAGTATCGCAGCGATCAGTTGCACGGCTACAAAGGCAGCGACATTGGCTGGATTAATGCCCGAAAAAGTGTTGGAGAAACCGCGCGCGATGGTTACGGCCGGGTTTGCGAAAGAGGTGGATGAGGTAAACCAGTAAGCAGCCGTAATGTACAAGCCGACGGCAAAAGGAACTGCCTCCGGTCTGGCCCTTATGCAACCGAGTATGGTGCCGATCAGCCCGAATGTCGCCACGAACTCACCCACCCATTGCCCGAGGCCGGTTCTGAGGGTTGTTGAGGGATCGAACAATGGATTATCAAACATGATATGGGCAACCAACACGCCGCATATCCCGCCGATGACTTGCGTAGCGACATAAAGAAAAGATTCCGTAACCGGAATTTCATTTCGAATCGCGAATGTCAGGGTGACTGCTGGATTGAAATGTGCTCCTGATATGGGTCCAAATACCATGATCAGCACAACCAGTATCGCGCCAGTTGGAATTGTATTGCCTAAAAGTGCAATCGCAATATTTCCGTCTGCCAGTCGCTCGGCCATGATTCCCGATCCAACAACGGTGGCTAACAATGAAAATGTGCCCAGCCATTCGGCCATCAATCTACGTAACATCTGTCATTTCTCCGCTTGTTCAGTTTTCAGCAGGGCACAAAACCTGTCTGGATCTATATTTCCACCTGTTGCAATCGTGGCTATGGTCTTACCCTCGATGTCGATCTTGCCGCTAAGGATTGCAGCCAGACCAGCAGCTGCGCCGGGTTCGACAATGATCTTAAAATGTTCGTAGGCAAATCGCATGGCAATGCGTACTTCTTCATCACTGGCAACCAATCCACCAGCAAGCAAATCCAGATTGATTGGAAAGCTTAGAGCAGTTGGCGTAGGTGTCATGATGGCGTCGCAGATTGTCCTTTGTCCAACCGGATTTCTTACACGCCGCCCGGCCTCAAGTGAACGACGCATATCGTCAAATAATTGAGGCTCCACGGAAAAAACCTGTGTTCCAGGAGACAGCGAATGCATCACCACCGCCGTTGTCGCCGTCAGGCCTCCGCCACCGCATGGCACCAGCACCGCATCAAGCGAAGCATGAATACTTTCTATTTGCTGAAACAACTCAAAACCTACGCTGCCCGAGCCAGCCAGAACACGCCAATCGGCACTGGGTGGTACCACAACACGCCCTGTTTCATCAGCCAGACGATTGACAATATCATCACTGTTTTCCCGGTCCCGGTGGAATGTCGTGACGTCTGCGCCCAAGGCTTGCGTGGCAGCTATTTTGTCGAGCGGAGCGTCCTCAGGCATCACAATCAACGCGGATGACCCCAACAATTTCGCAGCAAGGGCCAAGCCCTGTGCGTGATTGCCCGAAGAGTAGGTGATGACACCATTAGCTCTTTCATTCTCCGTCAACTGACGAACACAATTGTAGGCACCTCTGAATTTGAAAGCGCCGGTCCGCTGAACACATTCCGCCTTGACAAGCAGTCGACCACCAAGCCGCGCATTCACCTCAACATTTTCCAGTAATGGAGTGCGCGTGACGATCCCGTCTAATGCTTCATTTGCATCGGCGATCGTTTGCAGATCAAAAGGCTTCAATTTACCTCTTTCTTCATATTTAGTGATTTTTAGTGTCAGGCGCTTTGTACAAGCTTCATGCACAGGCATTGGTGGTGCTCGAGACGCAGACCTCCTGCAAACACTCTATTCTCGAAATCCGACTTATCTTTGTCGTCACATCAGCAAATGAAGTGATGTTTCTCATGAAAATCATTGATTCTTTGCTTGTACAACGGGATAATAATTCGATATTTCGGCGAATATCGAATTAACCGCCCAAATTATCCAAACCTCGCAGGATTGTCAAGCTTCAATATTTCAGTTATTAGTCAAATATGGATCAGGAAACAGCTATCGATGCCTTTGCCGCGCTCGCACAATCGTCGCGTATGATGATCTTTCGACTGTTAGTGACCGAAGGACCAAATGGTCTGCAGGTAGGAGAGATATCGAGAAGGCTAAACATTGTGACCTCGACATTGTCGGGACATCTGTCCGTGCTGAAGCGGGCTGGATTGCTCAAGGCATCGCGACGCCAGAGGGAAATCTATTACAGTGTCAATCTAAGCGTCATGAATGAGTTGATCGGGTTTTTGCTGGCGGACTGCTGCAAAGGGCGAGTTGAGAACTGTTCAGAAATTTTATCTTTGCTTGCGAAAACCTGAAGCTGCTATCAAGGGGAAGGATTATTTGTATCGCTAAAAATTGAATTGCATTATTGCGTTTTCGACGGCGATTTTTTCGGATTTTGTAAGAAGTATATAGTAAGAAGTATATAGATTGACCTGCTACTGAGGGTCAGTGCCAGTGCAAAATGGTACTATCGAATCCGGATATTTAAAGAACAGGGGCCTTACCACCCCAACTAATTCAGGCACTATAAATGCCTTTCACAATCCATCCGCTCATGCAGAACGGCAAGTACATATAGGGTCTCAGAATCATGGGCATAGAAGATGACATGCTTCCCTACTGAATATGAATAACATCCTTTCCTGAGTTCGCTCCGTTCTCTTCCTAACTCAGGTTCCTCGGCCAATGAATAAATACAACCATCTATATCCCCCAAATATTTATCTCTTTGTTTTTCACCCCACCGATATTCGGTGTACTGCCCTATTTCTGCCAAATCCAGCCTGGCTGAATCAGTAATTTTTATTTTCAGCAATTTAACTGTCTTTTACTGTAACTTTGCTCTTTTCAATTTCTTTCATGATGGATTGTAGTGAATACGTTGAATGCTCCCCCTTTTTGATCTCTCGTTCACCAAGCGCCAGTCTTTTCCTGAGGGCATCTAGTTTTTCATCATCTTCCTCCATTCGTCGGAGCCCCTCCCTAATAACTTCACTCGTGTTTGAGTAGCGCCCAGAGCGGACTTTTTTGGTGACATAGGATTTGAAATGATCGCCTAATATGATAGTTGTATTTTTCGCTGGCATGGTGTTGCGTTTTAGTATGGGTATTACATTATAATACCCATACTCTCCGGAAATTCAAATGGGTTTTTAGGTGTCCATGGGTATTGTCACGTTAGTAAAAGACGATCCACTCAAAACCCAATATAATGCCGTAGCCTGTCAACAGGTGCAGGTAGCCTGATCCCACGTCAGAAAAGCACGGTCTCTGAGCACTCGATAATTTCCAGCAGACAGCAGGTGTCTTTGCCGTCGAAACAA
>CAMYNW010000008.1 GCA_947259885.1 uncultured Gammaproteobacteria bacterium
ATAATCCGAACCTTCTACTGATTGCCATTGATATGGGACCACAGCCGTCATCACCAGAGCACCAACCAGTCCTGTATAGAATAATGAAGTGATGGGGCTATCGTATAAGCGCACCTTTCGGGTGAAGATCTGGTAGAAGGCGTGCGTAAGCGCCGCGGTCAGAACAAACAGCATACTCCAGTCGAAACCCTCAAACCCGGGTCTGACGACGACCATTGCGCCGACGAAACCGGTGGCCACACCTGCCCAGCGCCGCACGCCAACCTTCTCCTCGAGCAGGAAGATGGACAAAATAGTGACGAAGATCGGCGACACAAACATGATTGTCGAGGCCGTGGCTAAGGGTAGCAAATGTACCCCGAGGAAGAAAAGTACAGTGGTCGTCAGCATGAAAATAGATCGTGCACACTGTAAAACGATAGATTGACTTCTTATTTGCAGGCCGGCAGTGAAACCCATCGCAATCAACACAAAGATGACATGAAAAAAGAACCGTGCCCACACCACCTGCGCCACTGGGTAGCTTTGCATCAGATATTTCGCCATCGCATCGAGAGATACAAACCAGAACATCGTGATCAGCATCCAGGCGATGCCTATGAGCAGCCTGTCTGGGGTTTCTGTACTGGGAGAAGACATTTACGAATACTAATCGAGGATCGAGACCTTGTGGGATCTCATCTTGAGAATTCCAGGGACACAATACTTAATTCGGCACGATTGACAGGGGGGGATTTTCAGGAAAAGTAATCCTGGTCGATGGATCAGAGTGCAGTTGCCGACAAATGGTTATACTGCCCCCCTGTTTTTATGAGCAACCCAGATAGCGATGCCTAAACATCTGTCTGAAGACCAGGTCGCGCAATATCACGAACAAGGATTTTGTTCCGCAATCGATGTGATGTCAGAACACAAGGCACTTGTGTTTGCGGACCGTCTGGCCGAAGCGGAACGACAATATCCGGACGCGCTTCAGGGAAAGAACCGAAATAATGCCCACCTGGTGTTCCGCTTTCTGGATGAGATTGCGTTTCACTCCGTAATTCTGGGTATCGTCGAAGATCTGATGGGTGAAGATCCTTTATCGTGGCGCGGAGAAAACCGGAGATAATTGATTTGAACTTGCCAAGCCTTACAATCAGTTACCGCCGCTTCTCCCAGAAGCCGGGTGGAATCAATCATCTCCTGGAAAACGAATTGCCACATCAAGTGAAAAATGCTTTTAATAGTTATTTCACTAACAATCAGTCAGAGATTAAAAAGAGAAAACTCAGATGTTGAAAAAATTGTCTTTACAAGTGTTTGCGGCGCTATCCATGTTGATTCCAGGAATCGCCCTGAGCATGTCGCCTTTTGCCAACGTGGTTTTTGCCAGTGAGGTCGCCGCGCATGAAAATCGCGTAGATCCTAAAAGCATCAAACAAGATTTTGGATGCGGCGAACCGGTACACGCCGTGATTGGACTTGAAGGCCTCGCAATTGGTCCACATGATATTGAAGTTATCTGGTTAGACCCGGAGGGTAATGCGCTTAAAGCTGATAAAGGTCAGGTGGAGATTCCCAGAATAAATTGGATCGCGTACTTTTCATCATCAATCATGGTCTCGGCAGATGCTGCGGCGTCAGGCGAGGGTCAGTCCTCACCGGAGATAAGTCCTTATTCGGGGGTGTGGGTGGTCGAGGTGCGAAGTGGCGGAGAGTCTGTGGGCAGAGGAACGTTTACTATGACATGTTGAGAGGAAAGTTAAGGTAGTGGATACAATTTATTATGCTTGAGTTATCTGATGTGGTCTTTCTCATTTTCAATCCGAACTTGAGTCAGAAATCTTAAGACAAGGCGCCCGAAGACTCAGACGAAGGCGATTTAACACTTTGCATGATCTTGATCGTTAAACCCCTCAAACATTTGCGTTAGTGGCAGTAACTAGAAAAACTGGATAGCTTTTGCCGTTTCTTTCTATAGAATGGGCGTTGTGAAAGTGAATATCGACAAAGCTATTATTTGCGATGGTGTTCTTTAGTTCCTCCCGCGCGAAACCGTGATGGTAAATCCCCTCGGTGCCGGCCTCGTGAAAGGTGCCGTCTTCTTTGTCGAGATCAGCGATCGCAATAGTTCCACCGGGCCGCAGATGTTTGGCAAACGTCGCAAAAAGTTTGTCTGTATCTTCAACATGGTGCATCGTCATGGCGCTGATAATAAGATCGTATCGAGACACCAAAGGTAACTCGATAATATCCTGGCAAACGGCAATCACTTTGCCTTGAAACTCGGGCTTTGCCACCAACTTCTCCAGCATAGCTGTGGAGGTGTCCACAGCGTCTATCGATTTAACCCGAGGGGCAACGTGTGAAGTCAGCAGGCCGGTGCCGGCACCAAAATCCATAACCGCCATGTTCCCGTCTAACGGGACATGTGCGAGGATAGAGGCACCAATCGCTGAAGAAAGTTGTGTACGCATCTGATTGGCATCCCAGTCACTGGCTTTTTCTTTAAAGAGGTCGGACATCTGTTTTTTCTGAATTCTGATAGTTCTTTGTGACTCGAAAAAAAACTGTCGCTTAAGACAATGTTTCGATTGACAGTTTCATCGGGAGTCGACTGCAATTTCTCAACACTGAAATATACTCAGCAACGCGTTAGCAATTAATACTTAATAAAGGATAAAAGCCATTTTCGAATTGACTTTTTATTGTGACTTTGATTTGGTGCCGAAGGAGGGACTCGAACCCTCACGCCGTGAAGCACAGCCCCCTCAAGACTGCGTGTCTACCAGTTCCACCACTTCGGCTATTTGGAATCCTTCTTTATCTGTTTGAATTATATCTTTAAACTTTATTCTGGTGCCGTCGGTACGTCGCTTTCTTGAGTGGCGGGTGCGGGCTCCGTTGTTTCGGTCTGGGGCACATCACTTTCGGTCGTTTCAGACTGTGTCCCTTGTTCGACCTGCTGCATTACAGAGCCTTCGATGACGCTTTCCGGGGCCTTCTGTTTTGAGTAAAGGTAAGCGAGGCTGAGACTGGTACTGAAGAACAGCGCGACCAGAATTGATGTAGTGCGGCTTAAAAAGTTCGATGCGCCCACTGCGCCAAAAAGAGATTGTGATGAGCCGCCGCCGAAAGCCGCGCCAGCGTCTGCGCCCTTGCCTTGTTGAAGGAGAACCAGGGTAACGATTGCCACAGCAACCACTAAATGCACAACGAGTAACAGATTGGAAATCATGTGTCAGATCCTTGGGGTGCCGCTTTGGTTGCGGCTCTACAAATTGCAATAAATTCTTCGGCCTTTAATGAGGCGCCGCCAATCAGGCCGCCGTCGATGTCGGGCTCGTCTAATAGATGCGCGGCGTTATCCGGTTTCATACTTCCGCCATAGAGTATATGGATTTTATTGGCAACCGCACTATCGTGTTCTTTTAAATGATTGCGAATAAATTCGTGCACCATCTGCGCCTGTTGGGGCGAAGCGGTGAGGCCGGTGCCGATGGCCCAAACCGGTTCATAGGCGATGATGGCATGGGCCACGGTGTCGATGCCGCAATGATCAATTACAGCTTCAAGCTGTCGTTCGATAATGTATTCGGTTATATCGGCTTTGCGTTCCGTTTGGGTCTCGCCAACACAAAGTATAGGGGTCAGGCCGAATTCCACTGCGGCGCTGATTTTGGCCGCGATCAGGTCGTCGGTTTCGCCCTGTTCGGTGCGACGTTCTGAATGACCGACGATAGTGTAGTGGCCACCAGCGTCGGTGATCATGGGGCCGGAAATCTGACCAGTATGGGCACCGGAGACATGCACATCGATATCCTGGGAGCCGGTCTCTATCACGGTGTGTTCGACTAGCTTACTGACCTCGGCCAATAGCGTAGCGGGAGGGCAGAGGATAACGCCAATGGCGTGAAATTCCTTCTGTACTTCAACCAGGGCGCCGCAAAGTTCCCGGGCCATGGCCTGGGTGCCGTTCATCTTCCAGTTGCCTGCTACGATGGGGTGGCGCACTTGTGTTAGGTCGGAATTTGGGGGTGGGGATGGTAACTGCGGAGGGGTTGGAAATCAATGGGTTGGGGGTGGTTCCAAATCACCATTATGGACCCCGTCCCATGATCTCCGGCAGATTTACGAGGTCCTGAGTCAAGTGCGCGGCACCCGGATAAGGGCTGCATATATTGCGGGTGCCCTTGGAGGCCCCGACTTTGGTTAAGATGACGAGGGGGATGCAATATTTGCCGGAGTGGTCAATTTGCGGATAAAGTGTATGGAGAGGGCGAGAATACTGATGGAGAAGACAATAACGGCTTGCCAGCCGAGGTGGCGGTAGAGTAGGACTGGGAGCCACGAACCCAGTGTGCCGCTTAGATAGTAGACCGAAACGTAGATGCCGTTGACAACCCCTTTGTGCTCTTTTGCGATGTGATTGACGTAACCGGAAAGGGTGGCGTGGATCAGGAACATAGCGCCGGCGAGGAACAGCATCATAATGAACAGGATCGCTAGTTGTGGCGCGAGGTAAGTGACAAGCGCGATAATGTTGGCGATGACCGCCGCAATTAAAACCTTTTGCTCGCTGTTCATCCTTTTAACCAATCCTTCACTCATGATGGCCGTGGGGATGCCGATGATGTATCCGAAGTAGACCATTGAGATTAGAAAGCTGCTGGCATTTGGATCGATTTCTTTGATGCGAAAAGGCAATAGAGAAAGAATGCCGAGGAAGACGAAGAAGATCGCGAACAGGGTGAGATAAGCGAAGGTGTAGTTAGGAACCGCGAGCACGCGACCGATAGCTTTACGATCCAGTCGGCTGAAATTAACTTCGGCATCCGCATCAATTTTGTTTGTGAGCAGAAGAGGGATAATTAGCGCAACGCCTAGCAAGAGAAAGACCCATTGCCATCCGAGTGTGGAGGCCAGGTAGCCGCTCAATACGCGACTGGAAAATCCGCCGAGGATAGTCGCGGCAACATAAAGGCCCATATTACGACGCAATGCCGTGGGTGACGACATCGTGGCGCAGTAGGTCATCAGCGACGTAAACAATGCAGGCAACAACAGGCCCTGAATAAAACGCAGGGTCAATAGCTGCCAGAATTCGGTGGCGAAGAAAAGTGCCGCCTGGTCAACGATCAATAAAACGAGAGCGATCTGCAGCATGCTTCGAGCCGGTACGGCTTGCAGAAAGTAGCCGTAGAAGATGGGCGCAAGGCCTAAGGGGAGCAGGGTGACGGTGATCAGTAACGCGGCATCACTCATGGGGACGCCGAACTCGGTAACAAGTTGCGGCAGGATGGGTTGCGGGGTGTAGAGGGTGCAGAAGGTCAGGAAGGTCGTAAACAGAACGATCCCGAGCTGGCTGCGGGTCATGATTGAAAGTGCCTGAGTCTTAAAGGTCGATCTCGGTCCAGACCGGGAAGTGGTCAGAGCCGGTGGCGTCGTAATCTACGCGACAGCTTTTGATTCGATGTCGTAATGCTGCACTGACGAAGCAGTAATCAAGCGTTGCGGGTTGGTCGTCGACTTCAGAAGTATGACCTTCGCTTCGAATATTTCCTGCCTGGGTCCAGGCATCTACGAATCCGTCAGGGCTCGTGATCAAGCCGCCGTAATCGCTCACTGGTCCCACGATGGCATGGTATTCGGGGCTACCCGGCTGGCAGTTGAAGTCGCCCATCATAATGGCTTCGGCGGGCACGTCCTGATCTGAAATACCGGCTTCATAGTCTTTGCCTCGCATATCGCCGCACATGGGGGCGCCTTCGTGGATGGCGTTTCTATGAATGTGGAGAAGTTTCTCTATCTGGGGCATGCGGGTTTCGCTGGCCAGGTGGGTCAGATGAGTCGAGTAGATGCGAAGTCGGGTGTCGTTACAATCGATGGTGGCTTCGATGGCGGAGCGCTGGATACTGAGCGGATCGACGCTTCCACGCTTTGGTAACAGATGATGGCGGTTCCTCAGAATCGGAAATTTGCTTAACACCATATTGCCGAACTGACGACGTCTGTTTTCTGAAGGCGTGGTGTCTTCAACATGGAGATCGACACCGGGGCCGTAGGTCCAGTAGTAATCGGGGAGATGTTTCGCGAGGACTTTGACCTGGTCCTGCATGTCGGTGTGGTGCCAATGACGATCGACTTCCTGCAGGGCGATGATGTCTGCACCGCAAACTTCATTAGCGATACGTTCGAGATTGACCTGGCCATCCTGGCCCTTGCCGTATTGGATGTTGTAGGTGACGAATTGCATTTTGTTATTTTACTTCGGTTTCTTGTGTTCGTCGTCATGAAGGACATGACCTCGTTAAACCGTTAATCGGTGCTGATACAACACCTGATAATACGGCTCGGCCTGGTCGGCGATCTGCTGCATTTCTGGATTGAGGTTTAGTGGTTTTTCCTCGTATTCGGCGAAGCCGGTGGATTTCCATACCGAGTCGTACCAGTATTTTCCCCACACGCCGTCGGAGTCGCGTTGTCCTTCAGGCCAGGCGATCATTTCGGTGCGGAAGGGGATGCCGAATTGCTCGCACATGATGCGGAGCATCGCGTCGGGGTCGAGCAGGAAGTCTTTGCTGTCGATCACCATGGGCATGGTGCTGGTGGTTTTGATGACGTAGTCGAACAGCTTGGCTTGTTGTATGAAACCGAGATCGTCTAGAGTGAGGTCGGGGCGGACGGCGCCGTAGGAGGCGACGACTTGATCCGGTTGCCGGATAAGGAAGCAGTTTGTGAGGCCCCGCACCCAGTCTTGATTCATTTCCGGCAGCAGGTGCATGGTCATATGCTTCTGGTAAAACACGGGAGAATTGTTGGGTGCGTTACCGAGGCAGCATTTCGCGATCGCCTCCCAGTCGGTGCCCTGGTCGGCGATGATTTCTTCCGCGCCGGGGTGGGCGATACCGCTTCGATATAAATAGTGTCCGTACATCGGTTCGTCCCAGACTTCGGTGTCGGGCCGGTTCTCGAACGCGCGCATCATGGCGGTGGAAATATTACGCGGCCCGGACCACATGGCGATACGCAGCCTGGTCATGATTCGGCGTCGATCATTTCTAGGTAAAGGTTCTGCAGTCTTTCGACGATCGGACCGCGTCCACCGGAGCCGATCTGACGACCGTCAATAGCGCCGACTGGTGCGACCCCGGCGAAGGTGCCGGTAACAAAACTTTCATCGGCGCCGTAGACGTCGGTAAGACTGAAGTTTTTTTCGAACACCGGGATTTTGTTCTGTTGGCATAGCTGAATGATATTGCCACGGGTGATGCCGCCGAGGCAGTAGTCACCGGTGGAGGTCCAGACTTCGCCCTTACGCACGATAAAGAAATGGGTCGAGTTGCAGGTGGCGACGAAACCGTGAGGATCGAGCATCAACGCTTCATCGGCGCCGGCTTTGGAAGCCTGAATGCAGGCGGTGATGCAGTTGAGCTTGGAGTGGCTGTTCAGTTTTGGATCCTGGACGTCGGGGTAGCCGCGGCGTACATGCACGGTAAACAGTTTCATGCCGCGGGTCAGCGTATCCGGCAGAGCGGTTTTGTATTCCGGGATGATGACGATAGTCGGTGGTGAGATGGTGACGCGAGGATCCTGGTAGGGGGTGGCTTTGAGCCCGCGTGTGACCATCAGGCGGATATGCACGCCGTCTTCCATGTCGTTGGCGGCGAGGGTGTGATAAAGGCGCTCAGATAATTGCTTTTTGCCGACCATCATGTCCATGTCGATGGCCTTGGCGCCCTCATATAGTCGATCCAGGTGCTGGTCGAGAAAGGCGATCTTGCCGTGGTGCACTCGCAAGCCTTCCCATACCCCGTCACCTAAGACAAATCCGCTGTCAAACACCGAAACCTTGGCCTCATTGCGCGGAAACAGGCGGCCGTTGATATCGATCAGAATCGAGTGGTTGCGTGGATCGTCGTAGTAATCGTGTGTTCCCTTCTTCATGGTGTTTGGTCCGGTACGCCCTGGTGGTTAACCCATCGGAGAATAGTGGAAGCTGGCATAAAATCAATAGTTACGGATCGATGTTGTGATTTGCTGCGTCTTCGTAGGAATTATGGAGATATGGTTGCCTTGTTCTGCCAGGAAATTTCCGCTAATCTGAGTATGCGGGCAATTAAAAAGCTAGAGCTCGCTATGGCACGATGCATTCGCTCCGCTTGACCTCGATTCACCGAACAACCGATACGATTAAGTTTAAATCAGGAACAAGTCCATGCGGAGAAACCCAAATCTAAGACGGCTGTCGAAACGACTCTCAAGCGGTAAGAAAAGCTGCGAGGAGGTGATCATCGAATGTATGGTCATGGCGGACACCGAAGACGGATTATTTACCTGGCTCGATCCAAATGTGATTGAGCAGGCCAAGAAGATTGATCTTGCCAGGGAGTCCGGTGATCTGCCGCCACTTGCCGGAATTCCGATCACCCTTAAAGACCTGTTTAATGTTAACGGCCAGAAAACTACTGCGGGGTCCAAGGTGCTCGATGCTATTGGATCGGAGGCAACCGAAGACGCCGAAGTGGTGGCGCATTTGCGGGATGCGGGGATGCTGTTTCTTGGACGCACCAATATGAGCGAATTCGCCTTCAGCGGAATGGGGCTGAATCCACACTTTCCGCCGCTGTACTCAGTGTGGGATCGCAAGACTGGCCGGCTTCCCGGGGGCTCTTCTTCTGGTAGCGCGGTGAGTGTGGCCCTTGGGATTGTGCCGGGCACAGTGGGATCCGATACCGCAGGATCTTGTCGTATCCCGGCAGCTTTTAATGGCATCGTTGGTGTCAAGCCAAGTTACGGCAGATTGTCGCTTGAGGGTGTCTATCCCTTGTCCCCAACTTCGGATGCGCCGGGTCCGCTTGGGGAAGATGTCGACACCTGTTTCATATTAGATCATGTAATGACTGGCAAGCTCGGTGGCGAGCTGCCGAAAATGTCCCCGGAAAATACCATGAACATGCGGTTGATGGTGCCCGACGGTATCGTGATGGAGGATCTCGATATGGAAGTCAATATGGCCTTTCGCCGTGCGATGAAGCGGCTCAAGGCAGGCGGGGTAGATGTGGTGACCGGCACCTTATCCGCGGTTGATCACAGCATCGATATGTTCTTCAATCGCCCGGTGGTGCTGTTTGAGGCCTGGCAGCATCACGTGAAGATGTTGGAACTGCATGGTGATTTATATGACCCCTTTGTGCGCCAGCGAATCGGAGGTGGTAAGACCGTGACGGCTGAAACCCAGCATCAGCGATATGAGGAGAAAGCCGAGTTGGTGAAATTTTTCAATCACGATTTTGCTGAAGCCGAAATCGACGCGCTGGTGTATCCCACCGTGGCCTGTATTCCGCCAGCGGTGTCGGAGACTGACGATCCGGAGCGCATCGGGGCAATCAACCTTCGCTGCCTGCGCAATACCGCATCGGTCAATTACTATGACGGCTGTGCGATTACTCTGCCGTGTCATGAACAGGGCATGCCGCCAGTAGGGCTGATGATCTGTTGCCCCCATGGGCAGGATGAGAAGCTTTACAATCTGGCGGCTAAAGTTGAATCAATTTTGAGAGAAGACGAATGAGTGATCATCAACATCCGCATCATCATACCGCGCCGCTGAGCGAGATCGAACAGCGGGTCAAACAGCTCGAAACCCTGCTGGTGGATAAGGGGCTGGTGGATCCGAAGGCTATGGATGAACTGGTGGACACCTACGAACATCGGGTCGGACCGCGCAACGGTGCGCGCGTGGTGGCCAGGGCCTGGACCGATCCGGAATACAAACAGCGCCTGCTCGAAGATGCCACCAGTGCGATTATGGAGATGGGCTATGCTGGTCGCCAGGGCGAACATATGCAGGTGGTGGAAAATACCGATAAGGTACATAACATGGTGGTGTGCACCCTGTGCTCCTGTTATCCGTGGCCGGTGCTGGGTTTACCGCCGACCTGGTACAAGGCATCGAGCTATCGGTCGCGTGCGGTAAGTGAGCCGCGGGCGGTGCTCGAAGAGTTTGGTGTCAACCTCGATCCGGATGTCGAGGTGCGAGTTTGGGACTCAACCTCTGAAATTCGCTATCTGGTGTTGCCGCGCCGACCAAATAACACCGAACATCTTAATCAGGATCAACTTGCTGAGCTGGTGGAACGCGACGCGATGATCGGTGTGGCGGTGGTGCCTGTGCCCACGGAGGCCGCGGCCTGATGGACGGCGCCCATGATCTGGGTGGGACGCATGGCTTTGGTCCTGTCGACCGCAGTCAGCAGCAGAACTTTGTCGGAGAGTGGGAGGAGAAAGTGTTTGGACTGACTCTGGCCTGTGGCATGCAAGGCAAATGGAATCTGGACCAGTCGCGCTTTGCGCGCGAACGGATGGATCCGGCGCATTATCTCGGGAGCAGTTACTATGAGCATTGGCTGCATGGACTTGAACTGTTGCTGGTAGAAACAGGGTTGCTCAGCGCTAAAGAGTTAGAAAGTGGCGTCGCCGAACCAGCGGGTGCATTCAAACCGGTGCCGCGTGAACGCGTACGGGGTATATTGGAGCAAGGAAGCCCAACCTTAATGGAATGCGAAAGTAACGCCGCATGGCAGATTGGAGACCGGGTGCGAATCCGTAATGAACATCCCCATCATCATACGCGCATGCCACGCTATATCCGTGGGCGCTGCGGCGAGATCGTGCAGCATTATGGTGCTCATATTTTTCCAGACGCGCATTCGGAAAGTGGCGAGAAAGTGCCTTCGCATTTGTATAACGTGAGATTTAGTGGTGAGGAGTTGTGGGGAGATCAGGCCGCCGAAGCCAATAGCGCGATCTATGTGGATGTGTTCGAGCCTTATATTGAAGGTCCGGCCTCATGATTGTTGAACTGCTTTCCACCCAGCCCCAGGAAGGTGGCGAGCCGGTGTTTGACGCACCTTGGCAGGCGCGCACTTTTGCCATGGCGGTCAAGCTCTGCGAATCCGGTCTGTTCAGCTGGAAGGAATGGTCTGATCGGTTGTCGGAAAATATTGCACTTTTCGAACAGCGGTCTGCGGTGACTAATAGCGAAGATTATTATTCGCTATGGCAGCAGACCCTTGAACAGTTTATAGAGGAACGATTGGATCCGCAGGATGGATAGTCGATGGTGATTGCCGGCGAGCGGATCGAATGCATTACTTTTGATCTGGATGACACACTTTGGCTATGTGAGCCGGTCATTCACAACGCTGAGTTTGTTTTTTACACCTGGCTCGAACAGCATTTTCCAAAAATTGTTCAGGACTTTGATATTCCCGGGTTGATCCATCATCGGCGAGAGGTTTTTGCTGATTTCCCGGATATGTCCCACGATTTTTCCTGGTTGCGTAAGCGCTGGCTCGAGCAACTTGCGAAGGATTACGGTTATAGTGCGCGGCTGGTCGACGACGGCTTCGAAGTTTTTCTAGAGGCGCGCAATGACGTGACTCTGTTCGAGGGCGCGACGGCATTACTTGAACAGGTCAGCCAGCGTTATTGCATCGGATCGATTACCAACGGAAATGCTGATGTGCATCGGATTGGTATTGGTCAGTACTTTGATTTTTCAGTCACCGCTTCTGGTGCTGGAGCTTCCAAGCCTAGTCCGATCATATTTAAGGCGGCAGCCGAGCAGGCCAGGGTCGATCCTTCTAATATTCTGCATATCGGCGATGATCCGGTGCGCGATATGCGAGGGGCCGCTAAGGCCGGTATGAAAACTTTGTGGATCAATCCACAGGGGCTGCCGTGGAAAGGTCCACATAAGCCGCATTATGAGGTGCGGCTAGTGACTGAGCTGAGCAGTCTGCTAGCTTGACTCTCCAAGTAACACGATAATCACAACAGCGTTAAATTATGGAACTTGAATTCTTTGGGGCGGCCGGGGAGGTGACCGGCTCTTGTCATGTAATCAGGATCAACGGCATGCAGTTTCTGCTCGACTGCGGCATGATCCAAGGTAGCCGCAAAGACGAAGCGCGCAATCATGATCCTTTTCCTTTCGAGCCGTCTGAAATCGACGCGGTGGTGCTGAGCCATGCACATATCGACCATTCGGGAAGACTGCCATTGTTACTCAAGCGAGGATTCCGCGGCCCGATTCATACCCATAACGCGACCAAAGATCTGTTAGCGATTCTTCTTGAAGATTCCGCGTCCCTGGCTGAGCGCGATGCCGAGTACGCCAATCGTAAACGTAAAAATAAACCACCCATTGAACCTTTATATACGGTTAAGGATGCGCGTCAGGTTCTGGGGCATCTCAAAGGTTATCGTTATCGGACAAAGATCGAAATCCTGCCGGGTGTATCGATTCAGTTTCAGGACGCCGGTCATATTATGGGCTCTACCAGCGTTGAAGTGTGGCTGGAAGAAAATGGTGTGCGCCGCAAGCTGGTATTCAGCGGCGACCTTGGCCAGTATGAAACACCAATCCTGCATGATCCGGCGGTAATCGAGGAGGCCGATTTAGTGCTGATGGAAAGCACTTATGGTGGCAGGCGTCATCGTGAACGAAACCTGACTTACGAAGAGATGGGTGCGATCATCAGCGAGGCGGATCACGATAAAGGCAACATACTGATTCCCGCATTCGCGATTGGCCGTAGTCAGGAAGTGCTGTATACCCTGGGCAGATATTATGAACCGTGGCGTATGGACCGCTGGCATGTGTTCCTTGACAGTCCCATGGCGATTGAGGCCAGTAAAGTGTATTGGGATTATCCGCATCTCTACGATGACGAAGCGACCAAGTTCCGAAAGTCAGTGCATGAAATGCCAACCCTTCACAATCTGCACCTGACCAGCAGCACAGCGGAGTCCATGGTGATCAATAAAGTCAGAAGCGGTGCCATTGTCATCGCTGGCAGCGGCATGTGCACCGGCGGCCGTATCCGACATCACCTCAAACACAATATCGAACGCAAGGAATGCCATATCATTATTGTTGGTTATCAGGCGCCGTATACATTGGGTCGACGATTGGTAGACGGCGAACCGGAAGTCAAGATCAAAGGCCAGTGGCTCCAGGTTAACGCCAAAGTCCACACCATCGGCGGCCTTTCTGCGCACGGCGACGAAAACGATTTATTGCGCTGGTTCAAGGGCTTTAAGAACCAACCACCAGTGTGGCTGGTACACGGCGAAACTAAAGCCGCCCGCGCGCTGGAGCAGAAACTCCAGAATGAAGCGGGGACACAGGCGACGGTGGCGGAGAAAGGGGATAGGATTGATTTGGCGGCAATATCGTCGTCCTGAATTTATATCGGAGCCTCATGAATCTGCCTGAGTTACCAGATTAAGCCTGGGATGGTGGAGTTCTAATTACCCAGGCCAAACAACCTCTAGGGAGCCTCTGATTAAAACTGGACGAATCATGTTGAGATTTAAAATGATCGAGTTCGAGGCGGGAAACGCACGTAATAGCAGGGCTATTGCGAAGTGTGACAAACCTTGCACTGGTACCTCAAATCAGCACAACCTATTAACCAGGAAAGTGTAGATCGCGCTTTAGCGCGCCAACAGACCTTAACCAAACCACCCGGCTCCCTAGGTCAGCTCGAACAGGTGGCGATCAGGTTATGTGGCATGTTGGGCGATGCACCGATGCCGAACCAACCGGCGATTGCGGTGTTCGCGGCGGACCACGGTGTTGCCGAAGAAAATGTTTCAGCGTTTCCTCAAGTCGTGACCGGGGAGATGGTGCGCAACTTTGCCAGTGGCGGCGCAGCGATATGTGTATTGGCGCGGGCGTTGCAGGCCAGTCTTGAGGTGGTACATCTGGGAACGGTTAATGATCCTGGTGAATTTGAAAACGTAGAGCGTGCGGTGATTGCGGCTTCAACGAAGAACATGGTCAAAGGCCCAGCCATGACTTCTGTTCAGCTGGATGAGTCAATGATGGCAGGTCGCGAAGCGGTAGACAGAGCGGTAGCTGCGGGCTGCAATATTTTCATCGGTGGTGATATGGGGATTGCTAATACTACCGCTGCAGCGGCGCTGGTCTGTGCCGCCTTAAAGCTGCGACCAAAAGAAGTCGCTGGACCGGGTACCGGACTAAACAGTGCGGGCGTGCAACACAAGGCTTCGGTGATTGATCGCGCGCTGACTCTTCATTGCGACCATCTGCATGATCCCCTAGAAATACTGCGACGCCTCGGCGGTTTCGAAATCGCAGCGTTAGTCGGTGCTTACGTTGCAGCCTCTCAACAGGGAGTGCCGGCAGTGGTCGATGGATTTATCGCGGCCAGTGCTGCCTTGTTGGCGGCTCGCATCAACCCAGGTTGCGCTGCCTGGTTATTGTTGTCCCATGTGTCGGCGGAGCCCGGGTTCCAGCGTTTGCAGCAAGAAATCGAACTATTGACGCAAAGTGCGCCGATGTTAGATCTGTCCATGCGTCTCGGTGAAGGTAGCGGCGCCGCGGTAACATTGCCGCTTATTCAAAATGCCTGTCGTCTGCATAATGAAATGGCCACGTTCGAACAGTCTGGAGTTTCATTTTTATGAGATATTAATAGCATGAGTATCCAACCCCGCGAGGAAACCCCGGGCACGATCGATTTGATGCGTCATGGTGAAACCGAAGCCAGCGATATTTTTCGTGGCCAGGTCGAAGACCCTTTGAGCGAACAGGGCTGGCTGCAGATGGAGCAGGCGGTAGCCGAAAGGCAATGGGACAGGATCGTGACCTCTCCACTCGGACGTTGCAGTCAATTTGCCCATGCCCTGGGACAACAGTTAGAGTGTGATGTGCTGGTCGAACACCGATTCACCGAATACCATTTCGGTGACTGGGACGGTGAACGCTACGACGATGTGATGGCCCAGAACGAACAACTGGTGCAACAGTTTTTCGATGATCCCTTCGCCAACACACCGCCCAATGCAGAGAGTTTCAGCGTGTTTCATAATCGGGTGCTGGAAGGTTGGTATCATGTTGTGGAACAACATGGGGCAGAGAAGGTTTTGATCGTGACCCATGGCGGGGTGATCATGAGCGTGCTGGCGGAGATCATGGGGCTTAAGCGAATCCATGGTCGGATAGACGTGCCCTTTGCCTGTTTGAGTCGAATACAGCTTTCTGCGGAAGGGACTAACCATAGATTGGTTTCACATGGCTCTGGTAATTGAAGTCTGCTTAATGCAATGACCATACGATCACACATCAACGCGTTGCGAGCAGCGGTTGTGTTGTTAAGCACGCTGCCCGTCCGGTATCCGGTAAACATCTCCAAAACCGAAAAACGCCGTTCAGTTTTTTACTATCCCCTGGTTGGTCTGTTTATTGGCCTCATACTATGTGGCTTTGCGTACTTATTGCCTTACGGTTCGTTGGTCAGTGCGGGCCTTGTGTTGTCACTGTGGGTCATCTTGACTGGTGCCTTGCACCTTGACGGTCTTGCCGACTGCGCTGACGCATGGATGGGCGGTCTTGGCGATAAAAATCGCACTCTCACAATTTTGAAAGATCCCAATGCCGGTGCAATCGCTGTGGTTGTGTTGATTTTGTTTCTATGTCTTAAGTTCTTCGCTATTGATGCGCTGCTTAATAGTGGACGTATCATGTTCCTGATTGCGGTACCGACTTTGGCGCGTTTGTTTCCAACATTGCTTTATGCCACTACCGCATATGTGCGTCAGGGCGGACTTGGGGAAGGCCTGCGATTGGATCATAAGGATGGGGAGGTGCCGTGGGTGGTTGCGACGATTACTGCGATACTCGTTATCGCCCTGCTCGGATCAAGTGGTGTGTTAATCGTGTTTTTCTCTTGTCTTGTATTTTTTGTGGTACGCGCCGCAAGCGTGCGTCGATTACAAGGATTCACCGGTGACGTCGCCGGCGCCGGAATAGAACTGACAGAGCTATGTTGCTGTGTGGCACTAGCGCTGGTGGCGATCAGTTAAGCATTGAAACGACTTGATTAATTCCGTAATGTTTGCACGTTATTTAACTATCGAGGATCCAGCATTTAGAGGTTTGGGCCAAATTTATGTATTGTGACTCTGGAATAAAGTTATGCAGCTAACTAAAGAGCAGATCGAAGAATTTGATTCGTCCGGCTACCTGTTTTTTCCCAACACGTTCAATGCGGAAGAGGTGAAAGTGTTGAAGCAGGCAGCGCTGGATGTGTATCAGGAGCAACGTGAAGAGGTGTGGCGCGAGAACTCTGGTGTGGCGCGTACGGCTTTTGCTGCACATACCTATAATGAAGGGTTTCGAAGGCTTGGTGCACATCCACGCTTGATTGAGCCGGTAATGCAGCTGCTGGACGGTCCGGTGTACATGCACCAGTATAAGGTGAATGCTAAAGCTGCATTTGACGGCGACGTATGGCAATGGCATCAGGACTATGGCACCTGGGCCCGGGACGACAAGATGCCTGAACCCCGGGCGATGAACATCGCAGTGTTTCTCGACCATGTAACTGCAGCCAACGGTCCACTGCTGTTTCTGCCGGGTAGCCATAAACACGGTGTAGTGGAAGCGGGTCACGACCTCGAAACCACCAGTTACCCGCTCTGGACTCTGGATCGAGAGACCGTTACCAAACTATATGAGCAGGGCGGATGTGTGGCGCCAACCGGTGACGCCGGTTCGGTATTGATGTTTTCGAGTCTATTGGTACACGCCAGCCCTCCAAATATCAGCCCCATGGATCGCACCATCGCGTATCTGTCATTGTGTCACGTCGAGAATCACATCAGACAATTTAAACGACCGGAGTGGGTAGCTCATCGGGACTTCACCGCGATCGAGCCGCTACCTGACAATACATTGCTAGAACTGACCGCTTAACTAAACGATGTATCTTTATTCTTCACTATTAGAACGACAGGCCGAACATAATCCCGTGCGAGTGGGTCTGATTGGCGCAGGAAAATTCGGTTCCATGTTCCTGTCCCAGGTGCCCACTACGCCGGGTCTTGAGGTTACCTGCATCGCAGACCTCGATCCTGCGCGTGCCCAAGCGCAATGTCGCGGTGTAGGGTGGGAGCAGGCGCAGATAGACGCGACTCGATATGTTGACGATGCAGCGAATTTGATCGGGTCGAGCGATGTAGATGTGGTCGTGGAAGCCACCGGCCATCCCGCAGCAGGTATCAAGCATGCACTACTTTGTATCGAGAATGGTAAGCATGTGGTGATGGTCAACGTTGAAGCGGATGTGCTCGCGGGACCCTATCTTGCCCAGCAGGCCAAGCAGGCCGGGGTGGTGTACTCCATGGCCTATGGCGACCAGCCAGCCCTGACCATGGAGATGATCGACTGGGCACGGTCTTGCGGATTTAAGGTCGTAGCCGCGGGCAAGGGCACCAAATACCTCCCTGCTTATCATGCATCCACACCTGACACCGTTTGGTCGCATTATGGCATGAGCGCCGAACAGGCCGCTGCAGCGGGCATGCGCAGCCAGATGTTTAATTCATTCCTGGACGGCACTAAGTCGGGGATTGAAATGGCGGCGATTGCTAATGCCGCTGACCTCCTGGCGCCGGCAGCCGGACTCGCATTTCCGCCTTGCGGTGCTGAGGACCTGGCTAATGTTTTAAGGCCCAGAAGTGAGGGAGGTGAGCTTGAATTCTGCGGCCAGGTCGAGGTGGTGTCGAGTCTCGAACGCGACGGTCGACCGGTGCCGCGGGATTTGCGTTGGGGGGTTTACTGTGTATTCGAAGCGCCCAATAATTACAGCGCAGACTGTTTTAGGCAGTACGGCATGAACACCGATCAAAGCGGTCGTTATTCTGCGATGTTCAAACCGTTTCATTTGATTGGACTTGAACTCAATATCTCGATCTTGAGTGCGGCGCTGCGTGGTCAGGCCACCGGTTCGCCAGTGTGCTTCAATGCAGATGTGGTGTCAGTGGCTAAGCGCGATCTGGCGGCCGGTGAAATACTCGATGGTGAAGGTGGTTACACCGTGTGGGGACGGCTGATGCCCGCGACAGACAGTGTTGCCATGGAGGCGTTACCGATCGGTCTTGGCAGTGAAGTCAAACTGACCCGTGCGATCAAGCAGGGCGAGGTCGTGGCTTGTGGGGACGTGGATGCGGATCGTTCCCAGCAAGCCTGGAAAGTTCGTGCGCAGATGCTCGCTGGTTTTGCTGGGGTTTAATCCATCATTCCGGGACCGGTGCCGTCATCCCAGAATTGATCCGGGATCACCGTTAGATTGACAAGGTTCTTAGTCGGGCCCAGGACGGTGTTTCAATCGGGCTATTTCCCAAACTCGTATTTGATTCCGATACTTGCGATATCCAGAGTCAGGTCGTTGACGTCTGTATTGACCGCGGTATATTCAGCGAAGAAATTGATGTTTCCTAGGTCCAGCTCAATTCCAATACCACCAAAAACTTCTGTGGAGGTTTCACTTTCGCTGAATTTGATTCCTGCAATAGTCGAGTTGGCGTCCGTATCGATGGAGAATGCGCCGACCTTGCCGTAGACGTCGATCTGATTGACTAGCTCCCAGTTGAGTATGAAAGCGCCGGTAAAACCCTTTGCTGAAAGGTTAATATTGTTGCTCGGTGTATCGCCAACTGCGTTGTAACTTCCCAGGTCCAGGTAGCCAAACTCGACCCCAAAGAAATTATTCACCATGTAGCCGATACGCAATCCGCCAGCAGTGTCACTTTCATCGAAGCTGACATCATTCTCGCCCCGGAAATTTGCGCTCATGCGGTTGGCCGATGCGCCGAGATAGAGGCCGGTATCATCGTCAGCCTGAGCAGAGGGAAGCAGCAACAGTCCGGACAGGGCTGCGCCGATAAGAACTGGGTGAAAACGGTTCATTGCAATATCTCCATTTAAAGTCTGATTAAAATTACTTGGATTACCGCGCGCTTGTAGGGTATACCCGTATCCTGAATACTTGCTGAACGAGCTGCTGGGTCTGATGCAGCCTGAAATCGGTCTGTTTTCGAGTTTTGTGAACTGGTTCACAGAATGTTGGATCAACTTCTGACAGTATGGTTTGACCGAAGTGACTCGGTTAAGAAAAACACCGAAATGGTGATGAATTTTCGAAGACGGCGTGAGGGAGGCGCCGACAGACGGGAAGTCATGTGGATTCTTGCTCTGCATCCACATCGATAGGGAGCCTTGATGGAAATTAGGGTGTCGGACTCAGGCTGGTTCGTCTTCGAATGTTAGGGTAACTAGGATGTTTGTCGGTCCCGGCAAAATGCCGGGACCGACATTAAACACTGTAATATCAATACTTTAGAATTATTCTTATCCTAGTCCATGACTATTCGACGCAGTGTGTCCGGATTGTTGCCCAGTTCCTGGTGGTTGATCTTGGGTAGTCGAGCGGTTAACCAATCTTTCAGTGGGGTCATGAATGCGGGTTCAAGATTCCTCTTCAATAAATCCATTACTCGGGGCAGGTGTCCCAAATAGCCGTTTTTGTGGTCCCGTAGCCAAAGCCTGACAAATATTCCGGCCACTTTGCAGTGACGTTGAGCGCCCCAGAAGGTGAAATGGCGGGTAAAGGTCTCCCGCTCAATGTTCTGAGTTGCCTGCCAACGCTCAATCAACTGCTGCTGAAGACCGACATCGACATCACGCCGGGCATCTTCCAGCAACGAAACCAGGTCGTATAACGGCGATCCAAGCAGTGCGTCCTGGTAATCCAGCATTGCGCATGCTCCCTCCACGATCAGCAGGTTGTCGACATGGAAGTCCCGATGCACCAGCACTGGAGACATATCTGGGAGCGAATGAAAAAGGGATGTCCAGATTTCGCGGAATTCCCGGTGCTCTTGCTGATCAAGACGGCGTAACAGTCTCGCTGGCAGGTACCATTCAACCATTAAATCTGCTTCTGCCAGAGCCGCGTCCAGATCATAGGCAGGCAAACTTATTTCCATGTCAGCGGCCGAAAAAGCCTGTTGCATCTGCACCAGAGCATCTACCGCCTGCCGGTATAAAGTAGTTTCGTCAGCGCCTTGGGCCAGTAAACTGGTCATGGTCTGGTCGCCAAGGTCTTCGAGCAGCACCAGCCCCGTTTGCACATCGCTTGCGATAACGTGCGGTACTCGTGCGCCCAGCTTTTCCAAATAGCTGGTGACCTGAATGAAGGCACCAGGTTTTTCTCCCGGCGGTGGCGCATCCATCAGCATCATGGTGTCATCGCCGAGTTGCAGGCGAAAGTAACGGCGCGCCGAGGCATCCGGTACCAGCGGAGTGATCTGCGCATCTTGCAGCCCGCGTGAAGATAAGAACTGCTTGCGTTTGAGCTGACGGGACATCGGCTAGCCGAGATACTCCGCCAGGCGATCGTGCAGACACTGGCGTTGTTCTTCTGTATTCACTGGATTGCCATCGCGATCAGTAATGAAGAAGGTGTCCTCGGCCCGCTCGCCCACTGTGGAAACTTTGGCCGATGCCAGTTTGACCTTGCACTCGTATAGCGCCAGTGCCACGTGATACAGGAGCCCGGGTCGATCCTGGGACACGATCTCCATGACGGTATAGTCCTCGGTTGCGCTATCGCTGAAACTGACGCGAGTGGCCACTTTAAACTGTTTCATGGTCCTTGGAAGCATGTGTTCCGCTGGCTGATAACTGATCTGCGGCGCCAGCAGGGTCTGCTTCAATTCGAGGGTGGTGGATTGCAGCCATTTTTTGTTATGCGAAGCGCCCTCAGGATCGGAGGCGACAAACACCAGCAGCGACAGTCCAGAGCGCGTGGTGTGAATGCGTGCGTCCAGGATATTGAGATGGAGCTTGTCGAGGCCGCCGGTGATTCGTGGCAGCAGCTCTTCGGACTCCGGTGCTAGAACCAGGATTTGCTGTGCACCGATGTCATTACGCGTGCGCGCCGTGACCAGCGGTAGGTCGAGAGCGCCGGTGGAGGCGATTACTTCTGCATGCCAGGCACTTGAATTGGGGCCATTGCGGAGAAAGTACTCGTCGCCAAGCTGGGCCCACAGGGTTTCCAGCATTTCCTGGGTAACTTTGCGTGACACCAGTTTGGCAATTGCCTGTTTGCGTGCCTCGATTCGTTCGGTAACGGCCTGGGCACCACTCAGGCCGGTGCGAATTCGTCGCGACGTGGCCATGTAAAGATTGGAAAGAAGTTTTCCTTTCCACTCGCTCCAGACCTTGGGACTGGTGCCGCGAATGTCGGCAAAGGTAAGCAAGTACAGGTTATCCAGGTGTTCCTGGTCACCGACAATTTCAGCAAACCGGTCAACGACGCGTGGGTCAGTGATGTCTTCGCGCTGCGCGGTCCACGACATCACCAGATGGTTGCGTACAAGCCACGCCGCAAATCGGGCGTCGTATTCGGACAGTCCTAACTGGGTGCAGAATGTCAGGGCGATTTCCTCACCCACTTCGGAATGATCTCGACCACTGCCCTTGCCAATATCGTGACATAACGCCGCCAGGTAGAGTCGTTCCCGAGTGTTTTGCCGGCTCAACAGATCGGTGAGATTGGGGAATTCATTGCGGTATTCGGAGATTGCCAGTCGACGCAGATTGCCCACCACGAACAGAGAGTGGGCATCTACAGTGAAAACATGGAACAGGTCGTGCTGCATCTGACCCACGATCTGGCCAAACGCCGGAAAAAATGCGCCAAGTACACCGTATGCACTCATACGTCGAAGCGCGTGAGTCAGTCCGGTTTGAATTTGAAAAATTTCCAGAAATACTTTTAAATGTGCCGGCTCGCGGCGATACTCCTTGTCGATCAGGTGCAGGCTAGCCCGCAGCTGCCGAATTGTACTGGCTCGAACGCCCTTCAATGCGGGTCGTTTCTGCATCAAAAGGAAGATCTCCAGCATCGCCACCGGATGATCGTTGAATACCTTATCGTGTGCTGCTTCGATAAAGTTCCCGACACTCTGGAATCGTTGATTAATCTGACGAACTTTGGCTTTCTTCGGTGTCAGTATGGCTTCCTGAAAGTGCTGTAGCAGCAATTCGTTCAGCAGCTGCATTTCCTTGGCGGTGCGGTAATAGGCTTGCATCATCTGTTCTACCGCGAGATGGTTTTCGCCTTTCTTGTACCCAAGTTGCAAGGCCAGATCCGTCTGATAGTCAAAAAGCAGTCGATCTTCACAGCGACCGGACAGATAGTGCAGACCGTTTCGCAGTCGCCACAGGAAATCCCGATGACGGATCAATGAGCGATACTCGGCTTCGGTGAGGAAACCATGCTCCACTAGTTCACCAAGATCACTGGTACCGAAATATCGACTGGCCACCCAGCTGATCATGTGCAGGTCTCTCAGGCCGCCCTTGCTCTCTTTGATATTCGGTTCGAGGTTGTAAGCGGTATCGCCGAACTGCAGATGGCGCTGTTCCTGTTCCTTGAGCTTGTACTTGAAGTACTTTTCGACCGGCCATACCCGCGTGCTGCGAAGCTTTTCGTGCAATAACCGGAAACGCTCCGGATCGCCATCTAATAACCTGGTTTCCATCAGGTTAGTAGTCACCGAAATGTCCTGTCTGGCGATTTCAATGCACTGCTTCAGAGTGCGGGTGCTATGACCGACTTTCAGTCCGATATCCCAGCAGAATCTGATGAATTGTTCGGCAAAGTCACTAATTGCAGCGTCATCTTTGCCGGAGTTGCGCGGGTCATTAAGCAGAATCAAGAGGTCGATATCGGATTCGAGATTGATCTCTTTGCGACCGTAGCCGCCGGCTGCGATCAGGTCTGCCGGCTCGCTGATCTCACAGCCCCTGATAAAGCACCTCCAGCAGTAAAGAAGTATCTGATCGAGCAGCCAGCTATGTTGTTTTGCCATGACAGCGGGATTGCCGCCTTCCAGATGATATTCAGCAAGCAGCGTCTTACCGTGAGACAGGGCCTGCTGGCAGGATTTAAGTGCACGGGGTAAATCTTCGGTGGGGTCTACCAGTAGGCGGCAATCGAGCAGCTCGTGATGGGACAGGCGGCTCATGAGATTTCAGGGTAAGGGGTGGGTGGGTTTAAGTGCGTGTGCTTCAGGACGAAACCGTAAGGATTTCGTGACCGCCGTCGGTCACCAGTATGGTGTGCTCCCACTGCGCCGAGAGACTGCGATCACGAGTGACAACTGTCCACTGGTCGGGCATCAGTCGGGTTTCCTTTTTGCCTGCGTTTATCATTGGCTCGATGGTAAAGGTCATGCCAGCTTCTAGGGTCATGCCGGTGTCCGGCTGTCCGTAATGCAGTACCTGAGGTTCTTCATGAAACACTCTGCCGATACCGTGGCCGCAATACTCCCTGACTACAGAAAAACCATTACTCTCTGCGTGGTTTTGTATCGCGTGGCCAATATCGCCGAGTCTGATTCCGGGCCGCACTAGATCGATACCGGCCTGCATGCATTGTTTGCATATGTCCACCAGTCGTTTGGCGCGGATAGAAGGTTCTCCAATGAAAAACATGCGGCTGGTATCACCATGGTATCCATCTTTGATTACGGTGATATCGACGTTGACAATGTCTCCGTTCTTAAGTTTCTTATTAGAAGGAATGCCGTGGCAAATGACGTTATTTACCGAGGTGCAGATTGATTTGGGAAAGCCGCGATAGTTAAGTGGCGCAGGAATGGCCTTCTGCTCATTGACAATATAGTCATGACAAAGTGTGTTGAGCTCGTCCGTGGTTATGCCGTTCCTAACGTGCGCTGTGATCATATCCAACACCTCTGACGCGAGACGCCCGGCTACGCGCATTTTTTCGATTTCTTCTGAGTTTTTTATGGTCACGGGCATGTTTGCAGGGTAGGGCGCAAAAAAGAGGGCTAATGCTCCCAAATTCCGCTTTTTTCTTCAACTGTTTTTAGGTAAACTTCGCCGCCCTAAAGCGCCCGAACCGCTGTTTTATGCAGCTTCCGGGTATCTAATCCGCACACGGCGATTATATCTGCCCGGGTGCCTCCCGGAAACGACGTCCGCGAAATCATCGCAGGTCGAAGTCACAGAGGTCGGCAGATAGTAACCGTGGAGGCTTTAACCCATCACACGAATATTTGAAAATGGCTGACATCACCATGCGCCAGCTGCTGAAGGCTGGCGTGCACTTCGGGCATCAGACCCGTTACTGGTCCCCCAAAATGGCGCCTTATATCTTTGGCGACCGCAATAAGATCCACATCATCAACTTGGATAAAACCATGCCGATGATGCAAGATGCATTGAATTACATTGGCACGGTTGCGGCCCAGGGGGGCAAGATCCTGTTCGTCGGTACCAAGCGGCAGGCCGGACGTCAGGTGCGCGAACAGGCGACCCGAGCCGGATGCCCTTACGTTGACTACCGCTGGCTAGGCGGCATGTTGACCAACTTCAAGACGGTAAAAAACTCCATCGCGAGACTGAAAGACCTGGAGCAGCGAATTGAGTCCGGCGCCACGCAGCGACTGAGTAAAAAAGAAGCACTGACGATCGAGCGCGAACGTGCCAAACTGGACAAAACCTTGTCTGGAATAAAGGACATGGGCGGACTGCCTAGTGCGTTATTTGTGATTGATGTCGAAGAGGAGTACATCGCGGTCGCCGAGGCTAATAAGCTGGGTATTCCAGTGGTGGCGGTGGTCGACACTAACTGCTCTCTGGATGGTATTGAATATGTGATTCCTGGTAATGATGACTCCACCCGAGCCATCAGTTTGTACCTTGAGGCGGCAGCGGACGCTGTGATTGAGGCACGCTCTTCGGTTCGGGCCGCACCGATCGCAGCGAGCGGTGACAAAGATGAATACATCGAGCTCGATGAGTCGGGTGAGGTAATCGAATCGGCAGGCGAAGACGAGGCTGTCGAGATTGCTGAGCAAGTGGCTGAAGAACCTGTGGCAGCAACTGAGGCCAAAGAAGCCCCCGCTGAAACCGAAGAAACTCGTGCTGAAACCGAACACACTCCCGCTGAAACCGAAGAACCCTCCGAAGCTGCTGACGCTGAGGCCGCAGCTGTAGAGAAGAAGGTGACCAAAAAAAAGGTCAGCAAGAAAAAGGTCAGTAAGAAGAAGGTCGTGCGCAAGAAAAAGGAAGCCAGCAGCGAGTAAGCGCAGGCATTCGTCAGTTTTATTGGCGCACGTTTCGAACATTTACGAATTAAACAGCATACGCTAAAGACAGAGGACCTAGCACTTATGGCTATCACTGCATCTATGGTAAAGGAACTGCGCGAACGTACCGGCGCTGGCATGATGGAATGTAAAAAGGTATTGACGCAGACTGACGGTGACATGGAAGCCGCTATTGAAGAACTTCGAATAAAAGGGGCTGCGGCAGCGGAGAAGAAAGCCGGCCGTATCGCGGCGGAAGGCGTCATTGTGGCGGCCAGCAGTGCGGATGCAGGCGCCTTGGTCGAAATCAACTGTGAAACCGATTTTGTGGCTAAGGACGATTCTTTTAAAGCGTTCTGCAATAGCGTATCGGAAGCGGTTCTAAGTGACAATCCGGCAGACAATCAGGCGCTGGCGGACACCGCTTTGGGTTCCGGTGGCAGCGTGGAAACCGCTCGTCAGGAGTTGATCGCTAAAATCGGGGAAAACATCAGCGTTCGTCGTTTTATTCGGTTTGATGTTGCGGGCGGCAGCGTGAGTTCTTACCTGCATGGCAATCGCATTGGCGTCCTGGTCAAAATGAAAAACGGTAGTGTTGAGCTTGGTCGGGATATTGCAATGCATATTGCAGCCAGCAGTCCGCTTTGTGTCTCGGAAGAGGAGATGGATCAAGATGTGCTGGCCCGTGAAAAAGATATTTTTATCGCTCAGGCCAAAGAGAGTGGTAAGCCCGACGATATTATCGAAAAAATGATAGGCGGTCGGATTAAAAAATTCCTCAAGGAAAATACTCTGCTCGGCCAGCCTTTTGTGAAAAACCCCGAGCAGACTGTGGCACAGTTGCTTAGTGAAACCGGCGCCAGTGTGTCGCAGATAGTGCGTTTTGAAGTCGGCGAAGGTCTTGAGAAACGGGAAGACGATTTTGTTGCTGAGGTCATGGCGCAGGCTAACGCCTGATTAGGCGCTGCCGATGACCGAGACCCCATCTCCGGTATGGCAACGGGTGTTGCTGAAGCTGAGCGGTGAAGCGCTGGCGGGTGATGAAAAGTTTGGCATAGAGGGCGATATTCTCGCCACTACTGCGGCCGAATTGAAGAAAATTGTCGACCTCGGCGTTGAACTCGGTGTGGTCATTGGCGGCGGAAATTTCTTTCGTGGAATGAGCGCTGCGGCCCAGGGCATGGACCGAGTAGGTTCTGATTACATCGGTATGCTGGCTACCGCCATGAATGCGCTGGCGTTGCAACAGGCACTAAGCGCAATTGGGGTATCGGCCCGAGTGCTGTCGGCCATTGAAATCCGCGGGGTTGCCGAACCTTATATCCGTAACCGTGCGCTTAAGCATCTGCAGCAGGGAAGGGTGGTCATTTTCGCTGGCGGTACCGGTAATCCTTTGTTTACTACTGATACCGCAGCCAGCCTGCGCGCGCTCGAAATCAACGCCGAAATCATGGTTAAAGCGACCCGAGTGGATGGGGTTTATGACGACGACCCTGAGAAGAACCCCCATGCGATGCGTTTTGAGCGCCTCGAATTTGCTGATGTGCTGAACAGAGGCTTGCGGGTGATGGATATGACCGCAATTACCTTATGCCAGGAAAACCAGCTGCCGATACAGGTACTAAATCTGCATCACCCAGGCGACTTGATCAAAATGGTGATGGGTGAACCGGTGGGGACTTTAATCATGGACAAGTCTGAAGACTGACCTTTGATTTGGCGCATGCCAGACCGCTATTATGCTGAACCCCTGTCTCTGGCTGTGCTGAAACTTTGTGCTACTGCAGTCATGCCTGCTGGTTTAGCTGCACCTGATCTAATTCGCGGCTTCGTGGCGTCACCCCCACAAGAAACCTATAATACGCTCTCGCTGATTAATAACGATTACCAGAGAAGTTAACATGATTGATGAAATCCAGAAAGACGCGGATGACCGCATGAAGAAATCGGTAGAGTCTACCCGGGATGCGATGAACAGAATCCGCACCGGCCGCGCCACCCCGGCGTTACTGGAGCATCTCACTGTTGACTATTATGGCACTGCGACCCCGATTCCGCAGGTGGCTACCGTGGCGGTGTCAGATGCTCGTACACTCACGGTTCAACCTTGGGAGAAAAGTATGCTGTCTGTGATCGAGCGCGCGATCCTGGAATCGGATCTTGGTCTGAACCCGATAACCGCCGGTGAGACCATGCGTATTCCTCTGCCACCGATGACCGAAGAACGCCGAATCACCATGGTCAAGGTGGTAAAGAGCGAAGGCGAAGATGGCAAGATCGCAATTCGTAACATTCGACGGGATGCGATTCAGTCGGTGCGCGAGCTACTGAAGGAGAAAGAGATTACCGAGGACGAAGAAAAGCAGTCCGAGGCGGAGCTTCAAAAGATCACTGACAAATACGTCGCCATAGTGGACCAGGTGGTGGCGGATAAAGAAAAAGAAGTGATGGAGGTTTGAGGTCGGCGTTAATATTGATCTGGAACTTCACATATAGGGTATCAAGCAGATGTTAATGGGGCAGGAAATCGCGGTGGATGCAGTGGCAGATAACAAGCCCAGGCATATCGCTATTATCATGGATGGCAATGGTAGATGGGCTCGCAAGCGCGGCCTGCCTAGAGTGGCCGGGCATCGACGTGGCGTCGAAACCGTTAAGAACATGGTGCCAATCTGCGGCAAGCGGGGCATCCCATACCTCACATTGTTTGCTTTCAGCAGTGAAAACTGGAGGCGGCCGAGCACCGAGGTAAAACTGCTGATTGAGTTGCTTCACACCACTCTTGAGACTGAAATGCGGCGCCTGCATGAGCACAACGTTAGGCTGCGGGTAATCGGTGATTTGTCGCGTTTTCCTGCAAAGTTGCAACGTAAAATTGATCAGGCCCATCACCTGACTCGTGATAACAAAGCGCTCAACCTGACTATTGCTATTAACTATGGTGGCCAGTGGGACATGACCCAGGCCTGTCGATCGATAGCGCAATTGGTGGCCCGGGGAGAGCTTTCTGCGGAAGCGATCACGCCGGCGTTGATCGAGTCTCATCTTTGTACCAGTGAACTGCCGCCACCCGATCTGTTTATCCGAACCGGCGGTGAGCAGCGCGTCAGCAATTTTCTTCTATGGCAGCTGGCTTACACTGAACTCTATTTTTGTGACACTTACTGGCCTGATTTCGATGAACACAGCGTCGACCGAGCGCTGGAGCAGTTCGCCAGTCGTCAACGCCGTTATGGTAAAACCGGGGAACAGATTAAGACCGGATCCGAGCTGGCCTGATCGGTCATATTCAGAGACCGATTAATCACCGATGATTATAAGAATTATTACCGCCCTGGTACTGGCGCCTGCGGTAATCGGCCTGGTCTTGTATTTGCCCGGCTCAATGTTCGCGGAGGTGCTGTTGCTGGTGATGGTGATTGGCTTATTCGAATGGGACCACCTTACTACACGCTCGAATCAAGGTTTTGTGATCTCGGCGATGGGGCTGCTGGTGGTGGCCGTAGTGACTTATTTGCTGTCAAGCCAGATTATTAAAAATGCTTTACCCAACCTGTTGCCGCTGATTGCGATCGTCGGTGCTCTGTTCTGGTTACTGCAGATTGGTACGCTATCAAAAGGGATCGAATACAGACGACCGCCTGGCACCGAGATGGGCTATGGCATTCTGGTGGTGTTTTGCGCCTGGGGAGCCATGGTCTGGCTCCGCCATAGCAACGATACCGGTGCGCTAACAGTTCTGATTGCAATGATGGTGGTATGGGCTGCCGATACCTTCGCTTATTTTACCGGGGTTAATTTGGGTCGTAACAAGCTGGCACCTTCTATCAGCCCGGGAAAATCTATTGAAGGCGTAGCGGGTGGAATGGTGGGTGCAATACTGGTGGCCTGGATTGGCGCTTCCACCCTGCTTCAATTTTCCGGGAGCAAATTGATTGCGTGGCTATTGGCAGCCGCCGCTGCGGCCTCAATCAGTGTGGTAGGGGATCTATATATCAGTCGTCTCAAGCGCCAGGCCGGCGTCAAGGACAGCGGTAAGTTGCTGCCAGGACACGGAGGCATTCTCGATCGTATAGACGGCCTGCTGGCGGCAATGCCAGTATTTGCAGCGTGCTGGTGGCTGTTACAATGACCGACAGCGTTGCCATTCTAGGATCCACAGGCTCGGTCGGGGTCAATACCCTGAAGGTGATTCGCCTGCATCCAGATCGCTATCAGGTGAGTGCTCTTGCAGCGAGTTCGAATACGCAGTTGATGCTTGAACAATGTATTGAATTTCGTCCTGCGCGGGTGGTGATGGTGGACCAAGCTGCAGCGATTCGCCTGCGTACAATGCTGACGGCGCATGGCCTTGAGATTGATGTGCAAAGCGGCGCCGACAGTCTTGAGTTGCTGATTACGCCTGCATCGAATACTGTGGTATGCGCCATCGTGGGCGCCGCCGGTCTGGCATCAACGTTGGCAGCGGTGCGTGCCGGTGCCCGGGTGCTGATTGCCAACAAAGAGCCCCTTGTCATGTTGGGTCAATATATTATGGACCTGGCGCGTCGTCATGAGGCGACGATCCTGCCCCTGGATAGTGAGCACAATGCCATCTTTCAGTGCTTACCCGGACGCTGGCAGCAGACACTTGGGGCACGAGGCGGCAAAGAGCGCTACGGCATACGTAGGTTGATCCTGACTGGATCGGGCGGCCCTTTCAGAACATTCGATTCGGATCAGCTTGAACACGTCACGCCTGAGCAGGCCTGTGCGCATCCAAACTGGAAAATGGGTCGAAAAATATCCGTAGATTCCGCGACCATGATGAACAAAGGCTTGGAACTGATCGAAGCCTGCGAGCTGTTTGGCCTGAATGAGCAGGATATTGATATCGTGATTCATCCCCAGAGTGTGGTGCATTCCATGGTGGAGTACGTCGATGGATCGGTCCTTGCACAAATGGCCAATCCGGACATGAAAGTACCTATTGCTAATGCGCTTGGCTGGCCGCAGCGGGTTGATTCTGGTGCCGAATCTCTCAATCTTTTTGCCGCGGGTCGTTTTGATTTTGAGCCGCCAGATTACGATAAATTTTCTGCTCTCAAGCTGGCGCGTGATGCCGCGAAGAGCGGTGGGACTGCTCCGGCATTATTGAATGCGGCCAATGAAGTGGCGGTTCAAGCATTCCTCGATGGTGAAATAACTTTTACAAGAATTACTGAATTAGTGGCCGAAACCATGGACAAAATATCGATAACCAGCGATATTGATCTGGCGATGGCCCTTGAGGCAGACCGCGCAGCGCGACAATACTGTAAAGCGCTTGCATCCCGGAATTTTAAGTTAGTGCTATAACACGATATTGAATTGATGAGCGGATTTGGATACAGCCTGTTGGGGTTTTTACTTGCCATTGCCATCCTGGTGGCGGTGCATGAATTTGGGCATTTCTGGGTGGCGAGAAAGCTTGGGGTCAAGGTATTAAAATTTTCCATTGGATTCGGTAGACCTCTTTTCAGGTGGCAACCGAAGAACGATCCTACTGAGTACAGTATCGGCATGATACCCCTCGGCGGCTACGTTAAGATGCTTGACGAGCGCGAGGGAGAGGTCTCAGCTGATGAACTTCATCTGGCGTTTAACAACAAATCGCTAAAGGTGCGAAGTGCTGTGGTGTTTGCCGGTCCGGCCTTCAATTTCCTGTTCGCAATACTGGCGATATGGCTGGTTTTTCAGATCGGTGCGCCAGACGTCAAACCCATCGTTGGTGAAATCTTGCCTGAATCAATCGCGGAAACTGCTGGATTTCGACCCGGCGACAAGCTGCTAAGCGTTGATGGCCGGGAAGTACAGACTTGGGGGGAGCATCAATTTTACATGTTGCATCAGGCCATGAAAGGTAATCCTATTACCCTTGAAGTGGAGTCTGAGCAGACTGTAGTTCGCACCATAGAGCTTGATTTCGCCGCTATTGACCAGAGCCAAATCAGCGGTCAGCCGATCACATCTCAAATTGGACTTTACCCGCCACCGCCTCGGGCTGAGGTCAGTCGGCTGGTGCCGGAGGCGCCAGCGGCACTGGCCGGCTTACAGCAGGGCGATGTCATAACAGCGATAAATGGAGAACCGATCGCGCACTGGTTTGAAATGGTGGAAGCCGTGTCGTCACGTCCTGGGGAAGAGCTGGAGTTAACCATCAGGCGCGGGGAGACTGAACTGTCCCAAAAGCTGACCACAGCACGGACAGAAGTGGATGGCAAGGAGTACGGTCGTATCGGAATTTATATGCCAGATCCTCAAAATACCCGGCTGCGCTATGGGCCCCTCGAAGCGGTATGGGCGTCAGTGGACTATAACTGGCGGATGACTGCGATCACGTTTCGCTCGCTAGGCAGGATGCTGACCGCCGAAATGTCGTCAGAAAATCTTTCGGGGCCGATCACCATTGCTCGACTTGCCGGAGATACGGTGCAGTCCGGTCTGGTTGACTTCCTGCGTTTTCTGGCGATTATCAGCGTTTCCCTTGGACTGCTCAATTTAATGCCCATTCCGGTGCTGGATGGCGGCCATTTGATGTATTACCTGGTGGAGGCTGTAACTGGTAAGGAGCCCTCGGAAACTGTCATGCTGCGCGGTCAGCAGATTGGCATCGCGCTGCTGGTATTGCTGATGAGCCTCGCCTTTTACAATGACATCATGCGTTTATTCGGGTTAATTTAGTCCGTAGGTTAACTCGATATCACCCAGGCAGGATTAAATTGCCTTCAAATTTCAGAGAAGATTGGTTACCGAATGGTCATAATGACGCGTTGGGAGAAAATGCGGTTCTGGGTTAATATTTGGCGCTGGCTGGGGGCGCTCCTCTCATCATCATCCCACAACGAGAATTCTGCTCTAACAATATGAAAAAGTCAGTCCTTGTACTGTTGGCACTACTGGTTAGTTTCCCCGCGTTTGCAGTGACCCCGTTCGTGATTTCGGACATTAAAGTGGAGGGTCTGGAGCGCTTGGATGCAGGTACCATATTTAACTACCTGCCGCTGAAGGTGGGTGATGAAATGAACGACGAAGAGGGAAAACTGGCGATCAAAGCGTTGTTTGAAACCGGTTTTTTCCGTGATGTGCAACTGGGGCAAGACGGCACGGTGCTGGTGGTGACGGTAGCGGAGCGTCCGTCAATTGCGAGCGTCACAATTACAGGCAACAAGGAAATCGAAACTGAAAGTTTAGAACAGGGCTTACGCCAGGCAGAGCTGCTAGAGGGCAGAATTTTTAATCGTGCCAGTCTCGATGTTGTAGAGCGCGAAATTCAGCAGGCCTATCTTTCCATGGGGCGCTATTCCACCAGAGTGGAAACCTCGGTAGAAGAACTTGAGCGCAATCGCGTGGCGGTCGAAGTCAAAATAGATGAAGGCCGAGTAGCCAAGATCAAGAAGATCAATATCATTGGTGCCGAACAGATTTCGGCCAAGGATCTCAAAGATGAATTGAACCTGATTGAACGAAAAGGCTGGCGAATTTTTACCAAGCGAAATCAGTATTCGAGGCAGAAGCTTGAGGCGGATGTTGAACGTATCCGGTCTTATTATCTCGATCGTGGTTTCCATGACTTTGAGATACTCTCAACCAACGTAGATATCAGCCCGAACAAGCAAAATATTTTTATCAGTATTGCCCTTGAAGAAGGGGAGCGCTATGTTTTTGGGGAGACAGTGATCGAGGTCGCGGATGAAATTGAAGGCCTTGATAGTCTGGTTACCATTGAGCCGGGAGAACCGTTTTCAAGAAAGGTGGTCAATCAATCCCGGTCTGCAATTTCGGATAAGTATGCAGATAATGGTTATGCGTTTGTTGAAGTACGACCGGTTTTTGAGGTTGACCGGGAAAATCGAGTGGTTTCCACTGTTTTTACGATCGATCCAAAGCAACGGGTGTACGTACGGAAGGTCGAAATCAGCGGCAATACTTATACTCGTGATGAAATCATTCGCAGGGAATTGCGGCAATTCGAGGGCTCCTGGTATTCCGCCGGAGCAGTGCAGCGCTCTAGAGATCGGCTCAACCGACTTGGGTTCTTTGATAGTGTGACGATAGAAACACCAAGTGTGCCAGGCACCACGGATCAGGTTGATTTACGGGTAGTGGTGGTAGAGCGAGAGACCGGTAGCATTCAGCTTTCGGCCGGTTACTCTGACTCGGATGGTGCACTGATTGGTGCTAATTACAATCAGCGCAACGTGCTTGGAACTGGTCGTGAACTTAGCGTTGATGTCAATACATCGGATGCCGCCGAAGTGGCTTCCATCGAATTTATTAACCCTTACTATACTGCCGACGGTGTCAGCCGCGGGTTCAATTTTACTCGACGTAAAGTGGACTCTGCCAAAGTCGACACGGCGTCATACCTGGCTGACACAACTAATTTAGGCATGAGATTTAAGATTCCTATAGCTGAATCCAATTCGTTTAACGTGGGAATTGCTATTGAGCGCCTGGAGCTGGAGGCCACTGAAGAAACCCCGCCTGAGTTTTTACCGATCATTTTACTTCAGCCCGATTCAGACCAGTTTGTGTTGACTCTTGGGGTATCCAAAGATACTCGCAATGATTTCTTTTTTCCAACAGGAGGCGGGGTTGCATCTCTAGGGAGTGAAATCACTGTGCCAGGAAGCGATTTTGAATACTATAAAATTAATTTGCAGGGGGCCTATTACGTGCCAGTTTCCAGTTTTCTGACCTTCAAGGCTGGTGCTGGAGTGGGGTACGGCGACAGTTATGGCGACCTATCTGAATTTGGCCTACCGTTCTTTAAAAACTACTTCGCCGGAGGGTCAAAATCCGTGCGGGGATATAGATCCCGGTCATTGGGGCCTAGAGATAGTGGAGAAACGCCCGATCCGATTGGGGGCAGTAAGCGTCTCTTGGTTAATGCAGAACTATGGCTTCCTGCTTATGGAGAAGGTGTAAGTAAAGATAAGCGCCTAGGGATTTTCGTTGACGGTGGCCAGGTGTGGTCCACCGAGCAGGACTTCGAATTCAATGATATGCGCTACTCTGCCGGCATTGTGTTTAACTGGTTCTCTCCACTTGGTCCGTTCAGTCTGAGTTATGGTGAACCATTAAATGACGAAGAGTTTGATGATATTGAAAACTTCCAGATTTCTTTTGGCACAGTGTTTCGTTAATCTTTGATCGTGGGCACGCACTCTGAATACAGAATTAATCTTCAATAGAATTAATCTTCAATAGAATTAATCTTCAATAGAATTAATCTTCAATAGAATTAATCTTCAATAATGTAATGATATGAAATGCAAAGAGCAAAAATTGTTTCGTTTGAATAAACTCATCCTGTTTTTTTTGGGCACACTGCTTTTTTCTGGTGTCGCCCTAGCAGAGAAGATCGGTTATGTAGATGCACGGCGATTGATTGAAGAATCGCCACAAGGACAGACTGAACTCGCCGCGCTGGAGCAAGAGTTTAGTGCACGAAATAGGGAGATTAAAGGTAAATTTGATCTGTTTAAGTCACGTGAGGCCGAGCTGGAGAAGAATGCGGTACTGATGGCCCCTGAGGAAGCCGAAGAAAAAGCAGAGGAACTGAGAGTGCTGCAAAGAGAGCTCAAACGTGACCAGCGTGACTATAATGAAGAATACAATGCGCGCCGCAACAAGAGTTTGGCAGAACTTCAAAAAATTATATCCGAGATCGTAATTTTCGTTGCGAAGCGTGACAAATACGACCTGATTGTGCAGCAGGCGGTGTTTGCCAGTGATGCCGTCAATCTGACTGAAACCGTTCTGGAAGAGCTGAAAAAGCGCTCCAAGCAGTAATCCCAGGTTCGGCGATTGGTCAGCGAGAAACAGTCTCTTGGCGCCCCGACCCCGGTAAGCCTTTCTGATATCGCTGACCGTTGTGGCGGAGAACTAATTGGTGAGCCCACTCACCTTGTCGCCCGCGTTGCAAGTATCGGAACCGCTACACCGGACAGCCTCACATTTCTGACGAGCCCAAAACATATTGTCATAGAAGGCGGTATTCAACCTGGTGTAGTGCTGTTAAAGCCTGAGCACCAGTCACTTATAAACGGCAATAAGATTCTGGTTAATGATCCTTATCTGGCTTATGCCATGGTGAGCGATCTTTTTGTCCACACTTCAGCTGATTTGCCTGAAGGCGTTCACAACACCGCCTGCATAGATCAATCGGTGGTATTGGGCAAGAACGCCCGAATCGGTGCTGGCGCTGTGATTGAAAGCGGGTGTGTGATCGGTGAGGGTGTGATGATTGGACATGGCAGCGTGGTTGAGGCCCATTGTCATATTGGCGATCACACGCATGTGGAATCGTCAGTGACCCTGTGTGCCAATTCGCGTATTGGCATGCGCTGCGTAATCTCGCCTGGGGTGGTAATTGGGTCTAGTGGTTTCGGCTATGCGCCAGAAGAAAGTAAATGGAGAAAGATCCAACAGCTTGGCGCAGTGGTTATTGGGGATGACGTAGATATTGGTGCCAATACGACCATCGACAGAGGTGCTATCGATAACACCGTAATCGGAGATCGGGTCAAACTAGATAACCAGATTCAAATAGCCCACAACGTTCAGGTGGGCGATGATACAATCATGGCAGGCTGTGTTGCGATTGCGGGTAGTGCCGTGATTGGCAAACGCTGTCAGCTTGGGGGGCGTGCTTCGGTACTTGGCCACCTGACGATTGCGGACGATGTAGTATTAAACGCCAATGCTTTTGTTTCACAATCTATCAAGCAGGCGGGAACATATTCTTCAATGATCCCTGTACAACCGATCAGGCAATGGAGAAAAACTGTGGCACATCTCAACCGTCTTGAGAAGCTGGTTGAGAAAATGAAGAAGACTGGAAAGTGAAATGAAAGAATCTAATCACGTTGATATTCACCACATCATGGAGATCCTGCCACATAGGTATCCGTTTCTATTGATCGACAGGGTGGTCGAATATCAATTAGGAGACTCTTTACAGGCGATTAAGAATGTGACCGTGAATGAGCCATTCTTCCAGGGCCATTTCCCTGGTCGTCCGGTGTTTCCCGGAGTATTGATCCTTGAGGCAATCGCCCAGGCTTCGGCTATCCTTGCGAGTAAAAGCCTCGATGAGGATCCTGGTGATAATGTGATTTTTCTGTTCGCTGGAATTGACAATGCACGATTCAAGCGGCCGGTTGAGCCCGGGGATCAGCTAGTGCTGGACGTCAGACAAACGCACTATAAGCGCAAGATCTGGAAATACAGCGGTCAGGCGTCAGTGGACGGCACACTTGCAGCATCGGCGGATATTATTTTTACATATCGGAACTATTAATTCTGCATGACTGTTATCCACCCTAGCGCGATCGTTGATCCGGGAGCGGAACTTGGATCAGGGGTGGAAGTGGGACCGTTTACTATAATCGAGAAAGATGTAGCGATAGGAGACAACACCTGGATCGGTCCCCATGTGGTCATTCGCAGTCACACAACTATCGGAAGGGATAATAAAATCTTCCAGTTCAGCTCAGTGGGTGAGCAGCCGCAACATCAGGGATATGCAGGAGAACCAACTCGGCTCGTGATCGGTGATCGCAATGTGATCAGAGAATACTGCACTTTAAACCGTGGCACGGCAGGGCACCTTGGTGAGACCCGGATAGGCAACGACAATTTCATCATGGCATACGTCCACATTGCGCACGATTGCACTTTAGGCAATCATATTATTTTTGCTAACGGGGCGAGTTTGGCGGGTCATGTCGATATTGGCGATTATGCGATCATGGGTGGGTTTTCTCTTGTACATCAGTTCTGTAAAGTCGGCGCTCACTGCATTACCGGAATCGGTGCAATATGTTTTCAGGACGTGCCGCCGTTTATAGTCGCGGCGGGTAACTCGGCGCGGCCCTATGGTATTAATACCAAGGGACTGCACCGACGAGATTTTTCTGAAGAGACTATCACGTTGTTAAAGCGTGCCTATCGTCTTCTTTATCGAAGCAATCTCGATTTAAGAACCGCGATAACGAAAATTGAAAAGCTTGCACCTGGAAATAAGGCAGTGAGTGTTTTTAGTGAATTCCTGCGCTGCTCAGAGCGTGGTGTCATCCGTCGTTAAAACTGGCAATAGTCTTCGGTGGTCAAGCAGGGTGTGATTGATATCGCAATTGTTGCGGGAGAACCCTCAGGGGATCGGCTTGGAGCAGGATTAATCAAGGAGATTAAAGAAAAGATGCCAGAGGCCAGATTCTCTGGCATCGGTGGTCCGAAAATGGCTGAACAAGGCTGTGAGTTGCTCTACCACATGGACCGCATTGGTGTGATCGGACTCGACGGTCTGCGTGAAAAACTGCTCGACATCCTGCGTATTCGAAAACAGCTCGCTGCGCGATGGGGACAACAGGAACCAGCGGTGTTTATCGGAGTTGATGTGCCTGACTTTAATATAGGGTTGGAAAGCCGCCTCAAACATATGGGGATTCCTTGTATTCACTATGTTAGCCCTACGGTTTGGGCGTGGCGTGGTTATCGAATTCGCAAAATAAAGCGCTCCATCAGCCATATGCTGGCGTTGTTTCCGTTTGAAGCCGATTTTTATCGCCGACACCAGGTGCCGGTGACCTGTGTGGGGCATCCCATGGCGGATGAGATCAGTGAGCCGAATCCACAGTCAGCACGTAACGCCCTTGGTTTTGACTCAGGACTACTGGTGGCGCTGCTCCCGGGTAGCCGGCGGAATGAAGTTAAACGTTTGGCTTTGCCCATGGTGCAAGCCGCGCGGGCGCTTGTGGCCCAGTATCCGGAGATAAAATTTGTACTGCCGTTTGCTACTGACAAGGTTCGTGAGACTTTCTATCAATCCGCGGGAACGCTGGAAGATCTGCCGTTGAATGCATTGAAGGGCCAATCGAGGTTGGCGCTGGAGGCGGCCGATGTGGCTATACTGGCTTCAGGCACCGCCTCGCTCGAGGCCGCGTTGCTGCGTGTGCCTCATGTGGTGGTGTATCGTTTATCACGACTCAGCTATTGGCTGGTGCAACGATTACGGCAGGTAGATCATTTTGCCATGCCAAATCATCTGTTGCCGGCACCCATGGTGCCGGAACTGATCCAAGACCGTGTGACGCCGGAGAATATTGTTGAAGCAGTGAACGGATACCTGCAAAATCCAGAACGTATGAACAAAATAAAACTCGCCTTTGCTGAGATTCACGCGACGCTTAAACTGAATGCAGATAAACGGGCAGCAGAGGTCGTTATCAAGATGCTTGGGACACGGGCTTAGTGGTGATGCAGTCACAGCTGGTGGTTGGTGTGGACGAGGCCGGGAGAGGCCCGCTAGCCGGTCCGGTGACTGCTGCCGCGGTAATTCTGAACCCATCCCGACCAATCGCAGGTTTGGATGACTCTAAGAAGCTTTCCGCGGCGCGCCGTAAACAGCTCGAAAAGGAAGTGATCGAAAATTCCTTGTATTGGTGCGTCGCCTGCGCGTCTGTGCAGGAGATTGATGACTTGAATATTCTTCAAGCTTCTATGCTGGCGATGCGACGCGCTGTGGAAGGCTTAAGGGTGTTGCCCGACCTGGCACTGGTAGATGGTAATCGGGCTCCCGGATTGGAATGCAAAACCAAGCCTGTCGTGGGCGGCGATAGCCTGCATCCAGAGATATCGGCGGCATCGATCCTGGCCAAGGAGGCTCGCGACAGACTGATGTGTGAACTGGCCCAAGCGTTCCCCGTATATGGATTCGAGCGACACAAAGGATACCCGACTCGTCTGCATATGCAGGCGTTAGTGCAGCATGGCGCCAGTATTCATCATCGGAGAAGCTTTGCTCCTGTGCGAAGGGTGCTTGGCGTATGAGCAGACCCTATGTGCACCTAAATATCCACTCGGAGTATTCGCTGGCTGACGGTATCGTGCGAATCAAACCGCTTGCGCAGCAGGTTTCAAAATTCTCTCAACCTTCGGTAGCGCTCACAGATATTTCCAACCTGTATGCTACGGTTAAGTTTTATAAAGCGTGCCTGCAACAGGGGATAAAGCCTCTCATTGGGGCTGACGTCTGGATACAGAATCCTGTGACGATGGATTCAACCGATAGGACCGCTCCAGACCGGGTAAAGCTGCTATGCCTGAACAATGTTGGCTACCGACATTTGTGTACATTGCTCACCCGCGCTTTTTTAAGAGGACAAAAACAGAACCGGGTAGTGGTCGACTGGGATGATCTTGAGCAGCTGGGAGAGGGGCTTATTGCACTGTTGGACGATCAGGATGGACCGGTTGCTAACGCAATTAGTCAGAACTCAGACAATTCGACCGACATCCTACAGCGCTACCGGGAGTTACTTGAAGACAGACTGTATCTTGAGATCAGTCGAATCGGCCGTCCCGCAGAAGAAGAATATATTCGCCACGCCACCATGCTGGCGACACAATTCGAAATTGGACTGGTGGCAACCAACCGGGTGGTCTACCTCACTGCCGAGGAATTCGAAGCCCATGAGATCCGAGTCTGCATCAATGATGGGAGAGTGCTTGAGGACAGCCGTCGGCCTCGACGATATACCAATCAACAGTATCTTCGCAGTAGCGAAGAAATGGTTGGTTTGTTCGAAGATTTTCCAGAAGCCATTGATAATACTGTTGAGATCGCCCGACGTTGTAATCTGTTTCTAGGATTCGATCGAGATTTTCTTCCAGACTATCCAGGTGTGGACGATCGTTCTGTAGCGCAAGTACTGAGCGAACAGACCGAGACAGGACTTGCCCATCGATTGGGTGTGGATAGCCTGTGGGCCGCAGATGGGAGTTCGCAGATCCCGCAGGAATATCTGGATCGCATGAAGATGGAACTCGATGTTATTCAGCAGATGGGCTTTCCAGGATACTTTCTGATTGTGGCGGATTTCATCCGGTGGTCTCGTGAAAACGGCATTCCAGTAGGTCCGGGTCGAGGCTCGGGCGCGGGTTCGCTGGTGGCATGGGCCACCGGTATTACCGAGTTGGATCCGTTGACATACGGTCTTCTGTTCGAGCGCTTTCTGAATCCTGAGCGGGTATCGTTGCCTGATTTCGATATCGATTTTTGTGTGGAAGGCAGAGACAGGGTGATTGAGTATGTCGCTAATCGCTACGGTCGGGATCAAGTCGCGCAGATCATTACCTTTGGTACTATGGCAGCCAAGGCGGTGGTGCGTGATGTGGGTCGTGTTATGAGCCTGCCCTATGGTTTCGTCGACCAGGTGGCTAAGCTGATTCCATTTGAAATTGGCATGACTCTGAAAAAAGCCCTGGATCAGGAAGAAGTGCTAAGGAACCGCTTTGAGGATGAAGCGGAAATACAGGAATTGATCGACATGGCAATTCAGCTCGAAGGCATCGCGCGTAATGTCGGTAAACATGCCGGTGGCGTGGTGATTGCGCCTAAGCCGCTCACGGAGTTTACGCCGCTTTATGCGGACACCCACTTAAACCAAGCGATCACTCAGTTTGATAAGGATGATCTGGAGTCTATTGGCCTGGTGAAATTTGATTTCCTCGGTCTCAGAACGCTTACGATTATAGATTGGGCGGTGAAGATGGTGAACCAACAGCGCCATAAAGTCGGAGAAGCTGAATTGGTGTTGGATGACTCTCTGCCGCTGGATGACAAAGATACGTTCAAGCTGATTCAGGCTGGTCATACGACCGCAATATTCCAACTCGAATCACGCGGAATGAAGGAGCTGATACTCAGATTACGTCCAGATACTTTTGAGGAACTGGTGGCGTTAGTCGCCCTGTTTAGACCCGGGCCACTGCAGTCGGGTATGGTAGATGACTTTATCAACCGTAAACATGGCCGCGAGCAAGTGAGATACCCGCATCCGGATATTGCTCCAGTGCTTCAACCGACATACGGTGTAATTTTATACCAGGAGCAGGTTATGCAAATTGCCCAGGTCCTCGCGGGTTTTACACTGGGCGGTGCTGATTTATTGCGGCGTGCAATGGGTAAGAAGAAACCGCAAGAGATGGCCAAGCAACGTGAGTTGTTTGCTCGGGGAGCGGAAGAACGTGGGGTGGATAAAGACGTCGCCGAATATATCTTTGACCTCATGGAAAAGTTTGCGGGATACGGATTCAATAAATCGCACTCCGCAGCTTATGCGCTGGTCTCCTATCATACTGCCTGGCTCAAGGCACACTATCCGGCAGCTTTTATGGCGGCGACCATGAGCGCGGATATCGACAATACAGATAAGGTGGTGATGCTGCGTGCTGATGCCATGGATATGGGCCTTGAAGTATTACCGCCGGATATCAATGCCTGTGACTATGGATTTCAGCCAATCGACGATCGTAAAATTTTGTATGGTGTAGGCGCATTGAAAGGTGTCGGCAGGGGGGTGATTGAGAATATCGTCGAGGAGCGGGAACGCGGTGGTGATTTTGAAAACCTGTTCGATTTCTGTCGTCGTGTTGATGGCAAGAAGGTGAATAAGCGCGTGCTTGAAGCATTAATAAAGAGTGGTGCTATGGACAAGCTGAATCCGAACCGTGCAGCAATGATGGCGGATGTTAAACAAGCTATGCATGCAGCCGGCCAGCAGCAGTCGGATCTGGAAGCGGGTCAGTCGGATATGTTTGGGGTCGCTGAGTCGCCTCTAGCACCGGTATCCAATATTGAAGTGCCGGAATGGACTGAAGATGAGAGACTTGTGGGTGAGAGAGAAACCCTGGGGGTCTACCTGACCGGTCATCCATACAATCGTTATGCCACTGAATTTGCGCAGATCATCGATCAGGATATCCAGGGTCTCGACCTGGCCACACCAAAAAACGGGGTTTTCGCGGGACTGGTGGTGGCGATGAGAGTGCTCAATACGCGTCGAGGGAAAATGGCATTCGTTACGCTCGACAATGGTCCAGCGAGAATTGAGGCGAGCCTATTTTCAAATAAGTTCACTGAATATGCAGACATTCTGCATAAGGATAATATCCTTGTGGTGCAAGGTGAGCTCAGTACCGACGAATATACCGGTAATCCTCAGATGCGAGCGGAAACCCTATTAACAGTAGGTCAATTGCGCAGCCAGTTTCTAGGCAGGATTGCGCTCAATATTAGTGAGAGTGAACTCGATAGCGATGGTATGAAGCAATTGCATGGTCTGTTGGGACAATATAGTGGTGGCCAAGTCACCGTTACCATTCATTACAAGCGGGCCGGAGGAGAACGCGGAGTGGTGCGCCTTGGAGCCGATTGGAACGTTCGGCCAGATCAGGAGTTGTTTGGGGCATTGAGTGACTTGTTCGGCTCTGAAAATCTTAAGTATCACTATAACGTTGCCGCGATCCGTAGCGGCCCACCCAAGAAAGCAACACTGCGCCGACAATACGCAGTGGCTTGAACTGATCGGCTATAGTGAAGCGCTGTTTTCTTTCACTTCGTTATTCTGAGGAAACCTGAAATTTTCTAACCTCGCCTTTCACTATCTCCGTCATGCTGGTAAAAGCCGAAATCTCTTCGTTACGTCTCCTGGACATAAAAATTAAACCCTGAAATTTCTCAAGCATCCGATCCTGGTTGAATTATCGCGTTTATAATTCCGCGCTGTTTTGACCAACTAACCCTCATTGTCTGATCTCTCTCTGTTTCAGCTCGTCTTGGTCGGTCTGATTTTTATCTGGTCTGGATTTGTCCGTGCTGGGCTCGGATTTGGTGGTGTCGCTCTGGCGCTGCCATTGATGCTGTTGCTGATTGACAACCCTGTTTTATGGCTGCCAATCTGTTCCAGCCATCTTCTTATTTTTTCCTCGTGGTCTGTGTACGACCGTTTAGACAATGTCGACTGGGGTTTTGTCAGGCGCGTTATGTTGGTCATCATTGTGCCTAAGATTGCAGGGGTGCTCGGTCTGTTAAAACTGCCACCGGAACTGGTGAGCAATGCGATCTACACAATTATAATCGGCTACGCGATCACCTATCTATTAAACTATCAGTTCAGCAGCAAGGGAAAACTGGTGGACAACCTGATGCTGGTGATCGGTGGGTATGCAAGCGGGGTTTCACTCATCGGTGCGCCACTGATCTCCGCAGTTATGGTTCGACATGTCGCGATTTCCCGGATTCGCGATACTATGTTCGCACTTTGGATCGTCCTGGTCTCTATAAAAATGTCCACCTTTGTTTTGTTTGGAGTGGATTTGCAGCTTCGATACATGTTGTACCTGCTGCCTTTTGCCGCTATCGGCCACTGGCTCGGGATGCAGCTGCACCAGCATCTGATTCATGGCGATGGATCCCGGTTCAAACGGGTGCTTGGTGCGGCACTGCTGGTGATTTGCGTGTATGGACTGTGGCAGAATTTATAATGCGAATTAATCTTTTTCCGAATCGATATTGTTCATCAGGTTTGCTTGATAGCGATCTCCAGCCACCGTGTTTTCATTGATCAATTGATCAAGTTCGTCCACAGTATCCTGATCCAGAACGATATCCCCGGCACCCGCATTTTCAATCATGTAGTCCACATGCTTAGTGCCCGGAATAGGAATAATGTTGTCTCCCCGAGCCAGTAGCCAGGCCAGCGCCAGTTGCGCCATACTGCAGCCCACTCGTTCGGCAATCTCGCCAAAGGGTTTCAGCAATTTCTTGTTGATTGCGAAGTTTTCCGGTTCAAATCGTGGTCGAGCATTGGTGCAACGGATGTCATTGTCGTCGAAATGAGTCAGATCCGTGCATTTTCCAGTTAGAAATTGTCGTGCAAGAGGTGAAAATGGTACGAAGCTGATTCCCAACTCTTCGCAGGTCGACAGTACTTTGCGCTCTGGGGTCCTAGTCCACAGCGAATATTCAGACTGAACTGCAGTCAGTGGATGCGTGGCATGCGCTTTACGCAGGTTTTCATCGCTGATTTCTGAAACACCGATGGTCTGCACTTTACCTTGCTCTACCATGCGCGAGATCGCGCCGATACTTTCTTCCACCGGTACTTTGGTGTCCACACGGTGAAGATAGTATAGGTCAATGACATCGGTATTCAGTCTTTTGAGGCTATCTTCGCAGGTCCGTAACAGCACCTCAGGTCGACAATTGGTCTCCGCCTTATCTTCCTCATTACGAAATATCCCGCATTTACTAGCCAGAGTGTAGTCACTCCGTCGGTGCGAAAGATACTTTCCAATTACATTCTCACTATGACCCATGCCATACATGGCAGCAGTATCGAGCATGGTGTACCCGTTATCCAATGCGAGATTAAATAAATTTCCCGATTCTTCGTCATCCGGGCGTGGACCGTAACCCATTGAGATATTCATGCAGCCCAGGCCAATGGCGGAGACGTTAAAAGGGCCGAGTTTTCGTTGATGCATAGGATCTATTTTACTGTGAGTTTGTTGATTTCGGCAGCGAGGTCCGATATTGAGGGGTGTCGAAATAAAATGCCTGGATTTAACGCTAAAGCGAATTGATCATTTACTCGATTAATAACATGGGTCCCGCTTAGCGAGTCACCACCAATCGCAAAGAAATTATCATTGATACCTATGGAAGATAGCCCGAGAACTTCGCAAAATATTTCGGTCAATTCGATTTCTGTAGGGTCTGTGGTCGGTATTTTTTGCTGAATCAGTTCAGTCTTTAATAGCTCTGCCATCATAAGTCGTTTTACTTTCCCGGTAGGGCTACGCGGAATATGATTCACGAAAAATATCTGGCTTGGCACTTTAAACTCAGCCATGTGGAGAAACGCATGAGCCCGAACCGCTGATTCAGTTAGAGTGCTGCCATGTTTCAACACAACCGCAGCTGCGATATCCTGTCCGAGAGTTTGATGCGAAGTCGGGAATACAATGGCTTCGCATATTTCAGAATCGCTTAATAATCCTCGCTCTACTTCCAGCGGTGAAACATTCATCCCGCCTCTAATAATGATCTCTTTGATGCGACCTGTAATAAACAGGTACCCATCTTTATCAAGCTCACCCTCGTCTCCGGTCCTAAACCAGTCATTCTCACGCTCGAGGGTGTTTGTTCGTTCATCGGTTTCATAGCCTCGTATGTAATCCTGTCCACACACCACAACTTCGCCAGATTCACCAGCAGGCAGTAACCTGCCTTTAGTATCCATAATGCCTAAGTCCAGTCCTACTGCCTTGCCAACAGATCCTGCTTTACGTTGTCCAGGTGGAATTGGATTGCTCGTGATAAAAGTGCGGACCTCGGTCATACCATACGTCTCAATAACTGGGACCCCTAATGTATCTTCTAGATTTTTCAGCAGCCGCATGGGAAGGGGCGCCGCAGCAGAGCGTACAAATCGCAATTCATGTTGAGACAGGATATTCTGGTTTTTTAAGTCTCTAGCGTTGTTCACTACCGATTGATGAATAGTCGGTGCGGCGGAGTACCAGGTTGGGCGGTACTCATCTAACCATAAAAAGAACCGATCAGCCGAAAATCCAGTGGTGCTTATAAACTGACTTCCTGCAATGAGTGATGCCAAGAGCCCGGCAAAAAGAGCGTGCACATGAAAAAGCGGCATCACATTGAGACAACGATCTTTTGGGGTGAGTTCAAGACATTGAATGATGTTTTTGGCATCGGCACAGGCGCTGAAATGGGATACGGCAACGATTTTTGGTGTGGAGGTTGTTCCCGAGGTGGGTAAAAGAAAGGCAATATCATCAGGTTTTGTAGTGTTGCCAGCCGCTGATACCGCGTTTGAGGCGGCTGCGCCGATGGACATTGGAGCGCCCGCTTCATATGTTCGCAAAGTCACCACGGGCAAACCTAAACTGCTGGCAACACTGTGAGCCACCTCCATGCCGGTTTCCGGTAAAAGCACAGCAGTGGCTTTGATCAGCTTAAGATAAGATTCAAGTTCAGGAGATTTCAGGGACGGATTTACGGGTGCACAGATCATGCAACATGCTGTTGCCAGCAGTGTGAGCGCGAGATCGATGCCGCTATCGAAGACGACTGCGACACGATCATCGCGACCAAGGTCTGCACCGCACAAACACTGCCCGATGCGCAACACTTCCCGCTGTAGTTCAAAATAGGTCAGAGCAGGTCTACCAGGCTCGACAATCGCTGGTAAATCCGGCTGGAAAGAGGTCCAGTGGTTAATCCATTCGGAGATGGTTTCGTGGTTGGTCAGATTTGGCGACGTGATGTTGGATGATTTGGTCGGCATATGCTTCTCAGAAGCTTAATGGACATACGGGGGAGAAAATTGAATCTTCAATTTAATGCTGTCTAATTCTCACTGTTCTTGAGTATAAAAGCCGACAGGGCCTTGGCTGTAGGGTGATCAAACATATGTTTAAAGCTGATATGGATGCCGAAGTCCTCCAGAATCCGGCTCGATATCTGCGTGATATGAAGTGAATGTGCGCCAAGCTCGAAAATATTGTCATCGACCATCATTGATTCTATCCTTAATATCCTGGTGCAGATTGCCATAACTTTTTCCTCTGTTTTGGATGTTTTTGTGATCTGGTGGCCCCGAATTTTCTGCTGCACGCATGTGTCAAGTTTTGACAATGATTCTCGATCCAGTTTTGCATTAGCATTTAATGGCATTTCCTTCATCTTCACAAATGTTATTGGAATCATATAACTCGGTAACTCACTTTTTAGGAGTTTTCTCAATTGGCTGGCGTTGATTGCCTTTCCCTTTTTAGGCACCACGTAACAAACCAGTCTTTGATGAGATAAGTGATCACCGTGAACAACTACTGCGGCTCGTTGTATTTCATCCAATTTTTCAAGTTCTGATTCTATTTGAGTTGGTTCAATTCGGTACCCCTTGAACTTAATTCGAGTATCCGAGCGACCACTGACCTGCAGGTTTCCATCTGGCAGTTCCCGGGCGGTATCGCCCGTCCTGCATAATCTCGCGTTGACATCTGTCGAAAACGGATCACAAATAAAGGTTTCTCCCGACTTCAGTGGGTCATTAAGATAACCCAGTGCAACTCGATCGCCACCAACATAGATTTCCCCAACCTTACCAGGAGAGACTGGTACCAGTGATTGATCCAGGATGCGCACAGTTGTGTTCTTCAAAGGTTTTCCTATAGGCACGTTGCCTTCTTTTTCGGTGATATCAACAGGCACCGGAAACATACACACGGTGCCGGAGGTCTCAGTTTGAGAGTATAAATTGATAAATCGTGCCGTTTGCCCGAACTCGTTGGTCCATGCATAGGGAAGTGCCCAGGGCAGTGACTCTCCTGTGGTCATTATCAATCGCAGCTTATTAGACAGTAATCTGGTCCGTTCCTGTGTATCCAGGTCTCTGAGCAGCTCGCTGCAATAATGTATTGATGTTGGGACTGAATCCCATATAGTAATTCTCTCTTCTTTTATCACATTCAACAATGCGCGCTGGTCCCGCTGCTGCTCCTCATCGGCTACTACTATTCGTGCGCCACAAAAGATAGGAAAAAATGATTGCCGAATAGAAGCGGAAAAAGAGAAAGGAGCCGTATGCAAATAAACATCATCCTCACTGATGTACAGTGTTTCAGTCATCGATCTTAGATAACTGTTAAGACTTCCACGGGTAATTGCGACCGCCTTTGGTTTATCCGTTGTCCCTGATGTGAACATGATGTATGCGATATCGCTATTCTTTATCTCTAAGTTCTCCTCTACGTATGTTTCCTCTACATGATCTTCCCATCTTCGATCCAATTGAACAGTTTCAATCTTGCGGTCCGGCAAATTTATCTTTTGATCTGCATGTTTCAAAAGCATGTTGATTTGAATTTCATCAGTCATTCTAGAGAGTGCTCGCCCAGGATGTTCGCTGTGCAAGGGTACATAGCTCGCCCCTGTCTTCAGTATGGCTACTGGGGCCAGTATCGAATCCAGTGACCTCCCGAGGAGGACGCCAACCCGCTTTCCTGGCCCGATGTTCCTTTGCTTTAGAAATTTACTCAGTAAAGTCGAGCGTTGATCAAGTTCCCGATAAGTAAGTGAATAACTGCGGCAGGTGGCCGCCAGTTTTTCAGGTGTTCGCTGAGCGTGGTCTGCCAACACTTTTACAAAAGAGCACGGTTCTAGATCTGTAGTCGTTGACGCCTTAATTTGCACCGAAGTTCTCCGTCCAACTTCTACGTAAGGCAAGATCAAAATCTCTGCGAGACCCCTGGTGGTCAGCTGGTTTAATTGGTTAGTACCCTTTATTCTGACCGTGATGATTCTGTACGAATCGGTTTCTCCACTCCTGATAACTTCTCCTCTGTACCACGTCGTGTCGCCGTAGAGGATCGGTTCGACCGCGCCAACGTTCAAGCTCCTTAGAAAACCTGAATCTCCCATCCAATTCGTCACTATGGATGAAACCCAGGCAAAACGCATGACCGCATTGTCAAATGGTGCCGGCATACCGCGCTGGCTGCTTAGAAAACTGTCCTCGTGCTGTTGAGAATTCCTATAGGGCCAGCCCGTAACGGGATGAATCGCGGCAGTATGGGGGGCATTTTCAGCGTCGCGGAAGCCAAGCGCACTGGCACGATACGATGGTCCAATTGCTGACTGCCAAGCGATAAGATCACCAATCGTAAGCGGACCTCTGACCGATTCCGGGAGTTTGAAGCCTACCTCAAGTTCTGCGGGCGAGAGCTTTCTATTGCCGGTCCGGGTTTCTGACCTTAAAGCTACTTTTATCTGATGTAATTCATCCTGGGTGTACCGGTACGTGTCCCGGTCCACCAGTAATTCGGAGCTCGCCCGCTGCAGACGGGACATTGTGCTGTCTGCCTTCGCAACAATTTCTCCGCGCCCATTGATATAGGTAAACTGTGAAAGAACATTCACCAGACGAAGCTCTCTTCGTGTTCTATATTCCCTGATATCCAGCTGTCTTGCAGAACCCTGCAAGACCTCATCTTTATATAATGTTCGATACCATTTAAAACTTATCTCGCTGATTAAGCTCGATAAGGGGACCGTCATGGGAAATCCGTGCAGTCCAGGATAAAGAACAGAAGTGAGAAAGGAGGGCGGGGCTGTTAATCCGCCGTGACGAGACCGATTTGAATATTCTCGGTCTATCCAAAGTGGATTATCGTCTCCAATACCATATGCGAAATGTCGAATCGCGTCGGCCGTCGCGATGGTGTTCCACTGTTCTCTTTCAGTGACCAGCTGGCCGTTAAGTGCCTTGGAACGAATTACGTATTCGTCTATCGTTTGATTTTCTGACTCAGATCCCATTCGGCATGTAAGATCGGTTTAAGTACTTTCGAGGGAATCAAGTGGTAAGAACGATTTGAATTTGTTACTCATGGTCTAACTAAGCCCTGGTGAAATGTGATCGACTGACCTTTTTGTCCTTTTCATATGTCATTTTAAAGAATTCTGTGCTTACAGGTTAGGTTATTAACCCCCAAGTAGTAAATACTGCAGACACGAGACTAAAAAATATATTCTAAGAGCTTAACTGAGACTGCGTGTTGTGGTCCGATAGCTGATCTGCCATTTCTCGAATCGTTGGATCTTCGAAAAGAGTCATAAGTGGCAGATCAATATTAAACGTGTTGCGAACTCGGTTAAGAATTTTTACCGCTAACAAAGAATGGCCACCTAGTTCAAAGAACGTGGCGTTCATATTTGAAATATCGATATTTAGCACCTTCGCCCAAATTGCGGCCAGCTTCCTTTCTGTATCGTTTAAGGCTTCGCTATCTACTTTGATCTGATGTGAGCTGTCATCAGGACTAGGAAGTGCATCTGCATCGACTTTGCCATTAGAAGTCAGTGGAATCTGTGGGATCAGCGTTATTGCGCTTGGCACATAACTAGGGGGCAGTTGTTCCTGCAAATATTTTCTAATTTGTTCTGTTGTGATCCCTTTATCGGCAACCGCATAAGCTGCAAGAAAAAGGTTTTGATCTTGGTCGAGAAGTGGCACTACCGTGTTGTTGTGAACACCATTAAATTCAGAAAGCAGGCTTGAAATCATTTCAGGTGCAATTCGAACTCCACGCACTTTGACCTGATTATCTTTCCGCCCACCGATCGTTACTTTACCGTCCGGCAGGTACCATCCTATATCACCTGTGCGGAATACGATATCTTGATCTTCATTTGTAAACGGATTTTTAAAAAATGCCGCATTACTAGCATTAAGATATCCAAGCGTTCTGAAAGGTGTGCGTATGATAATTTCACCAGGTTCAAAGAAACCGCAAAGCTGGTTCGTTTGGTTAAAGATCAGAAGCTGACAATCGGGCAGTGGAGTGCCGATAGACTGCAAGCCCGGTGTCGGCGTATCCGCGACGCGCAGAAAACTCTTGGTGAGCGTCGTCTCGGTTGGGCCGTAGAGATTTACTATCTCTACAGATGATCCCACCAGAGCTCGGAAATCATCGATCAGGTTGGAGGAAAGCGGTTCGCCTGCAAGGAATACAGTTCTCAAAGTGTCCCGTGGATGATTTATCTTTACTGTCTCGCTGAGCCAGAACTTAAGTAATGATGGCACCATGTGAAAGCGCGTAATTCTCTCACCTTGCATCCAATTGAGGAAATCAAGCTTAAAGTCATCGCCGGTTGAGATCACCAGAGTACTGCCACTTGCTAAAGGAAGAAATACATCCCGAAGCAGCATATCGAATGAAAGCCTGGTGGTCTGGGCGAATCGGTCCGCAGGTGAGATCTCGAATTCACCTCTCTGCCAGTCAAGAAAATGACTGAGTCCGCCGTGTGTGCCAAGAATTCCCTTCGGTTCTCCAGTCGTGCCTGAGGTGAAGAAAACGTATGCGGGATCTTTACTCGAAATATCCGGAAGGGGTCGGGGCGACAAGGGCAGAACCGCAAACTCAGTGTCGATTTCAATTAACAGCTTTGCTCTGGAGATCTCGAGCATGCGGTCTCTACGAGCCGGAGGAAAGTCATGAGGTATTGTGAGGAGAATACCGCCAGCAAGCCAAACTCCAAGCATAGTTGCGATCAGCTGGTTGGAAGACTGCCCTGTAACGGCGACTACTTCTCCTTTCTCAATATCATTATTAAGAATGAATTGCGCAACCAGGTGAGCGCGATCGGAGAACTCCTGATATGACCAGATCGCTGCGTCATCTTGGACAGCAGGGGCGTCAGGTGTGCGGCAGACCCAATCATGAATCAGTCTCGGTGTGGGTGGATGTTCCGCCCACTGCAGTGATGTAGCCGGATCGGGCAACAGTGCCCGCGCGTTGGGTGTAACCAGTGTCAGTTCATCAACGGCTGTATCAGGATTGGCAAGTATCTGATCGAGCAGGTGAGTGTATTGGCCAGCTATTTGTTCGATTCTTACCTGATCAAACAGATCAGTACTGTAAGCCCAGGATAGATAGTTCTTCTCTGCTGTGCGACGGATATAAAGCTCGATATCGAATTTAGCTTCAGGTTTGAAATAGAGGTAATCCTTCACCTCCAATCCACTTAGTTTAAGCGTTTGGGTATCCTTTGGGACCATATTAATCATGACCTGAAAGAATGGTTGCCGACTCTGATCTCGTTCGGGTTGAAGTGTTTCTATTATTTTTTCGAGAGGAATCTCAACAGCGTTATATGCATTTAATGCAGTGCCCTTGACAGTCTCAAGCAACGATCTGAAAGTAGCTCGCTCAGGCAGTTGCATGCGCAAGGCGAGCGTATTAAGGAAAAGGCCCTGCATCTTCTCGGTTTCAATCCGGTTACGCCCCGTGATTGGGGTGCCGATCACAAAATCATCCTGGCCACTGAGTTTATGTAAAAGGGCATAAAAAGCAGTGAGCATGACCATGAATAAGGATGCGGCGTTTTCGGCTCCTAACCTATGCAACTGCTGCAGTTTCTCCGGTGGATATTCATAATTGCAGAGTGCGCCATTAAAGGTTTGATTTCTCGGGCGCGGTCGGTCAGCAGGAAGATCCAGGGCTGGAGCATTGAGCAGATTTGATTCCCAGTAAGTCAGCTTTTCATGCATCTTCGGCTCAATGAGCTGTGCTCGCTGCTGGATACTGTATTCCGAATAACTGAGTGTGAGCTCAGGCAGGTCAGGCTGTCTACCTTGGATCAAGGCGTCATAGCAAACACCCAGCTCACTAAGCAGCAATTCGAATGAGGTGCCATCAGTAATGATGTGATGTTGGGCAACTATAAGTACCGCCTCGTCAGGGCTGGTTTGAATGAGATGAATGCGTGTAAGTGAATCCTGGTCGAGTCGATAATGTGTATTGGTTATTTTATCGATATATTCAAGCAATCCATCAGGCTCCGTGCTTAGATCAGAGTATTCAATGATCAGCTGCCCTTTAGCCTGTACGTTCTGATAGGGAGCGCCTTGCGGTGAGGGAAACGCGGTGCGAAGTGCCTCGTGACGTGCGCATAGAATGTTGAAACTTTCTTGTAAAACTTCCCGGTCGAGTTCACCTTTGATCGAGAAAACTCTGGCCAGGTTGAAAGCTGTATTACCGGGGTGCAGTTGATCCAGCAGCCAGAAACGTTCCTGGGGATAAGATAGCGGGATCTGGAACTGGGCTTGCATCATTTGTCGTTTATAGTGCCGGAATATATCTCCAGCTTTTTAAGTGACTCACAGGGGCTAAAACCCGTTTCAAGGTCAATGGGGAGATTGTGCCAAGGGCACATAATTTTACCGTTAAGTATTGTGCCAAGTGAGAGATCAGCACCATTATGCGGACAATATCTCGAAAACGCTCGGACCTGATTATTCTCCGTCCGGGCGACACAGACCGATCTTGAGATCGGTTTAATTTCCCTCATCAGGACATCGTGACCTTGGATTTGTGTCTTATTATCTGAAGCACCGTCATCTGCAATGTTCAAGCCGTAGGTGCCCGGCCGCGCCCTTTGTCTGATCTCGATACCAACGAGCACTGCCAGTTGTTTGACGATCCGCTTGGTATGGTGCTTGATCGGATTGACAGTACGGAACCTAATATAACTCCAGGCGATATTTTGTGGGACGTCAGCGAATTTATCCAATAATCCACCGGCGAATGCAGAATGCGCGTATCGGTAGAAATGGCCGTACCGGTAATTTGGTTTCTCGAAAGTTAATCGAAAGCTGATGACGTGGCGTGTACAGTCGGTACTGTTGATCTCTGAGCTATGCAGATGATCTGCGTTAAATAGCAGAACGTCCCCAGGATTCATAGTAAATGTCACGCCCACACCGGGATTTTCCTCCTTGTTGAGGTACATACCTGTCCTTCTAAGATTTCTTCTATACGCGTCGGGGAAAATAATCAGACTGTTGCCAGATTTGATTGTCCCAGCCGCAATCCAGACATTGACGGCGTTGCTCGGGTGATTTACCCAGCTGTCACGATGTGGGCTGTGAGGAGTGATTTTACCGGGGCCCAATCGCTTAACATATGATTCAAAAAGCTGCGCTTGTTCAGAAATACAGTCATATGGGAGATGAAAACGAACGTTTGCTTTCCTCTCAAAATAAAACCTATTGGACTGCATCATAACCTCATCAATAAAAATTCTAAGAAAGCTAAAGCATCGCCTTGCGGCAATCTCATAAATGGCTTCTGTCAGCTTTGGAATATCGCCAGCACCCAACACTTTGTGTATTTTTTCGATGCCGACTTCGCGGATGCGCTGAGAAGTGGCATTACCGAAAAGGTCAGAAATACCGTCATAAGTCATTCCCACTAGTTCATCAAATTGACCTATTTCCTGGAGACAGTTTCTGATTACAAAAATCTCTCCGTTTAGCATTCGCTCTGGCAAGTCAGCGAATGGACGATCATTCGCCCGCAATTCAACTATTTGTGGAGACATGTACGAATAAAAACCAATGGTTGCTATCAAATTTTTTCAATGGGTTGCAAGAAGAGGCACTGATAGAAAGAATAACGAATAATACAATCAAATCACATGTATTGAAGCGAAATATGCTTGATTACTCTATCTGTAATCTTGTTGTTACGCCTGTTTTAAGATTGCGGTAAGATTGTCTGTCGGTGTGTGTACACCCCCTTTTAGAATTGACGGCTGTTTCGTCAATTTGATTCCACGTTTCCTAAAATCCACCCTATCCGCTTTAGAGATCGCAACCCGTTATTCAGAAATTCGGAATAACCATTATTTCCTCCTCCAACATTATTTCTCGTATCATTACAAAATTTGATTGCTTGCATCTGACGCTTGAGAAATGAGTATTTATTATCTGGCCTACTGCACATGGAACAGGGACAAATATCCTCTCCAGGAAATCAGGCTTGCTGAAACATGCCCTAGGCTGATGTTTTGAATTTACGGCTTCCAGTCACACCAATGCAGGCTGGAATGCTGATAGTCAGCAGCGATGCCCCTGCTTCGGGGGCCTATTTATCCCAGTTCATTGGGGAGTTCAGTGAAAGGCTGGATGTCGAGCGGTTTAACCAGTCATGGAAACAGCTTGCTTACCGATACGAAATCCTTCGAACGTATTTTGATTTCGATCCTGCATTGGGTTGGGGTCAGAACATTACGCAGGATCCATCAATACGAATTCGTGTAAAGGACTGGAGCCAATACACTAATACCCAACAATCTCTGGAATTTGATAATTTTCTTAAGCGCGACAGGGGTAGCGGTTTTTCATTTCATCGAGAGATTCCTTACCGGATTACACTGTTTCGTTTTAAAGATGATTTGTACCGGATGGTATGGACGTTCCATCATGTCTTGCTTGACGGTCGTAGCCACGCCCTGCTTGTTAAGGATCTATTCGCGACCTACGATACTGCGCTGAGTTCAATTCCTCTGGATAGGGAACCGTCAGCTAGCTACCGAGATTATCTCTACTGGCTACAAAAAACCGATGTATCAGCATCCGAGGAATTCTGGAAACAGTATCTGCTTGGAGCGGAAGAAATCAATATGGCAATAAAGGACCAGGCGCGTCGGCGTATTTTTGCAAGTAACAGTGATGTGGTTTCCACCAAATTTGACTTGCCTGAAAGATCGACTGCGAATATGTATAAGATAGCAGACCGATACGGATTAACTGTAAATACCTTATCAGTTGCGGCATGGGCGCTATTGGTGAATTGCTACACGGACGGAGAAGAGGTTCTGCTCGGCGTTGTGCGCTCTTGCAGGCATTCACTTCCTGAGCGACTGCGGTCAGTAAGTGGTCTGGTGATCAATACAGTCCCACTAAGAGTTCGAGTGTCTGGAGACCAAAATATTTCCGCCTGGCTTAGGCAAGTCCGTGCGAATTGGGTCGCACTTCGGCCCCACGAATTATGTCCGGTACGTGACATACGTCGTTGGTGTGCTTGGCCGGTTGGGAAACCTATGTTCTCTAGCATTCATGTCTATGATCATGAGGACGTTAACGCGCTCGTTTGTCTGGATTCCAGGACAAAATCAAAACGTAAATTTCGACTGATTGATGGTCGCACGGAGACCGCTCTATCAGTATCAACTTGTGGTGGGTCCCAGTTTGGCGCAGTCATTCAGGCAGACGAAGAGTTATTTACACGTGCTGAGATAGACCAGCTTGGTAGTCGATATGCAGCTATCCTCGAGCAATTGATCGAGGATCCTGAACGGAGACTCAGTTGTATCAGCCATCTGACTTCATGGGAGTGTCAACAGCTGAATGATTTAAATGAGCACGCCAACACAACCAAGTTCTCGGAATCCATACTTGACCTGTTTCACCGACAGGTTCACTCCACACCCAGTCATACCGCATTAAAAGCAAATGACATGTGCCTTAGCTATCGACAGCTTTATGATGCCTCTAGTGGCTTAGCAGGCGCGATAGCAGATTTAAAACAAAGCGGGCCTGTGGGTATTCTGATAGGGTCCGATCCTGATTTTGTAGTTGTCCTGTTTGCCGCTCTGATGACGGGTTCAGGATTTGTGCCTCTCGATCCGGAGTATCCCAATCAACGTCTCGGGTTTATGCTGACAGATTGCGGATCAAGGACAATAGTCACGAATCAATCCGGCCGTGACCAAGCCTTCCATATAATGAAGAATTCAGGATGTGCTGGCACGATTTTAGCGCTTAATAGTTTGTATCCTTTTGACTCTCAATCTTGTGAAACCATTTCAATAAAGGGAGTTGATAGCCAGGTACCCGAGCAGTCTTTACCCATCGATGGATTGGTTTACATCGTTTACACCTCAGGCACCACCGGTCAGCCCAAAGGTGTGCCAATTACAAGTTCAAACCTGATGCCACTAATGCAATGGCAGAAGGAACACTTTGAGCTTGGCCGCCACACCCGCGCAGTGCAAACTCTTTCTGTGTCATTTGATTTTGGCTTGCAAGAGATATTTACCACACTCTTATTCGGTGGTTCATTTTTCTGCCCCCCTTCTTCTGTGCTCGTTGATCCTGAGAAATATGTTGAGTTCATAGAGCGCAACAGCATCAACATGGTTTACGCCACCCCTTCATTCTTGGAGGCAATATTAACAATCAAACCGAAATTGGATTCTTTGAGGATTTTGTTACTAGGTGGGGAACGGCTCAGTTGGGATTTGATCGACAGGTTACGGCAAAGCGTGCATCCGGATTGCATGATTTTCAATGGATATGGCCCAACGGAAGCAACCATAAATTGTGCAATGTACAAAATTCGGCAAACTGATGAAAAATTAAATCGTATTAGCGCTAGCGTACCGATAGGTCGCCCCACGGGTCTAGCAAGTTTGTATGTGCTGGACGACCGTTTGCGACAAGCACCGATTGGCATGCCTGGTGAGCTCTATATCGGCGGTCCTGGTGTTGCGGGTGGTTATTTTGATCGGCCCACTCTCACTAAAAAAAAGTTTGTTCCCGATATCTTTTCGGATCAGCCTTGCACATACCTGTATCGGACCGGAGACAGGGTCGTGCTGCACTCAGATAACAATCTAGAGTTCTTAGGACGTCTTGATAATCAGATTAAAGTGCGTGGATATCGGGTGGAACTGGAAGAAATTGAAACTACTCTATCCCAGCACCCTCAGGTGATCTCCACAGCCACAAAACTCAGAGGAACATCGAACGGCCATCAACAAATCGTGGCATTTGTGGTTCCAAACTGTAGCTCTCTTCGTGCTGAGAAAATCGTCAGATTTGCACGTGAACGGTTACCTCATTTCATGGTTCCGGCAAGAATCTGGTTGATAGATTCTCTTCCGCTCACAAAGACCGGTAAAGTTGACCGTGATGCATTACAACCTCCTTCAGATAGAGAAATTGCCTACATCAATGACGCAATTCATAGAAGGGAGTTGGAGAGGGCCCCATTTGAGGAATGGTTTTACTCTCCGATCTGGAGGCGCCTCCCGCAGACGAAAGATCTGGATAGTGATTACGTAGAACTACACCAGGATTGTTGGTTGATTTTCAGCGATGGTTCCGAAATTTGTCGTGCTTTGGTTGCGAAGCTTGAGGGTCTCCATACACGATATGTTCAGGTCTTATATTCAAAAAAATATATTTCCGAGAACAACTATACCTATAGCTTAAACTCCGACCAAAGTGCTGACTATAAAAAACTGTTTGGGGAGCTCACAGCCATAGGTATAACACCGACAAAAATAATCTCATTTTGGAGCCTGCTGGATCAAAGCATTGCAATAACTGACCGTGTCGACGACCGACTTAAAAGACTGCTATATCTTCTTCAGGCAATTGGGAAAAACTTTAGGACGCACGATCTGCATATGGGTGTTGTTACTTCCAATATGCAGATTGTAACGGGCGATGAAAATCTGAATCCTCGTCTGGCGCTACTTCTCGGTATGTGTAAATCGATACCCTATGAGTACCCAAACATTCGATGGGCAAGTATTGATCTTGACCAAAATGATATATCTTGTCCCGAAGTCGCGGAGCAATTGATTGCAGATCTCAACCAACAGAGATCTGGAGAGGTCATCGCTTATCGGGGCGGGCTGCGCTATATCTTAGATTATCAAAATATCCCGCTTTGCCAGAGCGATGGTTCACGACTCATACTGAATGGAGGAGTCTGCCTTATAACAGGAGGTCTAGGGGCCATTGGCTTAGAGTTGGCACAAGCTATGGTGCAAAACGGATATAAAGTCGCTCTATTAGATACCCCTGCGGCGACTGCAAAAATCGAAACGACGCAAAGTGCCAAGTTACAAAAGCTTTTTGCAATGGGCGGGGAGATACTGACTATTGGTGCGAATATCTGTGATCAAAATCAAGTATCACTAGCTCTAGATAAGATCCGAAAAAAGCTCGGAAAAATTGACGGTGTCATCCATGCAGCGGGAATTGTTCAGCCTGAGATCATAAATAAATTGACCGTGGATGCTGTTGAACGGGTTCTCGGGCCTAAGGTAAGGGGTACTGAAGTGTTGGCAGCGGGAATCGCCTCAGATCAACCAGACTTTGTTCTTCTATGTTCGTCGATTGATACTATACGCGGAAGTTTCAGTCAGTCTGCCTATTGTGCCGCCAACGCTTTTCAGGATGCCTTTGCGGCTCACATGAAACTAAGTGGTCAACATTATATGTCAATCAATTGGGACGTGTGGCGAGAGGTGGGTATGGCCGCTCGAGTTGAAGTATCACCAGCGATGACGGAATTCTGGCGTCACGAGCTTAGTATGGGCATTACATCCTCGGAAGGCCGGCAGATATTGAATGCTGTCCTCCGTCGAGAAGAATCTCAGATCATTGTCTCAACGTCGAGCCTAAAACCACGTATCGGTAGGTTCTTCCTTGACTTAGCAGAAGAGAAGATAAATTTTGAGATAGATCCGACTACAGATAATTTGGATCAACCGATCGAAATTAAAGTACTCGGTGTCTTCACCGACGTTCTTGAGGATCGTTCTCTAACAGAAGATGATGACTTTTTCCAACACGGCGGAGATTCTCTCTCGGCCATGCGCGTTATCGCCCGAATACGAGATTCCTTTGATTTGGATTTGCCCATGAGTAGCTTGTTTGAAGCCCCCACGGCAAATCAGCTTGCAGGGATACTGCGCGAAACAATGGAATTACCGTAAACTTATACCCGGTTTTTGTTCATTCCTATTGCTGGGAGCGAATTTCATCATGGTATCGTCTGAATCCTCTCTAAACAATGGGATACTGATTGTTTATTCACTGATTATCGTGTAGTTGCGATTGATTGATCTATGACAGATTAATTCCGCTGCATGACGATGATCGGGGAAAGTGATGTTGTGGAACTAGACGATTGTTTCTTGTGCGACTAGCTCAGCCATATCAGCTAAATTCTGTGTTTCAAAAATGCTCGCGATAGGCAGATTTATTCGAAATGCGTCATAGATACGGGAAATTACTTGCGTGGCATTCAGTGAGTGTCCGCCGAGTTCAAAGAAATTATCGTTTACGCTAATTTGACTTAAGTTAAGCACATCCTCCCAAATTGCAGCCACCTTCTCTTCCACCTCATTACGTGGGGCGACAAAAAGAGAATCTGATTTGTCGCGACTCTTGTCTGGGAGAGGAAGCGCGTTGCGGTCAATTTTTCCATTTGGGTTCAGAGGAAAACATTCCAACATTACGACATCAGAAGGGACCATATACTCTGGTAATTTTGCCTTCAAGAATTGACGAAATTTACTCCCGGAAAGGGTCTCGCCCAGTTTGGGTAAAATATACGCGACAAGACGTTTTTCTTCAGTTTCATCCTTAATCGCAGCGATTACTGTTTCTTTGACGGAAGGATGTTGACTTAACGCAGATTCGATTTCGCCGAGCTCGATGCGAAAGCCTCGAACCTTGACCTGAAAGTCTATTCTGCCTAGAAACTCGATATTGCCATCGGGTAGGTAGCGTGCTAGATCTCCGGTCTTATATAGTCGTGATTCTTTCTTATCGCTAAATGGATCGAGTATGAATTTTTCAGCTGTCAGCTTAGGTTGATTCAGGTAGCCTAACGCCAAACGATTCCCTCCAATGTGTAATTCGCCTGAAACCCCAACGGGCACGAGTCCGCATTTCGAATCCAAAATATAGTGCGGACACCCTGGCAAGGAACGGCCGATTGGTATGATGTTCGGCACCTGATCAGCCTCTACCCAATATGTCGTTGTTGTAACGGTAGCTTCAGTAGGTCCATAAGCATTTACAAGATCCACTGAATTACTAATACGTAGCTGTTTCCACATACGGACTACATCTGGCGGTACCACATCACTGCCGACGACTACTAATCGTAACTCAGAGAGATCGGATTGCTCACCATGGTCTGCGAGGCTTTGCACCCATTGTCGCCACAAGGCTGGTGCAAAGTTTACTCTGGTAACCTTTTGCTCAGAGATAATTCTGGTTAATCGCTGGGGAACAATAAAGTCTCCAGTTGGCAGGACGGTGCTAGCCCCACTTATCAGTTCGATAAAAATTTCAGCGAGGGAGACATCGAAACTGAGACTGGCAAGTTGTAGGATCCTATCGCCCGACTTAATCTGCCAATGATCTTTCATGACTTGACAATAATCCGCGAATGAAGAGTGCGAAATTATTACGCCTTTTGGGGTGCCAGTCGAGCCGGAGGTATAGATTACATACGCAACGCTATCCGCGGTTGGCCCGTTAGTCAGATTTGCAGAACTATGAGATTCTATTTCGGGCCAGTCTCTATCAATCGCGACTACCTCGCCCTCCAGTTCAGGAATCTTTTCAATAAAAGAACTCTTTGTTAACAGAATCTGGATCTGAGCATCGGCGAGCATAAATGAAAGTCTCTCCTTTGGATATTCAGGATCCAGCGGTATATAAGTGCCCCCCGCTTTCCAGATTCCCAGTATTGCTATAACCATTTCTGGCGACCGGTCAATACACAATCCCACCATCGAACCAGACCCTACCCCTAGTCCTTGCAGATAGTGTGCAATTAGATTTGCACGCTTATTTGTCTCGCGGTATGTGATCTCCTTATTTTCGAAGAAAATCGCTATTGCATCAGGTGTATCATTGACCTGCTTTTCAAATAGTTCGTGAACACAGTCCGAATATCTATAGTCTTTATTGGATGTATTCCATTCCACCAATTGCTTGTGTCGCTCCGCCTTGGTCAACTGTGTCAACTCAGACACTTTTGTCTCTGGTTTCTGTGCGATTTTCTCCAACAACATATGGAAGTGGTTCGCCATATTAATAATCAACCACTCTTCAAAGATATCTGCCTTGTAGTTGAAGGAAATTATTGCACCATTGTCTCTCACAACAAGGGACAAATCGTTTATTGCAGCACCCGTTTCAGCGTTCAGCTCACGACAATTTAGTCCTTTTAACACTATTTTATTGAGGCCTTCGTGCAAAACAAACATGATCTCATAGAGAGATCTTGGACCCTGCACAGAGGATTTACTTAGCTGACGAACTAAGGTGTCGTAGGGAATATCCTGATGAGCATATGCTTCAATTAACACTTTTTGAGTGCGAGAGAGAAGGTTAGAAACAGCCGGGTTTCCAGACAAATTGTTTCTTAGTAGGATAGTGTTTTCGAAAGTTCCAATTATGTTTTCGCTACCTGGAAATTGACGATTTGAAATGGCAGTGGCAACGCATAAATCTTCCTTTTGCGAATACCACTTCAGTAGGACATTGAATGCTGTAAGCATGGTCATAAAAAGGGTGACCTCATTACGGCGGCTGAACTCCTTCAGTGTCTCTAAAAGTTCGCGCGGCAATTCGAACTTGACGCTTTTACATTCGCTGCAAATATTTCGCGCGTTTGCGGCATTTTTAGTTGGGATTTGTATAGGTGAAATGCCATCCAGTGTTTGAGTCCAATACGCAAGTTGTCTTTTTATAACGTCATCATCACATCTGACTCTTTCCCATTCAACATAATCAAGATAGTGGGAAGGAGCTTGTGGAAGATTCGGGGTATCGCCTTGACTATACGCTGCGTAGAGAGTTTCAATTTCTGATCGTAGTAGGCGAAGAGACCAGCCATCTAAGATGATATGATGTGTGGTGACGAGCACTAAATAATCATCTAGATCCAATTTAATAATTTTTGCTTTAAACATAGGACCGCGAGAAAAATCAAATGGTGTTCTCAGCTCTTTTTCAGCAATTTCCTGGATCTCTGAATCTGAATTTGATGGATTGGTAATCTTGTAGTCGACCACATCTAGCGAAATCATCTTCAGCTCGATTACGTGTTGCTGACAAACACCTCCATCTGAAACGAATACACTTCGAAGAACTTGATGCCGAGATAGGAGTTCATCGAGAGACCGCTCAAGCGCATCAATATCTAAGTTACCTTTAATTCGACCGTATATTGGGACATTATAAGCGGGGCATTTGTGGTCCATTTCATGCATAAACCAGAAACGCTGCTGGGCATGAGATAAAGGATAGGTGCGCTCCTCTTCTCTGGTGTTATTGAACTCAGGTTTTTCCTTTATTAAAAGGAATTCGACTATTTCTTTCTTATGTGCGATTAATTCTGCTTTAAGTTGTGTCGTCAGTTTGCCTTTTTGAGCGCGATATCGGAGACGATTCCCATCAAGCCAAAGCTCGATACCATGACTTTTTGCTTGACTAATTAGCTGTTCTATATTCACAGGTCTCCTTCTTCAAAATCACTTTTATTTTTCAATAACTCCGAGGAGATCTGATGAAGCCCCGTCCATTTTTGTTCAACATTTGGCAATTTACCTCCCAATAGAGAATGAACAAGTACCTCATCCTCATCTAAATGCAATAGGCATCTGAAGCTCTCAAAGTCCAACCATCCGATTTGGCACAAACCAATTCCATTGATACTGGCCGAGCATTCAAGAGCATGTGACATGGCACCTGCTTCTAAAGTTGCAAAATGTTGACTTTGTTCTGCATAAATTGGGGCGATAGCACCAAGTTTGACAACTAGAAAAATTGCAAAAGCAGCGCTATCGAAGATTGGTCGATTGATAAGCAAATCATATGAATGTTCAGGCACACTGCCTTTATTCGAAACACAAATCAATTGATGATCTGCGGGATCGTAGTAATAAAAACCCTCTTCGAGACCCAGAATTGAATCCGCTTTAACAAATAAATATGTGCGTATAGGATAGAGACTACCAGCAGACGCGTAGCCATATTTCGGTTCAGCATTCAGTGCTACCTGTTTTAGGCATTCAATAAATTGACCAAAGGAACGCAAGCTCAGTGGCTCGTCAGAAAATGAACGGTGGCTGCGTCGATTTATCGATTTTTCTAAAGCTTCATCCTCCGAAGCTGGTAATACCACACGCCGCTGATTCGGTGCATTCGATCTCAAATTGGCCCTACTTGATTTGAATCGGACCCGATCAGCTGGATCCATAATCGGTTCAAAATTGCTAACAATCTGGTGATAAATATCATCAGGATTTTTTTCGGGAGAACGTTGAATCCGAGTATCGAACTGCTGCAAGGAATCAAGAGTATTCGCCAGATCGACCGCAGTTGGATGGCTGTAGAGAGTGTCAATAGGAACCCGGCACTTGAATTCTGCTTCTATGTGGTTGCCAATTCTCACCATATCAACTGATGTTGCTCCAAGTTTTAACCAGTTCGCAGATGGATCAATATTCTTTAGATTTAATATCTCTTCAATTATTTGCGTGGCGCGTTGGGCAGTTCGCTTAGCATGTTGTCTGAATTCAACGTTTTCTTGTTGTAACTCGAATGGATTAGGCAGTGCGCCTCGATCCACTTTGCCATTAACCGTAAGTGGGAAATATTCGATTTCCACAAAAATTGATGGAACAAGATAGGCTGGAAGCCTGTTTGAAGCATATTCCTTTACTTCCAGCGTATCGAATTGTGCATCTCGCTTGGATGTAACGTACGCGACTAGACGCTTGTCCGCATACCGGTCTCCTAAAGCGCTGACTACCACTTCTTCCACTGACGGATGAGTTGCGATCGAGTGCTCTATTTCACCAAGTTCGACTCTATATCCTTGGATCTTTACCTGTGAGTCTTCACGCCCTAGAAACTCGATATTCCCATCAGGTAAGAAACGACCCAGATCTCCAGTACGATAAAGGCGCTGATGGGTGTTTGGATTGGTAATAAAACTCGATTCGCTTTTTGCTTTATCGGCCCAATAACCGTGTGCCAAACCAGAGCCTCCAATATAAAGATCGCCAACCACCCAGACCGGACAAGGCAACAGTAATTCATTTAAAACGTAAAAAAACTGATTAGCCAACGGCTTGCCATATGGAATGGACTTAGACCATTCGTTATCGGTCTTGATTTCGTGAATAATTGACCAAATAGAAGCTTCGGTCGCGCCACCAAGACTTACGACTCTGGTGTCCGGGCTCTTCTCCTTTATTCTGTTTGGTAATGTGGGAGCGATCCAGTCTCCGCTTAATAGCGCGAGTCTCAATGACTCAGGAATGTTTAAATGCTGTAGCTCCAAATATTCGATATAAAGATTCATGATTGCTGGAACGGAATTCCAAATCGTTACCCGCTCTAAATTCATGATTTGGTGAAGGAGACTAGGATTCTGGGCGATATTTTCCTCCGGAATGACAATCGTTCCACCTGCCGCCAGCGTCCCAAAAATATCATAAACCGAAAGATCAAAACTCAAGGAAGACAAAGCCAACACGTTGTCCTGACTTCCAACTGAGAACCGATGATTGATGTCGTTTATAGTGTTAACAGCTGACCGATGATCGATCATTACACCCTTAGGTTCTCCAGTAGAACCAGAGGTGAAAATTACGTAAGCAAGGTCTTTTGGAGTTACTGTATCTTCTTCTTCGAAATTAGCAAATTCTTCCGGGTCCAGATCATTGACACATAGCGGGCGCACCGCTTCCGGCCACGGCAGTTCGTCCTTAACTTCGGATTGCGTCAGCGCAATTGATATTTTTGTTTTTTCGTAGAGATGGATAAGGCGTTGCGCAGGAAGATTGCAATCGATGGGCACATAAGCAGCTCCTGCTTGCAGGATCCCAAGAACGGCAGCCACCTGCTCCCAGCCCTTCTTCATAACCACTGCAACCAAGTCACCAGTCTGTATTCCCGCAGTGCAAAGTGCTTGTGCGACCTGCGCGGCGTGTTTGGCCAATTCCCTATATGTTAAAACGCAATCCGATGACTTGACTGCAATGTAATCTGGTTGCAGCTTTGCTCTTTTTAGGAAGGCACCATGTAGCAAACCTTCACGTGGCTCAAGTAATTGAGGATCAGATATATTCGATAGCTCGTGTGCTCGAGGCACCAACCGTTGATGAAAGGGCAGAGCAGGTTCTGTCCAACTTGAGGGATTATCTGCAAGAATCCTAAGTAGTTTGAGATACGTATCACTCATGTCTTCGATGAGTCCTGGTGGAAAGAGCTCGGATGCTGAAATCCAGTAACTGTGCAATGCGCCGTCTACTTCCTGAAGAATATTATCTATCCACACCATCGGTGTCTGCCCGCCTCTGAATACCAGCGGTCCAGGCCAGTAATTTTGTTTATCGCCTTTGTCTGAGCTTCGCTTACGAGGCAGTCCTGTAAAGACGATTGGCATCGCAAAACCCAGTAATCCGCCGCTTGTAGTAATACGCTCGCGGACTAGATTCACACAACTGTAGATCGAATTAGATCTATCATTCCACAATTGTGCTTGAATACGTTGGGCACGTTCTCGAAACGATTCTGATTTTCTGTTGTCAATTTCGAGCAATAATATCGATGTGAAACTGCCAACCAAGTCGCTTACTCTAGGGTGCACATCACTCCGATAGGGGACTGGAAGATTCAAGGTAAAGTGTGCACTTCTGCTCCACAATCCTAGTACTTCTGAATACGCAGCGAGAGCGATACCGGACGGAGTCAAGCTCTCTTGCCGGGCCCGATTCTTAAGTCTTGTCCATGATTCGCTGTCAAAGACCTTACACTGATATTGGTAGTCTGAGAGTGTTTGCGTGGGTTGATCGGTGACTAGGGGTAATTGCGGCGCCGAAGGAATAGATTCAAGACGAGATGTCCAATAATCCTCAGCACGCGCGTATTCAAGTGAATCATGCGATAATTCGTGCAAGCGAATATATTCTTTAAACGTAAAATCGATAGGCCGCAGTTCTGTTTCAATGTTCTCATAAAGCTGACGCCATTCCTCAAGAAGAATAGCCGTACTTTCAGTATCCACGACTATCATATCTACCGCAAAATGAAGCCTTGACCGTACACCATCAATTTTAGTCAACCGAATATCAAATAGTGGCCATTCATCTATCTCCTTTTTTCCTCGATTCATTTGATTCCTGATTGATTGCAGTTCAGCTTCTACGATTTCGCAAGGACTTTCTCGAAGATCTAGGATGTCAAATTTGTAAGTTGGAACTTTGTCCAACACCTGTTGCATTCCATCTTCGAATACAATTGCCCTTAACATCTCATGGCGCTTTACCAGTTTCTGCCAAGAATCCTCCAGTTTCATGTGATTAATATTTTTGCACTCGAACTCTCGATAGCTCTGTGACGAAGCGTTGCCGAATCCAAATGCGCCAGTACGGCCGACCCAATAGGCATTTTGGATTCCATTTAAGGGGAACTTATTAGACATTTTTGTGTTTTATAGAAATTAACTAACAACCGAAAGAATAAACTACTAGGCTAGACGCGTAATGTGAGTGAGTCAGCCTTGGACAAGAAGTATGAGTATAAAGGAGACAGTACCCCTAATATGCGGATTAATAACGGCAGTAAATCTTTTATACTCTCATTATATTTTATAGAAAGAATGTTTATGCATTGTATACGCAAGAAGATACAAGATATGACACGACTAGGAAACACGCGTCTACATTGACGAATGCCACTGCAAATTATTTGCATAATTACGTTGCTCTATCTTATTTCCAATTACAGCAGTGCATTAATTACAGAGCTGCTTATTTATGTAGGCGCCCAAGCCTTACGAAAAGGAAGGCCGCATTGCCATAGTTAGAGAGTAAATGGTGTGATTGTAATTCGCATTGGAAATGCTAAATAGGGATTATATTTGTTCATGCGACTTTCCATGTTCTGAATAATGACAGAGTAGATGATCAGCGGACTTCTAATTGATCTAGATGGTGTTCTCTATCAGGGCGACAAACTGATCGCTGGCGCGAAACTAGTGGTTGATTGGATGGTTCACGAGAATATTCCGCACAAGTTTGTTACCAACACCACATCAAAACCACGTTCTGCGATCATCGAAAAGTTAAGCGCGTTGAAGATTGACGCGGCGGAGAAAGATATTCTTACGCCCCCTATTGCTGCTACTTCATGGCTAAAGGAACACACGTCAGGCCCCGCGGCACTGTTTGTGCCTGAAGCGACTAAACAAGACTTCATTGGAATCGATCAACTTCCGTCTGATGCCGAGAGCGGTGCCAGTGCGGTAGTGCTGGGTGATATCGGCGGCAGCTGGACATTTTCTGAGCTGAACCGCGCCTTTCGCTTGTTGATGGCGGAGCCAAAGCCTGCTTTGGTGGCGTTGGGTATGACACGTTACTGGCAGACCCAGTCGGGACTGCAGCTTGATGTGGCGCCGTTCGTCAAAGCGCTTGAGTATGCCGCGGATTGTGAAGCGGTAGTACTTGGAAAGCCATCACAAGAATTCTTTAATCAGGCGCTCTTGTCTTTGGATTGCGATGCGTCCGAAGCGATGATGATAGGTGATGATGTAGTGGGGGATGTGCAGGGCGCGCAGCGCGCAGGTATTCGCGGGGCGTTGGTAAAGACAGGAAAGTTCAGGCCGAGGGATCTGGAGGCAGACCCAATCCCAGACGTGGTGTTCGATTCAATTGCTGATCTGCCGGAATGGTGGACACAACGTTCTGACTAACCGCTGTGTCCACGATTCGTGTTCAAGAGGATTGGTTCAAAAAGTATTAATTCAAGCATTGCCCCGATAAATAACCATGGAAGTTCCCTGGCTCTGGGCATGATTGTCATAGCCGATCAACCGCACGTGGTTACCCGGATACGCGTTATGGCAATTCTGAACTTCGCGCAGAATAGTATCGACATCTGTCTGACCAAACATCGGCAGTTTCCACATATACCAATATGAGCTTCGAGCGTTTTCAGGTTCGGTATGCTCCACCGCAGGATTCCAGCCGCGAAAAACGATGTATTCCACCTGGCGGCGTGTTCGTTCCGCATCCATTTCCGGCAGGTATGAAAAAGTTTCGAACTTACGACTGTTCGCGTCGCTCAGTCTTGATTTAAATTCTCTAACTTCAGACATGTTGTTACCTCATTAATAATTTCGATGTTTACTGTGCGGCTACGTCGAGCTTGTCGACGGTATCGAAGTCGAAGGTGGTCTCTTTCCATGTCTCCATTGCCATGGCGAGTTCGGGACTATGCTTGGCGGCATCGGCTAGAATCTGCTTGCCTTCGGCCTCCAAATTTTGTCCACGATTGCGCGCCTCGACGCAGGCCTCCAAAGCGACTCGGTTAGCCGTAGCACCTGCCGCATTACCCCAGGGATGACCAAGGGTGCCGCCGCCAAACTGGAAGCAGGCATCGTCACCAAAAATACTTACAAGCGAAGGCATGTGCCAGACGTGTATTCCCCCTGATGCGACCGGGAATACACCAGGCATGGCGCCCCAGTCCTGATCGAAAAAGATTCCGCGAGAGCGGTCTTCCTGGATATAGGATTCGCGCATCAGATCGATCCAACCCAGGGTGGCATTCCTATCCCCTTCGAGCTTACCCACAACAGTACCGGAATGCAGATGGTCGCCACCTGACAGGCGAAGCAATTTGGTCAGCACTCTGAAGTGAATACCGTGATAGGGATTTCGATCGATAACCGCATGCATGGCGCGGTGAATATGCAACAACATACCATTTTCCCGACACCATTGAGCCAAACCCGTGTTGGCGCAGAATCCGCCAGTTAGATAGTCGTGCATGATGATGCGGGAGCCGAGTTCTTTCGCATACTCGGCGCGCTTATACATTTCTTCGGGTGTAGGTGCGGTGACATTAAGATAGTGGCCTTTACGTTCACCAGTTTCATCCTCTGCTTTGTTGACCGCTTCCATGACGTAATTAAAGCGCTGTCGCCATCTCATAAAAGGTTGCGAGTTAACGTTTTCGTCGTCCTTGGTCAGATCCAGTCCACCACGCAGGCATTCATAAACTGCGCGACCATAGTTCTTGGCCGACAGACCAAGCTTTGGTTTGATTGTGCAACCGAGCATGGCTCGGCCGTACTTATTAAAAATGTCACGTTCAACCTGAATCCCATGCGGCGGTCCGTTACAGGTCATCACATAGGCAATGGGAAATCTAATATCTTCGAGTCTGAGCGAGCGCACTGCCTTGAAACCAAACACATTGCCTGCCAGGGAAGTGATGACGTTGACTACCGAACCTTCCTCAAACAGGTCGATCGGGTAGGCGATCATGGCGTAATACGCGCTATCGTCACCCGGCACATCCTCAATGGCGTAGGCTCGGCCTTTGTAGTACTCAAGGTCAGTTAGCAGGTCAGTCCATACTGTAGTCCAGGTGCCGGTGGAGGATTCTGCAGCGACCGCTGCGGCGGCTTCTTCTCGTGGGACGCCTTCCTGAGCCACGATCTTGAAGCATGCCAGCAGGTCGGTATCTTTAGGGGTGTAATCCGGGGTCCAGTAGGATTCTTGGTAATGCTTCACTCCAGCGGAGTAGGCTTTTGACATGGATTTACTCTCTCATCATCTAAATTTATGTCCGGTTTGTCGGCCGCGATCTCAGAATTCAGGTTCGTGGCGTGACAGTGATGACAGGATTATAGAGATTTGTTATATAATTAAAAACTTAATGTTTATATCAAAATTATAAGCTATAACTTATTATTGAAAATAAGTATTACCTTATTAATAAATTCGAATATATATTATTTTACTTATTATACGGTTTGCTTCAGGATTAACACCATAATTTTTTAACTTTGATTCTCATGAAATCCACTGAAGCCCTCCACAACTCGCAAACGCGATTCGATTTTTGGCGATGGATGCTGTGGAGCAAGCTAATTCAGGCCATCCCGGAATGCCGATGGGCATGGCGGATACTGCCGAAGTGCTAAGGAATCGTTATTTAAAACATAACCCTTCCAATCTTAGCTGGGCTGAGCGGGACCAGTTTGCTGTTTTCACGTCAGACGCTGGAGCATCAGGTGCGCAGTCACGACAAGCTGCAGAACATCACACGCGGTGGTTACATTCTGCGAGATTGCCTTGGTGCCCCAGATGTTATTCTGATTGCAACCGGTTCCGAAGTGAGTCTTACAATGCGCGCAGCAGAGATTCTGTCAGACTCAAGTTGCAATACATGAGTAGTGTCGATGCCATGCGCTGAACGCTTTGAACAGCAGAACCAAACGTATCGAGAACAGGTACTGCCGCAGGGCGTTCGCGCCCGTGGAGCTGTGGAAGGGGGGTGATTGACTGGCGGAAAAAATATGCCGGCCTTGATGGTGTAATCATCGGCATCAATCGATTTGGTGAGTCCGCTCCGGCGAAAGATTTATATCAGCATTTTGGGATCACGATCGAAGCGATCGTGGACTCTGCGCAGTCGTAGGGCGAAATGACGCTTACTGAATCGGCTTAATTTAAGTCTCGCGACTCCAACAGTTAAAGCTCGGAAGATTACCCCGACCTTGAAAGATTTTTATTTTACGAGGCAATTAACATGCCAATTATTATTTATTATTTGTTTTACCAGATGAAGGTTGTTCAGAGCGATGCCGCCTGTTCGAAGTATCCGACCATGCCGAATACTGAAATGAGTGCGGAATGGAATGCCGATAGGGGCTTGATCCCGTTGGGTCAATAATCGGGACAAAAACATGTCAGAAAAACATCCGGTTATAGCTGTTACCGGATCTTCAGGCGCGGGTACCTCAACGGTCAAGGCGGCTTTCGAGCACATTTTTCGTATAGAAAATATCAACGCCTGCATTATCGAAGGCGATAGCTTCCACAGCTATGACCGTCAGGAAATGTGTCAGAAGATTCGAGAAAGCGAGGCCAAGGGCGGGACCTTTAGTCACTTCGGTGTCGATGCCAACGATCTCGAACGACTTGAAAAACTATTTTATAAATACGGTCAGTCTGGGAATGGCGAGCGACGCTATTATCTTCACAATCAAGAAGAGGCCAATCGGTTTGATCAAAAGCCAGGTGAATTCACACCCTGGGAAAGTATTCAGGCTGACACCGATATGCTGTTTTACGAAGGGCTGCATGGTGGATTTCAGTATGAAGAAGTCAACGTCGCGGCGCACGTAGATCTGCTGATTGGGGTTGTGCCGATCGTGAACCTGGAGTGGATTCAGAAAATTCATAGAGATACCAGCAACCGGGGCTATGGTGCGGAGGATGTTACCGACACTATTCTGCGAAGAATGTATGACTACGTTCACTACATAACCCCGCAGTTTTCCCGGACCGATATCAATTTTCAGCGGGTCCCCACAGTGGACACGTCAAATCCATTTATCGCTCGGGATATTCCGACCGCAGATGAAAGTCTGGTGGTGATTCGTTTTCGCGATCCGGCCAAGTTTCGCGTTGACTTTCCTTACTTGCTTTCAATGCTGGAAAGTTCGTTTATGTCGCGGCGTAACACTATTGTGGTGCCGGGCGGAAAAATGGTGCTGGCGATGGAGCTGATTTTGCTACCCATCATTGCCCGCATGATCGCGAGGCGTCAACGCTTGATTAAAGCAGATTGCCTTCATGAGTTTTGATAAATCCTTGATCAGAGTCTATAGGACGGAGCATAGCGATTCCTGGTTTCTAAGCGAACGTTGATTCTCGTCAAGGACCGGTTGACTCCTGGGTGCAATATCTAACGGGTATTTGCAGGTTGATTAACCCTTAAATCGTGTCAATTTCCTGCTGAGATTTCTGGAGGCTAGATGTGCGGACCTTTTGTTCATCAGATTGATCCCGTTATCGGTGATATTGGTGGGATTTATTTATGGTGGTATGGTGCGAGCTATACCTTTGGTTTTATTGGCGCATTCTTGTGGATAAAACATGTCCGTGCTTCCCTGGGATACGACATGTGGAAGGTCTATTGGCTAACGCTTATGTTGTCAATTGGGGTGTTGGTTGGGGGACGGCTTGTAGAAGTAATTTTCTATGAATGGCCATTTTATGGTAGCAACCTAAAACTAATTCCCGCCATATGGTTGGGTGGCATGTCGACGCACGGCATTCTTCTGGGAGCGGCAATCGGCGTTTGGATTTTCTGTAAACTGTCGGGGGGTAAATTCCTGCAGCTAGCCGATGAACTCGCTATAGCTGGGGCATTCATCATGGGGCTCGGAAGGCTGGGTAACTTTGTCGACGGTCAGATCTCTGGGAGTATCACGGATGTCTGTTGGGCGGTGAAGTTTCCTGACCTGGAAGGTTTTCGGCATCCGGTCGTCTTGTACGACGGCATAAAGAACCTCTTTCTGGTGCCGTTTCTGCTACTTATTCGTAGTAAGCGTCCTCCTCCAGGGGTGGTATTTGGACACTTTGTATTGTGGTATGGCTTTCTACGAATCTTTGTTGATTTCTTTCGTGAATATCGAACAGAACTGATGAGCCTTCCGCCTGGTCAGGAATTCAATATGTTCATGACTGCATTTGGTCTTGGGATGATTATCTGGGCGTACCGGTTTCAACGCACAGACAAAGTAACCACACAGTCGGTCGATGTTAATACTAAAAAAGAAGCGTCCTGGATTCAGCGTCTTGCATTAATTGCGGTTCTGCTTTTCCCTCTGGTTATTCCGAGTGACTGGACACAGGATGTCCCAAAAAGATATGGTGCACGTCATCAAGGCATTGAATACTCTTCTCTATACCCGAGACTTGAGCGATAGACGGACTGTGCTTGAAACGCGTCGATTACTCATTGAGTGTCGCTTATAAAGCGGTAATGGATGGTCCATTCCTGGGACTGTCCTGGAGACAGGTTTAGGTTGATAAACGGTTCCGGGCAGGCGGCGCGTTCAACTGCCCAGAACGCCATCCGGGTAATAGGAGCACTACCACTGAACTCAACCGCAGCCCCGGTGCGCAGATTTCGCACTTTTGCAGAGTTATAGCCGCCAGGGTCATCGCCTTCAAATACACTTATGCCTATCGAGTTATTCTGCAGTGGTTCCATTACCTCGATGCTGTTTCCACGATACCAGGCCAGGTTCTTTATCGATACCGGTTGGTCTGTTGCAAACGGAAATTCGACCAGGTAATCCGGGCCATAGGGTATGTCGTCGATAATGGTGAAATTATGATTGTAGTGGTTGATGTCGATGGTTTTTTCACCACTGTTTTCGAGTCTGTGTTCAATGACAAGTTCTGGGCGGTCAGGTATTAATCTAATAGTTTTTTGGTATTGATAGGCCCAACCACGCTCTCCTTTAAAATCCTGATTGAAACTGACCCAGTCACGCCCGTGCTCGATTTGCCATTCGCCGGCACGAATGATTCTATATTTACCGTAGAACTGGTATTCGCTCTTTTTATTCTTTTCTAATAGCCCCACACCGATCTTAACAAATGACTCTCCCTCTTTGGCCTCAGCAAACCCCATTGGATTAAACATCGCAAACTCTTCGGCGGGACCACTGACAAAGTCGTGACCATTGGGGTCGTGTGTTGCATGCAGGGGGGCGTAAAAACGATGTCCGTCGTAGTCAACTCGTTCGATGATGCCCGACCAGTCGAAACGGGTGCCACGGTAGTACCCGCGATTGGCGTCGGGAAGATAAATTGAAACCTGAATTTTTTGATTGTCGAGTTGAAGCATCGGGTAGTCAGTATCTGCAAACACAAAGGCGCAATAGTTTAAGGCCCAGAGTACGATGATTAGTTTCTTCATAATTCGTTTATCAGGCCGATCAGAACGAGATCTTGCTCGATACTGTTTGGATCTTATTAATTGAGAGTCATAAATATCACACTGCTGCTGAGTATTTATTTTCATATGCGACTGAATTGACAGCGAATGTTTATTCTTTTGCGCTATTAATTCACCTCGAATCAACAAATTTTAGAAATATTCATCTGCCTAAGATTTTAGACCTCCTATATGAGTAAATCAGAAAATATACTCAACAAAGATTCGATTCGGAGCGCCCGTCAATCTTTTTTGCAGACATGATCTATACAAAAAAATCCATTTTTTGAACCAGATATCCGCCAATAAGCGATCCATTTTGGCAGTTAAATAAATTGTAATTAAAGATAATGACAATATGTATTTCGTACTCATTTCACTGGAAACAGCCTTAATTTTGAAAGATAACGTTCTAATTTATCTAAAATATATCTGAATCAGTTTTCATTATTTTTCACCGTGATTTCAAATTTACCGGACGCTTAAAAATTAATTTCAAATAATAGTCTAGCGAACAAGTTTAAATTTCTGTAGAGTGATATGTCTGTTTTGGGGAACAGCATTATGAAGAAACTTATCACAGCGATTTTTCTATCGCTGCTAATTAATAATCCGGCTTCTGCCGTTTTAGTAAAAGGGGATAACGCTCCCGACTTTGCTGTGCCGACATCCGATGATGTGGATGTGGATACTACGTCTCTATCGCTTTATAGGCTCTTGTCGCAAGGGCCTGTCGTTTTGTATTTCATTCCGACTGTCGATTCTACCGCATGCAGCAGCAATCTCCGTATGCTTTCTGATTCGTCACATGACTTTGACGAGTTTCACACAAAAATACTCGCTATACCTGTATTCACGAGTGAAATAGTCGAGGGTGCGTTATTAAACGACTGCGAAAGCCCGATCAGAATTGTGCCTGATCCTGAATCAATGATCTCAAGAGCATATGACGTGATGATGGACCAGGACCTCAGTACTGTGAATGGCGTCTCTTTCGTCATTTCTCCGCAGACGGAAATTGTTCATGTTTACTCGTCAACGGATCTTAATGAGCACATTAGTGAAAGTTTAGAAGCAGTACAAGCCTGGACCCAACTCGTGGGTCAGGAATACTGAGGATAACCATTTAAGAATAGATCGATGGATTGATTTATAAATTTAATAATAGTCAGCATTATTGGGGGGCCATGCGATGCTGACAAAACCACAAGGAGTAAATCGATATGAACAAGTTGCATTCCGCTTCGCGGATATGGGTTTCTATCGTCTTAAGCTTCGCTGTTCTGTTATCTTATCCGATGCTCGCTCAGAGCAAGGTAAGAAAAAACACAATCGCGCTGGCTAATTCTCTATACAAAGAAGACGGTCGTCAGCTGGGCGCAGCAGAAGCAGGGGAAACGCTGGTCTACAAACTGAGCCTTCGGAATCGCAAACGAAGCCCGCAAACGATACAGATAATCGAGTTTGTTCCAAGAGGCACAACACATATTGGCGGCGATGATTTTGAAGGCCTATGTGGAGACGGTAGTGCAGGCCAGAAATGTAAGCTCGAAGTTTCCATTCCGGGCAGGCAAGCTGGAAACCATGTAGTGTTCTTCAGGGTACGAGTCGATAAGGAGATCAATGCCAAATCAATTATCAACAAAGCCTATGCTGAAGGTGTAGTTTGTCGATCCAGGCGCAATGATTGTTATGAGAAAACGCCGGTAAAAGATGGAGACGTTACTGATAGCCCCCCAGGAAATAACACAATTCAGCTGCGCAAATCTCTTCACTCCGAAGACGGTCAAATAGCAGGCGTTGCAGAAGCTGGGGAAACGCTGGTTTACAAAATTAAACTGCGAAACCGCACCCGGAGAACGAAGACTACTCGGATACTGGAAACCGTTCCCATTGGCACCACCCATTTAGGGGGGGATGATTTTGTGGGGATGTGTGGTGATGGCTCTGCGGGCAAGTCGTGCGAGCTTAGAACCACTATCCCCGGAAGAAGACATCGTAGCGTTACTCTCTTCTTTAAAGTCAAGGTAGACAAAGAAGTCAGCGCAGAATCAATTGATAACAAAGTTTCCGCCGACGGCGTGGAGTGCACCAGAAGGCGAAACGACTGTTATGAACGGACGCGCGTAGAGACTAGCCCAGGCGATCTGCCTCCAACGGTTGAAATAGCGACACCAAAAACGGGTGATCAAGTACCGGAAAATGGATTTGTGGTCACAGGCGTTGCGAAAGACGACAACAAAGTGATGTCCGTCACTGTCAACGACGGCGTCACCAACCACCCTGCAACGTATAACGCTGAAGATGGAAGCTGGAAAGCGGACATGCCAGGAAAAAAGGTAGCGGCCGACGCAACAATGAATCTCGTGGCCGTAGCGACCGACAATGCAGGCCAAAGTACTCAATCAAATATGGTGACTGTCAAGGTTCTGGCTGACGCGGCGCCTGCGATCCAGATCAGCAGTCCGGCAGATGGTAGCCAGGTGCCTGGAGCAGGGTTTTCAATCTCGGGCACCGCGAGCGATAACAACGCAGTCGCCTCTGTTATCGTGACTGATGGTGTATCAAACATTCCTGCTACATATAACGCTGGGGATGGAAGCTGGAAAGCGGATATCCCTGGGCCACTAGCGGCAGGCTCAATGAATCTGATAGCCGTAGCGACCGACAATGCAGGCCAAAGTACTCGATCCAATATGGTGACCGTCACGGTTTTGGCTGACACGGCGCCTGCGATCCAGATAAACAGTCCGGTAAATGGTACCGAGGTGCCTGAAACGGGATTTTCAGTCTCGGGCACCGCGAGCGATAACAGCGCAGTTGTCTCTGTTATCGTGAATGATGGCGTATCAAACATTCCCGCTACATATAACCCTGCGACCGGCGCCTGGTCGCTAAGTATCAACGGCCCGCTCACACCTGGCGAGACAATCAATCTCACCGCAACGGCGACAGATGATGGCGGCAATACCTCCACCACGACGCCGCCGATTATGGTAACTGTCGCGGCTGTAGCGACGGGCACGTATGAATCCTCAAGACACCTCATCAACAGGGTTACATTTGGCATCACCCCGACACAGCTGGATGAGATCAAACAAAACACGTTTGATGTAAACAGCTTCACCCAAGATCAATTGTTTCCGGCGATTGGTGAGTGCACCGAACCGGATGAGGCGCATGGCGCGAGCGTGGATTCGGCCAGTCCATATGGCAAGAATTTGCCCAATGGCGTGACGTCGCTGAGCGAACTGCAAACCTACACTATCCTCATGGCGGCGTTTAATCCTTGCCAGCTACGTGAGGTGTTAGCGCAGTTCTGGAGCAATCACTTCCTGACACAATGGAACGCAGTACGGTCCAAGTACCGTGAAGCCAGCGGCGTGGACGATGCTACTGCGCAGCTACAGGCAACAGCCTGGGAGCTGCAGGAATCGGATGCATTTAGACTCAATGCGCTTGGCAACTTCCGCGACCTGGTGGAAATCAGTGCGCGCAGTCCGGCAATGTTGTATTACCTCGATGGAGTCAACAATATCGCGGTGGAGCCCAATGAAAACTATCCCCGTGAGCTGATGGAATTGAACACTATGGGTGTTGATGGCGGCTATACCCAGACCGACGTCGAACAGGTGGCGATCGCCTTCACCGGGTGGACAGTAGATCCGTTACTACGCCAATACACCTGCGATCCTGCGACCCATGATTACGTCAGCACGATCACGCTGGATCTTGGGCTGGCCAGCCCACCGGCGCCGCTTGAGCCGCGAGATAGTAACGACACCTCGCAACAAAACTGCGAAGCGGCTGGTCAGTATGTGCTCACGAATCTGGTTAACCACCCGTCCACCGCAGATTTCATGTGCAAGAAGCTGACCACGCTGCTGGTGAGTGAGGAGCCGGGTTCTGAGAGTTTTGATAATGCTGTGAGCGCGTGTACCTTAGCATTCAACACTCCTATCAGCAGTAGCACACAAATCGCGGAGGTGGTGCAGGCGATTATCGCTACCCCAGAATTTGTGAACTTCACGGACTATCTCGACAAGATCAAAACGCCGCTCGAGACCGCGGTAGGTTATGTCCGCAACTTTGAAATTTCCGACGATGGCGATCTGGACGATCTGCCTTCAGAAACTTCGCAGATGAGTATGAACCTGTTCCAGTATCCGGCTCCGGACGGATTTTCTGAGGAAGGTATTGACTGGGTCAATTCCAGTCTGATTCTGCAGCGCTTCCGGTTTTTCGCGGATATGGCATTTAACACCAACCCGACAAACGACATCTATATTGATCCACTCGCATTCTTCAACAGCAAATCGCTCACCACGGATGTGGAGATCGTGGACTATGTGCTTGAGCTGGCGCTTGCCAACCAGCACACCGCGCAAGAAAGAGCCGATGTGCTCGCGGTACTTAACAATGGCAGTAGCTACAACGACGATGATGATGTAGCTACCCAGGAAAGTAAATTACGCAAAATGCTGGGGCTAGTGTTGAACTATCCTGGCTATCAATACCAGTAACAGGGGGAATGATTATGAAAAGGCGACAATTTTTAAAAAAGCTTGGCGGCGCCTCTGCTGCGGTTGCGGCACTGGCACTCGACAACCCTCTGAAACCGGCATTTCGTATAGCTCATGCAGATCACGCTACCTTCTCTAATCGCAAGACTTTGGTGTGCGTGTATCTGCGAGGGGGCATTGACGGCATCAATACGGTTATCCCGCACGGTTACCTGGCCGGCACGGGTTATTATGCTTCGGGTTTTCGGCCCACTATTGCGGTACCAAAACCTAGTTCGTCTGATGGAACCGCGCTGGATCTCAGCAGTTTAGACCCCGCGGATCCTGCTAACGGGCTCGGTCTGCACCCCGCGATGACCGCAATGCATAAGATGTATGTGGATGGGAATCTCGCGGTGATGCCTGCGGTCCATTATGCCAACGCATCGCGTTCACATTTCAGTGGTCAGCAATATACCGAAAGTGCAAAATTTGATCTCGAGACTAGCGGTTGGTTGCAACGCTATCTGGCGGATTCATCGTCCGCTGCCGCGTCCGGTGCCATGCGCGGCGCAGGAATCAGTTCCGGTCTGCCACAGTCTCTACGAGGCCAATCTGAAGTTGTTTCCACCTTCAGCGACCTGCGAAACTTTGAACTGGGCATCGCCAACGGTGCCGACGAAGCAGAAATCCTTGCAGGTCTGGTTTCAGCGTACAACCAGACGGCGGATCCGCAGCGTTTATATGCATCTGTCATGCATGATTTCGGGCGTGTAACCATAAATGATCTTGACGTAGTCCGGGAGCTAAATAATGCGCATTCACCTGGACTCGATCCCGACACTTATACCACTTCCAGCACCACCAGCGATTACACCAGTTCGACCTTCGCGCGGCAACTCAAACAGACTGCTTTGCTGATTAAGGCAGGGGTAGGACTGGAGGTCGCGTGCCTGAGTCGCGGCGGATTCGATACACATAGTAATCAAGGCATATTGGGCGGTTCGCACGCGGGCAGTATCGGTGATGTGTCAAATAATCTCGGCGCGTTCTTCGATGACCTGAATGCAGATGCAATGATGGACAATGTGCTGGTGATGATCATGAGCGAATTTGGCCGGACAGCCTACGAAAACGGTAGCAAAGGCACCGACCATGCCCATGCCACCAGTTACTTTGTAGCGGGCACTAGCAATACATTAAACAGTGGCGTGTATCTCGGCCATGAAAACCTGGGCGGTGCTGGCGGTAGTCCCGATTTCACTAAACCGATTACAGACTGGATCGCTTACGATCCGCTCAACGATGCCAAGATGGTTAATGGACGATACATGAATCACACTATAGACTATCAAAATGTTTTTGGCGAGATTCTAAGTGAATTCTTGAATGTCAACTATTCAGGTAACCCGCAAGATATATCCACACTATTGCCTGAATTTAATTATTCAGATGCTAATAAAGTAGGATTTCTAGCTTGATAATATGTGCTGATTCGAGAAAGGAAAATAATTTTGTTCTGTAATTATTAGCATGAATTTTTCGACTGACTTTCCCGGTAATCAATTGCTCTGCGAATCTCAGGAATTGCGACGGTGAAATATTGATCAGGTATGTTACTTCATGACGGGATGCTTCTATTCCTTAAAAATGGAATTGGATAGTCCGAAAAAAAATACCGATTAATTGACGGGGATCCAAATTAATTTTTACTAGCTTTTGATGGAATGGTGGCTACGGGTAGATTCGAACTACCGACCCCATCATTATGAGTGATGTGCTCTAACCAGCTGAGCTACGTAGCCACGGAGGGCAGCGGAGATTACCGTAAAGCAGAAACTGAAGCAAGCAACACAAATCCTAGGGGATTAAGGGGAAGATTCTGGTGTGAGCGGCTTGAAATCGTTTCATCATGGCATCTCGAAAACCTGGTATTGTCGTATAAAAAGATGCGTATTGAACTAGTTCTGGCGCTGCCGTGACTGGCTCGACAATGGATGCAGACTCTCCGATAAAGATATTATCTTCCAGAGTGGTGATGCCCGGCTGACCATCTGCAACGGCGGATTCGCCGGTCACTGCATTGGCCACCGGTTGCACCGTCTCGGTGCTGGTTGAGTGAGTGTTAATTTCGGCAGTTGTCGACTGACTTTCGCCGATAGTTAGAGGTTGCGGCCCGGCTGTTGTTGTTTGCTGGCGAAACAGGTTCTGAGTTAACAAGATTATGATCACCAGTAAAGGCACAATAAGTGTCAGTGCATATTTCCATTTTATGCCAGGGGCCTGGTGATACATTGATTGATCCTCGTCGCCTACAGCGGCTTTAACCATTCTCGATGTCACAGCTTGTGCGTTTCCTCGGGCTTGCTGGTAAACAAATAGAGCCCATCGCAACAATTTAAAACTTGATCGACGAAATCAGTGGCTTGGTCGAAACAGGAGGTATGAACAATTAACGCAAGGTCTCCGGTTTGTTCCATTATTAAGCCGGATTCCTGGTCCCTGACAAGCATATATAATTTAGATTGTATTAATTTAGAACGCGACCAAAATGGAAGCAAGCAAATGAGATTGATTGAGCACTCCTTGGAGCTGTATTATAGGCGAATGCCGTGCAAATCTACGATGGTTTCCTCCATCCAGCGCACTGTCAAAACGGCTTTGCGTCCGAGTTAATCATTCTTTGCTTCCTGTTACTCTCAGGGATTAGATCATCGGATCGGTTTGGAGAGGTCCTGATAACAGTCTGGCTTATTAACCTGCGGCTTATAAATTTAGCCGTGTTCGATCGTAGATTACGAACTCTTTAGACACAATAACAAGGTATTTTCCTCATGCTGTATTTACTTGTCCAAACCTGGATCTGGATTTTAACGGCGGGCTTGTTTGGGCTTTTCATTGGCTGGCTGATTTGGGGGCGTGAGGCTCGCGATGTCAGCAGCCAGCAGACGAAACCTGGTCGGCAGCAAGCGGACTCCGACAAGACTGCCAGCGCAGGGCTCGAGGATCACTATCAGTCGTCACAAGCAGATGCTTTTGAGGTGCAAGGTGAGGCTATAGATGACGGGGCGCCGCAATTATTGCCCCATCCGAAGGGAGAACCTGACGATCTCAAACGGATCAAAGGTGTCGGTCCGGTAATGGAAAAGACCCTGAAAGAGCTTGGTATCTTTCATTTCCATCAGATCGCTGCATTCACTGAAGATAATGTCCGCTGGATCGACAACAACCTTGCGTTTCCAGGACGCGTGAACCGCGAGCAGTGGGTCCGACAAGCGGAAATCCTTGCCCAAGGTGCCAGCACTGAATTTTCAGATCGCTACGACGAGCGTGAATAGATCGAGGACAATTGGAAATAGGCCGACAAGGTAAGATTACCTGTTCACTATATTTCTGATCAGGCCAATCGCTACCATTACTGCGCTTCCGCCTATTCCGCCGGAAAGCAGCTGACCTGTCAGGCCCGACAAGCTTCCAACTGCCAGTGCGCCTAGAAGTTGTCCACCCAGGGCGCCACCCACGATTCCAGCCAAAGTATTTCCCATAAATCCCAGGCTGATTTTCTTTAGAACGAGCCCGGCAACATTGCCGCCAATCGCGCCACTCAAGAGGGTGCTAACTAAAAGAATTAATGCGTCCATAGTGCCTCCGTCTGACGTGATGTCGATTTGTTATGCGATTAAATGCTATCACGCGGGCAACTAGCGGTGCCACTAGAATACTTTTACTCAGAGCGTTCTTTAGTGTGGCAGTGATGTTTTAGCTTACAGGGGCGGTAAGGCTGAGGTGATCTTGGGTTAGAGGCTTCTCATTGCGCTGACGAGATAGTCCCAAAGATACTCTGCGTAAGTCCACCTGACCTGGATGTCCCAGGCTTCACCTTCAGCGAGCTTGTGCAGCAGTATGCTGGCATGTCCGAAACGTGTTTGTGCCGTATGATCGTGTTTGAAGACGCCATGATGCAGGTCGAGCGGAGTGCCTCGTCTTAACAATCCCTCGGCATCTGGTCCACTCAGCCTAAGTACAGTGTAATAGTCAGAAACCTCTGTGACTGCGCAGTGCACACCTGCAAGTTTCTCTCTCAAGTTTTGCGCCAGTGAGTCGGTGCTCTTGAGGTTGCAATGCAGAAACCATTCGTCTGGACCAAGACAATACAATCGTTGGGATCCACGCTCGTTTACCGAGTTGGCCGATATCGGAAGGTCCATTTCCAGCACTTGGCTCATTCCATCGACAAACTTCTGTTCGCTCGCATCACCACGAATGTTTAGTTTGCCATTAAGGTCCATTTCGCGCAGGGAGTTAGTGCCTTCTATCGCAGATCTGGCATAACAGGATGAGGTACGAGGCAGGTCTTTGGCGGTCGTGTTAGTCATGACACTTATCTTTTACTCACTACCAGACTTCAGGAACACCGGATCGGTCACAGTGACCTTGTGGCTGCTGCCATCCATTAACGACACTTCGAGGGTGCTGCCCTTGCGATTAAAACCGTCTTTTAACAACGCCATCGCAATTGAGCGACCGACATTCGGACTCATATAGCTAGAGGTCACATGGCCGAGCATGGTCATGGGCGGTTTATCTTTCAGTTTTTCCACTACGTGCACGCCTTCTGGTAAAACAAATGACGGGTCCTCTGTCAGGAGCCCGACCAGCTGTTTTCTGTCGCTTCTGGTGGTGTCGCTGCGCGTGAACGAGCGCCTTCCAAGAAAGTCGCCTTTGGTTTTCGATACGATCCAGTCCATACCGAGATCCAGGGGGGTGACGGTGCCGTCAGTATCTTGACCGACAATGATGAATCCTTTCTCCGCACGCAGAATATGCATGGCTTCAGTGCCGTAAGGACAAATATCATATTGTCGGCCGGCTTTCATCAGGGCTTCCCAAAGAGCGAGGCCATAGCGGGCTGGTACATTAATTTCGAAAGTTAAATCACCGGTAAAGCTAATACGAAATACCCTGGCAGGAATGCCAGCGACATTAAAAGACTGCATCGACATAAACGGAAAGGACTCGTCGTCCAGCGGTTGGTCGCACAGCGTGGACAGCAATTTCCCGGCATTGGGGCCGGTAATAGAGGCGACTGCCCACTGTTCGGTGACGCTAGTGCAGTAAACCTGCCACTGAGGCCATTCGGTTTGTAACCATTCTTCGAGCCACCCCATGACCCTGGCGGCACCGCCTGTGGTAGTAGTCATATGGAAATGATTCTCTGCGAGGCAGGTAGTGACACCATCGTCAAACACCATGCCATGTTCGTTCAGCATTAGTCCATAGCGGCACCGGCCAGGCGCCAGTTTACTCCAGGCATTGGTGTACACCATGTTCAAAAGGCGTCGGGCATCGGGTCCCTGGATGTCGATCTTACCCAGGGTTGAGGCATCTACAATACCCGCCGAAGCCCGAGCCGCGAGGCATTCACGCTGGACCGCATCGTGCATCGATTCTCCATGCTGAGGAAAATAGTAAGGTCTTTTCCAATCGCCCACGTCTTCGTAAACCGCGTTATTACGATCATGCCAAGGGTGTATTGCGGTTTTGCGTTTCTGCACAAATAATTCCCGACGGTCATGCCCCACGATTGAACCAAAACTAAGTGGAGTGAAAGGCGGTCGAAATGTTGTGGTACCGACCTCTGGAATTGGGACATCACGAATTTCTGACATCACTGTCAAGGCATTGAGATTGGAAGTCTTGCCCTGGTCGGTTCCCATACCGGTTGTGGTATAGCGCTTCAAATGTTCTATGGAAACGAATCCTTCTCGTGCCGCAAGCGCGATATCCGCCACCGTGGAATCATTGTGAAGTTCATGGAAATGTTTTTTTGGGCCGCGGCCAACAGGGTGATCAGTAGGTAAAATCCATAGTGCTCTTGCGGGGCCATACACCGATTCTTCGGTCCCAGACGCATCCTCCGTTGCGGTGCTTTCAAAGCCCGCGGCTGAAGCTGCAGAAGCGCCTGCGATCGCCCCTTCCTTGAGGCACTCGGGCAGAGACCAAGTGGCCTTGCAAGACCCGGCCTCGAAACCTTTGTTATTCACCGCTCGTTCTCCAGGAACATAGCAATGCTCATCATCAAGAAACTTCAGCTTTCCCTTACCTTGGCTGAACAAATGCACTGTTGGTGTCCAACCGCCAGATACCGCAACCAGGTCGCAGCGCAAATCGGATGGTACGCCGCGAACAGCTTTACCATCATCGCTGAGTTGCATGACCTCAATGCCTCTCAGTTTTCCGCGGCGGTAATCTACGGCGGAAATTGTGCTATTTTCATGAATATGGATACCTTGTTCCCGGGCGGTGTCAAGCAATGAGCCCGAAGGATTGCGGCGCACATCAATCACTTCGACCATCGCGCCCGCGGCATGGGCATCGAGTGCAGAGTGATAGGCGCTATCATTGTTAGTGATTAATACAATGCGATTTCCAGGCAGCACTCCATAGTGGTTGACGTAGGTGCGGAGAGCGTGCGCCAGCATGATTCCAGGGCGGTCACTGTCGGCGAATACTAATGGCCGCTCGATAGCGCCGGTCGCCAGTACCACCTGACGAGCGCGAATTTTCCATAATCTTTCTTTGGGTCCGCCTGCTTTTCGATTTGGACCCAGGTGTTCGTTGACACGCTCGTTAGCTACGACAAAGTTGTAATCATAATATCCGGTTACCGTGGTACGTGTGAGCCGTGTGACTTCACGCATCTGTTTCAGTTCATTGATAACCTTGGTGACCCATTGATCGGCGGGTGCGCCGTCAATCAATGCCGAATCAGCGAGCAATGAACCTCCAAACATCGGTTTTTCATCAATCAGCATGACCCGCGCGCCACTTCGTCCCGCGTGCAATGCGGCCTGTAGTCCCGCAGGGCCGGCGCCAACGATCAGAACATCACAATGCGCATGGATTTTGTCGTAGCTGTCGGGATCTATTTCAGTAGGCGACTTTCCAAGGCCCGCGGCCTTTCGAATAAATTTTTCATAAGTGGTCCAGAGCGCACCTGGCCACATAAAAGTCTTATAGTAAAAGCCAGCCGGCAGCAATCTTGAGATTTTTGAATTGATGGCACCAATATCGAATCCAACTGAGGGCCAGCAATTCTGGCTGCTGGCGCTGAGGCCCTCATAAAGCTCGACTTCTGTGGCGCGTCGGTTGGGTTCGGTATGGGCGCCACTTTCAAGTTGTACCAAAGCATTTGGCTCCTCGGAGCCCGCGCTGTATATGCCCCTGGGGCGATGATATTTAAAACTGCGGCCAACCAGATGTACGCCATTGGCTAGCAATGCCGATGCGAGTGTGTCGCCCTGATAGCCTTCGTAGCCTTTATTGTCGTACCAGAAGCGAAGAGTCTTGCTACGGTTTAATTGGCCACCTTTGTCCCGACGATAGTCCTGACTCATGATTCGATCTCCGGCTTCGCTACGCCCGGTTTATAAGTGGCATAGACGTGATCGGTAACTGTGTCTCTCGCGGCGTTAAACCATCGGCGACATCCGTGTGAATGCTCCCAGCGCTCATAGTGCAGGCCTTTGGGATTGTTCCTGAAAAAAACATATGAACCCCACTCTTCATCGCTTAGTGAGTCCGGGTCCAGTGGTCGTGTAATGTGCGCCTCGCCATGACAATGAAATTCAGTTTGATCTCGCAAACCACACCAAGGGCATTCAATTAAAAGCATTTCCGAATATCCTAGTGAGCAACTGCAGCGGCGGCGCCTTCATCGATCAACGCGCCGGAAATAAAGCGATACATTGAGAAAGGTTCGGCGATAGGGTGCATATCACCGCGCGCGATGGAATGGGCGAATACGTTTCCTGAACCCGGAGTGGCTTTAAATCCTCCAGTACCCCAGCCGCAGTTAAAAAACATATTGTTGACAGGCGTCTTGGTTAGGATGGGTGAACGATCTACGGTAACGTCCACGATACCGCCCCATTGTCTCAGCATCTTCATGCGGGAGAAGATAGGGTAGAGCTCCACTACTGGGCCTACAGTTGCCTCTATCACATCGAAACTGCCACGCTGAGAATAAGAATTGTATAAATCCGAGCCGGCGCCGATTACCAATTCGCCTTTATCCGACTGGCTGATATACGCGTGCACGCTACCGGACATCACCACACAATCGAGAATGGGTTTGATCGGTTCCGAGACCAGCGCCTGCAGCGGCACTGACTCAATCGGCAAGCGGAAGCCCGCCATGTCGGCGAGCACGCTGCAATGCCCGGCCACCACGCAGCCTACCTTCTTGGCACTGATTGATCCGCGAGAAGTTTCTACCCCTGTTACCGTATTGTTTTCGATCTTAAACCCTTGCACCTCGCAGTTCTGGATAATATCGACGCCCATGGCATCAGCTGCCCGGGCATAGCCCCATGCCACTGCATCGTGCCGCGCAGTACCACCTCGAGGTTGCAACAGCGCACCCATGACGGGGTAGCGACATTCGAGATTGATAAACGGCACCATCTCCTTGACTTGGGCGGGGGTAAGAAATTGTGAGTCAATTCCGTTTAATCGGATTGCATTGCCTCGCCGCCCAATCTCCTGCATATCATGTACATTGTGTGCGAGGTGCAATAGACCTCGGGGCGAGAACATGACGTTATAATTTAGATCCTGACTCAGGTTCTCCCATAATTTTAGAGCATGCTCATAAATCCCAGCGGATTCATCGTACAGATAGTTTGAACGTACGATGGTGGTATTTCGACCGGTGTTGCCACCGCCTATCCAACCTTTTTCAATGACTGCCACATTGGAAATCCCGCATTCTTTGGCGAGGTAATATGCGGTCGCCAGGCCATGGCCACCACCACCGACAATGACTACATCATACTCCCGCTTGGGATCGGGACTGCGCCATGCACGCTGCCAGTCCTGGTGATAATTCACCGAGTTGCGCAACAGGCTGAATATGGAATAGCGATTCATATCAAAATAGGTCGTTAAAGTTAACCTGCAACTATCAAGTTGGTTTAATACCCTCTGAAGATGGCACCCGAGGGTGCGCTAGTTAAGACGAATCCCGGTGATTTGGGCGCGAGTCTAGTCAGATTATATCAAGGGGAATTGCCTGAATACGACCAGCGATGTTGATGCAGAGCACAATTAGGACATGATATAAAATGCATGATGACCATGTCTGAAACAGCCAGTTCTCTGCCCGTATCAAACCGTGTCTCGATCCCTCTTGAGGAAATCGAGCTGCATCCTATCCGGGCCCGCGGGGCAGGGGGCCAGAACGTTAACAAGGTTTCTTCGGCCATTCATCTGCGGTTTGATATTCGATCCTCGTCTTTACCCGAGGACTATCAGCATCGATTGCTTGCGCTCAAAGATAAACGTATATCACGAGACGGCGTGATTGTAATCAAGTCGCAGCAGTACAGGACCCAGGAAAGGAACCGCCAGGCCGCCCTGGAGCGATTGCAAATACTGATCAGAAGCGTATTTGTATCCCGCAGCAAAAGAATACCAACACGTCCGGGCAAGGCGGCCAAACAAAAACGCCTTAGCGACAAATCTCACCGAAGTAAGATTAAAGGCTTGCGAAGTATGGTTAACCTGGATAGAGACTAGAGATTGGGCAGCGAACTAAAACTCGACGCCCTGTGCCGCCATGATTCCACTATCGAAGGCATGCTTAACCTTATGCATTTCAGTGACTGTATCGGCCACTTCAATGATTTCCTGGGGCGCATCTCTGCCGGTCAGGATCAGGTGCATCCACGACGGTTTGTGATCGCGAACAAAGTCAGCGATTTCTTTGCCCGTGAACCAGCCGTAGCCACAGCAGTAGTTGATTTCGTCCAGCATCACCAAATCAAACTCCTCGGAAAGTATTTTATTTTTAGCAAACTCCCAGATCTCGCGACTGGTATCGAGATCCTGCTCCGGATTTTTAGTGTCCCAGGTAAATCCATCTCCAAGCGCGTGCCACTCGATATTGTCGAACTTTGCGGCCGCTTGTTGCTCACCGGTCTTCCATTTACCTTTAATCAATTGGATCACGCAGACCTTTAATCCCCAGCCTGCTGCGCGAAAAACGACGCCAAAGCCACTGGACGACTTGCCTTTACCTTCCCCCGTGTTGACCAGGGTAATGCCCTGTCTACGTTGTCTTGATTTCATACTGGTTCTTTATCTTGATTAGTTATCGCACAAACTCGACATTGCTTTGGTAATGTTATTTTCCCAGCGAATACGCCTTTGAAACGCAGGAGCGTCCGCTAACTTACTACCATATGTGGTTAACAGTACTTTAATCAATCCAGAAGGCCACGGTCAGACATTGAAACGCATTCACCATCGCCAATCACTAGATGATCCAGCAAGCGCACGTCGATCAAGGCCAGAGATTTCTGTAAGCGTCGGGTCAGAGTCGTGTCTGATTGGCTGGGCTCGGCGACGCCAGAGGGGTGATTGTGCGCCAGAATGACCGCCGAGGCATTGTATTCGAGCACACTTCTGACCACCTCCCTGGGATGCACTGTAGCACCGTTTATCGTTCCGCTGAAGAGTTCCTCGTAGTCGATCACCTGGTGACGGGTATCGAGATAGATTATCGCAAACACTTCGCGTTTAAGATCGCGCAGCTGGTAAGTAAGAAAGTCGGCGGCTTGGTGAGGACTGTTTAGAGGACCTTGTTTGCGTAAAGTTTGATCAAGAAATCTTCGTCCAATCTCGAGAGAGGCTTGCAGCAGGGCGTACTTGGCGGGTCCGCAGCCCCTGACGTCACAGATGCGATTGAAGTCAGCGGTCAATATTTGGCGCAGACTGCCAAATTCGCTTAGAAGCTCCCTGCCTATGTCGATAGCGGTTCGCCCACGGGTCCCTGAGCGAATGAAGAGTGCAAGTAATTCGGCGTCTGACAGCGACTTAGCGCCATGGGTGAGAAGCTTTTCCTGTGGTCGTTCGGCGACCGGCCATTTCTTGATTGCCATGTTTACATTCCTTGTAATAAGATTCCTGCGGTACACTCTACTTTATGAGCCATCATAAAAACAAGCGCGTACTGGTAGGTGTGACCGGTGGTATTGCCGCATATAAAAGCCCGGAGTTAGTGCGAAGGTTGAAAGACCGTGGTTGCGATGTTCGTGTCGTGATGTCACGTGCGGCGGAGGCGTTTATAACCCCCCTCACAATGCAGGCGGTGAGTGGGCATCCTGTTCATCAACATCTGTTGGACGCCGAAGCCGAATCCGGAATGGGTCATATTGAATTGGCGCGCTGGGCGGAACTGGTAGTGATTGCGCCCGCTACTGCCAACTTTATCGCCAAGTTGGCACACGGTCAGGCCGATGACCTGTTGTCCACTCTGGCACTGGCGACAGAAGCAGAAGTTGCTGTGGCGCCGGCCATGAATCAGCAGATGTGGCAGCATCCAAGCACAGGGACTAATCTGGAGCAGCTGGTGCAGCGTGGTATTCGGGTGATTGGGCCAGGTAGCGGTGATCAGGCTTGTGGCGAAGTAGGCCCGGGTCGAATGACCGAGCCCGAGGAGATAGCCGGGATCCTGGCGGGGGACGCCATTGAGCCACTGCTGTCTGATTGTCGTGTACTGATCACCGCCGGACCGACCTGGGAAGCGATCGATCCGGTGCGTGGAGTGACCAATCACAGTTCCGGCAAGATGGGCTATGCGCTGGCCCAGGCGGCATCCGACTTCGGTGCACAGGTGACTTTGATCAGTGGTCCGGTTCATCTTGACACGCCACAATGTGTGAGTCGAATAGACGTGTTGTCGGCAGCAGACATGCTGGAATCGGTAATGCGGGAAGTCGGAAAATCCAATATTTTTATCGCTGTCGCCGCCGTCGCTGACTATCGGCCGGCGGACGTGGCGGAGCACAAGATCAAGAAATCCGAAGATCAGGATGGCATGGTGATCGAGATGGTTAAAAATCCTGATATCCTTGCAACTGTCGCCGCGTTGGAGAAGCCTCCATTCACAGTGGGATTTGCTGCGGAAACACAGAACACAATAAAAAACGCCCGTAGCAAACTGAAGAAGAAAAGAGTAAATGTGGTGGCTGCAAATAATGTCGGTGGTGACGACAGTGCGTTTGGCAGCGACTCCAATGCGGTAACGTTGGTCCATTCCGGTGGAGAGGTCAATATACCTTCCAATGATAAGTACGCCGTGGCGATTCGAATGCTACAGGAAATCAACACGCTTTACCGCCATCAATGAAAAAGAGAATTGATCTCAAGATTCTCGACTCGAGGCTTCATCAAGAGTTTGGTCTACCGCACTATGCAACTGAAGGATCCGCTGGCCTCGATCTGAAAGCCTGTATCGACTCCCCGTTAAACCTGGAACCTGGTAAAACTGAACTGATTCCGACCGGACTTGCGATCCATATTGGTGACCCATCCCTGGCTGCGGTAATTCTGCCGCGCTCGGGACTCGGTCATAAGCACGGGATTGTGCTCGGCAATCTGACTGGACTAATTGATTCCGATTACCAGGGACAATTATTCGTGTCATGCTGGAATCGTGGCCATAACGATTTTACGATCAATCCTGGTGATCGCATCGCCCAACTGGTCCTAGTACCGGTGGTGCAGGCTGAGTTTAATCTAGTGGAGGACTTTAGCCGCAGTGACCGAGCCGACGGAGGCTTTGGGTCTACCGGGTCTCGCTGACCGGATCCCGCTGACCGGATCCCGCTGACCGGATCTCGTTGACCGGATCTCGCTGACCGGGTCACAATGACTGGGTCACAACGACGGGATCCTGCCAATTGGAGGTTCACTCCTACCTTGTTCTTCGCACTGCCAGCATGGTTAGATCATCAGGATGGCCATGGGTGTTTTTATTTGCACTGGTCATGGTGGCGCGACAGGTTGAAGCAAGTCGGTCCAAACTTTTTTCAAGTGGTCCTTTGCGAATTAATTCAGTGACTTGCTCCTGAGAAAGATTATCTCTGAGGCCGTCACTAGACAGGATTACAGTATCGTATTTGGCCAGGGTGATTCTGGGCCCGATCTCCAGACGCATGTCGTCGCTACCGAGTACATTTGAAACGATATGCCTCTCTGCATGTCGCATGGCATCTTCTTCGTTCAGCAATCCAACTTCCTCCATGTATCCGGTGGGTGAATGGGAAACTGTCTCAAACTTGATCCGTCCACGTTGGCCAGTTATCAAGGCCATCGCGTCGCCAATGTGGTACGGCCGGATTACCCCTTGATCGAACTCGACCACAACTAGAGTTGTCGCGCCTCCGGTTCCGGAATGCAGAATTGCTTCATTAGCCTTGTCGATGCCCTGCAGGATCACACTGCGGGCCTCATCTCCGTTTGAGACCTTCTCTAGCTGGTCCAAGATTGTTGCAACAGCGAGGCGTGATGCGGCATCTCCAGAGGGCAATCCACCCAGACCATCTGCGACCAGAAATACCCATCGGTCGCGAGCCAGTCTGATCCAACCAGCGCAATCCTCGTTAGCGCTTTGCTTAACCGGTGAACGGGCGGTGTACGCGGCGAATTCGCAGCCGGCGCGTTTGAGGTAGTCCAGCTCGTTTTCTGCCTCCGAATAGAACAACTCGTTCAACACTGATGCCACTCCATAGTTTCGATATAGTTTCGGAGCTGGCTGGCGGTGCGGAATTTTTTCAGAATCAGACTGCGCTTCAATCCACAGCATATTGCTTTGACTTCGAAGGGCTGTCGAGAGTAGGTTTTTGCGCCCCCTAACACATCGTAAAAAACGCGCACCAGGTCGCAGATGTCGTTGCGATAGTTTTCGCCACTGGCGGCCCCCCAGTTAAACATGTCTAATAGTTTGAGTTCGAAACCCAGGCCAAAACGCTGGACGATTATATTTTCTGCATGCAGGTCACCATGGTACTCGCGCGAGGCGTGAATGGCCTCTATTCCTTCGGTCAGGGCGTGTAGCAGGTGAAGCGCCTGAAATGGATTGAGTTTGCGGCCTTTCTGGTGTTTTAAAAATGTCGACAGCAATTCGCCCTCGACATACTCAGAAATCAATACCGAAATTTCACGCCCGCAAAAGTCGATGGTGTCCATGGTGTGATAGTGGATGACAATCGGACACTGTCGGAGCTTATGCAGTTTGCGAGCATATGTTTTTAACGTGCGATCCCTGGGGTTTCGCTGTGGAAAAAACAGCTTTGCGGTGCGCGCAATTCCGGTGCGCATTTCATTAACTAAATACACTTCGCCTTCCCAGCCAGCGCCAAGAAACTCGATAATCTGGTACTTGTCAGCAATGGTTTCGCCTGGCCGAAGGTGAAACCTGTCGATACGGCTTTTACATGAATCCATTAGTGTCCTGCTTAGGCGTTTAAAGCCTGATCGATGTCCCAGATAATATCGTCTACAGATTCAATGCCTACCGAAATGCGAACCATGTCCGCGGTGATTCCAGCTTTCAACTGTTCTGCTTCGTTCAACTGGCGGTGAGTAGTAGATGCCGGATGGATTACCAGGGTCTTAGCATCGCCCACATTAGCCAGATGGCTCAAGAAACTTACGTGCTCGATAAACTTGGCGCCTGCTTTCTGGCCGCCCTCAATCCCAAATGTCAGAATTGAGCCCCCTCCCAGTGGTAAGTATTTCTGGCTGAGCGGATAGTATGGATTGTCTGGGTCTCCGGCATATTTAACCCAGGTCACACGTGGATGCTGTTTTAGGAATTCGCTCACTTTTGATGCATTTTCAACATGTCTTTGCATGCGGATGGGCAGGGTTTCCAATCCCTGCAGCATCATGAAGGCGTTGAAGGGGCTTAGCGTCGGGCCCAGAGTCCGAAGTGTTTCGCATCGCGCTTTCATGGTAAATGCAAAGTCTCCAAAGGTTTCGAAGAATCGCACCCCATGGTAGCCCTCCGAGGGATCGGTCATGTCCGGGTAATTGCCGTTGTCCCAGGGAAATTTACCAGATTCGACAAGAATGCCTCCCATCGAGGTGCCATGTCCACAGATAAACTTGGTTGCAGAGTGCAGCACGATATCGGCGCCATATTCAATCGGTTTGCAAAGGTACGGCGAGGCAAACGTGTTGTCGATTACAAAAGCGATACCATGTTCGTTCGCAATATTGGCAACGGCCTCGATATCGAGCACATTATTGTTGGGATTGCCCACGGTTTCGCCGTAAATAACCCGGGTTTTATCGGTGATAGCGCGCGCGAAATTATCTGGTTCGTCCGGGTCAACAAATACGGTACCAATGCCCATTTTTTTAAAAGTAACCCCAAACTGGGACACGGTTCCGCCATAGAGTGTGCTGGCTGATACGATTTCATCACCCTCTTTAAGTATGGTGAGCAGTGCGGTCATCTGGGCTGCCATGCCGGTGCTGGTGGCCACTGCGGCCCTGCCGCCCTCGAGCGCCGCCATTCGCTCTTCGAACATCGCGGTTGTGGGATTGCTCAGGCGCGTATAGATATTTCCGAAGGTCTGTAGATTAAAAAGACTGGCCGCATGATCAGTATCATCAAATACATACGACGCCGTCTGGTAGATTGGTGTGGCACGGGACCCTGTGGCAGGATCGGGCTGAGTGCCCGCATGCAGACACAGTGTTTCAAAGCCAAATTCTCTATCGCTCATAGTCTGTTAATTCTGGTCAGTTTGCGATTACTTTATTACGCCGGGAAGAGATCACACGAGTATTTACGCCGATAAAATTTAACCCGCCAAATAACCGTGCGTGTTCGATTTTGACGCATCGGTTCATTACAAAATCGATACCGGCTTGGCTGGCGATTTCCTCTGCTTCCTCGCTCACAATTCCAAGCTGAAGCCAAACCGTCTTGGCACCGATCTGGACTGCCTGGCGAGTGTAGTCCGGGGTGGTCTCGGCACGTTGAAAGATGTCTACCATGTCTACCTGCTGGGGAATAGAAGCCAGATCGGGATAACAGGTTTCGCCAAGTATCTCAGTATAGGTCGGATTGACCGGAATTATCTTATATCCGTGGTCTTGCATATACTTGGCTGCAAAAAAACTGGGGCGATGCCACTTCGCGGAAAGACCGACTACGGCAATAGTTTTGTTTTCAGACAGGATTCTGCGCAGGGTTGGAATATCAGGCATCTAAATGACGGCTTGAGCTATCGGGGCGGCAACAATATCATTATTATCGACACGAAAGAAATCTGAAAAACCCTTTTTGAGACCGCACAATGTCAAACAATATTTATACCAACGGATTAGATCAGTGCAGTGCCAATTACGCGCCGCTGACTCCGATTGATTTCCTGCTGCGCGCCGCATCAGTATACCCGGATCGCGTGGCGTTAATTGACGCAAATCGCACCTTCACCTGGTCGGAAGTCGCCGCGAGATGTCGAAGCCTTGCGTCGGCTTTGCGGCAACTGGGCATCGGCAAGAACGATACGGTTGCCATTATCGCGCCCAACAGCCATGCGATATATGAGGCGCACTTTGGCGTGCCTATGTCAGGGGCGGTATTGAACACCATTAACACCAGGCTAGACGCAGACACCATCGCTTTTATTCTCGCTCACGGTGGAGCCAGGGTGCTGTTGGTAGATGCTGAACTCGCAGGCCTAGTGAAATCCGCACTGGACAAGCTCGAGACTGGTATCCGTGATCAACTGTTGGTGGTGGACATTGAGGTTGATGGGTTTTCACTATCCATCGGCAGTCGCGATTACGAAGCGCTGTTATCGGAGGGAGATCCAAGTGAGGCAATCACCGCTATCGATGATGAATGGGATGCGATCTCGCTTAACTATACTTCCGGCACTACGGGCAACCCTAAAGGTGTGGTCTACCATCATCGCGGTGCCTACCTAAACGCATTGAGTAATATTGTTGGGTGGGAAATGGGACATGATGCGGTGTATCTCTGGACCTTGCCTATGTTTCATTGTAACGGCTGGTGTTTTCCCTGGACCCTGGCGGCGCTGGCCGGCACAAGTATTTGCCTAAGAAACATCAATGCCCAGAGTATTTTTCAGGCTATTGACGAATACAAGGTTACACATTTTTGCGGGGCGCCGATAATTATGAACATGGTCATTAATGCCAATGACGAAGAACGACGCGAGTTCGATCACCAAGTCAATATGATGACAGCTGCGGCGCCACCGCCGGCGGCAGTTCTCGAATCTATGGAAAAAGCGGGGTTCAAGGTTACGCATGTTTATGGACTTACGGAAACATATGGGCCTGCAGTGATCTGCGCTTGGAAGCCTGAATGGGATGTGCTCGACAGTAATGCCAAAGCGCAGATGAAGTCTCGTCAGGGTGTGCGTTACCATGTACTCCAAGGCCTCGATGTGATGGATCCTGAAACTATGCAGCCGGTCGAATCAAACGGCGATCAAATGGGAGAAACGATGTTTCAGGGTAATATCGTGATGAAGGGATATCTAAAAAATCCAGAAGCCACCGAGCAGGCGTTTGCAGGAGGCTGGTTTCATTCTGGAGACCTGGGGGTGATTCAACCCGATCGCTATCTCAAACTGAAGGACCGATCAAAAGACATCATCATCTCTGGTGGTGAGAATATTTCTTCTATAGAAGTCGAAGACTGTCTATATCAACATCCACAAGTAGCGGAAGCCGCAGTGGTCGCAAAGCCGGATGATCATTGGGGAGAGACGCCTTGTGCGTTTGTTGGTTTGAAGCCGGATGCAAATGTCTCGGAGAGTGAGATCATTGAATTTTGCAGGGAAAAACTGGCCCATTTTAAGTGCCCGAAAACTGTGGTTTTTGGCGTACTGCCCAAGACTTCGACCGGAAAGATTCAGAAATTCAAGCTGCGGGATCGAATCCTCAACAACGAGATTTAGAGTCGTTGAGTCATTCGGTTGCGGTAAAATGACCGGCGCGTCCGCAGTGTGCCGCTAAGCTCAAGGCGGCGCGAGTATATGATTTCTCGATTTCAGGCAGGTGTTCTGTTTGCCTTGGCTGCAGCAACCGCTTTGGGGGCGATTACCTCTCAAGCAAAGATTGTTTATTTGCTGGGCGGAAACGCGTTGACCGTGATGTTGATTAGGTTTGTGTTAACCGCCCTGATAACCGGCTGCATAGTGGTTGGTCGACGATATTGCCGTTCGGAACGACCGGCCTTGGACGCTGGCCGCGGCCAGTTCAGGTTGATACTGATAATCGGAATAGCCTGGTCCGCGGGTATGATCTGCTATCTGTTGTCAATACAAACAGTACCAGTAAGTATTGCCGCGCTTTTGTTTTATACCTATCCATTGATGGTTCTTGGCGTTTCCGTAGTGGCAGGTAATGTACGATTTTCTACTACCTTGGGTGCACTATTTCTGGCTGCTTTCATTGGCCTGGGTCTGGCGCTCCTAAACGGAGAGATCATACTAGAGCTGAAAGGACTCGCTCTGGCGCTGCTTGCCGCTGTGGGAGCCACGCTTACCTTCTTTATCGGTGCCAGAGTCGCGCAGCAGGTTGATCCATTTACCTTGACCTTCAGGGTCAGTGTGATCGGCCTGTTTATGATCTTACCGTTCGTGCAGGGTCAAATAGTGTTCCCGAATGGTGCAGGATTGGCCGCCCTTGGTGGTGCCACTGCCTGCTACATTATCGGCATTTTGTGTCAATTCGCTGCTCTGTCACGACTGGCCCCGGCCTCCGCAGCATTTATCTTTAACTTTGAGCCAGTAGTGTCTATCCTGCTAGCCTCGGGATTTCTTGGGGAGGTGCTTTCGTGGCGCCAGTGGCTTGGTGTAAGTTTAGTATTGCTTGCTTTGCTGTCCTCGACTTGGATGCGAGGAAGTCGCAGGATGAATTGACGCATGGGAATGTGGGCATGTCGCAATGGTGCAAACTGCCTGGCTAAGCATTACCTACCATTGCGCGCCTGAATCAATTTTATCCCTCTGGCGAAACTCAAATGTCGGCAAAAATCGCAGCGTCAATAGAAATTTCCCCCAAGCAGGCGGTTGAAAGCGCGGATCTAAAAGGACTGTTCCCGCAGGGTACCCGGGTATATATCACCGATGTTGGAACCGACAGTGCGAAGACCATTACTGCGGGCTGTAAGCGCGTGAGTGACTTTGGGTATAAACCGGTTCCGCATTTCGCATCGCGTCGGTTAGGTACTAAAAAAGCGCTTGAGGATCGTATCAACATGCTGAGTCAGGAAGCAGGCGTGACCGATGTGCTAGTCATTGGCGGCGGACTTGAAAAGCAAGCTGGAGAATTTGGTTCCAGCATAGAAGTGCTGGAAACCGGTTTCTTTGACAAATATGGTATCCGCAGCATGGGAGTTGCCGGTCACCCAGAGGGCTCACCGGATTTTGACGATGAGGCTGCAGAAGAGGCATTAAGGCTTAAGCAGGCATTTGCACAGCGCACAGATTCAGAAATGCGAATCGTCACTCAGTTTGGTTTTGATTCCGCCGGATTTACTCGCTGGGCAGACGGCCTGGCGTCATCGGGAATTAATCTACCAGTGCACTTGGGTGTAGCCGGGCCGGCTAAACTCACAACGCTGGTTAAATTCGCCGCGATGTGCGGGGTTGGTAACTCGATCAAATTCTTGAAAAATCGTGCTGGGGCAATCAGTACTTTAATGAGCGGATTCGATCCTGATGAAATTGTCGACCCCATTGAGCAACACGCTTTGGCAGATCCCCAATGCGGCATTAAGCAGATTCATGTTTTCCCATTCGGCGGTATGAAAAAATCTGCTGAATGGTTGCGCGAGAGGGGAAGCTGGTTCACCTGAATAGCAATAGCGCAGGTTTCCATTTCTAATCTTTGTGTAAGACTGTGGTGCAACGGGCGCTGCAGTTGCATATCGAGTCTAAGGCGCACATATTAGCGTCATGCAATCATCTATTAAGTCAGTTGATAGCAGCCTGCTGCAGGCCGATCAGATCTGGCATGCTGCGGTTAAATCTGTAAACGGTGAAACTGCTACCCAGAAGGCGTTGGCAGACGAGAAAGAAGATGCATGGAGGTATGTACTTGCTGTAGGCAAAGGCGCGAGCGCAATGCTGAAAGGTGCTATAGATTCAATAGCCTCGGATGCCCATGCCCTGTTAGTAACCAAGTATCACCATGTCATTCAGGCGTTGGCAGATGATGCACGAGTAAAAATAATTGAGTCGGGACATCCAATGCCTGACCGCAATAGCCTGCGAGCTGGTCGCAAGGTACGTGAATTTGTCAGCGCAATACCTTCAGACGCTTCATTGCTGATCCTGGTGTCGGGTGGCGCGTCGGCGCTGGTAGAGGACCCGCACGCAGGGATTGATCTTGCTACGCTGCAGAATCTGAGTGAGAGACTGCTGGCCGATGGTTATTCCATCGATCAGATTAACCTGGTTCGAATCGCTATTTCTCGAATCAAGGGCGGAAAACTGTTGCAGCAGTTTCATGGACGCCTGGTGCGGGTTTACGCTCTGTCGGATATCCCCGGAGATGATGCCGATCTGATCGGTTCGGGTATCGCAGCGATAAAAGCTCCTGTGGTCGCCTCATTCGATATTCCTTCCGGTATTAAAGAGGTAATGGAGCGAGCACGTGCCAGTAACGATCTCCAAGATGTTTCTACTCTCGACTTTGAGTATTGCGCCAGTCTGGTTGGGTCGAACACTATGGCACGTCTGGCGGGCGTAGAGAAAGCAGAACTATTTGGTCTGCCGGTCATTGAGTCGAATGAGATACTGAATGGCGATATTCTTGATTTGGCCCCAAAACTGGCGGCACGTATTAAGGCTGGTAAGCCTGGAGTCTATATTTGGGGTGGAGAGTCTACTGTATGCCTTCCGACGAATCCGGGGACGGGAGGGCGTAACCAGAGTCTTGCTGTGGCGTTGGGTATCGAGGTATCGGATCAACCAGGAGTAGCCGGCGTAGTAGCTGGCACTGATGGCACTGACGGGCCCACTGACGCAGCCGGTGGCTTTTTTCATAGTGGTATGAATTTATCCGGTGGGCGGGATGCGCTACTAAGGGCGGATGCCGGCACCTGGCTGAAGAATTCCGATAAGCTATTCATTACCGGTCCTACTGGCACTAACGTCATGGACCTTGCGGTAGTTATTAAGCAGGAGTAATTGAATGCGGTCGAGTAAAGTTGTTCATGTTATTAGCTGCCACGCTGAGGGTGAAGTGGGTGATGTGATTGTCGGCGGAGTGCCAGTGCCTCCGGGAGAAACGATCTGGGAGCAATCCCGCTATATTGCCAGTGATCAGGAGCTTCGCCAGTTTGTCCTGAACGAACCCCGAGGAGGCGTTTTTCGCCATGTGAACCTGCTGGTGCCTCCCAAGCATCCAGATGCTGATGCCGCCTGGATTATTATGGAGCCAGAGGATACACCTCCGATGTCGGGATCCAACTCGATCTGTGTATCTACAGTATTGCTTGAATCCGGTATCTTGCCGATGACCGAACCGGTCACAAAACTCACACTGGAAGCTCCAGGGGGGCTAGTTTCAGTAGAGGCGAGTTGCAGGCAGGGCCGTGTTTCACAGGTAAAGGTTACCAATGTGCCAAGTTTCGCCGATCAACTGGACAAGGTCATCGAAGTGCCTGGGATAGGCACGCTGACTGTTGATACCGCTTACGGTGGCGACAGCTTTGTATTGGTCAGTGCGCCGGAACTTGGATTTGCCCTGGACCCGGACGAAGCCAGTGATCTGGCAACAACTGGTATCAAAATCACCAATGCCGCCAACGAGCAGCTCGGCTTCAGTCATCCACTCAATCCCGAGTGGAATCACATTTCATTTTGCCAGTTTACTTTTCCCGTGCAACGTCACGGCAACCAGGTAATTGGGAGAAATACCGTCGTGATCAAACCTGGAAAGCTCGATCGTTCGCCAACGGGAACTGGCTGCTCAGCACGTATGGCGGTCATGCATGCCCGCGGAGAACTTGAGCCTGGCACTGTTTTTATCGGACGTTCCATTATCGATTCCGAGTTTATTTGTAAAATTGAGTCTGAGGTTGAAATTGGCTCACGGTCTGGCATCGTTCCATCGATATCAGGCCGTGCCTGGATTACCGGCACTCACCAGCACTTGCTGGATCCGGAAGATCCATGGCCTTCTGGGTATCGACTGAGCGATACCTGGCCGTCCAGTCGTGACCGCTGAATCTTCCCTAAACACTGACCATGAAGTACGACAATATTCTTCAAACCATTGGTAACACGCCGGTGGTTAAATTAAACGTCCTAGGTGCAGACACCGGCGTTGGCCTCTGGGTCAAGCTCGAAAGAGCCAATCCTGGAGGCTCGGTCAAGGACCGCCCGGCACTGAAAATGATCGAGGATGCTGAGCGCGACGGACGCCTTAAACCCGGAGACACCATTATCGAACCGACCTCGGGAAATACCGGAATAGGTCTCGCCATGGTTGCCGCCGTTAAAGGCTATAAGTCAATCTTTGTGATGTCGGCTGACATGAGTAAGGAACGCGTACTGATACTTGAAGCATACGGAGGTGAAGTTATTCTTACTCCCGCCGATAAGGGTACAGTGGGGGCAATTGAAGAGGCCAGAAGACTGGAGCAGGAGCACGGTTACTTTTTTGTGGGCCAGCATTTCAATCCTTCGAACCCCGCTTCACATAAATCTACCGCGGATGAAATCTGGCAGGACTTCGGCGCCGAGCTGGATACAGTAGTGTGCACAACTGGTACTGGCGGAACGGTCTCGGGGCTAGGAACTTATCTTCGTGAATACAATCCGGATTTGGAGATTGTGGCCACTGAACCAGACGTTTCACCGATCCTGAGTAAGGGTGTTGCGAAAAAACATAAGATCATGGGCACTGCACCGGGATTTATACCGGACACGCTGGATACTTCGGCCTATGACCGTATTCTGCAAATCAGCGCCGACGAGGCGTATGACATTACTCGTCAGCTGGCGCGAAAGGAAGGATTGTTTTGCGGAATTTCATGTGGCGCTGCGGTGTCTGGGATGCTCAAACTTGCGGCGGAAGACGCCTATCAGGGTAAGACGATCCTGGCTATTCTGCCAGATACCGGGGAACGCTACCTGAGTACCGATTTATGGAGCTGATCGTGATCTGAAGAGGAGCCCTGCGATCCGTTACCGGGTTCGCAAAACGGAGAATCTAGCCAGGTTATTTAAAGCGTCTCGATAATTCGAATTCGGCAGGCAGTCGATTGCCCGCATTGCCATATCAGTCTGCCGCCGAGCTTGCTTCAGGGTGTAATCCAGTGCACCGGTCTGATGCACAATGTCGAGTATTTCCTGAATCCGATCCCGCTCCCCCTGTTCAATCGCAGATCTGACAATTTGTTTCTGCTCCATGGTTCCATTCCGCATAGCATGGATCAAAGGTAATGTCGGTTTGCCCTCGGCTAAGTCATCGCCTGCGTCTTTCCCCATTTCCTGACTGCTGGACATGTAGTCCATCACATCGTCTACTAACTGGAAGGCCGTACCCAGGTAAACGCCATAGTTTGCCAAAGCCCTGCAGGTTTTTGCGTCTTTCCCCCCGACCACGCCGCCGAGCCATGCCGCCGCTTCAAATAATTTTGCGGTCTTTCTGTGTATAGTGTCGAAATAAGCTTGCTCTGAAGTGTCAGGGGAATGCGCGTTAAGCAGTTGCAGCACCTCACCTTCGGCGATTGCATTGGTGGTAGAGGCCAAGATCCGCATAACTTCCATGCAATCGGTTTCCACCATCATCTCAAACGCCCTGGAATACAGAAAGTCGCCAACCAGTACGCTTGCCTCATTGCCCCAAACGTCATTTGCAGTAGGCTGGCCGCGTCGAAGAGCTGAAGCATCAACAACATCATCGTGCAGCAGCGTTGCGGTATGTATAAATTCGATAACCGCGGCGAGAATGATATGCTCTTTTCCTTCGTATTCGCAGGCTCTGGCGCTGAGTAACAGGATCAGCGGCCTCATTCGTTTACCCCCACTCTTGATAATGTACGCGCCTAAGGTTCTGATCAGAGCAATATCTGATTTCAGTCGAGCCTGGATCGTCGTGTTCACTTGATCCATATCCTGCCTGGACAGCGTCAGCGCTGACTCGAGCAGATCTTCAGTTGATTCGCCGTCGGTTTGGCTGGTAACGGCTTCGGCCTGGACACCGGGATGGTTCATTGAAGAAGTTTTCTGGTTATTGTCCCGTTATTTTAGCGGAAAACACAGCGTCGGTTATCTCTGCTGGCACACATGTTCAGTGCAATTTCGACCAGTCGAATGCCTGTGAATTCCCTTAGATTTACAGGTGATCGGGTCGATTTTTCGCATTGACGCAGAAGGCCCGTATAGATACAATCCGCAGTCCTCAAATTTGCGCGTCCGATTCACCGGGTTTCCACATATAACTCGTTGAAAAAATACGAAAAATTCTCAGCAGGTGGTTAAGCTGGAATACGCGGAAAAAGAAATAATTGATACCAGTACGGATTAAGAAATGTACGCAGTAGTAGAAACCGGCGGCAAACAGTATAAGGTTGCCATTGGTGATAAGTTAAAAGTCGAAAAGCTGGTGGCCGAAGCAGGCACGTCGGTCGATCTCGACAAGGTGTTGATGGTGGCGGATGGCGATGATGTCAGTGTTGGTGCGCCTGTCCTGGATACCACTGTGACCGCTACAGTAATAAGCCACGGTCGTGCCAAGAAAATTCGCGTGTTCAAAATGAAGCGCCGCAAAAACTACCGCCGTACCCAGGGGCATCGCCAGTATTTCACTGAAATTGAAATCACCGGGATAGGTGATACGGTCGCAAACCCTGCACCAAAGAAACAGGCGAAGAGTAAAGCTGAATCTGACTCGACGGCGCAGCCTGAATCGTTAGCAGACACAGGTGCGGACGGTGTCGGTGACAATCTCACTGAGATCAACGGAATAGGTCCGGTTATCGAAGAGAAACTAAAGGATCTTGGCATTACTACTTTTGCCCAGATCGCGGAACTGGATCAGGCCCGCACCGACGAAATCAACGAACAACTCAGTTTTAAGGGTCGTATTGAACGTGAACAATGGGTTGAGCAGGCGCAGAAGCTAATCGGCTGAACACGCTTAAGAAAACGAGGTTTATCAAATGGCACATAAAAAAGCAGGTGGCAGTTCGCGTAACGGTCGCGATTCGGTCTCCAAGCGCTTAGGCGTCAAACGCTACGGCGGCGAAGAAGTACTAGCTGGAAACATTATTGTGCGTCAGCGAGGCAGTAAGTTTCACGCCGGCAAAAATGTGGGAATTGGAAAAGACTACACTCTTTTTGCCACCGCGCCCGGCAAGGTCTTGTTTGAAATAAAGGGCCCAAAGAAGAGAAGGACTGTCAGTATTGTTGCCGCTTAAGTAGACGCCTTTGCATCTTAGTGAAAGCCTCGCTTTGGCAACAAAGCGAGGCTTTTTTATGAATGGCTATATGTTGCGCGCGGCGAACAACGATGATTAATACCCCTGATAAGGTAGGATTGAAGATAACTTTGAGTAAGGCACAACAATGGTGCCAATACGCTGCGCAGCCTGGTTGATGATGTTTCCCGATTACAGAATTCAATGAAGTTTGTAGATGAAGCCGAAATCAAGGTCATTGCCGGCAAGGGCGGCAATGGTGCGCTGAGCTTTCTTCGTGAGAAATACAGGCCTCATGGCGGCCCCGATGGAGGTGACGGGGGCAACGGCGGTAGTATTTACTTAATCGCGGACGGCGGGTTAAACACGCTCGCGGACTTTCGCTATACCCGCACCTACAAGGCAAAAAGTGGTGACAATGGAGCGGGTCGGGATCGCTTCGGAAAGTATGGTGAAGACTTGGTGGTTAAAGTGCCATTGGGGACTATAGTGTCTGACGCGGAGACCAGGGAAGTCATTGGAGACGTCGTGCGTGAAGGAGAGAAACTGCTGGTGGCTCGGGGAGGCATCCGCGGATTGGGAAATGCGCGTTTTAAATCCAGCATTAACCGGACACCTAGAAAAACCACACCGGGAAAACCGGGTGACGAACGTATATTGAAGCTTGAGCTCAAGGTGCTGGCCGACGTAGGTTTGTTAGGTTTACCTAATGCCGGCAAGTCTACCTTTCTTGCCGCCGTTTCAAGTGCCCGACCGCGGGTTGCGGACTATCCTTTCACAACCCTATATCCCCAGCTAGGGGTGGTGGATGTTGGAGAATCGAGTGGATTTGTGGTGGCTGATATTCCTGGTCTTATTGAGGGTGCGGCCACAGGGGTAGGGCTCGGTATCGCTTTTTTGAAGCACCTCAAGAGAACTCGAATTCTGTTGCATCTCGTTGATCTGGCGCCCATGGATCAAAAAGATATCGTGGAGTCAGTGCGGGAAATCGAGACAGAACTAAAGGCATTTGGCGATAGCCTGGGCGCAAAGGAACGCTGGCTTGTGTTGAACAAATCTGACCTGGTAGATCAGGCGGAGCTGAAAAACATTCAGACAAAAGTGGTGCGGGAACTCAACTGGCAGGCGCCGGTTTACTGTATTTCCGCTGCTACCGGCGACGGCTGCCAGGCGTTGATCAATAGCTTGATGGTGCGGTTGTCCGAACTCGATAGCGAGGAGAAGATCAGGTTGAAACAGGCCTCTCATGAGGCGCAGCATGTCTAAAGATCGTGCCGCCCTAACTAAAACCAGTCGCTGGGTAATTAAGGTTGGGACTTCTCTGCTGACCAGCGTTAACGACGGTCTTGACCAGGCAATTATTGATGACTGGGTTGCGGAAATTGCTGTGCTCAGGCAACAGGGTATGGAGTTTGTTCTGGTATCTTCCGGGTCCATTGGTGAGGGTGTCCGAAGGCTTGGCTGGGACAGGCGACCGCCCGAAATACATAAACTCCAGGCCGCAGCGGCAGTGGGGCAAATGGGGCTGGTCGAAAGTTATGAGTCATCGTTCAAGCGATTTGGGATCATTACCGCGCAGGTGTTGTTAACCCATGCCGATCTCGCAAACCGTGAACGTTATTTGAACGCTCGCAGCACGCTGAGAACGCTAATTAAGCTCGGCGTGGTACCCATCGTCAATGAAAACGATACCGTGGTGAATGACGAAATTCGTTTTGGCGACAACGATACTCTAGCTGCCCTGGGCGCTAACCTGGTTGAGGCGGAGACGTTGGTTATCCTTACCGACCAAAAGGGGCTGTTTGATTGTGATCCGCGCACCAACCCGGATGCCAGCCTGGTGCAGTATGCCATGGCCAACGACACTAGTTTGCTCGACGCCGCAGGCCCCGCTTCTGATGTTGGCAGTGGTGGCATGGTGACGAAAGTCTTGGCGGCACAAAAGGCAGCTCGGTCGGGAGCCTCAACTGTTATTGTAAATGGACGGATAAATAGCGTGCTGACCCGATTGCGCCAAGGAGAAGAGCTAGGCACGCTGTTGAGCCCAGGCAGTAATAGAATGGCTGCACGCAAGCAGTGGCTCGCTGGTCAGCTGCGCGGCAGTGGCCGAGTGACGCTGGATGATGGGGCAGTTAAAGTGCTGCGTGAATCAGGTCGCAGTCTATTGCCAATTGGAGTAAAAGAAGTAAGCGGCCAGTTCGGGCGCGGGGAGCTGGTAGTTTGTGTGGATTTACAGGGGAACGAAGTGGCACGAGGTCTTGTCAATTATAACGCCGAAGAGGCACGACGGATTGCCGGTAAACCCAGCGGCTTTATTGAGTCGATACTCGGCTACGCGGGTGAAATCGAGCTTATCCACCGAGATAATATTGCAATCACCGAATAAAACTACGAACTGAGCTAGTGTCTCTTCTGAGTCGCTACCAACTGTTTCGCAATTCACGCAGTTTAAGAAATACTGTGCGGCTATCCGGATTAGACCCGATCTCTGGGAACCGGGCCCTCAACTCATCAATAACTTCAGGATTTTCCAGACGGAAAAAGGTGTTGATTTCCTTTTCCTGAGCAATAGTAGTGACAATAGCGTCCGAGGGATCTGCGTTCGGGTTCTGCTCTAAAAGTTCCCTTGCGCTCTCGTTATGAGGCTCTCGATCAAGAGTAAATTGCAGATTATTTTCCAGGTAATCATGACCCGGATAGATCAGAGTGCTGTCATCTAGATCCGCAAGTTGTTTTACGAAAGTCTGGTAAAGCGCCGCCGGATGGCCGCCGTTATGACAATTTCCGGCCCCCGCATTGAACAGCGTGTCGCCGCAAAACAGGCTCGGTGTGTCGGTGTGAGACAGGAGGCAGATGTGACTCATGGTGTGCCCCGGTGTATCCAGCACCTCAAGTTCCACACTCGAGCCTACTTTCACTACATCGCCTGCGTTCAATCCTATATCGATTCCCTGTATTTTCTCCCGTGCGCCAGCATGTGCCAGCAACTTTGCTCCGGTTGCTGCAACTACCTTGGCATTGCCACCAGTATGGTCGCCGTGATGGTGCGTATTAAGAATTTGGGTAATGTTCCAGCCCTCAGATTCGGCCTGTCCGATACACTTTTTGTGATCCAGTGGATCGATAGCAAGGGCTTCCCCGGTTTCGGGGCAGGCGATCAGGTAATTGAAATTACGATAGGCATTTCCGGTCCAAATTTGCTTGACGTTCATATGCGTTCAGTTAATTGGAGGCAGGGAAACAAGAGTTTAGCAGGATACCGACGCCGGCTCTAAGATTTTAGTGTCTGCCCATGCGCAATTGACTGCAATCAATTTCAACAAGCTATCCTGGTCCGACTCAAACGCAAGTGGCAGTGACCAGTCGACCTTCTCCGCAAACGGTTGTTGCATATCCCAGCCCGTAGCCAGGCTCAGAGCCGCGCGAATAACGCCTTTGTGGGTTACCACGACGGTGGTTGCATCGCGCGGTGCCAGAGTTTTCAGCCACAGGGCCAGTCGATCACGTACCATACGAGGGGATTCACCTCCTGGCGGCAACAGATCCAGACCACGATCAGGTTGCAGACCCAGTGCAATAATTTTCTGGTTGATTTCCGACAGCATTAAGCCTTCGAATTGACCCCAGTGCATTTCGGTTAACTCATCGTGCGGTTCAGAGTCTATAGCTCCGAGTAACTTGGCGGTATCGCGCGTACGCCGCAGAGGACTGGTTATCCAACGTTGCTGCAGCCATGCGCGAGGTAGTTTGGTTTTTTGTAACGTCGCACGCGCGCTTTCGCTCAACCCTATATCGGTTCTACCCTGGATACGCCGCTCGAGATTCCACGGTGTTGGTGCGTGACGAAGCAGGAGGATGCGCACTGACTGCGATCAGGCGCCGTTTCGAAAAAACTGACTGACCCAGCCAAATACATGCTCTGAGTCCGTTTCGTTATTTGCTAATAGCCCAATGGTTTCCTGGTATTTGTCTTCTCCGATAGTTTGGCGCCGGAATTTGGCTCGGTAAGCGCAATATTCTTTATCAAACTCCGGGTGTCCTTGAATACCTAGCATCATCTCGCCATCGGTGATCATGCTGTTTGGACAAAAATCATTAGTGGCAATTGCGGAGAAACCGGGAGGGAGCGATACCACTTGATCCTGATGAATCACAATTAGTTTGAATCGATCGCGATCAGCATCGAGCCAATCGAGATTGGCGGTCAGTCTTGCGGCATGGATGCCGAATCCCCATCCGTTCTCCGAACGCACGGTCTCGCCGCCCAGAGCATGGGCAATGAGCTGGTGGCCAAAACAAATACCAACCGTTTTAATACGCCTGGAGTAGCACTCTCTGACAAACTCCATTAGCTCTCTAATCCACTGTTTATCCTCAAAAACACTGGCGCCCGAGCCCGAAATCATATATCCCTCATGGGCTTCCAGGTCCAAGGGTAAAATACCCTTGTAGGCATCGTATGGGGTCAGCTTTATATGCTTGTCAGCGGCATGCACTCCGCGAGTGAACATCCTGGTGTAATCACCAAACCGATCCCGTCCGTCCGCCGGAACATCGTCACAGAGCAGCAGTCCAATATCAAGATTTGTCGGATTCGCCATCGGAAAATAAACAGAGATTAAACTTGTTAGTTATATCGGATCGGGATCAGTACAATCAAGCGGCACCCCGAAACAACTATCTCTTGTATCAAGCAAATTCTACCTATACCATCCAACAGTCTCCAAAGCTACTCTAATACAAGGTTTTAAAAGATGATTACTGGCAGTTTAGTCGCACTGGTTACCCCGATGTTTGAAGACGGTAGTGTAGATTTCGACAGCCTGCGCAAGCTTGTAGACTTTCATGTGGAGTCCAAGACGGATGCGATTATTTCCGTTGGCACATCAGGGGAATCCGCTACACTAGATATCCCAGAACAACTTGATGTGATTGATAAAACTGTTGGGTTTGCAGCGGGCCGGATCCCGGTAATTGCGGGCACCGGCGGCAATTCAACCAGTGAAGCCCTGGAGTTGACTGAGAAAGCCGCCGCCTACGATATCCATGCTTGCCTGCTGGTAGTGCCTTACTACAATAAGCCTACACAAGAAGGTCTTTACCAGCACTTTCGCTATATTGCAGAGCGTGTAGACGTGCCGCAAATTTTGTATAACGTGCCGGGTCGAACATCCCTGGACATGCAAAACGATACGGTGGTGCGGTTGTCAGAAATCGAAAATATTGTTGGCATAAAAGATGCGACTGCGGACATTTCCCGAGTATCAGATTTTTTAGCCCGCTGTGCGAATGATTTTGCTTTGTATTCCGGCGATGATGCCACTACTCTTGAGTTCATAAAGGCGGGTGGCAATGGCTGCATATCAGTCACCGCAAACGTAGCGCCTGCAAAGATGCACAAAATGTGTGCTGCCGCACTTGAAGGAGATTATGCTACTGCAGATCGATTGAACGCTGAGTTGGATGGGCTTCATCGCGAACTGTTTGCCGAGTCCAATCCAATTCCTGCTAAATGGGCAGTTTCCAAATTAGGATTGATGCCAGATGGCATTCGCTTGCCGCTTACAAAATTCTCTGCACAATACCATCGACAGCTTGAGGTCGCGATGGAGAGTGCTGGCGTTCTCTTATAATCGATGAATAGTGAACCTGTTTTATTCCGGTTCCCATTGGGATCGGAAGCCCTCCCTTTTAATTTCTGATTGCGGCGAAATATGCTCCTGTTAAGCGGCAGTATCGCTCTTTCCGACTTTCGTAAACGCAAATTAGTAGATCAACTGGGCTCAGTAGTCCCAGACTGTGTCGCGTTGGAATCTCGGTATCTTCATATCGTCGATCTTCGGCCTAGCACTTTACTGGATGCTTCGGAAACAGAAATGTTAGAGCGGTTGCTAGATTATGGGCACGGTGTGGGTAATCCAACTTCCGCCAAAACCGGCACCTCCTTGTCCCGTGTTACGGTGCCTCGAATCGGAACAATTTCTCCCTGGGCCACAAAAGCGACGGACATTACCCACCATTGCGGGCTCGATAAAATTTACCGGGTTGAGCGTGGTATTAGCTGGGAACTTTACTTTGAATCGGCGATATCGGAAGAACTGGACTCGACTCTTGATAGCCTTCTGTCAGGTTTGATTTTTGATCCGATGACTGAGTCGTGCTTGTTAAGAGCGGAACACGCGGTTCAGCTTTTTGAACAGACTGAACCTGAGCCGCTAGTAACGATAGATGTTTTGGGAGGCGGCGGGTCGGCGTTGGATCAAGCAGATCAAGAGTTTGGTTTTGCCCTCAGCGAACCAGAAAAAAAGTACTTACTCGAGCAGTTCTCGCAACTTGGCAGAAATCCAACCGATGTTGAATTGATGATGTTTGCTCAAGTGAACTCAGAACATTGTCGACATAAAATTTTCAATGCGGACTGGAGTGTAGACGGTGAAGAAAAAAAGGATTCATTGTTCGGCATGATTCGCAGCACACATAAAAATAACAGTAAAGGAACTCTGGTTGCATACAGTGACAATGCCGCAATACTCGAAGGCTCGCAGGGAAGACGTTTTCATCCATCTGCTGAAACTCGGGAATTCAGTTGCCATGATGAATTCGTCCATTTTACTGCCAAAGTAGAAACGCATAATCACCCTACTGCGATATCTCCTTTTGCGGGTGCTTCCACTGGATCTGGAGGAGAAATTCGGGATGAGGGCGCTACTGGTCGTGGCGGTAAACCAAAAGCGGGCCTCGCTGGATTTTCGGTTTCTCATCTTCGTATACCTGGATTGCGCAAGCCATGGGAGCCAGAGCAAATAAAGCCGGACCGAATTGCTAGTCCGTTGCAGATCATGCTGGAAGGTCCTATTGGCGCGGCAGCTTTTAATAATGAATTTGGCAGGCCCAATATCTGTGGTTACTTTCGTTCTTTCGAACAGGAGGCCGGCCCAGGACTGCGTCATGGTTATCACAAGCCAATAATGTTGGCCGGTGGGCTAGGGAATATTCGCCCAGGTCATATCCACAAGCGCCGGATTACTGCTGGGGCAGCGATTGTGGTTCTGGGTGGGCCAACCATGTTAATTGGTCTTGGCGGAGGTGCCGCTTCCAGTGTCGCTTCGGGAAGTAGTTCTGAATCTCTCGACTTTGCTTCCGTTCAAAGAGGGAACCCGGAAATGCAACGTCGCTGCCAAGAGGTCATAGATGCCTGCTGTGCGATGGGTGATGCAAACCCGATTATCTCGATCCATGATGTTGGAGCAGGGGGTCTGTGTAATGCGCTGCCGGAACTCGTCCACGACGCTGAGCGTGGCGGCGCGTTCGAAATCAGAGAAGTGCTGAATGATGAACCCGGCATGTCACCTATGCAGATATGGTGCAACGAATCTCAAGAGCGCTATGTGCTGGCTGTTGAGCCAGACAGGTTTGCTGAATTTGAAGCCATTTGTGCTCGTGAGAGATGCCTCTTTGCCCGGGTTGGTGAAGCCACAAAAGAACAACATCTGATTTTGACTGACCGTCACTTCGGGGGAGATACTGCTCACACATCGATCCCTATTGATTTGTCGATGGCGCTCTTGTTTGGGTTACCGCCAAAGATGAAACGAGATGCGGTGAGCGCAAGTCCTCAACTGGCGCCGCTCGAAATTTCAAAGCGGTCTATTAGTGAAATGTTGCCATTGGTTTTATCGTTTCCTGCGGTGGCGGATAAGACTTTCTTAGTCACTATTGGAGATCGTAGCGTTACCGGTATGATTGCACGGGATCAGATGGTTGGACCCTGGCAGGTGCCAGTATCTGACGTCGCGGTAACCTGCTCGGATTATTATGGCTACACGGGTGAAGCCATGGCCGTTGGGGAACGGACACCAGTGGCGGTTATCAACGCAGAGGCGAGTGGGCGTATGGCCATTGGAGAAGCTTTGACCAATCTTGCTTCGGCAATGATTGGAGAAGCCTCATCTATTCGCCTGTCTGCCAACTGGATGGTCGCTGCCGGAGAGCCGGGACATGATGCCGCACTGTATCGCACTGTCAGTGCAGTGGCCCTGGACCTTTGTCCCCAACTGGGGTTAGCGATTCCGGTCGGCAAGGATTCGATGTCGATGGCAACCCGTTGGCAGGATAATGATGGGCAGGAGCATAAGGTAGTGGCGCCACTATCCCTGGTAGTGACTGCGTTTTCTCCGGTCGTTGATATACGCAGGACATGTACCCCTTTTATCAGGCTTGATCAGGGGGCAACTGAATTATGGTTTTTTGATCTTGGTTGCGGCAGCAATCGACTTGGTGGTTCAGTACTAGCGCAGGTGCTGGGACAGATCGGCGATCAGGCGCCGGATGTCAATGCGCCAGTGCTAAAGCGTTTTATGCGTTTTATGTGCACTGTTCATCAACAGCAGTTGGCCTGCGCCTATCATGATCGTTCCGATGGTGGACTTGCCGCGACCCTGGTGGAAATGTGTTTTACCGCACGCTGCGGAATTGAGATAGATATTGCCGCGCTTGGGCCTGACTCGTTGGCTATTTTGTTCAGCGAGGAGCTCGGAGCGGTGATTCAGGTTCGTTCAGTAGACCGGGATCGCATGCAAGCCTTGGTTGACGACAATGGCTTAGGTGCAATCAGTTATCGAATTGGCCAACCTACCAATAGCAATCGTATCGCTATTAACAATGGCGCTGAGATCCTATTGGATGTTGCCCGTGAATCCATGCATCGAGCCTGGTCGGAGGTGACCTGGCAAATGCAGCGACTAAGAGACAATCCTGCTTGCGCGGATCAGGAATATGATCGGCTACTCGATCTTGATGATCCGGGAATTCATCCTAATTTGACCTTTAATCCAGCTGAGAATATTGCGGCGCCGTTTATTTCTGGCGGCCGCAGACCACGAATTGCCATTCTTCGGGAGCAGGGTGTTAACGGACAGCTTGAAATGGCTGCGGCATTTGATCGCGCCGGTTTTAGCGCAATTGATGTCACCATGAGCGACCTGGTTGATGGTATGACTCTAGATGACTTCCATGGGGTTGCTGCCTGTGGCGGCTTTTCATTTGGTGACGTACTTGGTGCGGGAGAGGGCTGGGCTAAGTCTATTTTGTTTAACAGCCGCTTAAGAGACGCGTTTCAGGAATTTTTTGAGCGCTCTGATACTTTTGCTTTAGGCGTCTGCAATGGATGCCAGATGATGTCGACGATCAAGGAGCTGATACCCGGTGCAGATCACTGGCCCAGGTTTATTAGGAACGCGTCAGAACAGTATGAGGCGAGGTTCGTCACTGTCAGTATAGAGTCGGAGGTGTCGATCTTAATGCATGGGATGCAGGGTTCTCGCTTTTCTGTATCGGTGGCACATGGCGAGGGGAGGGCGTGGTTTTCAAGTATAGATCATCTGCACGCACTGGAACAATATGGGCAGGTTGCCATGCGATTTGTCGATAACCATCATCAGGCTACAGAACGGTACCCATTTAATTCCAATGGATCCCCGCAAGGCGTGACTGGTTTTACCAATACCGACGGACGATTTACGATCATGATGCCGCATCCCGAACGCGTATTCAGAACTGTGGCGCATTCCTGGCACCCGGATGAGTGGCAAGAGAACAGTCCTTGGATGCGCATATTTCAGAATGCTAGAGCATGGGTGGCTTAGGCAATGGCAAGACCAAAATTTACCTTTGCAAGCTTTATCATTCGCCTAATACTGGCGCTGGTGCTGGTTTTCCTGACCTACAATCCTTTGGATCCCTGGTCCTATTATCATTGGGCGCTTAGACCTTTGATGGAAAATTTCAGTGATTTCACCATTCTAAAAGGTCTGGTTGGTGTCGCCCTGTTAATTGGCTGGGGTGTTTTTCTCGGCGCGACTCTGGGCTCCTTAGGGCTGCTTGGGACCGTATTGGTTGCGCTGTTTTTCGGTCTGTTTTTGTGGTGGTTGATTGATATTGGATGGATATCAATGGAAAAATCCGCCACGCTAAACTGGCTAGTTTTAGTCGCTCTTGGTTTGGTCCTCGGCGCCGGTGTTTCATGGTCGCATATTCGGCGGCGACTGACCGGTCAAGTGGACGTTGACGAAACTGAGGAATGACTGCGGTGTTAGCTTAGTAGCCGTAAAATTGCTACTCGAATGGAAGCGATTCGATAGTGCGCTCCGAAAGGAATTTCCATCCGCTTGATGTCTCCGTCATCTCAATGGATTTGATTACCCGGTCGTGATAGCTCTTTGATGTGTAGCGTTGGGTAAAACGTACTTCAATGATCTGGTTGTCTACTCGATATACTTCTGCATTAGAAACAATAATCCTGATATTTTTGTTTCTTAACCGTTCTCTTCTCAACTGTTCCCAGCTCAACCGATCCTGGGAGGCGTCATCGGGAATAAATTCTTCGCTATAGAACGACAGGTATTTTTCGATATCGTTAGTTGACCAGGCGGTTGCCCAGGCAAGAATGATTTCATCTTCATTGATCAAGGCATCCTGCTGATCCGTAACCAGTTGATTCACGGTTTTAGCCTGAATTCCGTTTTCGGCTGCGGTGCCATCGATCGTCTGATCCCGTTGGGAAGGAACGACTGCCGCGATTTGTGCAGTAGTCGGCTCATCTGATACTGATTCTGAATTCCCTGGTGGAGTGATTTCAGTTATTCCTATTGGTTCGGTGGTTGGTGCGGACGCAATGTCGTCCTCTACGGATTTAGTTGCTGGTTCGGATATTGCTGCTACAGCAAATGTTACTTCGGTGCCTGCAGTCACTGGCCGGGTTACGATGATTTCCGGGATGCTATGATCTTCTGTCTCTGCAGCTTCTAAAGCTTCTTCAGCCACTGTCTGCACGCCCGAATCGGATTGGGGTTCAACTGCGTTGATAGTGCCGCTTGAGGCGATTTGATCTGAAACACTCTGTTGATTAGTGACTGCTGAAGGCGCGGTAGATGGAGCCGGCACGTTCGATTGTTCGCTTGCAGACTGCCCGATTTCAGATTGTGATGCGGCGGACTGCAGCAGGCTTGAAATGGCAATATCATCTTCCACGTTGGAGACAGCGGCGATGAGATCTGTGGGCAGTTTGATGAGGTTAAAATCCAACCCTGGATTTTCTGCTCGAGCCGTGGTTACCGCCAATACGATAGCAACCCCGGCAATTCGTCTGGCTGTCGATTGCCCACGAAGGTAACTCGTACCCGGCTTAAATACCGCTCCTCCCTGCATGAAGCGGTGCTTCAACTTCTTCACCAACACAATCCTCCGGTATTGATCCCTGCATTGCACTTTTCTCACTAAGCGGTCCGGCGCTTGTTATTTAATTTCCTTAACGTCAATTGGGTCGAGCCTTGAGCCTTTCTTGTGCCCGTGGTCCCCATCACTCTACATATTGGCGTAGTTTGGTCCCCCTGTACCTTCTGGTGTGACCCAAGTAATGTTTTTTGTAGGGTCTTTGATGTCACACGTCTTACAGTGTACACAATTTTGCGCATTAATGTGAAGTTCGGGGCTGTCCTCTTTATTGACGTATTCGTAGACCCCGGCAGGACAAAACCGTTCTTCAGGGCCGCCATAGCGCCTGAAGTTTATCTCAACTGCACGAGACTCCTCGCCTAGACGCAGGTGCACAGGTTGATCATCCTCATGATAGGTGTTGGATAGAAAAACCGAAGAAGTTTTATCGAAGCTGAGTGTGCCGTCTGGTTTAGGGTAGTCGATCGGCTGGCACTCGGCAATTGGCTTTAGTGTTTCATGATCCGGCTTCGGGTCAGACAGAGTAAACGGTAGCCTACCGCCTAATATGTTTTGTTCGATGTAGTTCCAGGTGCCGCCCAGCCAGGTGCCAAATTTGTGAATCGCAGCACCAAAATTACGAGATTTGTATAACTCGTCATGCAGCCAGGAGTGTTTGAAGCGCTGTTCGTAACCTGCCAGATCTGCATTGTTAACGAGGTTTTCGAACACAGCTTCCGCCGCCAGCATGCCGGACTTCATTGCAGTATGCGAACCTTTAATTTTGGAGAAGTTGAGCGTGCCGGCATCGCACCCAATTAACAGACCGCCCGGCATAACCATCTTGGGCAATGCGTTGAGACCGCCTTTTGTTATGGCCCTCGCGCCATAAGTCAACCGCTCGCCACCTTCCAGGTACTGTTTGATTTCCGGGTGATGCTTGAAGCGTTGCAGCTCATCAAACGGACTTACATGGGGGTTGGTGTAAGACAGGTCGGTTATCATGCCCATGGATACCAGATCATCGCCAAGGTGGTACAAAAATGAACCACCGGTGGAGCCTGACTCCTTGTGCGGCCATCCGGCGCCGTGCAAAACGAGCCCAGGTTTGTGCTTGGATTTATCGATCTTCCAAAGCTCCTTAATGCCAATGGCATAGTGCTGTGACTCGCAGTCCGCATCAAGGTGAAAATGGTCAATCAATTGTTTACCGAGGTGGCCACGACAGCCTTCCGCAAACAGCGTGACCCGGGCATGAAGCTCCATGCCCGGCTCGTAGGAATCCTTCGCTTCACCATTTTTCCCACGACCCATTTCTCCGGTAGCAACGCCCTTGATCGATCCATTTTCATTGAACAGAACTTCCGATGCGGGGAATCCAGGAAAAATCTCAACACCGAGGCTTTCGGCTTGTTCTCCCAACCACCGGGCCACTTCGCCGAGACTGACAATATAGTTACCGTCATTGCGCATTGGCTTCGGGTGCATCCAATGTGGCACGTGGATGGCTTTATCGGCATTCTGAAACATCAGGACTTGGTCCTCAGTTACCGGAGTGTTAAGCGGAGCGCCCATTTCTTTCCAGTTGGGAAATAATTCATCCATAGCGCGCGGCTCAAATACAGCGCCCGACAGAATATGGGCGCCCACCTCTGAACCTTTCTCCAGAACCACGACACTGATCTCCTGTTCTTTTTCCTGGGCCAGTTGCATTAACCTGCATGCAGCGGAGAGTCCAGCGGGCCCTCCGCCAACAATGACAACATCCACTTCCATGGATTCGCGTTCAATCTGCTCTGTCGACATAATCTGGTTTTAAAGTTAGTAATGAATAATGAATTTAATAAAGCCCGAATAAACAAATATTTCGAGCACTATATGTAGTGATATTTTGCAGCCGATAACGTTAAAATTCCACACTGAAAACGGCACTTTATGCGACCAAAACAACTATGACAGCATCTGCAGCAAAATCTAACCTGTCCCCCTCTTCAACCTTGACTGATCGAGAGCTTTATGACCGGGTCATGACACCTAATTATGCGCCTATGAGTATGATTCCGGAGCGTGGCGAAGGGGTGCGATTGTGGGATACCGATGGCAAGGAGTACATGGATTTCGCTGCGGGTATTGCGGTCAGTGCGTTAGGTCATGCCCATCCTGAGTTATGCAAAGTGCTGGCAGAACAAGCAGGCAAGTTCTGGCATGTTAGCAATCTGTTGACCAACAAACCAGCCATCGATCTTGCGAATCGGCTGTGCTCCCTGACTTTCTCTGAGCGCGTGTTTTTTGCAAATTCCGGGGCAGAAGCCAATGAGGCTGCGCTGAAACTGGCGCGAAGATATGCCCTTGATCACTATGGCCAGGGTAAGACCGAAATCATATCTTTTATTAACTCTTTCCATGGCCGAACTTTTTTCACCGTTTGTGTAGGCGGCCAAGAAAAATACAGTGACGGTTTCGGACCCAAGCCTGGTGATATCACTCATTTGCCCTTTAATGACGTCGAAGCGCTTAAGTCCGCAGTTAGCGACCGAACCTGCGCCATCATTTTCGAACCCGTGCAGGGGGAGGGCGGCGTTCATCCTGCAACAGAGGAGTTCGTGCGCACTGCCCGAGAGTTATGCGATCGGTATAGTGCTTGTCTGATTTTTGATGAGGTCCAGATCGGTATGGGACGATCGGGCCATCTTTTTACTTATCAGAAGTTGGGCATAACACCGGATATTCTCACCAGCGCTAAGGGATTAGGTGGGGGATTTCCAATCGGCGCCATGCTGACCACTGAAGCAATTGCTGATTCCCTTAAGATTGGTACGCACGGCAGTACTTTCGGCGGCAATCCCATGGCCTGTGCGGTGGCCTGTAAAGTTTTGGAGATTGTCAGCGATCCGGATTTGCTCGGTGCAGTGGAGAGTAAAAGCACTTTATTGAAAAGCGAGCTCGAAAAACTCAATCAAAAGTACGATCTATTTAACCAGGTGCGAGGTGATGGACTATTACTTGGGTGTGAATTGAGTGAAAAATGGAAAGACCGCGCCAGAGACATCTTGACCCAGTGCACCGAAGAGGGGCTATTGATTCTGATGGCCGGAGCCAATGTTCTGCGCCTCGCGCCGCCACTTATCATAGGGGAGAAAGATATTGTTGCGGGCGTTGCAGTCATGGGGCGGGCGATAGAGAGATTAAATGGCTAGTTGTGGAGCAACTAAGAATTCTCCTTGATTGCAGTAAATCGGACTAGCGCTCGAGATTCTAAAACTCGCCGCAAGTGCATCCCTGTAGGTTCGATTCAGGCCACCCCTGGCCTTCAACGGTTTTAGAATCTCGATCCCTATTCCGAAACTGATAGCACGGTGGCGGATTTATGAGCTTCTACCGCCACTTTGGACTTATAAATAACCGCGAATAAAGTATTTTTACCCAGTCTCTTCGCAGGGCGTAATTGCGGCTCACTCGCTCTAATCTACAGCAAACTGCGCATTGACTCAGAACGGTTTAGTTCTAAGGCGTCGAGAAATTCTCAAGAATAATATCGCTAAATCTATTCTGCATCCTGTTTGTTATTTTTCAACAAAAGCTCTTTCGATAACAAACTCTTTGAAATCACTCTTACGAGTTTCCTGGAATCCAAGATTGATCAGCATGTCGCTCAGGGTTTTGAGCATTGCGGGACTTCCGCATAACATGAACCGATCGTCTTCAACGCTGAGGGGAGGTAAGCCGATATCTTCCATAAGCTTTCCGCTTTCAATCAGCATATTAATGCGGCCGTAATTTTTAAATCTCTCCCTGGTGACCGCGGGGTAGTAAATCAATTTTTCTCTCACCTCCTCACCGAAGAACTCATTGTTCTGCAGCTCGTGCGTGATCAGATTTTCATAGGTCAGTTCGTTGATATAGCGACAACCATGAACCAGGACGACTTTCTCGAAATTCTCATACACTTCCGGATCTTTGATGACGGACAGAAAAGGTGCCAGCCCTGTACCGGTGCTGAGCAGATACAAGTGCCTGCCTTGTCGAAGGTGGTCCCACAGCAGCGTGCCGGTTGGTTTTTTACTGACCAATACGGTATCTCCTACCTTAATATGCTGCAGCCTTGAAGTGAGTGGTCCGTTCGGGACTTTGATGCTGTAGAACTCTAGAAAGTCTTCATAGTTTGCGCTGGCCATACTATACGCACGCAGGAGCGGTTTACCGTCTACCATGATCCCCATCATGGCGAACTCCCCATTGCGGAATCTGAGAGTCGGATCGCGAGTAGTGCGAATGGTGAACAGACGGTCCGACCAATGGTGTACATCGGTCACTGTTTCGGTATGCGCTTCTGCCATGATTCGATAATTGAGAGTTTTCTGAAATTTTGGACGATAGCGGTTTATCGGAAATTACAATTGCTTTAAATCAAACTCAGCGTGTCCCATTAAAGCTTTGAATAATCCGCAAGCATAATTTTAACAAGCCATTCAGGTAATTACTTGTCTCTTCTACTGCTGTTAAATTACGGGTTTTCCGCGAGCCAGGTATCAATCAAACCCCGTGCAATGGAGTCTTTTGGCGGCAGTGTAATTTCGGTTTTTGGGCCATCGAATTCGCCAAATGAACGCACTTCATCGGTGCTGAACCAGGCGGCGTGTTCCAGCTCATTGTTGTCAATGACAATTTCACGGTCGTCAGTCCGGGCTCGAAAGCCAAACATCATTGAGGCGGGAAAGGGCCAAGGTTGCGACGCCACATAGATTGGATTGATTACCCGCAGTCCGGATTCTTCATATACTTCCCTGATGACTGCCTGTTCAAGATTTTCAACAGGGTCGACAAAGCCTGCGAGAGTGGAGTACATGCGTTTGGGAAGTTTGTCATGGCGTCCGAGTAAACAGCGTGGAATACCGTCGGTTGGATTATTTTGTTCAACCAGCATAATCACGGCAGGATCAATGCGGGGAAAAATTTCGCTGCTGCATTCTTCGCAGAAACGCATGTGGCCACCCCGTTTGCTATGGGTCTTGTGGCCACAGCGGGAACAGAACCGGTGATTTTGGTGCCAGTAGGCTATGGCCCGTGCCAAAGCGAGTATAGAGGCCTGACCGGGTTCCAGCAGGGCGCCGATACGACGCAGATTGACCATTTCACAATCTGGTGCAGCATGCTCAAGAATTTTCAGCATTCGACGCTCCGGTAGTTGCGCCAGGTCTGCTGCAAAAACAGGTGCCTGACCATCGTGTCCTAGGTAGACGACTTCAGTAGCATTGCCCAGGATAAGTGCAGCATCACTTATTCGCAGATAAACCGGCTCTGGAATGCCACCGGTTATTCTCACCAGGTTCATTTGGGACCAGATTACAACCACCAGTGCGTCATCTGAAGCTAGCTGCGCGTTCAGCCATTCGCTTTGTTGTCTTAAATCCGCATGCCGTTCCAGCGGCATCGAGCAGTAGTAAATTGGTTGCACGTTTATGAGGCTTTCTGTTTTATCCTCAACGCCTGTTTGCGCTCGTGCTCCTTGAGCAGCTTTTTACGAATCCTTATACTTTGTGGCGTAATTTCAACCAACTCGTCTTCATCAATCAACTCTATCGCAGATTCCAGAGTAATGCGGATAGGGGGCTCGAGAACGATGCTGTCATCTTTACCCGAAGCGCGCACATTGGTCAGCTGCTTGCCCTTAAGAGGATTCACCACCAGATCGTTATTGCGTGAGTGTAAGCCAATGACCTGCCCTTGATACACTTCTGTATTGGGGTGGATAAATAAGCGACCGCGTTCCTGTAAATTGAATAGCGCGAACGCCAGTGCTTTTCCAGTGCTTGTGGAAATTAGCGCTCCATTGTGGCGATTACCGATTTTCCCAGGCGCGATCGGGGCATACTTGTCGAATACATGGTAAAGCAAACCTGTACCCGAGGTCATAGTCAAAAAGTCTGTCTGGAATCCGATTAGTCCCCGCGCAGGTATGCTGTACTCCAGGCGCACTCTGCCACGACCATCAGGCTGCATATTCTGCAGATTCCCGCTGCGGGATCCGAGGGCTTCCATGATTGCCCCCTGATGCACGTCTTCAATATCGACACTTAGTTCTTCCCAGGGTTCACAGTGCACCCCTTCGATCATGCGATTGATGACATGGGGTCTTGATACTGCGATCTCATAGCCTTCCCGGCGCATAGTTTCGAGCAGAATGGAGAGGTGCAGTTCGCCGCGACCGGAGACTGCAAATATGTCCGGGTCCGGGGTTGCCTCTATCTTCAGGGCAACATTATGAATCAGCTCCCGCTTAAGGCGCTCGCCAATCTGGCGAGAGGTTACAAACTTTCCCTCGCGCCCGGCGAAAGGTGAGGTGTTGACCTGAAAGTTCATACTGACAGTGGGTTGGTCTACAGTCAGGGAGGGCAGTGCCTGCGGATGGTCGGGACTACACAAGGTATCAGAAATACCGAGGTCTTCGATTCCGGTTAACGCAATAATATCTCCAGCTTGTGCTTCCTCCACTTCGATTCGTTCGAGTCCGTGGAATCCAAAAATCTGCAGGACACGACCGCTTTTAGATTTTCCAAATCGATCAATACACACCACTCGTGACTTGACGGGAAGGCGACCTCGCCTGACCCGGCCGACTCCAATTGTTCCGACGTAACTCGAGTAATCTAATGAAGAAATCTGCATCTGAAACGGACCATTCAGATCGACCTCCGGTGGCGGCACATGGTCGATAATGGTTTGGAACACGGGCGACATATCATCGCCAGATTTGTCGTGTTCAAGGCTGGCAAACCCCTGGATGGCGGAACAGTAAACTACGGGAAAATCGAGCTGTTCATCGCTGGCGCCGAGCCTGTCGAATAGATCAAAGGTTTGATCCAGTACCCACTCGGGACGAGCACCATCGCGGTCGATTTTATTGATTACCACGATGGGCTTAAGACCATGCGCAAATGCCTTCTGGGTGACAAACCGAGTTTGCGGCATTGGACCTTCAACAGCATCTACTAGCAGCAGCACGGAATCAACCATGGACAGTACTCGTTCCACTTCGCCACCAAAATCGGCGTGACCCGGTGTATCGACAATATTGATTCGGTAGTCCTTCCAGCGAATTGCGGCGTTTTTTGAGAGAATCGTGATGCCGCGCTCCTTTTCGAGATCATTGCCATCCATGACACGTTCTACCGGCCCGAATCGTTCTCCCAGGGTCCCGGATTGTTGCAGCAGGCGATCTATTAACGTGGTTTTCCCATGGTCCACATGGGCAATGATCGCGATATTTCGCAGGCGAGAAAGATTCATATTAGAAAACTGAAGAGAGCGGGGTTATGCTTGCAGCTGAGTGCCGATACCACTATCTGTGAATAACTCCAGCAACAGGGCGTGCGCGGCCCGCCCATCGATGATACTCGAAGTCTTGACTCCGCCTAAGACCGCGTCCAGCGCACATTCCACTTTGGGAATCATACCGCCGCTGACAGTGCCGTCATCGATTAATCCCTGAACCTGGCTGGCTTTAATCCCGGTGATAACCTTGCCATTGGCGTCAAGTACACCTGGCGTATTGGTCAGCAGTATTAATTTTTCAGCAGCCAGAGTTATGGCTAGTCCTCCCGCGACTAGATCTGCATTAATGTTATAGGTCTGACCGTCCTTGCCAACTCCAATAGGTGCGATGACGGGTATAAACGCTTCTGAGTCTAGAACTTGAACGATTTTTGGATCAATCGACTCGACTTCACCGACATGGCCATAGTCGATTATTTCCGATCGCTCCAACAGCGGATCTCCTTTTCTGACGTGAAGCTTTCGCGCTCGAATCAGATCACCGTCTTTACCGGTCAATCCAACCGCTCTTCCCCCTCGTCCATTAATCAGGTTTACAATTTCCTTATTTACCAAACCACCCAAAACCATTTCGACAACGTCCATCGTTTCGCTATCGGTAACCCGCATGCCATCAATAAAGGTTGATTCTTTGCCTATTTTCTCGAGCACATGGCTAATCTGCGGGCCCCCACCATGGACAATAACAGGATTTATTCCGACGGTTTTCATCAGGATTACATCGCGAGCGAAACTTGCTTTCAATGTTTCGTCGACCATGGCGTTGCCACCATATTTGATCACCACGGTCTTGCCCTGAAATTTTTGGATGTAGGGCAGCGCTTCAGTAAGTACCAGCGCAGTATTCATGGCGACAGAGTTTTTTTGATTCATCACTGACGGGTCCTTGAATGAGCGTGATGCATGAAATCGCGAAGTTATCTTAAATGCAGAATGTCGCCGTTGTGCAGCGGGCGCGTATTCTAACTGAATCACTTCAATTTAGGTCGCTTTTAGCACATAAAATGCAGTTCATGGATTAACCGAGGGGGTCATCCGGAAACCAATTTATGATATCATTAGTCGTATAAGGATTCCTTTATATTCTCTGGTTTTACATAGAGACATCTACCATTCAGACGCCTGCTTTAGCGGGCATCGCTTTGTTGAGAGGCTTACATACAATGTCCAAATCGTATCTCTTCACCTCAGAGTCAGTATCAGAGGGTCACCCAGATAAGGTTGCAGATCAGATTTCTGATTCCGTGCTAGACGCGATGCTTTCTCAGGATCCTGGATCCAGAGTGGCTTGCGAAACTTTAGTTAATACCGGCATGGTCGTCATTTCCGGTGAAATCACCAGCAATGCGGTGGTCGACCTGCCTGAGGTCGTAAGAGCGACTGTGCAGGAGATTGGTTACAACTCCTCTGAAATGGGTTTTGACTCTCAAAGCTGTGCAGTGCTGATATCCCTGGACAAGCAGTCTCAAGACATTGCCCAAGGTGTGAATGAAGGGCAAGGCATCGACCTTGACCAGGGCGCTGGAGACCAGGGTTTGATGTTCGGATACGCTTGCAATGAAACTGATGTGCTGATGCCGTTTCCGATTACCTATTCTCATCTTTTGGTAAAGAAACAGTCCGAGGTTCGCAAGACTGGAAAGTTGACCTGGTTACGACCCGACGCGAAGTCTCAGGTCACTGTGCGCTACGAAGGTGGAAAGCCGGTATTTGTAGATACCGTCGTATTATCTACCCAGCATGATGAAGGAATATCTCATGAGGACCTCAGTGAGGCAGTGATCGAGGAAGTCATTAAGCCGGTACTTCCAGCCGATATGATTTCGGCCGAAACCAAGTTTCTGGTTAATCCAACGGGTAGGTTCGTAATAGGCGGACCGGTAGGCGACTGCGGACTGACTGGACGCAAGATCATAGTAGATACCTATGGCGGTTCCGCACACCATGGCGGTGGAGCGTTTTCTGGTAAAGATCCTTCGAAAGTGGACCGCTCCGCGGCCTATGCGACACGGTATGTGGCTAAGAATATTGTCGCTGCAGGACTCGCAGACAGGTGTGAGGTCCAGGTCGCTTACGCAATCGGGGTAGCTAAACCTGTTTCAGTTATGGTGGATTCTTTCGGAACTGGCAAGATCTCAGACGATAAGATTGGTGAATTAGTGGAAAGCCACTTTGATTTGAGGCCGAAGGCAATCGTTCAGACCTTGGATTTGCTTCGACCGATCTATAAGGAAACGGCTGCTTACGGCCACTTTGGTCGAACTGGTGTCAATTTTACCTGGGAAAAGACCGATAAAGCGGATGAGCTCAGAGCAGACGCAGGTCTATGAGTGTGTCAATTACGAAATATTTTGCTTCAATTTAAATAATCAAACAACTTTAATTCAGGAATTAATCATGTCAATTCAATCTGCGGAAAAACTCGATCAGGACTATCAAGTCGCTGATATTTCTCTGGCCGAATGGGGGCGCAAGGAAATAAACATTGCGGAAACCGAGATGCCAGGCTTGATGGCGGTGCGAGAGAAATACGCCTCCGAGCAGCCGCTTAAGGGCGCCCGTATTGCCGGCTCCATTCATATGACAATCCAGACTGCGGTACTGATCGAATCGCTTGTGGCTCTTGGGGCTGAGGTGCGATGGGTATCCTGCAACATTTTTTCCACTCAAGACCATGCCGCGGCAGCTATTGCGGCAGCGGGTATCCCGGTTTTCGCTTATAAGGGGGAAACTTTGGAAGAGTATTGGAATTTTACCCACCGCATCATGGAGTGGCACGATGGTGGCAAACCAAACATGATTCTCGATGATGGAGGCGACGCAACGGGCCTGCTGGTTTTGGGCACCCGCGCCGAAAAAGACCTCTCAGTACTGGATACTCCGGGGAGTGAAGAAGAAGTTGCATTATTCGCGTCAATTCGCGCGCGATTGCAGAATGACCCTACCTGGTATAGCACTCGACTTGCTGAAATCCAGGGGGTTACCGAGGAAACTACCACTGGTGTCCATAGACTTTATCAAATGGCTAAAAGCGGCTCGTTACCGTTCCCGGCAATCAACGTCAATGACTCTGTCACAAAGTCAAAGTTTGACAACCTTTATGGCTGCCGTGAGTCATTAGTGGATGGCATCAAACGAGCCACTGATGTGATGGTTGCCGGAAAGATTTCGCTGGTGCTGGGTTACGGTGATGTCGGCAAAGGATCGGCGCAATCATTAAAGGGCCTTGGTTCAACCGTGTGGATAACTGAAATAGATCCGATATGTGCTCTGCAGGCGGCAATGGAAGGTTTTCGTGTAGTGGAGCTGAACGATGTCGTGTCAGATGTCGATATATTTGTTACGGCTACTGGCAACCTCAACGTTATTACCCATGATCATCTTGTACAGATGAAAAATCAGGCGATCGTTTGCAATATTGGCCACTTTGACAATGAAATAGACGTGGCGTCGTTAAAGCAATATGAGTGGGAAAACGTGAAGCCACAGGTCGATCAGATTAAACTACCTAATGGCAATCGCATCACTCTGTTGGCCGAAGGTCGATTGGTTAACCTGGGTTGTGGGACCGGCCACCCGAGCTTCGTGATGTCGAATAGCTTCACTAATCAGGTCCTGGCCCAGATTGAGCTATGGCGCGACGGCGATAAATACGGCAATGACGTCTATGTATTGCCGAAGCATCTTGATGAAGAGGTTGCAAGGCTTCACCTGGCAAAAGTTGGCGCGAATCTGACCCGAATGAGTGACGAACAGGCTAATTATATTGGTGTGCCGGTGGAAGGGCCTTACAAACCGGAGCACTATCGTTACTAGGCGATAGGCTTTTGTTAGAAGAACCGGGCTGTGCCCGGTTTTTTATTACTTAGAGCATTAAATGGTGAGAAAAGCGGCACCAAAGACACCAGCGCTGTCACCTAGCTGAGGCTTGACTATACGGGTCTTCATGGTGGAGCTGAAGACGGACTTCGAGGTTTCCTCTACACCCCTCGTATACAACAGATCGATATTACCAACGCCTCCCCCGACCACGATAATATCCGGATCCACCATGTTGATTATGCTGGACATGCCGATTCCGAAATAATGTATCAGTCGGTTGACGGTTGCAGTCGCATGGGCATTTTCTCGCTTGGCTTCAGTTACGATTTGACTGAGGGGCATAGAGGCCCCGGATTGCTGCCAGTAGTAGTCTTCCAGAGCCGGACCTGAGATGATTGTTTCCACGCAGCCGCTTTTACCGCAGTAACATGAGCCACCGGATGCATCCATGAAGTTGTGGCCCCATTCGCCAGTGATTAGATTGCGTCCACGAAGTAGCCGGCCTTCTATCACTAGACCGCCACCAACCCCGGTCCCGAGTATGACACCGAATACGACATCTTTTGGCTTGGCCATGGATTTAACAACACCGATTCGTGTTTCCGCCAGCGCGAAACAGTTTGCATCGTTCTGCACCACAACCGGTAAATCAAGCATAGACTCCAGATCCTGTTTGATTGGCTGACCCGTCAAGTGCTGAGAATTACTACCCCGCAGTAGCCCAGTTTCGGGATCGATAGATCCGGGCGTGCCGAAACCGATTTCATCCGGAACCAGGCCAGTGTCCCACTCCATTTTATTGACCAGATTTTGGATTCTTTGCAGAACATGTTCGTACCCCTGATCGCCCTCAGTATCAATCCGTTGTCGTTCAATCACGACCGGGTTTAATGCTGATTCAAGAATCACACATTCGATTTTACTGCCCCCTAGATCTACCCCCCAAAGCGGTCTGTCATTAAACAACGGTTTAATCCTGTATAAATTTTTAGTCCTGAAACCCTAGCTAGTGTAATGCATTACACTAGAAATCCGGTCTGCGATAGGCGAGTTTGCTAGTGCCCTTTGAGATTACGAATTGCCACAACTGTAGATCCCGGGCACGGAAGGCGCCGGCACAAACCATCAGGTAGTAGGTCCACATACGGTAGAAAGTATCGGGATACTTGTCCTGCAGCTTATCCCACCCCCCGCAGAAATTCTGATGCCACGCCATCAAAGTACGATCGTAGTCCGGCCCGAAATTATGCAAGTCCTCAATTATCAGATTAGGCTCAAGCGCCTCGCTGATTTGTTTTAAAGATGGAATTTCTCCATTTGGAAAAATGTATTTGGAAATCCACGGATCAACACCCGGGATGGATTCATTTTTACCAATTGTATGCAGCAACGCCAGTGAATCCGGTTTCAAACACCGATCTAGCACATCCATAAATGCGCGGTAGTTTTTGTGCCCGACATGTTCAAACATTCCAAGGGAAATCACGGCGTCAAACTGCCCGTCTATATCGCGATAATCTTGCAGGCGAAACTCCACCGGTAGACCCTTACAACGCGCTTGCGCCAATTCAACCTGTTCTTTTGAAACCGTGACGCCGACCACGTTTACGCCATATTTAGTCGCCGCATACTCGGCGAAACTGCCCCAGCCGCAGCCAATATCGAGAACGCGCATACCTTGCTGCAAACCCACCTTCCTGCATACAAGTTCAAGTTTAGCCTCCTGAGCCTGGTCCAAAGTCTCTGCCTGGCGCCAGTAACCACAGGTATAGACCATACGGCTGTCGAGCATAACCTCATAGATATCATTACCTAAATCGTAATGGGCCTCGCCGACATGAAATGCACGAGACTTCTTCTGCAGATTGAAAAACGATGCAACTAATATTGAAACCTGGTGGGAGATGAAGTGTCTTTTACGCGGTATCGGGGAATTCAGCAGCCTATGAATCAGTTCATCCAGCTTATCCACTTCCCATTGACCGTGCACATATGATTCGCCCAATGCCAGAGACCCTCCGGTTAGCAATTTGCGCAGCATCGACTCGTCCTTAACCTGAATATCCCAGCTGTTGGGGCCATTCAAAACGATTCCTGCCTGATCAAGCATTGACTGCACGGTGCGGCCGACAAAGCTCAGCGATCCATGGGTAACAGGTTTGTTGGATGAAGTCGCCATAGAGATTCAAGAAAATGCATTAACATTAGGATATTGCGAAAACATTTTTTAATGTTCAATCCGCAGAGACTGAACCGCCAGTGTTTCTGCGGAATTTTGCTGTTTCAGCCTCCGCAATATGGCCGGTTTTAGTCGGTCCGCGATTGAATTTGCAGAAGATGGTAGCCAAATTGCGTTTTAACCGGCCCATGCACTACGCCCACTTCGTCATTAAATACTACGGTATCGAATTCGGGCACCATCTGCCCTGGGCCGAATGCACCCAGGTCCCCTCCATTTCGTCCCGATGGGCAGCTGGAGTGGGCGGCAGCAACCTCAGCGAAATCAGCGCCTTGTTCGATCTGTTGCTTTAGGTCATTACATTGTTGCTCGGTTTCGACGAGGATATGCCGGGCTGTCGCTTGTGCCATTTATTTGTGCCTCAACTAGTTTCTTGGGTAAGGCCAGCGATGCTACCAGATAGCGTCCTCAATGCGCCAGTTTCCAGTTTTCGCCGATGCCGGTATCAACTATCAAAGGAACTTTTAGTTCCGCAACACCACACATGATTTCCGCAGTCTTGGTGGCCATAGAATTCGATTCGCTTTGCTCGACCTCTAACACCAGTTCGTCATGCACTTGGAGGATAATCTTAGCATCGGCGTCATTTTGTGACAGCCATTGATCCAGTGTGATCATGGCTTTCTTGATTAGATCTGCGGCAGTGCCCTGCATCGGTGCATTAATAGCAGTGCGTTCGGCGTATTGTCGCCGCGCCGCATTTTTGGAATGAATTTCAGGCAGGTTGAGGCGGCGCCCAAATAAGGTTTCAACATAACCTTGTTCCCTCGCAAGTTCTCGGGTTTGGTCCATATAGCGTTTCACACCGGGATATCGGTCAAAATAAATGTCAATATAGTCCCGGGCCTCCCGCTGGGGAATCTGCAGTTGTTTTGCTAGGCCAAAGGCAGACATGCCATAAATTAGACCGAAATTTATCGCTTTTGCCCGTCGCCTCTGCTCGGCATCGACGTCATTCGCACTGCCTCCAAATACCTCAGCCGCGGTGGCTCTGTGAACATCAAGTCCTTGGGCGAAGGCATCGATCAGTCCATCGTCTTCGGATAGGTGGGCCATAATCCGGAGTTCTATTTGTGAATAGTCGGCAGCGACAAGGACTTTGCCGGGATCCGCAATGAATGCTTCACGAATACGCCGCCCTTCCTCGGTTCGGATCGGGATGTTCTGCAGATTAGGATCGCTCGATGAGAGGCGTCCGGTTGCGGCTACCGCCTGATGATAGGAGGTATGGATTCTGCCACTTGCGGGGTTGATCAGCTGCGGCAATTTATCGGTGTAAGTGCTTTTAAGTTTAGCCAGGCCACGGTGTTCTACAATCAGGCGCGGAAGTTCATGCTCTAGAGCCAGCTCTTGTAGCACGTTTTCCGCAGTGGAAGGCTGACCTTTGGGGGTCTTGCTGATGACCGGGAGGCCCTGTTTTTCGAACAGTATCTCCTGAATCTGTTTAGGAGAGGCGATATTAAATTCCTCGCCTGCCACCATGTGCGCCTCCCGCTCAATTTCTCCGAGACGAGCTGATATTTCTGCGCTTTGCTCAAGTAGCATGTTCGCATTTACCTTAACGCCATTCGACTCGATCCGTGCTAACACCCCGATTAGTGGTATCTCCAGCTCATTGTAAAGCTGAAACAGGCGCGCATGTTGTTTAAGTTGAGGCAGCAACACGTGGTGCAATCTTAGAGTAATGTCAGCGTCTTCCGCTGCATACTCGGAGGCTCGTTCAAGAGGAACATGATCAAAAGTGAGCTGGTTTTTGCCGCTACCCGCGACATCTGAAAATTTGATTGTAGAATGACCAAGATGTTTCATCGCCAGGGTGTCCATATCGTGACGTGTATTACCCGCGTCCAGTAAGTACGACATCAGCATAGTGTCATGTTCGACACCGTGTAAGTTAATGCCGTGATGCTGCAGGACTTCAATATCGTACTTTAGATTTTGCCCGGTCTTACTCCGATTGGGGTCTTCCAGTAAAGGTTTTAACTTTTTTAACACGGCATCCAGGTCGAGTTGCCTGGGCGCGCCAGCATAGTCGTGTGTCAATGGCAGGTAGGCTGCTTCTCCCTGTTTGTCGCTAAACGAAATACCAACCAGTCTGGCCTGATGTGCGTCCAGAGATGTTGTTTCAGTATCTACCGCAAACACCTCGGATTTTTTGAGTCGCTTGATCCATTTATCCAATATTTTAGCGTCGAGGATGGTGTCATAGGTGATATTTTGTATATCAATCTTAGCGTCAGCAGCTTTATCGCCGAGGTCCGCAGGTGCGCCAGGATCTAGCTTGTCCAGCTCACTAAGCCAATTACGAAATTCGAGTTCCTGATAGAGCTCTCTGAGTTTGGCAGTATCAGGCTGACCCATTTCAAGGTCGTCGAATCCAAGTCCGATATCAATGTCACATTTAACCGTGGCCAATTCCCTGGACATCTCGAGCTGATCAAGGTGTGCGCGCAATGACTCGCCGATTTTCCCACTTACCTGTTCAGCATTTTCTACAACCTGTTGCAGGGACCCAAACTCAATCAGCCATTTGACTGCTGTTTTTGGCCCGACCTTGGGAACACCAGGGATATTGTCCGAACTGTCTCCCATCAGTGCGAGATATTCGATGATCTTATCTGGCGGGATGCCAAATTTATTGATAACACCTTGAATATCCAACCTGGTTTTGCTCATGGTGTCGACCATGACCACTTTGTCATTGACTAATTGAGCGAGGTCCTTATCGCTACTGACAATCATGACATGGTAGCCATCTTTAACTGCTTGTACCGAAAGAGTGCCAATCACATCATCGGCTTCAACTCCTGAGATGGATACCAGTGGAAGCCCAAGTGCCGGAATGATTTTAAGCAGGTATTCAAGCTGAACACGCAGATCTTCGGGCATTGGCGGTCGATTGGCTTTGTATTCTGGATACATCTCATGTCGAAATGTCTTACCCTTAGCGTCCATCACCATCGCAATATGTAATGGCTGACATTCTTTAATCAGGCTCTTGAGCATGTTGACAACTCCAAATACAGCATGGGTAGGTTGTCCGTCCCGGGTCGATAATCCGCCCTGTCTGCCAAGTGCATGGTAGGCGCGAAACAGAAACGATGAGCCGTCAATGAGGATTATTTCTTTGTCAGGGGACATTGCTGAGGGTATGATCTGATGCGCAAACGAAGCCTATTGTAACCTGCACTCGAGTTTTATCATCAGACTATGACTTTATCCGGAGACGACCTGCGCAATATGGTAAAGCATGGTGCGGCAGTTAAAGACCTTCAGCACGAATCGTGGAAAATATTCCAGGTTATGGCAGAATTTGTCGAGGGTTTCGATAAGATGTCGAATGTGCATCCCGCAGTCAGCTTTTTTGGCTCCGCTAGGACGCGTCGCAGCAATCCGCATTACCGGCTGGCGAGGAAAACGGCGAAGCTATTCTCTGAGGCAGGCTTTTCAATTATAAGCGGTGGTGGTCCGGGAATAATGGAGGCGGTGAATCGAGGCGCTCAGGAGGGTGGATCCCCTAGTGTGGGATTGAATATCAGGCTTCCAGGTCGCAACGAAGAAGCCAACGACTATCTTGACGTCAGCATAGATTTCCATAATTTCTTTGTGCGCAAACTCATGTTTGTTCAGTACGCATCTGCCTATGTAGTGATGCCAGGTGGTCTTGGCACACTAGATGAGGTAATTGAGTGCCTGACCTTGATGCAGACTGATAAAGCGCACCGAATTCCAGTTATACTTGCCGGCAGGGGGTTCTGGACCGGTCTGGTTGATTGGTTGCAGGATACGTTACTCGAGCACGGTACAATCAGTGAATCAGATCTTCACTTGTTCCAGGTGCTGGATGGTCCCGAAGAGATTCGGGACGCGGTATTTGACTTTTACGAAACCAGTGGCTTTGGCCGTTTGGCGGAAAGGTACAAGATACCGATACAACTTTAATGGGGATATAAAAATGACAACATTTCAAACACAAACCAAGGGCACGATTCTACGATCATTAGGGCCAACAACACTATTGCTTGCCGCGATTTCAGTTTATCTGCTATTGATTCCGGGTTTTCTACAGGCGCAACAGTCCGAAGGTTTGAAATTGCCTGAGGATATTACGGCAAAGGCAGGTGCGGGCGTAACTGACGAGGAAACCGACTTAGGGATCACAAACGAAGAACAGGAAGCGATCGCTGACGACAGAAAATTCTTTATTGAGGAGCGAAGAGTCGGAGGCCGACTTGAAAGAGTGACCGTCTACCGTAAAAACGGATTAAATGAAGTTTATGAAAACCCCAATGTCGATTCAATGTGGGTCACTGAGGACAAAGAATTGGGAGAGGTTCAAAATGTCAGGCGTTGGACAATTGGGTCGTGGTGACGAAAAAGGCAAAGTATATTCTGACCATATTATTACTGGCAATTACCACGCCTGCTGTGGCTGACCATCATGGTTCGGTACGCATCTATAAGTTAAATTCCAAAGACCAGCTGGTGAAAGCCCGCTGGGTAAAAAAAGGTGATGAAGCGGGCTGTCACGATCTGCGCGGAACCAAGAATGCGTATCGATTCGCGCAGGTCGGATTCGCCTGGTGCATGGTTTATAAAGGGGACAAATGTAAGAAAGGCACGGAGCTAAGCGCTAAATGGCGAGGCGAAAAGTATCGGATCGCAGATATCGATGTAACTCAGCCGCAAACACGCCTGTTACGTGGTTCAGATTGGTATCTTGACGGTTCCCGCAATGTAGAAATTGGATCCTGGGCGTGCGAGTATTAATTGACGAATTTTTTTACTTAAGCCTGCAAGGTCGTAGCCAGCGGGATTGATACCGTTACCGCAACGCCCTTCGCATCGCGACGATTCTCTGCCCAAGCGCTACCGTGGTGATATTCCGAGATTAATCGAACCACGAATAATCCAAGGCCAAGATGCGATTGCTTGGCGTTAGTCTTGCCATACGAAACCATGGGATCAAACAGCCTTTCGCGAATGCTTTTCGGTATTAGCGGGCCTTCATTGAGGACCACTACTTCACCGCGGCCTGACCTTTCTCTGACGCGCACAATTATGCCTTTACCGAGAGGGCTGAACTGAACCGCATTATCAATCAATTTATCCAGCATCTGGGCAAGGTGGTCTGGACTGCCATCTATCCAAAGTGGGCGGGACTCGACCTGCAGATGAAACACGTAGTCCGGGTAACTGGTGTAATAGCCATCCACCACCTCAGATACTAAAGAAGCGAGATCGATGCGCTCTCTGATTTCGTCACGCATCGCCTCTTCCAGATTGGCAGCTTCCGTTAGCGCGGTCAGAATAGCGCGGAGTCTGTTGATTCCGTTTTGAGCGCGTTGCATGTGCTTGTTCTGGGCGGCCCCGGGTAGATCTCCTTCGAGAATCTCGAGTGAAGAGCTCACTACGTTGAGCGGATTGTTCATTTCGTGTGCCAGGGTGTCCGGCATGCCTTCAAGGTATCGCGTGTATCCTGAAAGTCGCGTCAGCATGCTGGTGATGCTGCGGCCCAGATCGCCAAGTTCATCCTTGGGATAGGTTCGGGTCGGTATGCGGTCTTCGAGCACCCTTCCTTCGGCGGTGATCGCTTGCTCAGTGGTCTGATATAACCTTCTGATGCGTGCGGTGAGCCGCCATGCAAAAACCAACAATGCAAATAGTACAAACGCAAAAACCAGAATGGTCACTAGAGTGAGGCTACGCAGCAGGAAATACTGCTGCGCAAGAATGGCGTTGCTGCTTTGTTCGACTATGACTGCCCCAACCACGCTACCTTCCGACTGGATTGGATAGCCGGCCACGACTATCTGTGCTTTCTGATCTAAAGATGGTCTTGCCTGAACCATCGGCTCACCTTTAAGAATTCGAGCGAATATCTTATCGGGTCGTGAAGTGACATCTTTGGGAACATCCACGAATTGTTCAGAAGGACGGCTCAACACTGTCGCAAAGAATGCTTCTGCTTTTCTAAAGGTGCGCGCAAAAATGGAAGCATTAGTGTTATCTGGCTCAGGCTGTTCGCCAGGGTCGGCCAACCCGCCCACCACCGCTCGCACTCGTTGCTCGCTGTCTAGTATCCAGATTCTCGATTGTGGGCGGTCTAGGCCCTTAAGTATTTTTGTCAATTCTGGTGAGTTGAGTAAAATTTGACCCGGTTCACTGTCTTCCCGTTGCGGCGAAGTAGAAAGCGTAGCCTCAACTTCCGGATTTACCGGGTCGTCAATGTCTACCGCAAAATACCCAAGCCGAGACCGGGTGCCGACTACATTTCGTGGAACCCTCAGTTCTACACGATACCCCCAATCGGTCTCGGCCATCTCTGCGACGAAGGTGGTAATAGCTTCACCTTTAATTGGTAGTTTCCAGTTTCGATCAACCAGGTAGATACTCATTCGCCCCGGTGAGCGCGCGACCATTAAGTAATGGCGTAGTTCGCCATTTGGAAGTTGAAGCAGTATCCGGATTTGATCACTCTTATCCAGCTGCAGTCGGTTCAGATCGCGATAAACTATATGGTCGTCGTTGATCTCAAACAGCACATACAGGTCATCTTCATGATACCCAATGACATTGTTTAGCGAGAAGTCATCCGGATTATCATCCGCTTCACAGCTGAACTGGGTAGCGCCGACGTAGTAACTGCTCCGGTCTATGATCGATTCCCAGTCGTTGATTTGCCCGTCCAACTGTATGGGATTGGGTAACTCGTGAGCATAAAGATCGTTCTTATCTCCAAGAAGCTCTTGTACGCCGGTAGTCGGATTGAACAATTCTGACCGATCATTCAGAACGGTCGCAATACCATTTGCTGCAAGTAACTGGGCATCCTGCTGTCCACGCAGGAGGAACAGCTGCATTTCCTGCACATAGTGATAACCCATCCACGGTATGACTAGCAGGGATAACGCGATCCAGATCAGCTTGGTCTTTATACTGAGTGCGCGGAGGGTCTTGAACATTGTCCAATTAATTGTCGAACCCGAGAAGAAAGTCTAATCTGCCTGCCAACGGTAACCCACGCCAAATACGGTCTGGATCAAGTTGAATTGCGGGTCCACTTCTTTAAATTTCTTCCGCACTCGACGCACGTAACCATTAATAGTATTTTTTTCGACATAGCTTTGGCGCGTTGTCTGCATTAGCGCTTCGTATGTTTTGACATGACCAGGGTGCCTTGCCAGAGCTTCAATTAACCAGAACTCCGTCAGTGTCAGATTAAGAATCTGGCCTTTCCAGGTTACCGACATGCTGCTTTGATCAAGTTCGAGATCACCAAGCACTAGTGCCGACGGTTGTTCAGAGTCAGTCTGAATGGCAGAAGCGATACGAAACAATGAAGACACCCTGACTGCAAGGAACTGAAGGTTTACTGGTTTGGTGATGTAGTCCCAGGCATCCAGGCGCAGTCCGGATACACGGTCAATATCACTGTCTCTGGCAGTGAGAAAGATAATTGGTAATTTCGGGCTTTGTCGCCTCAGCTCACGGCATAAATCAAAACCCCCGTCTATATCGTCTTCCAGCATAATATCGAGGATTGCCAAGTCCGGCAAAGAACGGCGGAAACCCGCCATGGCGTCTGGCCGATTGCCATAGAGTTGAATCGTATACCCCTGGGATTTAAGCGCGTCGGCGTAATTCTCCCTCTGGTCGGCGTCGTCTTCGACAATTGCAATGGTTCTAGACATGTTGAAGCGGTATTAATGGTGCTAGTTCGGTGCGAAAGTATACCGGATGCGACAGTCCCGTTGAGAGCGACTTCGAACTGTCATGAAAAAGCCATGATTTGAAATAAAATCAGCGAACATCTGGAGATGATACAAAGTTGCTAAACGCTATCAAGTGTCTCCCGTAGTAAACGTTCTAATCGAGTATACTGCAGTAGCCTGGTGCCGGACTATGTGCTGGAGATTGCAGCAGGTTTCATCAAACTGAAGCCGGGATCGCATGAAACAGTGGATGCCTGGCGCGACACGCTACAAAAAACAAAAAAAAGAGGCGCTCGCGACACTAATTGATGGAGGAGTGAAAGTTGAAAGCTGGTGTGCAATAAAAATTGATGGGCAGAATTACCTGTTGCGGTACATGCGGGCACTATCGCTTGATCAAGCGTGGAAAGTTGCTTCAAATTCCCAACATGAAATAGAAGCGTACCACTTTGAAACAATGGCTGCGGTTACGGCAGATGATGGAAATATTGAAGCGAAACCGGTTCTTGATATGATCCCAGATGAAAATTTGTTCTGACGTTAATCTGATTCCGCGCACGCATCCAGCACTAGCCGAAAGCCGTCACTTTTGAGTCATACGAATGCTAAAGGACTGCTTGTTATTATTATAATGGTGTGTATGAATAGGCTGGTGCATGCCTGATAGACTTCATGGAGCGTGTATGTACTTTAGTCCGCGCCCAGCGATACGGATGAGCGTTGCCGGACCTATTTTGAAGGCGAATCAAAGTTATTTTCAATGTCCCCGAGATGTATTCCAATCTCGCACTATAGTGGAAACAGTCGGCGATTAAAGTGGTTTCAGAACTACCATAAAAATACCATTATTTCTCCTTATTAGGGCCACTGCTGCTTGGTGTAATGAACTGGCAAAACCCTAAGGAAAAATAGTGATGACCCAGAAAGTGTTTATTCCGGTTACAGACGAAATGCTGTACGACCACCCGGAACTAATCACAGCGCCGCTTCGGCCTTTCCGGATCGATGACCCCTGTTATCATTGGCTGGCAGTGGAGATCGAGCCAGTCGAGGAACCAGAAATCGAGCGCTGTAGAGACGCGGCTTGAGCCGCGAACTGACGAGCGCCATTCAGATCATTTCCAGCCTGGCATAGGCAGGAATGATCCATTTCGTACCGACTTCTCTGAAGTGAATTTGCACCCGGGTGTGCTCGCCCTGACCTTCCAGGGTAACTACCATACCTTCTCCAAATTTTTCATGCCGCACCTGTTTCCCAGGTTGAAGCTCGTTTGAATTCTTTTCTTCATTCCTTAAGCCTCCTCTTTGCAGTGGACGGCTGATAGCGCTAGAGCGAATTTCTTCAATGTTCACCGTCGGAACTTCAGTGAGAAAGCGGGATCCCTGGGTGTAGTGGTCCTTGCCGTAGAGTCGACGGATCTCTGCATAACATAGGTACAGCTGCTCCATAGCTCGCGTCATTCCGACGTAACACAGACGCCTTTCTTCCTCTAGGCGTCCAGATTCTTCTAAAGAGCGTTGGTGAGGAAACAAACCTTCTTCCATGCCACATAGAAACACCAGGGGAAATTCGAGACCCTTGGCTGAATGCAGACTCATCAGCTGCACGCAGTCCTCCCATTCTTCCGCCTGTCCTTCGCCCGCTTCGAGCGCTGCGTTAGCGAGGAACAGCGACAACATATCAAGTTCATTGTCGTCGGTCTCGGCGGGAACAAAATTCCGTGCTGCACTAACGAGTTCCTCCAGATTTTCAACCCGACCTTGAGCCCGCTCAGATTTCTCTTTGCGATAGTGTTCAAGTAAACCACTGGTGTTGAGCACATGATCTGTAAGATCTTCGAGACTGTTGTCTTCGGTTTGGGCTGTCATCTCGCTGATTAGCTTTAAGAAAACTCCAACGGCTCCGGCAGCCCGTGCGGGCAACAGCTCTTGGCGAACAACATCAGCTGCGGCTTGCCACATCGATACTTGTTGGGTGCGAGAGTATTCTCTTATCTTCTCTAAGGTGCGATTGCCAATACCTCGAGGCGGCAGGTTTACGATTCGCTCAAACGATGGGTCCGAATCGTGATTGCTAATCAGTCGCATATATCCAAGAGCGTCCTTGATTTCCGCGCGTTCAAAAAAGCGAAGACCGCCATATACCCGATAGGGCATGGCGGCAGAAAGCAATTGTTCTTCGAACACCCGGGATTGGGCATTAGAGCGATAAAGAATCGCCACACTGTCACGCCGATTGCCCTGCGCGACCCAGGATTCAATAGTACCTACCACAAACTGGGCTTCGTCTATTTCATTACTGGCACCATAGAGCCGAATTAAATTTCCGTCTGCTGCTTCGGTCCAGAGCTCTTTGCCCATACGATCTTCGTTGCGCGCAATGACTGCATTTGCAGCGGCCAGAATATGTCCACTGGAGCGGTAATTTTGTTCCAGCCGGACGATTTTCGCGCCCGGATAGTCTTTTTCAAAAGTGAGCAGATTTTCAACCCGGGCACCACGCCAGCCGTAGATAGACTGATCATCATCGCCGACTGCAAACAGGTTCTTACTGCTGGCGCTCAACAGCCGCAGCCACTGGTACTGAATAGTATTGGTGTCTTGAAATTCATCCACCAATACATGCCGAAATCGCTTCTGCCATGTTTCTCTAATGGTCTGATTGTTCTTGAACAGTTCCAGGGTTCGCAACAGGATCTCAGCAAAATCAACAAGTCCAAGTCTTTGGCAGAATTCCTCATAGCTGGCGTAGACGCGATACAGAGTTTGCTGATGGTAATCGTCGCTTGCGGGTAAGTGGTGGGCCCGGCGCGCTTCTTCCTTATGCTGGTTGATCATCCACTGGAGCTGTCTCGGTGGCCAGTATGCTTCGTCAAGATCCAGCTCTCCCAGAATCCGTCGTATCAAACGGTATTGATCGTCACTATCAATAATCTCGAAGGTTTCTGGCAATCCAGCTTCCTGATAATGCATACGTAACAGTCGATGGCAGATTCCATGAAATGTGCCCATCCACATGCCGCCGGTTGGAAAATTAAGCAGTTCTTCTATGCGCCCCCTCATTTCTCTGGATGCTTTGTTGGTAAAAGTAACCGCAAGAATCTGAAGAGGAGAAATGCCTTCAGCCTGGACCAGCCAGCCGATACGGTGGGTGAGCACACGGGTTTTACCGCTTCCAGCCCCGGCGAGCACCAGTACAGGGCCGGGTGGTGTGGTCACAGCTTGGCGTTGAGCATCGTTGAGGGGGTCAAGAATATGAGAAACATCCATGGCGGTATTCTACTCAATCCGGCATGATCACTTAAGGAATTTGTTAAAGGAAACTACCCTGACCTCTGGTATAGTTTAAAAAAGCGATCTGGTTCTACTGTACCGAGCCGTATGCAGAGTAATGTTCATTGTTAGATAAATACGCTGGGTTCCCGGACCGCGACTACCAACATAATGCAGTAATTTGATTTGCTGCCACCATACTTCTGGAGACGATCATGAATAAACCCGTTACCGGACTCGAAAGCGCCAAAATCATCAGCGAAGACAAAGCGCACGTTTGGCACCACCTGAGCCAGCACAAACCCCTTGAAACTACTGATCCAATGGTGATTGTGGAAGGCAAGGGTTTGCGGGTAATCGACATCAATGGCCGAGAATACCTTGATGCGGTTTCTGGCGGGGTATGGACGGTTAACGTGGGGTACGGGCGAGAGTCTATTGCTGATGCCGTTAGGGACCAGCTTGCAAAAATGTGTTACTTCGCGAACTCCGCTGGCTCTATTCCTGGGGCGTTGTTTGCTGAGAAATTAATCGACAAGATGCCCGGTCTCAGCAGAGTGTACTATTCTAATTCTGGTTCCGAAGCCAACGAAAAAGGTTACAAACTGGTTCGTCAGCTGGCAGCAATGAAAAACAATGGCGAGAAGCATAAAATCCTGTATCGTGATCGTGACTATCATGGCACCACGATCACTGCTTTGAGCAGCACGGGTCAGCTTCAAAGAAAGGATCAATACGGCCCGTTCACCCCGGGGTTTATTGAGGTGCCGCATTGTCTTGCCTACCATTCTCCAAACGGCGATGACCCGGATTTCGGTGTCAAGAGTGCCCGGGAGATCGAAAAAGTTATTCTTCACGAAGGCCCCGATACCGTTGGTTCAATTATTCTCGAGCCAATTACCGCAGGTGGCGGTGTGATTCCACCTCCTGAAGGCTATTTCGATACAGTGCAGGAAATCTGTAAAAAATATGGGGTGTTATTACACATTGACGAAGTTGTCTGCGGGATGGGTCGCACAGGTAAGTGGTTTGGTTACCAGCACTACGGTGTGAAACCGGATATTGTAACCATGGCAAAAGGAGTCGCTAGCGGCTATGCGGCAATTTCTGTTACTGCGACCACTGAGGATTTGTTCAGTGAATTTCTGGCTGAACCTTCCGATAAATTACATTACTTCAGGGATATCAGCACCTTTGGCGGATGTGCCGGCGGTCCGGCCGCCGCATTGGAGAATATGCGGATAATTGAAGATGAAAACCTGCTCGATAACGTGGTTCGAATGGGTGATTATTTAATGGATTGTTTGCATGAGTTAAAAGAGAAACACAGCATGATTGGTGATGTGCGAGGCAAGGGATTGTTTGTTGGGGCAGAGCTAGTTAAAGACAGACAAACACGTGAGCCTGTTGATGAGTCTGTTGCGGCCAGTGTTGCTGCTCACTGTTTGAAACAAGGTGTAATGATTGGACGCACCAATCGGAGTTTTACAAAATACAACAATACACTTTGCCTTAGCCCTGCACTGATCTGTACCAAAGACGATATCGATGAGATCGTTACTGCTATAGACAACGGCTTGGCGGCACAGGCGGGATAAGTTTCCGCAGCGAGGTGCAGTGCTTCGGTGGGTGGAAGGCTGTCGGCAGGGAAATCTGGCGATAAACGGCTTAAGTGCTATAGTTTGAAATAGTAGTCGGCCATGTGACGGCCGGAGAGGCGTTTTTGATACTTGTCGATATCGGAGACAATTTTCGCGACCCGATCCCGATCGCGATCCATCGCTGCTCTGCGTTTAGAAGATGCCAGCAAGCCGCCGGTGCGTATCCAGCGCAGGATTACACTCAGCTCTCGTTGATCAAACCAGAATCCGTGATCCTTACACTGATCGATAACGATGCCACTCCCTGGACCGTAGTTTCTGCGATGCATGATCACATCGCAGCTGGGACATTTGCGGTATAGATTTTGATCTCCACCTTGCGTTCGTGGCAGGCCAGCAGTTACTTTTCGATGTTCCCGGGAGATACCGCTACTGGAGAGCTCTATCATTTTTCGTTCTAATGCAAGAAACGTTTCTGTATCGAGCCAGATGCCTGCGCACAATGTGCATTCGAGTGCGTTAAATTTAGAGGACTTGATTTTGCGAATGGACAGGACGCTCTTATTACGGCAGTGAGGGCATGCGCTCTGGGTTCGTTTTCCAACTTTGCCAACCACCACGATGGGTGTTGCACAATGGTGGCAGTACTTTGATTGATTGTTGATTCGGGTTAAGCACTCTGGGCAAACGGTCTGCAGGTCCTGCTCATGTAAGGTAAAATCTGCCCCGCAGAAACCACATTGCTGGTTATTTTGCACCCGCACACCTCCACAAGCCGAACAGCGTACGACCGCCGCTTCATAAGAGCGACGTTCGGGTAAAGTGATCAGTTGGCCGCAGATACAGTGGAACTTTTCCCCGGCAGCTCGACCAATAGTGTCGTATTGGCGTGTGCACTGATTGCAACTAACGATTACGTGCATACGTTTTATTTTCTGTTTTCAACAAACCTACTACTATCGATAACAATGTTAACACCAAATACTGAAACAGAAATCACGTGTCCATTAAGATGCGCACACTTAAATGATTTGGTGTCGAGTCTGTAACATGGGCGTGATGAACCAGAATCCAGAGAACAGGTAACGGAAGCCTTGTAACTAGGTATGACTTGATTTTTTAGGGCTTCGGGCGCATTTGAGATAAAACCCGTTCTTCTCGCAGACGATGGATACACGAACCTTTCTTGACGATCTTCTAGCATCTGGCAAAACCCTTGGTGAAAAGGGTAAGAACTATGCAGAAGAAAAACTGAATATACCGGAATCTGGACCGGAGAGGGAGGCTATGCTTTCCGGGTTGAGTAAGGGTGCATTGGCGGCAGGTGTGCTGGGACTTTTGCTGGGCACAAAAGGCGGGCGTATGGTTACCGGCAATGCAATCAAATTGGGGAGTCTGGCGGCGATCGGAGGTCTCGCTTACAAGACCTATCGCGACTGGCAGGCCAAGAAACAAAACACCACCTCTGACCAGATGTTGGCAATCAATCCCACCGAAGACAACAGTGACGAGCACAGTCGACTCATTCTCAAAGCGATGATTGGGGCGGCTAAGGCGGATGGGCATATCAATGAAAACGAAAAGATTAGTCTACAGAACTACATTGATGAATTAGGCGAATCATCGGTCCTGAGCGATTTTGTTGAACAAGAACTGGCTAAGCCCTTGGACCCGGGAGATATCGCAAAACATGTCGACAATCAAGAAACTGCTGCGGAAGTTTACCTGGCCAGTTTGCTGATCATCGACCAGTCTAATTTTATGGCCAAGACCTACTTAGATGAACTTGCTAAAGCGTTAGCTCTACCCCCTGATCTGGTGGCAAATTTGAGCGCAGGGATGGAGCAAGAGATTCCATCTTTGTGAGCAGGCTGCCGCGCTATTGCTCTGGGACCTGCTCCAACTGACTGCGACTGGATCAAGCCTCTGAAGACCTTTTAATTCACCCCTTTATCCAAACCTAAGTCAGGACCTGATGGGCCAGTCGAATGTCTTGGCTCTGTGTCTAAACCGGCTCCACCCAAACCGCGGTATCATGAAACACTGCGCCACCATTAGGTGCGGCGGGTTCGGCGCTTATCAGTAAGTTGATCCCAATCCAATCAGGAAATGCGCTGGCAGGCCATATTCCCTCTACCACGACCGTGTCGCGTTGGATGTTTTCAAGCACATTCACCGTGACGGTCACGCTTCCCTTCTCGTTACCAATTCGGGCGGGGCGGCCCTGCTCAAGTTGATACTCCCTTGCTGTCTGCGGGTGAATTTTCAACCATGGCTTCTTCTATCGTTTGACGGATGAGGGCGACTGGTTGAAGGTGCTGTTGAGATAACCCCTCGCTGGCGCCGCTACCAGGCGCAGCGGGTGTTCATTACTCTGAAGCTGCCTGATTAAAAGTGCGTACCACCATGTCCAGGGCGGCTTCCCAATTAATAGGTTCGAAGCGCGCTGCTTCGGATTTTCCGGAGGTGCGGACCAGCGGTTGGATTAATCGTTGCGTATGATGGGTGCGTTCCGCATATTTTGAAACCTTGGCAAAAATAACGTCATCAGTTTAGTCGTTATGGGGAGAGCCCCTGACTTTGCCTATTCGGTCAGAGGCAAGCTTTTCGACCTCCAGTGAGCACGCCTACGGACAGTCATGAGGGCAGGTACTGTTTTACCAGCTGGTCTGCTCCATGCTATTAATATCAGAGATTGCTAACGTCTCTAACGGCTCCGTTAGCAGCGCTGGTAGCGAGTAAGCCGTAGGCTTTCAGTGCTGTGCTGACCTGGCGCTCACGTATTGGCTTCCAGGCATCGGGTCCTTTCGCGGTCATCTCGGAACGGCGTTTTTCGATCGTCGCTTCATCGACTGCAAGGTGAATACGCCGAGCTGGAATATCGATTTCAATGATGTCGTTTTCCTGCACCAGTCCAATTAGACCGCCATTCGCGGCTTCAGGAGAGATATGACCAATTGACAGCCCCGATGATCCTCCAGAAAAACGGCCATCGGTAATTAAGGCACAGACTTTACCCAGATTCTTCGATTTTAAATAGGAGGTTGGGTAAAGCATTTCCTGCATGCCGGGCCCTCCCTTGGGACCCTCATAACGAACCACAACAACATCCCCGGGTTCTATACGGTTACCGAGGATACCTTCGACAGCCGCTTCCTGACTTTCAAAGATGCGCGCACACCCATTAAAAGTGAGGATGCTCTCATCGACGCCCGCGGTCTTGACGATACAGCCCTCTTCGGCCAGGTTGCCATAGAGCACGGCCAGACCACCATCCTGGCTGTAGGCGTGCTGCTGATCGCGAATGCAGCCCTTTTCCCGGTCCCTATCCAATGATTTATACAACATGCTCTGACTGAAGGCGACCTGAGTAGGCACGCCTCCTGGAGCCGCTCTGAAAAAGTCCTTGCGCTTATTGTCCTCGGTCAGACAAACATCCCACAATGCAATGGCTTCCGCCATAGTTTGCGTGTGAACAGTGCGAACATCTCGATTGAGCAGTTTGGCTCGGTCCAGTTCCCCCAGGATTGCCATTACACCACCAGCACGGTGAACGTCTTCTACATGATAGTCCGGTGTGGCGGGTGCGACCTTGCAAAGATTCGGCACCTGGCGGCTCAATCGGTCAATATCCGACATGGTGAAGTCCACTTCTCCTTCTCGTGCAGCAGCCAGCAGATGTAATACCGTATTGGTAGATCCCCCCATGGCAATATCGAGGCACATGGCGTTTTCGAAAGCTGCAAAGTTGGCGATAGAACGAGGCAGCACGCTGTAATCGTCTTCCTCATAATGTGACTTTGCCAGGGTAACTATCATACGACCTGCTTCAAGGAAGAGCCTTTCCCTCTCACTGTGTGTTGCAACCATCGTGCCGTTTCCGGGCAGTGACAACCCCAGAGCTTCTGTAAGGCAGTTCATGGAATTTGCGGTGAACATTCCCGAGCAAGATCCACAGGTCGGGCATGCCGATCTTTCCATCTGGTCAAATTCTTCGTCGCTGACACTATCGTCAGCCGCGACAATCATCGCATCTATCAGGTCGACTGACCGATCATGGTCTCTCCAGGTCACTTTGCCCGCTTCCATCGGTCCACCAGAAACAAAAATTGCCGGGATGTTGAGGCGCATCGCTGCCATCAGCATGCCCGGCGTGATCTTGTCACAGTTGGAAATACAAACCAGCGCATCAGCACAGTGCGCATTGACCATGTACTCCACTGAATCGGCAATGAGTTCTCTGGAGGGCAGGGAGTACAGCATGCCGCCATGGCCCATTGCGATGCCGTCATCAACCGCAATAGTGTTGAACTCTTTGGCCACTCCACCGGCTTTTTCAATTTCACGTGCAACCAGTTGACCCATGTCCTTCAGGTGCACATGGCCCGGAACAAATTGAGTGAAGGAATTTGATACAGCGATAATTGGTTTATTGAAATCCTCGTCGGTCATACCAGTTGCGCGCCATAAAGCGCGCGCACCGGCCATGGTGCGTCCACGAGTAGTAGTCCAGGATCGATAGTCAGGCATAGTGAAAGTTCAGCTTGGGCTGAATCGATGGGGATTTCTACAGGGTGCGATCTTATCAAATAACCGAGTGTCGCAGCCTACCATTGTGCAAAGTGTGCTAACCTTTGCATCCAGGTATTAATTAGAACCTGGACCATGAAAAGACTTCGTCACTTTGCAGTTGCCCTTATATTCCTGAACCTGGTTGCATGCGGAGGAGGCGACGACGGCGGCAGTTCAAATGGCGCGGGATCTGCATCAGGATCCAGCCAAAGCGCCAACTCTGGAGGCCTCGCTAAATTTGCCGGCACCTATACCGGAACAATTACCGCAACTGCAAATGTAGACGGCAAATCGGAAACTCTGAGCCGGGAAATCACCTTTGTGGTATCTGAGGATGGCGACACTATTAGCGTTGAAGGAGAAGCGTTTCCATTAACCAGTCAAAACTTCGAAATAACTGTACCCCTTCAGATTACAAACGGCGATATTAACTGTATCTTTCTTGACGCCACATTCAAGGGTGCGATTAGCGGGGATCAGATTTCGGGAACGATAAGCGGCGCAACTGAGTGCCTGGTAGGAGGCACCAAAAAAGTCGCAGGCGAAATTTCTGGCTATTCAGGCGCAACCAGAATCTAGTTGAAAGTCGGTCGGTTAAGATCAGATAATTCATCGAACCAAGTTCTTGTTGCCAGACGGTGCTTGTGATGTGGCGTGCCCAGGTGGATTAAAGGAGTTTCAGTAAGGTGAATATTTATTGCCCGCTCGATACTAACTGCTTTAACTCCTGATCCAGCCGATCCAGAATTTCGTCATACTTAAAAGCGCCTACTTTTTCCCCCTGTCGTTTTAAATTGACATAATTGGGGCCGCACCACAGGCCTAAATCAGCATCGTCAGTTTCTCCAGGGCCGTTTACCCTGCAGCCCATTACAGCAATGGTAATGGCATGCTGTTCAGCCCAAGATGTGCGTTCCTGGACCTTATGAGCAAGATCGATGAACGCCTCATTTTCCACCCTGGAACAGCTAGGACAGCTGATCAGATTGAGTCGGTCGGCATTAAAGTGCACCACCGTTCGGACTCTACCCGCATTGATGTCATCGAGTATCCCCCTGCCAGCCTCAATTTCCTCGTATTTACGTTCATAAGGTAAAGTAAGAGAAACCCGAATGGTGTCTCCAATCCCTTTACCGATCAATTGCTCGAAAGCGATTCGCGTCTTTTCAATTCCCATGGGCGGTATCCCGGCCTCCGTTACTCCGAGATGGAGTGGTATATCGGGTCGTGCCTCTGCAAATCGCAGGTATGCTTCAACTGTTTTCGCTGGATCTGAATCCTTAAGAGATACGCAATATCTGGTGTACCCCAGCTGGTCCAGCCATTCGCTATGCTCCAGGGCACTCTCGACCATAGGTGTGATCGAATCATCTTCGGCATAGCGGGCGGATTTATCAGGGTCCACAGAACCGGCATTGACCCCAACTCGCATGGCGCAATCATGCTTTACTGCAATGTCCACCAGGTAAGCTACTTTTTCTTTCCAAGGTTTTTTGCGCTCGTGGTGATAAAGGTGACCAGGGTTGTAACGAATCTTATCGACATGGGGTGCCAGCACTTCAGCCAGACGATAATTCTCCTGCAGATCGACACTCAATACTGAATCGGTTTCACCGCGCAGCTGAATCAACGCCGCAGCGTCTTTCTTGTTGTCCGCTGCGATTCTGATAATATCCGCGCCAGCCTTCTCTAAGGATCGCAGTTGAGCCAGTGTGGCAGTAATATCCGTAGTCGGCGTAGCACACATACTCTGCACTGCAATGGGATGACCCTGACCAATGGTAATGCTTCCGATCTTGACCGGGCGAGTGAGATTGCGTTGAATCATTCAGTTGCTAAATTGCATCCACGAGAGGGTCGCTACCCTATCGTGTCTTTGAAAATGTCGCAACTATGTGATGTCGCCTCGAATCCAGATAATCGTCTAAAAGATACCACTTGAAAATTGATATCGAATCTCTGAACGGCCAGCTTGCAAATGCAAATTGCGTTGCTGCAGGTAAAGTAGACTGGTTCAATCGAGTCAGCTCAACCAACGACTGCATCATGGATCTTGATGATTTTCATGCGGTCGTATGCCTCGCCGGGATACAGACTGCTGGGCGCGGCCGGCGTGGCAACATCTGGCGCGCACCTTATGCAAGTAGTATTCTGATGTCGATAGGTTGGCGCATCGACCCGGCCAACATCAGTGGTCTGTCTCTCGCCTGTGGGATTGCTGTTCGGCGGGCGTTGAAGGAACTCGGTGTAAGCGGCGTGACCCTAAAGTGGCCCAATGACTTGTTTTTAAAAGGCGCGAAGCTTGCCGGCATTCTGGTTGAAGTTGCCGACGATAAGTGTGTGGTGGGAGTTGGTATCAACATTAATATCAACGAAGACCATTTTCAGGCACCTATGGCAACGTCTACAGCATGGACAGATCTTTTTCGTGAGGGCCATAAAATAGAGTATCAGGCGCTGGTCTATCAGCTGATTGTAAAGCTGTGTGATACCCTTGGACGGTTCTCAAAAGAGGGTTTTGCGCCGTTTATCGAAGAGTGGAATCAAAATCATCTTTTTCACTTGTCACAAGTTAAGATATCCGGGCAGCAAACGGTCCACGGACGCGTTTCGGGGGTAAGTGAACACGGTGGATTGATGCTCGAGACCAAGTCCGGTATTCAGATAATCTATTCAGGCGATGTTTCCTTGATTCCCGAGCTAGGAACTGGGACGCAAGAATGAGCCGTACATTGCTGATTGACATGGGGAACCAGCGACTTAAGTGGGCGATGCTGGATATTTTTCCCGGTCAGAGTGTTGTTGAACTATTGTCTGGTTTAGAGAAGTGTAACGGTGTTATGGGCATCGCGGACAGCGCTGATACCAAGTTCCAACCATCTAGATTTGAAGAGGTCGTTCAACACGCAGGGATTCCGGCCACGGTCTTCGTAAGTTGCGTCAGTGCGCAGCAAGCTTGGGAAGAATTCGATCAATTGAGTTTCGATTCCTGGAATATTCGGCCGGTAAGGGTCAATTCTGACGCAACCAGAATCGGCTTGGCTAACCAATATGCCAATCCCACTCAACTTGGATCTGATCGTTGGCTAGCTGCTATAGCGGGATATCAGCTTGTGTGCAAAGAGCGTAATAAGCAAGCGGTTATTGTTATCGATGCGGGTACTGCCGTTACCGTGGATCTAGTGGATGCCCACCAGTTTAAGGGTGGCTCAATCCTTCCGGGCGTGGCGATGATGATAAAGGCACTAGGAAACTCCACCGGTATGATAGATATAGACATTGCTGCTTTATCCCAACATGTTGAGGAGCTGCGAGATTTAGATCTGGTGGCGGTCAACAGTGATGCAGCGGTGCGGGCGGGTGCGCTTGCCTCGGTTGCCGGCGGGGTGGAGCGCTGCCTCAGACAGATGCAGCAGGTCTGTGGTGGATCTGTGGATGCATTGATCACGGGAGGTGATGCTAAACTGGTTACTTCGATGATTGACTATCCTTGTGAAATTATTCCGCGGCTGGTGCTGGCCGGTCTGGCCTTGATTGCAATGGGGGAATTGGAATGAAGTGGATAGCTGCGGTGTTGATGATTGTCAACGTTGTAATATTCCTGGGCGTAAGTGACCGGCAGGTTGAATCAGCTTTGCGGTCAAACGATTTCAAACCAGATGTCAATCGCGAAAGTATGATGCTTCTGCAGGAAACTTTACCGATAAATTTAGCTGAATCAGAAACACAGGACCCTGACCAAGCACAGGCTCCCACGCTGATCACAGCTCCCGACGTCTCTTCCGATTCTGATTTGCTATCCACTGCAATTGAAGACAATGAGATGGCTATGGTGGATGTCGATACAAATGGCGGTGTCAACATTACCCTAACCGAAGGGGCAGAGAGTGGTCCAAATACTGAGCCGAGTGAGGAAACCCAAGAGGGACGCGAAATCGCTCTGGCTGCCCCACCGGAACAGTTCTCTTGCTATCGAGTGGGCCCATTTAAAGACAAGTCTATATGGCAGGGTGCAAGACAATGGGTCACAGACCAAGGACTTGAATTTGTCGCAGTACGCAGTGAAAGCAGAGAGTTGAGGGCGGTACGCGTATATGTCGGACCATTTGATTCGATCAATGCGGCGCAGCAGGATGTCGACAGGCTGGACAATAAGGAGCTTGATTTCTTTGTATATCTTCGTGATAACGGGGAAGCGCGAATATCACTTGGTTACTTCACTCAGGAAGAGCTGGCGGCAAAGTTTGTAGACTATCTCTCGACCCAGGATATTGAAGCTAAATCACAGCCTGAATACCGCACTCTCGGACCTTTTGACTGGATGGATATCAATGTTAAAAGTACCTCTCGCTGGGACTTGCTGGAGCGGGACTGGCAGGATGCTGGAGTAAAAGTTACTGAGCGGCAATGCACTTCGGGCTGAATGCTTGACAAAGCGGCAGAATTAAATAGGTTTTAGGAGTTTGTAAGTCTATTTGCGCGCATCCGAAATTGACTTCGAATTGGAGTGCTGAAATTGCTGTTTCGGCATTGCAATTAACGTGCCAATTTGAGTAAAATCGCGCTCCATTTTGTGTAACGTTTTATGAGCAGGCCAATGCGTCGGTCAGCGGTGGTGATTTGGTAACTATCCCTTCTCGATAAGTCATTGTTTTTGAGATATTTTTTCATTTTTTTAGTAAGCCCGCATAGCTCAGTTGGCTAGAGCAGCTGATTTGTAAAATTGCACCTTTTCGGGGAAACCCGGGAAGTGGAGGTGGCTAAAACGGGGAAACCTTCCCGGGTGGTTGTCAAAACGGTCCAATCCGACCGTCAATTTCACAACGTTACCCGATTGGCAATCCCGTGCTACCCCGGTTCGAAGTTGATGAGGCCTTTAGGTTCTCCAATACCTTGGATTGGGGGAGTGTAGAGACTTTACACCACCCACCTGCAGCCCGAATGGTCGGGTATGGTGAAGAGAAAGTCCAGACCCCAAACCCAAAATACGCCTTCTGGGGTGATATTGGGGCCGCGAAAGCGGTGGTAGGTAAGAATCAGCCGGTCGGGGGTTCGAGTCCCTCTGCGGGCTCCACTAGAAGCAGATATCGCTTGGCCAGAATGGATGGGCATCTGGCGAAACACGACACAAACTGGCTGTCGGGAAACCGGCCTGGATGGTCCTGCAGCGACTGGTCGCAGATGGATCGAAAAGTTGTTGGAGGGGTTCCCGAGCGGTCAAAGGGGGCAGACTGTAAATCTGCTGGCTCAGCCTTCGGAGGTTCGAATCCTCCCCCCTCCACCACCGTCGCGGTGTATGTGAGAAAAGCGTGCAATTCGGCGTGGTTGTGTAGATGTGCGGGTGTAGTTCAACGGCTAGAACCTCAGCCTTCCAAGCTGATGATGTGGGTTCGATTCCCATCACCCGCTCCATAGGTTGGCATAGTTTTTGAAAGAGTTGCGACGCCCATATAGCTCAGCCGGTAGAGCACTTCCTTGGTAAGGAAGAGGTCACCAGTTCAAATCTGGTTATGGGCTCCACAGAAGGGCCGCGGTTGCAGTTAAGGCTGGCGGTAAGTATTGGTAGTCATTCTTGGAATTTGATGCTCCAAGGTGACAAAGTGTTATCTGGAATAAGATCTTAATCGAGCGAGATTAGCAATGTCGAAAGAAAAATTTGAGAGAACGAAGCCGCACGTAAACGTTGGCACGATTGGTCACGTAGACCACGGTAAGACGACCTTGACGGCGGCGATGACC
>CAMYNW010000009.1 GCA_947259885.1 uncultured Gammaproteobacteria bacterium
TCATATCATTACATCGCGATTCCCGCCCTCGCATTTAGCTATAAACCAAACTTGTAGTATGACTTGGAGTTTTTCTTAGAAATGCCCAAAATTCACTTGGGTGACACTTTGGGTGACACTAAAGGACGAAAATAGCGCGAATTGAGGCGATTAACGCGACTCTAGGTTAATTTAACTATTTGATTTAATGGTGGCCAGGGACAGAATCGAACTGCCGACACGGGGATTTTCAGTCCCCTGCTCTACCGACTGAGCTACCTGGCCATTTCGGGGTGGGATTGCAGCGCGCAATTAGAAAACAGCGGCGTGATTTAGTCAAGAAAAACTTGGGAATCAAACATTTCTACCTTCCTTGATTACGAAATCAAGGAACACTTGCGCAGTAGTGGAAAGTCGTTTACCGCGTCGATAGCAGATATACCATTGCCGCAGTATCGGAAAGTATTCGACGTCCAGTGAAATCAATCTGCCCGCCTTTAACTCGAGATCCACCGTATGTGCTGACACGACCGCCAGTCCTAGCCCTGCTTCGACACTTTGTTTGATCGTTTCGTTACTCGATAGCTGTATACCTTCTTTTGGTTTAACCCCATGCTTGTCGAACAACCGCATCATCGCGGAGCGTGTACCCGAGCCTGGCTCGCGCATCACAAATGTTTCTTCCGATAGCCTGTCGATTTTGATTCCAGATTGATCTGACAATGGATGTTGTGGATTGGCAATCAGTATCAGAGGGTTTTCCATAAACGCCGTGGCCTCCACATCAAGACTCGCGGGTGGTTGCCCCATCAACACCAGGTCTGGTTCGTTGGCTTCGAGTCGACGAATCAATTCTTCCCGATTGATCACTTCAAGACTGATATGCACTTTCTTATACTGCTCACAGAAGCTCGAAAGCAGCCGGGTTGCAAAGTAGTTCACTGTGGACGCAATGCAAATCTTGAGCTGACCACCCTCGACGCCCTTAAGGCTGTTGATATCACGCTCGATTTCCGACAAATGCGCCATCATGGTGCGACTGTGTCGGACCATGGTATGGCCTGCCTCTGTCAGGTGGACTTTCTTCCCCATTTGTTCGAACAGGGGCAGCTCGATCATCGATTCAAGCTGTTTGACCTGCATCGACACTGCAGGTTGGGTCAGGTGCAGTTCTTCCGCTGCGCGGGTGAAGCTGAGATGCCTTGCCACAGATTCAAACACCTGCAGCTGACGCATGGTGATGTGTATAGCCATGATCGATTCAGTCTATGGGTCAGTAAACAACCAATAAGATTTGTCTTATATTTCCGAGATGAATATATCAGAGTTATCTTATGGATAGAATACAACTTCCTGTATAACCAAATCCTGCATTTGGCGGTAAACTTCGCTCCAGTAACTCCCGAAAAATCAACCTGACAGACCTCTGAAAGGACCAAGATTCAACCATGTCAGCAAAGCACCCTATCCTGGCCATCACCGGCTCATCCGGCGCGGGAACCACCACGGTTAAGCAGGCTTTCGATCACATATTCCGCCGAGACCGGATCAAGGTTGCCTCAGTCAGTGGTGACTGCTTTCATCTGCATACGCGAGAAGAGTTTGAACAGATTCTAAAAAACGGTGCAAAAGAAAAAGGTGGGCACATCAGCCACTTCGGTCCAGAAGGTAACGACTTTAGGTCTCTCGAAGAACTATTTGAAAAATATGGGAAAAATGGCGGTGGACGTTACCGATATTATCTGCATGACCATCGCGAGGCGGGCTACCACAGCCGCCGCTTGAAGACTGAACTCAAGCCGGGCGAGTTCACCCCTCATGAGGATATTGAACCGAATACGGATATGTTGTTTTACGAGGGACTGCACGGTCTGGTCAAAGGCGATGATTACAACGTCGCCCAGCATGTGGATCTAGGGATTGGGGTAGTCCCGAATGTAAACCTTGAATGGATTCAGAAGTTGCATCGGGACAAGTACAAACGCGGCCATGCCGCCGGAGACATCGTCGATACTATCCTGCGCAGAATGCCGGACTACGTGCACCACATCACGCCCCAGTTTTCCCTGACCGACATTAATTTTCAACGGGTCGCCACGGTCGATACATCAAATCCATTTATTGCCAGGGACATCCCGACTCTCGATGAAAGTTTCGTAGTGATTCGCTTTCGGGATGTCGACAAATTCGGGACCGACTTCCCTTACCTGTTATCGATGATTCACGGATCCTTTATGTCGCGCCGCAATACCATCGTGGTACCTGGCGGCAAAATGGGGTTTGCAATCGAACTGATATTCGGACCGATCCTGGAATCGTTACTGGAACAGCGGGCCAGGCAAATCTGATCGGGTCAGGTTTTCAGGCGCTTGCGATAAGACGGCCAGTCAAAGCTAGGGCCGGGATCTGTCTTGCGTCCTGGGGATACATCGCTGTGACCGACAATTCGATTTAATGTGATCGCCGGGTACGCTTCGCGAATAGATTGGGTTACTGCGGCGAGTCGAGCATACTGCGCCTCTTCGAAGGCGACGGTGTCACAGCCTTCCAGTTCAATTCCGATGGAGAAGTCATTGACCTTTTCGCAACCTTGAAAACAGGATTCCCCTGCATGCCAGGCTCGCATCGTGGTCGGCACAAACTGCAGCAGCTGCCCCTCTCGTTTAATCAGAAAGTGAGCCGACACTCTGAGATCCTGAATCTCGGCAAAGTAGTCGTGCTGGTCCGGATTGAGACAGTTGGTAAAGAGCTCCTCGACATGACAGCCCCCGAAACAATCAGGCGGCAGACTGATCGCATGGATGATCAGAGTATCGATGTGCATCGGGTCTGGTCGCTCGTCCTGATTTGGTGACGGCACATACTCCGCGCCATCTAACAATCCACTATTCTGGTCGAGCTTCATGGGTTTAATTACAGAGCGTCAGACCGATTTCATGTTTGGTCATGCGTGACGGAGTCAAGCCAAACTCTTCAGCGATCTGCTGGCCGAGACTGAGAACCGGGCCCACCTCTCCTTGCTTCAGTTCCAGTTCAAGCTCATACAAAGTGTACTCACCATGAGACCCCTTGATGATCCCGCGATCAGCCACCAGCTCGATGTGTGATCCGGCAGCTTCCAGCATCCGGATGGTACGCTGCATGTCTACCTCGACCCGGTGCACCAACTCGGCGTCGGGATCGAGGATGGTCAGTACCTGCTGTTTCAATTCGCTCTCGGGCAGATCGTCCGGTGTCTTCAGCCAACCCTGCAGTTCTACTTCATATTCGACCCGCTGAGACAGACCATCCACGATCGATCCTGGTAGCTTGAACGCCGCCACCATCCGCTCCCCTTCTTCGCGCGCTCGGAGTGAATACTTTTTTTGCTCGAGTATAAGATTCGAAGTATCGTAGTAGATCGCGTGGAATCGTTCGGGCCCGTGGGTGCCTGTGCAGATCCCAGCGCGTCTGATCAGAGCTGAATTGAGTATCGCTTCCAACACCTCCGCATTATCCGCAAGCAGCTTTAATTCCTGCTCAAGCATGGACATGGATCAGCTTCCTAAACCGGCTCAACCCGCAACTTGACAATGGCTCGCTCGGTGGTTTCCTCAATCACGAATTTATATCCCTGCTCAATCACTTCTTCACCCTGCTCTGGAATATGCCCCAGCTGGGCCATTACCAGGCCGCCGATGGTGTGGCTGTTTTTGGTATTGAGATTAATTTCAAGAATGTCGTTGACTTCTGATACCGATAATCGGGAATCAAGCATATACCCGCCTTCCTGGAGCTTCTCAAATACATGTTTACGCCGTGGCAGGTATTCTTCAAAGTCATACCCCACATCAATATCGCCCACCACCTCTTCTACGATATCTTCCATCGTAATGATGCCGATAGCAGAACCGAATTCATCCACCACGATACTCATGTGATCGTTGCGCTTTGCTAATATCGGAAGCAGCTGATCGATGGTCTGAAACGGCAATACGTAATGGGCCGGTTCAATCAGATCACTCAGTACTTTCCGCGGCAGGGCTTTGTCCATCAGATCCCATGTGGTCAGGGTGATAATCCCAATGATATTACTGATATTGCCGTCGTATACCGGCAGTCGGTTAAAGCCGTAGCGCCTGACCGACGCCACTGCGCGCAGGATCCCGCGATTGCGATCAATGGCAGTGACCTCACTGATCGGGATCATGGCCTCGCCAACGGTGGTCTCGCCGAAACGGATCACGCGCTTAATTCGACTTCGATCGAACGCGTCGACCTCCGAGGTGAGCTCCGTCATCTCTACCACTGAACGGATCTGTTCCCGGGTCATAAATACGTTTTGCTCGACCTTACCGCTACCAAAAATTCTAGCTAACAAGCGCGCTAACCGTGAGAACACAAAGATCACGGGGTAAAGCACAAACGAAAAAACTTTGAGCGGAAAGATCGCGATCGGCGCAATCTGGTCGGACATCTGCTGAAAAATACTCTTAGGCACGATTTCGCCCAGGATCAGCAACAGCGGAGTAAAAACCAGAAAAGCATAAAATTCGCCGCCAGCACCGAACAGCTCAATAAATAAAATAGTCACTAGTGTTGTAAGGGACACAGTAGCGATATTGGTCCCCACCAGAGTGGTTCCGAGCATCACGTCCGGATTTTTAAATAGCCGTAAAACTTCCCTGGCGCCTTTGTGACCCTGGTTCGCGCGCGCGTTGAGCTTGACCTTATCGCTGTTGACAAGAGCGATCTCGGATCCAGAGAAAAAGCCTTTTAACAGCAACAGAACCAGTACCAGAAGAATGATTAAAATAATGCTCATGGGTCGGTCCCCGTCTTATCCGATTCATCAGCCTGATCCTGCAGTTGATCGGCCTCTTCCTCGCTGACGATTTCAACCGACTCGTCAATACCTTCCTGCACATCTTCCACTTCAGGTCGATCGAGGGTCTTATCTTTAAGGTCTTTCTGTTCGGTCACGTGCACGTCATCAGCACGAATAAAATCGTCCAGGTCTACACCCATACCCACCCGCACCCTGGCAATTCTGTGCTCGTCCATCTCCAGCACTTCGATCAGAATATCTTCGAGCTCTACTCGATCGCCCACCTGTGGCAGTCTGTCAAGATGGCGAAACGCGACCCCGGCCACGGTGGTCATTCTTGGATCTTCGATCCCGAAATTGGTCAGGTCGTCAAAGTCGGTGAGCTTCATCTCACCCGGTACTTCATAGATATTCATGTCCTGCTCCGCGTACAGCCCCGCGGTCGCGGCACTACCGCCACTGATATCGCCGAAGATAAAACTAAGCACACCGCGCATGGTGATAAATCCCTCCACCCCGCCAAATTCGTTCAGACACGCCGCCGCCCGAACCCGATGCTGCTGAAAGAAATCGAACATCTCGTCCACTTTTTTGGTCAGCGGTACCACCACCGGCGGATGCATTACATCCTCAATGGTCATTTCGTTAACATTCTGCTCATCCAGCACCACTCGCAGGATATCTTCGGCATGTAAGAATCCGACAAGATTGTCTCGATGGGTTTTAAACACGGGCACACGAGGATGTTTGTAGGAAATAAACTTTTCTACCACCTCGGGAAAAGGCATGTCGATATTGATGAATGCCATCTGGGTGCGCGGGGTCATGACTTCTACGATTTCGGTTTCACCGGCATCCAGAAGGTTATAGATCAGCGCCCGTTCGGTGGCGTCCAGCACCCCTTCTTTGGAAACCTGTTCAATCAAGGTCAGGAATTCATCTGCCTGCAGTATGTTATCGGCTGCCTTGACTTCGCCCACAAACCAGGTAGTGATCCGGTCTGCGACACCTCGAATCAACCAGACCAGCGGCGCGATCAAGTTGATCCAGAGCTTCATTGGTGCTGCCACGATTCGTGAGCTATAGCGCATCGGGTTACTTACCGCGATGGTCTTTGGCGTAACTTCTCCGAACAGCAACAACAGCGGCACCATGACAATCAGGTTGATCCACCCCGCGTCGGCACCGCCATACAGCGTTACCAGAATGCCGGCCATATTGACCGAAGCGGCGATGTTTACCAGTTCGTTGCCACTCAGAATTGAAATAATCAACCGCCTCGGCTGATCGAGCAGTTCGTGGATGGTTTCAGCGTGGGAGTTCTTTTCTCGTCTTAACTGTTGCAGGTCAAGGCGGGAAAGCGAAAAAAGTGCGGTTTCAGAACTTGAGAAGAACGCGGAACAGGCGAGCAGCAATACCTGTACGCAGATCCGAACAATTATGTCCGGTTCTGACAATAGCGCCGGGTCGAAAGAGAAAAACTCGACCACAGACCGCCAGTGCTGCCCAAGTTGGTGCAAAAGCTGTTCCATCTGGATAATTATGTTTTAAATTCAGGCCGATACTCGACCCGGGCAAGTCGTTCATCGCGTGTGCGACAGCTCCAAATATTGAATCGCCGTTAATATGGCTTAATATGAGATTGATTTCAATATAAAATATTGATTTCACATTTCGCATAATTGTGGCGTAAACTATAGGAAAGCCATTGATAATGAATCGGATCGGTCTGGAATTGCAGATCGAATATAATCTAGAAAACCTAAGCGTTCAGTGCCTTTAAGCACTCAACAGGGCAACTGCAGGACAAGACAAGTGAATGAACCCGCCAAATCTCTAAAAGAGGACATCGCCTCATTAATTTCCGTATTGGACCAAGAGGTCGATTCCGCCTCGGAATCGCCTTACCCCACTGAGGAACCTAATGAAGATAAAGCTGAAGATAATGCTGAAGCGCCGGTAGCTGAAGATAATGCTGAAGCGCCGGTAGCTGAAGATAATGCTGAAGCGCCAGTAGCTGAAGATAATGCTGAAGCGCCAGTAGCTGAAGAAAATGCTGAAGCGGCCGCAGCTGAAGAAAGGACTGAAGCGCCAGTAGCTGAACCGGCGCCCGGCGAGACAAACTCAGAAACACCTGCCGTAGATCGCCTGCTTGCTGAAGCCGGGCAGACAATGCCTGGCGCAGACCAGACGACAGAATCCGAGCAGATCGATCTGGATCATCCGGATCTATATCTGAACCGCGAGCTGACCTGGCTGCAATTCAACCAACGAGTGTTGCATGAAGCCACCGACCCGCGAAATCCGCTGCTGGAACGGCTGAAATTTTTCGCAATATTTGCCTCCAATCTGGATGAGTTTTTCATGAAGCGAGTTGGCGGACTCAAACTCCAGGTCGCGACAGGGGTGCAGGAACTTTCAGTCGACGGACGCAGTCCGCAGCAACAGCTGGACGAATGCTGGGCAATGGTCAGACAGATCGAAGCCGAACGCGACCAGGAATTACCTAAACTCTTTGACGAGCTGGCCCGTCACCAGATCAGGGTATCGAGCTACGAGGCTCTGACTCTGGATGAACGTGAGCAGGTCCGTGATTATTACCTTGAAAACATCTTTCCATTGGTGACCCCACAGGTAGTGGATTCGGCCCACCCTTTTCCGTTCATCTCCAATCTGGCGCTCAACATTTTAGTGACCCTGCAAAGCGAGAATGACGAAGAACCGGGTCTCGCCAGGATCAAAGTGCCGGTAGGTACCGGTGTCCCTCGATTTCTTCAGGTCGGAGATCAACATTTGTTCGTGCCCCTCGAAGAGGTCATGGCACATCACCTGGATATTCTGTTTCCAGAGGTCACAATCCTGGACTACGATTTGTTTTTTGTCGCCCGAAATGCGAGCACCGAAAAAGAAGAATCCGGTGCCAGCGACCTGATGGCATTAATCGAGTCTGAACTGCGAGATCGACGCATTGCGCCCATTGTACGCATGGTCGTCAATGAAGGCATGAACGATGACCGCAAAGGTATGTTGGCTGCGGAACTCGGTCTTGATCTGGACACTGATGTGTTTCAAACAAGCACATTCATGTCCCAGCGCAACCTTTTCGAGCTAGCTGGACTGCCTGTTGCGGAACTACACGATCTGCACCACTACCCGGCCACGCACCATCGATTGCAGGATAAGCAACGCAGTATTTTTTATATCATCCGCGAGGCTGAATCACTGCTGCTGCAACACCCTTACGAGTCGTTCAGTAATTCGGTAGTGCGATTTCTTGACGAAGCCGCTCACGATCCTAAGGTCCGGGCGATCAAGATGACGCTGTATCGTACCGATGAAGAAACCCGGATCGTGCACCTTCTTATCGAAGCCGCCCGCAATGGTAAGCAGGTCGCTGTAGTGGTTGAACTTAAAGCAAAGTTTGATGAAGCCGCCAATATCCGCTGGTCAGAGAGAATGGAACAAGCCGGCGTGCATGTGACCTATGGCGTGGTCGGGCTCAAGACCCACACCAAAGCGTTACTGGTTGTGCGTCAGGATTATGGTGGGCTCCGGCGTTACGTCCATATTGGTACCGGCAATTACCATGGCGGTACCGCAAGGACCTACACCGACCTCGGACTGCTGACCTGTGAAGAAGATATCGGTCACGATGTCACTGAATTGTTTAATTACCTGACTACAGGCTATACACCCAAGCGGAATTACCGTCGCATACTGCCGGCACCCAAGCACCTGAAGAAAGCGTTGCTGGCCAAGATTGAACGGGAGATAGAGCTTCATAGTGTCTATAGTCCTGGTTTGATCCAGATGAAAACCAACGCGCTTGAAGATCCAGACATCGTTAAAGCGTTGTATAAGGCGTCAATGGCAGGGGTCAAGGTAGAATTGATTGTTCGCGACACCTGTCGCCTGCGTCCCGGCGTACCTGGCATTTCTGACAATATCAGCGTAATCAGCATAATTGGACGTTTCCTCGAGCACAGCCGATTGTTTTATTTCCGCAATGGCGGCGAGGAAGAGTATCTCATCGGGTCTGCCGACCTGATGGGGCGCAATCTCGAAAGCCGGGTGGAAGTGGTCACCGACATCGTTAAAAATCCGCTCAAGAAAGAACTCAGGTTAGTGTTGGACACCCTGCTGGATGACAACCGTTGTACTTGGGATATGCACCAGGACGGCAGCTATACACAACGGCAGCCCAAAATCGAGAACGATACTGGTTGCCAGCTTAAACAGGCGGAATATGCGCAGAAGCGACTGAAGAGCAAGCAGCACAAGAAGCTCATGCGCGGAATCGGCCTGAAAAAGCGAAACTGAGGTCGATTTCTACCCATTCCACCCTGGTTTGGTTGACAATCTTTGGTACTCCAGTTTGTATCGCGTCACCAATAACCTAACAGTTTTTCTAGGTTATTAGCATAACCTATTGATTTTTTATCCCGGGACCTGTAATCTTACCCAAATTCGTTAGTTTTTTAGTGGCATGTTTCTTGCTCAATACTAAGTAACATTTTAGTAATACAACCAAGAGGCGATTATTATGTACAATGCACATCGAGACACTTCCGAGGGGGGAGTTATGAAGGTCGATCACTACAAATTAGCCGTCTGGCTTGGTGGGATGGTTTGGTGCACAGCATTTTGGCTAATGGCCATCAAGCTGCTGTTCTGAAGATTCCAGCTTCCAAACAGTAAAACTGTAATCAGCGGCAGTATCGCTTTGACGATACTCGAAGGGGACACCTCACTATTCAGGGGCTGGCTCCGTACGTCCTACCAATCCGGCAATTGCAACGTATCAATACTGCGATCCTCGAGCATGACCGGAATACCGCTTTCCACTGGATAAATAGTATTTCCATTATCGGTGATTAACGCTTCCTGAAACGGTTTCTCCAGTTTTTCACCGCCATGATTGGCGACTTCTCCAGTTTCAATCAATTTATTAAGCGTCTCGAGCTTAACCGCTGACAGCATCGACACCCTCTGCTTGGTGATCGGGCACACCAGTATTTCAAGCAACTTTCGATCTACACTCATAAACTCTCTCCAGGCTAAATAAATAAATTACTTAAACGGTAGTTTAAGCATTGGTAAAACACCGTCCCCGTTACTCCCGACAAGGCCGGGAATGCCTATGCGGTCTTCGCTCATCGAAGAAGGCTGCGCTCGGAAGGTTCCAAATACGCGATCCCATATTGAAATCACAAGTCCGAAGTTTGCGCCATAATCGACCGGATCCGGGCCATGGTGCACCCGGTGCATGGCCGGTGTAACCAATATCCAGCTGATAATTTGATCGAGGCTCCTGTGCAGTCTGATATTGGCATGAATAAATAGCGCCATCGTGCAGATAATTATTTCATAAAGGATCACTCCCAGTAACGGCATGCCAATCAATACGACGGTAATCGCACGTACCAGGAGAGTAATCAGGGTCTCTACCGGATGAGTTCTGAACGTTGTGGTGACATCAAGCACCGGATCGCCGTGATGAACTCTATGGAAGCGCCATAAAAATCCAACCCCGTGATACGCGCGATGCAAGCCATACATGATCAGATCGAGCACCAGCCAGCTCAGCACTATCTTTGTCCATAAACCGAGCTTGATCAGATTGAACAGACCAAATTGATTAAATAAAGCAAACAGTGCGGCGGCGGTCAGCGTCAGTGGAATACTAATCAGCAGCAGCATATTAATCAGCTGTAACGACACATTACTCATCGCTCGAGCCGCATAACCTCTTGGCCTTGCCGGCAACCACCTTTCAAACAGCAACATCGCCACTAGGGCAAAGATAAATCCTTGCAGCCTGATCAAAACGTCAGGTTCCAGATTTAGCAAACTTTGTATCATTTCAGAACCAGGCCTTGTCTCGATTGTCGTCAACGAAGCGCTCAATCATCGCTGTGTATAAAGCCATGGCCTTGCGGGTTTTAGATCCACCACCTTTGGCAAATTCGAGTTCCCTGCCACTTTCAAGGGTCAACGATTTTACCGGCATCACTTCGCGGGTCGCGGAGGTAATAAAACACTCGCTGGCTTCAATCAGCTCCTCGCTATAGATACTGCGTTCCACAGCTTCAAGCCCAGCGTCGCTAAACAGTTGCATCAGCGTGGTTCGGGTCAAACCGACCAGATTGCCCGCCTGGGGCGTAACGTACTTGTCGCCCATGACAAACCAGGCATTGCTGTTAGAGCATTCGGTAACCAAGCCTTTGGCATCCAGCATCAGACATTCATCTTTTCCCTGATCACGAGACTCGGCTAGCGCCAGGATGTTATTCAGATAGTTTCCGCCTTTAATATTGGGATCGAGGCTAGTGATCGCATTTCGTCTTTGGTGCGGAATCGACATGGTCATTCCCACATCATAAAATTCGCGCTTCCAGCTCGGTACGGGTTTGACAATAATAATTAAACGCGAAACCAGTCCTGGCTCCGGATACAGATCAACCGCCCCTTCTCCTCGAGTAATCTGATACCTGACATACACATCCTCAGCTTCGCTATTTTCACTTGCTTCGATGGTCTGTTTAATCGCCTCCACCAGTTGCTGGGGTGTCTGGGTGATATGCATACCACAAAGCCTGGCTGAATTCAGCAAACGCTGATAGTGCTCATCAAACAAAAAAGGAATACCCTGGTAGGTACGAAAGACTTCATAAACCGAATCCCCATAAAGGAACCCTCTATCCAATACCGGAATTCGAATCTGGTCAATTGGGCCGATAAAGCCGTCAATATAGCCGGTCGGTTTCATTGCAATCATAGGAATTATTAATATCGCTATTGTACCCTTACTGAACGAAACCGAACTGTCAGATCATCAGTACAACCTGAGTTAAAAATTGCGATTGTGAATTTGAAACGAGACACCTTCGCTCTGAACAAGTGCCTCGCACTTGCTGCAGGATCTGAGAAAAATTTACCCTTTCCCGGATCGCAGTGCGGGCCGCAACTCTAAATCGGTATGCAGCGTTGTATCTTATTCAATCCCTAAACTTTTAAACAGACTACCCTTCAGCTTCTCTTTAAGTTCCTTTTCAAGAGCCTTCTTAGGATCAGTGGGTGCGGCCTCGGCAGCTTCTGGCGTCCCGGCCGCCTCCGCTCCCGCTGTACCTTCAAGCAGATCAGGCGCGAGTTCCTCCAGCAGTTTTTTCTTGATTTCTTTCTTTGCGCGATCTTTAACCAGCGATGCCACGTCCAGGGTATAGCTTGGATCATGCAGCGGACCATAAATTTTGAACGGTACGCGAGCGCCCTTTAACTCATCGAGCGCGGCACCTCCCTGCCCTTCCACGGAATCCACCACATTCACATCCAGATCGTAATCGATGCGCGACTTGGGAAGATCGATCGCACCTTCACCGTTTAACCGAAAGAGTGGCGCTTTCATTGCCAGATCGTTGTTACGAAAAACACCGTTTTGAACCTTGAAATTGCCTGAGAGCTCAGCAAACTTCGTTTGCGCCTCCGGCGTCGCTCGCACAGTAGTCTCCCCACCCTGGAATGCCGCGACCTGTTGTTCAAGTTTGAGTAACGCCGCCTGCAGGTCGAATCCCTTGATTGCGCCATTCAATAGCTGAAAACCAATATCTCCAGCTAATGATCCCACTAGCGCATCGGTATCCGTTCCCTGGCCACTTAAATTGGTAGTCAGATTGCCGGTCCCTTCCAGCTTGTCGGTGATCTCAAGTGCCTGCAGTAATGCGCCGACGTCTACCTGGTTCACTTTATTGACCATACGCACCGCAGGAACTTCTTTTGTCACATCATATGCAAGCTGACTTTCGACGCTTCCGCCGAAAACTTTGGCTGTCATCGGCGCGATACGTAAAACATTCTGGTCAGATTGCACCGTGATATTGACATCCTTCAAGGTCATTCCTGTCGTAATGAACTCTCCAATAGTGGCTTTACCCTCGACATTCAAGCCACGCAGGGGCGCTACCGGCAGTAGAATCTGCTCTGCCGTTGAGGGCTGATCGGAGGCGGGTTGTTCCTCTGTACCCAGCATCTTGTCGAGGTCGAGTCGATCAATCCTAAGATCAAATCGGTAGCCTGGTTGCGCCAGATTGATGACCGAAACATTCCCTGCCACCGACATATCGTCCACCTTCGCATCGAGCTTCTTCACCGCAATACCATTGTCGGCAATACTGAAGTCAAGATTAGAATCTAGACTTTTGACCAGTCCCGGCGGCAACTCTACGGGCACCTGGTTGCGCGCCAATAGATCCATAATATCTGAGGATTTGACAGCTAAGGAACCCGCGAGAATCATTTTCTCGATTCCCTCCGTCACCCCTGTTCCTTTAGCGTTGGCCTTTAGAGAAAAATTATCCTGCCCAACCTCCAGAGATTCCAACCCAAGATCACCGCTCGCGAGATTTAATCTAAGCACTGGTGCCGACATTGTTGTGGGCTGCTGTTGATGATCGAATGCCGCCGTCAGACCGTTAAGAGTGACCTGATCTCCAGCCAGGTTGAACTCGGATCTAAAATTAATGTTTTGCAGGGGAATCTCCGGCAGACTGACATCGAGTCCGTTTCTTTCGAGCAAGGCTGAGATATCCGCTACCGCGGTATCCACCTGGCCGCTTATTTTTCTAGACCCATCTTCGGTAAAAAGATTCGAGCCTTCAAACTTAGCGTTAAGACTGAAATCATTTTGATTCACGGTCAGATCCGGAATAGACACTGAATCAGACCCTAGATCATAAACACCCGAAGGCAGATCAACTGTTGTGCCGAGATCATTGATTACTGCCGCCAGGGTGTATCCCTCGAGTTTAAGCACGTTGTTTTCAAACTGGAAACTGCCTTGGGTATCGAGATCTTTGAGCGCAATTTGAGGGAGCTCAACGGGAATTGAATTTCGCTCAATAAGTGCCGCGACATCGGGCGTTTTAATGTCGAATTTACCTTTTAATGCTGGCGCTTCAGATAACACTTTGGTACCACTTACCGACGCCACTATTGAAGAACCATTTTGCTTAATCTCTACCGATGGCAACTCAAGAGTCTGATCCGATAAGTTGAAGTTTAGTGAGGTGATCGCGAGATCTGATTTGATTCCGTCTTTTTCGAGTTCAGCCATCAGCCCAGTCACTGCAGCGAGCCCCGCCTGAATCGCATAAGACATTTTCTCCATTGAAATATCCGCGTCGATTGTCTGCATTCCTACCGAGAGTGTGGTGGAATTGAGGGCCACAGATTCCATGTTCTTACTCAGGACCACGGTGGTATCCAGTTTTATTGCAGCAGGTTCCGGCAGCAGGTTTCCGGATGCATCGACCGAAAGCTCAATATCGAGAGGATCACCTGGCACCAGAGTGCCGGTACTCAAATTAAGGTTTTCAAATTGCAGCGTCTGGTTGGCTTGTTCATCCTGCCAGTTAACCAGCCCGTCATTAATAGACACCCCCTGTACCGCAAGTCCGGCGACGGCACCGGCGCCTTGAGCGCCCGGATCGGAGGGGGCTGACGCGCCGCCGACTTTGGCGACCACATCATCCCAATTGGTGGTGCCATCGGCCAGAGTGGCCAATCGGATTGTTGGTGTATCAAGCACCACGGTCGCCACCTCGACCTGGCTCTTTAATAGCGGCATCAGCTTGACCTGCACCCGCGCACTATCCATTTCAATCATGGGCTGTTCACCAAAACCTGTTGCATTGGATAAAGCCACCTTGCCGGTTTCAACACCTATCCACGGAAAGAAGGTCAGCGCCAGATCACCTTCGAGACTCAGCTGTCTCCCGGTTTTCTGTTCAACCAACTTCGAGATCTGTGGTTTATAGTCGTTGGGATCGATCAAATTGGTCGCGACCAGCACTCCGCCTACGATCAATACGACCAGAACTAAAAACAACCATAAAATTAATTTGAGTGCCTTCATTGGATCACCTGATACTCCCTGACATTAAAGTAGATTCGTTAGGCCTGCTTGCAGCAGGCACGAAACAAGTTTGTGGCGCTACAAATCGCAGCGCTTTCTCAATGACCTCAATCCCCGCGTTCTTTCTTGGCCCATACTCGGATAAATATCTGCGCCATGGTTTCGCGCCCTCCTGACCATGGAACAACTGCAGCATATGTCGAGTCATATGACGCAGAGACACACCTTGAGAAAGCTGCTTTTCAACATACGGCAGGAATCGTTCGACTGCCTCCAGTCTGGATTGCGGAGCATCGGGATTCGGTTGTTTGAACAACCTTTCATCGACTTCGCTGAGCAGCCATGGATCATGGTACGCCTGCCGACCCATCATAACGCCGTCGACCTTTGCGAAATGTGTTTGCACCTGATCGAGGTCCATTACGCCACCATTAAGGGTGATCCTGAGTTCCGGAAAATCATTTTTTAATCGATACACCGTCTCATATTGCAGTGGCGGGACAGAGCGATTCTGCTTGGGACTGAGGCCCTTCAGCCATGCCTTGCGCGCGTGAATAATCAGATGCCTGCAGCCCGCGGCGGCATTGAGACGGACAAATTGCTGCAGCGCTTCATAACTATCCATGTCATCAATACCGGTGCGGGTCTTTAGCGTAACCGGGATGTTCACTGCTTGAATCATTTCCCCCACACATTCCGCAACCAATTCCGGTTGCGCCATTAGACAGGCACCGAACATGCCGTTCTTGACCCGGTCGGAGGGGCAGCCTACGTTTAGATTGATTTCATCGTAACCGCGCTCTTCGGCGAGCTTCGCGCACACCGCCAGTTGCGCCGGATCACTGCCACCCAGCTGAATGGCTAACGGATGTTCTGACTGGTCAAACCCAAGGAAGTGGTCTCGATCGCCATAAATTATCGAGCCTGTCACCATCATTTCGGTGTAGAGGCGAGTATGTCTGGAGAGCAGGCGCAGCAATGCCCGGCAATGCCGATTGGTGACATCGAGCATTGGCGCGACCGAAAACTCCCGGTCCATGAGGCGATCGCTATTCATAGGCTGCATTTTATCATCGCTGCAACTGAACTAGTCCTGAACCACTGTACAGCGATTAGCATTAATTGCGAGACTCCCTAGGGGTGCATGCGAGAAATTCGCCCTACCGCAAACGCTGGTTTAAAAAACGCGTACGCAGCGTCAGCTAAGTCCAATCTTCGCCCTGGCTTCATCCGGCCCCAGTACCCGGGCGCCCATACGCTCGATGATCTCCACTGCGCGTTCTACCAGCATGCCGTTGGTCGCCAGTACACCACGATCCAAATAGATATTGTCCTCGAGCCCGACCCTGACATTGCCACCCAACAATACCGCCTGCGCGACCATCGGCATTTGCATACGTGAGATACCGAAACCGGCCCAGATTGCATCGAGTGGTAAGGCTTGCTTCATTGCAGTCATTGTCTCGGTATCGGCACCAGCGCCCCAGGGGATGCCGAGGCAGATTTGAAACATTGGCGGCGCATCGATGAGTCCTTCATCAATCAGCGCCCGTGCCAGACGTATCTGGCCCAGATCGAAAACTTCCAGCTCCGGTTTAATGCCCAGCTCCTGAACCATTTTCGCCATCTTACGCAGGAATGGTGCGGTATTGATATAAGTATAGTTACCGTTCCCAAAGTTCATGGTGCCGCAATCAAGACTGCAAATATCGGGCTTACATTCGACTACGTGTGCCAGTCGTTGTTCTGGGCCAATCATATCGGTACCGGGTCCGGGCATTGAGGGATCTTCGTCACCAGGCACCCAGTCACCGCCCATGCCAGCAGTCAGATTGAGCACCATATCGACACCACTGCTGCGGATCAGATCAACAGTTTGTTTAAATAACTGTGGATCCCGTGAGCCCTGAGTCGTTTCGGGATCACGGACATGCACGTGGACCACTGCCGCACCCGCCTTGGCCGCCTCAATGGCCGAATCAGCAATCTGCTCGGGCGTTACCGGAACATGTTCACTTTTATCCGTCGTCTCGCCGGCGCCAGTCAGCGCGCAGGTAATGATCACATCGTTATTCATACTATTGTCTCTATCAATATTAAGAAGATTGTCGTCGTTTCATTTTGGCAATTTCGACCAATCCATGGTTCATCTTTTTACTCAAGGTGGCAAAGTCTTGCCCGTCAGTCATTGCAATACAACCATCGACCATTTTATTGCGCAAGTCTTGAGTCAGCTCAGGCGCAACCAGCCGCGTCCATGGCAGTTTTAACGCTGGCCCAAATTGATCGAGGCAATAGGCCATCCCACCTTCACCACCGCCGATATGGAAAATTTCACAAGGCCCCATCAGCGCCCAGCGAGGCCCTGGACCGTTAACTACTGCCTGATCAATCTGTTCCACCGTTGCCTCACCATTTGCCACCATATGCAGCGCTTCTCGCCAGATCGCCTCCTGCAGCCGCGTCGCAATGAATCCAGGCACTTCTTTCTGCATTACCAGGGGCGCTTTACCTGCAGCGAGGTAGAACCGTCGAGCCCAGTCGACAGTCTCGGGTTCAGTCTTGTTCCCACCAATCATCTCGACCAGAGGCAACAAATAAGGCGGGTTAAAAGGATGCGCCACCACAGTCCGCTCAGGTGTCGCGCACTTTGCCTGTATATCGGTCATGGACATTCCAGATGTACTGGACGCAATGACGACTCTGGGATCGGCAATGTCGCCGAGCATTGCGTACAAATTTTGTTTCAGTTCGAGCACCTCAGGAATACTTTCCTGAATAAATTCAGCCTGTTCGACTGACTTCTCAAGATCCGCGGTCCAGGTAAAATTATCCATGGATGCCCCGGGTTCAAGTCCGATTTCTTCGAGACTGGTCCAGGCGGTGTCCATCAGCCGTTTCAGGGCATCTATCTCAGATGCTTGATGTAAGTAACTGGTGACATGGTATCCGCGTGAAAGATAATAAGCTGCCCAGCCGCCGCCAATGGGACCGGCACCAATACAAGTTACACGTCGAACCTTTGCTGGATCCTGATCAAGCATGATCAGTTGCCTTTAAATTTTGCATCACGCTTTTCTACAAATGCAGTAATGCCCTCCTCTGCGTCCGAGGAAGACAGCATCGCGCGATACAACGGTAGATCATCGTTACGCATCTTGTGAAAGGAATTTTCAATTGTCTCTTCTTCAATCGCACGCAACACCTCCTTGATCGACTGTAGTGCAATGGGCGCGACTTGGGACATCCTATCCGCCCATTCCCTGGCGGTCGTCATCAGTTTATCTGCCGATACAACTTTATTCACCAGTCCATAGTGCGCCGCTTCTTTCGCTTTCATTCGGCGGCCGAGATAGAGCATTTCCAGCGCAATGTTGTAAGGTAATCGCTTCGGCAATCGCTGCACCGCGCCGGCGTCAGGAATGATACCGAGAGGCAACTCAGGCAAGGCGAACTCAACATGCTCAGCGGCAATTATCAGATCGCAGGCCAACGCAATTTCAAACCCTCCGCCAATAGTCAGCCCGTTCAAAGCGGCGATTACGGGCTTATTAAGGGACCACATCTCGGTAATGCCAGCAAATCCACCGAGACTGGCATCTTCCACTTCCCACCAGTTCTCAAGTGTCATTTCTCCGTTTTCAATCGCCTTCAGATCCCAACCAGCGGAGAATATCTTTTCGCCAGTGCCGGTAATAATGGCCACTTTCAATTCCGAGTTGTCGCGAAAATAAACAAACGCCTCGCCAAGTTTTCGACTGGTAGCTAGATCGATGGCATTGACCTTTGGTCGATCGATCGTTATCAGCATTAACGGGCCATCTATTTCGACCCTGATTTCGTTATCACCGGAGATCATTCTTTCCTGCACTCTTGAGTCAATTAACAACTTGGAAGTGTAGTGGAGGGATTGAGTAAATGGTATATGATTCCTATTTTTTCGGCCTCTTAAGAACAAGTAATTTATGAATTATCCGTTAACCGAAGAACAATCACTGCTGGTAGATTCGCTGCGCAGTTTTCGCCAACAGGAACTCGAGCCCCATGAAGCGGAAGTAGATCGAACCGGTGAAGTGCCCGAGGAACTTGGCCAACACATCAAGCAGCGCGCGATAGAGATGGGTTTTTATGCACCAAATCTGCCGGAGGAGATCGGAGGCGGCGGACTCGACTATAAATGTCTGGCACTATTCGAGCGCGAGCTCGGAAAAAGCAGTTACGGACTGCATGGTTTCCTGCACCGCCCTTCTGAAATTCTAATGGCCTGCGAAGGGGAACAGATTGATCAGTATCTGATGCCCTGCGTGAGCGGCGATAGAAAAGAAGTCTTTGCATTAACCGAGCCGGGAGCGGGCTCGGACATTCTTTCGATGACGACTCGCGGGATTCAGGCGGGAGATGAATATGTGATTAACGGCGCCAAACATTTTATCAGCAGCCCGGTGATGCCTGATTTCGCGATCTTGTTTGCCTGGACCGGTGTACAACAGACCAGCCGCGGCGAACGTAAACTGGTCACCGCTTTTTTGGTTGATCGCGACACCCCTGGCTTCGAAATAAACCGAGGGCCACGCTGCGCCGCCCAGCGTGCCTACCACACCTGGCAGCTTTCGTTTAACGATTGTCGCGTGCATGAGCGTCAGATTCTGGGAAAAGCCGGTCAGGGATTTGAACTAGCTGATAAATGGCTCAAGATGGGCAGGGTCTGGGTCGCTGCAGCCGCCTGCGGCAGAATGGAACGCCTGCTGGATCTTGCCGCGGAGTATGCGAGCCAGCGTAAGCAATTCGGCCAACCGATCGGTAAGTTCCAGGGCACTTCTTTTAAACTCGCGGATATGGCCACCGAACTTCAAGCTGCCGATCTGCTGGTGATGCATGCCGCCGACAAGGCTGATCGAGGGGTCATGGAACCGAACGATGCGGCCATGGCTAAGCTGTTTGCTTCTGAAGCGGTAGGCAGAGCCGCGGATCATGCGATTCAGATTTATGGTGGCATGGGTCTGATGGAAGAAATGCCGATAGAGCGTCTTTGGCGAGACGCACGACTTGACAGAATCTGGGACGGGACTTCTGAAATCCAGCGCCATATCATTTCAAGATCTATCCTGCGTCACTACGAATCCTGAAAGCCATGCTAAAGGCTAATCTCAAACGTCTATTAAATCCGCGTCACATCGCCTTTGTTGGCGGACATGACGCAGCCTTCAGTGCGAGCCAGTGTGCCGAACAATTTACCGGACCCGTATGGGGCGTCAATCCGGGACGCAAAACGTTAGGCGGTGTGCCCTGCTATCCAACGGTGCGGGACCTGCCGGAAGCACCGGACGCAGTATTCATAGCGACGCCGAGAAGCGCGACCACCGATGTGATGCGTGAACTCAACGCAATAGGTGCTGGAGGCGCGGTATGTTTTACCGCGGGCTATGGAGAGCTCGGACAAGAAGGACAGAGAGCGGAACGAGAACTGATCGAAGCTGCCGGAAATATGGCACTGGTCGGCCCCAACTGCTACGGACTAGTCAATTACACCAATGGTGCCATATTGTGGCCCTTTGGCGCAGGTAAAAGCGGATGTCAAAGAGGCATTGCGTTGATCATGCAAAGCGGGATGCTACCGGCGAACATGACCATGAATGATCGTTCAGTCCCGATCACCTTTGTGATCTCCGCGGGTAACCAGTCGGTCCTTGCGATCGAGGATTACATGGAAGAGTTGGTGGATGACTCCCGAGTGACCGCGATTGGAATTTATGCCGAAGGAATTAAAGATATTGAAAAGTTTTCGCAAGCGGCGGTAAAAGCACTCCAGGCAGAAAAACCGGTAGCGATCATCAAAGCAGGACAATCAGAGATTGCGGCTTCCTTATCGATGACCCACACCGGCTCATTGTCGGGCTCAGATGATGCCTTTCAGGCACTGTTCGATCAGCTAGGTGTAATCCGTGTTGACGCGCCAGCAGAAATGCTGGAAACACTCAAATTTCTCTCCGTTTCCGGCGCACCGAAAGGCAACCGTATCGCCGGATTTACCTGCTCTGGAGGTGACGCGGCGATGCTTGCGGATCGTTGCGATCGGGCCTGCCTCGAATTACCTCGTCCAGTGGAGCAGACAAAAGCAACACTCACCCAGCTGTTACCAGACATCGCCACAGTCACCAATCCGCTCGACTACACCACGCCTCTTTGGGGAAACCGCGAGGTAATGCCAAAAGTGTTCGGTGCAATGGTGGCGGAAGGCTACGACGCCGCTGTGGTGATTCAGGATTTTCCACCTCATCATATCCATAGTGACTTAACCCTTTATCACAATGATGCACACTCTTTCATTACAGCCTGTAGCGAGAGAGGCTTACCCTCAGCAATCTGCAGTGACCTGCCGGAAAACATCGACCAACAAACCCGGGAGCTGATGATTGCTGAAGGTGTAACCCCGCTTCAGGGTATTGATACCGGTATCAATGCGTTAGCCAATGCTTGTCGTTATGGCATCCGGCGTCATAAGCTGATGGCAGAGAAATCTGGCATCAGATTTACGCCATTAACGGTACCGAGTAAAAATCAGAGCTGTATGATCCTGGACGAATGGGAAAGCAAAAAGCAGCTCAGCACCGCGGGCGTGTCGGTGCCCAAGGGCCTATTGTGCGCGCTGGAAGAAGTATCCAGCACAGCAATCGAAGTCGATTATCCGGTTGCGGTTAAAGCGGCCAGTAAATCGTTACCGCATAAGTCTGAGGCTGGTGCTGTAAAAATTGGATTACAGAATTACCAAGAAGTTACCGCAGCTATCGCCCAGATTCAGCGTGCGGTGCAGCGCTTCAACCCCGACCTAAGCGTGACTCATATTTTAATTGAATCCATGGTTGAAGATGTGGTCGCGGAATTGCTGGTCGGTATCGATACCGATCCACAGTTTGGTCAGATCATGGTGATCGCCGGGGGTGGCGTCTGGGTCGAACTGATCAAAGATAAATCAACTTTACTGCTACCCACCAGTGCACCGCGGGTTCTGGAAGCGCTACAACGATTGAAGATCTTCTCATTGCTGCAGGGATTTCGGGGCCGACCTGGCTGCAATCTCAATCAGGTCGTGGAAGCAATAATGCGTATTGCCGGTTTCGCCGCAGACAATAAAGACCAGATAGTCGAGATGGACATCAATCCATTAATAGTCACTACAAACGCAGCCGTTGCCGCGGACGTGATGATAAGGAAAGTCCGGGACTGATTTTCTCACATGTAATAAAAGGCCGGCTTTTTTGATCGAAAGCGCAGTACTTCAGATTAAGCGAACCACCAACGTTCAGGCCGGGTCAAAGTCTAGAGCCTTTTTTGCCTTACTCGCCCCGGCTCTACCCAGCAGTGCCGTGGCGCTGAACATGAAGTTACAATGACTAACATTACCGACTTTAAATGTCGACCATATATCATTGTATTTGATACTTTTCTTTAGCATTTATATTGGCTGACCACTCGATCGGTTTAACAATATCAAACTTTATAAGCATACGAGTTCTCCGCAATTGCATAGGTAAATTGTCATTAGACTGATGCGTGTTTTGATTGACGAATTGCGCCATGAACTTGCGACTGCTCTCCGATAGCACAGGGAATTTTCTTTTGGATGTGTCTTAAGGCTCAGGCCAAGTTGAATTAGCTCATCAGGAGTTGCTTTTTACCCCACTACAGGTCAATCTCCGGCCTGGTCATACATAGAAAAGACGGCACATGTCGCTTGAACAATCCTTTGCCAGAATCATAAATGGCGGCATGGAAAGGCATTTTCAGTATCTGCAACGTGGAATTGAGAAGGAGAGCCTGCGGGTCAATCCGGACGGCACGCTGGCAAAGACCCCCCACCCCAAGGCACTGGGGTCTGCCCTGACTCATTCCTCAATCACCACCGACTATTCCGAGGCACTGCTAGAATTCGTGACGCCTGTGCATACGAATATCGATGCCCTTCTGAAACAGCTCACCGATATCCATCATTTCACCTACCAAAATGTGGGCGATGAAAAACTATGGGTTAACAGTATGCCCTGTGTGATGGAGGGCGATGAAATGATTCGTATCGCTCGTTATGGCAGCTCAAACGTCGCCAAGATGAAAGAGGCTTACCGTCGAGGCTTGGGGCATCGTTACGGGCGACTCATGCAGACCATTGCCGGGATACACTTCAACTTCTCCCTGCCGGAACAATTTTGGGACGAATATCTTGAGTTTGAAGATCGCGCAGATCGAAAAGCACAAAAATCAGCACACTACTTCGCGCTGACTCGAAATTTTCTTAGGCATTCGTGGCTCGCCTGTTATCTTTTCGGCGCCTCACCCGCGGTATGCAAGAGCTTTCTCAACGGGCGCCAGCACCATCTGGATGAGCACGATGGACATAGTTTCTATGCACCATTCGCCACTTCCCTGCGTCTCAGTGATCTGGGCTATAGCAATAATGTCCAGGCGGGCATCGAAATCTGTTACGACACGCTGGAGGAATACGCGTCCACCCTACTTCAGGCAATTCAGACTCCGCATCCTGCCTACCAGGTTATTCCTCAGATCATCGATGGCAAATATCAGCAGCTTAATCCCAACCTGCTGCAGATTGAAAACGAGTTTTATGCGGTTATCCGCCCGAAACAGATTGCCGAATCCGGCGAGAGCCCTTCGCGCGCACTGATGGATCGGGGAGTGGAATACGTGGAAGTGCGCAGTCTCGATTTAAATCCCTTTGCGCCCGTAGGCATCGATGCCGAATGCATACGATTTTTCGATGTGTTCCTGTTGTTTTGCCTGTTGAGCGACAGCCCACCGATTTCATCTCAAGAGAGACATGAAGCGGCTGAGAATCGGCAACGTGCGGTACTTTCTGGGCGACAATCCGGCTTGATGTTAAGTCTATACAATGACGAAATACCATTTAAATCTGCAGCCAACAGGCTTTTAGCCCGAGTAAGCGACGTGGCATCATTGCTCGATGATGTCGTAGGCGGCAATGCGTATCGTTCCGCAATAGAGAACCAACGCGCCAGAGTAGAAGACGCAAACCTGACCCCGTCAGCAAAAATTCTTGCGGAAATGGAAAGGGACCATGATAGCTTCTACGCGTTTGCCATGAGCAAGGCCAAAGAACATGAGAAACACTTCAAGGATCTGGTGATGGATCAGCAAACGATGAAGCAGTATCAAGATGAAGCCGCTGCTTCCCTGGAGCGTCAGCGACAGATCGAAGAATCAGACCTATTGCCATTTGATGAGTTTCTGGTTCAATACTTTGCCAGACAAAACCAGACCACGGCCTAAAGAGATGAGTAAAATTTCTGGCAGCTGCCTATGCAAAGAGGTTCGGTTTGAGGCTGACTCGATCCGCGGACCTGGCAGCGCGTGCAACTGCATCATGTGTCAGAAATCGCACGGCGGACCGTTCGGCGCCTATGTCACCCTTGACGGATTTCGCTGGATCAGCGGTGAGGACCAGATCACCAGCTTTCAGTCGAGCGAGCATTGCACTCGCAGTTTCTGCAGCCGATGCGGGACTACACTGCAATTCTATGACACCCGCAAGCCCGATATCGCAAGCCTCGCCGTAAGTGCCCTTGACGGGGATCATGACGCCACCATCGGCTCACATATCTACGTCAATACTCGAGTGGACTGGCATCCCATCCTCGACGATCTGCCTCAATTTTCTGAGAGCATTTAATCAGCGGCCAATCCCACCAGTTTACCTGACCGAGATTTCCCGGGCACGTCAGTTGCTCCTAGACTAAACACTCCGCCTCGTTGCGAACAGGCGGATATTGTCGGTGTTAGAATTACCTTAGTCTATTATTGGTAATTGGGTGCTGATTCGCGGTGATATTCTCTGCCGCCTCACCGAATCAGCGGCATAAATTACCGAACCCACTCGCATTCATCCGAGGTACCAACGAATGATTGTTTATCCAGATATTGAAATAAAAGACGGCAAGACCGTAAATCTCACTCGAGGATTGGAAAACAATCCCACGATCTATGACATTTCTCCGCTTAATGCCGCTAAGCAGTTTGAAGCCGACGGTGCGGAATGGCTCCACGTGATCGATATTGACGGTGTCTTCCAGGGCGGCCGGCATAATGCTGAGGTGATCTGCGAAATCATTGAACAAGTTAAGATCCCCGTGCAGGTCGGCGGCGGTATTCGAACCGCTAGCGCAGTTGACTGGTGGCTCGAACATGGTGCCGCCAGAGTGGTCCTTGGGACTGCAGCCGTAGTCGATCAACATCTGGTATGGGGAGCATGCGGAAGACATCCTGGCAAAGTTGTGGTGGCAGTAGACGCTAAAGATGGATTAGCAATGATTGACGGCTGGCGCACGCAAACCAGTTTCAATGCCCTGGACCTCGCCAGGAAGTTTGAAAACAGCGGGGTCGCTGCGATTATTTATACCGACATCAATCGCTTTGAAGAAGACCCGGAGAGCAGCCTCGCACCGACCACGGAGATGGGCACAGAGCTGAATATTCCAGTGATCTCCACAGGTACCGTGAGCAATCTCGACGATATTTCAAATCTAAGACTACTGCCGAATATTGATGGCGTGATTATCGGCCGCGCACTCTTCAATAAAACCTTCAACCTCAAGCAGGCATTAGAGGTCGCCCAAGAACCGGGCGTGGATTCCAGCCTTGCAACGACGGGTGTAGCGCCTAGACACCCTGACGTAACATATTTGCCGGCTAAACACATTAACTGTTTCTCCGTGTACGCAACTGACACTGACAAGAGTGTCGCCTTCTACGACAAACTGGGTTTCACCCAACACAAAAATGACGTGTTTGGCGAAAAGGGAACGATTGAATTGCGCCACCAGTGCGGCGCAGGTGTCCTGCTGATCCCGATTCAGGACAAAGTCATCTCACCCGGTCATGCGTTTGTCGGCGTGGACTCAATCGCGAAGACTCGAAGTCATCTTGAATTAAAGGATATTAAATATGATGAATCCCGCACTAGCGAAGGACACACATTCCTCGGCGTGAAAGATCCGGATGGCAACACAATCAAATTCTCGGTCGAATATTAGATCGAGGGCACCCTGCTGTTAATGCGCCCGTGGCTTGTTTAATTTCGGGTTAAAATTCCCCCGACCATTTCAAACACCACGCCCCGGTAGCTCAGCAGGATAGAGCAGCCGCCTCCTAAGCGGCAGGTCGGAGGTTCGAATCCTCTCTGGGGCGCCAAAATACAAATGCCACCCGCGGGGTGGTGTTTTTATTTTGTGGTTTAGAAAGTGTTTTGAGAACCTCCGACAGACAAAATGTGGGTTCGACAAAACCGCACAAGCGGTTTTGAACGTCGCTTCAGCGACGGTCTGCGAGGCCCGACCCGAAGGGTGAGGCGCGATATGCGCCGAATAACCCTCTCTGGCGCGACAAAACCGTCGTCCCGGGCTCGTCCCGGGATCTCATCGTCGCTTCCCACGGGCTATTAGAACTCCAAGTCATTCAAAGTGACTGCATCCTAAGCAGTAGGTCGCAGGTTCGAATCCTGTCGAGGGCGCCAAGATTTCAATCGCCTTGCTTTATCTTCCGCTATCGGATCATTAGCAGACCTTCAGCGAAGGGAAATAGTGCCAGAGAATCAGGTCGCCAAACTCCATCCAATCGAACCTGCGTGGTAGTGTGCCCTCGCTACTGAAAGACGTCATTGGTTGATAAATCGATGTCGTTGATAGACCATGGATTGGTATCAACAAATCCTCTGGTAAATCAATCATCGGGTCAAATCAGGGGATTCAAGATCGCCCAAGTATTCGTGGCCTGTTACCCAAACCGGCCCTCAATATAGTCAGCGGTTTCCTTCTTTGCCGGCGTAACGAACAGGTCTTCCGTGGCAGTGTGTTCCATCACTTTGCCCATCAGCATGAAAATACATTCTTCACTGGCGCGGCGTGCCTGAGCCATGTTATGCGTCACGATCAGAATCGTATACTCACCGCGTAGTTCCCATATCAATTCCTCCACCGCGGCCGTCCCTTTCGGATCAAGCGCAGAACAGGGTTCGTCCATGAGTAATATCTTGGGTTTAACCGGCAACAGGCGGGCAATACAGAGTTTCTGCTGCTCTTCCAGGGACAGTTGGGTGGCTTTTCTGTTCAGATTATCTTTAACCTTGTCCCACAATAGCACCGTTCGAAGCGCATTTTCGACGATCTCTTCCTCCTCCGCCTTGTTGGTCTTCATGTGCTTGTTATGAATTCGATGGCCGAACAATACGTTATCCCTGATGGAAGCCGGCAGGGGATTAGGTCGTTGAAACACCATGCCGATCTCTTTCCTGATTTGCACCAGTTCCACCGCGGGATCATAGATATTGTTGCCGAAGACATTGATGTTGCCATTAATGCGGACGTAGCCCAATCGTTCATTGATTCGATTGACGCTGCGCAGATACGTCGATTTTCCGCACCCTGAAGGGCCAATCATCGAGGTGATCATGCCTTGCCGGATCTTCAGATTGACATCAAAGAGCGCCTGAAACGTGCCGTACCACAAATCAAGGTTCTGGGTATCTATGGCGAACTGATGCTCGCCGTTTTCTGGTGCTTCTGAAGTGTTGGTATTCACTGGTTTATCACTCACCCTTTAACCTCCGCGGATAGTCGCTTCGCATGATCAGCCGAATTTTCCTTCAATGTAGTCGCTGGTTCTCTGGTCCTGTACATTTCCTTCGAACAAAGCTCCCGTTTCACCGATCTCTACACACTTTCCCTCCAGAAAGAATGCGGTGCGATCGGCCAGCCTGCGCGCCTGCTGTACCAGGTTGGTGACCAGAATGATGGTCATTTCAGAACGTAACTCCATTAACACCTCCTCGATACGCATGGTGGTTACCGGATCGACCGCAATGGAGAATTCGTCAAGCATCAGCAGTTCCGGCTCCTGGGACAGGGCGCGTGCAATCGTCAATCTCTGCTGTTGGCCGCCTGAAAGCAAACTACCCAGAGAATTGAGTCGATCTTTGACCTCGTCCCATAGCGCTGCCCGGGTCAGGCACCTTTCCACGACCACGTCCAGATCCGCCTTGTTTTTCACACCCCTTAGACGGGGAGACAACGCGACATTTTCGTAAATAGTCAAAGGCAAACCTACCGGTAACGGAAACACCACCCCGATCCGGCTACGCAGCGCATAGACGTTTTTTAATCGATGGGTGTCCAGGCCGTTGAACAGGATCTGTCCTTCAACTTCCATTCCGGCAGTGAAGGTATTCATCAGATTGAGGCATTTCAGAAAACTGGTCTTGCCGGCATTGGCCGGCCCGATGATGCCGAATATTTCGTGCTCCCGCACATCCAGGCTGACATCGCTCAGCGCCGGAGTGCCTGCATAGCTGATAGTTAGATCCTTTACAGCGAGCTTGGCCGGAGTGGTTTCAGACAAACGCCGAGGTTCCGATGCTCCGGTCGATTCGGAATCGCTCGCCGGACTTTCCGGAATGGACTGCGCGGTAGCCATGGTTACCATTTCTTCTGTCCACGCAGATAAACACGGAATCCAATGGAGATACTGTTCATTATCAATACCATGCTGACCAGAACCAGCGCCACGCCGTAAGGCAAGGCATCCGGTACACCTGGCACCTGGGTTGCCACTACAAAGAGATGCAACGACATCGCCATGGTTTGATCGAACACGCTCTCCGGCAGAAAAGGCAGGAAAAACGCCGCACCGGTAAACATAATGGGTGCGGTTTCACCGGTGGTCCGGGAAACTTCCAGAATGACGCCGGTCAATATGCCGCTGATTGCATTGGGAAGCACCACCTTACGGATGGTCTGCCATCGCGTCGCGCCCATGTTCCAGCACGCTTCGCGGAAAGCAAGGGGAACCGCGTCCAGGGACTCCTTGGTGGCAACGATCACCACCGGTAGCGTCATGATCGCAAGAGTCAGGCTGGCGGCGAGAATACTGGTGCCAAAACCGAAGAACACGACGAAGGCGCCGACACCGAACAGTGCATGGACGATGGATGGCACCCCGGCCAAGTTGATAATGGCCAGATTGATCAGTCGGGAGAACCAGTTCTCTCCGGCATATTCACTCAAGTAGATGGCGGCAGCCACGCCCAGGGGCACTGATATCAGTAACGCAAGCGATACCAGCCAGACGGTACCGAATAGAGCCGGAAAAATGCCCCCGGCCGTCATACCGTCCGTCGGATAGGTAAAAAGAAACTCCATCGAGATGACGCTGCCACCCTTGGCAATCAGGGTTCCCAGGATCACCAGCACGGGTAGAATCAGTAACAGCGTCATGACCAGAAACAGCGTACGCCACAGTAGCTGAATCTTCTTGTTCCTTGCGTTTAAGGCAGACTCTTCAAACATGGTATTGCCCCTGATTTACAATCATCAAACGAGTAAGCATGGAGTTTATTGGTTCTTGACTCCACGGACGATTAGGTCCGCTGTTAGATTGATGATAAAAGTGATAACGAACAGAAATATTCCGATGGTGAACAGCACCTGGTAATGTTCTGAGCCGACCGCCGTCTCTCCCAGCTCCGCTGCGATGGTGGCAGTCAGGGCGCGCACTGAATCGAACAGACTGCCCGGAATATTGACCGAATGGCCGGTCGCCATCAGCACCGCCATGGTTTCACCGAATCCACGGCCGACACCGAGAAGCACGGCTCCCAGGAGACCGTTCTTGGCGGCCGGAATGACGGTCTTGAAAATGACTTCCCAGCGAGTTGCGCCAAGGGCCTCGGCGGCTTCGCGATAACGGTCAGGCACTGCTTTTAGCGCGTCCTCGGCAATCGACGTCATGATCGGCGCCGCCATCAGCCCCAGGATAATGCCGGCATTGAGAACGGTTAGTCCCACCGGCACATCAAACAGTTCGATGATCAGGGGGTTCATGATGGACAGCCCGATAAAGCCCCACACCACGGACGGGATGGCGGCAAGCAGTTCAACCAGCACCTTGAGAAACTCCCGCGTCCGCCCGGTGGCGAATTCGCCGATAAAGATGGCCGCCCCCAGCGAAAATGGAATGGCCACCACCATGGCAAGCCCGGTCACGCTGGCGGTACCGGCTATCAGGGCCAGGATGCCGTACTCCGGGTCATCTTCGTCGCTGGGTTCCCAGTATTCCGACAGAAAAAACTCTCTGAAACTGAATCCATCAAACAGGAATCCCGCCCCTTCCATCGTGACAAAGGCGAAGATACCGATAATAAATACAATGGCCGAGATTCCGCCCATAAAAACCAGCACCTGGACCAGCTTGTCCATGTACCAGTCCATGTTGCGCCGATCAAATTCAGCGGCAAGGGATTGATTTTGTGCGCGGGTTTCCATGGACCTAGGATTCTTCACCGCGCACCAGGTCAATCAGATCCTTGATGTTCAGTGCCAGTGTCCGATACATTGTATCGATATCACCCTGCCCCCCCTCAGCCGCGATATCCCACTCCAGCACCGAAGTGTGAAACGGGATTTCCGGAAGCACGCTGCCCAACACACCGGCGAGATCAACAATTACATGCTGATCCGCGATTTCGTGGGGTGTGAGATCAGAAAACGCGGTCGGAGTACTGTTATCCATATTGACTCCCTGCTCTTTCATAAACGAAACCAGGTCGGGATTAAGGCTGTCGGCAGCCGCGGCACCTGCACTTCGATAGTGACCTCCATCCGGATGGTTATTGGCAGCAATGGCCTCGGCCAGTTGGCTACCCAGTGCATTATCCTGATCGACGAACAGAATGTTGTGCTCTTTGGGTGGCTTCTCAGAGCCCGAGGCTGCAAACATAGCATCCTCGCAAAGATTCTTGGCCTGATCGGCAACTCTTTTCAACTGGGTGAAAATGACGAACAACGCGATGGTATCCTTGATATCCTTAACCTGGCTGCTTTCGGCGATTTCGTTATAGATGGTATCCAGGTTGTATTCCATGGATCCAGACATCAACTTGGTACTGCGCGCTAGTTCTTCATTGAGTTCATTGAATGATTTGATCGCCTGCCTGAGCATCAGCATCGTCTCGCTGGCGAACCTGTCGAGTTCCCGGCCCAAGGCGTGGGTGGGTGGCGAAGACAACTGCGCGGCTTCCCGTGAAATGGTCACCGCATAATCGCCAATCCTCTCCAGCTCAATGTTGACCCGGATAGCAGCGGAGAGCAGACGCAAATGTGCGCCGCTGGGCAGATGAACCGCGATGAAGCGATGGCAAAGGCGATCGATTCTCCGCATGTTCCGATTGATCGGATAATCGTTAAGGACCGTCTGGTAAGCAAGCGTTTTGTTGCCGGTCTGCAGTGCCTGCAATGCATTGTTGACTGCCACTTCCACTGTACCTGCCTGATCCGCAAGCCGGTTGCGGATCTCCGTTAAATCGTTTTCCAAACGTTTCTCTAGTAGAGACATATCAAGGGCCTCAAATTCGTTTCAACCGACCAGTTAATAGTTACGGATTCAGGTTATTAGCAGCGCCTGTTTTACCGGATCACTGCAAAGTTGATCCGGTAAACTGAGGCGGGGATAGTCTGCGCTTTGGAATGTCTGAAGACAGGCGCCGTACCAGCCTTGTCACTGTCTTTGCCTGCCAACACTGCGCAACAACCCCGCCCTTGGACTCACAAGGCGTTTGTTAGCTACAACTCACATCACGTGCCGGAGCATAACCTTTGTTCATCAAGATACATTGACCTGAATCACTTAGTATCCAATCCAGGTATGCCTTGATGGAGCCTTCGGGTTGCCCGTTGGTATACATAAACAGTGGCCGTGCGATCGGATAGCTTCGGTCACTGGCAGTCTCGACGCTTGGGCTGACACAGGATCCGCCTTCTTCCGCCGAAATACAGGCCATCTTGATGTGATCAATGGCGTATGCCAGGCCGCTATACCCGATGGCACAGGGGGTCTTCTCAACCAGATCCACTACGTCTTTGGAACCGTGCATATCCAGCGTGCCCTGGCGATACTTGGTTTTTCCCAGCACCGCCTTTCTGAAATAGGCGTAGGTACCCGAGTTGTTCTGGCGGCTGACAACCACGATGGAGCCGTCGTTACAGCCAGGCACTTCAACTCCCAGATCCGACCAGTTTGTCGATTTCCCATCTCGCCCAAAAACCTCCTTAAGGGCCGGAATGGACATCGTATCGATGGGATTATCCTTGTGCAGGAATACTGCCAGCGCATCGTAACCGACCACATGTTCGATCGGGTCCTGGCCTTTCTCCTGGGCTGTTTTTATCTCTTTATCCTTCATTTTCCGGCTAGCGTTGGCAATATCCACCGTGCCGTTGATCATGGCGGCGATACCGGTTCCCGAACCGCCGCCGGAAACGGCAACGGCAACGTCAGCATCGACTTCCCGATAGGCTTCCGCCCAGGCCTGGGCGACGTTAACCAGCGTATCGGATCCCTTGTTCTGGATAACCTGTCGGTCGGCATTGGCGGTGATCGATGTTGCGCAAAGCGATGCGGCAATTAGGCTTTTTACCAGGTGCAAATTTCTCATCGTAATTCAAGACCTCGATTGTTGAAATAATTGAAAACTGTCAATGAGGCTCGCCGCAAAGACTGGGGCTCTTTCCTCATGACTGTTCGCTCCAATGGCCAACTCTATCGAAGTAATATTACAGTTTAATGACAATTTCCCCTGATATTCGCCGGTGACAATGATCAGATCGACCACTAAGGCTATCAGCAACTGATCCGGCAACTACCCATACGCGTTGCTATGGCAGGGGTGTGGCGGACCGGTATCGGCCCGAATCCGGGTGCTGACCCAGGCAGATACTACGACCCGGAATCCACCCCAGCTGTTTCAGAGGTTTTTTGGTTTTTCCTGATCCGTTCAGGTGGAAAATGAACCGTAAATATACTGAAGCGATGTGGTTGACTTTCCACTGTCAGGTTCGCCTGGTGGCGGTTGACAATTCGCTTGACAATGGCGAGACCCAATCCGGTGCCCCCGGTTTCGCGGGCACGCGCCGGGTCAGTGCGGTAGAATCTCTCGGTGATACGCGGAATCTCTGCGGCCTCGATACCGATACCCGTGTCACTCACGGATAAGGACCCGCCGCCCGCATCAACCAGCCAACGGATGCTGATTAAACCTTTATCCGGGGTATAGCGCACCGCATTGGAAACCAGGTTGGCGATCAGGCTTTCGATCTCCTTTTTATTACAGTAGAGGACGCATGCCGACTCTATTTCCGTCCTGATCATGTGATTTTTATCGCCACTCAGGATCGTCGCGTTGTTACCGGCTGATTCCAGCACGGGAGCTAATTCGACGAACTTGTGCTCTTCATCGTATTCCGGGTCCTCCAGACGGGACAGGGTCATCATGTCGTCGATAATCTGCCGGAGCCTGTATGTCTGTTCATGCATCTGCCTGATTGCAAGGCGCCATTCCTGGCTGATCCCCTCATTATCGTCCTCCATCATCATATCCAGGTAACCGTAGACCACGCTGATCGGGGTACGCAACTCGTGGGAGGCATTGGCCATGAAATCCCGTCGCATCTGTTCGAGTTTCTTGACCTGGGTGACATCCCGGGCTTGCAGAATGTACTGACCCTGCCGGAATGGAACAACTCGAATCCGAACCGCAATCGCCGGTGCCCCTGGCGCAACGCAATCAAAAGAACGCTTGTAATCCCCTGATTGTATAAACTGGCTGAATTCCGGAAGATTCAGCAGTGAGACCAGACTTCGCTGGAAATCCTGCGGCAGTCGAAAACCGAACCAGCTTACCGCGGTTTGATTGGCCCAGTCCAACCGGAGTTGGTCATCCAGCAGCATGATCGCATCGGGTAGCCGGGACACCATGTCCCGAAGATCCCGGTCATGGATGCCGTTTACCAATTCCACTTGCCATCGCCCGATAACGCGGTTCTTGCTTCAGGGTTCTGCTGCGTCGTTTTCCGGTACCCGCCATAAGCGCAACCGATACCGATCGCCAGCAGCAGCAGGAACAGCAGCAGCTGATCCAGAGAAACATGTTCGATCTGCATCCAGTGTCTATCAAATCAGGACTATGCCAGCCGGTAACCCACGCCCCGGACTGTTTTGATCAATGCTTGGTATCCATATTGTTCCAGTATGGCGCGCAACCGACGAATGTAGACATCAACGGTTCGTTCGTCAACATAGTTGTCCCTGCCCCACACCTGATCGAGCAGTTGGGTTCGACTGTAGACACGGTCGGGTTTACGCAGGAACAGGTAAAGAAGCTCGAACTCCTTGACGCCAATATCGATGACCGATTCATTGATTCGCAGGGAATGACTCTCCGGGTCGATGATTATGTTCTCATAGGTGATTTTCCCGCCCAGTTTCTGTGGCTTGCTTCGGCGTATGGTCGCCCTGATTCTGGCCAGCAGTTCATTGGTTGAGAAAGGCTTGGTTACATAATCGTCTGCGCCAAAGTCGAGGCCGCGGATCTTATCCTCGTCTTCCCCTCTGGCGGTCACCATGATGATACCGATGTCAGCGGTTAGCGGATGGGTCTTCAATTTCCTTGCGTAATCCACACCATCAATGCCCGGAAGCATCCAGTCCAGCAGAATGGCATCGGGTATCCGTCTTGCAATGCATTGATCCGCTTCACCGGTATTTTCGGCCTGCATGGTCTGAAAACCATTGCGCTCAAGCATAAACCGCAACATTTCGTTCAGGGCGGTATCATCCTCAATGATCAGTATCGTGTTTTTTACCATATCAGGAGATTACAAAGCTGGAGTATTACAGACACATGACAAAAGTTAGTTCAATTGTAACTGGTTCCACCATGATGTATCAGTTCGTCTGCAGCGCGTAGGACCAAGGTCACGATACGATATTTTTTTAGATATCTTTTTTGCATACTCCAGTAATACTATTTTTTCGCTGTTGTCGACAACATCGACATCGAAACCTGAATCCAGTAAGTCAGTGCGAGATTCAGATCTCGAAAAAGCAGACGTTCAGTGCGGGCTTGTTAACATGATCTGATTGCCTAGTATTTAGACGTTGGCAGTCCTTTTTTAGTTGCCTTCAATGGAAAGTTTAGAGATGAATGTTTAAACGAGCATTGGTTCCGGTCCATCGATCATGCCCGGGCAATCATTCAGAATTGGAAAAAGGATTATAATGAAAACAGGCCACATTCAATGCTGGGTTATCAAACACCCAAAGAAGCGGCCTCTGCAAAAGCGTAATAAATATTATTTTGATTAACTTTAACGGACATAGCTAAGTGCATCATGGCCGAGAGATTGGGAGCAGGTCAATATAACCAGTAAAGGCAAAGGACGCAGCAAACTGCGCCTATGCTTTAGGCGTTAGGGTATCGAAGTGAAATAATGTCGAGAACTGATATTAAAAGTCTTCAAGAAATACCGAATGTAGGAAAAGCTATTGAAAAAGCTTTTAATATTATTGGCGTCAATTCGCCTAAGCAGTTAATTGGTAAAGATCCTTATAAAATGTATAACGAACTTTGTAATGCGACGAATCAAAGACAGGATCCTTGTGTTATTGATGTTTTTATTTCTGCTGTAAGGTATATGAAAGGTGGCCCACCTAAAAAATGGTGGGAGTTTACTGAAGAACGTAAGAATAAATTGGGTGCTAATTAATGCCCCCTAACATGGCGCTCATATTGTCGCTTTGTTTTTTGCGCTATTGAGCTTAATCGTTACTCGATGGTCGCTATGGAGCCAGGGCGTGTGAAAACTTTAATAATTTGGAAACGCGTGGGACAGCGCACCACAATACATATTCAGTAAGCTAAAAAAGCTTTTGAAGCCCCGCTATCAACGATGTGCGCCGAGAAATATCTGCCGTTGCCCCACTGATAGTTTTCGTTTCGCGTTTTCACACAACCTGGAGCAACTCCGGGTATTCGTTAAATTACTCTCAATGGCTGCTATTGGTTGTACCCGAAATTTGTATTACCAAAGTCAGTAAAGAATTGGCCAAAATACTGTATTTCTGTAACTCATTGATTTTATGAGATCTTTAATGCACCAAATTTACACCAAATTATTTATGCATTTTTATATATTTGATTTAATTGGATTAATAGAAAGAGCGATTGCCTCCTAAGCGGCAGGTCAGCGGTTCGAATCCTCTCTGGGGCGCCAAAATATAAATACCACCCGAAGGGTGGTGTTTTTATTTTGTGGCTTAGAAAGTGTTATGAGAACCTTCGAAAGCCCGGAACTGAGTATTGAACGGAATTTTGCCCGATGTATTTGAAGGTCAACTATCTGGAAATATAGGTATCCCCCATATTGTCAGATCAGAATGAAATTGGATATCCGTGCCATTTAACGAGATCCCAACTTCTACAGTTCCTATTCGCCTCTATTCTGAAAAGCCGGCCTTACGCAGACCGTCGAGAAAACAGTCTCTGTCTGCTTTTTGCCTGAATCGTTCGATCTTAGGTGTTACCAGTTCCAAGTCGCTGTTGGGAAGGGGTTTACCCTCCGTTTTGAGTTGCAATTGTCTGACCTCTAAGAATTTTCAAGTTCGCTATGAGCCTCTTCGATCTGTCCCACCATTCCATAGGCAGCAGCCAGGTTCCGCTCTATACTTTTCGAGCGGGCCCTGCTTTAGATTTGTTCAAGATTTTCAGCATCACCAAATTTCTAAGTACATCTACGACACAAATATAGGGACAAGGTAAAATTAACTTTCCTATAAATCGAATTGCAGCATGCTGTAGTATGATTATTAGCCTCAAAGAAATTTAAGACTGGCCGCAAAATATAATAACGCAGGAAAATACCAATGAACGACAGACTATCACTAAAGATATTTTGTACAGGAAAAGAGCAAGATAAGCTAATCAAAAGTTGGAACCTGGAAAAAGATAAGTATATCGATTACCCAGGTTTCCTGGTCGTCCACGTTACAAAACAAGTTGCTGATGAAATTACAGAAAGCTATGTTATCGAAGATATCACGGCACAATATACAGTCACCTTCGAAAAGAAAGATCTGAATGATGTCAGTACGGAAGCTGGTAAGGACCCTGGTACGAACGTCGATATTATTGATGACGACGATCAACACCATTTTCTAGTTCAGTTCATCGGCCCAATAAAAGAAAGTTGGAAGAATGCGTTGCGACGAAAGGGCCTGGTATTTCGTAAACCATACCAAACATTTACTTACGTGGTTCTTTGTACTAAATCTCAAATTATGGAAGTTGATTCTAAGAAATTTCCGTACGCCAAATGGGTTGGCTACCTGCCGGCTGATCATAGAAACAAAATACTTATTGATAGACTTCCCACACCCGACGAATCAGGGATGATAGAGGAAACGCTGATTGTCGAATTTTTTAGTGAAGAAGATATGATTGCAGGCAAGGAGAAAATAAACAGTGACCCAGAACTGGGTAAAAAAGTTCGGGGGAAGAAGGAAAGCCCAGCGGTTAAGGTTATAACTGAACGCGGGGCTGATGCCGTTTTGGTTATCCGGGTTACTGGATCGGTAGAGACCTTCTTAGCGACGGCTATACTATTATCACAAATTCACGGTGTATGGATGGTTCGCCCGAGAGTTCGCAAAAAGACTAAAAATAATGTCGCTAGCGGTATTTTGGGCGTAGATGAGGTACGTGAATACCTAAGTAAAAATTATGACAATGAGAGTCGGACCGCCGAGGGATACCAGTTGACCGGCAAGAACGAAATCGTCGCAGTCTGTGATACCGGCTTTGATATCGGTCGAAAAAAAGAAGTGCATCCTGATTTTGCGGGCAGGGTCAAGGCGGTTAAAAGCTATCCGATCTCAGACGAAGATATGCCGGAAGTGTTCAATAAGAGGCGAGATTCTGGTGCTGCAGATTTGGGTGGTCATGGCACCCATGTGGCAGGTTCCGTATTGGGAGATGGCACCGGAAGCGAGAAAATTAAGGGTCATGACAAACCAGTTCGGGGAATCGCTTATGAAGCTGAACTGGTATTTCAGGCAGTGGAACAAGAGATGTACTGGAGAAATCCAGAAGAATACAAAACATATGGTCGATTTTATTTGTCCGGGTTGGAAGATATTACGGACATTCTCCGTTATGCGTATGGCAGAGGCGCACGAATACATTCCAATTCATGGGGCGGCGGTTGGGAAGGCGTGTACGATAATACTAGCCGACTGGTAGACAAGTTCATGTGGGATCACAAAGATTTTGTTGTGGTTGTATGCGCAGGAAACGAAGGTACCGATAAAAACTTCCAGGGTGAAATCCAACCAACATCTATAGCGTCCCCGGCTACGGCAAAAAACTGTATTACCGTTGGCGCATCTGAAAGTTTGCGAACTGAATTCAGTGACCAGACATATGGCAAGCGTTGGCCTGCGGATTATCCGGTCGCCCCATTCTGGGGTTCACCCATGGCAAATAACCCTTATCAGATAGTTGCGTTTAGCAGTCGTGGTCCAACTAATGATGGCCGAATAAAGCCTGATATCGTAGCACCTGGAACTTTCATATTGTCCACCCGATCTAGAGCCATGTCCCATGAAATTAAGAGCGCTTGGGGCAGCATCAATGAGGATCCAGAAAACCTGGATTACATATACATGGGAGGCACCAGTATGGCGACTCCACTTGTCAGCGGTGTGTGTGCACTTTTACGACAGTACTTTAAAGAGTTCTTGTATATTAAAAAACCGTCCGCAGCACTGCTAAAAGCCTCGCTGATTGGCAGCGCGCTGAAATTACCCAACTACAGTCCTGCGGAGCAACATGCAGACAACCACCAGGGGTATGGACGGGTAAACCTGAAAAATATTATATGTCCTAATGAGCCTGCCGAGGTTTGTGTTTTTGACGAGTTGAACGATAGAAAGAACCCAAAAAACAATCTAAGGACAGGTGACCTCGCTGAATTCAAATTTGTTATAGAAAGCAACAGAGCACCATTAAGAATTGCTATGGCCTACACAGACTTCCCAGGAGAGCGGTTGGTCAACAACTTGAACTTATTGTTGTTCCGCAGCCGTCGGTCTAGAAAAAGAGAATATCATATCGGTTATGGCGAAACTGAAAATAAACGCAAACCGGATGCAGTAAATAACACCGAAGTGATTGATATTAAAAACCCGGAACCCGGAACCTGGGTACTTCAGGTTATCGCCTCCAATGTGCCGCACGGCCCTCAGGACTACGCGCTATTTTTTAGCGGTCATTTTAAAAAACTTCCCGTTAGATTACAAAAATAGCCATCGCTATTCTATAACCTCTAAAATCCGCATATCATGGCAAACACTATTCACCAGGAAATTTCAATCAATGCCAGTCCCGCGCAGGTATATGAAGCACTTACTAATTTCGAGCAATTCAGTGCGCTGACCGGTGCACCAGCAGAAATAGATCCAGTCTCCGGCGGCCAATTCTCATGTTTTGGAGGAATGATAACGGGTCAAACAATTGAGGCTGATCCTGGAAATCGGTTGGTCCAGGCGTGGCGTGCCGCGAACTGGGAATCCGGAGTTTATTCTATTGTTAAATTTGACTTCGAAAAATCAGGTGACAATGAAACGAAGTTAATTTTTGATCATGCCGGATTTCCTGAAGAGCATGTCGATCACCTAAGTCAAGGTTGGCATGACCGCTATTGGTCGCCACTGAAAGCCTACTTAGAATCTTTAAATCAAGGACAGTCGAATTAACATTTAACCAAATCAATCTTATTTTTCGGTATCAATAATATTCTTGGTACTACAACTTAACTTCTGCGGGCCCGATAAACTCATCGTCAAGGATCAGGCCGTAGCCTCTGAAAATAGAATACCCGCGTCTCGCCTAAGGAATCGATAGTGCTCGGCGAGAAAATCTTCTATATCTCGATGACTGAGTTTGAATCGGTGCTCTACAGCCATACTGTATAACTGATTATTTAATAGGAAAATCCATGGCCGTTGTACAGATTCATCTCTTAATTAGTTACCGACCGCCGTTGTATTGTCAGTACCTGTTTGATGACTTAATTGACCGTATTTAATGATATTTTGGCACATGTCGCAAAATTTATTGCATGTGTATTTTCTTCGAACTAGGATCGATACTGTACTTTAGTGACAGGAACAGTCGATGTTTACGCTATTGTGTCCACTCACCCACGAGTGTGAGCTGGATTTTAATAACCAGGGGCTCTAAGGAGTTGAGGTTATGAGAAACAATCAAGAAATGGTATATAAACCTCGTTAACAAGCTCGGAATCAAGGTTTCAAAATTACCTTATGTATTATTTACTGACAAAAGCGGGCCGCTTCCTGGAAATGCAGCAGGTCAAGTTGATGATGAAGTATGGATTGAAATCATATCAACCAGATCCGTTTGGTTTCGTTACTTCTGCTGCGGATATTGACAGGGATCCGGAAGGAACACACAAGAAATGGTTACTGATAAAGGAAGAACTGCCAGCCGAGCCCTACACAGCTCTGGATCTGGGATGCAATATTGGGTATTTCTCATTTCTCATGGCGCTCAATAAAGCGGATCATGTGGTCGGCATGGAACTGGAGCGAGGTCCCGTTTTGGTTGCCGAAAAACTGAAAACCCTGGGCAGGGTTGGAAATGTTGGATTCCTGAATGCCACTATTACAGATAAAAATGTTGATTTGCTGGGAGAGTATGACGTCATACTTTTCCTGTCCGTATTTCACCACCTCGTACACTCCGGTGGTATGGACGCGGCCAAGTACGTATTGTCAGCACTGATTAACAAGTCGAGAAATGCACTTTACTTTGAGACCGGCCAAGGCGATCAGGGGTTTGGTAAGATGGCCGGATCTATGCCCAAAATAGCGAAAGAAGATGCACTGGATTATTGTACAGATCTTTTAATGGAATGCGGCGCTGGAAGCATACAGCTCCTCGGCGAGACGTCTCTGAAAAATAGCGCGAGCAGGTTGTTGTTCAAAGCGAAAAAACGGCAAGAATAGTGTATAGCCATCTTGAGATGGTGTTTCCCAAATAAACTATGGATTATGTGTCTACAAAGGAATTTAGGAAGGTTTCTAATAGCCACAAAATTTTGTTGGAAAGCAGGGGATACGAGGTACACAGGCAGCTTTGCCTCGACAATTACCTTGTTCGTAACGCCAGATGGAAGACGTACTGGCATGCATCAAAACACGGAGTTGGCGATGTGTTTGTTAAAATCAACTATGGTTACAATGTCGGAACGAACACGCTTTACGGCAAGAAAGAATCGTTGTTGCCCCCTTATTTTGCATCGTACTGTACTCAACTGCCAGGGATAAAATATGCGACGGTAATTGAAAGCTGGGAGCAGGACAGTGACTTTGGTGTTGTGTATAAGTATGAAACGTTTACAAACAAGCCAATCGGTTCGCTGCTGTACGATGTCGAGCATCACGGGCAATTGTTGCAATTTTTAAAAGTGTGGTCCGAGATTCCACCGCCAGATTGGTGGAATGATGAATTTGTGTTAAACAATTTTGCCCTGCAAACTTATCCTATACCTGGAGATACAAAAAGTGCTCCATTTGGATTCGATCTTGGTGATAACCTAGGCGTGGACCAAAATGGAAAAATTTTTATCTACGATTTTGAATTTATTCAATGGGCCTCTCCAGGGTTGCAGGATGCGTATTTCAATTACTTTATTTTAGGGACGTGGCGTAATTATTTTAAGCTGTTGTCTCGAAAGAGTTTTGTATACATGATGTTTCAGCGCGTTGTCTCTGACGGCAACAGTGGCAACATCGTGCACGGATACAGAATTTATCGAGAACGTCATTTGCGCAACAATTGTTGGCACAACAAAACCGTTACATATGCTGTATTAGCAAGAGCTTTGCAGTATCTGGCTTCGTCTTTCGCAAGCAAAGCGCAAGATGTTTGATGGATTCTGATAATTTAACTTCTGCGGGCCCGATAAACTCATCATCGAGTATCAGGCCACTGCCTCTGACCATAGAATACCCGCATCTCGCCTAAGGAATCGATACTGCTCGGCGATCAAATCTTCTATATCTCAATGAATGAGGTTGAATCGATGCCCTACAGCCAGACTGTATAACTATTTATTTAAGAGGAAAATCCATGACCTTTGTATATATTCATCCCTTAATTAGTTACCGACCGCCGTTAATTTGTCAGTACCACTGATTGTGAGACTCGACACATCAATAAAGTACATCTGCCGAACAGACTCATGTACTGAATCGATACAAACCTCACGCCCATCAGGGCTCCACCTAGGGTGTAGATCGCAGCGATTGGGCTTGCCAAGATTGGGATCCGTGTAGAAGCTGCCGATATCGTATCGCTGACCATTTACCACATCATAAATAATCAACAAACGTTCGTTGGTCACATCATTCGGGTAGGTATCAGACAACAGCCATTGATTATCTTTAGAATAGGTCATATGGCCGTTTTCGGTTAAACACTGTTCCCCAATAACCGAGACTTTTTCGGTTTTATCGTCATACAGATGATAGCGGGTTTTTCCATCGTGGGGCCCCCAGACTATGATCTGTTGATCATTTTTCCACGCAGGGTGAGAAATCTGGTGGTCGGACTTTTCATAATCAAATGTACCTACTGCATTCGGTTCAAAATTCGCCTCTAACTGTGGCAAAGGATGGTCGGTACATTCAAGAAGTGTGAGGTTACTGCCATCGGGGTTTGCGGAAAACAAACGATGCAGAAAACAGGTTTCATCTTCGACCCGTTCGGTCCAACGATGTATAAACAGGAATCGCGAAGATCCCGGATTGATCTCAAGATGAGTGACCCAGTGAATTGCCCTATCCATCGATTTTACTGGTTGAAAATTACGCAAGTCCATCAGGCTCAGTATTAATTCAGCCTCACCAGTTTCAAGGTCCATCCGAAAGATACCGTCTTTTGCGGGCGCATTCTCGAGGTCGGGCTCGGTTTCGGTGGCAGCATAGCCGATGGTGGGATGGGTCACTTGAAATCGTGAATAGTCGACGCACAGAGCATATTCACTATTTGACGAAACTACATATACCGGCAGCGGTAGTTCTCGGCTCCGCGCTGTGTCTAGGTTGTAAATTGTCGAAGCGAAGTCCGGATAGATTACCCCGACTCTTTTCGCTGGAGCCCTACTGGCTGCGCGGGTATTATAGATCACCTGTCTTTGGCCTTTGCCTTCAAGCCATTGTAGCTGGCTGCCCATCTGCCAGTTCCATGCACTGGTTTTGCCAATCACCTGGAAGGCATCTTGATTTTCAAGATCAAAAAATCCAACTTCAGCAATCTCCGATCCACTAAGGTTTGCGGTCATCATCGGCACCCGTTGACTCAACAGGTACTGCGCCGTTTTATCCCAGGGACATTTATTATAGTACCCAAAAAAATGGTGTTGATCGTCAGCGCCGACGCGGCGAACAGGGCAAAAAAGCTGGATGACGCTTTCCTCAGTCATCGTGATGACTTTTGACAACAACTCTTAGTGCTGCAATATTTTTGATAGAAAAGTCTGTGCTCTTTCGCCTCGCTGACTGCCAAAAAATTCATCCTTTGTGCAATCCTCTTCTATTCGCCCCTCATCCATAAAGATCACCCGGTTGGCAACTTTTTTCGCAAAGCCCATTTCGTGAGTGACGACCATCATGGTCATACCATCTGTTGCCAGTTCAACCATGACATCGAGCACTTCGTTGATCATCTCTGGATCAAGGGCAGATGTGGGTTCATCAAAAAGCATCGCAAAAGGATTCACCGCCAAGGCTCTGGCAATGGCGACCCTTTGTTGCTGCCCCCCTGAAAGCTGGGCCGGGAATTTGTCGGCCTGATCAGTAAGATCTATACGTTCGAGCAGTTGCATGGATTTCTCTCTTGACTCTTCTTCACTACGATTTAATACCTTGAGCTGGGCCAAATTTATATTGTCGATCACTGTTATATGCGGAAACAACTCAAAGTTCTGGAACACCATTCCGATACTGGTTCGAAGTTTTGGCAGATTGGTTGTTTCATCGCTTACTGAAACTCCGTTTACACGTATTTTTCCTTGCTGAAAGGGTTCGAGACCATTGACACATTTAATCAAGGTTGATTTACCGGAACCGGATGGGCCACAGACCACGACAACCTCTCCCTTTACTACAGTGGTTGTGCAATCATCCAACACCTGAAAATCGCCATACCATTTACTGACATTGTTAAGTTCAATCACGTCGCAAATTTCCGTTGGAGGCGTCTGACAAATATCGAACCAGCCAGACAGATTAAGAGATAAACCACAGCTACAGTGGTGAACATTTCGAGAATTCGATTTTCCCGGTTGGCAACTAGATCTGCGCTCACGAGAAAATCTTTTACCCCAACGACATAAACCAGTGAGGTATCCTGAAACAGAATAATGGCCTGGGTCAGGAGAATTGGCACCATGTTCCTGAAGGCTTGGGGAAGTACGACATAACGCATGTTCTGAACATAGGTGAGACCCACGGCCTGGCCAGCATAGACTTGCCCCTTGCGCACGCTTTGAATGCCCGCACGCATGATCTCACAGTAGTAAGCTGCCTCAAACAGAACAAACGCAACTAGTACGGAATAGAACCCGCCTACCGGTCGACCTACAATATGCGGCACCAGAAAATAGAACCAGAAAATGACCAGGATCAGCGGCATTGAACGGAAGAAATTCACATAGGATCCGGCAATGAATGACAGTGGCTTAAACGGCGAAAGCCTCGACAACGCGAGCAATGTGCCTAACACTAAACCGCCGATCATCGCCACGACGGTTAACAATAGCGTGGTCTGCATTCCCTCTATCAGGAAGTGCAGATTTTTTAAAATAACACCAGTGTCGAAACCTTCAAACATACTATTTGGCCCCCAGAGATATCATACCGGGGATACGTACGCGTCCTTCAATCAACCGCATCAATAGCATGACGGTAGAAGTCACCAAAATGTAGAGCAAAGTTGCCGCCGTGAACGCCTCAAAGCCCTGAAAGGTATATTCTTCAATTTGTCGTGCCTGAGCTGTAGTCTCCAGTACGCCAATGGTTAGGGCGACGGAGGAATTCTTGAAAATAGTCAGAAATTCGCTGGTAAGGGGCGGCACAATGATGCGATAGCTGACTGGTAATAATACGTAGCGATAAACTTGCGCCGGGGTCAATCCCATGGCGAGGCCAGCATGACTTTGACCAATGCTGATTGAGTTAATACCGGCACGCACCTGCTCCGCCACCCGAGACGCTGTATAAAGGCCTAGGCAAACTGCCGCTGTCGTAAATTCCGGCATCGGCAAGTCGCGTTTTACCCACATTCCCGCATCATGGGGTAGCAATTCGGGAAACACGAAATACCATAAAAACATCTGCACGAGCAGCGGAATATTACGAAACAACTCTACGTATCCCGTTGCGAAACCGCGCAGAATTTTATTGTCAACGGTTCGCAGAATGCCGAGAATCGAGCCTAGTGAAAAGGCCAGAATCCAGGCCAATAGCGATACCGCAATTGTCCAGCCAAAGCCAGAGATCAGCCAATCCATATAGGGCTCGCTGATCAGTACGGTCCAGTCCCAGTTATATTTCATGATTGCGCAGTTGTGCTACTACTACTTCCACCCGGTGCGGGAACTAATAGGACAGTGAGGCCGAATGTTCATTGACTCAGCCCACTGCCCTTTCCGTCGGAATATTCCGGATTAGTGCGGTAACGCCTGAATTTCGAAAGCGGTTTCCAGAGTATCACTCATGGGCATATTGATATTGGTGGGCCCCGGGTTAAACCATTTATCGTATATCTGTTTGGCCTCACCAGAACGCATCAGATCCGCAAGGGTTACGGTTCCGAGGCGACGATAAGTTGAATCATCTCTTGGCACCATAATACCGTAGGGGTCATAGCTTAAGAACCGACCTGTAACATGATAGTCGTCAGGATTCTTTGCTTTAGAAATGAGTCCATACAACAGCACATGGTCAGAGGCATAAGCATCCGCGCGACCAGTCTCAACAGACAGCCAACCCTGTGGGTGATCTTTGACCATCACAGTCTTGATATTGATACCATTCTCTTCCGCTACTCGCTTGATGGCTTTTTCGTTGGTGGTACCAAGAGAAAGTGCAACTGTCTTACCCTCAAGATCTTCGATTTCGGTGATACCGGAATCTTTCTTCGAAGCAAGCTTGGTGCCTGTAATGAAAGTGACAGGAAGATAATCTACCTGTTTCTGCCGAGTGAGATTGTTAGTGGTAGAACCGCATTCCAGATCTATGGTGCCATTGGCCATCAGGGCAATTCTGGTTTGTGATGTAACGGGTACAAAATTTATTTTGAGCTCCGGCATACCAACTTCAGCTTTGATTGCATCGATAAACTTCATGCACAAATCAATGGAGTACCCCTGAGGTTTTCCATCATCGCCGATATATGAAAACGGCACCGACGATTCACGATGTCCCATGTTGACCGTACCGCGTTCCTTGATTCGCGAAAGAACGGAAGATTCCTGGGCGTAACTTGGAATGCCTCCTGCGAGCAATAGCACGCAGGCTATAGCTATAAGACTAATTCGTTTATACATAGTATTCTCCTGGTGGGCTCGTTGTGCTGAGCATTAACTTATTAAACCTGGCTCTTTTATATGAGCTTCGATCATTGTAACCGGTGAAATGCGGACATAACAGCCTATTTTCCAATTGCTGATCAATGTCAGAAACAATAAAGTCGCAAAGATAATTTGAACAGACAGAAGATATAGCCACCCCCTTTTCTAGCGGAAACGAGGGCTGCCATTATTGATGGATACCTCAATGTGGTACTGACAACCTTAACTTCTGCAGACCTGATAAACTCACCGTCGAGTGTCAGGCCACGGCCCCTGACCATCGAATAAACGCATCTCGCCCAAGGAATCGATAGTTCTCGGCGACTAAGTATTCTATATCTCGATGACTTAGGTTGAATCAGTGGTGCAGCCAGACTGTATAACTAAATATTGCGGAGGGAAATCTATAGCCTTTATTACATATTCATCCCTTAATAATCTACCGACCGCGGTTAAGTTGTCCGTACCCTAAACATTTCCATCGATCCGTTTTATCCTCCCTTATGCCCTGGCCAGTGCATCTGCCAGTTTACGCGCCTGGGCCAACTGATCGATACTGAGCTCTGAATATTGCGCATGGCTGGCGTTGCGGAAAACTTCGCTCACCGCCTCCAGTTCCTCTACCGCCTTTGTCGCACATGCGGCATCTTCTGTAACCTCTGCCAGCCTTCTTCGGGCTACCCCTAGGTTCGCCATTGTCATCGCCCATGCCATGGGCAACCGTTCCACGGTCCATTCCTTGAGAGCGTTTTCATAAGCGCTAACCGCCATTTCGAGCATTTCGGGATTTTCCTCACGCTCCGCCAGCTTTTGCAGCGCTGCCCCTAGGTTGTTTTGCGTCATCGCCCATTCATCGGACGAGCGTTCACGGCTTCGTTCTGACAATGCGCTGTTGTAAGCCGCGACTGATTGCTCCAGCGTTCTTGGTCCCTTGCGGTGTTCCCCCAACAGCCTTAGCGCCGTTCCCATATTGTCCATGGTTGTCGCCCAGTCCAACGGGACAGATTCCCTGGTCCATTCCTGCAACACTTCCTTATACAATTCGACTGATCGCTTCAGCATCTTGGCGTCTTTGTTGCGCTGCCCAAGGGTCTGCAGAACGGCGGCCAGATTATTCAGAGTCGTCGCCCAGTCCTGGGGTGCCAGGTCGCGGGTTCTCTCTTCGAGTGCACGCTCAAAGGCCTGCACCGACTCAAGCAGCATTTCTTCGTCGTTCTGGCGATGACCAAGAATGCCAAGAGCGTTGCCAAGATTGTTCTGTGTAGCTGACCATTGAAGCGGCGCCAGCTCGTGATCACGTTTTTCCAGGGAAGCCTTAAAGGCAGCAATGGAGTTTTCCAGATTCCGGGTACCATTTTGGCGTTGCCCCAGAATGCCATAGACGTTGCCAAGCGAGTTCTGGGTTGTCGCCCAATCGGCCGGTCGTAGATTCACTTGTGCCAGATCCAGCACTTCATTTTCAAGCAAAGATATTGCTTGCGCCAGCGCCGCTTTATCACCGAATTCCCGACCAAGATCTGCAAGAATTAACGCCTGCTCATGCAGATATTGCCATTGCAGGACAATACTGAGCCCGGGAGTCTTCGCCGCTCCTGCGTAATGCTCGCCTGCAATAAGGTATTTCTGCCTTAACGCAGCAACCTTTCCTTGCATTGCAAGGATCGAGGCGGCAGTCTCAGGCGGACCTTCGTGCTCAAGACACGCTCCAGAGGCTGCTTCTAGTGCCTGCCATGCGTTTTCAAAAGAAAACGATTGACCAGTTTGTAAAGCTGACGCGGCCCGCGCAATCAATTCAGTTATTTCAGCATCCGCTGTTCGCTGCGCTGTCAAATCAGCCAGGTCGTCACGCAGTTTCCGCAGTCGATCCCAAGCCTGCTTGAGAAGCACGGAAAGATGTTGACGGGACAAGGCATTCTCCTTGATCGGGATCAGAAGCCGCTCGATATCAAGTCTTTCTGCACCCAGATTTTCAATAGCCGCCTCTACCTCAGCTTGAATCTCGGCACCTTGTATGGTTAGTCTCGAGGTTGACCCCTTGGACGGCTGGGACGCAGTAATGTTTGTCATGCTTAAATCTTTCCGAGGAATAAAATGCTGAAAGCGCCTGCGGTAAAACCACAAGCGCTTTCCATGGCAACCTGTATGTCTGTTCTAATCGACGATATGATAAACAGGCGCTTTTTCCATCTCCCACTCGCCTGATTCCGGGTCGCGGCGGGACAGCGTCAGTGCATGCCAGTTTTCATCGTCCAACTTCATGTGATCGCCACGGTAGTAATAGCCTGGCCAACGTGTTTCTTTGCGAAATAACGTATGCTGGACCACACACTCAGAAGCAATAGCGCGGTGCTTCAGCTCCCAAGCCCGCTGTAGCTGGTGCAGGTCTTCAGCTCCCAGTTTGTCGAGGTCCTCATGAAAGGTCTTCAACAATTCCAGGCCGCGCAGGAGCAATGGTTCATTCGTCATGTAGTTAACGGAGATACCTCCAGCGTATTCATCCATGATCTTTTCAAGACGCTGAAGCCCCTGAATAGGCAGGAGATAGCTGGGAGATACGGTTCCACCTGTGATCTCATTCCGCCCTACCGTATAGTTCTCCATCGGCTTGTAAATAACGGTCTTAAGGTCCTGGTACTGTTTGTCCGAAATCTTGATTTGCTCGTTGCGCATATCCCGGATGTACTTGACCGCGGCTTTCGCGGCAAGACGACCTTCGGTAAAGGAACCGGAGGAGAACGCGTGTGCGGTGCCGCCGAGTGCGTCACCGGCTCCGAAAAGACCGTCAACGGTCATCATTCGGTTGTACCCCCACTGATATTCATCCGGAGCGATATCTTCCGGTCCGCTAGCCCAGGCACCAGAACAAGTGGCATGAGAACCCATGACATAGGGCTCGGAAGTCGTCAGTTCGGGGTTGGTATACTTGGGGTCAATATCCTGTGCAGCCCAGACCACTGCCTGTCCCACAGTCATACCGAGGAAGTTCTCCCACCCGACAGTTTCTTTGTGAGGATCCTGAAAGGCTTCTTTGGTAACCATGTGGATCGGACCGCGGCCGGCTTTGACTTCCTCAATGAAGGCGTGGTTACGCAGACAGGTCGGGGTTGGGTGATGATCAATGTAGTCGCCAACCAGTTGCTTGGTATTTTCATACCACTTCGATTCGTATTCTTCACCGTAGGCATTCTGCGTATACGTCTTCAGGTGCAGGAAGTACGCGCCCACCGGGCCGTAACCATCCTTGAATCGACAAAGTACGATTCGATTCTCCATCTGCGTCATTTTCGCACCTACCTGTATCGGCAATGCATAAGCGGAAGCACTACTCCATGGCGCGTACCAGGTTCGACCCATCCCTTCGCCCACAGATCGGGGTTTAAAGATGTGTGACGCGCCACCGGCACCGACTATGACTGCCTTGGCTCTGAATACATGGAAATCACCGGTACGGACGTTGAATCCAACCGCGCCACCGACGCGATTAGGCTTGCTTTCGTCCATCAGCAGGTGGGTAATCATAATTCGGTTGTATATTTTGTCGGCGGAATTACGCGCGGCTTCCGCAACAATGGGCTTGTAGCTCTCACCGTGGATCATGACCTGCCACTTGCCTTCACGCAGGTAACGGCCGGTATCGGGGTCTTTCATGAACGGCAGGCCCCATTCTTCGAACTTGTGCACCGAGGAATCAACATGGCGGGCCATGTCATAGGCGAGATCTTCACGCACCATTCCCATCAAGTCATTGCGAGCATAGCGCACGTGATCTTCGGGCTGATTTTCATCCCATCGCATACCCATGTAGCAGTTGATCGCGTAAAGACCTTGCGCGACTGCACCGCTCCGATCAATATTGGCTTTTTCAGCAACAACAATTTTCAGGTCGCGACCCCAATATCTGGCCTCATAGGCGGCACCGGTTCCACCCATTCCACCACCGACAACCAGGATATCGCAGTCCTCGAATACTGTGTTTATTTTACCCATCAGTAATAAACTCCCTGCTTGAATTTATCTTTTTCGATGGTTGGCAGTTCGCCACCGATTTCCAGCACGTCAGGCTCATAGCAGAGCAACTCGGAATTCAGCGCTTCCTCACTGGGTACCGCAAGTTCAGCTAGCTTGCATATATTCTCTCCCCATGGCTGTGTGGTAATCGGAGAAACAAAGTCTTTTTCGCGACCGTCACGAAACTTGATCTTCCAGGAGATGGTGCCTTTTTCTTCTTCGCGCAGCACGCGCACGCTATGACCCATTGGCGCGAAATCGGCATATCCACGAACATCGATAGCATTTTGCGGGCAGGCCTTCACGCAGGAGTAACACTCCCAGCACATGTTGGGTTCAATATTGACCGCTCGTCGGTGTGTCTTATCGATGTGCATAATATCCGACGGGCAGATATCTACGCAGTGTCCGCAACCATCGCAACGGGTCATATATACAAATGTTGGCATTTTAATTTCTACTCTATTAATTTAAATTAGTAACTGTCAATTCAAGACAATCCGTCAGTCGATATGTCAAGCGAATGGGTTGGGCAATTGGTTGATTCAATCAGTAGTGTCTTGGCAACTCGCGCTTGATCCCGATACCGTACTTGGCGGGCGCATCGACGGGCGGCGGTAGATTGTTTCTCGAGCCATCAGCTTCGGACAGGCGTTTTTCGAAAGCTGCTGCCGGCTTGAAGAACATATGTGCGAACTTGGACCATGGCACGCCACCAAATAAAACCGTGGCAGAGACGATGAACAGGACAAAGAACAGAGTTGCCAGAACATCGGCACCTGCAAACTGGAATATTGACCAGATAAGTGCAAAGGTGGTGGTGGCGATCAGCGATAGCACAAATAAGTCGGCCTTGATAAGCCGAAAAGGAGAATAACCTTCAGCAGCAACATCTACCCGTATAAAGAACCAGAACCAGTAGCCTCCAACGCAAACCATCAGCGCGCCAAGATGCCACAACAGCGGCCAGATTACCGGTGAAGGCGTTGCGGCGGTGGGATAAGAAAACACCATTACCGCTGTGGCCAAAACAAACAGGACTAATCCATACATTGTCAACAGGTGCGCGATCCTGCGCTTGGGGTTACAAAACTCCCCAGATGTTAATACATCTTCCGCCACAGTCTTGATCGCAATGGATGCCTTCTGGCCACCGCTAAGCACTTTAGTTCCTTTGCTCTTGGCACGTTGCATGTTATTGAAGAAATATTGGGCGCTTTTCTTGTGAATGACGTCAAATATAGTGCCTCCAATCACCAGAAGTATCATAACGACGACGTACGTCTGCATGGCGCCCGGCGATATCGATACGGCAAGCTCGGAAAAAGGATTAGTTGTCAACATTAAATACAGGCTCGTGACTAGATTAAAAGTACAGGGAGTATAAAGGACATTTCCGAGTGATTAAATCAGAATTATCGAGCCGTGAAGTAATTGGAAAGTGGACGATTTGGAATGACAAACCTGGGAATCCAGCGCGGTTGATGATCACTGCTATTGCACCCGGCTATTAGTTCGGAAGGCCGCCCTGGACCAATACACCATAGACCAGGATCTAATTGGATCTGGGCTTAGGCACCAGGGCGGTCACCCTCGCCATAAAGTCCATTGGACCCATTGTGACGTGCGTGGTGCCGTCTCGATAAGGTATTTTTATTAGTGTATAGAAAATATTTTCCTGATTCGTCAGCACCATACGCTCGGATGACATGGCCGTTCGGTATATATCGACACAACCGTTCCAGCTTGCTGCTATTACGAAAGTCAACGAATTGCAGCACGTGTAGCGTCGACCAGTTGAACTCAAAACCAAAGGTGATAATTACGTGCTGGTCGGGTTATCCGCAGTTTTCAGCTAAATTGCATACGCAACCAGCGGGAATTCCTTATACATTTTCGTCTGGAACAATTATATTAATTGGCGAACAAACTCAGCTGATCCCGTTCACTAAAAGCCAAACAATAGACGCATGAATTAAAGGGGATAAGTAGAGGCGGTTGGCTTTCATAATTATGCAGACACGCAACATGAACAACATTAATGCATGGCGATCGATAACCACACTCGTCATCATCGCGTTTTAAAGCCTGCCGCTTCAAGCAGAAGTTAAAATCGGCGTAGCGGGTCCAGTTAATAAGTTAGTGTTCGGATAAGATTTTCATTTTACAGTCAGTACCGTTGGGATGACAAAACGATTTTGCAAAGGCCTTGTTTTTATTGTTTGTGGTGCTGGCTGATAGCCAGATAGTCACGGTACAACACCACCAGAAATCCGATCCAGACTACACAACCCAACATGATGATCCAGTTCAGATCAATCACAATGGATGTCAACTCCGCCCAGGGCGCCAGTGCGACGATTATCAGCGCACCAAAGATCTTGAACATACGATAACCGAACATATCTATCCAGCCTTTGACCTGGTACATCACTTCGGAATCGATAGGTATATACAGCAATTCCTTGGACGCACGATTGATCGAGTAAGAAAGGCCACGGTCACTGATTTTCATAATGGAGGCAGACCAGAGACCGGGGTTCAATATAAAGCCAAAGGTCGAGATGAACATCATGACGGGCTGCACGAGTAAGCCCGCAAGTAAACCAAATCTCCGCAGTAGCAAGGGGGTGATCACCAGGTTCACAGTAATCGCAAAGGCGCTGAGTATACTGAAAAAGAACGACAGCGCTTCGGTCCTCGCCTCTCGCTCCGTATACCTGTCTTCAATGATGTGCATGAACTGGAATTCAATCATCGGGGAGACCAGCTGCACCATTAGCAATACTGCCGCAATCAGCAACAGGTAACGACTCTCAAGCAAATGCCGCCATCCGCGCTTTTTTGCTGATGTACTGGACTTAATCGAAGTACTCTCAATAATTTTTTGCTGACCCAACCACCATGTCAGCAGAAAAATGACCATGACGATTGCTGCGCCTACCAACAACAGATCCCTGGTTTGCAGTGGTGTTGATTTAATCAGCAGAGCGGCGGCGGCACTGCCCACAGCACCGCCGATCAGGCCACCAGTCCCGACCAGGCCATACCACTTTTTACCATCATGCGTGCCATAAACACTATTGGTCAGGCTCCAGAACTGCTCTACCAGCACTACGCCAAACAGATCAACAAAAATATAAAATGCAATCGCAAGCACCGGGCTAGATCCTTTCAAACCCAGCCAGAACAGAACCAGTATCGCAATAAAAACAGCCGCAGTTCCCAGCACCAGCTTAAAACGCCCGTATCGATCAAGCAGATGTTCATAAATTACAATCGAAACGAATAGAACAATAGCAGAGCCTATCCACAGATACGGAAGATAATCCGCACCGATTGCACCCAAAATTAATGAACGGCTTGCTGGTTTGATTTGATATAGCGCCATGATGATCAGAAAAAAATTGGCGAACATCGTGGCCGACCTTACTATTGGATTTTGCAGCCAGGCCCGTTGTTTTACAGCGACATATTTTTGTGTGGATGACTCCATTTGCATCTCGATCAGATATTATTAATAATGCGTCATCGATTTGAAACTGATACGTCTGTATGAAGATGAGAACTTCTTTACCTTTTTGTCTGCTATTACTGTTTTCAACAGCACTTTTTGCACAAAGCCCTTATCCAGTTCTCGACCGTAGCATAGATCAGCATTTGCAAACCCGTCTACAGGCAACCCTGAACGCCCTGGGACTGGCCAAACCCGCCGCCAACAAAAAACTGGCGCTGGCACTGGTAGATATTACACACCCGCATAGCCCCAAAGTCGCCACCATCAATGGCGGTCAAATGATGTACGCTGCCAGCCTGCCGAAAATCGCCATTCTGCTGGGGGCATTTGAACAAATCGAAAGCGGCGCGATGAAACTGGATCAGGAAAACCGCGAGTTGATGACGCTGATGATACGAAACTCTTCAAATCTGGCTGCGACAACCATGCTGCGCAAGGTAGGTAAAGAGCATTTGGCTGAATTGTTGCAAACTCCTCGTTATAAACTCTATGATCGGGAGCGCAATGGCGGTCTTTGGGTAGGCAAGGAATACGGCAAGTCTCCCGCATGGCGGCGCGATCCGTTGCACAATCTATCCCATGGCGCGACTGCCATGCAGGTGGCACGTTTTTACTATTTGCTCGAAACAAATCGGCTTGTCTCCGCGGAACTCACCGCAAACATGAAAGAAATACTGAGCAAACCCGCCATCAACCACAAATTCGTCAAAGGCCTGCAAGAAGTACATCCCGACTCCAATATCTACCGCAAATCAGGCTCGTGGCGACAATTTCATGCAGACAGCGCCATGGTAGAACGCGATGGCCGTCGTTATATCGCGGTTGGCTTGGTGGAAAACCAGGCTGGCGGTCAGTGGTTGACTCAACTGATTGTCGAAATGGATAAGCTCATATTTTCCGGGCGGGAACATTACTGGGACAGAGCTACTTAATTGATCAAGAAAATAATTTTACGCCTGTTTTCTTTGCAGTTTCCTTATACATAACTTAAAGAAACATAAGACCATAATTGTCAGGTCTGTATCGATTGATGCTTGGAATTCGATGGAATCTATGAACCAAGCTCATGTAAATGAATCATAGACGAAGTCGATCCATTACAGTTTTCTCCCATGCGCCTGGAGAGATCTGTGGTGAATCGTCGAAGCACGTGGATGTTTCAACTTCTGGGTAAGCGACCTGCGGTGGATCGCAGTTTATTACCGATGCTTTCGCCGGAATCTTTCAGGGCTAGCTACCCGGCATGCACCTTCAAGGTCTGACCGATATCGTCCATGATGCGGCGCAAATGGTCGTAGTCCGGGTGCCGGACTCTTAACCAGGCATTCGCCATATAGCCAGCATCCACTGGCTGGGTCGGCGTCCCTGGATCCGGCAGATGCGTCGTGACAATGCAATCGCCGTGCCGCTGCTGTATTTCGTCGACCCCGGAGTAACCGCGAATGATGCCATCCCGGTCCGGGCGCAACGCGATCATGCCGGCGGCAAATCGACGTGACGGCTGCGAACGCACGTGCCCATGGATGAGCGCACAGGCCCATTCAAAATAGATATCGAACTCGTTTGCTGCATTGTAGACATCCCATTGACCAACGCCGGGAGGGCGACAGCCGATTTCAGAAAACTTAAGCCCTTTCGGCCCGAAGAACCACTCCATGTGGGTCGCGGAAGTGCCGATCTCAAGGACCTTGATGACCTTGCGGGTCATCTCCCGCACTTCCCGGTAGCCAGGGTCATCAATTCGGTTAGTGGTCGCCATCTGCGGAGAGATCCAGCGTTCACGCATGGCTTCCAGGACATTAGGGTAGTAGTGGGTGATGAACTCCTGCTGGACTTCACCCCCTATGCTCAATGTATCGATATATCCTTCATGCCCCTCGATAAATTCCTCCACCGCCACTGCATGGCCTTGTGCCAGGCCCGACTCTTTGATCACGGTTTCCAGGTGTCTGGCATCGTGCACACGGAAGGTGCCTGCGGCGCCGGCGCCGGAGGGTGGTTTGATGATAAGCGGGTAGCCGACTGCGGCCGCGAAATCACGGGCGTCCTCAGCTGATTCGGCGCGAGTCGACTGCGCGCACGGGACACCAGCACGGCGCAACGCCTCCTTCATCGCAGGTTTGTCGCGGCACAAAAACGCGGTACGAGATGAGGTGCCCGGAATACCGGCGGCCTCGCGCACTGTCGCCGCCGGCATGATATGGGCTTCGACGGTTGCCTCAAGACGGTCGACCCATACTTTGCCTTGTATCATCTTCACCGCTTTTAGCAGTGAGGGTTCATCGACCACGGAACGCACCTGAACATAATCGTGCAACCATGTTCTTACCTCCGCATCGAGATAGTCAGCAGGACGTTCGCCGATCCCGATCACGCGGGCACCGGCCGCATTGAGCGCGCGCGCAAACTGGCCCTGGTTGTGTGGAAACGATGGCTCGATGAATATGATATTCATTTGCCGCTCAGTTGGCGGAACAGACTGACATACTGTTTAGCCTGCCGCTGCCAAGAGAAGTCCATGCTCATTCCATTGTTCATAATCTGTTTCCATAGTGGTTTGTCGTTGTAAAGGTCCAGCGCCAGATTGATCGCCCAGGCAAGACGCGTTTCATCATACTCGCGAAATACGATACCGGTACCGGTCCGGGCACCCGGATCCACGAGCTGCACCGAATCGGCCAGTCCCCCAGTTTCGCGCACGATCGGGACCGTACCGTATTTAAGACTGTACATTTGATTGAGTCCGCAGGGCTCATAGATGGATGGCATCAGGAACATATCACTGCCCGCCTCGATCCAGTGCGCGAGTCGATTATTATATCCGCGATAAAAGCATACCCGACTGCGCAGTTCCTGCTGCATCCAGCTGAAAAACTGTTCAAAGCGCGGCTCACCGCTGCCAAGCACGGCGAGAGAGAATTCCCGCTTTGTCAGCAGCAAGGGTAATACCCGTTGCATCAGGTCGATCCCTTTTTGCCCCACCAGTCGGGTTACGACACCAATCAGCGGTTGCTCGGGTGCTCCGGTCAGACCGAGTTCCCGCATCAGCGTTTGTTTGCATACTGCCTTGCCGCTGAGATCAGAACGGCTGAAGGTTTGTGGGATGAGTGCATCGTTCTCGGGATTCCACTCGTCGTCATCCACGCCGTTCAAGATGCCGACCAGCGTGTCACTGCGCGACTGAAGCAACTGATGCAGCCCCATTCCATACTGCTCCCCCTGGATCTCGCGGGCATAGGTAGGACTCACAGTGGTCAACAGATCAGCAAAAAGCAGACCGGTTTTGAGGAAATTGATCCGGCCCGCTGCGAGGTCCTCCTGGTGCAGATACTGCTCGGCTCCGTCCAGATCCAGGTCCGGCAGAATATCGGCACTGAAAATCCCCTGATAGCCGATATTGTGAATCGTCACAACCGAACGGGTGCCGGCGAACAGCTTGTCCCAGGCGTATACGGTTTTTAGATAGAGGGGAATCAGCGATGTGTGCCAGTCATGGCAGTGAAAAATGTCCGGCGCAAACCGCATACGCTGACACATCTCGATCGCTGCGCGCGATAAGAATATGAACCGCAGGTGTTCGTCCGCTGCCGCGGTGTAGAGACCGCTACGATCATATAATGTAGGGCAGCGCAGCAAGTAGACCGGTACGCCGGTCGCAGACAGCAAAGCCCGGTCGATGGCGTAGTCGATTTTCCACGGACCGATCTGTATCGACAATCCCTGCAGAAAGTCGACCCGCTCCACAAACAGCCCTTCTCGGTTGAGGGTTGCATAATCCGGTAACAGCACCCGCACATCGTGGCCTGCTCTCAGTAGCTGGGTCGAGAGTGCGCCATTAACATCCGCCAGACCACCGGTCTTGGCCAGCGGCGCAAACTCGCTGCTCGCGAAACAGATTTTCAGTGGATTGTTATCTGCCAATTTCTACCCGAAGACCCGTTCGAAAAGCCGCTATTCTAACGCGCCGGCAATGGAATTTATCGAGAAAGCATCTGTTCAAACGCCCTTGGTCGGGCGATCCAGCGCGATCCGGGGAAATGCATTTCAGGCGTACTGCGCCAGGTATCGCGGCAGCATCTCGCGCCAGGTCTCCCAGTCGTGATGGTAGTTCGCGCCCCAGGAATCGACCCGATTGGGCACGCCCTTGGAACCGAGCGCGGCCGCGATGCGCCACGATTCGCCGATATCCTCATAGTCACCTTCGCCGCTCGGCAAAACAATAAAGCGCTGACGCAACCGGTCCAGCTGTTCGCCATCTAACCTCGGCAGATAGTGCAGCGGTGAGGAAAAATAAAAGTCCTGGTTAAAACTGCCCTTCAGGTACTTCGACAGATCGAATGTACCGCTCATGGCGATCGCCAGCCGGAATATATCGGGGTGGCGGCATACCGTCGCCACCGCATTGAAGGCACCGATCGATGCGCCGGCAGTAATGATCTCTAAGTCATCCGAATTGCAATCTTTGCGAATGGCCGGTGCGATCTCCTGAAAGACCATTCGGTCAAACAGATTCTGTAATCTGGAACAGTATTCCGGCGAATGTTGATTGGAAAACCAGGCCTTACCGGCAATGCTGTCGGTTGAGTAGACTTTTATTCTCCCGGCCTCCAGCAGCGGTTGCAGCGCCGCCACCAGATTAAAGCGTTCCACTTCCTCGGCATCCCCGCCCGCGGTGGGGAATAGCAGAACCGGCGTACCGAAATGACCCCACCGCACCAGCTGCACCTCCTGCTCGACGATCGACGAATGCCAACGCACCGTCTCTTTCATCCCAGATTCTCACCTGACTGGTGCTGACGCCAGGCCTGGATCCGGTTCCAGAAAAGCTCGGTGAACTCATCGACTTCATGGGTTGGGTATAGTGCCTCCACTTTTTCCCGGATCGCATTTCTGACCGTATCGGTACCGAAAAACTCATGGGAAACTTGATCCAGATGATCGAGATGCCGCTCGCAAAACTCTTCGAAATTTTCCATATCGAATCGCCGCTGTGCGATTTTTACGTATTCCGCGAGTTTGTCATCGAAGGGTTTGTCTTGATCTGCTATGTCGAAATACTGACGCCAGTTAAGGTCAGTATTCATGCGCCGCTTGGTCGCTGCGCAGAATATCGACCAGCGCAGATTCGCCACGATCAGCCACGGAAAGTGGAAATGCAGGGAAGTCACCTGGGAATCCGGGCAGGCATTGGCAAAATCGATCGGATGCCAGACGCCACCGCTGAGCAGCGACTCGCAGGAATTAAAGTCCCAGCCGAAAAACGCATTGATCACCATTGTCATATCGGTGAGCCGCTTTTGATCCTGTTGGGACAGGAAATCGACATCCATCTGATAGCGGTCATGCAGCGGCGCCGCCGGATCATAATTGACACAGCGCCACTGCGGTCCGAGGCCGACGCAGCGGACAAATCCTTCAAACGGCACCACTCCCTTCTGCAGGTGCATCACGCGAATACCACTTTCATTGTAAGCCGCAAGCAGCGCATCGCGATCCTTGATCGCGGTCACGCCGACCCAGGCGCCGCCATCGTAAGGCTTCATAAACAGCGGGTAGCCTATACGGTCTCCGATTTCTCCGAGGTCAAACAGTTTCGCGTAACGCGACAGGGTCGATTGCAGGTCCGGCGATTCGGTATAGGCTTTCGGTGGAATCAGCCAGGTATCCGGCACCGGAAATCCGAGTCGCATCATTGCAGAGTAAGTACTGTGTTTTTCCATAGCCTGCAGTGACCAAGGATTGTTGAACACGTACAGATCGTCCGCCAGTATCGCTTTTTTGATCCATTCACGGGAGGTGTGATACCAGTGTGTGAGACGATCTATCACGACGTCGTACTTGCAAGGCTGCATCAGATCGAACGGTTCTATCTGCATCCGCTCGACCTCGAACCTGATCGTATCTTTGCCGTCAGGGATCGCCACATCCAGTTGCTTGAGCAGGGCCTCATAGCAGATCGGCCAGCATATATCGGCGCCAAGGGACAGGCCGATTCGTCGTGTTTTTATTGCCACGTCGGGGAATTCCTCATATGGTTATTATGTCAACGGCCACTATAACAAGTGCTTACAGTGCGGAATCGGAAAAATTGAACGCTCACTCGTAAACCATCCATGCCGGGCCGGGCAGCAACCAGGAAAGTCCAATACGCAACCGATCGCGCCAGTTTTCCCAGTTGTGGGCATCCCGTGCTTCTTCAAACCGCACCTCAATTCCGCTGGCCTGCAATTGCGGCACCAGCGAGCGGTTCTCGTAAATCAGCGATTCGTACATACCGCAGCTCATGAAAATGCGATCGGCCGGGCGGCCGGGATTCTCCCTGAAGGCATTCATGAATCGCACCACCGGATCGAACACCGGCCCGCGCTGATGGCGGCCGATATCGCTGAACGCAAAGGAGCCGGATTGCAGCAGAAGCGAGCCGAACCGGTTCGGATTCTGCCACGCCGCATGCAATGCGGCGACGCCGCCGAAGCTTGCACCCATGATACAGCGCGCTTCCGGTGTATCGATCAACGGGTAATGTTGGGACATGAAATCCACAAGATCCTGGGCCAGGAACCGGGCATGCCGGTCATCTCCAGCATATTCCTTTAGCCTATCAGGAGACTGGATCATCGCGGCGATCACCGGGGGAATTTCGAGTTGATGGGTCAGATTATCGAGCACAATCTTTAGATCGGCAAACTGCAGGTAATCGATCCCGTCATGCACGATCAGCAGCGGATAGCGGCGGTTTTGTCTGAACCGGGCTGGAACGTAAACCTGTATATCCCGCATCTGGTTGAAAGCGCTGCTCTCAACCCGGTGATTTTCAAACTTACCGGGACGTGCATCCGGATCATACTGGGTCCACGCCGGACGCTGGTAACCGGCGCCCTGGCACACCGAATTGGCACCAAATGGATCATGTGCAAGCACTTTGTTCAACGGATCGAGTATAAGCTTCCGATTGCCATCTGTGCTCAGTTCAAACTTGTACTCGATCCGCGACCCCTTGGGCAGATCGATAGTGGTCACCCATAGGTCGGTGCCCGCTATCGTCTGAAACGGCTGCGCCGTATCCAGGCCCGAAATCCAGCAATGCAGGTAAACCGCGTCGGCTGGCCCGCGATAGACAAATGTAACGTCAGTGTCATCGATCAGCGGAAAAACTGAACCCGCGATAAAAGCATCGACCTGTGCCTCATCCGGCACGCCTTTGCCCAGCAGTTTATTCAGGGACGGATTCATTTCGGGTGTAACTTCCTGAAATGGCCGTCCCAGGTAATACGACGAACAGATTCAGATTCGGTCAACTGCTGTCCATCGAGCAGCAACATCGAACCGCTATCCAGGGTCACACAGGTTGCGGGCGAAAAGCGACGACTTAAGAGACCGGCACGCACCTGATCCTTCTTGCGCAAACGGCGCGCCGCCTCGGGTAGAAAGATCAGCGTTGGCAGTATCCCTGCCCCCTCGCCAAGGAGCTCAGGATCGCGGCGTCCCTGGGGCAGCTTGTCGTGGAACAGTACGATTCGATCGCTAAGTGCCATCGCTCCTGCGGACCAGGCAATAATATCTTTGTCCTCGAGCAGTTGGTCGACCCCGAAAAGCTTCAGGCGGTTGATCAGAACAACAATGTTGCCACCGGTGATCATGACAATTTTACAGCGTGACAGGATCTCGCGGATCGCGGCTACGTGTTCAACAAACTGGTCGTGGTGCTCGAGATCGAATGTGTGGCGAAAGAGCAAATTTGCTTTCTGCACCTGATTCAGGTGATGCCGATCCAGGGCGCGAAGCTGGGATATGGCATGGCGACGTTCCGCATCGATCACCGAGGCTTCACCCTTCAGACGCAAGGTCTGCCTGGCGGCAATCATCAGCTGCCGAAGTCGCTGCCGATACAGACGCTGCAGCTCCTTGAGACGATTCTGTCGCAATCGGTAGGCGTCATGCAATTCAGGATCGGCAGCAAACAGCTGTTCCGCCCGCCGATACAGGCCAAGATCCACTAGTGATCTGCCGACGATTTTCTGAACCTCTTCAGTATCCCCTTCCGCCTCCTGCCATCCGGCGGATATTACGCCAATCGGTTCCGAGCCGGTCTCGGATCGCGCAACAGCGATGTCAACATTAATGGTTGGGCGCTGTGGACCGAGGAGTATTCGTCTGGGCATATCGGGCTTCTGTGCAATTCGAGTCGGCTCATGCTGACGAATTGAAGTAAGTATAAGGCCTATAATTTTTAATTGTCACCCATCGGCCGGTCAGCATATTTTGATCATGGCAGCATCCAGACCGCGGCTTTGAAATCCACTGCCATCATCTGTTTCAAAACAGTATCTGAAGAATAAACTGGCATTGAATGTAAGCGGTTTACTGGATTTCATCCTGTACGTTCTAACTTTGCCCAGCGTCCTTGATTGTTTTTTCATCGGTGTCTTCCTCCACTTTCACGGCGCCCCGGGTCATTACGGCTTCATGGATGGCAGCACCCAGGCGCGAATGGTCCCAGGCAGAATTGACTTTTAAAACGTTGGACATCATGGCAACGATATAACGATAGGCGGGCTGCGACCCGGGCAAAGATTCGATTGTGACGACGGAATTCATGAGGTTGCGTTTGTTGCCCATGTATTTTTCACACTTGAAGTTCTCTTCCGGCTGGCACTGAAAAAACGAGCCACTTTTGAAGAATACCGCTGACTGATGCAGTTCCGGACCGTAGACATAGCGGTATCGTCGCTTTGTCATGTAAAGATAGCGTTTCATCTCCAGGCTCGACCAGCGGTCAACCAGCCTGCCTTGCTCCAGACGAAACATAAAGCGCGCCAGTTCGCGAGCAGTGGCGAAGGATTGCGTGCCGGGCACCTTTGCTTTCCCGGTCCTGGTCCAGAAAGATCCCTGTTGAAGGTTCTCGATATTGATCCCCGCGGATCGCAATGGTTGGCGCGCCACCTGCTGCGATAATTCGAATAGTGCGGGCTTTGGCGTCTGATTGAAAAACTGATCGGACATTTGCTGCGAAACCGGGTAAGCGTTACCGAAATGGCGAATCAGCATTGCCTCACGCCAGACTACGCTGCCGGCCGCATTGGCTGATGGGGAGACCATATGATCGATCCATTCGGACAGTTTGAACCGGTCACCGGGATCGATAGCCGAAAATCGGTTGGTTTTTGTTTCTTCGGAATACTTTGGAACTTTGTGTGAATCCGTCAGCACCCACTCCCCCGCCAATACATCGGTATCACGTAATACACGGGCCCGATCTTCTGTGTCCGGAAACGCGATTGCCAGCGAATCGAACAGAGCGAGCATCGTGAGGATTTTGCCGACACTGCCCGCATTCTGTTTGGTATCCGGGCGAACCAGCGCGGTAGCGAGCTGGTCCGGATTGGTTATATCAATAACGACGGCGCTGTAAGACGGGTCTCGATTCTTAAAGATCGAATCGATTGAACGCTGCAGACCCGGGTCGAGCCGGGCGGCCAGATCGAAATCAGGAATATCTGCATTTTCCACCAGATTAAGCAAGATATCATTCAATCCCAATAGCCCGCCGGCCACAATCTTCGGCCCCTGAGGCGAGCTTTGGGCATTCAGATACCCGGTCAGCCGCTTGATGCCGCTGCGATCGCGCCCATCGAGAGGATACGCTCCGGCCTGCAGCACAAGGCAGAATGTCACCAGAGTGATTGTTATGCGGAAGACTGTTAGTCGCATGATGCAGTTACCCTGGATTATTGATTCGCCAGCGGGACAGGAGCAAGGTTCAAGTTAACGGTCTGCGGCACGGCCTGGGTGGTCGGCAAAAACATCTGTATTACGCGGTTTGCCATCGCCTGACCGCGCTCTACCAGCGGTCGAATCTGGAACAGCTTGAGGTCACCGCCAACAAACCCAAATTCGATATCCCAGGGCATATGTTTACCATCCGCACCGATCGAAGGAACATATATTTTTTCGACCTCCCTGGCCAGCGACCGTAATTTATTTTTTTCTTGCCAAGTCAGGACCGCACCATCGTTGGCGGGCACCCAGTTGACGCCACCTGTCTGCGGCAGGCTGCGTTGGTAGGCGGATTTGGCTTCCGAGATCAGGACTTCGCTGCCATCATCGAGAAGCAATACAGATTCCGAAGCTTCTCCTGATACCGCCCCACCTACTCCCCAGGCGGTAGACGCTATAATGCCGTTGCGTCGCGTCAACAGGTCGGCGGTTATCAGTACACCGGATTTTTCTGATGGGACGCTTTTCATCAGCAGTACCGAAGGGTAGACGTTTTCCGGCTGGTTCAAAAGATTTGACCGCCAGGAAATCGCTCTTGGCGCCAGCACAGAAGACCAGATTACAGGAATCTTTGCCAACTGGTTTTCGAGACCAACTACATTAGGCAGGGTTTCCGACAGGCCTGCTCCGGTAAAACCTGGCAGGTCTTCGACGTTGGTATCGGATCGCAGGAATATGCCATAACTTCCGTCATCGCCAAAATCCCGAAGCATTTGCGCAGCAAGAGCCGCCCGGTGATCGGGCAACAATTTGACCTGGGTTACTGCTTCCTTTAGTGCTGCCAGGGATTCGTCCAACTGCTGGTCATTTATTTTGCCGGCACGATGATCAGCGTAAAACACTGCCAGACGGCTCCAGTGGCTGGTCTCGTTCTGGTTGACGTTTTCGAGAAAAAACCCAAAAGGCAGGGCGATCGCCGGCGCGACCGTACCCGGAAATAGCGCGTTCAGCTCCCCTAGATTGGCTGCCTTTGGCCCTACCAGGATGCCTGACAACTTTTTTTTCAGCCGACTGATGGGAATCGGTTGATTCTGACTCAAATCCGGTTGCGGCACATCGAGTTTCTCCGTCACTGCGCGATCCGTCGTCAACAGTTGCTGCATCGAATTGTCCAGCTGATCAAACGGTGCCAGGACCACCGAGCCGTCGTTACCGACAATCAGCGCCACCTTCCGGCCGTCCAACGACAGAATCTGTTCGAGGGAATTCGCGGTTATTGAGACATTTGGTATTCCAAAGTTTCGGGCAAGTAATTGAATGTGCGATAACAGATTTCCCTCTCCCAGCGTCATCACTCCGGCTACCGGCGATAATTCCGAAACCGTCTGCGGCAGTACAACGATTTCAGCACGATCCACCGTGGCTCCGTCCTGCAGGTCTTGTTCTGACAGGATTCGTAGCGGGCCCACTGCAATTCCGGGATTCAGCGCCAGCATACCGGAAGCGGGTTTCATACCGATCAGCTTTTCCACGCCGGTAAGCTGTTGTGCGTCCTGCAATATACGGCGTGACAGTTCGGCTAGCTGCAACATCGGAGACGCCCGTAAAATATCATCGATGTACCCGCTAGAGCGCTGGTCGACCGCGATATATTGAGTCAGCGCTTCGGCAAAGGTATAGCGCACACTGCCTATCGCCCAAATCGCCGTCAGATTCAGGGTGAGCGACAGGCGCTGGTAGTCAACGACTCTCGCTTCGGGTGAAGTCAATAACACGTCAATATTATCCAACGCGGTGCGACGCTCGCCGGGGGTAAGAAAGCCGCTTCCAAAGTTTGCCTGAATCAGTCCCCGAACCAGCAACAAATTGGTGCGCCGGCTCTGGCCTGCATCCTTGATTGCTTCGTTGGCTGCGATTCTGAGTTCGGATTCGATATCACTCATGCCGTCCAGCAACTGCAATCTCTGTGCCGGCTTGATTTCCTCCGCCATTGTTACTCGCAGCATTTCGAGCAAACGCCCAAGGCGGCCAATGCGCTCCGCACTCGATTCACCCGCTATGACGTCAATAGCATAATCCGCTGCATTGAACCCCGGTAACGTGCTTAAACTGGCGGCCAGATTTGTCAGCCGGATCTGGCGGCCGCTGTCACCATAGAGCAGCCTCATCTGCTCCAGCAGGAGGCCAGCGCGGTCTCGCTGAGTGCTTTTTTGATGCACGCTTAGCCAGCGCTCGATCTGCCTGATGGTTTCCGCTGACGGTGCCGTATGGATTGCAATTCGAATCCGCTCAAAACTTGTTTCCGATTCGGCAACCTCCTGGGCCAGGCGTCTTACCGATTGATTGATATCCGATTTGGCGCCATGGGGTATCACCCGCACGAGCTCCCGGAGTAACAAATAATTGCGCTCGACCCAGTCTGCGGACATGAGCAGTTTCAGCAAAATCTCTCTTCCGCTAACCTCTTCGTCTTCGATCTGAATGCGACCGCGGTAATGCCTGGCCCTGCGCAATACCCAACCATCATCGGTGTCGATCATGAATTTCTCAAGCGGCAGTTCACGCAGTCGGGTCCGTCTGAGATCTGCGTTTAACAGTGCATCAATGTCCATTTCGCTATAGATCGTGCCGACGTGCAGGCCAATTTCGGCCAGCCGCTGTCGATCCTCACTGTACTCAGCATACTGTTTGCCGCCGCCACGCTCGGCGCAGGCGTAGGGACGCGGATCGTGGCTTGTTCCATCTGCACAAAACCAGCGTAGACGCCTGTATGGCCCACGTTCTGCATTGGTCATTCTGTCAATAATCAAGCGCGCCTCCGTTAGCGTCTCCGCCGGTAGTGGCTTGAGCGGGTTTCCGGTCACCGCTGCTGCATGGAGCCCTTGATATAGGGCACAAAAGACTAGAGCTAAAAATATTCTCAATTCTGGTAATATCGGCCGCTTGGCATGGGGTGGAAAATACTCCTTAAAATTCTTTCATAACCTACTTCCTGCTGCAATTCTATCTCGTGTTTGGGTGTAATTTGTGAAGCAAATTATCAATTTCTTATGACCCGGGAATCACACGGTCTCCCCTCGCCGACGATACTGGACAGGGCGCTCAGAATTTTTGCCAGGGTGCAGTCCGGCGAAAGCGTTACCACTCTGTTGTTGCTGACCAACATTTTTCTGATACTGCTGGCCTTTTATTTTATCAAGCCGGTGCGCGAAGGCTGGTTGTCGGTTTCGGTTATTGCCGGTTTATCTAAAATCGAGATCAAGGCCTACTCCGCGTTTGGCCAGAGCCTGTTATTGATAGCGATACTACCCTTCTACGCTAAGCTGGCTGCGGCCTGCACCCGCCGTAAGCTGATCTTTTCCACGGGCGCGGTATTTGCGCTGTTACTGATTCTGTTCTGGCTGATGCAGCCCGGATACCTGTTTGCCGAGGTGCCGTACGCTGGTGTCTTTTTCTATATGTTCGTCGGCGTTATACTGTAAGCCTCAACTATACCTTTGGAGTACCACATGCATAACTTAATTAAATTTGCTGTTGCGATCATCGTCGCAACAAGCTTTTGGATATCTGGCGTCGCCACTGCTGATGATGGCTATGGCAAGCAGAAAGTGGTTTATCACATCAATTATGACGATCCTAAACAACAGGCTGGTGCGCTGCGTAATATTCAGAATCATATCAATGCAGTGGGCGCCGAAAACCTGGATTTAAAAGTTGTCTTGCATGGGAACGGGCTGGCGCTATTACTTGAACCCGACTCACTAGAAAATGTACCAAAATTCAAATTTGCCAATGCAACCGACGATATGACGGCAAAAATAACTGGCCTGAAGGATCAGGGCGTGAACTTTAACGTGTGCGCGAACACCGTGCGAGGTAGAAAGGTTGACTATCTAAATGATCTTTACGATGTCGACGAATCTGACATTGTTCCAAGCGGCGTAGCTGAGGTTGCGAAGTTACAGGCTGAGGGTTATTCCTACATAAAACCATAGCGTCCTGATACTGCGGCTGCTGAAGATTTTGATTGTTCGATCATAGATCCAAGGCAGCTGCAATCGTTTTAAGCGCTCGAACACATCGATACACAATGATTCGCTGGCTATGTCTGCCAGTTGTGATTCTTGTGCTTCAGCTGCAGGTATCCGCAACATGGGCATCACCACTATTTCAAAACCTCGAATCAGCACAGTCTGAAACCATAGAGGACCATCAGGTCACCGGAAAGTGGTTGATCGTAATGCTATGGGCCTCTGACTGCGTCGCCTGTAATAAAGAAGCAAGTGAATACGTCGATTTTCATCTACGGCACCGGGAACATGACGCCATAATGCTAGGTATCTCTCTCGATGGGCAGGCGCGAATTAACGAAGCCAAAGATTTTGTGCGAAGGCATGAAGTGGTCTTCAGTAATTTGTTAGCGGAATGGGATTCACTTGCTGACTACTACGAGCAACTCACCCAAACACCCTGGATCGGCACACCGAGCTTCCTGGTTTTTGGCCCCGATGGTAATCTCGAGGCCAAACAAACTGGGGCCGTCCCGGTAGATATTATTGAGATGTTTCTTGACCAGTACGGAAGTTAGTAATCGCACTTTGGTTTGAAAGTTTTCGTTGAACAACGCAGGTCAATCAATCCATCTTCATCAACAACCGAAATACAAATGCTGGATAAGATCCGATCTTTACTGTAGTTCTAACGAAAACGCGACAGACTTATCTTAACCATAAAACGGTTACTCAGGCAGGCCTGCCTCTCGAAGCGCGCCAATAATACACTCGATCGATTTCGATTCTTTTGTAAGGTTGACTCGCGGCGTAACTGGTGAGACTAAATGAAGCGTCGCTTTCCATTATTTTTCTGTTGCATCCCTAACCTGATCATGATCGGCAGCAAGCCTGCAGTCACCACAAAAAATTTACTGCGGATCAATTTTTTGCGGATCAAGCCGATTGGCTTCTATCGCGGCAGCGATGGAGGGTTTTAACGGCTATGATGCCATTGCATTACTGCCTGGTAAGCCTCTCTTTTAGAGATAGTTGCAAGCATGCGTTCAAGGTTGGGGTACTTGGAAATGCCATGACGAAAACACTCCGGCCATTGAATCTGAATTGCGAGGCAAAAATCTATTGCGGTCGGTCGACTATCAATCAGCCATGGCCCGTGCCGATAGGCTTCATTCAGCACTCTCCAGATGTCCTCCAAGCGATCCATCGAGGCGGACTTAAGTCTATTCTGCGTGTTTAGATCTTGGAAATAGTGATCAGGGTGAAACTGGATCATGACTTCGGGCTGCACCGTGCTGGACAAATAGTAAAGCCACTGCAAATAACGTGCTCGATCGGGATGATCGAATGGCACTGCAAGTTCATTTTCAGGATGCGTGTCAGTTAGATACTGGGCAATTGCCCCAGATTCAAAAACCGTACCATGGCGGTGAACCAGAGCTGGGACTCTGGCATGCGGGCTGGCTTTAAAGAAATCAGGGTCAGGCTCATCGGTGTATAGCGTGACCTCGATGATTTCATAGCTGACCCCGAGCTCTTCGAGCAAGACGTGGGCACCCATGGCATAAGTATTCGCTGCGCAGTAAAGTTGATACATTATCCTGATCCGACCAATAGAGATCCCCGAAATATAAAGTCAAACGCGGAACCAGTCATGAAAAATGATACTTGCTGGATTGATGCTGTCAAATACGAAGATGCCGACAACGGGCTAAAGGACATCTACGACAGCGTCACAAGCCCTAACGGAAATCTGGACAATTTATATCAGGCGTTTAGCTTGCGACCCCACACGATCATGCCGGCTGATGACCTGTACAAGGCGGCATTGCACAATGACAACAACACGCTACCGAAATGGTTTTCTGAGTTAATTTCTACCTTTGTTGCAATACTCACCGGATGTGACTACGCCAGATCACACCATGGGACAAACTTCGTACATCTATTTGGTGATACGAAAAAGGCCGAATCGATCGTGTCGAGCCTGGAACACGGCGATTTGGATCAATGTGGCGATAACAAGGAAGTCGGCGCGCTACGTTACGTCAAAAAACTGTGTGATGAGCCAGAACATATATCACTCGAAGACATAACATCGCTCGCAAATATCGGCTGGAGTGACGGGGAGATACTTGAAATTGTGCAAATAGTATCCACGCTCAGCTACTTCACACGAGTTATCAATGGTGTCGGGATATCGCTTGCCGGAGATCGGATTGGCCTGTACTGATTGACCCTTACTTGACGGGTTTATACCGCTAATGAATTGCTGCGGCGATTTTAAGAAGAAATTTTGCCTTTGAAACAAGGGCAACCCATAAATTCGAAATGTTGCAGTGCGATATCAAGCCCAGCACCCACCACCCTGACCTTCGAATGCAAACAGGGTATGATTAGCTCGCTGTTAACTGGATTAACAAGGTGTTTTAATACTTGTCTCAGATACAAGAAATAACGTCAACCGATAAAGAGATTTACTATGCATAAATTTGAATATCTACAACGAGCACTTTCCGAGGGGCGCATTGAGCGGCGCGAATTTATCAAACGCGCGACCGCATTAGGCCTGGCTGCCGCCATCCCCAGCGCCTTACTTTCCGAAGAGGCTTTCGCCGCCGCACCAAAAACCGGTGGACGGCTTAGACAAGGCCTCAGCGGCGCAAACACGTCCGACACATTATTTGGTGTTTTGGGTAACGGCGATTCGCACCAGGTTAACGTGCAATGGCAACTTTTAAACAATCTTACTGAAGTTAACGCGGATGGCGATATCGCCGGTGAACTTGCGGAAAGCTGGGAAGCTTCGCCAGATGCTGCGACATGGACTTTCGAGTTGCGCAAAGGTGTCGAGTTCCACAACGGCAAATCCTTTGAAGCTGAAGATGTCATCCATTCAATCAATGTTCACCGCGGTGAGGACTCGCCTTCTATCGGGAAAGGTCTTGTTAGTGATATTGCGGACATCAAAGCCGATGGTAAAAACACCGTTGTGTTCAAGTTGGCTGCGGGTAATGCAGACTTTCCTTTTACATTATCTGCATACCATTTCCCGATTGCGCCAGCTGGCAGCATGGACGCCGAATGGGAAAAAGGTATCGGGACCGGCCCATTTACACTGGTCGACTGGGAGCCGGGCGTGCGGGCCTTAACCAAGCGAAACCCAAACTATTTTAAAGATGGTCCATACTTTGACGAAGTAGAATCGCTCGCCATCCTCGATGTAGGGGCGAGAATGAATGCGATACGAACTGGCGAGGTCGACGTCATTGATAAACCAGATTTAAAAACACTGGATAGGCTCGCGGCTGTACCCGGCATTGTCGTTCAGGAAATAGGCGGTAACGTGCACTATACTTTTCCAATGTTGATGGATAAGCCTCCGTTCGACAACGTTGATGTGCGTCTTGCCATGAAACATGCCATCAACCGCGAAGCGATGCTGCAAACTGTGTTGTTAGGCCACGGTTATCTTGGCAATGATCATCCAATTTCAAAGACACAACGCTTTTATAACGCCGATCTGCCTCAACGAGAATATGATGCGGACAAAGCCCGCTACCATCTTAAACAGGCTGGCATGTCCAGTCTTGACGTTTCGTTATTCGCAACGGATATTTATGCTGGTGGTGTAGATGCGGCTTTATTGTTTCAACAATATGCTGAAAAAGCGGGTATCAACATTAAAGTTGAGCGCGTTCCTACAGATGGTTACTGGAGCAATGTCTGGAATAACGAATCATTCTGCGTGTCCTTCTGGAGCGGTCGTCCGACTGAAGATTTAATGCTCACACTCGCGTTTTCCAACAAATCCGCCTGGAACGAGACGCACTGGAATAACGAAAAGTTCGAAAAGTTACTGGTCACCGCTCGTGCAGAACTTGACGAGGCCAAACGACGTGAAATGTACGGTGAAATACAGCTACTCATTCGCGACGAAGGCGGATTGATTGCGCCAGTTTTTGCCAATGTGATTAACGTCACTAGCGACAAAGTGGGCACCCCAGAAAAAGTCTCTAGCGCTTTTTCCTCAGATGGGTATAAAAATGGTGAGCGCTGGTGGTTTCTATAAAATTGCATTAGATTCTGGCGGGCCTGATTGATTGATGCGCCCGCCATCACGTGTATTCTAGGTTTCTGAAATGAGCCGATCTTGTAAAGGTCGGCTCAGGGATAACAGCGGAAGCCTATAAAAAGCAGGTGATAGCCGGCTCAATACTCGTTGCGGAGATAAGAATAGTGAGATGATTGCCGATTAATTCGCCACTCACACCTGAAGGACCATGAATCGAAAGTGACAGAGAGATAAATAAGTTATGACCCGACAACGTAAAATTGTTGATGCTTCAAAAATGGGTGGGCATGGATTGCGATTGATTGGCACCACCGACATCGACGGCAACGGCACGCCACATGAAATCGCTGACGTCGATCCCATTGTGTTGTTTGATTTTGGAAAATTTAATACCCGCAACGAATTACCGTTTCGACCACACCCACATTTAGGGCTCACTGCGATGAGTTTTCTCCCGGTTAACGGGACTTTCATGGCGTGGGATAGTATTGAAGGAGAGACTGAGGCGCATCTTCATGCGGGCGGGTTGTACTATGTTCATGCTGGATCTCCCGCCTTTCACTATGAGTTTCCTTCACCAGAAACTGTAGCTGCCGAAATAGATATGGAATTTGTGCAACTGGTGTGGAATGCCACCGATGAAGAGGATGTTAAAACGGTGATTATTCAACCGGAGGCCGTGCCCGTCATCACCTCAGAAAATGGCAGCGTACGAGTGTTGGCAGGCGAGTTCTGTGGTGTCAAGTCCGTTCAACCGTTCACTCACCGAAAAATTATCTATGCATACGTTCAATTGCAGAACGGGAAGACTATGGACTTGCATGTGCCCTCATCAATGAAAGGAATATTGTTCGCTATTGAAGGTAATTTAAAAGTGAACGAGGCAACCGTAAATGCACGACAAATGATGATTTTGGGTGACGAGGATCACTTGCTATCCATTACTAATCTTGGTGCTGACAGCATTAGTAGATTTATTATTGCTGCCGGTGAACCACTAAATAAACCATTTTATAAGATGATTGGATTAGGGGGCTTTATCATCGGAAAAACCGAAGACGAAGTTAGAAGTAAAATGGAACAATTTGCCGCCAAAGCAGAGCAGCTAAAAAAGGAAATACCACAATATTTCCCAGCGCAATATCTTTGAATAATGATTGCTTAGACAGATGAGCAAGTTTCCATATGGCCATAAATGAATTGTTCAACGGCGGGTGTGCGTGTGGCGCTATCCGCTATCGCGTTTCGGGCCCTCCCGTCATGGTCGAGTATTGTCACTGTGCTGATTGCAGGAAGAGTAATGGTAGCGCCGTGGCGGCTCTGGCAGGCTTCCGGCGAAACGGATTCGAAATTCTTGATGGTCCGCCTCTTCATTACGAATCCACACCAGCTGTGAAACGAAGCTTTTGCGGAACTTGTGGCTCCCCCCTTTTCTACCAGAATCAGGACTACCCGAAAGACATATACATCCATCTCGGGAGTTTTGATCAGCCCGAGGCGCTTCCTCCCGATCGGCATGTCTGGGTGTCCGAACGTATTCCCTGGCATAGAATAAAAGACGGTTTGCCGCAATACGACCAGTTCAGTGGAACCGGATTACCTGAAGGTGCGCCCCCATACAAGAAACCGATTGAGACGTGAGCATTGTCAGAGAACGGACCTGATGTTTAACAATAGAATTGAATGTTGCACCGACCAATTGAATCCGTCGCCCAAAACAGTCACTCACCTATTATTGCAAAACAAATGTCTCCCGTTTATCATTTTACTCTCTGGTAGTTGCATACTATGACAATTCTTCGAGTAAGGCCTTTGCAGCACGCAGGTCGGCAGTTTCAAATCCCTCGGTGAACCACTCGTAGACAGGGGTGAGCAAATCATGCGCTTGTTGACGCGCACCCAGGTCTCGTAAAAGTCTGGAAAGGTCAGTGGCGGCGCGCAGCTCGAGCATTTTTGCGCCTTGTGCACGCGATACATTCAACGCTTTTTGAAAACTTTCCCGGGCGCTATTCAGTTGCTCACCTTCGGACAACATATATGCCTGCCCATCGAGGCGATGAAGTTCCGCTTCCCACCACCGTTCTCCCGTTGCGTTGGCTTCCCCAAACGCCAGCCGCAGGTGACTCTGGCCTTTCTCAAACTGACCATTGCGATAACATGTATCGGCAAGGGTAGAGTGGTAGTAACAATTGTAGTATCTGGCGACGGCCGAAGATTCGTCTGTTATGCCACGCGTCATCAACGCAATACCGTCTGCATATTCACCTTCAACAGCATGCATCCAACCGACGATAAAGTCACAGTTGCTCAATAGATACGGATTTACCGTCTCGATAGCCTGGGGTTGTACCTGTGCCAGGATCTCGCGAACCGCGTCGACGTCGCCGAGAAGCATATATGGCATACAACAGTGGATCAGCCCATGGGCAATAAAAATCGGCTGTGTGTGCCGGTCGATCAACGCCATCGCATCTTTAATCTGCACCCGCGCCTGATCACAGTAACCCTGCATCCAGAGCGCAAACGCATTGGTATAGCGGGCGCAAATCCCGGGGTCATGGTTGCCGTAGACGAAACCGTATTCGCCATGTTGCTCGAAACAGTACAAGTCGATGCCGCGCTCAGCGTGATGCCGGGTCAAAGCCAGGTCGCCAGTCAGTGCAAACGTGCCCCAAAGCGTGTGGTGGGCTTCCAGCTCAAGATCGGATTTATCCATTTCTTTAGCCAAAGCCAACACATGCTCGGCCTGCTTTGTCGCCTGATCGAGTTTGCCACGCGCCATAACCACGCTCCACATCCCCCACAGGGCTGGGAATTCACGATCCTTATCGTGTAGTGTTTCGCACAGGGATCGACTTCTCGTAAATAGCGCTTCGGCGCGCTCGGAAGCGTAGCCTTCGACTACTCTGATTGCATTGCCGAGCACAAGCAACATGTCGGCTTCGGTTCGTGCACGCGTTTTGTTCCGATCAAGTGTCACGAGTAACTCAAGGCCGCATTCCAGGTGCTGGATGGCCTCGAGGTTGGCAGCCAATTTTACTGACCTCTGACCTGCTCGCTGCCACCAGGACACCGCTGGCTCAACCAACCCTGCCTCGGTATAGTGCAAAGCTACCAGCTCGGGCTGGGCTTCGCCCAGCGATTTAAAATCTTTTACCAGTGTTTGCGCGATACGCTGGTGATTCAATTGTCGCGTGCTTTTCAACAAAGAATCGTAGGCCGCATCTCGCACCAGCGCGTGCTTGAATTCAAAGTTGATATCCGGGCGCATGCCGCGTTCGTGGATAAGTCCCGCCTCAACCAACTGATCGAGGGCGTTACGTATCTCCAACTTGTCATGAGAAGCAACGGTACTGAGGAGCTGGAAGTCGAAATTGCGACCGATACAGGCTGCTAACTGGGCTATTTCCTTAGTTGTCGCCAGCCGATCGAGCCTGGCCATCAATGAATCCTGCAGCGAAGGCGGGATGGCAAGCGGTGGCAACGGATCATCCAGCACAAAACGTTTGCCATCATCCCGCAACACCCCGGACTCGAGCAGGGACTTGGTGAGTTCCTCGACAAACAAGGGGATTCCATCGGTCTTGGCAATGATCTCCGCCACCACTTCATCGGGTAAGGGTTTGTCTCCGGCGACCCGGGTAACAATGGCGGTGCTCTCGAGCCCACCGAGGTGACTGAGCGGTATCTGCGTCAGGCGTGCACCAGACCCGGTTGAAAATGTAAACTCTGGTCGATGGGTCATGACCATTAAAATGCGGGCGTGGATCAAACGCTCGCTAATTGCATGGAGTAGTTCCAGCGATGACGGATCGAACCAGTGCACATCCTCGACCACCATGAGCACGGGAATTTTTGTGCTTGCTGCTTCGATCATGTCGCTAATGGCGATTATCTGGCGTCGCTTGAGGTCCCCGGGTTGGAGTTTATTGAAATCCTGATCGCCTTCTGACAGGGATAAGAGCGCAGCCAGCGGAGGCACGGTGGAGGCAATTTCAAGCCCGAGTCTGCCAACCTCGGATTGGAGCTTTTCAAGTTTAACTTCGACACTGTCATTGTTATCAAATCGCAGGGCTCTCTCGAGCTGATCGATTACGGGAAAAAACGCACTGTTCTGGTGATAGGGCGAGCCGTAATACAGCATCCGACTGTGGGATTCGTCGGCGAGACTCTCCCGGAACGTCCTGACGACACGTGACTTGCCAATGCCTGCCTCACCCGACAGCGCCACCAGGTGCAACTCTTCCTGCAGGCTCTGCGTCCATCGGTTTATCAGGATGTCGATTTCTTCGCGGCGCCCGACTAGTGGCGTCAGGCCCATCCTTGCACTGGCGTCGAGGCGGCTAAGCGCGCCACTTTCGGCTTGAACGCAGTAGGCTGGTTGTGGTTTTGATATGCCCTTAAGCTCCTGCGCACCAAGATCGTCACAATCGAAATATCCCACCACCAATTCGAAGGTTTGTGCAGCGATTATTACCTCTCCTGGTTCGGCCAGCGTTTGCAACCGCGCCGCGAGGTTAGGCGTCTCGCCCACCACCGCCATCTCTTCGCGACGAGTACCAGTGCCGATATCACCCACTACCACGGTGCCCGTTGCGATACCGATGCGTACCGCAAGTGCGTCGATCGGCATTACTAACTCCAGATCGAGCTTGTTAACAGCCTCGACGATATCGAGCGCAGCGCGCACTGCTCTCGGGGCATCGTCCTCATGGGCCTGGGGATATCCGAAATAGATGAGCAACCCGTCACCGACATAACGCGCTACACGTCCATCATAGTGGCTTACCACCGTGGCGCAGGTATCTTGGTATGCGGCCAGCAGATTGCGAAAATCTTCTGGATCCAGGTACTCGGACAGCTTCGAAGAGCCCACCATGTCGCAGAATAGCACTGTAAGATGACGCCGTTCTGCGTCCGAGCCGGCAGGTTCAGCTGCGTTATCTTCCGTGGTGCCAGGTTCTTCCGAAACAGGGATAGCAGTATCCTTTAAACTGGCGCCGCAGGATTCGCAGTAATCTGCACCTGGCTGTGGGACGGCTCCGCAGGCAGCACAGTGATTTCGTAACGACGCACCACAGGCGGTGCAGAAGCGCGCCTCTTCACGGTTTTCGCGATCGCACTGGTTACATTTAATGGTCACGGTTACTTTCTCACGATAACTTGCGCAGAAGGTTGAGCCGGTGCACCTGGTCGTAGCGCCGGCCACCATCGACCGCTTCTCCTAACTGTTCAAATCGTTTGCGCAGCATGTCTTCAAGACTGGCAAGTACTCCCGCGCGGCCCTCGTCGACAACCATGACATGATCGAGAAACTGCTCGAAGTTCCGGTAGATGTAACAGTCCACGAACAGTTCCTCCTGTACCTGTTGAAACTCGACACCGTCCGCTACTCCTAGAATTAACTTGTAGGTAGTGTCGTAAACGTCGCTTTCGTCATCGACAGGCTGAAACAACTCATAGGCGGAACCACTGGCCACTGGCTCTATGACGCACAGCAGGCCACCCTCTACCAGCACTCGCGCTGTTTCCCCGAGCGCCTTTCTCTGAAGTGCTACCGGCACATGGTGCAAACTGTTGTAGTAGATCGCAATGTCGGTCGAGGCATTATTGAGTGGTAGATTTTCTGCGGACGCCAGTAGATAATTTTCACTGGTAGTGTTCTTTGCGGCATTCGCTCGCTCCAGTGCAGTCGCCGAGGGATCGATTCCGATTATCTTGCTGGTCTTCGGAGCCACGAGTTGGGTGAGCCAGCCCTCGCCGCAACCGATGTCAATTACCCGGGCTCCATCGAGTGGCAAGCGTTCCACTAAGAGCGACTCGCGAGCTATCCTGGGAATATCAATTATGTTGCTTTTCGTCACTGCCAGGTACCTGTTTAATTACCGGCGACGAGTATTTGAAGACATACACGTAGTGAGATAAGTATAAAGCATGTGTTCATTCATAGAAACGTATCAACCGTGCAGTCTCTTTGTATGAAATATACGCATTTATGCTCGAAATCCAGTCCATGTGTGGCTATTGCAGTCATCCGCTCGTGAGAAGAAATTCAGGAAAAAGGGGGAAGAATACGAGAACTCTCTAACTGTTCAACAACGTCTCTTTAGCGAGATTAATCTTGGCCGCAAGATAAGCAGATCCACCCCTGTCTGGATGTATTTTTTGCATCAGCCGTCGATGCGCCTCGATAATGTCCTGCTCGTTGGCGTCTGATGGTAGTCCTAATATTTGCAGAGCCTCTTCGCGTGACAAGACGCCCGAACCGCTGGCAGACTTCTGCTCTTCAGGGCCAGCTTGTTGTCGCCATTCGTCTGCATAAACTCTGTCCAGATAAGCCTGTAATAAAGCAACCGATTCTTCGTCATCCTGACACTCATGCAGCAGTTGCAACAACTCTTCAAGACTCATTTGCTTAAGCGTTCGGCCTTTAAACTGCCCTTCTAAAACTTCCCCATCGATCTCACCTGAATCGTGCGCAAGAGTCATGCGTATATAACGACTTTGGACTGACGACTTTTGTTCTTCGCTTGGCCCCGCAGATGATTGTGCAACACCCAAGGTGGCCAGCAAACGCTTGAGAAGCGGAGCATGGCTGAGTAAAGTAAGAATGGCTCTTGCGAACGGTAAAATTGCGGCAAACACCGCAGTCAGCCAATGAGCCCGACCGGTGGCAACCATCAGCAGCAGCCCTATCGCAACCAGAATGGCGGTCCATTGCAAGTAAACGTTACGGGGCTGACGAAATAACCAGCGGACAGATATGAAGATTATTGCCGCCATGCCTATCAACAGTAGTACCCGCACCATGGATCAGTCCTTTCCCAGCTGGCGCGTGAGTCTCATTACCACCTCACTGCTACCTTTAGTGAAATCTTGCAATGCGGGACGACCGCCGGCGGCATAGACAGCAACCGCGTTCAATAAGTCACGCAGTTGTTCGGCGCTTGTGGCGTTGAAGGAACAATATGCACCACGGGTCAGACGCGCGATCTGTTTGAACGCCCGTTGTGCCGCAGGCTCTGTCCCTTCATGAAACATAAAAGCAGGCACACCCAGTATTCCTAGCTCGCCAGCAAGCTGGCATAACTGGTCCAGGTCTTCTTCCATGCAGTCGCCGACAAACACCAGCGCCTGGACCTTATTTTGTTTTGTCTCTCTAATCGCTTGAAGCAATACTTTTTCGATCTGTGTACGACCACCCTGGCAAAACACACTTGTCATCTGTTTGAGCAACTGATCGGACGAAGACAACCACCGACTGGCTTTAAATTCACCAAATCCACGGTAGTAGCAAAGTTGAATATCTAAACCGCCGAGTGAGGCTGTTTCCTTGAACATCTCGCCCTGAATATGACAAGCTCGATCCCAGGTGGGTCCCCGACTGGCAGTTGCGTCCATCGCAAATATTAAACGCCCGCGTTCTCCATCGAACTTGGTAAGCGGCGTTGAACTCACTTTTTGTAAGAACGCGTCTACTTCTGCCTTACTAGATTTTTGAGGATACTTTTCGTCTGCACCTGTCATAGAAGCTTTATTTGAAACCTGTTTGAACGCCTTTATACCCTTAGCAACCTCACGATGCCCGGACTGCACCGATAGTTACAACACTGACTGTAAATAACACTGAATGTGGATTCGATTTCCGGACCTTTGCCAATCATTATCTCAATATCACAAGTATGCGTATTAAGTAAAAGTAATATAAAGCACATTCTCACCTGAGTGAAACGCATCGATCAAGGTGAACGCAAGTTAACCTCGGGATAAAACGTTTGAATGATCCAGACACGTGCTTTTTACTTCCTGATTCTTGGTCAAAAAATGGACTGGTTCGACCTATTCAGTTGATAAAAAACCGCTGTTTTTGCGCGCACTAGTTTGGCTTTCCTACTCAGCCCTTGCCCTGCGGCATTTTTTTGCCGAAAACCCGGCTCGGACCAAATTTCTAAGTTTATAGTGTGTTAAAGTGCGCACATAATTTGTGTTTCCATTGAAGATGTAGTTATAAATGGAACAGTTTATACGGGGCAAACTGAAATAACTGCATTCAGATTACCTGTATAAAAAGGATTTCGCGCAGTACCTTAATTTGAATCGGCACTAATGCCCGACAGGAGAATATTGCGATGCTAAGAAAGATATTTCTGCCTACCATCATGCTGATACTGGCTTATGGATTCTGGGTCAGCCCTGATTTCAAGGAAATTGCTGCTGGTGTTTCCATATTTCTATTCGGCATGCTGTTTCTCGAGGAAGGATTCAAGGCATTTACCGGTGGCGTTTTAGAAAAGCTGCTGCAGAGAACCACGGACAAAACCTGGAAAAGCTTGCTGTTTGGTGTTGTCTCGACGACGATCATGCAGTCGAGTTCCCTGGTGTCGGTGATCACCATTTCATTTATCAGTGCCGGACTGGTTACTCTAGTGGCGGGTATCGGGATTATTTTCGGTGCTAATATCGGCACCACGACCGGCGCCTGGCTGGTAGCCGCTTTCGGACTCAAGGTAAAAATCTCGGCCTACGCAATGCCCATGCTGGTGTTCGGCATTGTTTTATCTTTTCAGAAATCCAAATATTATAAGGGTGTGGGTGCAGTCCTGGCCGGGCTCGGTTTCCTGTTTTTAGGCATTCATTATATGAAAGAGGGTTTCGAAGCATTTAAGGACAGCTTTGACCTGGCTTCACTGGCGGTGGGCGGCTACCCGGGATTGTTTCTGTTTGCCGCAATAGGTGCCGCCGCGACGGTTGTCATGCAATCCAGCCATGCAACACTGGTGCTGATTCTAACCGCACTGGCAGCGTCGCAGGTCACCTATGAAAACGCCCTGGCACTTGCTATCGGCGCTAACGTCGGTACCACGATAACCGCCATTATCGGTTCGCTGAGCGCAAACGTTCAAGGCAAGCGGTTGGCAGGCGCACATCTGATTTTTAATGTCGCCACCGGCGTGGTCGCGATAGCCTTCATCAGCCAGTTCGTCTGGGCGGTCGACGCCGTGAGCAATCGTGTGGGAATCGCCGCCGATAATTACACAATGAAGCTGGCGGTATTTCATACCCTGTTCAATCTTGCTGGGGTATTGTTAATGGTTCCCCTGATCCAGCGAATGTCTGATTTCCTGATCAAGTCTCTCCCTGAAAAGGCCAAGGATATCGCCCAGCCTTTATATCTCAACGAAGCCGCGTTCGAGTTCCCGGAAACCGTACTAAAAGCGTTGAAGAAGGAGGTATGGCACTTGTTTGACTCGGCTTTCGAAATAATGGCTCATGGGATAAATCTGCATCGCAGAGAGATTCTGAAGTCTGAGGACCTGGAAAAAACCATTGACAACGACCGTGAGGTTCACGAGCTCGATCTTGATGAGCTATACGAAAGTAAAGTTAAGGTGCTATACAGCGCGATTGTCGAATTTATTTCAAAGTCACAATCGCATATGCCCAGCGTATTTTCCGAGGAAATGTTCCGGCTGCGCAAGGCCGCGGGGGAAATCGTCGAATGCGTCAAACACATCAAACATCTGAGGAAAAATGCAACGAAATACATGCTTTCCGAAAACGAGAATATTCGTGACGAATACAACAAACTCAGATACCAGATAGCCATGGTTCTGCGGGAAATTTATCGCCTGCGGGGGGAAGAAGACTACGATCATGCACTAGGACTGCTCGAAATGGATGAATTGAAGGCGGAAATACAGTCTACCCAAGCGGATCTTGACGTCCGGGTCACCAGGATACTGAAAGATGATCAGATTACACCCCGAATGGCAACTTCGTTGCTGAACGACTTCAATTATGTCGATGAAACTTCGCGGCACCTGCTCGACACCGCCCAGGCACTATTGGGCTCGCATTTACACCTGGTAGCCGAAGCGGCAAAGGAAGTCGTGCTGGATAAGGATGAAATTGAACAAGCTTCCGCTGCCTGAAATGAGCAGGTTAAAAAAACACCAACTTTTTCGCGGCGCAACAAATTTTTAAAGAGGTCTACGAATGAAATTTTCCAATCTGGTCGACAAGTTTGAAAAACTTGTCCAAAAACATGAAACGGGTACTCAAATCAAACCCGAGAAATTGAGCAAACTCACACAATTGTTGACCGAGAAAAAATCCCGCTATCAGGCGAAGCTGGATGAAACCGATGATCCCGATAAGCGTCACAAGCTTGAAAGGAGATTGAGAGTTGTCGACGCACAGCTGGAAAAATCGAAGCATCTGTCAACTGCGGAATGACCTCGTTAATGTGGAACGAAGCAGGCACAGGTTTATTAATTTAGTCGAAAATAATTCGATGAATGTCGCTTAAGCGACGACCGTTATCACTTTATCTCGATAAGAGATGGATCAAAAGAAAATCCAGTAAAGCAGCAGCAAGGTTAATGCATTTTTTGTGATCTTATAGGGGATCGGGTGCTTTGCTTTTAATGGCCGCGTCACTTCTTTAATTTTATAAATATAGCGAAAAATTTTGTTAAATGTACCCGTCGTATCTTCGTCGCTGTTAGGGGATGCGCTGACCTTGCCAATAAAACGGCACATCTGTCGGTTAACCCAACCTGAGATCGGACCGCGCATGGGTCGTGCAATATCGGCGAAAAAAATAATGCGGTCCTTGTCTGTTTCATTCTTTGCGAAATGCATGTATGTCTCATCAAACAGCACGTCTTCGCCGTCACGCCACGAGTAACGCTCATTATCCACCACGATATAACAATTATCTGAATTAGGTGTGACCAAACCAAGGTGATAACGTAATGAGCCAGCGTAAGGGTCTCGGTGCTTGCCTAACTCTGCGCCTGCAGGCAACATCGCAAACATGGCACCATTGATAGACGGCACGGACTCAACGATCTTCACTGTTTTTGGGCAAAGACGACGCGCTGATTGCGGCGGGTCCTGATACCATTTCAGGTAGAACCGTTTCCAGCCGCGCATAAAAAATGAATTAAACGCAAGATCGTCTTTCGCGTGGCTCCGCTCAATAACCTGCCCCGTTTCGTGAAGCGTGCGCGCTTCTTCACGAATCGTCTCCCAGTTATCGCGTATTATTTGTAATTCCGGAAAATCGTCCTTTGAGATGTATCTCGAATTCCGTATCCGCGACATCAGGTACACCCAGACATTTATCGGCGCTGTGAATGTCGAGTGGTCGAGAAGCTGACGAAAAAACGGGTAGCGCAGTGTACCGCGGTAATGCACATAAAGAGTGCTGCACACGAAAATGTACAACACGATCATTTTATTGCTTAACAGAAGCTCCATTTAAGAATTGACCAATCAGTCAGCCGTGATTCTAACGCGAGGCCAACAGGCCATGCTACCTGCACCTGCCAAATGCATGATCCGCAAGTACCATTTAGCAAAGGCTATCATTAATTATTCAATCGAATGACTGGTTAATATTTGGGCAATCACTTCAACAAGGAGTATAGGTGAGGGACGCTGTGGTCAATATAGTTTTCCTAGGCTAGATTGCGAATCACGATTAACTATCAATCACGTGTCTGGCTTATTGCTCACTATTGCTTTATTACCAATCACTTTGAGCACATGATAATCGTCTTTGAACGCGTCTTCTTCAGTCCGAGCGCGTGATCGAACCAGAACATACACTCTATTCTCATCTGCAAGATACTCGTTCAACTCCTGCTCGGTTTTTAGCACAACCGCATCCCGCTGGGCATAAAATACTGCCGAATCAAGGAGCTGGCCGTAGAATCGAAACTTCTCACCCGGTGGTAACAGTCGATCCAGTTCAACTGCAATCTGTTTCGACCCCTTGTAGGCGTTGACATCCGGCACTACTGCAAACAGTGTGTAGAATAGAAATATTGGTGAAATCACACTAAAAACAATAAATAAGTGTAGATTCTTACGAAACCAGGTCAACAAGAATGCAAGTCCAAATAGCGCAGATATCAACGACATCGCTATTTCAAATTCTTTCCAGACAACCCCTGATCTGAAACCGACGTATGCCCAGGGCTTTTCAACGATCACGTAACCGGTAAACAACCCGAGCAGTGCAAATACAACACCTGTTCCAAACAATACGCCAATTCGTGATCTTTTCGTCGGCCGTTCCAGAAATTCGTACCAATATCTCCCCAGCAATAGCGCTGCGGCCGGAAATATCGGTAACAGATAGGTCCCTAGTTTCGACGTTGCAGCGGAGAAAAACAGAAATATAAATACAACCCACATGACCAGAAAAAGGATCATTCCAGTTTTACTGGTGCGACGATATTTTATCGCGCGCGTGATTGCCTGCGGCAGCATCAAGCTCCAGGGTAAGAGTCCAAGCAGCAAAACAGGTAGATAATAGTAAAAAGGTTCGGGATGACGCGGTGTATATTCACCGGTTCCACCTAGGAAGTTAGCCGCGTGTTGCTGGACTAAAAAATAGTGCACGTAGCCTGGATTGGCCTTCTCCATAAGCACGAACCAGGGCGTAACGATCAACAGAAAAATCATGATACCAAGTGGTATCTGCATCTTCAGCAGCAACTTGATCCTATCGGGATGTAATAGATACGGGCCGATCACCAGGCCCGTTAAGACAATTGCAAGCGGCCCCTTGGTTAAAAACGCCAGCGCGATAGCCATATAGAAGGCCAGAAAGTAACGCCGCCGCATACTCTCATCAATGGCCCCGGAAGCAAAACAATACAGTGCCAAAGTGGTAAAAAAAGTGAATGGAATATCGTACTGAACGACACGTGACAAAACCATCATTTCAAACGAGGTGGCCAAAATCACCCCTGCAAGTAAACCAGTCTTGGCATCAAATATTTTACGACCGAATAGATAGGTCAATACAACACACCCAAAACCAGCAATCGCCGATGGCATTCTCGCTGCCGACTCGGTTACGCCGAACAAGACAAACGCGATGGCGTTGGACCAATTAAACAGGGCCGGTTTATCGAAAAAGGCGACGCCGTTGAATACGGGTGTAACCCAATCGCCTGAAATCACCATGTTTTGCGCCATGGCGGCATGCATGCCTTCATCAATATCCCATATATCCTGAATGCCAAGTCCAACAAAGAACACCACGACGCAGAGCGCAAACAGCAGTCCAATGTGGAAATATTCTTCACGGGCAGACATCAGCAGCAGTTGATGGGTCGGTTTTCGGGCTTGATTAGGCGCATCCTGAATCTTTGTTATACGGTTTGACTGGTTTACTCAAAACATCGTTGCGGCTTATGCCACGGCAAATAGTTAATTTAAGATAATCAAGACCTTGTGATCGGCTAACTAGGCGATGAGCAACCACCAATGAGGTGCAGCCCTCGAAGTCATGAAGATATCAGATTTATACAATGAATAAAGGTGGCCACCACTAAAAAGTTTAAGTTGGTTAATGTTGGTAGCGTGCAGCACCTTCTAAAGCACGGCCAGTAAATCTCTAATAATCTACGCGCGAGTGCGCCAACTTTACTATTTTTGCAACGACCAATAACTGTTAGGATTGCCTCGCGGAGAAAAGTCTAATCCATCTATTCCGATTCCAGAGAATTCGTTTGTTGAACCAGCATAGAGAAGAATTACCCCCATTCATGGATTGGGAAAACACCCGAGCGCTAGTCGGTCCCCTTCACGCGAACTGTCTGGTGGCAAAAGTCCGTAATATTGAAGAATGTCAGGAGACCATTCGATATGCCCGCATCAATAAACTATCAATTTGTCCGAGGGGTGGCGGGTACAGTTATGGCGACGCCATACTGAATCACAAAAACCTGTTGCTCGACACCTCTCGAATGAACCGCGTCATCAGTCTGGATGAAGCATCTGGACAGGTGATTTTACAACCTGGCGCTATGCTGATTGATGTTCAAAAATTAGCGCTACCCCATAAATTGGTGCTGGCTTCCGTGCCGTCGGAACCCACCATCACCGTTGCCGGAGCAGCGGCTGCGAACGTTAACGGCAAAGATGGCTGGCGTATTGGGAACTTTGGCGATCAGGTGATCCAAATCAAGCTGATGATCGCATCCGGCGAGACCATTTGTGCAAGCCGCTCGGAAAACTCCGATGTTTTCTTTGCTGTGATCGGGGGTCTGGGATTGCTTGGTGTCATTGTCGAACTCACTCTTCAGTTGAGACGAATCCCGTCCATTTTCATCCACGTCTCCCGCCATCACGCTCCCAATCTCTCTGCGCTGCTGACTAAACTCAAAGAGGTTAAAGCACGCAGCGACCATGCCGTTGTATGGCTGGATTCCTTTGCTACAGGACATAAAATGGGGCGAGGTGTCATCCACTCTACCCACTGGTTAGAGGATAGTGGGGAGGAAGATCTCGGGCATTCAATTGCCCGCAGCATGCAAAGACTCGACTCACGTCGTGCCCACGCCGCTGCTTTGGCACCCGTAGTCAGCCGCATCGTGAGCCTGATGATGAATTTTCAATCCCTGTCGGTGGGCTTATTTAACAAACTATACTTCCGATATTGCGAGATACGCACCCGGCTGGGAAGCGCCGACAACGACGAGAGCATCGTTCGTTACAGTTTTGACGCAAGCTTCATGATACCTTCGGCGGCAGCGGTCTGCGGCCCTCATGGATACACTATACAGCTCACGGTTCCGGACACCGAAGCGCTAGACGCGATTTCTGAGATGCTCAGGGTATGCCAGGACTCCCCCTGCTATCCGGCAAAACTAATCATGCGGCTGCATCGCCACGACGATCATATCGTATCGTTTTGTGAAGACGGCTACAGTTTGAATTTCGAGTTCCACCCAAAGAAAAGACAAATCGTAAAGATGAAAGAATTCGCAGACAAGCTCATCGAGATTACGATAAAACATGGAGGAAAGGTGCATTTGGCAAAGGACCACATACTCTCCAGATCTCAGTTTCAGCGACTGTATCCTCGTTATATCGAGTTCCTGGAGATCAAACAACGGCTCGATCCTGATGAACTTTTTCAGTCAGAACTATACAGACGACTGCTGCGCGAAGGAACCGCTGCGACAGCGGGCGAAAGCGCAGGCGAAAATCTCTGGAAAGGTCAGGCGGCGGCCGGCTGAGCGCTGATTTCGGCGATAGCCTCATCAACCGAACTGGCCACATGGTCTACTTGACTGTCAGACATTTCGGGGTAAGCAGGCAGGTGCAGGACCTCCCGCTCAGCCCGAGCCGCATTCGGGAAAGCGGCCTCCCCTTCGAACATCCTGCTGCAGTCCCGCATGTAAAGATGTTTGCTGTCAACACCTCTTTTCAATAAGGCGGCAGCCAGTTTTTTGAGACTGCTTGCCAGCACCGTGGCCAGCATATAATTCGCGTAACTACCCTCTTCCGTGGACACCGGCTTCTGCACCGGAATCTTGCCGTCAAGCTGACTGATCAGTCGTTCCGCATTGGCGGTTCGACGCTGATTCCGATTCTCAATAGTTTTCATTTGACGCAAACCCAGTCGGGCCTGATAGTTGGTATAACGTCCCATCTTTCCTGCCAGCGACACCTCGTCACCCTGGTACCCTGAAGCAAACCTGTCCTCATCGCCGGACCCTGAAGAGGCAAGCCGAAGCACCTGATAGACCCCCATATTGAAAAGAAATGGATTGGTAACAGCCGCCTCAAAAGTGGTCTTGGAAAGTCGACGGGCCAGCCACTTGAAGCCGTTCCGTGGCTCCTGAGCCGCAAGCTGCCGGAGTCGTTGCCCCACCTCTGAACTAGACAATGTAACCATGCCGCCACCCATTGTATTAATCACTTTGGACGTTTCAAAACTAAAACAACCTGCATCTCCGAAAGCGCCTACCTTGTTCGATCCAACAGACGCGCCATAACAATGGGCACAGTCCTCTATCAACTTCGCCTGATGTGACGCGCAAATATCGGAAATCTCAACAATCTGGCAGGGCACACCATACAGGTGAGTAGCAATCACTGCCTGCGTAGTGTCAGAACATTCTTGCGCCAACAGTTTTGGATCCATCCCCAGGGTCGCCATCTCGCAATCAACAAACTTCAGGTCGTAGCCCATGGACTTGACGATAAACGGCACCACTGGATAGCCGAATGCCGAACATATGACCTCGCCACCTGGCTCAATACCCAGGCTATCAAAAAGAAAACGAAAACCTGCGCGTCCCGAAGGCACGGTCACCGCATCCTCAACCGAGATATAACTCGCGAAATCCCGTTCAAATCGCTCAATGTGGCTGCCCTCCCACAAATCGCCTCGAATCAGACTCGTTATTGCCGAGCGCCACGCGCCTTGCGGCAATCGAATTCGTTGTCTTGGAATAGCCATTTTTTTCCTAATTGAGGGTGCGACAGATCATGGGCAATGCGATAATGTAGTGCAACGTTAAACGGCAAGCAACCATATCCGGTTTGTCCGTCAAATTATTTCTTATTCCGCGCTTTCCACCACTAATTCAGATTTTGCTTGCCGATCAATTGCTTCTCGGCCGCCGCACTAACTACACCTTTCCCTATCAGCGGCGTGCTCGACTCTAAACTGTTTCGCTATAGCAGAATTCTCGCGTTCATTCTTCTGGGCGCGATTACTGTGTACGGCTTGTTCCGACTAGTGAATAGTGACTGGGCCGAAGTATCGGCCTACTGGAAAGGCCATGGGGAGATCATCCCTATCCTTATCACTATTTCTGTTCTCGACGTTACGCTCGAATGTCTGGCCTGGATGTGGGTCTATCACCGTTTTGGAATAAGAGTGTTTGATCGAGTGGGCACACTCGCGTTCCTGTCGGGACGAGCTGGACTGCTTATGCCGGCCCAACTCGGTCGGCTGATTCGCCCTGATGCAATGCTGAAACAGAAACGAACTTCATTGTCGGTCGCACTCAAAGCAGAAGCCGTGATATTCGCGCTGGACGGAATCTCGGTAGTCAGTCTGCTTGCGGGCCTGATTGTTTACCAGCTCTATCCGCTCGCTGCCCCCTTAGTGGTACTCGCGATTATCACCACCTCAATGTTTCTGGGAAATTTTGTTACCCAATTGCTTACTCACACTCGACTGCACTTGCCGGTGGAATTCTGGTGGAAGCCCATAACAATGCTCATTATCCTGGTTTGCATGTCGGGTTGGGTGGCCCATGGGGTCGCACTGCATGTTGTGGTTTCTGAGCTGCCCGGAGATATGACGCTGTGGGATTCGTTGTTTTTCGGCCCCGGATCCGCTGTGCTGGGCGTTGCGACCGGGCTACCGGGCGGAATCGGCGCGACAGAAGGATTTCTTGGTGCATCGCTGCGCATCCGCAGCGTTCCAATTGAGCACCTTGCGATTGCAGTGGCCGCGTTCAGACTGATTACTTTCTGGATGTGGATTCCGCTTGGGTGGATCGCCATCGCCATCATGCGCAGGATAAATCCAGTACCCACGAATCAAGAACAATCTACAGGAGCAGAATCAAGTTGAGCGAAAAATATCCATTCACTCTGATCAAGGAGAGTATCGCTAAAAGGCGGGGTAAGGCCCTCGACTTTGCGGTCGGCAGCCAACCCTTTCCACTGTCATCGGAAATGGCTGAGTGGATTCAGAAGAACTCGGAACTGGCCCTTGCCCCGGCCACTCCAAAAGATACTGCGCAGTTCGCCCTGACCGCAACGGGCTACCTGAAAAAGCAATATGGTTTGGATATATCGCCACAAGATATTCTTCCGACCGCAGGGGGCCGGGCGGGCATGAGCATTGTCGCCGCCTGCACATTGTCACCGGCGGACACGGTATTGGTTACCGAACCTGGTTATCCTGCATTTGCACGTATTGCTGCGCAGTTTGGCGCTAACGTCATTGCGAGCCAATTAAATCCAGACAGTGATTTCTCTCCCGAATTCGAGTACAGCGAAGACATCGCACGCGGTTCAATTTCAATGCTGGCGATCAACTACCCCAACAATCCGAGTGGCGCCACCTTATCCCAGGCGGTTCGCGATAAGCTGAGAGATCTCGCTAGCCATGGGGCAACACTTTTCAATGACGCGACTTACGGGCCGCTGGTATACAACCAGGCGCCTCACTCACTGCTGTCCGAGGCTTTTCCTGCTAACAACAATCCCAAAGTCCTGGAACTCCATTCGTTCTCTAAGCTGTTCCCTATTGGACCGCTTGCGGTATCGTTTCTTGTCGGCGCGCAGGACCTTATTCAACCAATGGTTGTATTCAGCGAATATTCCTCGTCTCCATTGAGTCGTTTGCAACTTGCAACGACCGCCGAATGTTTAAGAGATGAGGATCGCATTCAACAATTTCGGGACCATATTCCCAATCGTTTAGACTTGTTACGATCAGTTTTAACCGATATCGGTTTCAAAACATTTAGCGCGAACTCGGGAACATATTTGCTCTGCGAAGTACCACAAAGTATTGCTGACAAGCCAATATCATCGGCACAGAGTGCAGCGAAACAACTTATGGATACTTTCGACATTGCCGTTGTTCCCCTGGGCACGCAGGAGCGTGCATACCTGCGTTTTTCTGGATTGTATCGGTCCGACGATCTCGAACGGCTTGCTGCACTGCGGCCAAAGCTTTTAATCAGATGAACGCTGCGCTGTAGTCGCTGAACCGGATTCCGCATTCCGATCAGCGTCCCGCTGCGACAGCACCGACTTGACGTTTTCGAATACCGCGTCAACGGTGATTGCCTGCATGCATAAATTATTGGTGCACAATGTCACCCGCTGATTAAATGCGTTGACGCACGGACTGCACGCCAAACCTGCCCACATCAGGTGACTTCGTTCGGATTGTGCTCCAAAAAATTCCGGACTCTCAGGGCCAAACAGAGTCACCACATCAATGGAAGTCGTACTGGCATAGTGCGCCGGGCCGCTGTCATTGGTCACCATGACCTCGGAGAGACCATAGAGCGCAAACAGTTCCGTGAGGGTGGTTTGACCGGCGACACTGATGCAGCGGTCCGAGCCCACTTGATCGGCCAACGCTTCGGCGTCGGCCTGTTCGTTCTTCGCACCGGTCAGAGCGATAAACAGACCGGTGTCATAGCTCAACAACCGTCTTGCCAGCTCAACGTATCGCTCATCGGCCCATCTTCGAATGGGCAACAGATCTCCCGCATTGGCATTCAGGAGTACTAAGCGGGTAGGCGCACTGTCGCCAAAACGCCGACTCAGCAACGAGCGCATAGTTGCGACATCTTCCGGGTCCGGTTTGAAAACAGGGCCTTCAAGGGTTTCCGGCGGAACGAAACCTAGGGTTGGCAACTGATCTGGCGGTACTGTCGTCGTATCGACCAGCATCAAGTAGGTCTGGCTGGCATGCAGTCGGATATTGTAGGCGACTCGATGCGTCATCAGGTCACCGCGATATCCTGCCTCGCCTGCAAATGAGTGGAACCCTACGCGAGTGCGAGCACCACTGAGATAAGTGAGTGTCGCTGAGAATCGAGAAAAAAACTCGAAATCGACGGCCGTATCGACATGCTCACGCCGTAACCGAATAATTGCGCGCAGGGTATCTAGAGCAATGGTAACCAGACCGCCATCGCGAATTGCCACCACATTCTCAGCAGGTATAAGACCGAGCAGATCCAGAATCGGTCTATTTTGGGTAAACACAGCGAAATAAACATTCTCGCGCCCCACCAGCTCCACCGCTCGATTGATTGCAGGTGCGGCAATGACCGTGGCGCCCTGCTCTACCAGCTTAATTATAACGATTCGCTTGGGCGGATTAGCCGGCTCGCTTCGAAACAGGTCGCCCAGCTTTCGAAATACAGTCAGCCCAAAAGATATCGGGATCCCGACCCAACGATCCAATATGCGCATACTTTGGACCTGCATCTCATCACTCTTCGATTTTTCAGTGGCAGATTGTACTCGACACCTGCCGTGGAAATTAGTGTCAGAGCATTAATAATCAGCAAACGAGATATTTGTTATCAACTAATGAATACGCACTTCTCAAGCTAGACAGCAGACATTGGTTTACTTTTTTGGAAACAAGAACTGAAATGTAAAGGTGATATTGTAGTCCGGCGCGCCTTCTGGCTTTTCCGCGTTATGATAGGCTTCAAGTCTGGAATTTATGGCCTGATTTCCAATCTTGAATACCCTGCCAACCCCACCGCCAACCGGCACCGTCCAGCGATTATTGCTGTCCGCCTCCCAGTTAGCGGTCCACGACATATCGGTTATCAGAAACCAACTATTTTCCAAATTGTAATTTAGAAAGGGCTGGATCAGGGTTTGATCAACATCGCCGCGATCCGAATCGCCGGCAAACGACCACAGTTGACGACCAAGAACCCCCATACTGCCCCACTTCTGTGCCGAAAGCGCTACACCGGTAATTCCGGCACTCCATTTTCCACTGCCGAGCTGATCCTCACTTGCTGTGGGCATGTTAATGGACGGCCCGACTCCCCAGATCACCTTGTTATATTTTACTGGAGAGAAATAGGCGGAATAATTGATATCACCCAGACCACTTGCGCTTCCGCCCGGCTTCGGGTTTGGATTATTCGGACCGGGAATCGCACCATCCACATTCGCAACCGGAATAATGGCCCTGTTCACCAGATTCCATTCACCGATATTCACCGGCACTACTGGCTGTATATTCAAAATAGTACCGTCGCCATTACTGGCCCCTGAGTCATAAGTCAGCCTGAAAGGCAAACTGATCAGAGAGCTGATCGGGTTCTGTACCGCGGAGCGCAAATCGTCTCCTTCCGCCCTGGCAAATTCAGGCACGGTCAGCAGGATCATAATAAATGCAACGAAAGGCGTAAAGAATTTATGTTTTATCATGGTAGTAATGGCGTTAAACAGAGACTGTAATGTTAGAATTAAATTATCAGATTTGGAGCAGATCGATTCCATCGACGGTCTTAATGCACGATCGTCGATCATATAACGTACGATCAATGTTGGCTAAACTCTGCTCTGGCATTATAAGTGAAAAGCGCCCGAATTTTATCCCAGAAATCCCCTCCGAGAACAAAAAGACTCGTCAGGAGCAGAACATCTCCGCCAACAGCCCAAACCACAGGATGGCTGACGAAACCAGGAAAAAGCTCAGGGGTATAAACCGATATCCAGGCAAAAAGAAACGGTACGCAGAACATCACTAAACCAATGAAATAGCGACGAGGGTTTACCGTGGACGGCGGGCCGTGTCTTTTAAGAAATCCTAAAACCTTGTTTTTGATATAGGCGAATCCAGGCTTTCCCATCACTGCGATCGCGGCGATCCCCAATAATTCACTGCCCACAAGCAGAACCCCGGATAATGACGTGACGATAACCTTCGAAAAGCCGAGCGCTACCAAGGCTGGAATCCCGGCTAATGGCAGAACGACACTGAGAAAAAACAACGCAACACCGATTTTCAAGCGCGGAGTTGCAACCGCCTGATCCGAAGATCCAGTTTGCTCAATCATACTAACAACCATCCCCAAGATTTTTACGCCTTACCAGTACTACCAACAGCAATTATCAACTAAAGACCCGCTACAAAGGCCTAGTACAGCACTAAGGCTGTTGAGACAATAATTTAATTGATGAGAGTTTTTTGCATAACTATTAGTTCTATTCGAATCTTAAAGCGCACTTATAAAGGTGCGACCAAAGCCCGCAATCCAGTGTAATATTATATGCCCTAAATCAGCCGTATTGATTTGTGTTAACGCTCGGCAGGATTGTTCACCAGGATGGTCTATTGATAATCACCCAAGCCTGAAAACGATAAGGTGAAAGATATCGACCAGCGTGTACAAAAATATTGTGACGCGCGTCAATAAAAATAGATTCCAAAAGCAATCCCTACCGCATCCGCCTTCTCGACCTTAGGCTCGGTTTCTTTGTGATAACCATAAAAAATATCCACCGAAGTCATCGTTCCTAAAGGTATGGATACGCCCAGAATTATCCGCTGACGCTGCCATGCATTAAAACGAGTGTCATAGTATATCTCGTAGGATCCAAATCATGTGAGTGTCGCACTGCTCACTGGAAACGGTTTTTCCAGCTGAATACGATTGCGATACCGGTATGAAGGATCGCCAGTCCCTTCTATCCATCGGACATCGATGCGATTTCGATCTGTCAGCAGCCAATCGTTCTTGAGCGGTCGAAACCACTTTGCATCAAATACCGGCCTGGTTTCATTAGCATCCGGCGGATCCACGATTTTACTGATATAGCGAGCCCCTCCTCTGACGGACCATTGTTCATTGATACGATGATCAAGTGAAATACCCGTAACCTCTTCCTCATAGCTGAACTCCAGTTCATCGGTAAAGGACTTCAATATATAGATCCGATTCTTCCTTTCCTCATCCAGTCCGATCCAGATATCAAACTCCGGCCAGGCTCCTGCTTCAATATCCGAGACCCATAGGGGTGCGGAGAAAATCAACCCGCCGATCAATATCAGGAGCGCTGCAACAAAAGATAAACCATTATCATGAATACCGCACCAGGAACGATTGTTTGGATCTGAAAATTTACGATTGATTGGCATGATAGTTGGGGTGAATCTTCTAAGGAGATTAAACCATATATGGTTCGGTAAACAGCCCTTTCTTGATCACCGCTGGGTCTTTGTTAAAGGCGATGACACTTATAGTTCCGCCACATTGACTGCAAGGGTATTACGATACCCGGTTAACGAGACTGGTGAAGAACTTGTGACTTATTACCCGATAAAGTTGTTAATTCATCACCGGAAACGCCAAACTTTACCTTTTAGATTTACGCCCCTATCAACAGCAGGCCTGAGAAAGAGCACAGCAATAGTTTGGACTTTTCTCATCAGCAGGTATCCTTGCTTTTCTATGGTTATTAATTAAGAGGAAACCTTATTTAGCGTTCGTTTAAGCGAACTCCAATTGCGAAATTATAGAAGAAACTATCATTCTTGTCTCTTCAATCGAACTACTCTAGTCCTGAGTGCGGGTTAAACGAGAATATTTATAGCCGGCAATATTCCTCCTCAGCAGGATCAACTCAATTGTTTTTACTGCTTAGCTTTCTCAGCATCGGCGGCTTGCACCGCCTCACTTGCTGCAGTCGAAATAGCCTGTTTCTGCGATTCCGTCAGGTTGTGGCTATCCATATCGTCAGGCATTATCACTCCCACTTCTCTGCGAGCAAATTCTATACCATTCTGCTCAAAAGCCTTTTGCACGCGTTTATAGACCTCCTTACGGATCTGCCACTGGTCGCCCGGCTTGGTAGAAAACTTACCTCGCACCACAATCCCTACATCGGTCACGGCCACCGCTCCCTGGCCCTTGAACGGCGCAAGGAATTTATCCTTGAGCTCCGGCACTTCCATCATCTCTTGCCCGATCTTTTTGAACAGCTTTCGGACTTTTTCCAGATCTGTGTCGAACGGGATGGTGAATTTCAGCTTCATAATCACCCAGTCACGACTCATATTGGTCAATTTCGATATTGAGCCGTAGGGTACAACGTGCACGGGACCAGTCACGCCGCGAAGCTGCAGGGAGCGCACGGAAATTTTCTCTACGGTACCTTCGGTGCCCCCCACATCAATGTATTCCCCGGCCCTGAATGCATCATCCAGCAGGAAGAAAACGCCAGAAACGATGTCCTTGACCAGGGTCTGGGCACCAAAACCGATAGCCAGACCGATCACGCTCGCACCGGCCAGTAAGGGCGTTATATTGACCTTAAGCTGGCTCAGCGCGAGTAGCACTGTGATGATGATAATGGTCACCTGCAGAGTGACCCGAAGAATGGGTAAAACGGTCGCCATGCGGGTCAACCCTGCTCCACCGCCTTCCCCACCTTCACTTTCCTCACTCACACCGCTGGCTTCCAGTTCAGCAGAGAGCTTTCTGTTGATCACAAGACTTGTGATTTCCCAGGCCATATATCCAAGCGCCAGAATAAACAGAAAACCCAAACCGTTTGACGCGATCTGGGCACCCAATCCCGATTCCGCCAGATTACGGTAATTGAGCCCCCACAGTTTGCCTATGAGCAACACCACCGCCGCAATCAGAATAACTCTGCCCATCCTGACATAACACAACCTGGTCTCCTTCTGCGCTTTCTCGGCCGTGCGGCCCTGACCCGCCAAATCCGGAACCAGATGACCGGCAACACCTCGAACAATTGTGTCGAGAAAGGGCAGGATGATGATCGTCATGACCGCAATCGCACCACGTCCCGGGGTCAGAACACGGTTTCCAGTACTGAGAATAAACTGGATCAGGAACCAGTTAAATGCGATCACCGCGATACTGATCTGGGGCCACCATTTCGCCATGCGTTCCAGCCCAGGTGACAGGTAATCAAGATCTCCTTTGATGATGGAGGTGAGTCCCTTCCTCGTTTTCCACGTAATATAAATGATCCAGCCATGGATAATCAGGCTTGCCCAGAATCGCAGCGTATCTCCGCCATGGTAGCCAAAATGTGCGAAAAGACCGAACAGAAAAAACGCAGCACCCACCAAAACAGCCAGTTTGACAAACCCCGAATAGAGAGACCTGGCAGTCCAATCGTCGGTATACACCAGGCGCAGATCGGAGCGATGAGGCGCCAGAACAAATCGCAATATTGTGCCGGACAGACGCGCAATGAGTATGGCGTTGAGTATAAAAGAAGTGGCTATAAAACGGTCGCCGGCGTCCGTGAAAAGGAATCTGCCTGCGACAATTGCCGCTATTGCAAATACGATCAGCCCTCCGAGGTCAAGGAACCCACGCGTTGTGAGCGTCTTGAGCGTAGCGCCAAGGGTATCCTGCCGCTCATTCTGTATCTTCTCTCGGGTAGTCGCGATCAGAGTATTGAATCCTTTTTCTAGGACAATACCCGCCGCAATAGACAGGGCCAGAAACAACAGGAACAAGAAAGATTCGCCTGCGGATTTGCCCGCAAAGATCGCAGTCAGAGCCCTGGCTGAATTGCTAAGAGCCAATGGCAATTGCATGGGATGGAATACCACGGCATCCTTGAACCCAACGAACCAGGTCTTAACGAGCTGCAGAGCGCTTTGATCAGGTATCGCCTGCACTACCTCATTGCCGTCCTTGGAATCACTTAGCAATTCAACCAGGCTAACCAGGGCTTCGGTCTGTTCAGGTTCAAGCCTGGACACCAGCGACTCCATTGCTTTGGGTCCCAGCGCTGCGGGCACCGAGACACCAGCATCAGGTGAAGAAGCCTCCTGCGCAAAAGTAGGTTCCGTATTTGAGGCAACTAGAACCAAGCACAGCCCAGCCAGGGAGATGGTGCGCAATAACCAATTCATATTTTTCTTCCTGCTTAATTTATATGATGTTCGCCGACAAAAGACCCAGCACGGTTTGGACTCAGGCTCGAGCGCAGCTTCTGATCTGATACGCTCACTTCATCATAAACTAGAAAAATAGCGGAATAAACATCCGCGCCATCAAATTGTTCAATACGAATTCAGCTCGCACCAGCCTTGAGGGTCGGTAAATATGTGATCAGGCATTGGCGATGAGCGAATCCTCAAAATTCACTATACTGCCTTATCGCTATCGGGCAGATGAACAATGCTGCGGTAGACCAATGCGTCAAGGTGTACATTTGCAGGACGTTCTGTAGACTCTGGAACTCGCATCTTTAATGACCGACATGTGATGACAAAAATGGTTCACGAGATACCCGCCAGGTTGAGACAATTAGGGACTCCAGAAATGGTATTGCTTGGAATGATGACGCTGATTGTTGCAATGCTGCCGTTTACGCTGTGTGCGCAGACTGAAGTTGAATCGGTTGCTGAAACTGCTGACGTTTTTCTCGGCTCACACGCCTGCAAAAATTGCCATGAACCACAGTACAAGAAATGGCAGGAATCGGATCACTTCCGGGCTATGGAAGACGCCTCGGTTCAATCCGTGATTGGAGACTTTAGCGGTAAGGAAATGAGATTTCATGGCGTGGCATACCGTTTCTATCGAGATGGAGATAAATTTTTTACCGACATTGAAGAACCCGGACCTCAAGCTGAAACCTTTGAGATCAAATACACTTATGGATACTCGCCGCTCCAGCAATATCTGGTTGAACTAGACCAGGGGTTTATCCAGGCGCTGAATGTTGCCTGGGATGATCGGCCCCAGTCAGATGGTGGTCAGCGCTGGTTTCACCTTCAGCCTGACGAAGACATCACCCCGGATCATCCCTTTCATTGGAAGAATCATTTCATGAACTGGAATTCGCGCTGTGCAGACTGTCATTCAACTAACGTTGAGCGAAATTACGACCAGCAGACCCATTCATTTAATACCACCTGGTCTGAAATCACCGTCGGCTGTGAGGCCTGCCATGGGCCTGGCGCCAGCCATGTGCAACGGATTGAAGCAGGTACTTATTCTGGCTCAAACACCGGTTTTCTGAACCCAAGACCAGATCCAGTAAAGTGGGTGATCAATGAAGGTGATCCGATCGCTAATCCGCAAGGTGAAAAATCTGATCACCATATCGACATGTGCGGCGCCTGCCATTCGTTGAGAACTCAGTTAAGCGCCAAGTCATTTGGTGACAGTTACCATAACTCAAACAGGATCCAGCTCGTCAGTACTCCCTCATATCACGCGGACGGACAGATCAATGAAGAAGTCTATGTACTGGGGTCTTTTATGCAGAGCAAAATGTACGCGCAAGGAGTCACCTGTACAAACTGCCACGATCCACACAGTGGCAAACTGATCGCGCAAGACAATGCGCTTTGTGCACAGTGCCACCTGCCCTCGACCTATGATTCAACGGACCATCACCAGCACAAGACAGACTCGGATGGCGCAAAATGCGTGAGTTGTCATATGCCGGAGACAACATACATGCAGGTCGACAATCGCAGGGATCATAGCTTTTCGATTCCGCGACCGGAGTTATCTCTTGATCTGGATGTGCCCAATGCCTGCGTCCAGTGCCATATCGGCCGTAGCGACGCCTGGGCTATCGAAACCTTGCAAGGCTGGGGCGCGAAATCAACCCGCGAGCATTGGGCGTATCTTTCTGCGAGCGCACAGGATGGCGACGTATTGGTCACGCGCCCACTGACAAACTTACTGAAAGAAAATTCACTGCCTTTAATAGTGCAGGCCAGTCTCTTGGCACAGCTGTCATCGATACCTTCTAGAGTCAGTATCGAGACTGCTCAGCAGCAGCTTGAACACGAGAGCCCTGTGGTGCGAAGAGCGGCCGTTGAAGCCATACAAAATGCGCCGGTGGAATTGAGATGGGAAATCTTATCGCCCTACTTTAGCGACCCGGAACGCAGTGTGCGCTTTGAAATTGTCGCAAACCTGGTCAGAAATTACCCAGATCTGTTTCCTGAACAACAAAAGCAACTCGAGCCACTGATCGATGAGTATGGGAAAATGCTCCTGGTTTCAACAGATTCACCGGCAACACAAATGGCCATCGCCAATCTCGCACTGGGGCAACGGAAGCTCGCTGCCGCAGAGAAGGCGCTTCTGCATGCTCTTCGAATAGAACCTGGGTACATTCCAGCCATGATCAATCTTGCCGACTACTACCGCTCCCTGGGCAGAGAAAACGAGGTTGAGCCCTTGCTGAAAAGGGCATTAGAAATAGCGCCAGATAGCGGCGCCGTCAACCATACCTATGGATTACATCTGATCAGGAAGCAGGATTACGCCGAGGCGTTAACGTATCTTGAAAATGCAATTAGCGCCGAAGATGCTTCACCGCGATTCGCATACGTATATGCCATTGCCCTGGAAAACACAGGAGACACCGCGTCTGCCGTCGAGGTCCTTAAAAACGCAGATAGTCGTTGGCCAAACCAATATGAGATTTTATTGACCTTGGTCAATTTTCTGGATAAGGCAGGTCAGACTTCTGCTCTGTATCCGTATCTATCGGCACTGTCAAAAATAGCACCAAGCTCACCAGATGTTCAGCACTTTGTGCAAAAGTATGGAAATTAGAGCTCGTAGAAAGTTGATATTTGTGATAACACCTTCTAAAGATAAAGATAATGACTAAAATTGTTGACACACGAATAACCTGGACTATCTCTGCGCCTGTGCTGGCTGTCATAGTTTTGATAGCGGGCTGTTTATCCGTATCTGTCTTTGCTGCAGATAAGCCAAAGCTCGTGCTGCAGATCACCGTTGACCAGCTAAGGGGCGACCTGCCAACCAGGTACTACGACCGGTTGGGAGAAGGTGGTTTCAGGTATCTATGGGAAAACGGATTGGTATATGGCAATGCTCATCATGCCCACGCCAACACTGAAACCATCGTAGGTCACGCCACCCTGGCGACCGGTACCCATCCTTCCATACACGGCATGATCGGCAATATCTGGTTTGATCGGGAAACGGGCTATACCACCTACAATATCGAAGACCCGGACTACCGGTTGCTGACCGAGGGTGCAGATGTAGATGAGGATGCTGAAATCGACCCGACCCAGAAGGCCGCGCGAAGTGAGGGCCGATCTCCGGCCTCCATTCTGGTCACGACGTTCTCAGACGAACTTCGCAGTGCCAACGGCGGACAGTCAAAGGTGTTTGGTGTATCGGTTAAAGACAGGGGTGCGATTTCTCTTGCCGGACATTCCGGAAAGGCATTCTGGTTCTCTAAAGCCAGCGGACAGTTTGTCACCAGCAATTACTACTACGATGAATACCCGCAGTGGGTAAAAGACTGGAACGACCTAAATATTCCGCAAAACTATGCCGAAAGTACCTGGGCTTTGCTGAACGAGTCTTCGAGTTATATCTTTGCCGATACGGATGACAGACCCTGGGAGCTTGATCTGGGGGGATTCGGACGAACGTTTCCCCATGCTTATGGAAAAGGCGACGGAAAGTACTACACCACCATGCTTACGGCGAGTCCCGCAGGTGACGCGATTACTCTGGATTTTGCGAAAGCACTGGTAGAAGCGGAGCAGCTTGGCCAGGACGAAGTGACTGACTATTTGAGCATCAGTTTCTCGTCTACCGACTATGTCGGCCACTTGTTTGGACCCTCCAGTCTGGAAGGGGAAGACAACATATTGCGGTTGGACCGGACGCTGGCTGAGTTGCTGCGTTTTATAGATGAAAAAGTAGGCATGGGAAATACGCTGGTTGTATTGTCGGCAGACCATGGTGGACCCGATTCTCCGGGTTATCTGAATTCTCTGGGAATTCCTGCTGGGTACGTAGAGCCAGACTCATGGGATACAGCGCCAGCAATAGAACGACTAAAAAATGAATTCGGGATCGAGGGAAAGATCATGGAAACCTATAACCATCCATACCTGTTCTTTAGCGAGGAAGTCACGAATAACGGCAGTATCGACAAGGCCGCACTCGAACAAGCGGTGGCTCGTGAGCTGGCGACTTTTCCAGGCGTATCAATCGCTGTGGGCAGCTCGGCATTACGAGAAGGCAACGTGCCGGATACCGCATTACATCGAGCGGTATTGAATAATTTTCATCCAAAGCGATCCGGCGATATTTATGTGGTCTTTGAGCCGAACTGGTTTATCAACGATTTTGATGGCCTGATGGTTGCGGTCACACATGGATCGCCCTGGCCCTACGATACCTGGGTGCCCGTGGTATTCGCTGGCGCAGGCGTTCAGCCCGGAAAAGTCGTTAGAAAGATTCATACCGTGGATATCGCCCCAACTCTCTCGGCCTACCTCGGGGCCAAGCCGCCATCCGGTTCGGCGGGAACAGTTCTGCAAGAAGTGTTCCGTTGATCCATGCTAGCTGCGATATCAATATATTTGGGCGCCCTGTTTCCAGAAGCGATCGGACATTCTGACCCAATGTTTAAATAAGCAGGGTCGATTTAAATTTAAGAGTCTGTCTACGGGGGCAGCATTAATTTCTTTTAAAGCCGGATTAAGCCGGGTCTTGAGTCCGCGGCAAGAACGACACCTCATTCAGATTACGGTGCAGTACTGCGGGGGGTCCTATCCCATGTTTGGCGAAAGCTTCCAGGGCGCGTAAGGTGACATCGGTTTCAAATGCCTTCTCATACTTGGTATCAAGCACATAGGCTTTGAGGCGCAGGCGAATAGCGATCATATCGTTCATAACCACCTGTTTAACCCGCACGTCGATCGGATTTTGCAGATAGATATAGCGGCTGGTCGCCGTGGCCTCTTCATACAGTTCACACGCCAGTTTTACATCTTGATCGATCCCAATATGGAGATCCACATCGATCTGCATGTGGAGTACACCGTAGTTCCCACAGGTTGTAACATCGGTAAGAAACATGTTGTTCGGGATAGTGACGATACTGTCATCCAACGTACGGACCCTTACCGATCGCAGTCCAATCGCTGTCACGTCGCCGTACACGCCTCCGAAACTCACTCGGTCTCCAACCTGGAACGGCCGGTCTGCCATAATCATGAATCCTGCCACCAGGGAAGCCACCAGATCTTTGGCCGCAAAGCCCAAGGCAAACGCAAGTGCGCCTCCCATCAGTGTGAGTGTCTGCTCACTGAGTCGTAAGCTCAGGAGCACCACAACAACGCCTACGCCGATATAAATAAAGAACTTGAAGAAGGCGTTGATCTTTTGAAGTTTCAGTCGCCTTTCGGCAAATACTTCACCGAGGTTATCGACAATATTCGAGATGAACCTTAGAACCATCCAACTGGCGACCACGATGATCAGCGAAGTCACCACGCCCGGCCAGTTGATTAATTGTCTGATTACCGCTATTGATGATTCATCTGCAGCAGTATTCAGATCCTGCGCAACGGCCAATTCGATCGACGTGATAATGATCGCTATCGCTGCTTGAAGCGACTTAGCTAAGCTGTTCATCCTCTCTTTTCCAGTCAATATTATCGCTCCAGGAGGTTCTGCCTGATCAGTTTTCGGGTTATGGCCCGATACCACGTCCATTTAATCCGAAAATAGCCGTTTACCGACTCGATCCAACCACGCCACTTCATCACGCGAAAGATCTCCTGAACGCTGTCGAGAGGTAAAGCCAAACACTCTTGTACTTCTTCAGGAGTCGCATAACCACATTGGGCAATCACCCTGAGGACCAGCAACTGTTCGCTGCCAATCGCGTCCAGTTGCTCGATATTCGGAGGAATTGGCATCTTGATGAATATCTCTCCATCGTCATGAACCACCAGCGACTTCACATAGAGGCGCAGCGAGATTTCAGGATTACCGTCTGACGCAGACCATAGTATCCTACAGAAGCCATAGCGTCGCCGCTCATCCATTGTTGTGAGTTCAGCTTCATCAAACAGAGGCGGAAGAATAAAACGACTGTAATTCGGCTCTATTCCGGCAGCCTGAGTTTTATTCTCGATCAAATCGGCGAGTTGTTCTACCGTCCAAGGTGGTAATTTCACCACCTGTTCAAGTATCAGTCTCTTCGCACGCACGCGACTCAGGTATTGCCATGCAAATTTGTCAATCAGTGCGATAACAAAAATATTACTGCCCAATTGATAAATGAAATTGGACAGTTTTGACAGTTCGACTTGACCCCCCATTGCAGGCCGAGCAAGGCGATGAACATTGTCGATGACGACAACCTTGATCCCAAGTTCCTCGATTTTAATATTGATCGCTTCTATCGACGCTTGAGTCTCTGACAGGCCAAGAGATTCAATGAGTACCCTTCGATAGCCTTCGAAATATTCTCCAACCGGGCATTCGACAATCAAGAATGAATGCTTGGATTTTTCCATAGCACGCTTCACAAATAAGCTCTTGCCTATACCTCGTTCACCGACGATTGCGATGGTACCGCCCGCCCCTTGCTCGACCAGCTGAACCAAATCCTTGAGTTCCTGACGAGCGTACTTATCGTAGTTCTCGCCTGTACCCTCTATCAGAGATTCACGCAGCTGCTCCGACGCCGGCCGCCCTTCTTCGTGGCCTATCGGTCCAGACTGTCGAACAGTTTCCCGATAGAGAAAATTTGCCAGAAACCGCCTGCCGGACTCCAGTCCGTTTACGGTCGATACAATACGGCGCTGGATTTTCAATACAATCAGATAAAACAGTCCGAGCAGCGCCCAGCGATAACTCATGAATCCTTTTTCGCTAGCCAGAACACCTGTTACCCATTTTGGCTTCTGGACCTCCTCTTTCAACTGTCGCTGCACCTCCGGACGCCACCAGCTCAAAAGAACAAGCCCGACCAGTATCAACAACAACAAGAACAGCGTGTAGACCCATTCGGTCAGGGTCGCATCACCGGTATAATTTCGCGCCAGGTTCCTAGCCAAACCAAGCAATACCAGCCAGAACGCGAACAGATGGATTGACCGAATACGTAAACCTGCAGCGGCTGCTCCTGACCGCATTGTGCGCCTGTCTGCTATCGCATTGCCGGTTGCCACAGCCAGCCACCCTAGAAATATCCATTTAAAAACGATGGTGCCAAACTCGTAAAAAATGCTAATGCCAAATCCCCTTACATCTAGGGTAGAAAAGATTGCAAACGTCAGAAACATCCACTCAAGCGGCGCACGCACACTGTCGACATACCAGATGAAGCGGGCGAGCCTTAGAGTGATTATTCGGCGTGGTCGCACATCCATCAATTTCGAAACCAGCTTCGGAAGCCCGGCTTTCGCCCAACGCCGCCACCATAACAATAAAAGAATCTCTAACGATAAATTGAAAATACGACCTAGCACCACAAGCGGCACTTGGGTCACATGGAGTGAGAGCTCTTTAGTCAACTCATATATTTTTAATTGGCTAAGTTCAAAACGTAACCGAATTTGTTCTAACTCACCCTTGAGCTCTTGAACTCCATAACTGTACGTTCCGGTTACCTTCAACCACAGCTCGAAACTCACCTGACTAAGCAATCGTACCCTGGCCCAGTAAAGTGTATTTACAGAGTCATAAAGCTCAATCACTGTTTCGGGGGACTCGAGAATGTAGCCACCCGACTGCGCCATCTGGGCTGCTATTTTTAGTAGCTTCTGGTCCGGTTTTCCAACTGGCACTTGTAACGCCAGCGCCCCCTGTAACGGATCATCTATAGAATCCGCGCTGTCCAGGATACGGAGCAGCTCCGCACGTTGATGCGTGAGCAGCATCTTAAGTTCAGAATATAGTGCGTCTGCTTTTTCTTTTCGGCTTTCACCTATTGTTATTTTATCTGTCAGGTTATCCGCTCGTTGGGCCCACCACTCTGCCTCGGGAATTGACGTGAGCAACTCTTGGGGCTGAGAAGAGTCGATCTGATAACCTGCGGGTGAGACCGGGTCTGGCCCTTCGGCCAATCCCGGTCTCACGACGCACAAAAAAAGCAACATCGCAATGCACCAGCTGGATCCTGCAAAGCAATTGCTTAGTTGTTTCATTTAGGGCTCAACCAAGTTTTCATTGGATAGCATACGCAGTAATAGTCGTTTGGTCTGGTTAGCAATCTACTTTTGACGCGAACCGATAAATTGCGTTGTCAACAAAAGCACAGTTGAAACTAAAATCAGTATAGTGGAAATTGCGGCAATAGTCGGGTCAATATAATCTCTAAGCGCGCTGAACATATGTTTGGTGAGCGTTGCATTCGATCCACCTGATATGAATATCGCAATGATCACCTCATCGAATGAGGTGAGAAATGAGAGCAGCGCAGCGGTCATTACTGAGAACTTTATCTGCGGCAAGGTGATAATAAAAAACGCTTTCAGCCTTGTGGACCCTAGACTTCTGGCCACACGCTCCTGATTTAAATCATAGGTCCGAAGTGCAGCCGTTATGACAATCATGACCAGTGGAGTGGCCAATGCCGTGTGGGCCAGAACCAATCCTGTAATCGTATTGTTAAGGCCAACTCGTCCGTAGGCATAGAAAGTCCCAATCGCAATCAGAATCACTGGCACGATCATCGGCGTAATTAGAAATACAAAGACCGCTTTGGCCGCCCGATGGCCGGATACAAAAAGCGCGTAGGCAGCCAATGTGCCCAGCGGCGTTGCGAGCAACATTGTTAGTGTCCCGACTTGCAACGATGTCACTGTCGCCCGCATCCACTTCGAAGAATCAACGTACTCTGCATACCAACGTAAAGACCAATTGCTTGGCGGAAACTCTAGATATTGAGAATCTGAAAAAGACATCGGCATGACGATCAACGTCGGAATAACCAACAACAGCATGACGATGGTCGCAACAATATACAACCATAGCCGGTCGCCATGAGTCACCTGGGTGTCCGACGCTGGTTTTTTCCACCAATCCATATCAGTGTTTACCGAAAAGCGCCGAATCGAGCTTAAGTAGCCGTGACGCTGCGTATAAAATAACGAGAGTAGCGACAAGAAGCACTACCCCAAGCGCGCTCGCGGCGCCCCAGTCGAATTGATTTTCGAGTATTGCAGTAATCTGGGTAGCCACCATGACCACGCGACCGCCTCCCAACACCGCAGGCGTGACATAGAATCCAAGACAGAGGACGAATACGATTAACGATCCGGCAACTAATCCTGACAGGGATAAGGGAAAAAAAATCTTCCAGAAAGCATGGATAGGCGATGCGCCCAGGTTTGCCGCGGCGTGCATCATGTCACGCTCAATCTTTCGCATCGCCCCGTAAAGAGGTAAAACAAGAAAAGGCAGCATGATGTGCGCCATACCAATCAAGGTGCCGGTCATGTTATGCACCAGCTTGATCGGCGTTTCCCACAGACCGATATGTATTGCGAAATCGTTAAGTATGCCTTTTCTTTGCAGCAGCACAAGCCAAGCGTAGGTTCGAACGAGCAATGAAGTCCAAAACGGCAGTAATACTGCCAGCATAAAAAAACCGGCCAACCGTTGCGGTAGCAGAGCTAGAAAATAAGCCAGTGGATAACCTATCAAAATACAAATTAGCGTTGTCAGCATACTGACCTGGAAAGTGGTCATGAATACACGCGCATATGATTTGTATTGAATCATCTTCTGATAATGTTCCAACGATAGTTGTCCATCACTTCCGACAAAAGAGAGATAGAACAGCCAGCCTACCGGAATCAGAATTATTGCCACGATTATCAGTACCGCAGGTGCTGCCAGACCCAGCAACATCCACTGCTCCCTGACCTCTTGAAGTCTGAGCGGTTGCTCGTTCAGCGGATTGGCTTTGATACTTTTTTCGTTATCACTGCCCATCGCTACATGCTTTGCGGAATGACAATCACATCTTTTCTATGCAGGCCCAGTGAAACCCGATCACCTGGCTGCATTGCATTCTGAGAGGAAAAGGAATTAGTGCCGAAACGGACTGAAAGATTATACTTATCAGCGATCGAAACCAGTACGAATGCAGTCTCACCTTGAAACACAAATTCCTTGACCATGCCATCAAACACGATCGCCTGTTCGGAGTCCGCAGCGCTGTCCTGAATAAAGAACAATCTTTCGGGTCGAATAACGAGCGACCAGGCACCACCTGAATCTTGAGTAGGACTTGATGAAATCAGATGGCCTTCGAACAACAGTTTTCCTGAATCATCACGCGACAATGGAAGAATGGTTGACTCACCAATAAAATCGGCAACAAACGAATTTGCCGGGTGATTATAAATCGCCTGTGGCGTATCCACCTGGGTCAGTCTGCCGTGATTAATAATCGCGATCCGATCGGACATGGTTAATGCTTCTCGTTGATCGTGAGTAACATACACAGTGGTGACACCCAGTTGACGATGCAGATGTTTAAGCTCGATTTGCATTTGCTCACGCAGCTTTTTATCAAGTGCAGAGAGCGGCTCATCCATCAGCAGAATTCGCGGGCGAAACACAAACGCACGGGCAAGCGCCACCCGTTGTCGCTGCCCTCCGGACAGTTGGTCTATTTTTCGCTCACCAAGATCCGATAGTTGTACCGTTGCCAGCGCAGCCGCTACCCTATCGGCACATTCGCCTGATCCAACCCTGCGAAGTTTTAGCGGGAATGCGATATTCTCTGCTACCGTCATGTGCGGGAACAGTGCGTAGCTCTGAAAAACCATACCGACATCACGCCGATGTGGAGGCGTGAGAATCATCTCCGTCTCAGCAAAACGAACACTGCCCGCGTCGGGTCGATTGAACCCGGCGATGGCCATCAACAAGGTGGTTTTTCCTGAACCTGAAGGCCCCAACAAAGTCAGAAACTCGCCGCTCTTGATTTCCAGATCCACAGAATCCAGAGCGTGAAGTCGGCCGTATTTTTTAGTGAGGCCCCGAATGCTGATGGGTAATGCCGACGGTGTATCTGACGACTTGTTACTTATTTGATTCGCCAAAACAGGAATCCTAATTTAATATTTTGCCGGGCGTTGTTAACGCCCGGCAAAGGTAGCGCGGTTTTTACTCGCTTAAAAGCTCCATGTACATCTCGAGCGCTTCGACTCTATTATTTGCATACCAGTCCAGGCTAATTGGCAGCATCATCGGTACATTTTTCGGATGCGAAGGCAAGGATTCTATTAACTCCTGTGACGCAGTCGTGACTTCGTAGGCTTTTTTGTTTGTCGGGCCATAGGTGATGTGAAAAGGCAGATTTGCCTGATACTCGGGCTTTGATACCTCCGCAAGGAATTTCATCGCAACCTCTTTGTTAGGTGCACCTTTAGGCATCGCGAAACAATCATAATCAAGCAACGCCTGGTCAAAGGTGTAGCCGACTCTGGCCCCATCTTTTTTAGCATTATCGAATCGGCCATTCCAGCCAGTAGTCATATCTACTTCAGCATCTTTCATCAATTGGGCCTGCATGGCACCAGACTCCCAGAACACGGCAATGTGTGGTTTTAACTCGCGGATCTTGTCAATCGCACGCTGCATGCCTTCCTTGGTTGAAAGAACTTCGTATACCTGTTCCGGAGGAACTCCATCGGCCATGAGCGCTGGCTCGAGCGCGCCATCGACATTGTTTGCACGATAGGCGCGGGTTCCGGGGAATTTCTCTACGTCCCAGAAGTCAGCCCATGTCTTAGGCGCACCGTCACTGCCTGGCTCACCATATTTATCCGTGTTCCATGACATCACGGTGGCGAAAACGTCAGATCCAACACAATAATCCGTGTACATATTGGGATAGAAATCAGAAACATCGACAACGCTGTAGTCTATCTTTTCCAGACAGCCCTTTGCGGCAGCAGATGCAGCACCCCCTGACCCGGTGACGACTAGATCCCAAGTGACTGCGCCCGACTCTACCTGGAGGCAAGTTTTCGACATACTGGCTCCTGATTCCCGGTTTATTTCGATCCCGGTGTTTTTAGATGCGTCATTGAAAAGCGCATTATCCTGCGCATCGCCATAGCTTCCGCCCCAGGAAACGACTGTAATGGGTTCGGCGGATACGACACCTGTGGCAAAGGTCGCGCCTGCCGCTAAACTTGCGGCCAATAACATTGAACCCACTCGGTGGGTTGGTTTTGACAATTGATTCATTAGATTACTCCTGTGGTTTTATTACGGATTGGTGGTGAATTGTTATTTGTTTATCGGTTCCAAGGACGACAAAGTTATCATATCCCAATAAACTCTCGTGAACGATCAAATCCTAAGCGCGTCGAGTTCGTGATATGTAGATATTCGGGCAGCTAGTGTAACGACAGTCGGTATTTGTTTCCAGGGTGCGGCGGAAACGTATTCTCCGCTCCAATCATTAAGTCGTTACAGCCAATCCTAAAAATTCAAATATTCAGTCTATCCAGCCAACGATACGCCAATATCGAGGCAGACAGAAACCAGGGTTTTCCGGTGTAGAGAGGCCGGGTTTGAAAAGATAGACCGTCAAGGCCGGTCTGCCCCTCTTTCTGGCCAAGCAGCTGCTGCCCGACGCGCATTCCAAGATAGCTCGCCATGGCAACACCGGAGCCACAGTATCCCATCGCATAGTGAATGCCCCCGTGTTTCCCAAGGTGAGGCAGCGTGTCGAACGTATATCCTACAAACCCTACCCAAGAATGACTAATCCGCGTTTGCGCCAACTCAGGAAAAATCTTCACCATACTAGCGTAGAGCTTTGGGCCAGTGATAAACGGGTCAGACTCGGCGAGCGATACGCGCCCACCAAAAACGATTCTTTTCCTGTCAGGCGATGACCGATAATAATAAACCAATCGGCGGGTATCACCGATCATTCTGTCTCTCGGTATCAATCGATCCATCAAGCTGGGCGCGACGGGCTCAGTTGAGATCACGTAGCTGCCGATCGGAATAATGCGTCGGCGATGCCACGGTGTCAGTGTACTTGTGTAGCCATTGGTTGCTACAATTACGTCCCCGGCCCAAATTGAACCCCTGCTCGTAGTGACCCGAAAGCCGTTAGAGTCCCTGTCGATACTGAGCGCCTGACAGCGCTCAAAGACTGTGACTTGTGCGTCAAGAACCCGCTTTAGAATTCCATGGTGCAGGCGAGCCGGATCTACCGATGCATATTTCGGAAAGACAACACCACCATGATAAAAGTCAGAGCCCAGTTCGGAATGCTGTTCGGCGCGGGGCACAAGATATGCACCTGACTCCAGCCCTTTTACCTGATCACCAATTTTGTTGCCTAAGTATTCATATTGAACTGGATTGTGAGCACCTAAAAACTTTCCGCATATTTTAAAGTGACAATCGATCTCCTCGCTGGCGACAAAGTCCTCAATCCACGCTAGCGCATTGTGCCCTTCCTTGAGGATGTTAAACGCATCCTTTGCGCCGTATTGAGATGAAAGCTTTTCGAACTCCGGCTTTAAACTCGTGCTGATCTGGCCGCCGTTTCTTGTACTGCACCCCCACCCAGCATCTTCAGCATCAATAACAACTGTACTTCGACCGCCACGCGCCGTATGTAACGCCGCGCATAGCCCGGTATATCCGGCTCCGATAACAACAACATCGGCCTTTGCAGGCATTGCGGGACTGGGTAACTCGAGCCTTGGGGTGTGATCCCACCAGTAAGGAGTTGTTTTACAGTCATCGGTAAAAACTGGATTATGCATCCGAATCTCAGCTAATTATTCTAAAATTGTTCCAAGCTTAAAATTATCACAATGGCAATTGGTGAAGTCAGCCCCGGCATTATATGATGTCAAATTCCACGCTTAAACGTATTCGCGAAACTGGGCGTCTGAACCGACACGCCGGTGCAGTGCGCGCAGCCTGCTGAAGAATTCGTCGCGATCTACGTGGCACTGGCGGATATGCCGATCGCCGTTAAATGCGTTGCGCGCATGCAGCACTCGATGGTTGTCGAGCACCGCCGCCTGGCCCGCTTCAAGACCATAGGTAATGCAGGCCTCAGGGTCGTAAACCAGATTCAGCATCGCTCGCAGGGCATGGAACACGGGTTCGACCAGTTCGGCATCTATGTCCAGAGGCGCCATGGTGCGCTCGTTGATATGCACCGCAATAATTTTTCCACCTGAGTTTAGTTCGATAGTCGGCCACTTCGCCGCCAGTGCAACATCGTCGACCTCGTCGACCAGAAACCGGCGGTGAGGAATGGGAATTCGGCACAGCAGGTCAAAGTATTCCGGGTTCTGAGCCTTTAATTTGAGTGCCGCATTGAAACCATCGACAAAGATCGACGCACCGCCGCCGCAATCGCTGGCACGCAAACAATGCATCATAAATAACCCTGGTATCGGATCGCGAAACAGTTCATCGTTGTGCGGTCTAATGGCGTGTGCGGTTTGCGCCAGGATGCGTTGTTGTGGGGTCGATATCAACTCGAACACTCGCCCGTAGTGAGTTTGACGGATAAAGCCGAACACCGCTGCGAGCTGTTCGATCTGGTCCGCTTCGGTCGGCACGCCCCTCAATATCGCAAAACCGTAGTCGCCTATGTGTTCGAACATCTGCAGTCGCGAAGAATCATCCGTGATGATCTGCTCATAATCCCATTGCGGGATAGTCCCATTTAATCGCGCGTCCCAAAACACCGTTTGCGGCTGCCGCGCAACAATAGCTTGATCGGAATAGGCGTGCATGCGCAGCCAGTGCGGAGAATAACGGGTCAGGTGCGAGTCGCCATGCCACCTGATTCGCAACGCGCCCGATGAATCGATGGAGACATCGTCAGGAAATATATCCGGATCGATACTGCCCAGTTCGAGATAGCGATGGCCACCACTACGATCACCACATTCATCGCAGGTGCAATTGTCTCGCAACCAAATATGATGAAAAGTACTACGCTGCCCGTCATCCCATGCAAGAACAATATGGCGTGGATGCCGCTCAATGTTTTCAATCTGGGCTTGATCTTCGATCGGTACCTGTCTGGGTGGAGAATTATTCAATTTCTCGTTAGCTTCTGATGATGATTCAGACCATCTATGATGCTAACGTAAAAGCTGAATGTGAGCTACATTTTAGAAACGTCCAACCGGTGCGGCTAACCGCGCTCAATTCTCTACCGCTACTCCAATCACAAACAGTACAGAATAGTCCTGCTTGTTGCAGCCCTCAACCGGGGGCATCATTGCACCTGGGGCGACGCGAAATTCAGACTTCGGTGCTTTAGCTGGCGAACAGGATGTTTCATCTGCTGCCGGTGTGTAGCGCGCGGAGCGGCATGCCAAGTGTGTCACGTCATAGAGATTTGCACCGTCGGCGAGCTCCCAACGATTAACACCATCGGCGTTCTCAGGATGAATAGTCAGCACAGTCACCACTTCACGATTACCAGTGACTAAGTATTTACCAGGAGGCACCGCGAAATCTGGCTTCTCCATAATCAAGCCGTTTTCATCCAGCCACCAGTCTGCGCTGTCGAACTTCCAATTTGCTGGCGCCACACCATCTGCTGCTTTCAATTGATCATAATTTTTCAGCCATACTCCCCGCGGACCTGGGTCCACTCGCCACAAACCCCACGACTGCGCTCCGCCTCCAGAAGTCGCACCTGGATCTCCTAACGCAGCAATAAACTGAGTGGGAATACGCTTGAATTTGGTCAGCTCTTCCTCTCTAGCGTGAACCGATTGCCATACGGCAGCCATCATCAAGAACATTCCCGCTATTGCGGTAGGTAGGCGACTTTTGAAGCACCATGATCTGCGCAGGGGCGATAAAGCTGCCGCTTGCAGAGAAAAGGCTTTATTTTTTGAAATTCTTGGATCGGGCATCATGTACAGGTGATGAGATTGTCGCGGTTAATGGAGTGCTAATGTCCGTGTTCATAGCCACATGGGCCATAGCAATATGAATACTGACTGTAACAACAAAGTTTTCTAAGCTGTAAAATGCGTTTTTTGCCATAAATAAGGTGAAAACGTCGTAAAATTTTGCCAACGACATAAATCATCTAAAAAATATTCAGGAAGCCTAATACATCTATAATTTTATAGAAGCAGGTTGATAAATCGCCGTAAATAAATCCTAATGGATATCTATCAACTGAATAAAACAGAGTAATATTTGCCCTCGTCTATTTGCCCTCATCTAATTGAACTACGTGCAATGATGCCCTGCAGACAAAAACAAGAGATTCACAAAATCCAATTCAATAAGAAATCCTTGCAGCCCCAATTCAAACATTGTTCGTCAATGCTTGCTTAATCGCGCAAACACCTGTTCATGCCCATTCATCAATTTTAATACTGGCTTCTTAGGCATGTCGAAACAAACTAGATCGCTGTTTAAAAGAACATATTTCTGTTAAATGTTTAATGGTGGCCATGATGCGATCGATTGATAATATTGACTTAATTCTGATCAAGGATAAAATTTATGAACGATAACCGGGAAATAGAATATACCGAAGATTTTATTTGTAGATTAGAACTCGCATTTGGTGAAGGGTTCTTATCGCCAGGCGGTCAAGAAGAAGTCGCAAAAATTGTCGAGGACATAGATCTTAAGGACAAGATTGTGCTGGATATAGGCGTAGGGATCGCGGGACCCGCATGTCTATTGATTGAGGAACATGGCGCAGAAAAAGTAATAGGAATAGACGTAGAAGACCCAGTACTCCGTATCGCAGCGAAAACAGTCGCCAACCGCGGCCTCCAAGACCAGGTAATCCTGCAGAAAGTCGATCCGGGGCCATTACCTTTTGACGACAACAGTTTTGACATCGTGTTTAGCAAGGATTCTATAATCCATATCCCCGATAAGCTGGCGCTTTTCAAAGAAGTGTACCGCACGACCAGACCTGGTGGCTGGGTCATTATGAGTGACTGGTACTGCGGTGAAAAACCTTTTACACAGGAAATGAAACAGTGGCTGAAGGCTATAGGACTGAGCTTCGCCATGACGCCGATTCAACATGATGGATCATTTATGGAACAGGCGGGTTTTGTTGATTGTGAAACCCTGGACAGAAATCAATGGTTCACTAAACTATCACAAGATGTGGTGAAGCGCCTCAAGGGACCTGACTACGAAAAAATGGCGGCTGCTCTTGGTAAAGAAGGTGCGCAAGATTGGATATCCCGCGCACAGATGCGCGCTGTCGTATCTGAACAGGGGCAACTGCGCCCGGGACATCTGCGAGGACGCAAGCCGGGCTAAGTAAACTATTAATCCAAAATGTAATTGTTGCAGCTTTACATTGCAGCACGAAAAGCAATCGCAACCACATATTGCTAAGTTAATTTTTGCAGCAACGCACGGGCGTCCTTTTGATCACGATTTTCGAATCCCTCGGTAAACCAGCTATACACTGGCTCGAGAACATGACGTGCCACTTCATTTTTACCTTGCTCATACATTAATAGCGCAAGTTGAGTAGTAATTCTTAGTTCATAAGATTTAGCGCTTTGTTGTTTGGCGATATTGATCCCTTCTAGGAACGCAGATTCTGCTTCGTCCAGCAGCGACTTGGACTTCAACAACCTACCTTTAATACAGTAGATATTCACCTCATTCCAGCGTTCACCTGTTTCTGAAATGACCTTCATCGCCTCATCGATCTTAGCTAGCCCCAAATCAGGTTGATCATTTTTTAGATGTCCGAGAGCGAGTACAGAGAGAAAATCCGGCACCCGCATTCTTGAACCCGTAGCAAGAGACGCTTCCAGCCCCTCTTCAATACAATTCATACCGGCTGCAATATCGCCACGATCAACCATGGTCCAACCTAGAAAATCAAGTGCCATTGCCCGCCAGTACGGAATGCTATGTTCGGTGGTATACGAAATGACTTCTTCGCTATACTTTCTGGTCATCTGCTGATCCCGGCAATCTTTATGAACCATCGCAAGGGTTACGCCCGCCCAGGCGATAGTATTTGGATGAGAGATCAGCTTCGCCTCCTCAAGGTTATTTTCTGCAGACTGCACCGCAGTGTTGGGAAAACCCATCATCCAGTCCACTGTTGAGCGAACAATTTTGCTTCCAATGCCCGGGTGTTCGCCGTACTTAATTGCCAGGGACAGGTCCTGTTCCGGGTCGTATAGTTCGATTGCCTTATCGAAATGAGCTCGGGCTTGTGCATAGCGCCCCATCGTCGTGCAGGTATGTCCTACTGCACTATAGGCGGCTACCAATTGGTCACTTTCATGTTCATTCTCAGCGAGACTTTTAAATTCTTGCGCCAACTCAAGCGCCTTTTCCTGATCCGGGCGGATGTAGTACAGACTCCAGACTGCATAAAGTGCCCTGAATAGCTTTTTGACGTCGCCAACTTTGCGACATAGCTCCTGCGCACGCTGGCAAGTCTCCGCGGTTTCGTCCGCGGCATAGCCAGCGGTTGCGGCTAAAGCGCCGGATAACGCCAGCTGAAAATCCATTTCCCATTCCAGCCATTCATCGGATACAGGCTGATCGGCAATCAGTTTTAGCCCCTTCTTGAAATTCGCCACCGCCTCTAAGTTTGCTGAACGCGTAATCGCCCTATTTCCTGCTTCGAACCAATACTTGATTGCGACCGATAGCATACGTGCTTCTGTATAGTGGTAAGCGAGTAGCTCCGGACTAACTAAGCTAATTTCCGAATCTTGTTGCTCCAATGCCTCGCCAATTCGTCCATGCAGTTTTTGCCGGGTGGTTTTCAGCAGACTACTGTATGCGGCATCCTGAACCAACGCATGCTTGAAAATATAGTTTTGCGGTAATGCACGGCTGGTCTGAAAAATAAGCTCAGCGTCTACTAGTTGCTCCAACGACCACATTAATTCCTCGTCGCTCAAGGGTGAAATCACATTAAGTAGATCAAAATTAAACTCCCTTCCGATCACAGATGCCATATATGCGACTTCCTTAACCTTTCCTAGGCGATCGAGGCGCGCCATCAAAGAATCATACAAAGTAATAGGTATGGAGAGAGACTCCAGCAATCCTGATATTACGAATTGATCGGACTCCTCGATTAAAATATCAGATTCAAGAATTGTTTTAGTCAACTCCTCAACAAAAAGCGGAACGCCATCAGTTTTTTCCACTATGGCTTCTACCAAATCAGGTGAAAACGGTTTCCCGCCAGTGACTCCTTTGATCATGTCAAAAACTTTGGCACGGCTGAATCGATTCAGAGTTAATGCAGTGATATGCGTATATGAACTCCATCGAGGTGCAAAATCCGGCCTAAACGTTGTAATTAGCAAAATGCGCAAATTCTGAGCCCGCTCTACTAACGACTCGAGAAATTCGAATGATGTGGGATCGATCCAGTGGAGATCTTCAAAGATAATCAGTAGCGGCTTGTGATGACTCAGTTTTTCAAGCTGGGCTGCCATCACCTGCATAGTTTTTTCCTTCTGCCGCTCCGGGTTTAAATCCAGTTCTGGGTAGCGATCTTCAAGAGGTATTGACAGGAGTGCCGCAAACAGGGGCACAACATCCTCAATATCGCTTCCTGTCTGATCCAGTATCGATTCGAGTTTGACAAGTTTCTTTGCGGGAGAATCTGTAAGCTGAATATCCGCCCCTCGACGAATCCTCTCAATTACTGGATGTAATGACGTATTTAAGTGATAGGGCGAACACTGAAAAGTTAGCCGGGTAAACTCGTCCGCGATCAAACTTTTGATCAAACTTTGGGTGATATGTGACTTTCCAATGCCTGCCTCTCCGGACAACTGTATAACCTGTCCTTCGCCTGATTTTGCCTGTTGCCAACGATCCTTCAGCAATGACACCTCTATTTCCCGCCCCACCAATTTCGATCTGGTTTTTTTATGCAATGCCTCGAAGTGACTTTCTATCTTTGCGCTGCCAACAACTCGCCAAACCTGAACCGGTTCTGCAATTCCCTTTACCAGATTTTTCCCCATATCCTCATATTTAAATCTTCCCCCCGCTAGCTGCTGTGATTTATCGCCGATAACCACGGTATTGGGCTCCGCCAATCCTTGCAGCCGGGCAGCCAGGTTGGGAGTTTCACCCACCACCGCGTTCTCTTTCGAAACTCCTTCCCCTATAAGATCCCCCACCACCACGAAACCGGTAGCGATGCCAACACGCACCCCGAGTTCTACGCCAGCAGGTCGTTCTAAGTTTTGTTCAAGATTTTTGATTGAGGTCACCACGTCTAAACCTGCAGATAAAGCTCGAACAGCATCATCTTCATGCGCCTGGGGGTAGCCAAAATACGCCAGCAGACCATCGCCCATATATCTGGCGACAAAACCCTCATAACGTTCAATAGCTTGTTTGCAGGCATCCTGGTACTCAAGCGTGATCAAGCGTAAATCCTCTGGATCGAGAACCTGGGTCAGCTCGGTCGAACCCACTAAATCACAGAACATCACCGTTAATTGACGACGCTCAGCCTCGGATTCACTCCCAGGTTCTATTGTTGTTAAATTTGATTTCTGAGAGAGCTGCTTGGCGGTATTTAATATCCGTTTGCGAGGCCCAAGAGGAATGCCTAGTTCTTTTAAATCGCTATCCGTCAGGTGTTCAAGGTCTTCGAGCTCGACCTGTTCCTGTTCGAACAGAGGGACAAACTCGCCGAGACCAAGCTGATCCAGCCATTGCGCCACACCTTGTGACATCAACCTTCCTCGGTTAAACGCTGAAAAGCGCTATATCGCATTTCAAAATAGTCGGTTTGTGATTTTAGCGGCACATCACTGTTTCAGACAGATAAGATTCCATTAGCAAGTCTCTAAAGTCAGCAACCTGATAGTCTTCGAACTCAAGCAGACTGACATGTTCTTGTGAAAGCTTTCGCAGTGATACTGATCCTATTGTAACCTTCAATACTGATCCAGATTAACAAGCATCAATAATTTTAAGAACCTTAGTTTCAACCAGGCGCTGGATCGCTTCGATAATCCGCCTGGGCGTCACCCCCAATGGATCAAGACGACGGACCGCGTTAGCTACCACACTGCTTAACTGGGTGCCGCCTTTACATTCTGTGATAATTTGATCAATCTCTTCACGAGGGAGAAGTTTGTTCCGCATCCTATTGTGAACCTTGCAAGACCTTTCAGTCGTTATATAGGCTTCCGGGTCAATTAAAATAGGACTGTTTCGGCGTTTCCAGTAAGTGTTATCTTTCCAGCGACCCTCCGTCGAATAATACATGCGGCGCCCGTTTAGATAGTTTTCATATTCCCGACGAGAATGAACCGAGTAACTCTGACCAATCTGACCGGATAGATAATCCACGGCGACTTGCGCCGAAGAGATACCTGATCGGAGAGCATTAACAATTCCCGACGATGTCAAAGGATCGAAAGTTGCGGCCGAATCCCCGGCGGCGACCCAACCTGCGCCGGCGACCTTATCGAGAAAGCCGCTGGCGGCATTGACTCCGAAGGTCGAGGAACTCGGCCTCGCAGTGGATATACGATTCTGAATATGATTTGTCTGTGCGAGCAAATCACACCAAACAGGGACAGAAAGAAATGCACCACGGCGGGCAAGATCACCATCCGTCATCAATACAACAATGGTCCTTGCTTCTGGAATCGAAGCACAATACCACCATCCGATGGACACTGCCTCTATCATGGCGTAACCATGCGTAAACTTGCTCTCACCCTCGTATATCCTGGCAATACCAATCTGACAGTCGATGCGCACGCGGCGCGCGTTCTGGCGTCTGGCGAACGCGGCCCGTCTGCCAGTCGCATCAATAACAAATCGTGCTTTGATTTGATGATGCTCAGGCGAGCCTGAAGACCGAAGTATTCTGAGGTCCCAATGATTCTTGCTGCGTTTGGCTGATGCCACTCGCATGCCATGTAACACCTCGGCGCCTCGATCCTTGGCCAAGTTACTCAACTGCAAATCAAATTGCGCACGATCAAGATGCCAGCCGGGCCCCTGCGCATCAGTAAAAAAATCGCGATAGCCCAGTGATGCAGATCCCCAGCTGGAGGCGACGCCATCGGCTCTGTTATGGCCACGCTCGAGCACATCGGCGGCGTCTAATTTTTCTAACGTGGGCTGTATTACTGGAGAGACAGTCTCCCCTATGGTAAACGTGGATGGCAACATCCGGTCGATTAATATCACATGCTCACATCCCAATTGAGCCAGCCTGATTGCTGCGGCAGAGCCAGCCGGGCCCGCCCCGAGAACAGCAACATCTACGTTACGAGGAAGGGCCCTCATTACGGGGCAAATTACGTTCTACTTCTATCAAGTCGGGTTGACCACCGCTCCCGACATCAAATACAAATCCGAGCTCGGCCCACTTCTCCACCATATCCAAATCCTTTGGAAACATGAGGTAATCTTCAGCCTTCTGATCAGGGTTGCCGACCCAAGCTCGCATGGTTCGTGCCTCACTACCCTCCTCCGGACGGGCCTCGGTATAGACCATCCCTGGTCGCTGGGCGGGCCACCACCAGACGAGTTGACTCTGTTCACCATCAATGCGCTCCGCGGAACACTCATTGAAATCTGTTTGCCAGGGTAATGACATATATTTACACACATCACCGGGCTCAAGACCGACACTTAATTCTGTACCCAGGCTCAATGGATAAGGTAGAGTTTCTTTCGGTCTTAAGCGGAACGGTTCCATGTAAATATGTGGATTACGACTTACCCATGTCATTTCGATACCAGGGGAAAAGGCGCCTCCCACACAGTTCTTCAATGTTGCCTCGGTTAAAACTTGGCCTGGATCTGGTGTAGCGGACTTGTCATTTTTGAATTTGTCGTCGGCCCATTGTGACAGCATAAAGTACTGGGTATCGGTCAACTTAAGATACTTTTCTGATCGCTCACTATCTATGGTAGCGACGTCGCCTGCTAACCGAGGCATCAACGCCTCAAACGTGTTTTGCTTATTTGGCGGTCTAATCACGCTTAGACAACTCTGCCGTAGCTTGTTGTATTTCGGATCAGGATTGCCGAGTTTGTCAAAATCAAACTGGTGCAAAGTCTGAACGATATCAACCACGTATGGATACCTGGATACCCGATCAAAAATCGGACGTACCTCCGTCTCCCAATCGGGCGTATAGTCGTAATTCCATACAGATTGATGGAATATATCTGGCCGCAGTTTCATCTCACGGACGACGACGTCGAACATCGTATCGTAAAGTGTCACCAAATTAACAACCTGTGGTGCATATGCCGGCGGAGCAGTAATCACCCAAGCGGACACAGCGGGAATTTGTGTGCCATCATCGAGCTCAATAGTCGCTTTCACCGGGCCGTCTGAGGTGTCGTCCCACCAGCCATCGTTGTTGAAATAGTTTTCCGTTTTGGGCGGCGACTGAACCGTTCCAGAATGGCCATAACCACCGATAAATAGCAGACGTCCGTGTTGATCTGTTTGACACTCGCCCAAGGTATCAATCTGTGCGGGTGCCAAATTAGTCGGTGGAAAGGTCATTTGATAGCCGTCGGCGTCTGATTTTCGGTCGAATTCCTTGGTCTGACCAGGCCCGTCGAGAATTCGAGGTCCCGGATCAATAATCATTTTCTGGCGCTCGAGAGGATCAGTAACATTTTGATTTCTAAGTGCATGGTTGGAAGCGTAACCTTGCTGTCCATTACCAGGTTCAAAGGTATACCAAACCGCTTTCTTATTCGCTGGATGTATAGTCCAGATAATACGGCGCACATTATTAGTTTGGGCTGTTACCTCTTCTATAGCGCTGCCGTCTGGATCACATTTAAATACGCGAAATCGGGCTGCCTGTCGGCGCATTTTCCCCACTTTGTCCCGAAAATCTTTTGGCTCAAATTTCTTTTCTGCAGCATCGGATAGGATTGGTAAGCCGCCCGTTGTCTCCGGGCCGATGTAAAACTCATCGCTGTTACCTACTCGGGAAATACCAATACTGGGAAAGACTTTATATTGATAATCTTTTTTCATGAATTAATTATTCTCCCGCTATGATGTTGTAGTAACAATTATCAGACATGATTGTGGCAAGCTAATCATCAATTCAAATTGATGCCGTAAACTTCCTACTATCCAGATCATTGTTATATTAAAAACCATCAAAGAATACAAGATTTTCGATTCAAGAAATCGGGTCATCTACAATTTTAACGCGATGTAGTTTTTCAATCTGACTCCTGCATCAAATTAGCACATCAGACTAGCATATTATTGATCATCCACCATGAATCACTTCCTTTATGGAAAAAATCCCTTCCTGTCATAGTTCCCACTTAAGGAAAACACTATTGAGAAAATTCAACCAGTTTAAGAGGCTGATAAAATAGCGCAAATTATCTATCCGAGTTAACCTGTTTAAGAAACCAAGGTAAACAATATGTGCACAACAATGATAGTCACCAGGGGCGCAAATGTGGACGGCTCCATGATCGTAACCCATTCTGATGATGACGAATTATCCGATCAGCGCCTGATCTTCGTACCTGCTGCGACGCATCGAAAAGACAGCAAGCGACAGATCATGAAGGAAGATTACCCTTTCCCAAGGATGGTGACCGACAAGCGAGGACCCGGATACAACACACCTGGATGGCCATCGACCAAGCCTATTGGGTCGATACCACAAGTTAAGCATACATACGCCTATTTTGACGGCAACTACGGCATCATGAACGAGCATAACTTGATGATGGGAGAATGCACCAACGGCGCCAATTATGAGCCAGAATTTGTTTCAAAAGAACAAGCGAAAAAAGAAAAAAGAGCGATGCGGCTATTTTATAGCTCTGAATTAAGTCGCATTGCACTTGAGCGTTGTAAAAATGCACGGCAAGCGGTAGAACTCATGGGCAAGCTGATTGATCAGTATGGGTACTATTCAACCGGTGAAACATTGCTGGTTGCCGATCAGCAAGAAGCCTGGGTTTTTGAAATGTGCGCACTTCCTGACGAACAGTATCATAGTGCCTGGGTTGCGCAGAAAGTTCCGGATGGGGATGTTTTTGTCGCTGCGAATACTTTTCGGATCCGTGTGATTAACAAAGATAACGAAGATCAGCTCTTTTCGAAACACCTTTTCCCAGGAACCAAAAAAATTGGATGGTGGCGTCCTGAAGAAGGTGATTTAGATTGGTTACAAACTGTTAGTCCTGGGGAGTACGCGCACCCTTATTATTCTCTCCGAAGAATCTGGAGAATTTTTGACCGAATTAACCCAGATCTCGGTTTGAGCCCCTGGGTGACTGATACTTATACTACTTACTATCCGTTTTCATTGAAGCCCAAGTCCAAAATAAAGCTCGAGCAAATCTTTGACCTTTATCGTGATCATTATGAAGGAACCGAATTTGATCTGACTAAGGGCATCGCTGCGGGCCCCTATGGCGATCCGCATCGTTTCGTTGGCCCCTACGATGGCAACCAAAATGACAACAGTGAAGCAAGCGGATATGGGGCATGGGAACGAGCAATCTCTGTGTATTACCAAGGTTACACATTCGTGTGCCAGGCTCGCGCTGCTGATGTGAACATTCCCAGCGTAGCAAATGGCATTCTCTGGTTTGCACCGGATGTTTCATATACCAGCGTATTCGTTCCGTTTTACGCCAACAGCTCCGATCTGCCTTGGTCTTTTCAAAATGGCAATACACGCACATTTGACCGCGAATCCGCTTGGTGGGTTTTTGACTTTGTTGCTAATTGGGCCAGACTCAATTTTCAACGTATTTGTAATGTCGACATCGTACCGCTCCAGAAGAAACTGGAGGCTAGGGCATTTGACAATGTAGCCAAGACTGATAGAAAGATTTTAGCCAGACCTGATCACGCCGTGGAAATTGCCACGCAGTTTGGCATTGAACACGCTGGCGAGGTGCTGGAAAACTGGTGGCATCTGGCAGAACTATTAATTGCGAAATACTCAGATGGTTACATCAATAAGCCAGCAATGGATAGAGAATATGCAGTTGATATTGGCTACCCCGCGCATTGGCTTGCGAGCACGAATTATTATCAGGGCCCGATAAGTTATCGAATGAAACCGTAAAGAGAGCATGTATTTATGTTGTGATTAAGAATCGAGCAATCCTTAAGGCATTTAGCACCAGGCAGCAGATGAAAACCACAGGCCATTTATCATGAAGAAGGTTATCAGAAAAAGATCCTTAAAAATAAGCATCACAAATAACTATGCTGACGGATGCTATACCGCACCGGTTTACGTGGGCAGCCAGAGAACGCCTGTCAACGTGTTCCTTGATACTGGCAGCAGCACCCTGGCAATAAGCCAAAATCATTACCACGCTGATAAAGACAGATACTTAAAGCCGACCCATTATGCCCAACATACTGCATATCTGGATGGCAGCTATTGGACCGGGGCAGTAATCAACACACGCCTGGCAGTTCGACACAATAGGGAAGCAATAAAATTCAACGGGGTTAATATTGCAACTATTGACCACCAGAAAAGTATGTTTAGTCCTCATATGCAGGGCATCCTCGGGCTAGCCTATAAAGATATCAACTATGCTTATATTTTTAAAAAGCCCACCTGGCCCGATTACAATCATAAAAATATTGAGAAGCGCCCGTACACTGAGATTGCACCGTATTTTACCCAGCTAGAGGAAAACGGCACATTGCCTAATAAATTTTCACTCTATACCTTGCGCTCTGAACTGCACTACGGCAATAGGCCATTAGATAAAGATCCCTTAAATCAAGGTTACCTAGTGCTTGGCGGAGGCGAAGAATATAGATCACTTTATGACGGAGATTTTTTACAGGCAAAAATTCAGCATGATTATTATTACAATACCCATATCAGCTCGGTTCGAGTAGGCAATTCAAAGCCCGTTAAGGTCGGGCGACCATTATCGTCGAGCGGTCTTTACTCCAATTCAATCGTCGACAGTGGAACCAGCACTATCTGTTTTCCCACTTGGTTGCATAAAAAGATAATTGACCAGTTTCACGCAATCAATCCAAATTACATCAAAGCGATTTATCAGTCTGCAACATACGATAATATCAAGCTGAGTCCGGCGACGATTAAAACGTGGCCTGATATTTATTTCACTATGGAAGGGCTCGAAGGGAACGATATTGAACTATGCGTCAAACCCCAAACATACTGGCAGGCCAACTGCACTCAGGACGGAGTTGCATATTTTGCGATTGATAGTGAATCTGAGAACCAAACCATATTGGGGCTGCCTTTTATAAACAACTATTACACTATTTTTGACCGTTCCGCACGGAACGGAATTGGCACCATTAAATTCGCAACTCCCAAAGCTCCCTGAGTTTTACTGGGATTGCAGTCAAAAGTCAGAGTGGAGATCTATCTGATTCTTCCTAAACCATTAAATCTCTATTGCGACCCCTAATACGGGAGAGAAATAACAGTGCATTCTAAGACCTAAAACAGATTCACCTTTTCAATTCGCAACCGCAATTGCACGACCCATCTCGTAAAATGTATCTAACTTAGCGGTAAATTTTATTACTTTGGGGCGGAAAATTAGACAGTGAGTCGAACCTCCGAACTGGAATGTGCCAAGTTCTTCACCTTTCTTGATTCGATAACCAGATTTTATTTTTGGATCAATCAAACACGAAGATATTTCAACCATGCCTACGGGCATTACACACATTAGACCAATTACCGGATCGTCAGCCTCAATGAATATCATTGCTCTGGTCTGAACGTGCGCGACGTATTCCTCAGAATACCCTTGCGCCGTGGGGTCCTCTCCAACCGCTGTATCCTGGCTGAAATACAACCCATCTTTAACGTAAGCCTTCTTAATCACTCCATTCACTGGGCTATGCCAGCGATGATAATTGAAAGGATTGAGGTACGCCTGAAAAATTGAACCACCAACGAACTCTTCGACATCGGGATCGTCGGCGAGCATATCATTGAGCGAATACGGTTGTTCCTTGATCCAGAAGTGTTGAAACTTTTTAATGTTATGGGAAATCCTATGGACTGTAGAGTCGCAGGCGCTGGTAATAATTTTGTCGTCTTTTGGCGCTTCAATAGGCCGGGCTTTAGGTGCCAGTTTCCTCGAAAAGAAGTCATTCCAGGATTTAAAACCCCAATGCTCTGCGTCTTCCTTATAACGATAAGTTGACATTTTCAGTTGATCTCGCGCATCGCTGCACATCCACCCTTTGTCACTGCTATTCAATACATAAAGAGAATCTGCACTATTTAAAAATTCTGCCCAGACAAAAAGCAGTTTTTGAAACATTCTATTGATTTTTTCATTGCGATAAGCCGCAAATCCGGCAGGGTTACCCATGGTCCAAACTACAATCGCTGACATCGGACAACCTACCAGCGCGGTTTTATTGTATTCCGGAGCACGCGTTAAAACTGCCTCCAGTAGTTGCAACAAATCTTCACTATTTTTAATGCGATGATTTTTATGCCTCACTGGAATCTGGTCAATCATCTTGGCCACATACATCCTGACTACCGTATCTTCATAAAGCAGTTCACGAAACTCTTGAATGACGGCCTTAACCTTTTTCTTGTACTTTTTTGGCCCCTTGTGCTTCGCCAAATGGCCATGCCATTCAAGTAGCGATTCGATATCATTGGTCAGCCACTGGTTAAATGCTCCAGCGGTGGTAAACGGGTGGTCTGCAGGAATTTTTTTCATTTCGTCCTCGCTCTGTTTGCGGTTATGTTCTTTTAGTTATTACTCATTGATTCCGACTGAGAACAGGGCTTTGCAACCTATCTCAATATCCTCAATTCCATCGACAAATATAATCTCCAATTGGATGAGATTTGCTTATGCTTGAAGTTTAGCAGCAAATGAAAAACACCGGTGCCACCATACCGAGCAGAACACCTCTTACTCCCAACTAACATTGTGTTTCATGTCTCTACCAAGTCAGCGCATATTCCTTATCGAAATTCAAACTATATTCGGCAAAAGTAGTTTAAATCTCCTCGCCATATTTAGCACAGACCTGACTCCATGCAGCGTTTAGCGATTTAGGCCTGACTATCGAGTTCCATGTTGCCTGAACTAGCTCGTCCAGACGGTGCAATTAATCTTTTCTATCAGGCAAAACACTATGCGTTACTTGCTAGTTCAACAAACTCCCTGAAATCTAAGTGCTTTAATACCTGCTTCTTGATAGTAGTACTGGTATTACGTGCCCAATGTTTGTACCCATCCCTAAGATAGGAATAACCCCATCTTTCTTGCATGCCAGGTGATCCGTCCCTGGCGCGTCTGGCCGTTCTCAAACAAATACGAGCAATTTCATCTACCAGTTCAACATTTTCCCCCTTTCTATCTGCGAGCGACCAAAGAGGACCATGATAGATCCATCGAGAGAGGTTATCGATGCTGCCCGGCAATCCAACGTGAAAGCTACCTACACCAATATAGTAGTCCAGAGTGAATACTTTATGCGTCATATTGGATGGAAGACTCAAAGTATCTCCTGTAGAAACCACGAACCAGCGTGCAGATGGAAGCGACATATATTTAGTCATGTTGAATTTTGCGGCGTCATAAACGTCTTGCCGTTCAACGTCTTCCAATCCCGCCTCAATACCCTCAAATGTTTCCCAAACCAGCCACACTTTTTTACCAAAAAAACAATGATTGGTTCCATCAGGATCGTCGGAATGTGAATCCGTTACGTTGCCAGGAGATGCAATAACCAGCGTCATCATTTCCTGTGTAGACAGATTGTAGGTGCCGCGAATCAAAACATTAAAGTCACTTAGCGCTTTGGTATCAATCACATCTTCTACTTTGGTTCCACGGATATGCAAATCAGTAACGCCAACAATGGCACGTTGTCCTTCCCAACGCCTCATTATTTCAGTCACTGGTAAACGTCTGGGAATTCGAGTTGGCCCTACCTGGACATTGGATAATTCCCCCTTTGGAAATTTCGTGCTTAAGGTTCTGATTAGTGCGTCTTTGGATTCCATCCCTTTTTTACCTTTGGCGAAAACAGGAACATCACGAAATATCGCCGGCCTTCTTTTCGCCATTTCAATAAACATTTTATCCCTGGAGTATGGTTGGGAATATATTCGGCGCCTTGCAATTTCTGGCAACATTACTTTAGGGGCCCTAACAGTTGAATCCATTCCCGCTATCGTTTTCCAAATCTCTGAGGTGGTTTCTAGTTCTGTCATTTAGTCATTCTCCTTAGCTATTATCATTTGATACGTCGGATGAGTATATCGATCCGGTGAATTGAGATAATTTATTAGAAGTTTTTTCATTATACAACTGTGTCCGTGAGCCGATTCGAATTGTTTTTTAGGAGGCAAACTATCTAATCTGTTTTTATATTGCCCAGTCAGAGCTGTAATCGTTTTTTTGTATTGCCGCCTGCGTGAACTCGAATCCCTTACGTGATTCCTGCGTAATATCTCATAATATATTTCATCTTCATGCACGCCGTAGTCGTACAGAAGCTCTTCATTCTTTGCAATATCCCTTAACGCTTTAAACTCCCATATTGGACGGTAAACCCCTCCAATCCTCCTCATTTTTTCATATTGCATTTCGGAATTTGCAACCATTGAATGCTGAGGCTGATTTTTATAATAACTCGGATTATGCCCATGATTCATGTACCTGGTTTGCCCTGTCACCAGCACATGATAAGACATCGCCTTACCTGACTTGGGGTGCCTGAACTGTCCCCCGGCGACATAGTCATCCTGGTCCTTGTATTTCTCGATATTGTTCCAAGTCAATACAGGACCCGAGTAGTATCCGACAGTATTATCTTTTGCGATGTTCTCACGAGCGAACAAACCATAACCATACTTAGACTGAAGAACGACTGATCTTTGTTCAATTAGGGTCTTCATTGCAGCACTAAAATATCGCGAAGAATGTTGATCCAACAGTTCCAACATAACTAATAGTTGCTTAGAAAATAAGTATGCGTTAAATAATGTCCTTATCGGTTTTGCAGATCGGCACACATAACACTTCAATGATAAATCTGGTTATACACCTACGAAAAACGTCGCTGACAGTCAGGGAGATATTAACAGAACACAAGCAGGTGCGCGCACATGTGAAGAATCTTTAGACTCGGGTTCAGACTATCAGCGAACAAACGGACTGATAGCTGGGTACCAATACAAAATAGATTGATTCTCTGGAATTATGCTCTTGAATTAAATAACCTATCGTTCAATTTTCAATACCGCGGCACTTTTTCATACCTTACAATTCAATGAATAAAATTCTTACTCTATGGGCCACACCCCGCTCTACTTCTACTGCATTCGAGTGGGCGATGGGGCGTCGCGGCGATATGACCTGCTTCCATGAGCCTTACAACGAAGCCTTTTATTACGGAGAAGATTGGAGAAATGATCGCTATTTTATAGCCGACCCAAAGCTGAAGGTTTCACAGGGGCTGACCATAACCTCCGTGCACACAAAGCTTGTGGATCTGGCGCAAAGCAACAGCGTATTCATAAAGGACTTTGCCTATTCAATTATGCATACGGCCGATGATAGTTTTCTAGACACCCATACCCACACATTTCTGATCCGCGACCCTGACAAAGTCATCACATCAATGCACTCAAGATGGCCCGACATTACCCTTGCTGAAATAGGGTTCGAGGACCTACATACGTTGTTTAATCGTGTTGCTGACAAGACTGGCTCGACACCAGTTGTTCTGGACTCTGATGAGCTGCTGGAAAATCCGGAAAAGGGAATGATTGCATACTGCAATGCAGTAGGCATAACGTATATTTCTAAAGCGTTGACCTGGGAAGATCAGAACAGTAACGAAGAAAACCCGACCTGGAATACAGATGAGCATGGGTTCCACGATAATTTAAAAGCAAGTAAAGGGCTAGCTAAGCAGAAAAGAGATTACCCTGCGCTCGAATCCAGCGAGGATATGATTCGTCTATATAAATTCTCCAAACCTTACTATGATGCTCTCTTCAGCCAGCGTATTGAGATCTAGTATCTCAGAGAACGAATGTAAGCTGTTATGCAGCGATATGAATTACCGGCAAAAAGATATATCGCAGTAGCGCGCAATCTGGTTAATTTATTCAGAGTCTGTAAAAGTGACTTTACCTGTCTCCTATCCGGAAATCTGATGCCGGAAGCCAGAAACTCTCTGCGAACTTAAAGCCTCGCTTTTCTTATAGAAATGAGCGGGACCAGAAAAAAGATACACGCCGCAAGAAACAGAAGACCACCGGAAATTCCCAGTATATCTCCGGATTTGAAACCTGAGGCAATGTACATCAGGGCCGAGAAAACAAAGATCACCCAGCCGATATATTCAAATTTCTTTTGTTTTTCTATACTCATCTCTTATTCTCCTAATCCCGCACCAAGCGCATCCACCACCAATTTCTGGAAGTGATGCACCGCATGCTCGGACAATTCGCTCAATTCCCGATCAACGATAAATCGACCCTGGTTGTAGCCTTTTGAGTTCATACCACGTTGAACGCTTTCACAAAGCGATATATCTTCAGGTTGCAGTACATCTTTTTGATAGTCCATGGCTTTTTTCAGTTGCGCACTGGGCTTTTTGGTCGGCAGAAACCAGTCTTGATATTCGATGGTTTTATCCGAACCATCGGGAATCATTTGCAGGATGGAAAGATTAGGATCCCCGGGATACGCCCAAATGGTGAGATTTGGCCATAGGAACCAGCCTGCGTAACCAAAATCGACATCACTACTTTCAAGCTTAAAGGCCGTGTTATCTGCAGAGCGAATTCCCTTGGATATGTGACTTGAGTATATACCGTCAACTTTCGAACGATAACTCTCCATATCCACGAGATCTACAAAGTCCCGATGCGCCACATGACAGTGGTAACACTCAAGAAAATTATCTACCATGATTTTCCAATTCGACGCGACGCTATACGTATCACGTTGAGCGACAATTAAATTGTCCACGTCTGGGCAGATACCACGGATCTCCTTTTCCAGTTCTGGAACCTGATCTTTAAGCGGCACAGCATCCGGATCGAGATTAACGAATACCATTCCACAGAACACCTCTATCTGCACACTTTTTAATGAAAATTCGCAGGCATTGAAGCCTTCAACATTTTCAGAATTCCGCGCCGCCTTCAGGTTACCGTCAAAATCATAGGCCCAAGCGTGATACGGACAGACAATGACATTGGTTTTACCACTGCCCGACAATAGTTCATGACCGCGATGTTGGCAGACATTATAAAAAGCCTGCAATTCTTGTTCCCGATTGCGAACAACAAATAAATTTTGTTCGTGGATTTTAGTAGTAATGTACTGACCAGGGCTTGCCAACTGGCTTGCATGGCCTGCATACCACCAGGAGCGGTAGAAAATCGCCTCTTTCTCTGCATCGTAGATAGAACTGTCAGTATAGAAACGTGCTGGCATCGTGTACGAATCACCTGCATTCGATCTGAATGGCGCGTCGCCTTTTTGCTTGATCAAAACCGGGATATTCATTGTCTTTTCCATGTGTATTGAGATATATAGATAATATATTTCGATGCATATTTAACTGCAAACGTTTATATTTAGGTCAAATTCATAAGCTGTAATTATGCAAAGTCTTAAGAAGCAACTTCCTCCTTTGGAGCCACTGATCGCTTTCGAGAGTTCAGCGCGGCATTTGAGTTTTACCGCTGCGGCAAAGGAGCTCAATTTGTCCCAGGCTGCGGTCAGCCAGCAAATCCGCAATCTGGAGCGATCATTAGGGGTCGAATTGTTTACCCGGTCGCATAGATCGATTCAGCTTTCTGCACACGGTCTGGTTTATCGGAACTCGATATCAACAGCTTTGAAGCAGATCGCTTTGGCGACCACGGAGTTAAAAACACCCTCTGTTAACTCCCGCTTGACCATCGCAGCGGACCAATCCATTGCATCAATGTGGCTCATCCCTCGCCTGCCAGATTTTCAACAATTGTATCCTGATATAACCGTCAGACTTGTAGCGTCGGACATTGAGCAAGATTGTCTGTCTGACGATATTGATATTGCCATCATTCACGGCGACGGTAACTGGCAGGGGTATCAAGCAGAGGAACTTTTTCCGGAAGAAATATTTGCGGTATGCAGCCCTGAATACTTAAAACAGAATCCAGATATCTCGTCTTTGTCTGCGCTCACCGATGAAGTCTTACTTAGTCTTGAAAACAGCCATTGGAACTGGATGGATTGGCGGACCTGGTTAAGCCGCAACGATGTACATTTGCCGGTACAGCATCAAAGATTGCATATAAATAACTACCCCCTCGTGGTTGAAGCGGCTAAAAATGGTCAAGGGGTTGCTTTAGGCTGGCGATATCTTATTGATGCGAACTTGTGGAACAATAGCCTGGTTAAACCTCTTGAAACTTCAGTGAAAACATCGTTTGGCTATCACCTTGTTTGGCCGGTGAATGAAAACGAGTCTCCAAATGCAGCGTTATTTCGTGATTGGGCAAAGACTCATGTGTGCTCTAGTGCCTGAAGGTATTGGTCAAGTCTCTCAACAGGCAATTAAGAGTTAACGCGCTACGTTATTTTATTGAGTGAGTAAACTTTTTTTCAGAACGGTTTGCTAGACTTAGCTGGATGAATCTATTCCCAATACTAGCCGTAAATTTTATCGGAACGCTCGGGTACAGCATCGTTATGCCGTTTCTGATCTTTCTGGCGTTTAATATTTTTTACACAGCTTCCCAGCTCCACGCTGCGAATGGACTGGGGTGGGTTATCGGTTTAACCATCGGTGGTGTACCTTACACTACTGTGGGCACAGCAGCTTTCGGTTTAGCTGGGACAATATTTGCATTTGTTTTCTTAATATCGATAAATTTGAAATTTCGCTGTCCCATCAATAATAGTCTTATTGCTCTCAGTTTTTAGATTCAAAGACAATTCTTCCCCGAAAAGCTTTAGTGATTAGGAACAGAATGTCCCAATTGATTCAGCCCAAGCCTGTGGCTCAGAAGAAGAAAACTCATATCTTTGATTCGTTTCAACTGGATCAGCCTGGATTAATTTCATTCTTCTTTCGAAGCAGTTAATATTCATTAAGAAACGGGGGAGGCAGCTATTGCCTATTTCAGACTGTGATCACAATTCAACTATGAGCGTCCAAGAAGAGCTATCCAATTTCTATAAAGAAATCTCGAATGTCGTTATCGGAAAGAACAAACCAGTCCTCTATGCGCTGACGTCGATCCTTTGTCGCGGACACCTTCTGATTGAAGACCCTCCCGGTTTGGGAAAAACCCTGCTAGCCCATTCCATTGCAAGCGGTCTGAGTCTGGATTTTCGTAGAGTTCAATGTACGCCGGATTTGCTGCCTTCAGATATAACGGGGGGATCCATTTATCGACCTTCCACCGAATCTTTTGAATTCATCAAAGGCCCTATTTTCACAGATATTTTATTGGTTGATGAAATAAACAGGAGTTCGCCGCGGACGCAATCCAGTCTTTTAGAGGCAATGGCCGAAAACCAGGTTAGCGCTGACGGAAAAACATACAGCCTGTCAGATCAATTCATGGTCGTCGCGACACAGAATCCAATTGAATTTCATGGTACCTACCCTTTACCAGAGGCACAATTAGATAGATTCTTTATGCGTATCGAGATGGGATATCCTGACAAGCAATCTGAATTGAAAATAATGTTGGAGAATACCGGCTCCGAAGCCCACAGCATAAATCAATGTCTCAGTCGCGAGTCTCTATCTAAACTTCAGCAATCTGTTCGTCAAGTGACTATCAAGCCTGAAATCAGTCAGTATTGCCTCGATATTGTTCGGCAGACTCGCCATCAAGAAGGCATCTCGCTTGGGGTGAGCCCTCGAGGGAGTATCGCCCTGCACCATGCCGCCAAGGCGTTCGCATTAGTGACCAACAAAGGTCTGGTTACGCCTCAGATAGTCAAACAAGTTGCTGTACCGGTATTGTCACATCGAATTGTTTTGAATCAACAAAAAGGAGATCATCTGGCGAGAGAACAGGCTATAAACCAGGTGCTAGCTGAGGTGACCGTGCCAATTTCTTAGCAGCCCCTGCTCATTCACCATGGTTAGTGACGAATCCAAGCCTCAGTCTGATTATATCGAGCGACTGCTAACGCGATTGAACCCGGGTCCTGTTCTTCTTAGTATGGGTCTAGTGGTATTTTTGATTGCATTGAATCGCGGCATAGCTTTGTTGTACGGCGTATCAGCCCTGGTTTTCGCGATCGTTGCTGTTGGATACCTGTTTCCACTGATTAATCTTCGTCGCGTAGAAGTACACAGATCACTGCCAGAGACTGCATGCGCTGGCGACACCATTACTGTTCACGCGGATGTATTCAGCAAAGACCCACGGCCAAGCTGGATGCTGACCTTAGCCGAGTCTCTACCATTTAAATCAAATACCGATCAACCCCGGATACTTCTCGAATCATTCAGAAAGAAGAAACAGATCAGCTATCAGCTGACTACTGATGTACGCGGCCGGTTCACATTTGGTGAAGCAATACTCGGCACTGGATTTCCATTTGGGCTGATAAATCGGACCAGGCCTGCACTAAGTTCTAGCACGCAACTACTGGTCTATCCGACCCCGTTCACAGTAAGCCGGATGCCTTTAAATACCGGTATTTCCACCCGATCAGATGCCGAGTCAAGCACAACGCCAGAATCGGGATTTGATGAATTCCATTCTATACGGGATTATCAATATGGTGACTCTCCACGTCGGGTAAACTGGTTTACATATGCCAAATCCGGGCGTTTAGCGATCAATCAATATAGCCATTCAGAAAGCCCGGAACTCCATATCCTCCTTAACTGCAATCGAAATTTTACTGTTGGGGGAAAGGTTCACAACGCATTTGAAGATGCCATTACTATCGCCCTTTCAATCTCTAGATATGCCATTGACCACGGTTGTAGTGTGGCCGTTAGTTCGATCGGCCACAAGAACAAAACGCTGAAAAGCGATACCGACAACAGTCACTATCAACTGATCAGGGAGTATTTAGTGGATCTGGATGCGGATGGAGAAGGCTCTTACGCTGCCGGCATATCACAGGTTATCCCATCCATAGACTATGGTTGTCAGAAAGTTTTGTTTAGTTTTGACGAAGAGCTGCCTCAGCTTTCTAATTACATCAATCAACCCAACTGCTTGATTGTCAGCTTCGATAAAAAAAGCTATACAGATCAGCTATCCGCATCAGATCAATCTTTCTGGTCCCCGTCGGGGCATAAAGTAAACATTTATCATGGCCGGTTTCCTGGATACGCTTTCGCATAAATGAAAGCACAGACAACAAAATTCTTCGTTTTGTACTGTATTCTGATGACCGCAATCATCATGAGCGCTGTCTATGTTGAAACCGGAGCTGAAAATTTCAGCCTGGTTTCAATCCCATTTTGGGGTGGGCTTTATCTAGTTCTTATCCTGCTCGGTGTGCGGTCTTCTGGCAATTCTGAAAAGATGCGAAAAAAGATTGCCGATAGATTGATCGCATTCGTGACAACAATTGTCGCAATCAACCTGTTTACCGCTTTACTGGTTATTCTGAAATGGATTGTTGCAGCATTATGCATTTCGTTACCGGCCCGGCGATCGCTTTATTATCTGTTATTAGCATCAACTACCCTGGTTATACTTTCTGCCAGCCTGGCTAAATCCACGGGCTTTCTGTTCTTTATTTTGCTTTACGCAATCCTATGTGTAGGCATTCTTAGCCTGATCCATCGCACAGATATAACCGTTAAAAATCCGATACAAGACGTGAGCTTAACCAGTTCAAAGACTATTAAGGGCCTGACCACAACAGCCATTACCGTCACGATACCCGTGCTTATTCTGGCAAGTCTGGTGTATTTTCTGGTGCCCAGACCTAATGCACTCAATATCGGAGAGTCACTTCTTGCAGAAGGCGAGCTTTATAAGGACAACGAATGGGAGAAGGAGGCGGACGCAGGAGGCAGTGATGAAAATACTGAAACCGCACAAAGTCCTCAGAGTTCATCACAAGAAAATACCGATCAAAGTGATCTTGTCAGTGACAGTCTGATTGGAACTTCCGGGAATGGCTATTCCTATAACGGATTCAATCAGTCCTTCAATATCACTGAGTCGGCCGAGCAAGGCCAGGGCAGCGGAAATCCAATTGTTCTATACGTACGGAGCGCGCAACCAGTATATCTAAAATCGCGGATTTTTGATCAGTTCGACGGCGAGAAATGGGCAGAAACGCTTCATTATGATCATAAGAAACTCCTGGATAATGGCGAGCTCGTCGTTTTCGAGCAGCAACAACATCTAGACCAGCCATTATTAGTAGAAGTTGATGTTCAGACTGGAATATCCGATGAGGTGCCATTGACTGACCGTGCACTGCGCCTGAGATTTCCAGCGACGGTTTTGTCGGTGGACCCCCGCGGGCTAGTTCGAGCACCCCAAGATTTGCGCAGGGGTACTATTTATTCGTTTACCCATCAGGCGCAGCACTACGATCGTCGACCGACCAGTCAACCGATAGATTCTATGGATTCAACGCCCTATTTGGATCTACGTGGCGAAACCGACCCCAGGATTGCGCAACTCGCGTCTGATGTCGCAGCGGATTCAACCTCAACTTATGAAAAAGCTGAGGCCCTGGAACATTTTTTACAAACAAATTTCCAGTACTCATTGGCCAGCGCGTTCAGTTCGCAGAACAATACCCCCCTTCCCGCATTTTTGTTTGAACATAGAACTGGACATTGTGAGTATTTTGCCAGTGCAATGGCTGTCATGCTGAGAACCCTGGAAATTCCCTCGAGGTTGGTAACGGGATTTTCGGTGCAACATTACAATCCTCTCACAGGATTGTATGAGGTGCGCGCACTGCATGGTCACGCATGGGTTGAAGCATATGTCAACGAAGTCGGATGGGTGAGCTTTCAACCCACTCCAGGATATCTGATGCCGTTACAGGAGGAGCAAAATGAATCGCCACAAACGACCGGGGAAGAATTGAATCAATATTTGGAACAGCTATCCCAACTGGACCAGGTCAAGGCACCGGAAGACCTATCAGCGCAAGCGTTAACCTTCATCTACAAGCTATGGAAATCTATCAGTACCAACATCAAATTCATGGCGCAGCGATTGAAACATTGGATCATCGATAATATCTGGTTAGCTGCAACCATTGGGTTCGCTGGCAGCGGGACATTTATTCTTATCATTATTTTTCGCCAAAAGATTAGGCGGCATCTGATCAGATTGCAATTTCGGCGCACAGCAAAAATGAAGGACGATAAATTTTGGGGCGCGAGCTACAAAATTTTGGGGAAATGGTTTGGTTTAGCTGGATTTGTACAACAGCCCTGGATGACAATTGAGGAGTATGTAGAATCGCTGCCACTTTCAGACGACATACTTTTAAAGCTCAGATCAGATTATGTCCAGCCTGCAAATCGTCAAATCTACGGGCCCTCGATAGACCCAAACCAACAAGATCGCCGGTCAATCCGTCAACAAGCAATAGAAGCTTTGAGCCTGTTATTCAATCCGGGTAACGATGAAAAATCACCGCCCACTGAAATCGACGGCCACAGCCGAACAAGGGTTATCAATATCGGCGAATAAGAGATCTGGGATTCCATGTTCTGCAGAAGTTCAGATCTCACCAAACGGCACGAAAATCCAGTAGTAATCCGATCTGACAACATGGTGGATTTCTAGCCTCCCCGAAAGCAGCCACTGGTAATTTTCAGACGAACTACCGTTCAATACTCTATCCGGTCATTCGATATATGTGCTTTTACGAATATCAACCTCATAACATAGACGAGATAATATTCAATATCGTTGGCATAGTAGCTAATCATTATTTTGGATACGATCATATGTTCGGTTTGATAAGGTTTTTTGACGTAAGAGCCGAAAGAAATATTCCCGCCTTCTATTCTTCGATTACGTTATTGTTTGCAAGTTTTT
>CAMYNW010000010.1 GCA_947259885.1 uncultured Gammaproteobacteria bacterium
CTAGCCAATTCGCCGTTTGCAACGCGATCTTTAGCGACCACGATAATACGTGCCCGAGAAGTCAGGCCGTACCAGTGGTTTTCCGGATCCCTCAAGTTGGGTGGAATATTGTCCTTGATCTGGTCGGATTCAGTCGCTTGTGTTAAACCAGCGTTCTTAAAATCCGTCAGCCGCCCAATATCTACGGTGAACACAATATCGGCAGGGCTGTTCTGGCCTTCACTTCGGAGTCGCTCCAGCATTCCCTTTTCGGCAAAAACCGCGTTGACCTTGATTCCAGTCTGTGAACTGAATTCATCAAACATAGGCTGAATAAGTTGCGGCTTACGCGAAGAATATACATTTACTTCTTCTGCCTGCGCACCAGGGCCCAGCAGAATAACGCTGGTTAAGGTGATGGCGGCGAGATAGATGCGGAGTATCATGATAAAAACTGTTGAGTAATTGGAAATCTGGCTAAATGTTAATGCAAATAAGAATGATTCGCAATAGTAAACAAATAACTCATAAATTGAATTGACTTTAATCAATAACGGCTCAACAAAGAATCAACCATAGGGTTACACAGGGTGTGGTAGATCGTTACCAGGTCCGGGTTGCCGCGGGCGTGTGAAATACTGGATAGATCTTGAATCATTTACCGCCTATAGGCTTCTGTTATCCGAAGCTGAACGGTAGAATCCGACCCCCTCCAAACCGATGCGCCTGGCCAATCACTTATCTCCATGAAAGCGGCAATTGAATCACTCCTGAAGCAGGCACTTAAGCTGCTTCCGGATGCGGAAATTCTGCCCCAAGACGCAATCGACAGGGTCCATGTGGAACGCACCCGCGACAGCTCACATGGAGACTTTGCCAGTAACGTTGCGCTGGTCCTGGCAAAGAATTTACGTACTAATCCGAAACAGTTGGCTCAAATTCTCGTAGAGCTGCTGCCGGAATCAGAACTACTGAGTAAGACTGAGATCGCTGGACCAGGATTTATCAACTTTACACTTCACAAGAATGCCTGGTTTGACCTCATTGATTTAATCAGACACAAGGGTCACGCCTATGGCCGCAGTGCCATGGGACAGGGACGAAGAGTAATGGTGGAGTTTGTTTCCGCTAATCCAACCGGGCCGCTACATGTGGGGCATGGCAGAGGAGCGGCCTATGGAGATTCACTGGCGCGTATATTGCGCGCGGCAGGTTACGATACACACAGCGAGTACTACGTAAACGACGCTGGACGACAAATGGATATCCTGGCGCTCAGCGTTTGGCTTCGATACCTGGAAAAACGCGGTAAATCTGTATCCTTCCCCGACAATGGATACAAAGGCGCATATATCCATGACATTGCGAGCGACTTGGCTGAAATTGTCCAGGATCAGCTGGCGGTTTTACCTCACGACTTTTTTGAAATTCTTCCGGAAGATCCGGATCAGCGAATTGATCAACTGGTCGCCCGTTGTAAGCAGACTCTCGGGGCCACTGGGTTCAATCAGTTATTCGATCACGGGTGTAATACGCTGGTAGAGGATATTAGACAGGATCTTGCCGAGTTCGGTGTGATTTACCAGCAATGGTTTTCAGAACGTTCGCTCATTACCAGCGGTGCCATGGAAGAGTCCGTGCAGGTTCTTGAGCGGAATGGACACATCTACGAAAAAGATGGAGCCAAATGGTTTCGTGCAACTGATTTCGGTGATGAAAAGGATCGTGTTGTTAAGCGGGCTAACGGAACCCACACTTATTTTGCGACTGATCTTGCATACCACTATGACAAGGGAGAGCGAGGGTTTGACAGAATTCTCGATGTCTTCGGCGCTGATCATCATGGTTATGTCAATCGGATCAAGGCATCTTTTGAAGCGCTGGGACACGCTCGCGAGAGTCTAGACGTGTTACTGGTGCAATTCGCGGTTCTATACCGCGGCGGAAGTAAAGTCTCAATGTCCACAAGAGGTGGAGAATTTGTTACTTTACGAGAACTCCGTGAGGAGGTCGGCAATGACGCTGCTCGATTCTTTTATGCACTGAGAAAGCCTGATCAGCACATGGATTTTGATTTGGATCTGGCAAAATCACAGTCTTCGGAAAACCCTGTTTATTATATTCAGTATGCGCATGCGCGTATTTGTAGCGTGTTCAGGCAGTTGCAGGAAAAGGGCCTAGAGACCCTTGAAGATCGCTCACCAGACTATCGATTGTTGTCGGAAGACCGCGAACAAGAGCTGATGCAAAGTCTTTCCAAGTATCCGGAAGTGATTGAATCCGCAGCACGATCTTTGGAACCACACCAGGTCGCGTACTATTTACGGGATCTCGCGACCGCGTTCCACACTTACTATAATGCACATCCGTTTCTAGCCAGTGAAAACGATATGAGGTTAGCACGTCTGGGACTAATCGATGCGACCCGCCAGGTCATTGCGAATGGACTCGATCTGCTGGGTGTCAGTGCTCCCACAAAAATGTAACCGTCGTAAAGTAAAGAATGGCACAGGCAAAGAGAAAGAAAAAAAAATCGACGTCGAAACGCAAGACATTCAGCGGATTTTCGTCACACGGCATCGGTATGTTGCTGGCCGGAATAGTGATTGGATCTCTTGGGACCACCCTATGGCAGGGATACCAATCCAGGGAAAGTGAGGTGGGCTCGGGAATTCGACAAATGATCGAAAATTCACGGCAAGAATCGGCCAGTCAGGATGATGTGGCGCCCGTTCCTGAGGTCGCCCCGGAACCGCAGACCACTACCTACGACTTTTTCACCGTGCTACCTGAAATCGAGGTAGTAGTGTCCGAGGATGAGGAGCCAGCGATCAGCACTGCGGTGCAAACAAATAAAGATCAACAAGGGGACACTCAACCCGACACATCTTCGGCAGTAAAACCTAAGAGCGCTTACATGTTACAGGCCGGATCGTTCAATACTGAGACAGATGCAGAGCGTCAGAAAGCAGGTCTGGCTTTACTTGGTCTGAGTTCAACAATCCAGAAAGTAACCATCCAGGGGCGTGGTGATTTCTACCGAGTCCGCCTGGGGCCCTATGTAGATCATGGAAAAATGGTAGAAACGGACGAGAGGCTTCGGGAGGAGGGTATAAAAGCTTTGCGATTAAAAATTTCAAAAGCGGGATAGCATTGATCGATAACCGCGGTCTTAACTAGCCTTGCAGAGATATCTCAATATTGAAAATGAAGACGGTCACAATAGCAACTCGAAAAAGTAAGCTCGCACTATGGCAGGCATACTATGTTCGAGATCGCTTGCAGGAATGTCATCAGCATCTAAACGTAGAGTTGCTGGAAATCGTTTCCGAGGGAGACAAAACTCTGGATGTCCCGCTGTCACAAGTTGGTGGCAAGGGACTATTTCTAAAAGAACTCGAGCATTCTTTAGTCACTGGTACGGCAGATATCGCGGTGCATTCAATGAAAGATGTTACCGTTACCTTACCTGAAGGGCTTACTATCGCTGCAATTTGCCCTAGGGAAGATCCTAGGGATGCATTTGTTTCTAATCACTACGAATCTATAAATCAGCTACCTGCCGGCGCCGTGGTAGGCAGTTGCAGTCTGCGGCGGCGTTGCCAAATACTGGCGGCGTTTCCAGATCTTGAAGTTAGAAATCTGCGGGGCAATGTTAATACCAGGCTGGGGCGTCTCGACAGTGGAGATTATGACGCCCTGGTGCTTGCTGCAGCCGGTTTAAAACGGCTCGATTTTGAATCTCGGATTCGACAGTGCCTTGATGTCGGTATTAGTTTGCCCGCGGTGGGGCAGGGCGCGGTAGGAATCGAATGTCGTGAAAATGATGAAGAAATGATCAACCTTTTGCAGCCATTGATTGATGACGAGGCTAGTTTGCGGGTAGAGGCGGAGCGGGCCGCTAACCGGCGGCTCGGAGGAGGCTGTCATGTGCCAGTTGCGGTGTTCGCAGAAATCGATGCAAATTTGATGCGCGTGCGGGGGCTGGTGGGAGAACTCGACGGTTCGCGAATCTTGCGGGCCGAGGCATCTGGTGCGCCAGGAGACGCGGTCGCACTCGGGCATGACGTTGCAAACCAGTTAAATGATCAGGGTGCCCAGAAAATTCTCGAAAGCGTCTATGCCGGCTAATTTGCTCACGGGGTACAGGGTGTTGATTACGCGCCCTGAAGGATCCTCGGAAAAAATAGCCCATCTGATTACGGCCCAGGGAGGACTGTCACTTGAGTATCCAGTGCTCAAAATCGTGCTCGAGGACGGACACCCAACCATGCAGCACGTAATGGCAAATCTGTCTACTTTTGATCTCGCGGTTTTTGTCAGCGTCCATGCGGTCAGGTCTTTAGCGGCAGGATTGCAGCGCGAAAACAAACAACTACCTCAATTACTTAAGATTGCGGCCATCGGTCCAACCACGGCGGCAGAGCTCGAGTCTCACGATTATCCGGTACATTATTTGCCTCGCGGTTCGGTAAACAGCGAAGGATTAATTGGTACCTTTGGAGATCTGAAATTGAGCGGACGGAAAGTGGTGATATTTGGCGGTCAATCTGGCAGAGGGATTTTGCAGAAATACCTGAGCGATGTTGGTGCTAAGGTTAAAGAGGTCGAATCTTATCGACGAATGCCTAATCCCGACTCGCTCAATCAAGTACTCGACCAATGGTTAATAGATGACCGCAGGTTGCTCACTTTAACCAGCGTGGAGGTGTTGCAACAACTGCTGGAGAAAATACCGGCCACACAGCGTGGCCAGGTTCTTCGGAGCGATGTTGCGGCATTGAGCGAACGTATTGCCCAGGTCTGTGTTGACCGTGGCTTTACGGGCCAGGTTTCGGTGGCGGAATCTTCCGATGCCCAGGGTTTGCTGGATGCATTGATTGTATGTGTCAGGGATGATCGGAATTAAGCCTGTGTTAAGTATTACTGCACTATGTTACGGTGGTCGGTGGTTATAAAAGTGACTACAATAGAGTTTTACCCAGAATAAACTCCGCCCGCAGAGGGAAAGTAAGTTGACAGATATTAAAAAAGAGTCAGGGACACAGGATCCCGAACAATCGAGCAGCACCCCGGAAAACCAGAATACCAGCAGCGTCAGCGCTGAACCATCGGCGGGCAAGATTTCAGCACCGGCGCCTCAAGCCACGGTTGTATCGGCACCCGAGTCAGGATCAGGTAAAGGGCTCGCATCGGGAGCGCTGATACTAAGCATTGTAGCGTTGGGTGCCGCCGGGTATGCCTGGTATCAGACCGCAGTCAACGCCCGCCTCGCCGGCGGCGAACAGACTAGCCGAATCACTACAGTCGAGCAACGGTTTGGTGATATTAAAGATGCCCAATCGGGCGTTGCTGCGACCATAGACCAGATCAAGCAGCGGGTTGCAAACTCCGAAACTATGGTGACCGACCAAGTCAGTCAGGTCAAACAGCTGGTAGGTACTACTGAATCTGCGCTGATCGGACAGATTAGTGACGTCAAGCAGCAGCTTGCCACCGTGGAGTCGACAATTTCGGATCAGATGAGGGATGTTCGCAGTGGAGTCACAGCCCAGCAGGAACAGGTAGAGGCCAGGATTTCTTCGTCTGAACAGGATTTAAAAACCCAGTCGGAGTCCTTTCGAGGTGAGTTTAGCTCCTTGGCCGACTCGATCGGCGAAGTAAAAAATGCACTGGGTACAAGTGTTGAACAGTGGAGTTTGCGAGAGATCGAGCATTTACTGGTGATGGCAAATGAGAGACTGCAGCTTGGTCAGGATCCGGAACTAGCACGTCGCGCTTTACAGATCGCGGACAACCGGCTTCAAGAAATCGACAACCCGGCACTGCTCGATACACGTAGCGCTTTGAGCGCTGAGATTGCAGCGCTGACATCACTCGAGTCGGTGGATGTCGCAGCTGTAACCAACAGCCTAACTTTGCTGTCAAATACCATTGGTGATTTACCGTTACTTGGTATTGGCGATACCACAGGGCCAGTTAAATCTGAACCGACCGAGTCTACGTCCGAAACCGAAGAACCCCAATCTGCGCAATCGGCCAGTGAAAAAGCAGTCAGTATCGGTCGTGGCTTCCTGGCGGATCTCAGTAATCTGGTGCAGGTGGAGAAAAACGGTAAACCAGTCGCACCCACTATCACGCCCGAAATCCGGCAACTTATTCTTGCTAAAGGGAGATTGATGCTCGAAGGTGCGCAGGTGGCGCTAGTTCGGCAACAGTCTGAAGTCTACCTTGAGCGGATTCAGGCTACTGCGTCCTGGGTTGAAGAACATTTCGATACTAGCAACGATCAAACAACCGCCTGGCTGGATCAGCTTTCTTCATTGGAGCAGATCACACCAAAGGTTGATTATCCGGATATCTCTGGATCCCTTGCGATGCTCAGAAGCGTAATCGGATCAGGAGGCTAGGCAAGTGAGACTTGTTATCTTTATTCTGATTGCGTTGACGGGCGGTCTTGCTTTGTCAATGTATGCAAACCACGATCCAGGTTATATCGTGCTTTCGCTCGATCCCTATACAGTGCGTTTGCCCTTAGCGCTGTTTATTCTTTTCTTGCTGATGGCATTCGCAGTGCTGTATCTGTTGATTAATGCCATTGTCAGTCTATTCAGGGCGCCGAAAATAGTTAAGAAATGGCGCAAAGGTAAACAGGAGTTGAGCGCCCAGCAACATACGATGAAGGGCTTCGCAGGACTTATTGAGGGCAACTGGTCTGATGCCGAAGGTAGCCTGCTGAGCAAGCTTGAGCACAATAATGCGTCCCTTATGAACTACCTTGGTGCGGCCTATGCCGCGCAGCAACTGGGACAGATCGCAAGACGTAATCAGCATCTTAAGGCGGCGCTCGATGCACATCCGCGTCAGGAGCTTGCGATTAAGTTGACCCGTTCACGGATGCAGATGCAGGCAGGAGAATTTGGGGACGCGCGTGACCAACTTGAGTATTTGCGTCTGAGTGCGCCGCGAAACGTGGCGGTGGCGAGACTGTTGGCGGATGTATACAGGGAGCTCAATGAATGGCCAGCTTTGGTGCAGTTGATGCCAGCACTGGGCAAGCTCAAGGCGTTCCCGGAAGATGAGCTAAAGGCAAGAGAAAAAGTGGCTCTTGAGCACCACCTTGAGGCGCCCGCATTGTTGCAGGGTGATGGATCCAAGATCGATGAAACCTACAAGGCTTTGCCAAGGAAAAAGAAAAAAGACGCCGCGGCGGTGGCCAGTTATGCGCGACAACTTATCCGATCCGGGGAAGGGCAGCGAGCGGAATCGGCATTACGCAAAGCGCTCAATCGGGAGTGGAACCCGGATCTGGTAAAGTTGTATGGTCTAACCGAAACCAAGCATGGTCGCGACCAGCTCAAGCTGCTTGAATCCTGGGCAAAGAAGTATGGCGATGATCCTCAACTGACATTTGCTATGGCGAGACTTCATCGCCGGGATAATCAGCTTGAAAAGGCTAAGGAGCTATATGCCCAAGTAGTCGCAGCTACCGGAGACTCCGAGGCAATTGCCGAAATGGGTGATTTATTAGAGCAGATGGGAGACCCGGAATCTGCACTCCTGGTGTATAAACAGGGACTAAAAGCATTGGCAGGATCGGATCAGCTCTCCCTGGACGTCCCAAACTCCGAAGCGGCCCTGGTCGCACTTGACGTGGATGCGGTGGAAACTGATCAGGACAATCCAATCCCCGTTGTTTCAGGCCCAAGCCCAGCCTGATCGGATCTGCCTGGTCTGTTCACGCAGAATAAACAAAATCTATTTGATCGCTGAGCCAGTCAGCCTTGCCTTATCTGGTCGGATATGTGTCGAAAAAATGTTTACCCATCTTTTCTAAAAGGATTCTCATAAAAAATATAACTGGTCGAATAATCGCTGAACTCAAAATAGACTTTTCGCTCGTCTGAATCGACAATGAAATTTTTGTTGAGGTCCATTACCCCATATCCAAATCGGTATGGTCTGGGTTGACTGCCCTTGGTAGATACCGCGGTAGAGACTTTGTCTATTTCTATAAATCGATTGACCAGCTTGTCCCCAGCATAGATATCAAGTACTCCTTGTGTGCCGGTCCAGTTTTGAACCGCTCTGCCAAATTTGTTTTGAGTTTCTTGCGTGCATGCGCTCAAGGCCATGGCGCAGAGTACTGAAGTGGCCAGGAGAATCAGTTTGTTTTTGGCCATAAGATTTTTTTTCATAAGCAGATAGATTTCTTAGCTGTCGCTTAATAGATGTATGACTTTAATAGCATATATCAAGCGCGCCCGGTAAAGGTCGTTAAAGACAATCTAAAAGTTAGAGGTCTTAATTTTGGTCACTATATGCTCTGCGCGAATCGCACCGGTTCAGTGAACGAATTTCTCCGTCTTTGTGCGATATAAATGGAGGGTAAATTCGAGTAAAATCGCGTGTTTTCGCGCTAATAGCTCCGAAATTGAACCATCCGGGCCCGGCTTCTGAACGGTCCCAGGCAAACTAAGTAGAAAAGAGGTTTTATTTTGCTGGAATCGTATGAACTACATGTGGCTGAAAGAGCCGAAATGGGCATTGTTCCTAAGCCCTTGGATGCTGAACAAACCGCGGCGCTGGTGGAGCTGCTGAATTCCCCTCCGGCGGGAAAAGAAGAAATTTTGCTAGAGTTGCTCCGAAATCGGGTGCCTGCAGGTGTGGACCAGGCTGCTTATGTCAAAGCATCTTTTCTCGCGGCTATCGTTCGCAAGGAAACGACCTGTTCTCTGATCGATCGTGAGCTCGCAGTTGAGCTGCTTGGAATGATGCACGGTGGGTACAATATCGCACCGCTGATCGAAGCGCTCGATGAAGAATTACTTGCCGATGAAGCGGCGCACGCGCTGTCACATACTCTACTGGTGTTTGATGCGTTTTATGATGTCAAAGAGAAAGCGGATGGTGGCAACGCACGTGCGAAGAAAGTCATTCAATCCTGGGCGGATGGAGAATGGTTCTCCGACGCGCCTGAGGTAAAAGAGAAGATAACGGTAACGGTATTCATGGTTCCCGGAGAGACTAATACTGACGATCTGTCGCCCGCGCCGGATGCCTGGTCTCGACCCGATATTCCTCTTCATGCTCTGGCGATGTTAAAAAACCCTAGAGAAGGACTTACCGACAAGCCTCTCGAGAAATTACAAGACCTCAAACAGCTGGGGCATCCGGTCGCTTACGTGGGCGACGTGGTCGGTACTGGTTCATCACGGAAATCCGCCACCAACTCTGTTCTCTGGTATACCGGCCAAGACATTCCCGGAATCCCAAATAAGCGAGCCGGTGGGTACTGCTTCGGTGGCAAAATCGCGCCAATCTTTTTTAACACCATGGAAGATTCAGGGGCGTTACCGGTCGAGATGGATGTCAGTGCCATGGAGATGGGTGATGTCATAGACGTATATCCTTATGCAGGTAAAGTCTGCCGTCATGGTACTGATGAGGTGATCAGTACCTTTGAGCTCAAGACCAACGTGTTGCTCGATGAAGTGCGAGCCGGTGGGCGCATCAATCTGATTATTGGGCGTGGGCTAACCGCCAGGGCACGGGAATGCCTCGGCCTTGGAGAAAACGATCTGTTTAAGAAGCCCGAGCCACTGTTGCAGAGTAACAATGGCTACACCCTGGCGCAGAAAATGGTTGGAGTTGCTTGCGGCCTTGAAGGTGTTCGACCAGGCCAATACTGCGAACCGAAAATGTCGACCGTGGGTTCGCAGGACACTACCGGACCGATGACTCGGGACGAATTGAAAGATCTCGCCTGCCTCGGATTCCAGGCAGATTTAGTGATGCAGTCTTTTTGCCACACGTCGGCATACCCTAAACCGATAGATATCGAGACCCAACACAGCTTGCCTGACTTCATGATGGATCGTGGCGGGGTTTCTCTTAAACCTGGAGATGGCATCATCCACTCTTGGATGAATCGTATGCTGCTCCCGGATACGGTCGGCACCGGAGGAGATTCTCATACCCGTTTTCCGCTTGGAATTTCGTTTCCTGCGGGATCGGGATTGGTAGCATTCGCCGCAGCGACCGGGGTGATGCCCCTGGATATGCCAGAATCTGTTTTAGTGCGTTTCAAGGGAAAAATGCAGCCTGGAATTACATTGAGAGATCTGGTTCATTCGATCCCATATGTTGCCATTCAAAAAGGCCTTTTAACGGTCTCCAAAGAAGGCAAGAAAAACGTATTTTCCGGAAGAGTACTGGAGATTGAAGGATTGCCGGATCTCAAAATAGAGCAGGCCTTTGAGCTAGCCGATGCGTCAGCCGAAAGGTCGGCTTCAGGTTGCACCATAAAACTCAACAGAGAGCCTATTATCGAGTACATCAATTCGAATATTGTAATGTTGCGCTGGATGATCAGCGAAGGATACGGTGACGTGCGTACTATGTCGCGAAGAATACTGGCCATGGAAGTATGGCTTGAAGATCCTCAATTGATGGAGGCGGATTCCGATGCGGAGTACGCCGAGGTGATCGAGATCGATTTGAACCAGATCACTGAGCCTATTTTGTGTGCTCCAAATGATCCCGATGATGCCAGATTGCTGTCGGAGGTCGCAGGTGATGGCGTTGACGAGGTATTTATAGGATCCTGCATGACAAATATCGGCCACTTTCGTGCTGCCGGTAAATTACTCGACAAAATGAACAAGGTGATACCGACCCGCATGTGGATCGTTCCACCCACCAAAATGGATCAGGCGCAATTGGTGGAGGAAGGCTGGTATGCGATTTTCGCCAAGGCCGGAGCCAGGACCGAACCGCCGGGCTGTTCACTATGTATGGGCAATCAGGCGCGGGTGGCTGACAATGCCACTGTTGTTTCTACGTCAACCCGTAACTTTCCAAACCGTCTCGGAAAAGGCGCCAATGTGTATCTTGCCTCGTCAGAGCTGGCGGCAGTAGCAGGTGTGTTAGGCCGTCTACCCACGGTAGACGAGTACATGGAGGTGGCGTCTGAACTGAATACAATGGCGGCAGATATTTACCGCTACCTCAATTTTAATGAAATGGATATGTACCAGTTGGCGGCCAATTCAGTGATACCGGAACAGGAATTTGCCCACTGAGCATGCATTACGCCCAACGGCGATGCTCCGTATGCCGGTTACTGCTGTAATCGGCATTTTGTTTTTATCGTAAAGCCAGACACTTGAAACCTACATACTATCAATCCTCCGAATTTGGATTTGATCGGCAACGTATTAGCCGTGCCGCGTTGCAAGTGGTGAATGGCTTGCAGTCAGCGGGATTTGACGGCTACCTGGTCGGCGGCTGTGTTCGTGATCTGCTGTTGGGTAAGATACCAAAAGACTTTGACGTAACCACCAATGCCAGGCCCGAAGAAATTAAAAAAATATTTGACCGGGCTCGGATAATCGGCCGCAGATTTCGACTGGTGCATGTTCGATATCACGGGGAAATGGTTGAGGTCGCGACCTATCGCGCTGATCCAAACCGAGGTGGAAAGAAGAACTGGTTAAAGTGGGCCAGGAATAAGGCGTCAAATAGTGGTCGGATCACCGATGACAATGTTTATGGAGATATTGAGGGAGATGCGGTGAGGCGTGATTTCACCGTTAACGCTCTATATTACGACCCCACATCTGAGCAGGTTATCGACTATCTGGGCGGCGTCGCCGACATCAATGATCATTGTCTCAAGATGATTGGCAATCCCGCAGATCGGTTCGCTGAAGATCCGGTCCGAATGTTGCGAGTACTCAGATTTAAGGCCAAATTGGGTTTAGAGCCTGTGCCGTCACTGGTCGAGGCGATCCATAAACATCGATTGTTGCTGGAAGACGTTCCGGCCGCCCGGTTGTTTGATGAAGTGTTGAAAATGTTCCACCATGCCCATGCTGTCAGCAGTTGGGAGGAACTAAGGCACACAGGTCTTGCACAGCTTTTATTCGGTCAAACGATCGAGGTGCTCGAGCAGGAAAACGACCACGACTATGAGCAATTCATAGTGTCCGCGCTTGAAAATACTGACCGCAGAATCAGCCAGGACAAGCCGGTAATTCCGGCGTTTCTTTTCGCGGTGTTTTTGTGGGGGCCGTTTTTATCGAGACACCGGCAATTATGTGCCGAAAAAAAGAATTATATGCAAGCATTTCATCAAGCCTCAGACGAAGTGTTTGCAGCCCAGTCGCTGCAAGTTTCAGTGCCACGCCGCGTAAGCGCCCCTGCAATCGAAATCTGGGAACTGCAGAGTGCACTTGAACGCAGGCGGCCGCGGGCAATTCGTGCAATTCTCGAAAACAGGCGCTTTCGTGCGGCCTATGATTTTCTGTTATTGCGAGCACGGATTGGCGAGGTCGGCCAGGACTTGGTTGACTGGTGGACCCGTATCCAGGATGTTGATGGGGAAGGTCGGGATAAAATAATTAGCCAGCTAGCCCCTGGTAAATCAATCAGGAGATCCCGTAAGCGACGATCACCACGTAAGAGAAAGCCCGTGTCGGGCGAAGAACCTAGAGGTAGTTCATAGAAAATGGCGCAGTTTTTCCAGATACATCCGACAAATCCCCAGCTGCGACTGATTCGTCAGGCGGTTGAAATATTAAAAAGAGGTGGTGTCATAGCTTATCCTACTGATTCAAGCTATGCCCTGGGGTGTGCTATCGGTAACAAAGATGCGATGGAAGCTATCCGCAAAATTCGCAGAGTGGATGACGATCACAACTTCACCTTGGTTTGTCGGGATCTATCGGAGTTAAGTATTTATGCTAAGGTGGATAATGAAATTTACCGACTTCTTAAGCGCTTTACTCCAGGGCCCTATACCTTTATTCTCGACGCCACTCGCGAAGTGCCGCGCCGCCTGCAGCACGCAAAAAGAAAAACTATAGGGTTACGCGTGCCCGATTTTCCGATTGTAAATGCGTTATTAGCGGAACTGAATGAACCCATCATGAGTTCCACGCTTATCTTGCCGGGCCAGCAATTGCCGATGAATGATGCTGAGGAAATACGCGAAACGCTGGAACACGAGTTAGATATGGTTATTGACGGAGGCCCCTGTGATCTGGAGCCGACCACGGTGATTGACCTGGTGCATGGATTTCCCCGAGTGTTACGCAGTGGCAAAGGCGATACCAGCGCTTTCGTGTGAACCACAGGCACACATCGTTTTTATCCGCGGCGGCTGGAGAGGAGCAACCAATATGACGACCGCTAATAGTTCAGCACCAGATACACGTCAATCTGACAACCGGCGCGTGCTCTCTGGAATGCGGCCTACTGGCAATCTGCACTTGGGTCACTACCATGGGGTATTGCGCAATTGGGTTCGAATGCAAGACGACTATGAGTGTTTTTTCTTCGTAGCAGATTGGCATGCGCTCACGACCCACTACGACGCACCACAGACCATGAACCAGCATGTCTGGGAAATGGTGATCGATTGGCTCGCAGCGGGCGTAGATCCGGAAAAGGTAACGCTGTTTATTCAATCTCATGTGCCGGAACATGCCGAGCTGCATTTATTACTGTCCATGGTGACGCCGCTCGGTTGGCTTGAGCGGGTACCCAGCTTTAAAGATCAACAAGACAAACTTCGTGAGAAAGATCTTGCAACTTATGGATTTCTTGGTTATCCGCTTCTGCAGTCCGCAGATATCCTGATGTATCGCGCGGCCCATGTTCCTGTAGGGGAAGACCAGGTGCCCCATGTGGAATTGACCCGCGAAATTGCCCGGCGGTTTAACCATTTTTTTGGCAGGAGTCCGGAGTTTGAGCAAAATTTGACAGATTCAATCCGTCAAATGGGGAAGAAGGCCGCAAAGACCTACAACAGACTGCGTCAGGGATTTACCGAACGAGGAGATCGCGACGCGCTTGATCAGGCCCGAGAGTTGGTTGCAGCGCAGCAAAACATCAATCAGGAGCAAAAAGAATTTTTACTAGGGCATCTGGAAGGTCGAGGTATCACCTTATTACCCGAGCCGGCGGCGTTACTTACCGAGGCAGCCAAGATGCCTGGTTTGGACGGCCAGAAAATGTCTAAGTCCTATCACAATACAATTGCTCTGAGGGATGACCCAAAAAGAGTCGAACAGGCAATACGCGTAATGCCTACTGATCCGGCCAGAGTGCGTCTGACGGATCCGGGCGATCCGGAAAAATGTCCGGTATGGCAACTGCATCAGGTCTATAGTGATGAGGCCACACTTGAATGGGTGGTAGCAGGTTGCCGCGCTGCGTCCTTTGGTTGCCTCGAGTGTAAAAAGCCGCTGATCGATAAGGTCCTCGAGGAGCAGGAAATGATTCGGGAACGGGCGCGACCCTACGAGGAGAATCCGTCACGGGTGCGCGAAGTAATCGCCAATGGAGATGCACAGGCGCGTAAAGTGGCCAGCGAAACGATGCAGATTGTGAGAGAATCGGTAGGTACTATTTACAAGTAATCTCCCAGGACTGACCTTCGGATGAATCAACCAAGCCACGACCAGGAACAACCGCCCACTGTCCTGGCTTCGGCTTCTGGTACAGAACAGCTCAAAGTTCTGGTCAATGGTGAACTCCTGGATAAACTGCCCGACGATCTCTTTATCCCCCCGGATGCGTTAGAGGTATTCCTTGAAACTTTTCAAGGTCCCTTAGATCTGCTGCTGTACCTGATTCGAAAACAAAACCTGGATATTCTCGATATCCCTGTGGCCTTGATTACTAAGCAGTATATGGAATACGTCGAATTGATGCGCCATTTCCGGCTGGACCTGGCGGCAGAATATTTGGTAATGGCGGCGACCCTGGCTGAAATTAAATCGCGGCTATTATTGCCCCGCCCCGCGGGAGAAGAGGAGAGCGAGGAGGAGGATCCGCGGGCAGCGCTCATCAGGCGTCTGCAGGAGTATGAGCGATTTACTCAGGCGGCTCGAGAGATTGATGACCGCCCAAGGATTGAGCGTGATCTCTATCTAGTGACCGCTGAATTTGACGATAAAGAACCGGTCAAAGTGGAAGCCCGGGCTTCCCTGAATGATCTTGTAATTGCGTTTCGTAATTTGATGGAGCGCTCCGATCAAAATCGAAATTGGTCGATAGGGCATGAACGTCTCACCGTTCGAGAGAAGATGACCCAGATCCTTGATCGAATTCGCAATAATTGCAATATACGATTTGAAGATCTATTCGATCCCAGCGAAGGCCGGCTGGGCCTGGTAGTCAGCTTTATGGCAATTCTTGAGTTAAGCCGAGACAGAATGCTGCTTGTGGTGCAGAACGAACCGTTTGCACCAATTCACTTAAAAAGTATTGAGGGCGAGTAACGACTATGTCAGATGATTTAATGTCAGATGATTTAAAGAACATTATAGAGGCTGTGCTATTGGCATCGGATAGTCCGGTCAGTGTGACCAGGGTACAGGGACTGTTCGAAAAAAGTGTTCGGCCGGAGGCGGACCAGGTGCACGATGCAATAGATAAACTACTGAATGAGTGTGCAGACAGGGGTGTGGAACTAAAGAAAATAGGAAATGGATATCGCTATCAAACTCGGGAAAAGTACTCTCAGTATTTACGCAAACTTCATCAAGCTAAACCTCCACGCATGTCACGGGCGCTGCTGGAAACCCTGGCAATTATTGCGTATCGACAACCAGTTACGCGAGGTGATATCGAAGAGGTGCGTGGTGTAAGCGTAAGTCCTGAAATGATGCAGCGCCTCATTGAACGCGAATGGGTAAAGCAGGTGGGCGTGCGCGACGTTCCGGGCAGGCCAGCGCTGTTTGGCACTACGCCGGAATTCCTGTCTTACTTCAGTCTTGGGTCACTCAAGGATTTACCAGATCTAATGGAAGAACGCTCTTTTGGGGAAATCGCTGGAGATATGGAAACGCCTCTTCCCGCTGAGATCCTTGCAGCAATGGAAAGTAGTGATGCCGAGGAGGATGCACAACAGGAGGATACGCAAACAGAACTTACCGACCTGGCCGCTGAGTCAAATTCCGTGGATTCAGAGGAGACTCATCAGGATAGCGGTATCGAAGATCGGACCGCCTTGGATGAAACCCCGTCAAGCGGTGTTGTGCAGCCTTCAGCCGATGAATCTGGGCTCGATGACTATATGAAATTCGAGGGTAGCCTGGAGCAGGATGAATCAGCGAATGAAATCCAGGAAACAAGACGAGTGTCAGCGGTCGAAATTGACGCGGGATGAAGTCGCTAACGCAGCCTGATATCAGACTGCAGAAATTTCTCGCTGATCGGGGTCTAGGCTCACGTCGCAAGATCGAAAACTGGATCACGGAAGGCAGAGTCCGGGTCGACGGCAAGCTGGCCCAACTTGGTGATCGCGTAAACGAAAAATCCAGAATTAGTATCGACGGCCGTCCTATCCGTGGCAAGCAGTCTCAGAAGAGTAGCCGCGTACTGCTGTATAACAAACCTGAAGGGGAAATCTGCAGCCGCAGTGATCCAGGGCGACGCCCCACTGTATTTCGCAATCTACCCAGGCTCCGGGGCGAACGCTGGGTGGTTGTTGGGAGACTCGATATCAATACTCGTGGTTTGCTTTTGTTCACAAACAACGGTGATTTAGCAAATCAGTTAATGCATCCAGGCTCGGATCTGGAGCGAGAGTATCTTTGCCGGATTTTCGGTCGTGTCGATGATGCGGTAATAGAACGGCTACAAAGCGGGATTAACCTGGACGGCACTGAGGTCTATTTTAAGAACGTCAAGCGTCAGAGAGGGGAAGGCAGCAATACCTGGTACAGCGTAGTGGTAACGGAGGGAAAGTATCGGGAGGTCAGAAGGATGTGGGAGGCGGTAGGCTGCAGGGTCAGTCGTTTGGTACGTGTCCGCTATGGAAGCCTAGCATTGCCGAGAAACCTTAAACAAGGAGAATGGACCGAACTGAAACCAGGCGCAGTGGACCGCTTGTCGAAAGGTGAAGAAGGGAAAACTGATGTAGCCAGGACCAAACGGATAAAACACAAGCCCTCACATCGTCCTGCGCGGCGCAAAAGGGATATAAAGAAGTGAAAGTTTCTATTATTACCGTCGTCTACAATGCAGAAGACACACTGGAGGACACGATTCTTTCGGTGCATGCTCAGCAGTACCCCGAGATCGAACATATCGTTATCGACGGGGCTTCGACCGATCAATCTGTTGCAATCATCACCCGGCACCAGGATAAACTCAGTCAGTGGATGTCGGAGCCAGATCAGGGGATTTACCATGCCATGAACAAGGGGATTAGACTGGCTACCGGGGAGCTGATCGGCTTTCTTAACGCGGATGACATCTACCAGGATTCGGGTGTGATCAGCCGAGTTGCTGCGTGTTTTGAAGATCAATCTATTGAAGCCTGTTATGCAGACTTGGTTTACGTAGATCAGAACGATACCGGGAGGGTGGTCCGCTACTGGCGCTCACAACACTACGAACCTGGATTATTTGAGAAGGGCTGGATGCCTGCACATCCGACGTTCTTCGCGCGTCGTCGCGTTTATCAGCGCTGCGGTGATTTCGACCAGAAGCTTAAATTTCACTCAGATTACGAGTTAACGGCACGGATGCTGGCGATACATGGCATTAATGCAAAGTATCTGCCCGAGGTACTGGTGCGGATGAGGGTGGGTGGTACCACAAATAGAAGCATGCTTAATATTTTGAAAGGGAATCTTGAGTCTTACAAAGCATGCCGACGACTGGGGCTTAAATTGTCACCCCTTTACTTTTTTACTAAATTTATGATGAGGGTCCCACAGTTTTTTTTAAAGCCCCCGGCGACATGACGCAGTTATAGCCTTGAGAGGCAAGCTTTTAACGATGGCTCAGAACGGTGCCTTTATACTTGAGGATCTTTGGCCGCCCTCGAAGCAATGAGCCTGACTCAGGCGTCGATGGTTCGCAAACGGTTGTTGAGGCGTTTTTTTAGACGCGCCGCGCGATTAGCATGATGCAGTCCCTTAGAGGCGCTGCGGTCGATGCGGGATACCGTGTCACGATAAGCGTTCTTGGCTTCGTCAATATTCTTATCCTCAATAAGCTTCAGCAGCTTCTTGATGGACGTACGTAACGATGAGCGCTGGCCCATGTTGTTTGTGCGACGCTTAGTATTCTGGCGCGCCCGCTTTCTAGCTTGTGGTGTGTTTGCCAAGTCAAATATCCATGTAATACATGTTTTCGCTCCGGAAGTGGCTTGCGCCATGGTAGAGCAATACTATAATTGCGCCCCATCTCGACCGGCTGTGGCCGGAAATCCCGGGTGCATTGAACGACGGCGGAATATCGTCAATTTTGCCCCAAAAGTCAAGCAGAAACAGGGTTTTCGACGGTCCCCGAGCCTAATAACCCCACTATAATCGGCCCATGTCCGGCAAGTTGCTCAAATCCACATCTATCGTTGGTTCAATGACGTTGCTGTCGCGGATCAGTGGATTGGTTCGGGATGTCGTGTTCGCTAACCTGTTGGGGGATCGCGCTGCGGCGGATGTGTTCTTTGTGGCGTTCAGAATTCCAAACTTCTTTCGCAGAATTACCGCCGAAGGTGCATTTTCAGCGGCATTCGTGCCTGTTTTCACGGACTTTCGCGAGCACCGCGAGCCTGAAGAAACTGACCGCTTCCTGCAGCTGGTGATAGGTCGATTTGGGCTGTTTTTAGTGGTCATATCAGTTCTAGGCATCCTCTTAGCGCCTCTGCTGGTGCGCATGCTGGCCTGGGGATTTGGCGCAGAACCTGAGAAATTCGCCCTGACCGTTGAAGCGACCCGTATCACTTTTCCGTACCTGTTTTTTGTATCGTTGGTTGCGATGTCTGCAGGGATGCTGAATACCTGTGGCCGCTTCGCGGCGCCGGCGGCGACACCGGTATTACTCAATATCTGTCTCATTTTCGCCGCTCTCGTATTGGCCCCAATGTTCTCAGATGCCCCCATTGCACTATCGGTTGGCGTGCTTGTGGCCGGTATTGTACAGTTGATGTTCCAGCTACCTTTTCTCCGACGGGAAGGGTTGTCAGTACGTCCAAGAATTCGCAAACGTGAACATGATCAGTCCGCCGACGAGGGGGTAGCTCAGGTATTTAAGTTGATGTTACCCGCCATTTTTGGTGGATCGGTATCGCAGCTCAATGTGCTCATCAACACCCTGCTCGCATCGTTCATGGTGACTGGCAGTATTTCGTGGCTCTATTATTCAGATCGTCTGATGGAATTCCCGGTAGGTGTGTTTGGTATTGCTCTTAGCACTGTAATACTGCCCGATTTGTCGAGAAAGTATGCTACAGATTCTCATCATGCTTTCGCCCGCACGCTCGACTGGGGTGCTCGCTGGGTATGTCTGATTTGTATCCCAGCAACGGTGGCGCTGGTGGTGCTGGCGATTCCCTTAATCGCCACGATTTTCTTTCATGGGGACTTCACCTCGAAAGGGGTTTACATGTCTGCTTATAGCCTGGTCGCTTACAGCATAGGGCTATTGCCCATTGTCATGGTCAAGGTGCTGGCACCAGGGTTTTTTGCACGTAAAGATACACGCACGCCGGTAAAAATAGGTGTTATTGCAGTGATCGTGAATATCCTCGTAAGTTTGTTGTTGTTCTATCCTATGCAGCATGTCGGACTGGCTCTAGCGACCAGTATAGCTGCAGTGGTGAATGCAGCCTTGTTATACTCCGGCCTTAAGAAAGAGGAGGTGTTAGTGCTGCAACCTGGGTGGCCTGGTTTGCTTGGGAAGATTATTCTTGCCTCTACGGGAATGGGATTATTGCTTTGGTGGGGAGCAGGGGATGCAAACAGCTGGATAGAGCAGTCTGTGTGGCAACGTATTCTGCGTCTGTCAATGTGGGTGCCCCTTGGTGCCATAAGTTATTTTGTGATTCTTTATTTATTAGGCTTGCGTGTGAAATCTTTGTGGCTGCAACGGGAGATGCAATGAAACTGATTCGTTCGGTGCATTCACCGCATCTGCCCCAGGATGGCTGCGTACTGACAATCGGCAATTTCGATGCGGTACATCTGGGGCATCAGAAAATTTTACAAACTCTGCGAGATCGAGCAGATAGTTTAGAATTGCCTGTGGTCGTAATGACCTTTGATCCGCACCCAGAGGAGTTTTTCCTGAAAGATAAGAGCTCTCCCCGAATTACCGATCGTGCGACACGGTATTTTGCGTTGCGGAATCAAGGGGTGGACGTAATGCTGTTGTTGCGCTTTAACAAATCTTTGGCGCAGACCTCTGCCGAGGAGTTTATAAACGAGTATTTGATCAAAGCGCTAAAGGTTAGACATCTACTCATTGGCGACGATTTTCATTTTGGCAGGAATCGCAGTGGAAATATACAAATGCTGCGGAAGTATGCGTGCGAGGGCAATTACAAGGTAGAAGACACTGAGACCATAACTGATGGCGGAGAACGGGTCAGTAGCACTCGTATTCGTCACCTGCTAGAGCGAGGCAATTTGAAGACCGCGGAAAGATTGCTGGGGCGGCGGTATAACCTGGTGGGAAGGGTGATCCGTGGCCAACAGCTAGGCCGTCAATGGGGATTCCCAACACTTAATCTCGCGGTCAACCATAAGCCGGTATTGACCGGGGTGTTTGCGGTCGAGGTCAAAGGGATTAATGGTGGTGCCCTGGCGGGCGTCGCTAATCTTGGTACACGGCCGACCGTAGACGGGTTACAGACACAGCTCGAAGTGCACCTGTTTGATTTTGACAAATCGATATACGGTGAGCGGGTGTGTGTCGAGTTCGTGCATAAGATACGCAATGAACAGAAATTCGAATCTTTTGACGCGCTTAAGGCGCAAATAAAAATTGATGCGGACAGGGCTCGGGAACTTCTTACCGAATGAATCGCACTGTAGTCGGTTATGCTGGATACCTCTTGCTTGCAGTGATTGTCATTGTTGTTGATCAATTCACTAAGCAACTGGCTTATCAAAACCTGGGAGGAAGCCCGGCAATGGATATTTTGCCGGTGTTCAAACTAGTGCTGGTTCTAAATCAAGGCGCGGCCTTTGGCTTTCTCAATGATGCCGGTGGCTGGCAGCATTATTTATTTATATCGCTTGCTGTAGTGTTTTCGGCGGTGTTACTGGTGTGGATATGGCGTGAAATAAGTCGTAATCGATGGTTGACCTTTGGTCTGTCGCTCTTGCTTGGTGGCGCTATAGGCAACCTTATCGATCGGGTAAATGCGGGGTACGTGATCGATTTTATACTGTTGCACTATAAGGATTGGTATTTTCCCGCTTTCAACGTGGCTGATATTGCGATAACGTGTGGAGCCATAATCCTCATCGCCGACAGTCTGCTGATGTCAAATAAAAAAAGTACGGTTCACTAATGCAAGTGCTGTTGGCAAATCCTCGGGGTTTTTGTGCTGGTGTCGACCGGGCAATTGAAATTGTAGAGCGGGCTTTAGAGGAATTCGGTGCGCCGATTTTCGTGCGACACGAAGTCGTACACAACCGTTTTGTAGTTGATAATCTGTCACGGAAAGGAGCGGTATTCGTCGATGAACTTGATGAGATTCCGGAACGATCAACCGTAATCTTTAGCGCTCACGGTGTTTCGCAACAGGTGAGACAGGAGGCCGAATCACGAAATTTAAACGTGTTTGATGCGACCTGCCCACTGGTCACCAAAGTCCATGTTGAGGTTACTCAATATAGAAAACTGGGTCTTGAAATCATTCTAATCGGACATGCCGGGCATCCCGAAGTCGAGGGCACAATGGGTCAGGCCAGAGGTGGAATTATGCTGGTTGAAACTCTCGGGGATGTAGAAAAACTCGAAGTTGTTGATCCCGATCGACTGGCCTACGTCAGTCAGACTACGCTATCAATGGACGATACTGCAAGAATAGTGGATGCACTTAAACTAAGATTTCCTAATATTAAGGGTCCTCGAAAAGACGATATCTGCTATGCCACACAAAACCGGCAGGACGCGGTGAAAAAGTTGGTCGAACAGTGCGATATAGTGTTTGTAGTGGGATCACCCAACAGCTCAAATTCTAATCGTTTACGGGAAATTGCTGAGAATCGTGACGTGCCCGCGTATCTGATCGATGGCCCCGAGGAAATCAGGGATGAATGGCTTGATGGTAAGACCTGCGCAGGGGTTACCGCAGGGGCTTCCGCGCCGGAGTCTCTAGTCCAACAGGTAGTGGAGAAATTGCGTCAAGGTGAGCGAGATATTTCAGAGCTTGAAGGCCCCAGAGAGAATATTTCATTCTCGCTGCCAGTGCGCCTGAAGAAGGGCAGGCGCGAGATAGTTTAATTTACGCACCGGCGTTCACCGGCGCGCACGTTAATCCATTAGTTCCAACACTCTTCGTTATTAGGTGTGGCGTCCTGCCTGGTAGCGGTCTGCCTGCCTTGGGAGTTGATTGCAATAGCGAAGCACTCATAATCTTTAGCCTGACTGGTTCCAGCAACTGGCGCGGCGGACATGGCAATGCAATTTCCAAGCCCGCTGCCACACGCCGCCATAGTGATGGAATAAAATCCTTCTTCACTTTCAGCGATGCTGTTGCCACCATAGGTGTCATAGCCGAGATCCGCAACCTGATCGGTGTAGCTCGAGTTGTTATTGGCATAGAACAACTCCTGCTGGGCCAGCATCCGGTTCATAGAGCCGATTGCGTCTGCGCGGCGTGAATCCCGAACATACTCTATGTATTGCGGTACTGCCCAAGATGCCAGTACTCCGAGTATGCCCAACACGATCATCAACTCGATTAAGGTATAGCCCCCGTTATATTTCGATTTCATTGGTTTCACCTCTTATTAACTAATCCTGAAGCCAGTAAGTAAGTTCCGGTGGGTTCTCTATATTGACAGGCAGCAGCTCTCGGCCGACGATGATTTTACCCGAAACATCGGGAATATCAGGAAAGATAACCTTGGGTCGCGGTGGTATGCCGCTGACTTTCAGATTGAATGATCTGTCGTTCGTCTCCAGCGCGTTGGCTGCGCCAACCCCATCGAGATTGGCAACCGGCCTCGCGTCGAAAACGCTGATTACATAGGTTTTACCCGCCCCCTGGTTACCGGCGCAGACCTCGTCGTCGCTGGTGTTAGTATCACCAGAGGGAGGTGTGTAGGTAGTAAACACGATTTTTCCGTCCACTGTGATTGATTCAGATAGCGATTTTTCGCCGCTGGGATCGAGACTGCCGTCCTCATCGAATTCGAGATACCAACCGTTATCGGATAATTTCGTTGCGTCGTCAGTAGCCAATGTAGGCGGCGGATCGGCAGCAAAATTGAGACTGGTAACGTCCAGCAAATCGTCGATGTGAAGCTTTATCGCAGAATAGCTGCTTGGAATCGAAAGAATGTCCGAATACTTGAGCAAATAGAATTTATCGACAATGGTCTTATTCAAGGGATGCGACCGATATCCGGTACCCACCGCAATCGAAAGGAAAGGTGTCGATGTCTCGTACTCCTGAATAATCGCAATGTCTGGGGCGTAATACAGCCGGCGATTATTTTCATTGGTTGCTGAATCAGAGGCATTGTCCAGCTGGAGGTCTGCAATGACGCCTCCAGTAATGCGGCTAGACAATGTGAGTGAGTCGGTAGCGTTCAGCTGATTGCCGACATCAAATCGCCACACCTGGCCACCACCATCTGTGGCAAAGAATTTGTCGACCAAGCCATCGCCGTTAATATCGACGATTTTTATATCCCCTACAAATCCAAAGTCCATATCATTGCTTGATAGTGTTGGGGTAACGTTTGCGACACCTGTTTTACCCGCCCACCACAGCAGCTCGCCAGTTAATGCATCGACAATGTAGATCGCATTACCTATGGTGTCGGCATCGCGGATGGTGTCAACAATGTCATCTTTATCATTATCGTAGCCACCACCAAATATCACAATGTCTCTCGACTCGAGGGCGGTACCGGCGGTATTTGCCACAAGAAGTTTGTGATGCGTTGGCCGCGACCAGCTCTGACCCATATATTGAAATGGTCCGATGTCTGGATCGGTTGAATTGGTCGGAACGTTCGCCGGATCGATCACCCATTGCAACTTTGGAGTATCGGGATCAGTGAGGTCGAAAGCAAAGACTGCGTTGCCGCCTCTGCGCTGGCCGAAGTAGGCCATGACATGGTCGCTGCCACCAGTCGTGATCTGGTCATCATTATTGCCGTCTAACCGCCAGACGTCGATATTGCTGTCCAGCCGATAGGCCACATCGGTTCCACTATTCACATACATTTCGTCGATCAGCCCCAGAGTCTGCTTGGGGATAATGGCCGAGTGTTCCAGGCGCTCGTTATCATTAGCCTGTTCAGATTTCAGGATATGGAAGTAACCGTCATTGGTAGTTACAAACACGATGTTAGTCTGGGTATCGTCAGAGTCATCCGCAGGTGTACCGTTGTCGCTGACCTCATAGTTCACCAGTATCGGCTCAGTGTGCAGCACGCCGCCCAATACAGGTCTTCCGTCTGTAGTCAGGCCATCTCCATCTTCGTCCTGCACATCGACGCCCCGCGCCCACATGACGCGATCAAGAAATTCTGCCTCAGGCATGCTGTCGGACAGTCCTAACGTGGTTTTGGTGATATTGGTAAAATTCTCACCAACAACCGCGCCGTCCGCAATGCTTTCGTGCACGTTGACCAACGTTTCGCCGCTACCGTTAAAAGCATCCGGCGTATAGTTGTTTAAATAGGTGTATACACGGAACTCACGGCTGCCAGCGATATAGTCGTCGGTCGGAGGCCCGTCAAATGTAAACAATCGATGCGCCGCACCACCTTCGGTGGTCTGGTCACCATCATCTACTCTTGACCAGTAGCTCTTGGCGGTCTCTTCGAATAAACCGGTATTTTCGTCAACCGCGCTGGCACCATTTTGATCAGAGATAAATATATCCGGTTCGCCATCGCCATCGGCGTCTGTGCCGGTCGTTGCGAGACGATACTTTTTAATATTACCGTTCCAGTGCGGCTCACGGGTCGGCTCAAACAGCGCAAAATAGAGGTCATTATTGTGACGCAACCGGTTCAGTGCGTTAACCGATACCGCTGGAGAGGTAAACGCTGCATTAACCTGGAGGATGTCGCCGATAATTGAGCTGAACACTGCGGCAAACTCGCTCGGATTTGATCCCGAATAAGCCTGATCGGTGCCGCCTTTTTCCGCCGCGTCATCTAACAATGTATCGTTAGCGGCGTCAAATCCGCCGATATAATAAGAGGTTATATTCTGTGTACCGGCCAGATCTAAAGGGCCCACAGTATCGTCCGAGTGGTCCGCAATGAACATATAGTTGGCCAGCTCGTCCAGACAGGAATCTGAGGCGGAATAACCAGTCCCATGTCCGCACGAGCCCATATCACCAGCGGCTCCGTCGATCAGGTCGTTAATCTGGGTATCCACGTCGCCGTCGTGAGTAGGTTCACCGTCTGTGAACACGATCATATAGTTTTCACCGCAATCATATTCGATTGGCGAAATATAGGCCCCACCGCTCTGGGCGCTTGGGTGGCTGCCAAGAGAAGTATCTGGCTGCACGACGCCATTCAACAGTGTCTGGCCACGGAAATATCGGAGTCCCTCGTAAACCGTCTCGGTTAATGGGGTGTATCCGCCATCGGTATAACTTTGCAGCTCGTTGATCATTGCCTGGCGGTTGGTCAATCCGCTGACAGGATCGATTTCGTCCGGATCTGAGATCGGAAACCTGACCGGGCCACCTTTGTTGCGGCTGTTAGTGCTGTAGCTATAGGTATTAAAACGCATCAGGCCCAAATTGATATCCGATACCGAGCTAATGAGGTCGACCGCCGCTTCCACTATGATTTCAAGTCGGGTCTTAGTCAGTCCGGTCGAACCACCGTGATAGTGGTACCAGTTCAAGTAGTTGCCGGAAAACAGGGTCCGACTGTTCTTACTGTTCCAGATGTTGTTGCTGATAGTTGCATTCCAAGGTCCGCTTGAGCCGTTACGAATGCGTAGCTCGGTTGACGTATCAGTCTCACCATGCTCTCGATCGTCATCCTTGCATTCATAGTGTGTGGACTCAGAACGATAATAATAGAAAGTAGAGTGCAGGTTGTACCAGTTATCGTAGTTGCTGTTCCATCGCGCAATACGATCGACAAAAAATCCTGTCCCTACGCCTGTGCCGTCCATATCCAGATTGTCATCGGCCGCTTCACAACGCAGTCTGTCTTTCTGAAACCAATAGTCTGTGTCACAGTCAGGGTGGGTTGTGTATATGCCGCCAACATAGATCCGATCGTCTGCACACTCATCTTCTCCAGCAGGTATCGTATAGTCGACTGCCGGATCGTAGGTGGAGACATCGACCTCACCACCCATACTGCCCGACGTATCCATTACAAACAGGACATTGGGATTAACTCCCAGAGCGTCGGTTTCGGTATAGATTTCGACGTCGGCTGCCTGCGCAGATCCAACCACCAGAAGTCCGGCTAGAATTGAAATACCTGTTTTTTTGCACATGTTGCAAGCTCTCGCTCGAAGGTAATAATTTCGATTTTGATTTTTTTCGATTTGAATATTCATTTTGTTATCACTCCACCTTTAACCGGGTCAATTCCATCGTTTCAGCCTTGTAAAAGCCGGTCATAAATTTGTCACCGCCCGTACCAATTCTTGATAACGGAACTTTTTGGCCCGCGACTATCGCAAAACTCTCCGGTGTGACGGTTAGACGAATCCTTTCTTTGGAACAGGTATGGCAATGCAGGACGATAGTCCCTTTGCCAGCCTTGTTTACGCGAATTCGGTAAATGCTTGTGCCTTCCAAGGTAGATTCTATGTTCCACATTTTTGGCTCCGCATGGGCAGGTGCGCTCACCTGGAACGCCATGATTGCGACCAAGGTGCCGAACAACAGCATGCCTAGAATCAGCGACTTTGTGAAAGTTCTCGCTGCGTGAATTGAATGTATATCTGCATGTTTCATAACTTGCTCTCCGGATTTGGCCGCTTATTCAAGGCCGCTTGGCCCGACCAGGGATACCCCTATATCGTGCGTTGATTCTGAGTTGTTTGATGTGCCTCTGCTGGTCACATAGAAAAAATGGGTAGCGAAACCGCTTTCCAGGCTGTAATTGGGGGGTGGCAAACTGCCTGTGCCTCGGTATTTTGTGATAACCGCTGCATTGCCCGTGTTACTGCCATCATCGCAGTACTCGGGGTCGGTGACATCACCACCCGCATGGCATAAATACAGATCAGGGCTGCCGTAGTCTGGCGCACCGGTGTCGGCTGTGTTCAGGAGTTCCGCTGACTTGATGCCGGGTACCAGCCCCGTTTCCGCGTACTGGAACGAATGGTTGATCTCCTGAAGATTAGTAGTCATCCTCTGCTCCATGCGATTATTCTGCATCGACGATACGCCAATGATCGTTAGCACCACCAGGAAGACTAAGGTCGTAAGCAACGCGGCACCGGACTGTTTGCCCTGATTGCGGACGCTTTTTGGATATTGATTATTCATGCGAATGTTGGTTTAGATGCTGTTGCGAACAAAAACCGTGGTTTGAAAGGTGCGACGTCGGACTCGTTCATCTCCAACATCGAAATCTGAACCGAGTACGGCAATGGTGTCGCCACTTTCGTCGGCGCGATCGAAGTCCGATCCGTATTGGTTTTCCGTGCGCATCAGCAGCGCGAATCTGATAGCGCTTATATTTCCCCAGTTGGTAACCGCATCGGCGGCAACGTAAGAGTCGGGAATGGAGTCGTTGTTTGTGTCTTCACCATAGAGCACTTCAAATGCGTCGACACCGCGAATAAATGGGTCGCCAGGGGTGTTTAGAGGCTGATTGACCGCCCGAAACAGAGCCGGAACGCCACCATCATCGGCTATTGAATATTTAATTCTGTTGAACCTGTAAATTGAATTGTCGATTCCCGCGTAAGTTTGTTGTGGATACAAGGCAGAGAGCGAATCACTGTTATTCTCGATTACGAGGTCACCACCACTGGTGGCATCGGTTTGGTGCTGAAGGGTACCGGCACCTAAACCACTCACGGCAAAAATGTCGCCGGTCTCGCAGGTCGCTACCATCAGGACATCCCCAACTGAAATTCCGCTCGTGTCGGCAACCGTTATATCTGACTGCGGGCTATCCATAGTCGCCGCCATCGTAGTAACCGGATTCGCATACTGAATCTCTAGAACATCTCGACTGTCATCTGTCAGCGTGGTGACTGGTGTACCGCTGTGCTCGTAGCCTCTTACGGGAGACGCTAGATAGTCATTGCTGCTGAGGTTGTTAATGATCGGGCCATTAGGGTCCACAGGGTTGATATCTTCGACGCAGCCATAGTATCCGCTCATACGGATATCATCGGCGATTTGCTGAATCGCGAATCGAGCATTTTCCTGCATGCCTACCAGGTCGTCCTGAATACGGCTGGACTTGTTGGCGTTTACAAGAATCACACTGGCACCACTCAGTACCATAAGGCTGATTGTGAGCGCCACCATCATCTCAATTAAGCTGACACCCCGCTGACGGCCGGACAGTTTCAAATTGTCTCGAGTAAAATTCATAACGTTGTCGGATTAAGTATTTGAACACTCCATGTATGTGACACCATGCATAGCTCTGAAGTTGGACCGTTTCCAAAGGGCCAGGTCAGTGCATCCGACCAGATTCGGTTGGTTGCGTTATCGCAGTCTGTTTTATTGTTGAGGTTAACCGCGCTTTCCGCCTGAGAGGCATCTGAATAGCCGGCTTGTTCTGACATACCGCGATCTGACCAGAAAACCATAATGTCTATAAATCGGGCATCGCCGGCGTTGACTGCAACCTGTGCAGTGCCAAACGGCAGGTTTTGCGAAATTTCCTGATTGAAACAAATCACATCATTACGTGCGGTGGAAAGTGTCTCGTCGCACCCCGCAGTTGCTTCTGCGCCAGTAATAGCAGCTGTATAAAATAGGTGGTTCCCAGATCCATCATCTGGCGCAATTTGCATTGCCCGCATGCCGTCAATGAGTTCATTAGCCGATACCATAATCTGGCTGCGATGGTAGGACTCTTGTCCAAACCGAAGCGAAAAATTTTGCATGTAAGCCACACCCAGAAGCCCGCCCGCTAACAGAACTAGCGCTACCATCACCTCGATCAGCGAGAAGCCTCGCGAAGCGGAAATTTTCTGAAGCTTATTCAATTTAGCGCTCACCAGTTATAGTCGTGATGGGTTAATGACATGCGACCGAGATTGTTGACGCTGACCGTTGCGTAATCCTGGCCATCATTCTTCACCGTGAAGTTGGTAGTACTTAAGGTTCGTCCTGAACGATCAAAAACTATCCGGTTAGCGTCACTTGATTCCAGAGTGATGTCTTTAAATCTTGTTTGAACATTGATCAGCTCTTCTGGAGTCGTCAACCCGTCGCAGAGATTGGCCACGGCATCGAACATCTCGTCTCCGTTGCAGTCGATAAACATCAGCCAGCCCTCGGAATAGTCTTGCTCGGCCGCTGCGCTGCAGCTGGGATTAACCACTGTGGGATTGTTGTGATCTGAACTCGGGCAAATTACGATGCGTTCGTTGTTACGATTGTTGAGGGAGAGGTTACGAGAGTAGGAAATTGCCTCAGTGATTTTATCTACAGCGCTATCCAGCTTGGAGCCAATTACGAGGCTGGAAAAACCGGGCAGGGCGATACTGATTAGAACGCCAACCACGGACATCACTATCAACATCTCTACCAGGGTGAAACCAAGACTTGACCTGGGCTTCAACCTGGAAGAATATATTAGGAGGCTGCGCGAACCGGTGTTGCGTATTTTTTTATCTGCCGCAACTGAATCATTGACCGCAACTGGGTTGCTGTTATTATTCATCTTTCCTCGCACCTCCGAATGACACAAGGACACCTTCATGCGACTATAATAACTAAATCAGGGCAGGAGTTCGTATCAATGTGTAACAACACTTTCGTCCATGCTTCAGAGATTCAGATAAGCGGTCTATAAAAGCTTCCGAGCGTATCAAAAGTCCCTTTTTTGACCCTAAAATTAGTATCAAAAAAAATTTAATTACGCGTAATTTATGCGTTAAAAATGCCGGAATAGCTCAGTTGGTAGAGCAACTGATTCGTAATCAGTAGGTCGGAGGTTCGATTCCTCTTTCCGGCACCATCACACATAGGCGGGTATCAGCCGATTGGTAGTGACAAAGGTTGATCCTGACGCGAGTCGTAATTGCGTTAAAATACCAGGGTCAAGATAAATTCAGCCTTATGAACCAAAATATCATTCCAAACCCCGTGTTTTCTGCTGGCAGCTGGGTGCTGCTATTTGGGGCTATGATATCGTTGGTGGTGGTTGGATATGAGGTTTACCACCGGCATATTGCTGATCAGCCCAGCCAGCAGTTCAATTTTGGGTCTGCACAACAGCAAAAGCAAAACTCACGGGTGGTTCTCACGGGCGTTATTAATGCGCATATTTTTGGCACCGTTCCGGTTGCCCCTGAGCCGGATGCGAAACCCAAGGTGGTGGAAGCGCCAAAAACCAAGCTAAATCTGAGTCTGACAGGGGTGATTACAGACTCTGATCCTAAGCGAAGTCGAGCCATGATCGAAGTTCAACGTGGACAGACCAGTGTTGTACTTGTCGGTCATGAGATTGGAAACACCGGTGCGATACTGGATGCGGTTTTTCCCGACCATATACTTATCAAGCACAGGGGAGCGCTGGAAAAGTTGGTGATTGAACGTGATTCTCTTAACCTTGCTGATCTTACCGCCACCAATGCGCAAACGATCTCGGCGCTTAATATTAATGTGGCGGAGTTTGAAGCGCTGGCGACGGTCAATCCGGAGGACCTTGATATCAGTAAGCTGCTTCCGCCTAGTCCTCCGCCTGATCCTCCGGCTAACTCATCCGACGATCCGGATGAAGCGGCGCAGCAAAAACAAATGGCCGAAGAAGCGGAAGAGCAGCGCCAGCGGCTTGAGCGGGCGGAGGAGCTTCGACAGCAACAGGAGAAACAAGCCATGGAACAGCAACAACTGGAGCAACAACAGCAACAACAAATTCAGCAGCTGCAGCAAGGGCAGGGAAGCCTTAAGCAAATCTGACCTGCGGAGATTCTGCGTCGTCTTGGATTTAATCCAGGGTCTGTGCGAATTTTACGCGGTCCTGGCTTACCTCAGGATCACAACGATTTGGGGCAGGTTACCTGCAAATCTATAGTCGAGCCGAAACTTTCCTCATAGCGCTGCATAAGCGTTTCTTTCCGCGGTCTATGGTTCTGGGTGCCATGTGATTCAATTTTGATTCCACCCATCAACGAAGCCAGTTGCCCCGTGGTCTGCCAGTCCAGCTTATTTTCGATTCCATATAGCAATCCAGATCGAAACGCATCGCCACAACCGGTGGGGTCATTGATTTCCCGGGCTTTTATTGACGGAATGTGCAGCGTGTCCCCATCGCTCATAATTTCAGCGCCTGCGCCCCCGCGAGTGACGATTAGTGCGTCGACTTCCCGCGCAATATCTTCCAGAGTATGACCGGTTTTCTCCAGTAACATCTGGGATTCATAGTCGTTCACGCACACGTAAGTTGCCTGTTCAACAAATTGCATTAACTCCTTACCATCAAACATCGGCAGTCCCTGGCCAGGATCGAAGATAAAAGGTATGCCGGCTTGTTCAAACTGCGCGGAATGTTCGATCATTGCATCGCGTCCGTCCGGCGCTACAATTCCTAGAGATACACCATTGGCATCTGTAACCCGATTCTTGTGCGCATAATCCATGGCGCCAGGGTGGAAGGCAATGATCTGATTATTGTCCGTGTCGGTGGTCAGAAAGGCTTGTGCGGTATAGGTGTTCTCAATTTCGGTCACATGAGTAATATTCATTCCCTGTTTCTTAAGCCATTTACGGTACGGTTTAAAATCCTCTCCCACGGTACCCATGGGAAGCGGATCACCGCCAAGCAGTTTGAGGTTGTATGAGATATTGCCGGAACAGCCACCAAACTCTTTTCGCATTTCCGGCACAAAAAAGCAGACATTCAGGATATGCACCTGATCCGGTAAAATATGATTTTTGAATTGATCTTGAAACACCATAATGGTGTCATAGGCGAATGAGCCGGTAACTAGTGTGGGCACGGATTGAGTTCCAAAAAAGGTTAATAAAGGTTAAAAGAGGTCTAAGAGGATTGATTTCCAAAGCAGGCAATCAGCTGGCCCTGGATTTGCATTTTTTACAGACACCATACAGGGTCAAAGAGTGATCCTGAATTCCGAAATCATGATCGCGGGCTACTTTATCCTGGAGTTCTTCGATGCGCTGATCAATAAACTCGATAACGCTGCCGCAGCTGACACAGACCATGTGATCATGATGATCTTCATCATTGAGTTCAAATACCGCACGATCACCTTCAAAATTATGACGAATCACCAGGCCAGCATCTTCAAATTGAGTCAGGACCCGGTACACTGTTGCCAGCCCGATCGACTCGTCTTCGCCCAGAAGAATCTTATAGACATCTTCCGCGGACATATGACGAACTTTGCTGGATTCAAGGATCGAGAGCACCTTGAGCCTCGGTAACGTGGTTTTTAAACCCGCTTGCCGAAGGTCTTCGCTATGGGCCATTTCTATATGAGAATAAGAACGGTTCTTGATTATACAATAATCACTAGAGCGGGTCGGCTGACACCATTGGGCGGCAAACTATCGGAAGATCACCTGACAACCCCATAGCATAAGATGCCAGCTCTTTTTTCAGCGGGTGAAATGAGTTGGCAATAGAAAAGCCCTGTTGGCGGAGCTGTCGGACAGTTTGGTTAGAACTGCCAAACACGTTTTTAAATGTTTTCATCGCCGTCAACACCAGGCTGTTTTCCCCTTTGCGCCAACGTTCGTATCGTCTCAGGACACTCTGACTGCCCAGCGCTTTACCGCGGCTGGTGGCATGTTCAATAGTTTGCGCTAAGGCGGCCGCATCCAGCAAACCGATGTTGGCGCCAAGGCCTGCCAGCGGGTGGGTAACATGAGCGGCATCGCCAACCAGTGCCACATGTGGTGCGAAGTAACTACTGGCATGACGATTGTGCAGTGGAAAGCGATGGGGTCGATCGAGAATATGAAGGGCCCCCAACTGTTGCTTAAAAAGTTGTTCAAGTTCAGCATTAAAATCGACTTGGTCAAGAGTCATTAAATGATCTGACTGGGTCTGGTCGCACGACCACACCAGAGAACAGTGATTGTCGTGTAAGGGAAGCATTGCCACCGGGCCCGTTGGTGTAAAACACTGAAAGGCGGTGTTTTGATGAAATTTTTCACAGCGTACCGTGGTGACCAGCGCATCCTGGTGAAAGCTCTCCTGCCGAGTTTCAATACCAACTAGTTCCCTGATCTTGGAATGACCACCATCCGCAGCAATGATCAGTCCTGAGGTAATCTGAGTGCCTGCCGGGGACAATTCGACTTTGATTGAATCCTCTTTCGCCTCTACGGTTTCGACGCTAGAATTAAAATGAAGGCGAACGTTATAGTTCTGCTGCAAACGCTCAAGCATGGTCTGTGTGATCAGATTGTTTTCTACAATCCAGCCAAGCTGAGGCTGTGCATATTCTCTCGAATCAAATTCGATTCGTGCTTCGCTGTGACTGTCCCAGACTTGCATTCGACGATAAGGCGTCACACGTCGATCACTAATGCTTTGCCATATACCAATTGAATCGAGTAAGTTTCGCGTGGCAATATTTATTGCGCTCACTCGATTGCTGATCTTATGCTGATCCCAGGGAGGCGGTGTGGTCGTTTCTATAAGGTCGATCTGAAGCCCCTGACGGGCTAGCAAACAGGCACTGGAAAGACCGATCAAGCCGCCCCCGACAATAGTGATATCGGATTGGGTCATTTCGAAATTGAAGCGTCTTCGGAAGTCAGAGGCAAACCAAGAGCCAGCCTAGGCTGTCTGCCCGCCATGCCCATTGTACGCTTAAGCAAAAACTTTTTCGCCGGAGGTAGCACCTCAACCCCGCTTAATGCAAGATTCCGCAGTAGGCTTAGTATCTTATTATCGCTGGAAAAGATTTCTATCAGGCCATGGGTAAATTGACCCACCATAAAGGTATCCCGACGCCGTTGCCGTGCATATTGTTGTAAACATTCAACGCTGCCAATATCTGATCCTACCTGGTTGTGGGTGAACAGAATTTCACTCAGTGCGGCCACATCGCGCATGCCAAGATTAAATCCTTGACCCGCCACTGGGTGCACAATGTGCGCGGCATTTCCTATTACTACAATGCGCTCACGCGTGACCCGGTCCAGATTTGAACGACTGAGTGGGTATGATTTGCGTGGGCTGGGATCACTAAAATTGCCCGCGCGATCGCCAAGACGCTGTTGTAACGCCTGAATAAATTCCCGATCGTCCATCCCCATTCGTTGATCGACCTGCTCGGGTAGGCAGGTCCAGACCACGGCATAGCGCTGCTTGCTATGAGGTAACAGAGCTAGCGGCCCCTCGTTAGTAAATCTTTCATAGGCTCGTCCGCCATGAGGTCGGTCGCAACGGACGATGCAAAGTAACGCCTGCTGGATATAGTCGGTTTTTCTGGTATTAAAACTCTTGGTCAGAGTGGAACGTCCTCCATCTGCCAATACCGCCAGGCGTGCAGTCAGCTCTACAATAGAGTTGTTACGCTCGACCTTTACGGTGCAATGGTTGTGGTCGGACACAAGAGATTCCGCAGTGGCGGGTCGCATCAGTTCGATACTGTCACAGCCTTGTAAATACGCTTCCAGCACTTTGCCAAGTGCGCGGGTCGGCACTACATACCCAAGAGCCTCAGTCCCAACTTCGCGGCAGGATAAATGACTCATTCCAAAGTGTCCCAGATTAGACACGTGAATATCTAAAATCGGTTCGGCGCCTGCCTCAGCGATCTCTTCCCATATCCCCATTCCTTGAAAAATCTGGCGCGTACTCCAGGTCAGGGCTACGGTTCTTTCATCGTAGCTCGGCTGTTCCTGAGAATCGAACGGATGGGGTTCGATGACCGCAATTTCTAGTCCCGAGCTTCTCAATGCGACGGCCAGGCTCGCGCCAACAAGTCCGCCGCCGACGATCACCAGGTCGTAGTGATCAGTCATTCATCAAGTGCTCGATGTCATCAATTTCCTTCGGCGCTTTGATTGTCAAATTTTCATTTCCATTTCGTGTCACTAGCACATCGTCTTCGATTCTGATCCCGATGTTGTGCCATTTCTCATCGATATCCTCCGCAGCCGCAATATACATTCCGGGCTCCACGGTGAGCACCATGCCTGGTTCAAGTTCTCGCCACTCTTCGTCGATTTTATAGTCTCCTACATCATGTACGTCCATACCAAGCCAGTGGCCGGTGCGGTGCATATAAAATCGATTGAATGCTTTGGTTTCGATGAGCTCGTTGCGCTCCCCTTGCAGCAGGCCAAGATCGATCATGCCATCGGTCAATACTTCTACCGCAGCATTGTGATAGTCGATCAGTGGCCTTTCCGGCGCTACTGCAGCCATCGCTGTTTTCTGTGCCTCGAGGACCACTTCATAGACCGCTTTCTGTGGGCCACTGTAACGCCCATTTACAGGAAAAGTCCGTGTAATGTCCGCGGCATAACAGTCGTACTCCGCGCCAGCGTCGATCAGCAACAGATCGCCATCCGCCAGTTCGCATCTGTTTTCGGTGTAATGAAGAATGCAGGCGTTTTCACCACCAGCCACGATTGAAGGATATGCCGGCCATTCGCTGCCGCCAAGACGAAATTCGCATTCAAGCTCGGCCTGTACCTGATACTCATAGACCCCGGGCTTGGTTGCCTTCATCGCACGCATATGAGCGGCTGCCGAAATATTGGCCGCCTGGCGCATCAGTTTCAATTCTTCCTTACGTTTAATAAGCCGCATCTCATGCAGAACATGACCGAGATCGACAATTTCACCAGGAGCGTGCACGCCGCTGCGCTGCTTATTGCGTATCTGGCTCACCGCATGTATGACCTCGCTGTCAAACTCAGGATAGCGACCCATAACGGTAAACACCTTGTCCCGATTTTCCATCAGTGAGGTCAACTTTGACTCTAGTTCATCGATAGGAAAGGCTTGATCTGCCTGGTAGTTGTTAACCGCACCCTGGACACCTTCCCGGCGCCCATCCCAGGTTTCTTTTAACTCATCTTTTTCACGGCAAAACATAATGAACTCTCCCTCAGGCCGGCCCGGCACTAACACCAATACTGCTTCGGGTTCAGGAAAATGAGTGAGGTAGTAAAAATCACTATCAGGTCGAAACTGGAACTGCACATCGCCATTACGGGATTGATGCGGTGCGCTCGGGACAATGGCGATACCTTCTCCCATCAAGTGCATTAGATCCTGGCGTCTTCGTTTGTGGATGGAACGGTCCATATATGATGTCTAATTGAGTAGTTTGGATGTGGTCTCAGGTTGAACAGCAACCGTAGTCATGAGTTCGTCGTAAACCAGCTGCACCGCTACGCGCAAAAATTCTACGATCTCAGCTAGGGACCTTTCATTCTGTTCAAGGTTCTTAGGATCGAGCTCAATATGGCCGATCTGCATAATATCCTCAAGCGCTTCCTTGACCGAAAGCTTGTCTGATGTCAGTAGATCGGCATTATCATGACAGATTCCCTGGAGGAACCCCTGGCACCAGCTTGATAGCGCTTCTGCCCGCTCTAATTGTGAAGTATCTTCCGGAGGCAGCATTAGTTCAAAGCCGAAGGCCTCGTCCTGCAGGTCTCGCTCCGCCAGGCTAAATATGCCTTCGATAATATCGATGTCTTCCTGGTCATTGAGTTGAAACAGGTAGGCTCGAGTCCGCACCGTGTCGGCAGTCACGCCTCCGCAGGCAAGTCCGCACAGCAGCCCATGTGCTTCCGAAGCGCCACTGTTCCATGGCGAGGATCTGAGTTTTTGCTCTAAATCCAGGAATATTCGATTCTGGAATTCGCGTTTGGTCAATGCCGTCGTGGCCCTTGTGAAGGTACGTATAAAACGGGTATTTTATCGCAGTGTTGAGCAGAAAGAACCGATGACAACTTGTCGAATTAAGGCTTATCTAGATATGATGAAACCGCAAACATTAATTTAATGCACGAAACCATTGATCAGGTCGGATCGGTCCCTTTCACACATATATTGAGCTGAATTATAGTGTCTGATAAAAATAAACCCGAGACTCTCGCTGCCCAGGCACTTGGCCAGATAGATCCCGAAACCGGCGCACTGGTGCCGCCTATTCATGTCTCCACAACCTTCGCCAGATTGCCAGATTACTCACTGGTGGACGGGCGCTCATATATTCGTGACCACGGTCCCACCCAGGAGCAGGTGGAGTCAGTGCTGTGTGAACTGGAAGGGGGTGCTGATGCCATCAGTTTTTCTTCTGGATTAGCAGCCTGCACGGCTGCTTTTCATGCGCTCAACGCCGGTGATCATGTGCTCGTGTCGGATACTATTTACCATGGAGTGCTAAGCTGGTTGAAGCAGTTTGCGGGTGCGAGGGGACTTGAATACGCATTCTTTGCAACAGGTAATATTGAACAGTTTGAAGACCTTATCAGACCAAATCAAACTAAACTGGTGTGGTTGGAAACGCCGGCGAACCCAACCTGGGCGATCACCGATATCGCCGCATTCTGCGAAGTCGCGCATCGTCATGACGTATACGTCGCAGTTGATTCTACTTGCGCGACACCGGTTCTATCACAACCGATTAAGCTCGGCGCGGATCTTGTGTGTCATTCCGCTACAAAATATCTGAATGGCCATTCAGATGTGTTGGCGGGAATGTTGGTCACTGCAAAAAAAGATGTAATGTGGGAACGCATCCGTCAGCACCGCTTGCTGGCCGGATCGACCCTAGGTTCCCTCGAAGCGTTCCTGTTAATGCGCGGTATGCGTACCTTGTTTGTTCGTGTTCATAAGCAGTGTGAAAACGCCATGGCTTTGGCGCAATTCCTTGAAGCACACCATGCGGTGGAAAAAGTCCACTACCCAGGACTCGCCAGCGATCCCGGGCATCAGGTGGCATGTCGCCAGATGAGCGGTGGATTTGGCGGAATGCTGTCGATACTGGTGTCGGGTGACAGGCAATACGCGATTGCGACTGCATGTAAAGCGAAGGTGTTTAAGCGGGCGACCTCACTTGGTGGCGTTGAAAGTGTCCTGGAACATCGTAAAACAAGTGAGGGTGATTTGACCAATACTCCTGAGAATCTAATTCGGATTTCTGTGGGTATAGAGCATGTCGATGATCTGCTTGGGGACCTGAAACAGATGCTGGATGGGGGATAGCCGTCGAAGCAACATCACCCAACACCGGTAATATCTTGCCTGGCCTGTTTAAGATGCGACGATATGATGTCGGAGGCCTCGATCTGGTCGCGGTGGCGAATGGCTTCAAGAAGCTGTCGATGCTGCTCGTTGTAGGCTCGAATTTTTAAAGGAGTAAGTATATTGGCTTTCCTGGCGCTCCATTGATTATGACTTCGAATGTCATTAATACGCTGATAGATCCATATCAGTAACGGATTCTGGGAGCAGGTTGCCAGCATCAGATGAAACGCCTCATCAGCTTGTGAAAACGCCTCCGGATCATGATCGGTGTTATTGGCCTGTTCAAGTGCTTGTTCGAGACGGTTGAGATCACGATTATTCGCGTTCAGCACCACAAGTTTGACTATATATGGCTCGATTGCGAGTCGGGCTTCGATTAATTCTAAAGGACTGGTTTCCTCCGCAATGTCTTCGTGATCAAAATCATTTTTATAGGTCACAAAAGTGCCACTGCCAAATTTACGACGAACCATGCTTGCTTGTTCGAGTTGCTCCAGGGCAGATCTTATAGTGCCACGCGCCGCCTTGTACCGCGTTGCAAGATCGCGTTCGGACGGCAGTCGTTCGTTATAACTGTAACGGCCATTAACAATGGAATCGCGTATCTTGTTGAATACCCCGGCAGACCCTGAGGTGACCTGCAATGTGTCGTTCATGTTCGCGATTTTTATGGTTCAAATTTGGTCTGAACAAAGATCATATATTACCCTAATCGCTATTGCAAATAGGCTCTATCTGGGGCTAAATACATTGTTACGGAGTGATTTTCCGCAATTACTTTAAGATGTTTATACAGAGTTTGTATAGTTAGTACCAAAAATATACCACTATCAGAATTTCCATGTTTCAGTATTCCCGCCAGCATTACTCAAGTCTTTACCAGGATTCGAGATGCCGGAATACCTGGGATCACCTCAACCACCATTAAAAATCTACTGGAGGATTTAGAATGGCCAGCAAAAAGAAAGTCAGTAAAAAGAAAGTCAGTAAAAAAGACACTGCCAAGCGCAGTACCAAACGAGCTCAAACCTCTACCGATCTGGAGCGCCACGTTAATGCGCAGGGGCGAGCGTCAATGGTCAAGCAGGTCAGGCAGAAAATAAATCAGCTTGGCGTGACCTACATTTATTTTCAATTCGTCTCGGTCACTGGCCGTATAGTAGGTAAGGGGATACCCGCGGATCATTGGGAGCGTGCCGCAGAACGTGGTTTCCAGTTGGTCTATGGTTCCACTGCCAACTTGTTTATTGATCGTCATGGCGATTACATCGGGTATGGACCTGAAGCATCTGAACTCGTAGGTATTCCTGATCCGGAAACTTTTGTGCAGTTACCGTGGGATAAGCGTGTAGCCAGAGTTTTTTGTACCTGCTTTCGCAACCGTGAAGAAAGGGTTAATCCAGGTGGACATCTGACCTCGGACTGCCGCGGAAATCTGCGAATCATTCATGATGAGTTCCAGAAAAAACATGACATGCACATGCGTGTTGGTACCGAACCTGAAATGATGTGGCTCAAGCTTGACGAGAACCGTCAGCTCAAAGGTGGTGTCACAAAACCTAACTGTTATCACATTGATCAGTTTGAAGAACTGCGGCCTGCATTTATGCAGGTGGTCGAGTATTCTCAGGCTATGGGGTTTGACATGATCCAGGGTGACCATGAGGATGCGCCGGGTCAGCTAGAACTTAACTGGATGTTTGATGATGTCTTGCGCAATTCAGATCGATTGACGACCTACCGCCAGATCTGTGCTCAGGTTGCGCGTGAACGCGGTTTGCATGCATGCTTTATGTCCAAGCCATTCATGAACGTATCGGCTTCCGGCTGCCACCACAACATGTCACTGTGGACCGGTGGTAAGGCAAAAGTTAACAAGCTGCATCAGAAAACTCTGCCTGGCATGGAGGATGCATTTTCTTATCTGGGAGGGGGTAAAAACCATTTTCTCCCGGACCCAAAAATTGATAAGGTTAAACCGGGCCCGGTCGGGCTGATGTCAATTGGTGGCGTGATTGAGCACCTTGGTGCTCTGACATCAATTGGTTCGTCTACGGTAAATTCCTATCGCCGTCTATGGGATACGGGATTTTGGGCGCCGGTTTTCGCCGACTGGGGTTTCCAGAATCGTACCTGCGCCTTACGTGTCTCTGCACCAGGAAGATTTGAGTACCGTTCGGTAGATTCTATGGTCAATCCTTATCTGATGGGAGGGGCTTTGCTGAGAGCGTTCGATGATGGAATTACCCGGAAACTGGATCCGGGCGAGCCAGAAGAGCGCAACATTTATGCAGCGATGGACGAAGGTAAGGAGGTAAAAAAACTACCTATGAACCTCGGTGATGCATTGAAGGAGCTAGCTGAAGACAAAGTGATCAGATCCGCGATGCCGGATGAGATGTATAGGGTATATCACCATTACAAGAATGATGAGTGGGAGAAATTTAACCACTCGGTTACCGATTGGGACCTCGAGCAATATTTAGATTGCCTGCCTTAATCTTCAGATCGTGCCCCGTGGAGACCATCAGTTTTCGCGGGGTGTTTGAATCAACTGATATAAATTAATCGAGGACAAAAATATGTGTGGAATCGCTGGACTCATACATCGGGGCAAGAGTTCCGATGTCGGGTCAGAAATGACGGCCATGCTTCAGTCCCTGAAGCACCGCGGACCAGATTCAACCGGATTTGCCCTTTACGGTAATCCTACTGAAGGCCAATACATTATGCGCTTCAAAGTGGCCGAGCAAGAAGATATGAAACGTGGTTTTGATATTCATCAGGCGGTGATAGATCGAAAAGCCAAGGTAGACTCGAGACTGGAGGAGATGGGTGTAAAGGTTGTCAAAAAGGAGCAGGCTACAGAGTACTCACATCGTTACATTTTCAGCTTTGATGGTGACATGCGCCGTCTGGCAGACTTTGTCGAAGACGTCGAAGGAGCTGAAATACTTTCTATTGGAAAAGGGCTGGAATTAATCAAGGATCTTGGTGAAGCTACTGTGGTCTCTGAGCAATACTCATTGTCGGGCTTTCAGGGCACCCACGCGATCGGTCATACCCGCATGGCGACAGAGTCTGATGTAGACATCCGGTCGGCGCACCCATACTGGGCCTATCCCTTCAACGATGTGTCGGTGGTTCACAACGGTCAGCTCACTAACTACTGGACCTTCCGGCGCGAAATGGAGCGGCGCGGTCATCGATTCATGTCAGATTGCGACTCAGAATTGATAGCAGTTTACATTGCGGACCGCATGGAGGCGGGTGATGATCTTGAGAGCGCAATGAAAAGATCGGTAGATGAGCTCGACGGAGTGTTCACCTACCTGGTGGCAACCAGTGATGCGCTTGGCATGGCCAAGGATGTCATGGCAGCGAAACCGATGGTGTTGTATGAGAGCGATGAGTTCGTCGGGCTTGCTTCCGAGGAAGTGGCTATTCGCAGTATATTTCCCAACGAAATCAAAACCTGGGATCCCTATGAAGGCGAGGTGAGAGTATGGCAAGCGTAGAGCATAAATCCCATGATATGGGTTTGCATGCAGAGCAGTTAAGCGGCAGAACCCAACAGCGTTTTTTCGACGCCAGTGAAGACGAAAATTTCACTTATCCTTGGGCCCATGAAGTCGATTTCGATAAGAAGGCTGAGTTCGATGCGGCCGACATGGAATCCACTGATATTAATCTGAAAATTCGTGAACTGCTTCAGTCAGGCCACGGTGACATTACGATAAAAAATCCACGTGCCAAACACGGTGTGGGTGTAGGTATTTTGAATCGTGCGAAAATCACCTATGACGGCAGTCTTGGCTATTTTGGATGCGGTCTGATCGATGGTCCTAATGTGCATATTACAGGTCGAGTCGGGTGGTCCTGTGCGGAAAACATGATGGCCGGTACGGTGGTGATTGAAGGTAACGGTGGATCCACTTTCGGTGCCGCGATTCGAGGCGGTGATCTGGTCTGCAAGGGCGACGTCGGTTCGCGAACTGGTATCGATCAGAAGGGTGGCACCATTATTGTTGGTGGTCGCACCGGTGCGTTTTCCGGTTTCATGATGCAACGTGGCCGTATGGTCATTTGCGGAGACGCCGGTAAAAACCTGGGCGACTCGATGTATGACGGTACGATTTATGTCGGTGGGGAAGTCACAGACCTGGGTGTCGATTGTGTGCCGGGAGATCTGACTGAACTGGATGTCAAATGGTTAAGTCACAAGCTTGGCATGTACGGCGTCTCCCCATCATGTGGTATCGAGAATATGAAGAAGTTCGTGGCGGGCAAACAGCTCTGGAACTACGACAATCTCGAACCTTCAGAAAAGAAACTGGTGCTCTAGCCCAATATTGAGGAAATAGTAATGTCTGACTCAAAAAGAGATGTAAACAGCCTGGGCAAGAGCTTTATCTTTCCGCCCAATGTGATCGATGATATTCATATCAAGGCTGAACTTGGCCGCTACCGTATGCGTGGCTTTTCTTTATTTAAGAAAATTCCAACTTGGGACGATTTGACTTTTATGCCGGGAACGCTGACTCGGTTCGTCATTGAGGGCTATCGGGAAAAATGTCTGACCAAGACGGTAATCGGACCTAAGGCCAAGAGACCTTTGGAACTTGATATTCCGGTCTATATCACGGGCATGAGTTTTGGTGCGCTGTCCTATGAAGCCAAGACCGCTTTGGCGCGAGGTGCAACCATGGCCGGTACCGCGACCTGTTCTGGTGAAGGTGGAATGATCCCGGATGAGCGCCGCTATTCAGAGAAGTGGATGTATCAATGCATTCAGTCTCGTTATGGTTTCAATCCTAATCATTTGCGACTTGCAGATTGTGTCGAATTTTTTATCGGTCAAGGTTGTAAGGTTGGTTTGGGTGGTCACCTAATGGGGCAGAAAGTTACCGACCAGGTGGCCGAGATGCGTTCACTTCCAGCGGGAATCGATCAACGTTCCCCGGCCCGTCACCCAGACTGGTTGGGTCCCGATGATCTTGCACTCAAGATCAATGAAATTCGCGAAGCGACCAATGGAGAGATTCCGATTCAGCTCAAGTTAGGTGCGGCACGGGTCTACGATGACGTGCGGATGGCTGCAAAGACCGGGCCAGATTCAATCTACATCGATGGGATGGAAGGCGGAACAGGCGCAGGTCCCCATCTGGCGACCGAAGAAACCGGAGTGCCGGGAATCGCAGCGATTCGTCAGGCTCGTCGCGCCATTGAAGACGTCGGTAAATCCGGAGAAATTTCTCTGGTTTATGCAGGTGGGATCCGAAATGGTGGTGACCTTGCCAAGGCGCTGGCTTTGGGTGCGGATGCAGTGGCGATCGGCCACAGTTCGCTGATGGCCCTTAACTGCAATAAAGCGATTCCTGAGGCGGATTTTGAGAAGGAGATGGGTGTGGAGGCAGGTTACTGCTACCACTGCCATACCGGTCGATGCCCGGTAGGTGTGGCAACGCAGGATCCAGTACTACGTGCCAGACTGAATCCGGATGAGGCTGCGGAGCGGGTATACAACTTTCTGCATACCCTGACTATCGAGGCTCAGATGCTTGCAAGGGCATGTGGCAAAACCAATATCCATTCTCTCGAACCAGAAGACCTGGCTGCCCTGACGATGGAAGCATCGGCGCTGGCCCAGGTGCCTCTGGCTGGTACCCAACATACCGTTGGTCGGCCTGATATGACACGATTCTAGGAGCAAAGTTATGAGCGAAAATATCGATAAATTTCTTGAAGGTGATGGCCTCGATACCGATCGGGAACAAATGATCGGGCAACATATCGGCTATCGTTACGATGTAAATCTGGTGCCAGACCTTGATCGATGCACCTCCTTTCTGACCAAGTATATGGAGGTCATGGGATGGCAGGACCTGAACTGGCTTGAAGATGTGCATATGGGATACGAAGAGGGTAAACCCGCGGTGTTCGATCGAAACATCAATGGCTGGGTGCAGGTGCCCTCCGATATGGATTTACCCGATAACCAGCAGGATCGCGACATGATCGCTAGAGAGCTATTGGTTAAATTCCAGATGTCAAAAAACCATCCAATGGTTGATCTGATGGAGGCGTATCGTAAATTCTAACGAATTTGCCGGTTAGGTCTGGTAAACCTTCCTCAACCTCCTTTTTGGTGTATGCCTTGGCGTGGTATCTGTTTGCAGGTACCACGTTTTTTTTCACGTCGGTTTAACGCAAAATTTGTAACTCTATTTAAACCTTTTTATATTTAATTTTATGAGAAATCCACAGCGACATGAGTTGTGTAATCAGTTTCTTGGGTGGCAATGCCGGATCAGGCAGCACGCAGTGAGGAAACAGGATGGCAGACCTCCTGCAGGAATCCATGCTTCGGTAAAAATCAATGCTGATTTCGTCGCACAGATCAATACCATTATTAATAAAATTGATTCAGAGAAGGTTATTTCAGAGTTCCGTTTTATGGTGCAAAAAACCATGGACCCAAAGAAGGTCTACGAGAATGCGATCAAGTATTTAAGTGAATACTACTATCAGTTTCCAGCTGAATTCGATCAACGGTTGACCGCATTGTTCAGTCTGGATAGCCAACTGGCCGACACACTAGTCGCCGCAGAAAGCTGTGAATTGGGGTTTTTTCAGGGCAATCAGCGTTACAACCTTAATTGCAGGGCCCTCTTGCTTGACCCCTCCTCGAATCAGTACCAGGCGACCTACTGGCATAACCACCTGTTTAACCCCAACTTACCTGGTGTGGTTAAGGTGGTCGGTTTTGAGGTGGACTGGGATCACTCTACTTCCGAATAGATTTCGAGCACGACAAACGTATAGCAATCATATAGAACTGCCGTTGAGATTTTGGGGCGATTCGATTTTAAATCGATTACTAAGTCGAGGCAGCAGACCCAGGACGGGAAATTTGATCTGATTAATTATTGTATTGAAGATCATCGAGCATTAGTTGCCAGTATTTCTCAGTTGAAAATTCTACTTTTGTAATGTCTTTGTAGTCCGCCGCAAACCAAACTGGACCTGCAGTCATACCGCGAAAGCTATCTTGATAGACAACCTCTTCATTGCGCCATGCTTGAATTAGGATATCTCCTAGTTCCGCCTTGGGCCAGGCAACACCAATGTAAACGCCATGTATGTCAAAAGTATCATTGGAAGAAATATTAGCTGGATGCCCTGAGCTATTGTAAGCAAGAAATTCTCCGCTCACAGTGGCATTAATGTATCCATTTCCCTGATAGAATTTGTGATGCGTGGAGATCCAGTTATGCCAGTTAAGACCACCATATCCATTAGGTATTTCGTAGAGGGTGTCAGATGTGGTGAGGTCATCAAATTGAATATTTTCCAGTTTTGATTATTGTTGGCATAATGCTTTTCCGAAGCGAACGTTGACATGATCACAGGATAGTTTTTGACGACAATTGTGCGAATCCGTGAAACACCTTCGTGATCCAATAGTTCCAGCTGCCATTCACCTTGAGTTGCCGGCAAAGTGAACGTTCCTTGTGCCGACAGATTGACGGCAGCTGAAACTCCTTCTGACGAGATTGCGGTGAGTCTATAATCTGAGCTATCCGCAGATTGCTTAAGTTCGATGCGTCCCGAAATTGATAACACCGGGGCAACTCCCAACGGCTGAAGAGTTTTTACCGCCACCAGCCCAGCTGGAGATTCCTGCAGTTCTTTGATCTCCAGAATTTGTTCTAGATTGCCCGACGTCACCCGCCAGTCGCCGCGTGGTTTCGCAATTACCTTATAAGTACCTGCCGTGGAAACTTGTTTTCCTGGATTATTGAGGGACATCTCGAAGTTGGCAAAACCAGCTATGTTCGACTCGCCGAATGTTGGGTCCCCGTCGGGTCGTTCAAGGGTAAATTTAAGTCCGGAATAGGGGCGGTCTTGCAGGTCATATTTTCCGTTTCGATTGATATCCCGTTACACAAAGCACGAAATATTCATATTGCCCCGGTTTCCGGCAATTTTTCCTTTAATCAAATGCAAAATGCTGGATTCCTGATCAGAGAACCCGAAAAGAAGAAACGTCAGCAGAATGGGAAGCAATAATTTAGGCATGAGGCACAGTTAGCGCTGGCAAAGTATCTTTTTTCTGTAGTTCATCTTTAACAGTAAACCCGATCTATCCAATACGCTCAAGTGATTTCCAGTCCGACTATAGAAATAAATTGGACTTCAAACGCAATACTTCGTCGCCGCTTACCTCAATATTCAACTACAAACGACGGAAAAAATGTCGACAGCGCCAGCGATTCGTTGATCATTTCGCAATCGTAACTAATTGGGTTAATCATCCGAATCCTTGGGCCGCCGTGTTTTACAAATGGTCTTCTCCCTAAAAATTGCCCTGCCTGGTGTATAGAGATTCTTCATTGCAATGCTGGAGCGAGGGTGTGTTTAGAGCCAAGCTCCTGACAAGCTTGTATTGCGACGCAGTGCCGCGTATCGGGGGCGAATAAAAATTGGGGACAGAATTGCAGGACAGGTCACGGCAGGCGCCATACCGCCTTATCCCAGACGCGGCATCGGTTTCGGACCAATGGACCAAAATTGGTTCAGTGAGGACGGTAGTGCTTGTATTCGTTGTATTTATGGTCGATTACAGGATGGTGCCCTCGCACCGCTAAACTTATAAAATATTAGTGCAGAAACACAACGGAGAAGTATGCGCATCGATTTACAGAAACGTTGTTGATGGTGAATGGTCTCATATTGGTCTAAACCAAACACTTTAACTGGTCTCTAATCTTCTATACTATCTACCTCCCACTCAAAATTCCAAAACGATATAAATCGTTTCATCATTAAACACCCCGAGGAAAACCTTAATGAAGCTATCCAAAACTAGATCAATCCGCGCTCTGATGGTCGCCGGATGTATTTCTCTGCTTGCCGCCACAGGCGTTGCCAAGGCTGCCGACAGCACGAAGCCGATTGTCATCCCGATTCACAACTGGTCGAGCCAGATCGTCATGGCCTATGTCATTGGCGGAATTTTTGAAAGCATTGGCGATAACGTTGAGTACGTGCCCGCTGATTCGCAAGCTGTATACGAGTCTATTCGTAATGGCGATGTCACCATTTCGCACGAAGTCTGGCAGTCCACCTTCGGCAAGTCGTTCTACAACTCGATGGCTAAAGGCGGCGTAATCGATGCCGGTAGTCACGAAGCGACCACGCTCGAAGAAATGGGTGTCCCAACCTGGGTCATTGATAAGGGTCTGTGTCCGGGGCTGCCCAATTGGGAAGCGCTTGCTGATTGCAGCGATAACTTTACCACGGCCGATTCTGGCGGTAAGGGTCGTTGGCTGGAAGGCCCGCAAAGCTGGCACGGCAACCTGATGCCGGAGCGCATCGAAGCCCTCGGCCTGTCTGACAAGTGGACCGTGAAGTTCGCTGGAGGCGCCGACGCGCTGTGGACCGAACTCGCATCGGCCAAGAAAGAAGGTCGCGGCACGGTCATCTTCAACTGGACCCCGAATTTCACCGATGCCGATGGCTTTACCTTCATCGAGTTCCCCGAGTATACCCCTGGTTGCCGCAAGGCCGACGGTGGCGACGGCAAATGTGGCTCACCGAAGGGCTGGTTGAAGAAAGCGGCAAACTACAAGATGCCGAAAACCCATCCACACGCCTATACGATCTTTTCGCAGCTGTCGTTTTCGACTCCGCAAATCGGTCAAATGGCCGCACTGGTCGACGTCGACAAGATGGACCACAAGGATGCCGCAAAGAAGTGGCTGGCGGACAATAAGGACGTCTGGCAGGGCTGGACTGAAACCGGCATGTAAGTCATTTGTGAAACTTTAAACAACTGAAGCAAATGAACCCCCTGACGCGGAATTTCTGGTCAGGGGGTTCTTTTATTTACCGTTAGTACTTCCTACCCGCGCACATGTGGTAATTTTATGATCTGGGAGGAATCAAGAATATAACTATGCCTACTCAAGCTGAAACTTCGACTTCGATCGAACCAGTCATCCGATGCGATTCGGTCTACATGATATTTGGCGACAATGCGCACAGCATGCTGCAACAGGCCAATGGCGTCGTCGACGCCGCCAAGTTCCATGAAGCCGGCTGTATTGTCGGGGTCAATAATGCCTCGTTCGAGGTGTATGAAGGTGAATTGCTGATCATTATGGGCTTGTCGGGTTCCGGCAAGTCGACGCTGATGCGCTGCATTTCCAGGCTCAACGAGGCCACCGCCGGGAAAATATACATCGAAGGCGAAGACATCATGGCGATGAATGACAAGCAATTGATTGAGCTGCGCCGCAACAAGATGGGCATGGTGTTTCAGAGTTTCGCCCTGTTGCCGCACAAAACCGTGCTGGAAAATATCGCCTTTCCGTTGCAGGTCAAGGGAGTCAGCACCCAGGACAGCATGCAGCGGGCCAAGGAAATGGTTGATCTCGTCAGTCTCACCGGCCGAGAAAACTATTTCCCGCGACAGCTTTCGGGCGGCCAGCAGCAGCGTGTCGGTATCGCCCGCTCGCTCGCAATCGAACCCGATATCTGGTTTCTCGACGAACCCTTTTCCGCGCTCGATCCGCTGATCCGCAAGGAGATGCAGGACGAATTTCTGCGCCTGCAGGATGTCCTCGGCAAGACCATTCTGTTTGTCACCCATGACTTCGACGAAGCGCTGCGCCTGGCTGATCGCATTGCCATCATGAAGGATGGCATCATCGAGCAACTCGATACGCCGGCGAATATCGTGCTCAACCCGGCCACCGAGTATGTGCGCAAGTTCACCGAGGAGGTACCGCGCGAAAAGGTGCTCAAAATCGAGGACGTCATGGATCCCTACGATTCAAGCGAAGATTTCAGCGATCTGAAAGTGCAAAAAGACGCCATTATCGAGACCGTGGCAGAGGACATTCTGAATACCGACAAACCGGTAACGGTCGTCGACGCGGCAGGTGAAATCGTTGGTGCTTTGCATGCTTCCCATATTGTCCACGTGCTGTTCGGCGGTCACACCGATAACGCACGCGACTGAGAAAGCATCATGATCGAAGCGCTCCGGCAAAAGAAATACCTGCAGTTCATTCTGCTGGTCATCGTTTTTTTGATTTTATGCGCGATCATCACCCCATCGGAAGGTAACTGGTTCTGGCGGCTGCCGCCGCTGATCAAGGAGCTGCCGCTCATCATCAACAATTCGGTCGACTACGTCATGTTCGACTGGTGGCTGATCGATGTCTGGGATCCGGATATCGAGGAATATGAAGAAAAGCCGCTAATGAACCAGTTCACCCGTTCGGCTTCGGGTTTGATTCTGTTCATGATCGAATTTGTTCGCGAAGTTTTTCTCGGCGGCGTCAAGACCATTGTCACCTTCACCGGTTGGGACTGGGCGACTGAAAACCAGTGGGCGCGCTGGCCGGCATTGCCGTGGACCGTTGTTGGCGGTGGCGCCGCAATTCTGGGATATGCACTGCAAGGACCGCGGCTGGCGCTGTTCGTCGGTTTCACGTTCGTTTACATCGCGGTATTCGGGCAGTGGGAACCGTCGATGGAAACGCTGTCCTTCGTATTGATCGCCGCGCCGATGTCGGTGCTGCTCGGTCTCTTGCTCGGTATCTGGGCGTTCAGGAACAAATACGTAGAAATGGTGCTGAACCCAATACTCAACGTGATGCAAATCATGCCGCACTTTTCCTACCTGGTCCCGGTCGTGGTGTTTTTCGGTATCGGCGATCATGCGGGTGCGATTGCCACGGTCATTTTCGCGACCCCGCCAATGGTGCGACTGACCATATTGGGTCTGAAAAAACTGTCGCCCGAGGTTGCCGAAGCCGGACTGATGAGTGGTTGCGACAACCGGCAACTATTGTTCAAAGTGCTGATCCCGACAGCCCGACGGGATATCCTGATCGGGGTTAACCAGGTCATCATGTCCTGTCTAGCGATGGTGGTCATCGCATCCTTGATCGGCGCCAAGGGGCTCGGTAATAATTTATTAATCGCATTGAATCAGCTGAGGATCGGTCTCGCACTCGAACTTGGCGTTTGTATTGTCTTGATTGCGATCATGCTCGATCGGATGTCGCTCGCCTGGGCCGATAAGCAAATCGATTACTTCGCCGACCTGTCTTTTTTCGAGCGGCACAGGTTTTGGTTGATGTTCGGTGTCGTTTTCGTCGTTGGTGTCATCCTGGCATTAATAGGCTCGTTGGTATTCAAGGAAGGCTTCAACTATCTCTACCTGATTCCGCACAATAAAGGTATTACGACCCAGGATTTCTGGCAGGCCGGGGTCGACTGGGTCTGGGATACTTTCTTTTACGCGCTCAAGGGTTTTAACGAGTGGCTGATTGTCGAGGTACTGGTACCGGTCAAGACCGCTTACCTGGCGATGCCGGTCGCTGCGACTTTCGTGCTGGCAATGGGAATCGGATATATTGTCGGCGGCGTAAGAGTCGGCCTGGCCGTTGGCGGCTTTCTGCTGTTCATCGCGCTAACCGAGTGGTGGGACCGGGCGCTGATCACCGCCTATCTGATGACGCTGTCGGTGCTGATTTCGACCGCCATCGGCGTCGTTGCCGGGACGCTGTGCTCGCAAAATCCGGCGGCCACCCGTATCATGCTGACAATCTGCGACACCTTCCAGACCTTTCCGTCGTTCATCTACCTGATTCCGGTCATGATGTTGTTCGGTGTCACCGATACCTCGGTTTTGATCGCGATCGTGGTATACGCCACCGTCCCGGCCACGCGTTACACGATTCAGGGTATGTTGAGCGTGCCACAGCAGTTGCAAGAAGCCGGCTTGATGTCTGGTGTCAACCGTCTGCAGCGCTACCTGTCTATCGAACTGCCGATGGCCTTTCCGCACATAGCGCTCGGTATCAATCAAACCGTGGTATTCGCGCTGTCAATGGTTATCATCGGCGCGTTGATCGGTACCGATGATCTCGGGCAATTGATTCTCAAATCCCTGTCTGACAAAGACGGTGTCGGCAACGGGCTGGTGCTGGGTCTGTGTGTTGCCTTTATCGGGCTCGCTATCGATCAGGTGTTGCGTACCTGGGCTAATCAAAGAAAACAGGCACTGGGCTTAAACTAAAGCTTTTCATTTATAAATTAGAAATTGTCTGTGGGTGTAAACGTTAGTGCGTGTAACTAGCATTCATTGATTATAGAGGGCTGCAGATCATGAATATTCAGTACAAGCCGTTTCCGCAATTGCATGAGCCGGGCCTTGGCAGTCATTGGCTGGGGCGGGAACGTTATGTAATACGCGGTGGTGCAGTAGTGGTTGTTCCCGTGATGGCGGGAGATCAGATTGAAGTCGTTGATCCTGAAGGATTGCAGTCAGCTCTGTTATCCGCTTTCAATTCGAAGGGGCAAAATATTACAGGCAGTTTAGGTATTGCCGTGAATACAACGGGTAGCGAGCTTGCAAGAATGCTCTCGATCAACGCTCCCGGTGCGCGCAAGATCAATAGAAAATTGGCTAAGTTTAAGATTGATCTATCCACCTCTCCCACTGCCGAGGTATTAACGGGAGAAACGGAGGCGGGCAGCCTCCAAAGCATGGTTTGCGAGGAGGCGGGTATCCTAATTATTGGAGCGCCAGGAGAGCCCATGCAGGTAGACCATCAGAATGCCCCCACAGATCTCATTGCGTGGATTACCCGAAGTCGTCCCCAGGTCGATACCCTCAACGAGTTGCCTGATCCTCTCGCCGACCCGATAGAAGATTTCAGAATCAAGACAGCAACGGCACAGAGTTATCAGGTCAAAGCGGGTCAGTACATCCAGGTACTGGATATTGACGGTCGCCAATGTTCTGACTTTCAGTGTTTTGATCTCGCTAAACTTGACAAAGGGATTGAGAGATGTCTCGATGCTACGGCGACCCGAACGCTGATGGGATCCGCTTATCCTGGTCCGGGGCTCTATTCAAAGTTCTACAATGTTGATCTCGAACCCGTTGTCGAAGTGATGCAGGATACCTGTGGCCGTCACGACAGCTTCGGTCTGGCCTGTACTAGCAGATACTATGAAGATATGGGTTATCCCGGGCACCCCAATTGTTCGGATAATTTTAATTTTGCCCTGAGAGATTATCCTGTCGCACCGCGTAAAGGCTGGATGGCGATGAATCTATTCTTCAATACATTCTTTGACGACGACTACCAGCTATATTTTGATGAGCCTTGGTCTAGACCGGGAGACTATGTATTGATGCGCGCGCTCAGGGATATGGTATGTGTTTCGTCTGCTTGCCCGTGTGATATCGATGCTGCGAATGGTTGGAATCCAACGGACATACAGGTAAGAGTCTATGATGAAAACGAAACATTCAAGCGCGCTATTGCTTTTCGAAAAACCACTGATGCGGAACCCGTTATGACCCAGGAAACCGGTTTTCACCCGGAAACGTCGAAATTGACCCGTAATTTCGTTGAATACAATGGCTACTGGCTGGCCAATTGTTATACCAACCAGGGCGCGATAGAAGAGTACTGGGCATGTCGCCAGGCCGTCGCAATGATTGATCTGTCACCACTGCGAAAATATGAGGTGCTTGGTCCAGATTCTGAGCAGCTGATGCAGATCTGCGTACCGCGGGATATGAAAAAGCTCGCTGTGGGGCAGGTAGTCTACACTGCGATGTGTAATCTGTCCGGTGGCATGATTGATGATGGGACCATCTTTCGACTTGGAAAGGATAATTTTCGCTGGATTGGAGGATGCGATGGGTCCGGTTTGTGGTTACGTGAACAGGCAGAGAAATTGGGTCTGCGAGTTTGGGTCAAGAACGCTTCCAGCCAACTTGCCAATCTACAGGTTCAGGGTCCAAAGTCGAAGGATGTGCTGAAAAAAGTTATCTGGACTCGGCCTGACCAGGCTTCAGTGGAAGAGCTAGCATGGTTTCGTTTTTCGATCGCACGGACGAATAATGATACTGGGCTCCCGATTCTGATCTCACGAACCGGATATACAGGAGAGCTTGGCTACGAAGTTTTTTGCCATCCCGATCATGCGCCTGAGGTGTGGCGCGCTATTGCTCTCGCAGGAGAAGATGAAGGGATTAAACCTATTGGGCTTGAAGCCCTAGACATGCTCAGGATTGAGGCCGGGCTGATCTTTGCCGGCCACGAGTTTTGTGAACAGACCGACCCTTTTGAAGCTGGAATACCGTTCTCCGTGCCTCTAAAAACCAAGGCAGATGATTTCATTGGCCGCGCTGCGTTGGAAAAACGTAAAGCGAGCCCACAACGAAAGTTGGTGGGTCTTGAGCTTTCAGGTAAGGAACCGGCGGCTCATGGTGAGGGTGTTTTCGCTGGTAGATACCAGGTCGGCGAGATCACCAGTGCAACAATCTCTCCGATTCTGGGAAAGAACATTGCGCTTTGTAAGATGAATATCGAGTATGCTGAAAATGGAACTGAACTCGAGGTTGGAAAGCTGGACGGACACCAGAAACGAATCCCGTCTATAGTAGTTCCGTTCCCACATTTCGATCCGACCAAGGAGAGGGTAAAGGGACACTATTGAACTGTAAGTGATCAATCACCTCGCGCTATTTGTTATTCAATCCTTACCGCCAGTACGTCACAGGGTGCATCTTTAAGCAGTTCGTTCGCTGTCGAACCGGAAAAGAAAAGTGAAAGCCCATGGCGGCCATGGCTTCCCGAGATGATCAGATCCGCTCCGGCTGCCTCGGCAGTTTCGTGAATCGTGTTTCGGGTATTCGGTGATTCGATCACTTCATAACCGCTTACAATTTCTCCCAGCCTTGAAGCCTGCTGAGAAAGCTGCTGGTTTGCTTCATCGATGGATTGCTGGTGCTCTTCATCGGTAGGTGTTGGAGGAAACGGCGCGCCGCCGATTACTCCGGGTGCGGCAATTGGCGGTAGAGGCTCAACCACGTGAATCAAATGAAGCCGGGCCGAGCAGCTGTTGGCCAGGTCAAGTGCTCGACTGCAAACTTCCAGACTTGTGTCGTCGTTATCCACTGCAACGATGATAGTTTGGTAGGGCATATTAATTGATTATCGGTGTTCGGAAGTTCTATTCTACCACTGACGACAAAGTTGAACTTTTTATTCTACCAATCCGACTAGACATGCACTCTCAGTTAGTTAAAGTTCTAAGAGCGTATTAATGCATAAGAAAATTAAATTATTTCATGTGTTCAGGCTTTAATTTTTGTTAGTTCCGATCGTAGATTCTTGGATAAAGGGCAAAACATCAGAATATATTTGCTAAATTGTTAAATTGTTTTTAAGTGTTGAGTATTGCAATATGTTGTCTGTATTCAATAGTTTCAGGAATGTTTAACGATAATTAGCAGCACTGTCTAGTGACTGCTAACTTAAACATTCCTCTCGATAAGGTAAACTAAACACCCATTTACTGATCAAAAATATATAACAGGATCTTTAGATGTCAGGAGGTAATTATGTTTGATAACGCTTCAAACAAAACATTAATGACGACTGGATGTGTTAAGGATTATTTTTACCAGTCGTTGAATAAAGTTTGTGAACGACGCAGCACTGATGCTAGTGACTCTTCACTTGCATATATTGTCAATTTGCTGGACCAATATGTGCGCGTGGATCAATTATTCGAATGGAACCAGGATACGGGCTATGGTTTACAACCTTTAGCATTGATGTATGGCGAAGCGGTCAATGCGCGTGATGAGCAGCACCGCATTTCGGCATTGCGGAGGCTGGGAGATATAGCACTTTTCATTTCCGGATTATTTGTAACCAGCCTGGTTAGAAAACCTGTTGATGTTAACTACTATATAAAGATGGGTGGCGGCGCCTATGGGTGGCTGTCTGAGAGTTTACAAAGGCAATCTAGATCGTCACTGAACCCTGAAGTTTTCCGTGAACTGTCGCAGCAGTTCGGAGAGTTTGTTGGGGTACTTGATGAGTTTGCAGATACTTCGAGTTTAAGAAGTGATAAGGATATGCTGAAACTTTATGAAGATTGGCTAAGCAGCAACGACCCAGCTACCGCATCAAAACTTTCACAAACGAGTGTTGCAAGCAACGGAACTGAGAAAAACTTAATACATTGAAGGTTCTTAAATCCATTCAGGATTTGCTTCATCTCGTGTATGACCTCAATCTGACTCATCGCGTGGACGATTTTCTGATCACCGATCAGGATTACGCTGCGCAGCTTGATAACAGTTCAAATTCACGAGTGACTGATGAAAAGTTGCTCGTCCTTCAAAATGAAGGCGAATTACTAATATCCCTGTACCTGGCCGAAGAACTGTTATCTTCTTTACACGAGAACGATCCTTTTGAACAGTTACATGATCATAACCTTGGCTCTTTTTGCACAGCCCTTGAAGGGGTTAGCCATTTCGTCTACTTGGCCTGGAACGCGAGTCATGACAGAAGCGTCAGTCAGCTTGAGCTCGAGCTGCAGGCGGAAGTGGATAAATTCGTGGCGATTGTCTATCTGGCCAATGGTCAACACGGATCTATAGAGCTACAGCACTTGCGCAACTGGCTGTTTCGCCGCTGCCGTTTTGATTCGGAACTGAAGCCGGACGAGCTTCAACGTTATCAGACTGCCAACAGCTATGCCTCCCAGTTTTGTTCACGCTTGCAGCATCAACCTCCGGGATCCGGGGTTCACGAATTTGATTTTAGTGAGCTAAGACGCTTTTATAGGAAGCGACATCTAGACAAATTGAACCAGTGCGAGTCCACTTCGTTAATTAGAGGACCATAAATTCAGCATGAAATACATTTGTATCGTTGCAACTGCACTAGTCGGACCCAAAATCTGTAAAATATCTTTCTAGTTCTGAAAAGCCAATGGCACCTGATGAAAACTTGAACGTGCTGTGTTGTTTCATTTCTGCTGCTGCTTTAATAAATGCCCCATATGCTGTTCGAAACAGGGCTGAACCGACGCTCACACGTTTAACGCCTGCTTTTTCAAGTTCGTTGACTCCAAATGTAGATCCAGGCATACCCATCACAACATTTACCGGTTTGGTGACCGAAGCGCAGACGCTTCGAATCATGCCTAAATCCCGCAGTCCAGGTGCATAAAGCACATCGGCCCCTGCATCTTCGAAGGCTTGAAGTCGTTTGATGGTGTCCTCGAGATCTGGACAGCCCCATAAAAAGTTTTCACATCGAGCGGTGAGCACAAAGTCATCTGTCAGATTCTGTTTTGCTTCCGAGGCTGCCTGAATTCGTTCTACTGCCAATCCAAATTTAAAGATCGGGTCGTCGTGTCTGTTTGTGTGATCTTCGATCGAGCAACCGGCTAGGCCGGTAGTGGCTGCATCATGAATAGTTTTCGCGACTAGCTCTGGGGTGTCACCAAATCCTTTTTCGAGATCTGCAGATACAGGTAGATTAGTAGCCCCAACAACATCACGACAGTGTGCGAGCACCTGCTCGCGTGATATCTCGCCTTCTTTGCGGCCGAGAGAGTATGCCAACCCTGCACTCGTAGTTGCTAACGCCTCAAAGCCCATCGAAGCTAAGATCCGAGCAGTTCCTGCATCCCACGGATTGGGAATGATGAAGGTTCCGGGTCGATTGTGTAGTGCTCGAAATTTAGCGTTCTTCTGCTGCTGATTCATATACCCACTCCTGGTGTTACAAATTTATGTTGATAACGTGGCAGTTAAACAATTTGGCCTGCTCACCGAGCAAAGGCAACATTGAATTTTAATGATTCGGAATTGCATCAGGATGACGTGATGCTGGAATATGCTGTACCAGAGCGCGGTAAGATTGATATAAATCCAACTGCATACTTATTTAGTATACTTAGAGTACAACATACAATAAATTGATGTGAATTCCACCAAGCCATTTTTCGATGAGATGTTCGGTCGTGATGATATTTTGCGGCAACCATATAAAAATTATCAGAAATGGATTGCCGACGAAGATATTCGTCGGTTGCGCAAGAAATCCTTAGAAGCCGAAGCCTATTTTAGAAGTACCGGCATTACATTTAATGTCTACGGACAGGAAGAAGAAGCCGAGCGCCTTATTCCTTTTGATATCGTCCCTAGAATTATTTCCGGGCATGAATGGAATCGCTTGACCCGGGGAATTATTCAACGGGTCAAGGCAATGAACGCTTTCCTGCACGATATTTATCATCGCCAGGAAATTCTCAAAGCAGGGCGCATCCCGCTAGAGCTGATCGCAGAAAATGAAGTTTTTGTTCCACAGATGATTGGTGTATCGCCTCCAGGGGGTGTCTATACGCATATTGTGGGCGTAGATATAGTCAGGACTGACGAAAACCAATTTTATGTTCTTGAAGACAATACGAGGACACCATCCGGTGTGTCTTACATGTTGGAGAATCGGGAAACAATGTTACAGATGTTTCCCGAGTTGTTTTCAAATAACAGAATTCAGAACGTCAGCGATTACCCCAAAAGTCTACACCGTTCACTATCAGCGTGCGCGCCACCGGCCTGTAACGGAAAACCCGTGGTTGCGATACTGACACCCGGAATCCATAACTCGGCGTATTTTGAGCACTCGTTTTTGGCTGATCAGATGGGGGCTGAGCTGGTCGAAGGTAATGATCTGAAGCTTGTCGACGGGCGGATTTGTATGCGCACTACTCAAGGTTTTACCCCGATCGATGTCCTTTATCGTCGTGTTGATGACGAATACCTGGATCCTCTCAGCTTTAATCCTCGCTCGCTTTTAGGTGTTCCCGGCGTCATGGATATATACCGCTCGGGCGGGATTACCCTTGCCAATGCGCCAGGTAACGGCATATCAGACGACAAAGCTATTTATTCCTACATGCCGGATATCATAGAGTTTTACACGGGTGAAAAAGCGATACTGGAAAACGTGCCGACCTGGCGCTGCTCTGAACAAGAGTCACTATCTTACGTGCTGGATAACTTATCTGATCTGGTGGTAAAAGAGGTCCATGGCTCGGGGGGCTACGGCATGCTGGTAGGGCCGGCGGCAAGCAAGAGGGAGATTCGCACCTTTGCCACCAAGCTTAAGCAAAAACCAGCAAATTATATTGCTCAACCAACCCTCTCACTGTCCACCGTTCCGGTACTTACAAGACAAGGGCTAGCGCCACGTCACGTCGATCTTCGTCCTTTTGTGTTGGTATCTCCTGATAAGATCGATATCATGCCTGGGGGACTGACGAGAGTAGCACTGAAGGAGGGATCTTTAGTGGTTAATTCCAGTCAGGGTGGTGGCACCAAGGACACCTGGGTTTTAGAGGAATAATCCATGCTTGGAAGAACCGCGGGAGGATTATTCTGGATGTTTCGTTATCTCGAACGTAGTGAAAATATTGCTCGGTTGGTGGACGCAGGATTCAGAATCGCACTGACCAGATTTGATGCTGCTGATGACGAGTGGGCGTCGGTAGTTGAGACCTCGGGTGTCAAGGGGCTGTATCTGGAGCAACATGATCAATTTGATGCGACCAGTGTGATCAACTTTTTGTTACGAGACAAATCCAATCCGTCTAGTGTGATTTCGGTAGTTGATATGGCGCGTAATAACGCGCGCATGGTGCGTGCGTCATTGACCCGCGAAGTTTGGGAAGCGACCAACAACTGCTGGATGACGCTCAAGTCTGTAATGGCTCGCCCGGTTAAGGAGCGGGAACTGCCTGAAGTATTAGACGTCATTCGGAAGCAGAGTGCCCAGGTCCGTGGGGCGCTCCACGGTACTATGTTGCGTAACGATATTTTTAACTTTGCACGGCTTGGAACGTTTCTTGAGCGTGCCGATAGCACTGCCAGAATTCTCGATGTCAAATACTACGTTCTTTTGCCATCAGCCAACTACGTTGGATCTTCCCTCGATAATGTGCAGTGGGAAACTATCCTTCGATCAGTGTCGGCGATGCGATCTTATCGCTGGCTATACAAAGGCGAAATCAGTCCTAAAGGGATCGCAGATTTTTTAATTATGGACCATAGAATGCCCAGGTCACTCGCTTTCTGCTACGCGAAAATTGATGATAACTTGCGCTTTCTTTCCAAGGACTATGATTTCGATGCGCCCTGTCGCGAACTTGCGGAGACGATTTACTCAAGATTTTCTAACCAAAGTATCGATGCCGTATTTGAATTTGGCCTGCATGAGTTCATCGAGTCTTTTCTCAGTGACAACGACGCGCTTTATCAGCAGATCCAACGCGATTATGGTTTTTACGGATAACCGTATGCGCCTGAAGATATCACATCACACCAGCTACCATTACGATGAACCGGTGCAGTATGCTCTGCAACAGTTGCGGCTAACGCCAAAAACAAATGTCAGCCAGAAAGTAATTTCATGGTCCACAACTATCAAGGGTGGTCGGGAAGAAGTTGAGTTTGATGACCATAATAATAACCGTGTTGTCTTGATCAGCTTCGAACCCGGGTGTCAATCTGTCAGTTTCCTGTCTGAAGGGGAGGTAGAAACCACGGACACTTCAGGCATTATAGGCAAACACGGTGGATATGCACCGCTATGGTATTTTAAAAGATACACTGAGTTGACGACTCCGGGACCGCATGTCAGAAGTCTTGTAAAAGAACTCGGCAATGATTTTTGTGACGACGTAAATAAAATGCATGAACTTTCTGAGCTTGTGGAACGTAAGGTTGTATATGAAACCGGCCGAACAGATTCGTCGACAAAGGCTGAAGATACCTTGGAGGTGGGGCACGGTGTGTGTCAGGATCATACCCATGTGTTTATTTGTGCCGTTCGATTGATGGGTCTTCCGGCACGCTACGTAAGTGGGTATTTGATGATAGACGACCGAATTGATCAGGAGGCAAGTCACGCCTGGGCAGAAGTGTATATTAGCGATGTGGGGTGGATAGGCTTTGATGTTTCTAATAGAATCTCCCCAGACCATCGATATGTCCGCGTTGCGACCGGCCTTGACTATAGAGAGGCAGCACCCATTTCAGGGATGCGATATGGAGATAGTTCTGAATCGATGGAAGTTTCGCTCCAGGTTCAGCAGTAATTCTTTTCTAATAATCCAAAAAATAAAACATGACCTATTGTGTTGGATTGCGCCTGAAAAAAGGCCTGGTTTTCATGTCTGACACAAGGACCAATGCTGGCGTCGACAATGTTTCGGTGTTTCGTAAGATGGCTTCCTGGGAAAACCCCGGGGAAAGAGTCATTACACTATTGGCTGCGGGTAACCTGGCTACCACTCAGTCGGTAATCAGTTTGCTCGACGAACGAACCAAAGCGCCCGCTGAAAGATCCCCTTCTATTCTCGAAGTGCCCACGATGTTTCAAGTGGCGCGGCTGGTAGGAGACTCTTTAAAGGATGTTATCCAGAAAAACGCAGATTCAGGACAAACAGCGGATTCAAGCTTCAATGCAACCGTTATCGTTGGCGGACAGATTGCGACCAGCGAACCTACTCTATTTATGGTGTATCCAGAAGGAAACTTTATCGAATCGTCTAATGACACGCCTTTCTTCCAGATTGGCGAAACCAAGTACGGCAAACCAATTCTTGTTCGAGCCTATGATCAGAAAATGGACTTTGGGGATGCCGTGAAACTTTTAATGGTTTCTTTTGATTCCACAATCAAGGCAAATTTGTCAGTCGGACTTCCGCTGGATTTGCAGATCTATGATAAAGACTCATTGCGTATTAGCTATCAAAAACGTATTGATTCCGATAATGAATATTATCAGCTGATTTCAAATGGGTGGGGACAAGCGCTTAAGGAAGCATTCCAGTCTTTGCCAGATTATACTTTGTGAGCATTTCGACTTCACTTTTTTAGGGTGGTAATAGTTTGTGATGCGGCTTCGCGCCTAGTACTAATTGAGTCTATTCAGGAGTATTTCCCGGGCGTTAAAAAGGGTATATTTGTAAAATGTTAAATTAAACCACTACATCATTTACTGGAGAAGATAATGACACGAGTTGCAATTATTGGGGCAGGACCGAGTGGCCTGGCTCAGCTACGCGCATTCCAATCTGCCAAGGAAAAAGGCGCGGACATCCCCGAAGTTGTTTGTTTTGAAAAGCAAAGCAACTGGGGTGGACTGTGGAATTACACCTGGCGCACAGGACTGGATGAATTCGGCGAACCCGTACATTGCAGCATGTACCGATATTTGTGGTCCAACGGTCCTAAAGAAGGCCTTGAATTCGCAGACTATTCTTTTGAAGAACACTTCGGCAAACCCATCGCGTCCTATCCCCCCCGGGCGGTATTATTTGACTACATTGAGGGTCGCGTTAAAAAAGCAGGTGTTCGCGATATGATCCGGTTCAGCTCGCCTGTGCGCCACGTAAGCTACGATGATGGGAAAGGCGTTTTCCATGTGACCGTTAAGGATCACGAAAAAGACGAGGAGTATACGGAAGACTTTGACTATGTCATTGTCGCTAGCGGACATTTTTCCACACCCAATGTACCGGATTTTGAGGGGCTCGATGCCTTCAATGGTAGAGTGTTGCATGCCCATGATTTCCGTGATGCGCTTGAGTTTAAAGACAAGGATATCCTACTTATAGGTACCTCCTATTCGGCCGAAGACATCGGTTCACAATGTTGGAAATACGGTTGTAAATCAGTAACCGTTTCTCACCGCACCGCACCGATGGGATATAAGTGGCCCGATAACTGGGAAGAGGTGCCGCTTTTGCAAAAAGTGGAAAAAAACACAGCTACTTTTAAAGATGGCTCGCAAAAGCATGTTGACGCAATAATTTTGTGCACTGGCTATCTCCATCATTTCCCGTTCATGGCAGAAGACCTGAAGTTGAAAACCAACAATCGTCTATACCCGGTCAATCTCTACAACGGCGTAGTGTGGGAATACAATCCAAAGCTGATGTATCTCGGCATGCAGGATCAATGGTATACGTTCAACATGTTCGATGCTCAGGCGTGGTATGCACGTGACGTCGTCATGGGGCGTATCGACTTACCGTCCCAGGAAGAAATGCATTCAGACATCGATCATTGGCGTGAAGTGGAGGACAATCTAGAAGACGATTACGCAGCCATCAGGTTCCAGGGCGATTACACCATGCGGCTAATGGCTTTGACGGACTACCCTGATTTTGATGTGTCAGAATCCAATCAGGCATTTTTTCAATGGAAGAAACACAAGAAAGAAAACATAATGACCTTCCGCAATCATGGTTATAAGTCAGCGTTAACCGGCACTATGGCGCCAGAGCACCACACTCCCTGGAAGGACGCATTGGACGACTCGCTAGAGAGTTACCTGCAAACCGACTCTTAGTCAGGTAAGATAGGAACGTACTATATTGGATATGACTGCCCGCCATGCGTCACGGCGGGCAATCATCAAACCTGGGGCAGTATGCATGGCATTGACGGGGCGCCAGTAAACTAAAAAAACTTTTATCGATTCTGGTCGTGGAGCTGCCGCGGCAGGTAAGGAGGGATGGTTCTCAGAACTTCTTCGGTCGATCGAACATTGCAAAATTCACCATCCAGGCTGACCAGATTGATTGTGTGGATCTCTTCACCCGAGTATAGGATGTCATCATAGCCAACACGTCCGAATGCGGCGGTTGCATCTGAAACCAGCGTCACCTCGAATCCGAGATCTGACGCCATTCTTGTCGAAGCCGATACACAATGATCTGTGGTAAAGCCAACGATTACTAGTGTCAAAACTTCATTTTCTCGAAGATATTTCTCAAGTCCGGTTCCTATAAATGCGCTATTGACCGATTTTTTAAACAGCGTTTCCTCAGGTCGAGGTTGTGCTTCTAATTTTATTTCGTTACCGGGAAGTTCTGGACGAAGTTTTGAGTCTGATTCAATCGAGCAATGCTGAATGTGAACAACTGGAAGGCCCCGATTGCGCCATACCAACAGCAATTTTTGAATATTTTTTTCTGCGCCCGGATTGTTCCTTGTTCCCAAAGAGGGGTCGTCAAGGCCCTTTTGTACATCAATTAGTAACAGGCCCGTTTTTTGCATGATTCAACTTCTACAATGCATCTGACCAAAAAATAATGCTCCAGGCTAACGGCTAAATAAAGCTCAAGGCCTGAATCCCTGGTCATACATTGTTAGTAATTGCTCTATGTTCTCGCGGGCGCTTTTTTCATAGCGACGATAAAAGTAATCGGTTGAGAAGATTGAGGAGCGATCAAGAAGGCTGTTCAAAAATTTACGCTGGCCTTCGACAAACTCGTCATCCGAATAAGCATGAAACTCTTTGCGAATATTGCGCCCATCTCGGATAAATTCTTCATAAGGCAGACTGAAACTACTGAGGTCTACGTCAACCATCAGCTTTTCAAGTTCGGAAACCGGTTGGTTGCGATGCTCTGTGATGGTGATCAGGTTGCTGACTTCGGCTACAGTATTTTTATTGAGGTGGTCACGTGCTTTATTTTGAAACCAAAGGGCGCTATTTTTTTCGTTATCTGGGCTTCCTGCGTTGTAAATCGCGTCGTGAAACCATGTCGCCATCTCTACATCTGGCTGGGAACCCTGTACAGATGTAGCTTCGTCCAGCTTTAACAGGCATTGGTTGATATGTCCTTCACTGTGATAGAAGCGCCCATCGCCTCTGTAAAGACTTGAAAGTTGATCGAAAACCAAGCCACAATGTTCCGGATTAAAATGAATGGATTTACTTTCCCAGAGGTCAGAAAATCTCTTCTGATCCAATTCGCTCTGAATGCGATCCGTGGAGGAGCTCATTCAGGTAGACCTATATGCAGGTAATTGGGTGCGGTATTTCACTGTGCAAGCGTGAATTTAGATGATAGACAGTTTCAAAAAAGTTTAAATGTAAAGAACAGTAAAATTCAGTAACTAATTTCATTGAAACGATTAAACGTTTTGTGGTAGATCACATACATATTTAAACATGATTGTACAGCCTATTATGCGGAAACTGTGTTATCCAATACACCGTGTACTAAATTAATATACAATAATCAGCCCATTGATTAAATCCATACAGCTCCTGCCATGATTATGGCTGCGATTCAGCACGAAAGTAATGCACCGGGTTCGAAGTTTTCGGACCAGTGGATCTCACGATTCGAAGAATACGCAGTCAATAAAAACTACCCGAAGGGCACGTTGATATTTTCCGAAGGAGATGAATCCGATGGAATGTTCATCATTCGTGAGGGCAAGATTAAAGTATTCATGAGTGATGAATCGGGCAAGGAAATGCTGATCGCGATACTGGGTCCGGGAGAGATCGTCGGAGAAGTCGCGTCGCTGGACGGTCAACCACGAACCGCTTCGGTGTCAGCACTGGACGATTCGCGCGTTGCGAAAATTGGAATCACTGAATTTCGACAGTTTCTTGAAGACAATCCGGATTTGGCTTTTGAGATTATTCGCGTGCTGACTTCTCGAATGCGTGATCATACGACCAGTATTAGTAATCTCGCATTCAAGAACGTTTACGGTCGAGTAGTATGGCTATTGGAGAAACATTCTGAAGAAAATCCCGATGGCACCTTCACGGTTAATCGGAAGTTCACGCAACAGGACATAGCGGATATGGTTGGATCCTCAAGAGAAATGGTGAGCCGAGTGATTTCGGAATTAGTAAAGGGAAAATATATTTCTATCGACCATAAGATAATTACTATTCTGAAATTGCTGCCACGTGGTTGGTAGCATCAATCTTTTCAGCGTCAGTATTAAAAGACCAACGTATTAAAAGGAAGCCCATTGTCCGAAGAAATTGTCACGATAATAGATCTGGCAGATAGTGTCGTGGATGCCAGGCCTCGAAGGGAAGTTAAGAAACAAGGTTTTACCTATCGCGTGACCTATATCCTGGTGTTCAATTCGTCTGGTCAAATCCTGGTGCAGAAACGAACCGACACCAAGGACTGGTGCCCAGGCAGGTTTGATCTTGCTGCCGGTGGAATTATTCAATTTAATGAATCTTATGAGCTTTCCGCGAGACGGGAGTTAATGGAAGAGCTTGGAATCGAACCTCCTCTTAACAGTCATTTTAACTTGTTCTATGACGACCTGGTGGCTCCAATCAAGAATCGAAATTGGGGCAGAGTGTTCTCCTGCATACATGAAGGCCCGTTTGAATTACAAGCGGATGAAGTCGCATCGGTGGAGTTCATGTCTGTTTCGGAAGCTCTTTCCCTGGATATTGAAACAGTCACACCAGATACCCGTCAGGTATTGATCGCTTATCACTTTTAAATATTACACTGCTTATGATCGGGTACGAAGGAGAGACGCTCTACAATATTGCAGCCGGACTTGGCTTTATCGCATACCTTTTGACTAATGTCCTGTGGCTTAGAATATTGCTCGTTGCAGGGGCCTGTTTTTACATCGCAACCGGGCTGGTTTTAAATTTAGGTTCAATGGTTGGCTGGCACGTGGGGTACGCGATTATCAATCTCGGTCATGTGGTTGTGTTGCTTTTCAACAACAGCGCAACAGGTTTGCCAGAGTCTATAAGGGGGCTCTATAGTGAGAAGTTTTCATCGCTGCGGCCCCGTGAGTTCAAGCGACTTCTCAAGATCAATAAAATGATTCGCTCTTCAGGTTGCGAGATTCTTAAACAAGGTAAGCTGAACCAGAATCTTTTTTTAATTACCGCTGGAGAGGCGGTTGTTGTGAAGAATGGGCTGGAGATCGCGCGCTTAAGCCCCGGTGATTTCATCGGAGAAATGAGCGTACTGACCGGCAAGCCGGTTAGCGCGGACGTTATCGTTGAATATGATTTGGACTACGCCTTCTGGACCAAGCAAGACCTGGATAAACTGGAGAAACGCAATTTATCGCTGTATAACCGTTTTATGATGGCGGTCGGACACAATCTGATCGAGAAGTTGCATAACACTTCTGAAGACGCTGCTGCCATCTCCAGGCAAACTGTAACCGCGATTTGACTCCTTAGTTACGCAGTTACGCGTTTTTATGGGAACCATCGCAAAGGGGCTGATTCCCTGTGCTCTTGCAACCACAGAAGAACACCTTTTTACTATTATCCGCTGTATATTTGACCGGACTAAAGCTCGATCCCTTGTGCGAGCCATCACAAAAAGGCTGTTTGCTGCTCCTCCCGCAAGCGCACCAAAAGTAAGTCTTTCCTTCTTCTACCTCTATTGCATAAGGGCTATCGGCTGCTCGTAACGCCTGGTCCGTCATTGTGTTTCCCTAGATGGATGAATTTGACTGTCATTCTACCCATTCTTGCTGCGATGCAAAAGAATTAGGACGAATCTGTCATTAAAGTGAAATAGTACCGATATAGGCTCACTGAATATAAGCAATTGTTGATACTAAAAGAAATGTCTTGAATTCAATCGCTTTTAGCGGATACCCTTTAGCTACTAACAACACAATCACCACTTGGAGAATAAGTATGAAATTTACTAAATTTCTGGCCGCTGCGGTAATGACCGGTGTCATGGCCAGCCCTGTATTTGCTGCCACAGAGCTCACTGTGTACACCGCCGTGGAAGCAGAAGATTTAAAGAAGTATGCCGAGCGATTTAATGAGGATCATCCGGATATTAATATTAACTGGGTCCGTGATTCGACCGGTATAGTCACCGCCAAGCTGCTGGCAGAAAAGGAAAATCCGCAGGCAGATGTCATCTGGGGTCTGGCGGCCACTAGTCTGTTGCTGATGAAGAGTGAGGATATGCTTGAGCCTTATGCCCCAGCTGGGTTGGATGAGCTTGATCCTAAGTTTCGGGATAAATCAGATCCGCCAACCTGGACCGGGATGGATGCCTGGGTGGCCGCGATCTGTGTTAATACCGTGGAATCGGAAGCCAATAATCTGCCAATGCCTTCTTCGTGGCAAGATCTGACCGATCCGGTCTATGCTGGCCATATCGCCATGCCAAACCCGAGTTCATCTGGCACAGGCTTTTTGGATGTGTCAAGCTGGCTGCAGATTTTTGGCGAGGATGACGGATGGGCATTCATGGATGGCTTGCATCAGAATATTCACCACTATACGCACTCGGGCTCAAAGCCATGCAAACAGGCCGCCAGTGGCGAAGTCGCGATCGGTGTTTCATTTGCTTTCCGAGGCGCCAAGTCGAAAGCCAGCGGTGCACCGTTGGAGATCATCATTCCTTCTGAAGGAATTGGCTGGGATATGGAGGCAACCGCAATCGTCAAAGGAACCGACAATATGGAAGCGGCAAAAACTTTAGTTGACTGGTCGATCACTGATAAAGCTAACCAGATGTATAACGAGGGTTATGCTGTAATAGGCAAGCAGGCTTTAGCCATGCCAGTTGAGCATTTTCCCTCGAATATTCCGGAATCCATGATCGACAACGATTTTGAGTGGGCTGCGAACAACCGCAAACGAATTCTTGCCGAATGGCAGAAACGATACGACTCCAAATCTGAGCCAAAGGGCTAGAATCTGGATTTCTTTGAAACGCCCCGTCGGGTTTGCCGGCGGGGCGTTGCTTTATCTTTAATGGAGCATGGTTCCATGAGCCAATCTGAGCCCTACCTGAAAATCAGCGACCTGACCAAACGGTTTGGTGACTTTACTGCTCTATCAGATATAACCCTGGAAGTGTTCGAAGGGGAGTTTGTCTGTTTCCTGGGCCCTTCCGGATGCGGTAAAACCACGTTACTAAGAGCCATTGCCGGGCTCGATATTCAGACTTATGGAACGGTAGAGCAGGCCGGTCGAGATGTTTCAAGCTTACCGCCGGCGGAGCGGGATTTCGGAATTGTTTTTCAGTCCTATGCATTGTTTCCAAATCTAACCATTGAGAAGAATATTGCTTACGGCCTCGAGAACCATAAACAACCGGCAAACAAGATACGGGATAGAGTGGCAGAGCTGCTGCAACTCGTAGGGATGCCCGAACAGGGCAAGAAATATCCGGCACAACTCTCAGGTGGGCAGCAGCAGCGGGTTGCCCTTGCACGGGCTATTGCTATTTCCCCTGGACTGCTATTGCTCGACGAGCCTTTGTCAGCACTGGATGCGAAGGTACGAGTCAAGTTGCGCCATGAAATTAAAGAGCTGCAACGTAAACTGGGTATCACCACAATCATGGTCACTCATGATCAGGAGGAAGCTTTGACCATGGCGGATCGGATTGTCGTGATCAACAATGGGCTGATCGAACAGGTGGGCACCCCAGAACAGATTTATCGTGAGCCCGCGACACGTTTTGTCGCCGACTTTATTGGCTCGATGAATTTTTTACCTGCGGCCAAGGTATCCGAGAATAGAGTTAGGATAGGTCAGCTGGAGTTTTCCTGCTCGGACGCAGCGGGTTCTGCTGAAATCACATCTGATCAATCTGTTCACGCAGCAATTCGACCGGAAGATATTCTCGTCGGCAACGCCAGCACAAATTATATTGACGTGACCGTGGATTCGATAGAATTCCTAGGCTCGTTTGTTAGGGCAGATTTGTCATCACCACAGCTCGATGGCTTGATACTGCTCGCAGATTTTTCGGCCAACCTAGTACGCAGCGAGAGCCTTTCTGCAGGCAGTCAGATCCGCATCTCCCTCCCGCCGGAAAGTCTTCTGATTTACGCCGAATGAAGACACCTATTAAGGCTAAAACAAGCAGGGATGACCGGCAGATGCTGGTATTTATGGGCGTTATCGCCTGTTATCTGTTCGTTGCACTGGCTTTGCCACTGTATGCCATACTGTCAAAGAGCTTCAAAAATGACGATGGCGAATTTGTCGGGTTGGCAAACTATCTTGAATACTTCAATACACCTTCACTAACCTACTCGATTCAGAACAGTCTGACGATATCGATCATCACCACCCTGATATCGGTAACTATTGCATTTACTTTGGCCTATGGTTTGTCGCGTAGCTGCATGCGTTTTAAGGGGCTGTTCAAGATTATTGCGCTAGTGCCAATTCTGGTGCCTTCCTTACTTCCTGGAATCGCTTTGATATATCTGTTTGGCCGCCAGGGGATGATCAGAGGACTGTTGTTTGGCCACGATATTTATGGGCCGATTGGAATTGTTATTTCCGAAGTATTCTTTACATTGCCGCATGCGCTGATCATTATCATGACCGCATTATCTATTGCCGACGCGCGACTGTACGAAGCTGCCCAGTCCCTTAACGCCGGTAAAATTAAAACGTTTTTCACCGTTACACTTCCAGGTGCGCGTTATGGGTTGATTAGTGCCGGTTTTGTCGTGTTCACTCTGACCATCACCGACTTCGGCGCACCCAAGGTAATTGGCGGAGACTTCAATGTGTTGGCTACTGATATTTATAAACAGGTAATCGGCCAGCAGAATTTTGAGATGGGCGCAGTGGTCAGTTTAATTCTGCTGCTGCCGGCAGGAGTTGCATTTACTGTCGACAGGATCATGCAACGCAAGCAGGTGGCGCTGCTGTCGGCCAGGGCGGTCGCCTATGAACCCAAGCCATCGACTTCATTCGACTGGATTATGTTTTGCTGGGCGACGATAGTAAGCATTTTTATCCTGACCATTCTAGGTACGTGTCAGTATGCTGCACTAATAAAATTCTATCCGTATGACCTGACTCTCAGTCTGAACAACTATCAATTCGATCTGATGGACGGAGGAGGCTGGGAATCGTTTTACAACTCTTTAGAGCTCGCCTGCTGGACTGCAGTGATCGGCACGGTGCTGGTATTTCTTGGGGCGTATATGGTAGAGAAGGGAAAGGGCTTTCATCTTGGAAGAAACCTGTTTCAGTTTCTTGCCATGTTGCCAATGGCGGTGCCAGGTCTTGTTCTGGGTCTCGCTTATATCTTTTTCTTCAACAGCCCGAACAATCCGTTAAATTTTCTCTACCATACCATGGCGATACTGGTGATCAGTACGGTTACCCATTTCTACACCGTGGCCCACTTAACCGCAGTGACCGCACTGAAGCAGATGGACCCCGAGTTCGAGTCGGTCGCGGCGTCGCTCAAGACACCCTTCTATAGGACTTTTACTCGAATTACTGCGCCAGTATGTCTGCCCGCAATTCTGGATATCAGTATCTACCTGTTCGTCAACGCCATGACCACGGTGTCGGCGGTGGTGTTTCTTTACGGACCGCATACCAGCCTTGCATCCGTCGCGGTGCTCAACATGGACGATGCAGGGGATATCGCACCCGCAGCCGCCATGGGCATGATGATTTTCTATACGAATGCGTCAGTAAGAATCCTTCATGGGCTGCTTTCCAGGGGTGTTTTGCGAAAAACCCAATCCTGGCGCAGTCGTTAGCGACCGCTAACCTTTAAGACTCCAATACGGGTAATCCAAGTCAGTGAAATATTTGAAGCGCTCTAATTTGCTAATTTACTGGATCTAACCCCATGGCAAGGAGAACGTCTTAACGTTGGTGTAACTTGCCATTGCTTCGATCACGCCCTCTTTGTAACCGAGCCCCGAGTCCTTGATGCCGCCAAAGGGTGACATTTCGATTCGATATCCCGGTACTTCCCATATGTTCACAGTTCCGGTCTTGAGCTGATGAACGAATTGATTGATATAGTCGAGTCGGTTGGTGCAGACGCCTGATGAAAGGCCGAATGCGGTCGAATTAGCGACATCGACAGCGTGATCGGCATCGCGCACGCGGATAATGGGGATGGGTGGCCCAAAGGTTTCTTCCATAACCAGTTCGCAATCGGCTGCGACGTGGTCGAGCACGGTCGGAGAATATACTGCACCCTGCCGGTCATTTCCATAAAGCAACGAGGCACCTTTTTCGATCGCATCGTTAACGCGGTTTTGAAAAAGTATTGCGGCCTCTTTATTGATTACAGTTCCCACATCGGTTTCCGCATCCATAGGGTCACCGTACTTCAGCTTTGCGGCCTTTTCTGCTACCAGGGCGGCAAACTCATCTGCAATCGAATCAATGGCCAGTACGCGTTTAACCGCGGTACAGCGCTGTCCGGAATTTTTGGTTGCTCCAGCTACGGCCATTTCTGCGGCTTTATCCAGGTCAGCGTCTTCCATAATGATCAGGGGCGAATTCCCGCCAAGCTCAAGGACTGTGCGCCGGTAGCCGGCGTGATTCGCTATATATTTTCCTACCCGCACGCTGCCTGTGAAAGTAATCAGATCAATATTTGGATTGGTGATCATCTCATCGCCTATATCTTCCGGCAGGCCGGTAACGATGGACAGCATTTCGGGAGGCAATCCGGCTTCATACAGGACATCTGCCAGCAGCAGGGCGGTTAATGGGGTCAGCTCTGTTGGTTTTCCTACCATGCAGTTATTGGTCGCGATCGCGGGTGCAATTTTGTGGGAGATCATATTCAATGGATGATTGAACGGAGTGATCGCCGAGATCGCGTTAAGCGGCTCACGCTGAGTAAAAATCTTACGTTGTTTGCCGTGCGGTGTGAGGTCGCAGGAAAAAATCTGCCCGTCGTCTTTAATACAGAGTTGACCCGCAAGACTGAACACATCAAAGGCGCGACCTACTTCATACAAACTGTCCTTTTTACTGAGTCCGCTCTCTGCAGTAATCAGATCGGAGATTTGCTCTTTTTTAGCAACCAGAATGTGCGCGGTCTTGCTCAAAATCTGCTGGCGCTCGTATCTGCTCAGAGTTGGTTGGTAGGCGGCGGCTATGTCGAATGCCTTTGCCACCTGGGCTCGGCTGGCTCTTGGCACTGTGCCCACTACCTTGTTAGTGAATGGATTAAAAACCTCGATGGATTTGCCGGTGTCGCCGTCTACTTTGTCTCCGGCAATACGCATTTTTTCCTGGATCATGGTGGTGTCAAGCATGATGGTTAGTGTGTGGTGTGGTTAAGCGCAATATCAAATACGTCGAAGTTGCGCAGGTTGTTGCGGTTTTCAATGCCACTTACGGCTCGATTAAAGATCAGTGGCACCTGTTGCTCGCTTACACCACCGTGGGAACGAAGAGGTACTTCAAGGCCCGACAGATCGTGACGCCCTTCGCTCGTTCCGATCACACAGTGTGTCTTGGAAACCAGGATGATATCGCCCATGCGGTCTTTAGCGAGTTCGAATTCATCGCATCCTTGCTGGTTGGTATAGACCGCTTCCATTCCCTCAACCGCAGTCAGCTTTTCAATCAGTGCAGATTGGTCGACACCTGGCTCAAGGTAAACCGTGGCATAGGATCCGAGGGCGCCGTGATGCACCACGTAGGGATCCGTGATCGGCAAAATCACTCTGGATTTTTCAGGCCCGATCAATTCATCAAGTAGATCCTGTAAGTAAATAACGTTAGGTGTTCCGTCCGCATTATGCTTTGCATTCATACCGTGGTCGGCTGTCATTCCAATGACCGCTCCCAGAGCGTCGAGCTGTTCCCAGTAACTGTCCATCATCGCGTAAAACGCATTGGCGCCGTCGCTGCCGGGCGCGAACTTATGTTGAATATAATCCGTGGTCGACAAATACATGATATCCGGGCGAACTGTTTCCATTAGCTTAACCCCTGCGGCAAAGATGAACTCTGACAGCTCCGCGCTATATACTGACGGCAGCGGCTTCCCCACCATATCAAGAACGTTTTCGATACCGTTCTCTTCAATTGACACCTGATCTGCTTTTTCGGAAGAAAAGCAGATCGCGGCGTCTTGTCCAATTTTAAGTTCGTTGCCAAGCAATCGTCTTAGCTTGTCTTTAGCAGTGATGATTGCTATTTTTGCTCCGCCATCCTGAAATGCCTTGAATACCGTCGGAGTGCGCAGAAGTGAAGGTTCATTCATCATCACTTCCACATCGTTTTGCCGATCGTAGTAGAAATTCCCGCAAATACCATGCACCGATGGGGGTACACCGGTAACGATTGAAAGGTTATTCGGATTAGTGAAGCTCGGGACCACGCATTTGGCCCGCAGATCACTTCCGGAGTTTTCAACCAGTTTCTGCATCCATGGCATCACGCCTGCTGCGATGGCCTGCTCGATATAGTCTGGCTCGGAGCCATCTATACATACAATTACGACTGGAGCGTCGGGCCAGCGATAGGTGCGATCATTCACCTGAATGGTACGGTTGTCAGTAGCCATAGAAAATCAACGAAAAATTTCGGGTGGGGCGCCAATTATAGAGATTTAGGTTCGTAGAGGTAAAATCGATATCTCAGATATGTTGTATAAATCATGCCTATGCTAATCCGGTATTGATGCTGCCTGTTTCGATCGCGTCTGAAACCATGTCAATAAAGGCGTGAATCGGCTGCTCCTGGTGGCGCTCATGCAGGGTGATAATGTATTCCGAATTCAGCAGCTCGGCATCTTTGACCTGGAGCGTATGAAACCGAGTGTCGGTGCCGAGCTCAGCTGCGGAAACGATGCCAATCCCGAGCCCAGCCGCAACCGCTTCTCTTACGCCTTCTCTGCTGCCGATCTGCATGAGATTATTCAGTTTCAATTCGGCATCGTTAAGCGCCTGCTCGAATATGGATCGAGTATGCGAACCTTTCTCACGCAGAATTACTCTCTGGCTGACGATTTCTTCGAGGGACACAGAACGGCGGCTTGACCAAAGATGGTCCTGGTTAACGAATGCGACCAGCCGACCAGGCTGCAGTTGCAGTACTTCGAGTCGTGGTCCGCCTTCCGGTACGTTAGCAAGAATCGCAATATCGCACCGCTGAGACTGCAACCACTTAAGCAGTTCAGCTGAATTTCCGTAGCGAATAGAAATCTGTACACCCGGATACCGGCGCTGGTAGGCGGCCAGCAGTGGAGTAATGATATAGGGCGAATCTGCACCTACGGTGAGTTCCCCTTCGCTTAATCCTTTGGCGGCGAGAAACAGTTGCTCTACCTCCTGTTCGGCGCGAAACACTTTACGGGTGATCTCAAAGGTGCTCTGACCAAGATCCGTTAAGTCGACCTTTCGTCCATAACGGGTAAATAGCTTGATCCGGTATCGATCTTCGAGTTCACGAACCTGTCCGGAAAGGGTAGGCTGGGTCACGTGCAGCGCCTCGGCTGCTCTGGTAAAGCTCCCATGCACGGCAACGGCATGAAAAGCTCGGAGGTGGGTATGTGAGATTGGCAAATTCTATTTGAATTATCAATGATATCGATTTGATAAATACTATTTGAAGGCGTTATAAATAGCAATCCAGTTATCTTTGAGTCACCTTAACCGCAGGTTCGCACTAATCCGCACTCCAAACAATCTATGACCACACCACAATCCGCTGCCTCCGAGACTGGCGATCCACTACTGTTGACGCCGGGACCTTTGACCACCTCTGCTACCGTCAAACAGGCCATGTTGCATGACTATGGGTCCAGGGATGATTATTTTATTGATTTGAATGCTCGGGTTCTGGATCGGCTGGTAGCTATCGTAAATGGTGAGGGAACCCATGTCGCGGTGCCGCTGCAGGGCAGTGGGACCTTTGTCGTAGAAGCTATGATTGGCTGCTTCGTGCCGACGACAGGCAAGCTGCTACTGTGTATTAACGGCGCTTATGGAAAACGTATCGCCAAGATTTGCGACTACTATAAGCGTCAATATGTGACGCAGGAGAGTGCAGAGGACCAACCAGTCGATCCGGTGTTAATCGATAAGACGCTGGAATCCGATGACGATATTACCCATGTCGCGGTCGTGCATACGGAAACTACCTCGGGAATTCTAAACCCAATCGAAAAAATTTCTGCAGTTGTCGAGAAACATGATCGAGGTCTGCTGATTGACTCTATGAGCGCTTTTGGTGCGATGCCTTTAGATGCGAAAGAGACCCGCTTTGATGCAGTAGTTGCATCCAGCAATAAATGTCTCGAGGGAGCACCCGGCTTGGGATTCTGCATTGCTAGAGAAGAAGCATTGAGCCAGACGCAAGGCAATTCGCCATCACTTAGTCTCGATCTTTATGATCAGTGGCAGGCGATGCAAAAGAATCGGCAGTGGCGGTTCACTCCACCCACGCATGTTCTGCTTGCATTTGACCAGGCGCTAAATGAATTCGATCAGGAGGGAGGTGTAACGGGCCGCGGAGGGCGTTATCGAGACAACTGCGCTGTACTCGTTGAAGGCATGCGCGACATGGGGTTTCGCACTTTGCTTCCAGATGGGCTGCAAGCCCCGAATATTGTGACTTTCCATATGCCGGAAGACAACAGGTTCGACTTCGATCAATTTTACGATGCGATGCGGACCCAGGGCTATGTGATATATCCAGGCAAACTGACCGTGGCCGATAGTTTCCGAATGGGATGTATAGGCCGGCTCGGTCAGGCCGACATGAAAGGCGCTCTGGCCGCGGTGCGCTATGCGCTGGAACAATTTGGCATTGAAGGAATAATAACCTGAGGGTTCCCTGGCCGCGGCAGATCGGCCACAATCAACGGATATGCAACCTACCGACTCCGTACTGCCTCTGCTGATCAACATAGCGGGCAGTGTATGCCTGTTGTTGTGGGGTAGCTTCACGGTTCGGTCGAGCGTTGAGCGCGCATTTGCCTCAAGGCTCAACCAACTGGTCTCGAGAGCATCTACTGCTTCATTTGCTGCGGTCACAGCAGGTTTGGCGGCAGCAATAGTCATGCAAAGTGCGACCGCCACCATTTTGCTTTCGACTTCGCTGATCAGTGCAGGGACTTTGTCTCTTACCTCAGCGATAGGTGTAGTGCTTGGCGCGGATCTTGGATCTGTCATTGCCGCAAGAATCCTGTTTATCGACCTGTCGCTGCTACCGCCATTGCTATTGATCGCCGGGATCACTCTGCACTTGCTGTCTTCGACCTGGCGCAGGCGTTACCTCGGTCGAATCCTCGTCGGGCTTGGTCTGATGTTGATGGCCATACTTTGGATCAAGCAGATCATTACGCCATTGACAGCTACGCCACTTCCACCAGACTGGTTGAGCGTGCTCAGTTCGGTGCCGTGGTTTTCTCTGCTGGTGTTTGCAATACTCACCTGGTTTGCCCACTCAAGTGTTGCAGTTGTATTGGTCATTGCGGCTCTGGATCAAAGCGGATTACTGCCGTTGTCGCTTAGTGTCCCGATGCTGCTTGGCGCTAACATCGGTGCCGGTTTGATTGCGTTACCCATGGTCGGTGGACGCGAAACTGGCCCTCGGGCGGTGGTGTTGTGTAACCTTGGGCTGCGCATTTCAATGGCTGTTGCGCTGCTACTTGTTCTGCCTTGGGCTCTCGAGTATCCAATTTTTTTAACTGCAACCCCAGGCGCTAGGATCGTTCTTCTACATATTGTATTTAACTTGCTGTTAGTCATTTTGTTTGTGCCTATAGCAGGTGGACTTGTCAATGCATTACATCGATGGCTACAAAGACGAGCCGAGGGGCACGATTCCGTCGCGATCAATGAAGCTGGTTCAGGCCTGGATCCCGCGCTGATCACCAAGCCACGACAGGCTTTAGCCAGTGCCAAAAGAGAAGCGTTTCGACTCGGCGATATCACTGAGAATATTTTCGCGCAAGCGCTGGATATGTTTCAAGCAACGGATCAATCTCAGATCCATCATCTGATAGCCGCTGATCACGAAATTAATGTTCGAAATAAGGCCATTCTTCGTTATCTGTCCGATGTCAGGCACCACGTAAAGTCTCCTGAACAGGAGCAGGAACTTGATCATGTTCTGCATTTCGCCTCCACCATGGAGAATATCGGTGACACTATTTCTCACGATATTTCTCGACTTGCATTGAAGCGCCTCGAGCGAGGGGTGACATTTTCCGCGGTCGGCCTCGAAGAGATTACCGTAATACACCAGGAAGTTCTAAAGTTACTTCGCGATGAGATTAATCGATTTGCTTCGGGAGTTGTTTCCAAGCCAGCAAAGACGCGCAAAGTTGTGGAAAATATTCGAGCGCTGTGTACCGTGAGTGTGACCCAGCACAGGATTCGACTAAGTGAATATAAATCACGAAGTATCGGCTCGAGCTCTATTCATCAGGACATGGTTAGAGATCTATTACAAATAGCTCTGTTGCTTGAGCACAGTCCCGGCTGAACAGTTTGCTGTGTCTAAAAATTGTTGTCCCAGATTAATTGTGGTAAGCATGTTATTTGGTAACGCTATTATCTCTTTTTGCTGAACCCTGCATTGCACTAGAATTCACACCTATCCGGCGTTGATAACCGTTAACTTTATTCGAGAACCTCTACAATGAGTATTCAACTACCTGCGAAAGCCAGCGCTGTCGTCATTGGTGGCGGCGTAACCGGATCCAGCGTGGCCTATCATCTGGCGAAACTGGGCTGGACCGATGTGGTGCAGCTTGAGCGCAAGCAGTTTAGCTGCGGGACCACCTGGCATGCGGCCGGCTTGATTGGCACCATGCGGGCCAATGAAAATCACGCCAAGCTGGCGGAGTACTCGATGTCAATTCTTACCCAGCTTGAGCAGGAGACGGGGCAATCCACCGGATTTCGTCAAGTCGGTTCGCTTTCGATCGCACACAGTGATGCTCGGTTCGAGGAATTGAAACGTGTGGCTTCAATGAACAATGTTTTCGGTGTGACCCAGGTCGACATTTTGACGCCTTCAGAGATAAAAGCAGTTTACCCGTTGCTGGAAACGAGCGACTTACTAGGGGGTAGTTGGGTGCCCCACGACGGCTATGCCAGCCCGGTGGATGTCACCATGGCATTTGTTAAAGGCGCGCGCAAGTTGGGAGCGCAGTGTATTGAGGGTGTGACCGTTGCAGATGTTGTAGTTAAAGACGGCCGTGTGTGCGGCGTCACTACTGACCATGGAGATATTGAAACAGACTATATTGTTAATTGCGCCGGGATGTGGGCCCGCAATCTAGGCAAACAATCCGGCGTAAATATTCCACTGCACGCTTGTGAGCACTACTATGCAGTGACCGAAAAGCTGGATGATCTGCCAGATGACTTGCCGGTCATGCGTGACCATGATCGCTGTGCTTACTACAAGCAGGATGCTGGCAGCTTACTGGTTGGCGCTTTCGAGAAAAATGCACGGGCATGGGGCCAAAACGGCATCCCGCAGGATTTTTGTTTTGACGAATTGGAAGGGCATATGGAGGAGCAGTTGATGCCGGTACTTGAAGACGCCATGGCGAGGGTACCCCGGTTGCAGGAAACTGGCTGGCGCAAATTTTTCTGCGGCCCAGAGAGCTTTACTCCGGATGATCAGTTTCACATAGGTGAAGCCCCTGAAGTAAACAATTACTTCGTCGCGGCTGGTCTTAACTCCATTGGGATTCAGAGTTCAGGTGGGCTCGGTAAGGCGTTGGCGGAATGGGTCATCGAAGGCCATCCACCGCTTGATCTGTGGGGCAATGACATTCGTCGCATGTACCCATTCCAGGGCACCCAGTATTACCTTGAGAATCGGGTAACTGAGACCCTCGGTCTGCTTTACGACAATCATTACCCCTATCGGCAAATGGAGACCGCTCGAGATATCAGACATTCACCGGTTCACGAGCGTCTGCTAGATCGTGGCGCTTGTTTTGGCGAAGCCGCAGGTTGGGAACGGCCAAACTGGTTTGCGCCACAGGGGGTTGAACCAAAGTACGAATACAGCTTTGGAAAACAGAACTGGTTCGAATACTCAGCGTCGGAACATCGCAAGGCACGGGAAGGTGTGGTGTTGTTTGACCAAAGCAGCTTTTCAAAATATCTCGTCCAGGGGCGGGATAGTCTCCGGATATTGCAGCGCATCAGTAGCGCGAATATGGACGTGGCGCCCGGTAAAATGGTCTATACCCACTGGTTAAACGAGCGTGGCGGAATTGAAGCAGACCTGACGGTTACTCGGCTTTCTGAAAATGAGTTTTTCGTAGTCAGCGGTGCCGCGGTTAGTGGTAAAGATATGAACTGGTTGCGACGTCATATTCCGCATGACACGCACTGTATTGCGAACGATGTAACTAACGCCTGGTCGGTGTTTGGTGTCATGGGACCCGACAGCCGGGCGATGCTTGCCGATGCCATACAGTATGATTTTTCGACCGAACATTTTCCCTTTGGCGCAGTGGCGGAGGTTGAAGTCGGCGGCGTGGTAGGGCGTGCGGCAAGGGTATCCTACGTGGGAGAACTCGGTTGGGAAATTTACCTCCCTGTAGATCAGGCGCGGCATGGATTTGACTGGCTGGTACAGAAAGGTGCGTCACATGGGTTAAAAATGGCTGGAATGCATGCATTGGATTCATGTCGGATAGAGAAGAAGTTTGTTCACCTTGGCCATGATATCGGTGATGAAGATACGCCGCTGGAATGCGGCCTTGGATTTGTCTGTGACATGAGCAAGGACATAGCGTTTATCGGGCATAAGGCCATCGCCAAACAGAAGGAAACGGGTGCCTGGAAGGGCAAACGACTGGTGCAGTTCCTGCTGCAGGATCCTGAAATCATGCTTTACCATCACGAGCCGATCCTGCGAGACGGAAAAATGGTGGGCCATCTGACCTCGGGAAACTACGGTCACACCCTGGGTGGGTCAGTGGGACTGGGCTATGTTTATGAAGAGGACGGTGTCGATCTTGACTATATCGAGTCAGGTAAATTTGAAATAGAGGTAGGTGGTGTTGCCATTGCCGCAACTGCAAGTCTATCCGCAATGTATGATCCGAAAGCAGAGCGCATGAGGGTCTAATGCCCGCTGATGAATTATGCGGTAATGAATCAAAAATTCGATGCACGGCTAAAACGCTAAGCGGAGACTAGAAAGATAGGCCTGACCCGCGCAACTGAATAGGGCACTACGCGAAAAATTGACGCTAAGAATACCGTCAGCAGTGGGCGGGCGGCGTGCGCGCGGGACAAGATAAATGAAAAGGCGATGCTTGCAACAATCAACAATATGAAAAGGCTTACCCAGAGTCAGATTGCTGGGAAGAAGAACAGGTCGGACTGATCTGTTAGTTGCTCTGAAAAATTAACAGGTTTCACCGTTCCGTTACACAACTGCGTTTGTCTGGGAGATATTGGATAAAAAAATGGCCTTTCAGTTTTCTGGTCTCCATAGACGAGTAGCAGGATCAAAACCGAACTGACCCGGTAGACTTTTTACTAGGCAATCATCAGTAACGCAATCATAGGGAAGTTGTCTATAGTCGGGTCTAAAAACTGACGAACGTGCAACCGCATAACTGTTTCTGATGCCGGTTGCGGTGTATTGTAAAATGGCAACATTTAGTAGCTTGTTCCGGTCAGTACTATGGGGAAGCGGTTCGAGTCCTAAAAAACCCATCAGATTGGCTCCGCAGATAATCAATATTGATAGAGCCAGGACTTTTCCTTCTGCAGCACTATTTAGAAGCATTTGTCTAACAAATTCGACAAGGCAGTTTGAGGCAATTAACAGAACACCCCCGAGTAAAAGCAATAAATATCCCCAAGATCCAAAATGTCCAAATATGAAGAAAGATGCAGCCGGCAGAATCCACAACCCAAGAAAAAGTGCCTTGTGTTTTCCAAGTTCCTTCGTATATCTGCGCCCCCAGAAAATCAAAAGTAATGGTAAAGTGGCCAGTCCGGTGGCAAATACCAAATATAACAACAGTTTACAGAACTGGTAGAGAATAACTTTCATTGCGTTGATATTGGAGGCTCGCCTAATTTCAATGGGTGCAAGTTCATCAGGCGGAAAAAAGAAATTTCTACTTGCAACCATTATCTCGACGAACGGCCAGTGAAATTTTTCCACCTTTTCCGTGTACTTTGTTTTGCCAACTATCTTGGATGTGTCATACCATTGCTGCATGACAATCTGGAGATTGTATAAACTACTTAAATAACCCCTTTCCCCTCTCTCCCAGTACTTAGTAATAAAATGACTATTGGGATACAACCAGGCACCTGTCACAATAACCAAAACGGAAAGTTGAATTAAGAATTGCTTTAAACCAATTCGCTGGGGCCACACCGTATAAATCCACAAAGGAAATAAAAATGCCAACGTTGTCTGCCTAACCGAGCCTCCGAGAGATAGGACAATTGTGCAGATTAGAAGCCATTGCCATTTACGAGATTTTATTGCTTTCCAAGCTAAGTAAGCTATAGAAGTTGCAAGTCCACCTTCTAGAGAATAGGAGAGAGCAACCTCAGAAAAGTAATACGAATTGACGCTGGTCAACATAAACAGAGATGCTACTAATCCTGTTTTCCTTCCAAACATATCCGTACCCAGTAAATACACCATACTTACAGACAAGGCGGAGCCAGCAATACTTAGAACTACAAAACTCTGGTTAATGTCGTCGAATAGATAGTTTAAATATCTTCCAAGTACATTGAATCCAATAAATCCGGGGGGGTGGGATGTCCAGGTATAGAACGCACCGCATACATAACCCAATGAGTCCGTATGGAATATCTCGTCGCTCATAAATGGGACCCTGAGCAGTATGGTCAATATCCCAAGTATTGACGCTGCCAGGAAAGAGTTCTCCAGTATCCGATTCAACATATTGAAAAGTTTCCGGCAATCCAAAATTGTCCAGTCTGGCACGCAATAGATAAATATCGAGGCATTGGTTCGTTAGCAGTAGACCGTTGTTTATATTAGGCTTTCTAGGTTTTACAAGAGAATTTTAAGTCACGCTGAACGCGCTTACTCCAATTTTAATTAGAAGGGATTATATTGTTTTTTCGTATAACAGCTTTTCAAAAAATATCTAAAGCTCAGGGATAAAGATGGAGTTAAGTTAGAAATTATTCAGTAAATTAAATTGAAAGATGTGGACGAGGAAGATATGAAATAAATGTAGAGTAAGTTCTATTCAAACCCTGGAGTTTCGCGATTCTGAATTGCGTCAATCTATGCATCCTATTTCAGCCAGGTTAGAGCTGAGACGATCTCGGAATTCCGGCAAATTGTCACAACATTTTATGAATCCGGCGACGCCTATTGAGGGATCCAGTGCTCTGATTTCATCCGCTACAATTTTTGATTTCTCTTTTTGCCCATCCTGCACTAATGCATCAATAAAGCAGGTTCGCACAAGTGGGGACTCGCGCTAAGTGTCAATCGCTTTTTCATGTAGCTCAATAGCCTGTTATATTTGGCCCATAAAATTGTAAATATTGTTAATGGACCGTAGATTTATCCCTCCATCAGCGCAACCAGTTTCTCAATTCCAGGTTTGATGCGCTCAGTCTGAATGGAAGAGAATCCTAGTCTGAAAAAATGTCTAGGTTTCTCCGGGCCGTAAAAGAAGACCTCTCCCGGCTCGAATAAAATTCCCTGTTCCTTGGCCCTGCGGAGTAATTTTGTTGAGTCAAGTGTCCGATTACCTTCTACCCAGATCGCCGACCCGCCAAATGTAGGGCGGTGACTGCCGCCAGGAAAGTATTGTTCAAGCAGATCACCAAGAAGCGTCCAACGCTGGTGCAGCGTATGGCTCAGTCGATTGATCAACGAATCGTGATAGCCGCGTTTCAGAAACTGGGCAATGATGAACTGGTTATTACTGGGTGGATGCCGCATCATCAGCCGACGCAAGGCCCTTGCCTGATCGATCAGTTCTTTAGGGGCGACCATGTAACCGAGGCGTATGCCCGGGGCCAAGGTCTTGGATACGCTGCCAATATAAATAACCCGCCCGTCTTCATCCATACTTTTTAATGCAGGGGTTGGCTCCCCGACGTAGTTAAACTCTGATTCATAATCGTCCTCGATGACAAACATACCGTGTTTACTTGCGATCTTAAGAAGCTCTAGTCGACGTTCGCGAGGCATTGTCACAGTTGTGGGGTATTGATGGCTAGGCGTGGTGTAGATTCCGTCACAGGCTGAAAACCCCTTGTCGGGTACCAGGCCGAACTGATCGACATTCAGCGCCTTCAGCTTCGAGGTAAAAACGCTGAATGTATTTTCTGCGTCAACATAGCCCGGCGATTCGAAGCCCATGGTTCGATCGTTGTTAAGCAGCAGCTGTGCTGCAAGATAGATTCCTTGCTGCGCGCCTAGAGTCACCAGAATTTCATCCGGTTCCGCCCATACGCCCCTTCTTGGCAATAGCTTTTTGTGAATCTGATCGACTAATTCGGAATTATCACGATCGACCTGATCTTTAGCCCAATCATGGATAGCGCTAATCGCAGCCGCTTCACGACAGCATTCCCGCCAGTCGGCGATTGGAAAAAGCTGTTGATCATATTGCCCGCAAATAAAGGAATAGGGGTAGTTATTCCAATTGGCGGGTTTGCGGTTCTGGCGAAACTGATCCGGCTGAATGACCAGCTTTTGATCCCATGACATTGCATCTACGGTGGATTTTATCGGTTTCTGAGCCTGCACCCGACCTTTTAGAATGTCGCCGTTGACGAAGAATCCACTGCGCTCACGAGAAACCAGAAACCCTTCATCCACCAGGTGTTGGTAGGCATAGACTACGGTGTTACGGGCTACGGACAGCTGGCGCGCAAGCTTTCGACTGGACGGAAGAGGCGCGTCGGGCTCCAAATGGCCTTCGAGAATCGAATTGACCAGCATTTCCTGTATCCGCGTTTGCAGAGTGCCGCGTTGGTGATCAGGAAGTTGGAACAAATATTCTGTCAATCTGGAATACGGAAATAGAGTAGAACTGGTCCTGATTCTACGGGAGCACATACGATATCGTAACCTTTGAATATTAGGCCAAAGCGCGTGATTTAGACTTGGTGAGCCATGTTCTGATTGTACTCGGGCCCTGATTTATCCATAATTAGCAAAGATTTCTAAAATCTCACATTTGTATTGATATAGACTCGTCTATCAATATTAGCCAAACTGTCATAGATAGGCAGTATTGTCTCTCACCCCAATAACTATCCTGATGGAGGATAACAATGATTAAAAAACCACAATCTGCGCTGAGCAGAAGAACTTTTGTTAAGGGAACAGCCGCAGCAGGTGCTGCAGCGGCTGTCGGTCCCTGGGTAATCAGCTCAAAAGCACTGGGTGCCGGCGAGTTAAACGTATTGATGTGGTCTGACTATCTGCCTGAAGGGTGGATCAGCTCATTTGAGGCTGCAACCGGCATCAAATTAAACTACACCGGTATAGGGTCCAATGAGGAAATTATCAACCAGATGAAAGCTTCAAAAGGTGCTGGTTTCGATATTTGCTCACCCACAAATAACCGTTCCGGTCAGTGGGGTGACCTTGAGCTGCTGCAGCCCTGGGATTATGGCAAGATCAGTAATATAGACATGGCCAACCCATCGATGTTGAAAGTTGGTGACACCGAATGGAACTTTGGCGGCAAGGGATCTCACTGGTTGCCACATATCTGGGGAACCGAAGGAATCGGCTGGCGTACTGACCTGTTTACACCCAAAGATGGCGTCCCAAGTTATGGTGACGTCTGGGATCCCGCTAATGCCGGTAAAACCATGATGCGTGTTCACTCGGGCATGCTGGGTGCAGGTCTGCACATGGAGGCTTCGGGTCAGATGGATCCGGGTTCAGTGTGGGCCGCGTATAAAGATGAAGACACCATGCGTAAAGTATGGGATCAGATCCTGGCATTCACGGTTAAGAACAAACCAAATCTCAAACTGACCTGGAACGATGCGGATACACAGAAGAACGGTCTGCTGAACGATGGTGTCATCGTAGGTCAGACCTGGGACGGCCCGCCACTGGCACTAAAAACAGCAGGTGAACCGGTGACCTATCAGGCACCTAAAGAAGGCTCAATGGCCTGGGTGGATGGTATGTCGCTGTCCGCTGCTGCGGAAAACCTCGACCAGGCTTATGAGTTCGTCACATACTGTTACGAGGCGGAGCCAGCTGGTATCGCTATCGACTCACATGGTTACAACTCTGCGGTACTAGGCGCGGATGCGTTCTCTGGTGATAACTATAAGAAGAACTTCTCTGAAGCCTATCCGGGTGAAGCGCTGGCCAATCTGAATCCATGGCCAGCAGAGCCGCAGTGGTATGCTGACGTTCGTACCGAGTACGAGAACAAGTTCCAGGCTGCCTAATAAGACAGTTTTCACTGAAGAGCCCGGCGCGCTGGCGCCGGGTTCGTTCAGGGGGAACAGGATTTTCTCCAATTGCCGATGCATATTTAAGTTGTCGACAATTGAAGTAGATCCAGCTTGAAAGTCCACGGCGGAGAACTAAATTTTAATTGAATCGCACCCAAGCTTGCGAACAACATCAATAGAAGATGATCTATGAGTGCTGATGTCAAACTTGAAGATGTGTGGATACGTTTCGGAGAATTTGTTGCGGCCCGGGAGGTAAATATCCATATTCAAGAAGGCGAGTTTTTTAGCTTTCTTGGTCCCTCTGGCTGCGGTAAAACCACGCTTCTGCGCGCCGTTTCCGGCTTTCTCTCACCTTCAGAAGGTAAGGTATTGATTGGCGGCAATGATATGGCGGGGATTGGCCCGAACAAGCGGCCCACCGCTCTAATATTCCAGAACCTGGCGTTGTTTCCATTAATGAAAGTGTGGGAGAACATCGCCTTCGCGCTCGAAGTAAAGGGCGTTGGTAAAGCAGAGCGGCGCAAGCGAGCCGATGAGTTGCTCGAACTGATTGCTTTGCCGGACCAGGGAGACAAGATGGTCAACGAGTTGTCGGGTGGACAGAAACAGCGGGTGGCTATTGCACGCGCACTTGCTGCGGAACCGGACGTGCTGTTGCTTGATGAGCCACTTTCGGCCTTGGATCTTAAATTAAGACAGCACATGCGCACCGAACTTCGTGAGATCCAGCAGAGGGTCGGTATTACCTTTATTTACATAACTCATGACCAGGGTGAGGCGTTGACCATGTCGGACCATGTCGCGGTCATGAGTCAAGGGGTGATCGAACAGGTCTCTGACGGGAATACGATCTACAATGCCCCGGAATCTTCTTTCGTGGCCTCATTTGTCGGAGAGAATAATCATTTTGCTGGCACGGTCACGCATGTCGATAGTGACTTTGTGGTCGTAGATACACCTTCTGGCAGCTTGAGGGCGCGTAATATAAAAAGAGATGGACAGGAACAGTTGCAAAGCGGTGATGAGGCAATGGTCTTTATACGCCCGGAGTCATTGCAGTTTTGTGATAATCAGTCGTTCGACAACACGCTGAATGCAATGGTTGAACGGCAGGAGTTTGAAGGTAACTTCTGGCATGTATTTTTAGATGTTGAAGGCAGTTCGCGCACGGTCAGCCTCTCGATGGTGAATGACGGGAGTTCTGTGGTGCATGAGGTGGGAACCTCAGCGAAGATCGGTTGTAATGCGGCGCTTGCAGTGGCGTTACCCGCGGGATCCCTGGCGGCCGAATAGAAGTCGATGAGCAGTTACTGGCAAGATTATTTTAAAAAAAACGGCCTCGCGCTGGGCCTTTTCATGTTGCTGGCGGTCTTGATCTGGACTCTGGTCATGATCATTCTGCCCCAGCTTTACATGATGGATTTTTCCTTTCGTGCTAATGTTCCGCCGCCGCAATGGGGTAGCGAAACCCATGTCTATACGCTGGAACACTATCGCTACCTGATTTATGGCAACGTCAACTCCACCGATGCAATTAACTATATCGACCTTGGTGTTTTCGGGCGCACTATTCTGGCATCGATATTTGTAACGCTGATCGACGTCTGCCTGTGCTACCCGGTTGCCTACTATCTTGCGCATGTGGCCAAGGGCGGATGGGGTCGGCTGATGGTAATGTCGTTGATCATACCTTTCTGGGTGAACGAACTATTGCGGGCATTTGCCTTCAAAGTTATGTTTGGAACAGGAGGTGTCATCAATGACGTCTTAATCGCACTCGGTATATTGGATCAACCCTACGATTTCATCCGGGAAAACACGGCACTGTACTCCGGTTTGGTGTATGCCTACATCCTGCTGATGATCTTCCCAATTTACAATGCGGTGGAGAGTCTCGATAAGAACCAGATAGAGGCGGCCAGGGATATGGGTTCGCCGTGGTGGCGTATTCACTGGAGGGTGGTCATTCCACATGCCAAGCCTGGTATCACATCGGGTTGTACCATGGTGTTCATGCTCACTGCAGGAGCTTTGGCGGCCCCCCAGATTCTTGGCGGTCCCAGTAGTTTGTGGTTCACACAGCTTGTTTACAAGTGGTTTAATAATTCAGCGAACTGGGCCAGAGGGTCTGCCTATGCGCTGGTTCTGCTGATTTTGTGTATCGTTTTCGTGCTGCTGATGATGCGGTTTTTCAAAGTTAAACTGGGAGAAATCGCGAAGTGATCTCGGATCGAATTCGCCAGTTCTTTGTTCTGTTCTTCGTAATAGGATTTTTTATTTATCTGTTTGGCCCGCTGATCATCATGGGCCTTACCGCCTTCAACACCTCCGCTTTCCCAAGAGTGACACCATGGGAATGTTTTACAGTGGAATGGTTCGAGGTGTTGGCCAATGACAAAAGGCTCTTAGAGGGATTGAAAAATAGTTTTCTGATCGGATTTGGTGTGGTTTGTTTTGCCGTGCCGCTGGGACTCGCCGGCGCGCTGATGCTGACCCAGGTTAAAGACCGAGTACGTCCCTGGTATTACACCGTGGTCATCTCACCTATTTTGGTTCCTGGTGTGGTGCTGGGTATCTCCACTCTGCTGTTTTGGGATCGCGTTGGGCTCATGTTCGGGGCTTCCAGAGATTCGATTTTCTATAACGGATTCTTTCTTACAATCGTCGGCCAGTCGACCTTTATCGCTGCGTACACCATGCTGGTGTTTATCTCCAGATTGCAGCGATTCGATCCTGCCCAGGAAGAAGCGGCCCTGGATCTGGGTGCGACCCATGTTCAATCCTTTCGTAAAGTGTTGCTACCGTTCTTAAAGCCTGCAATCGCCTCGGCCACAGTGCTTGCCTTTCTGGCTTCGTTTGAAAACTATAACACTACGGTATTCACCTCGATCGGCACCAGCGTCCTGACTACGGTTCTGGCGAGCAAGGTACGTTATGGTATTGATCCATCCATTAGCGCGCTCGCGGTAAGTATTGTAGTCCTGACTATATTCGGCGCCGCGATGCATGAAGTTTTTAAGCGCCGTGAAGAGGCTGAGGCTAAACAGGCGGAACTAGTGGCGGCAGGGCTGCAGAAGAAAAAGAAGGTTCAGCGACAGTGGTTTATAGATCCGGCTGTCATCATTATATTGTTGGTGTTTATCGCCGGGCTCGGCACCGCGTTTTTTGCAGGCACTATGGGTGTGGACGAATGCAAAGTCGCTGTTAAAGAGCAAAAACAGGCTGCAACAAAGAAGCGTGTCGAGGCATTGCAAAAACGCAATCGGGAGCGCAAAGCGGCCGAGAACGCAGCTGCCGAAGCGAAACGACTCGAGCGCAGTCAACGCACAGGAACTGAAAACTTTAACACCATTTTCAGTAACGATAACCTGAAGCCGCAGCCGGGTAAGAAAATCGATACCCCGCGTACAGGCACCGAAAACTTCAGCGGGATCTTTGACAGCGGTAATCTGCAACAGCAGTCGGGACAAGAAGAGGAGGCGCCCACGGGTACTGAGAATTTTCAGGGAATCTTCTCCTCCGACAATCTGCAGCAGCAAAGTGGGCAGGAGCAACCCAAAACTGAAGACGCCAATCAGTAAATGGCAGTTCAAACCACCTGCATCGGCGCTTATCCAAAGCCCGATTACGTTAAGCTTCCTGACTGGTTCAACATTCCCGCGGGTCCAGATACCGCCGACCCGACAAAACGGTGGTTGCAGGCCCTCGAAGACATGGGGTCGGACGCGACTGCCATCATTGAGCGTGGTATTGGTGAAGCGGTGCAGGACCAGATCGATGCTGGGATAGATATTCCGACCGACGGTGAGATCGCCCGGGAAAACTATATCCACTATCATTGCCGGCACTTAAACGGATTCGACTTCGTCAATCTCACTAACAAGGAAGTGCGGGGCGGGACCTACGCCGCCAACTTACCGACAATCAACGGGCCGGTTTCGGCACGAAACTTGTTTATGGTCGGGGACTGGAAGCGTGCGCAGGCATTTACCGACCATCCATTAAAAATCACGATGCCGGGTCCAATGACGGTATCAGATACAAACTACGACGCTTACTACAATGATCCACGTAAATTGGGTGCAGATATTGCCCAGGCGTTAAACCAGGAAGTGCTCGCACTAGCGGAGGCTGGATGTCAATATATTCAGATTGATGAACCGTTATTTGCCCGAAAACCGGAACAGGCTCTCGATTACGGTTTCGAAAATCTTGAACGTGCCTTCCATGGCTGTCCGGATCATGTCATCCGCACGGTACACATGTGTTGTGGGTATCCCGATCGACTGGATCATCCGAACTACTTAAAGGCCGATCCTGATTCATATATGCAGATCGCCGATGCGATTGAAGATTCAAGTATTGATGCGGTTTCATTCGAAGATGCTCATCGACACAATGATTTGGAGTTACTGGAGAAATTTCGAACCACAACCGTGATTTTTGGCGCGGTTGCCATTGCCAAGAGTGAAGTGGAGCCAGTAGAAGAAATCCGCCAGCGCCTGATTGCAGCTCTAGGGCATATTGATTCTGAGCGACTGGTTGCCGCACCGGATTGCGGGCTCGGTTTGCTCGGCAGGAAACTGGCCGTTGCTAAACTCAGGAACCTATGTGAAGCGGCCAAATCCGTATAGCCGACTCAAAAGCTGGAGTGGTGGGTGTATAGTCGGAATGATGTTTCTGAGCCAGGCGTCGAACGCGACGGATGCGGAGCTGCCGGAAGGGGTCAGTGCGCTGGCAGAACTCGAATACAAACGCGAAGTGCTGATGTATTGTGGCATCAGCGAACCGGATGCGGTGCGTGGCTATCTTGATCGACAAGCGCATCTGGTTGAACGTTATAGCCTAGATCGTGATTCTATGCTCGAAGCGGGGTCCCACGCGCGCCAGATGGCGTATGCTGAGTGGCAGAATCGAGGTCTCGGTGGATTCCGCGGCTGGTGCCGCAAAGAGGGCGGTGATTACACTGAAATACTGAAATCTTATGTACTAGAATCCGGGTAATTCCAAAAGGTACCGGTATCTTATTTTAACGGAGAACTGAACATGAACCGAGCTATCACAGCTACATTGCATCACTACATTAATGGCAAGAAAGTGCCCGGCGACAGCGGCCGCGCGGGTGACATCTATAATCCAGCCACCGGTCAAGTTGCTAAACAGGTGCCATTGGCGAGCCGCAGCGAAGTCGAACAAGCAATCGGTGCAGCGCAGGCAGCCTTTCCAGCGTGGGCCGCCACGCCTGCGGGCCGGCGCGCTCAGGTCATGTTCAAATTTCGTGACTTGATCAAATCCAATATGGACAGACTTGCCGAAGCGGTGTCGTCGGAGCATGGGAAAACCCTGGAAGACGCTAAGGGGTCGATTACCCGTGGGCTCGAAGTAGTGGAGTTCACCTGTGGCATCTCGCAGATGCTCAAAGGCGAGTATTCGGAATCCGTTGCATCGGGTGTGGACTCATGGAGTACTCGGCAGGCTCTCGGTGTGTGTGCGGGCATCACTCCTTTCAATTTCCCAGCCATGGTGCCAATGTGGATGTTTCCCATGGCCATTGCTTGTGGCAATACATTTGTATTGAAACCTTCGGAAAAAGATCCGTCATGCCCGCTTCTGCTCGCAGAGTTGATGACTGAGGCGGGTCTTCCAGAAGGTGTGCTGAATGTGGTGAATGGGGATAAAGAAGCGGTCGATACGTTGCTCACCGACCCACGGGTGCAGGCGATCAGTTTTGTCGGGTCTACTGCAATCGGCGAATATATTTACCACACTGGCACTGCGCACAATAAACGCGTACAGGCATTATGTGGTGCGAAAAACCATATGGTAGTCATGCCTGATGCTGATATTGATCAGGCAGTGGATGCGGTAATGGGTGCTGCGTATGGCTCAGCCGGGGAGCGTTGTATGGCCATCTCGGTAGTTGTCGCGGTGGGTGATGCGCCTGCTGATGCCCTAATCGAAAAACTCGTTCCTAGAGTAGAGGCGCTTAAAGTTGGACCTTATACGGACCTCTCTTCGGAAATGGGACCGGTTGTTACCCCAGATGCCCAACAACGCATAAACGGTTATATCGATAAAGGCGTGGAAGAGGGTGCGGAACTGGTGCGCGATGGACGGGGACTTTCTGTGCCGGGTCACGAGGGCGGGTGCTTTGTAGGCGCCACGATCTTTGACCGGGTCAAAACCAACATGAGTATTTATACCGATGAAATTTTTGGACCGGTTTTGTCGATTGTCAGAGCTGAATCTTATGAAGAGGCGGTGCAGATGATCAACGAGCATGAGTACGGAAACGGAACCGCAATTTTCACTCGCGATGGCGATGCCGCTCGGGATTTCAGTAACCGCATACAGATCGGTATGGTCGGCATTAACGTGCCGATTCCGGTACCCCTGGCTTTTCATAGTTTTGGAGGCTGGAAACGATCTTTATTTGGTGACCATTCGATTCACGGACCGGAGGGCGTGCGTTTTTACACTAAACTTAAGACGATTACGTCTCGCTGGCCATCTGGTATCCGTTCTGGTGCGGTGTTCAATTTCAAAGCAGGCGGAGAACACTAAATTCTCTATCGAAATGATTGCCAAAGAGCGCTCCGCAATGCGGGGCGTTTTTTTTATTTTTTAGGCCGCGAGGATCTTAACTAACCGATCAGGGTAATCAGTAGTGATTGCGTCCACACCCCATTCAATTAGCTTTTTCATATCAGCCTCTTCATTGACGGTGTATGCGTAAACTCGGAGATTCAGGGCGTGCGCTTCATCCACAAGTTTTGGTGAGAGATCCAGGTAGTTGGTGGACCAGACAGGTGCTCCCGCCGAGGCAACCATAAGGGGCATAGAATTATCAAAGTCTGCGAGGCTCCATCCGTCAGTCCATGGATCATCGTGACCGGTTGACGCGAGATGATGATGTCCCGCGGACGTAAGGTCTGTGACTAACCCGGCTAAAATTTCAGGAGCCTGTCGCTGAACCAGCTTGATCAGGCGCCAGTCAAAGCTCTGGATAAAAGTTCTGCGCGTAATCTGATAGCTTGCAATGCTGTGCAACACCAGGGAGACGTAGTGCCGGGGAGACGGGATTAGTTCCGGATGATCCGGATCACCCTTTAGTTCCAGATTCAGAATAAAATCTTCATCGGCAAATTTCAGCACGTATTCTATAAACTGATCCAGCGTAGGTATTCTGCTCCTCGGTAAAGGTTTCTGCTGTGCAAAGCGGGCAGCATACTTTGAACCCGGTCTGAGTGATCCAACATCGTAGCGCTCGAGTTCCCGAAGTAATAGTTTACGAATGGGGATCGGCGTAGTGATTCGGATATTGTCTGGGCCGATTGCAATATCTGGTGACAGCGCCAGATCATGGTGCACCACCACTACATCATCTTTGCTGACGCAGAGATCTACTTCGGCGGCGTGAGCGCCGGATTGGATGGCGAACCGCACGGAGTCCAGCGTATTTTCCGGGAAGTGGCCACGTGCGCCACGGTGACCATGGATCTGTGGCTTGGCTGACTGTAATCCCTTTGAGTCGTAATTTTTTGTTTGGGCACTCATGATGAGTTGATCGTTCAATTTTGTGCGACTAAAAGAAGACAAAATAATTCAGAAAGAAAATAGTTAAATTTCAATCTACTATAACCAAAAGTAAACTGGATCACGACAGCTGGTGTGAAAGATAGTGCCCGCCCTACTGGGATTGAGTATTACAATAAGGCTTAACACGCTAGAATCTTCCGCGTCCGAAAAAATATCGGAGAGTGGTGGGCCCCTGCAGCTGAATGCGCTCAAATTGTGGCCCACGCCAAGCGTCCACACAACTTGAAAATTTGATTTTACTATGTCGTATACAGCCCCAACCCGCGATCTTGCGTTTGCTTGTTCTGAACTGGCTGACCTCGAAGGTGTCAGCCAACTACCAGGATTTGAAGAAGCGACTGCTGACATGCTGGAGGCGATTCTCGAAGAGGCCGGTAAGTTCGGCAGCGAGGTATTGGCCCCTATTAATCATTCTGGTGACCAGCAGGGTGCCAGGCTTGAGAATGGGCAGGCGCTAACGGCGGATGGCTGGAAGCCGGCATATCAGCAATTTATTGAAAGCGGCTGGAACGGTCTGCCGTTCTCGCCCGAATACGGTGGACAGGGGCTGCCATGGCTAATCGCGACTGCCGTAAACGAAATATGGCACGCCTCTAATATGTCTTTTGCGCTTTGCCCACTACTAACTCAGGGTGCCATAGAAGCAATTCTTGCGCACGGCTCGGTGCAACAGCAGCAAGATTACCTAAGCAAACTGGTGTCAGGGGAATGGACTGGCACGATGAATTTGACTGAATCCCAGGCAGGTTCGGACTTGTCTGCGGTGAAGACACGAGCGAAACCGAATGGTGATCACTATCTGCTTACTGGACAGAAAATCTATATCACTTACGGCGATCACGATTTGACCGAAAATATCATCCATCTGGTGCTGGCAAGATTGCCGGATGCCCCTGAAGGCGTGAAGGGCATATCCTTGTTTATCGTTCCTAAGTTTTTACGCGACGAAGACGGAAGCTGGACCCGCCGCAACGACGTGGAGACGTTGTCACTTGAAAAGAAATTGGGAATTCATGCAAGTCCTACCGCTGTGCTGGGCTACGGTAACAACGGTGGCGCCGTGGGATATCTGGTAGGAGAGGAGAATCAAGGCTTGATGTACATGTTTACAATGATGAATGTGGCCAGACACTCGGTCGGCGTGCAGGGATATGCTCTGGCCGACAGAGCGTACCAGCAAGCAGTGCATTTCGCTTCGGATCGAACTCAGGGGCGGGCAATAGATAGCCCGAATGGAGAACGAGTCAGTATTATTGATCACCCTGACGTGCAGAGATTGCTGTGGGTCCAAAAGTGTCGTAACGAATCTCTAAGGTCTCTTGGCTTAGTCACCGCAGCCTGTATGGACAAGGCCGAACGTCATCCGGAAGCAGAAACTCGAAAAGCGGCGGCGGAAATTGTTGAGGTGATGACGCCGATCGTCAAAGGTTATTCAACTGAGATTGGTCTAGAAAATGTCTCCTTAGCATTGCAGGTTCATGGAGGAATGGGGTTTATAGAGGAGACCGGTGCCGCGCAACATTATCGTGATCAGCGAATTACGCCAATTTATGAAGGTACCACCGGCATTCAGGCGATGGATCTTCTGGGTCGTAAACTCCTTCGCGACGGTGGCCAGATGACCGGCCGTGTGATCGACTATATTCGGCAGGATTCATCGGAGCTGACAGGGATCTCTCCCGAAATGGCAGATTCCTTACAAAAGGGTCTCGATGCGCTTTCTGCGGCAGCACAGGACCTGGTGCAGGCGGCCGCCAAAGATATTCGGATTCCGGCGGCAGTAGCCGAGCCTTATCTCAGATTATGGGGGGTAGTGGTTTGCGGCTGGCAGATGGCTAAAGCAGCAAATCGAAGCAAGGTTCTTATTGATCAGGGGGCAAGTGACACATTCTATTCAAATAAAATTCAAACCGCAGAATTTTATTTCTCGAGCGAAATGCCGAAAATGAATTACCTGGCGGAGACGATTAGAAAGAGTGGGGAATTGGTTTCAGAAACCGAAGTGGAAGCTTTCCAAGTCGCTTGAGCTTTAGGAATTTGAAGCTTACTTTGCGGCTTTGAATGTAGATCAGGGCTGAATGTTTTTGGCAGGTCTGGCCCTGGTTTAATGGATACAATGAGTGGATTACCGCCCTGCGGTAGGCCACCCCTCACAAATACACCCAGGAAAACAAAGGACAAGTCGACAACAGCTTCTGAATAATCTTCACACTGTCTTCAAATTCGGTTGCTTAGTATCGCCGCCTACTTGGATTCGATCTCAACCAATTTGGCCTCAACAATGCAGAAATATATTTGGCCAATGAGAACGCTCGTGGTACTACCCGTCTCTTATAGAACGTATAATCTTTATCAACATCGCGTTTCAAATCCGATTCATACATGAAAAACATAGTGCGCAAACTGCTCCTCACTCTTAGCCTGTTTGGCTGGACAATAACAGTATATGCCGGAGAATTGACTGTTGCATTAGATGATCCTCCTCCCGAAGGCGCGATTGTCTTAATGCTATTCAACTCGGCAAACGCTTTTGGTGACTTACGCGATCCAACATTAGTTAACAGAGAGTTGGTGAATGAAAGCAATCTCTACTATCTAAAAGATATACCTCCTGGAGAGTATGCTTTAGTTGTCTATCTGGACGAGAATAATAATGAAAGGATCGATAAGAATTTTATTGGTATACCCAAAGAGCCTATCGGATTTTCAAACCGCTATCAGCCCAAAGGCCCGCCCGTATTCAGTCGTGCAGCCTTCAAAATATCAGAAAACGAAGCCCGCCCCTTTCAAGTTATTCTCGAACTTCCGCTTGGAAAGCGTGGGCGCCTGGGTGCAGGTCTGGGAGTTATAGCTCGAAGCAGCCCCTATCGGGACTACAACGGTGCCGTGTCCCAGGTGATACCCGCAATTACATACCGTGGTGAGCGGCTGCAAATTCTGGGTCCAAATATACAACTGGGTTTGGTCGGATCCGGAAAATTGAGACTTGCTGCATCTGGACGATACCGAATCGGCGTATATGATGAGGAAGACAGTGATTTTCTAGTCGGAATGGAAGATAGAAAGGATACTTTTACTGCGGGTTTATCACTCCAAGGGGAACTTCCTGGTGGTGTAGATGTTTCAGCAAGGTACGAACAAGATGTGCTCGATGAAATCGGAGGTGGAGAGGCCCGACTTGGATTTGATAAGGCATTTCAATTCGGAGCTTTCAGAATTTCGCCTGAAATTGCAGTTAACTGGCTCAGCGCCGATTTCGCAAATCACGATTTTGGAGTGCCCGTCAGCGATTCGTTACCGAACAGACCGGCATATCAATTAGATAGCACAATCAGTTTTGAAGCGGGTCTAGGGATGTTCTACGAAATAACGAGAGACTGGTTAGTAGTCGCAAACATCGGTGTTGAGTTTCTTGAGGATCAGGTTACCGACAGCCCGATTGTTGAAGAAGACTATGTTCTGAAAGGATTTTTTGCAATTAACTATGTTTTTTAAGGCACATCCGTCCGCCGACTCCGACTGAATAAAACAATACCGCCGCGAAAAGTCTTAGAAAACAGTATCGGGCGAAAAAGCGACGTCCAATTACTCTTCCTGTATTTTCGATAAGGTCATGCTCTGACCATTGAGAAACGAAAAAGCTTTGGTTTTAAATTAATCTAATTCCAGCTTTCTTTACTAGTACCTTCCCAACTAGCGCCATTGCAGGATCCGCTCAATAGCTGATGACTTTAATGGAACCGCACCTAAAACCCGTTTAGCAGGAAGGCTATATTTAATTGAGGATTATATTTCGGTAACGGTTAGCAGGTAGTTTCTTGATATGATTCATCGAATTTAACTGGAGACTCTAAGATGACCAAGACGTTTATGCGATTTGAGGCGAATCCCGCTGAAGGGATGCAACCTTCTAGTTTTACTTCACCGGGTAGTTTCACCACATCAGATACCAACGAGGTAAATCATTTTTATTATAAAACCGACGACGATAGTATATTAACCGGTGTTTGGGAAAGCGCACCGTGCAAAGAAGAGATCGCCGCCTATCCAGTGCATGAGCTGATGACGGTTATTTCTGGTTCTGTGACGTTGACTGACACAAATGGAAAATCTGAAACTTTTACAGCAGGGGATACCTTTTTCATTCCCAAAGGGACGCCATTAACCTGGGAAATCACCGAGACATTGCGTAAGTTTTATCTGATTGCGGAATGATCTAGGGTTCACCTCTAAGCGGACTGCGAATCATATGTACTTGGAGAGCCCATAAAGGATCGAGAGCGAGTTGGTCCATATTTTGCGAAGATCCTTCGAGCAACCTATTACCTGAGCTTCATGAAAAGCCGCTGTTGCTCAGACGCTGACTGCCACAAGACTATACCTATCGCCTAAGTCATACTCAAAACAGATAATGATGGACGCCGGTTCTGTTCAACAAATTACTCATAGACGAGAGCTTCATTGAGCTGGAGGGCACTATGATTTTGGATGATTATGTCGTGAATATTCTAGCAACCGAATTATTATGATTATCAGGAAAACTATGATGATTCACGAGACCACCTAAACAGATGGTTATGGAGAGTCTTGCGACCCCATAACCCGGGTCGCCGCTGTTGCTGTAGCCCAAAATCCGGCTGCTGGTGGCTTCGTCCAGGACCTGTCATCTTTATTTGATATTGGCAGTCAGTGTGGTGAAGTGCTTATGAGTCGTGCTGTCATTATGCTTGTTCGATCTCCTATTAGTTATGGCAAGGCCACCATCATTGGAGTTGCTGGAGATATGGAACATGGTGGAGCGATGATTCACCTAAAATTGGGTAAGCCCATGCGCGCAGCGGTTGGGGGTGGCGAAGCATTGATACCCTCGAACTCAAAAATTGCAGCTGTTGGAGTACCTATTGATATTCCGCTTGGACATAAAGACGAAGCTTGGTCATTTGATCATTTCGACACAATGACAATCATGGTTGCTGATGCACCGCGTCCCAACGAAATTGTTCTGTGTATGGTTGTTGCAGACGGAGGACGACCGCTCCCCCGTGTTGGTAGCGGCCCAATCACAAATTGATTGGCACAGAGATTTCTGGAGCCAAAAGAACCAAAAGGTCCAGACCCAATTGAAATTTTCCAACGGCGTCAAAGGGCAATCAGCACTCTTTTATTTTTTCAAGCCAAAGGTCAGTAACTAGGATTCCACGGTAGTTCGATAGATTTTCGCCAGAGTCTGCTGTCGCGAAAGACTGGAATTTACGGAGTTACTCAGTTAAGTTAAATCTATCGCTCAGATTCTAACTTCTGCATTTAAGGAAATGAATTAGAGTTAGAAAAGGCTCCTACAGGAGCCTTTTCTTTATTATGTTGACTTAATAAGTCATAACTGGCCGTAGCCTTTTTGCATGGGCAATCCATTTTCGCACCATCATTTCGCTGGGTACTTGTCTCACCAGTTTTTTCTTTGCATTAGTGGTGTGCATGGCTTCGGACAAGTTGGTAGCATTGCGGTTTCGCAGTTCCTTGACTGTATCGACTCCGGCCGCTTCGAGCAGCTCCGCATACTGAGTTCCAACTCCTCTAATGCGAAACAAATCCGCCATATTGACGCAGCGCAAAACGATTTTTTCGCTGATGCCCGCCTCTTTTGCAATCATCTTTCGCCCTTTGCGGCTGGCCCCGTCTTTCAGCAGTTTTGCCGGGCTACCACATCCGATTTTCCTCAGTTTAGCGCCGTACTTTGGGCCAATTCCTTCTATCGACTGAATTGATTTTGCCATGTGATTTCCTCAGTTTGTGTTTTGATGAAATGATATTGATTTCATACGCCAGCGTTATGACGCTGCCTCGCAATGAGGTCGGTTACTGAAACTACCCCTGACGCTCTTCAGCAGCCTTATTGATGAGAAAGTTGATGACGTTAATCAGCTCATCGTGGCTGCCCGCCATGGAAACACTGGTGCGATATTTACCATCAACGATAATCGCGGGTACACCGGTAATGCCGTATTTTCGCCCCATGACGCTAGCAAAATTTAGCTTGTTATTGACCGCGAATGAGTTGAATGTATCGACAATGGCACCTGGATCGGCGCCCTGGGCACCGGCCCATTCTGCAACCTGCTCCACTGTGTTAAAGGGTTTCCGGTCTTTGTGGATGGCATCAAAGAACTTTCCATGGAGTTGATCGACTAATCCGAGTGCTTCAAAAGTAAAATACACGCGCGCCTGGAATTCCCAGCTCTGATTGAGCATCGCCGGGATCGGAACATGTTCAGCGTTGTCTGGTATGTTTTCCAGCCACTTAATAATATAGGGCTCGAGGCGATAACAGTGTGGGCAACGGTACCAGAACATTTCCACTACCTCGATTTTGTCACCGGTCTGAACCGGTTGGACTTCGCTCAGCAGCTCATAGTGTCCTCCCTCTACATATTCCTGCGTCTGGGCGAAAACAGGGCTGATAAGCAGGGAAAGACTAAGGGCGAGTATAAGATTTTTCATTGTTGCAATGCAGTTTGATTAACGTAAATGATTATTGTAACCAACACTTAGGATTATAGGGAGTACTATATGGTTCATTCATGAATCCTGGATTAACGTCAGCCCATCCGGGTTTCGAGATATTCGCAAAGTTTTTGAGGGATGTCGTCGAAGCTGCCATTACTCATTGCGACTAGTACAGACTCTCCTTTGAGTTTTTGTCCGACGATCTCGCTGATTTCCTCAGGACTGTGGCATATCTCGATTGGGATCTTAGTAGGCAAATCCGCAGGTTTCCACGATAAATCGTTCGGTAGGTAAAATACCACCTCGTTGGCTGATTCCAAAGCTTCTGCGAGTAAATCGCCATGGCAACCCAAACGCATTGTGTTCGATCTTGGCTCAATGATGGCGATCAGATACGCGTTTTGGTGGGCTTTTCGTAGTGCATCGAGGGTCAGTGAGATAGCGGTTGGATGGTGGGCAAAGTCCTCATATAACAGCACGCTATCGCTCTCAAATATGCACTGAAGTCGACGGTCATTGGGAATGTAGGTGTTCAGTGCGGTGCAGGCCTGGTCCGGCGCCAGCCCTGCCTCGCTAGCGGCTGCAATTGCGGCCAGCGCATTAGCCATGTTGTGGCGCCCAATACACTCCCAGCTGACGTGACCTATTTCAGAACCGTTGTGGTAGACGGTAAAACAGCTGAAATCAGCTGCCTGAGTGCGTGTAGACCAATCGGCTTCTTCACTATCCGAGGAAAACGTGGTGGAATTTGACCAGCACCCCATCTCCATTACCTCACCAATATTTTTGTCATCCGAATTGAATACGATGCATCCATTCGAGGGCACAATTCGAATGAGATGATGGAACTGGCGTTTTATCTGATCTATATCGTCGAAAATGTCGGCATGGTCAAACTCGAGATTGTTTAGTACAGCAATATCAGGGCTATAGTGAACGAACTTAGAGCGCTTATCAAAGAAAGCAGTATCGTATTCATCCGCTTCTATAATGAAATATTTACCCTGACCAATGCGGGCGGATTCTGAAAAATTTCCGGGTTTACCACCAATCAGGAACCCGGGAGACATACTATTGTGCTCCAGAATCCAGGCCAGCATGGAGCTGGTAGAGGTTTTGCCATGGGTGCCAGCCACGGCGATAACCTGATAATTCTTGAGCACATGTTGCGCCAGCCATGCAGGCCCGGAAAGATAGGGGAGTTTGTGGTCAAGGACGTGTTCGACCAACGGATTTCCCCTGGAGAGCGCGTTGCCGACTACGATGCAATCGCAATCAGTATCGATATGTTCGGCAAGGTAGCCTGATTTGACCGTGATCCCGGCGGCTGCCAGCAGATCGCTCATCGGTGGGTATACATTGGCATCGCACCCAATAACTTGATGCCTCATTGATTTGGCGATCTGGGCGATTCCCGCCATAAAGGTGCCGCAAATACCGGCTATAAAAACCTTCAACTATTTGGGCCGAACAGGTTAATCATAATGAACTGGATCACGAACGACATCAGGAGGCTAATACCGATCGACATGCTCATTCTGATTTCAATAGATTCGCGGATAATGCGCGCGGTCACGCCAATCTCCCAAAGCCAGAGTGAAATCAGGATGAAAGATCCAATGCCTGGCTGGGCGCCACTGCCGGTAGCAGAGACAGGAATACTTCCAGCGATTAGAGGCAGTGAAACGAGATTCATGATGGCGGATGTGCCATATAACGCACTGGCAGATTGATACCACCGAGTCATCTTCCTTGTGATCTGAAGTAACCCCAGCCACGCGACACCAACCAGCAGAGTATGGCTGGCTGCGAGCAGAAACGGGCTGGCCCCAGGAGCAAGCATGTTGTAGCCGACAAAGAGCACGATAAATGTGCCTGCTATGCACACTGTCAGAATCTGCCGATCGGCTGGCAAATCCTGAGGATTTGCAGCGAATAGGCAGATACGAATCAGGGTCCGAATCGTGTTTAGCATTATTCTGGGTGAATGCCCCGAAGAAAGTTTTACAAAAGGTCGGATGATATCATTAGCACCATGACAAACATAAAAATTATCAATGACCAAGCGTCGTTGAAAAGGGCCTGCGAGGAGTTGAATCAGGGGCAAACTATTGCCCTGGATACTGAGTTCATGCGTGAAAAGACGTTTGTGCCGTTGCTTTGCTTGATACAGGTTTGTAGCGACAACCGGGATTACTGTATCGACCCCCTCAAAGTGCAAGACCTTTCCCCATTTGCCGACCTCGTTGCGCAACCTGAAATGATCACAATTTTGCATTCATGTCGCCAGGATTTTGAGGCGCTAGATACTCGAATATCAAAGTCGGTGGCGAATCTATTTGATACGCAACTAGCAGCCGCGTTTTGTGGTTACGGAGATCAGGTCAGCTACGCTGGATTGGTAGAGATATTAACCGGCACAAAACTTGCTAAGTCCCACACCCGAGCGAATTGGCAGAAGCGACCACTTTCCAGCGCGGAAATTGAATACGCAATGGATGATGTGAGATATCTTGAACCATTGCACGATCAACTTAGTATCGCGCTTGAGCGCGCTGGCCGTTTACCGTGGTTTGTTGAAGAGTGTCAGCGGCAACTTGATCCCGACTATTGGCGAGTTGATCCTGAGCAGGCATGGAAACGGCTCAAGGGCGGGGGAAATTTGCCAGCCCAAGCGCAAGAAACAGCGCGCCGACTGGCGATTTGGCGAGAGCATCAAGCTATAAGGCGTGATCGACCCAGAGAGTGGGTGTTATCTACTGCCGCATTATTACAAATCAGTCGACTTAATCCAGAAACGGAAAGTCAGCTCATCCAAATCGAAGAGGTTAATACCGGTGTTATTCGAAATTCCGCTGATGCCATACTTGAGATATGCGCAAGCTCTGCGCGGGATCATGATGCAGAACCACTCTGGGTGCGTCAGCAAATGTTGGACGCCGAGCAGAAGAAGCGCGTAAAAGGAGTAATGACGATGTTACGACAGGCGGCTGAAGAACTTGGAATAAGCGCTTCGCTACTGGCTAATCGAAATGCGGTGGAACGGTTTGTGCGTGACAATGCTGAAATAGACTTGTTTCGTGGCTGGCGCAGAGAAGTAATTGGGGAACAGGTTCTGCGACACTATTCATGATCCATAGAGGCGTTTGGTAACAGTACAATCAGGGAGCCAGGTGATTTCATTGTACCTGCGGCGCGTTCTGCGTCTTGATCATTGCCCCAGAATAGATCGGCACGCAGGGGCCCCTTAATTGCGCCACCTGTATCCTGGGCAAAAACTAATTTGTTAAGAAGGCGGTCAGGCGATTCTGGGTAGTGGGTTGACAGCCACATGGGTGTTCCCAGCTGGATTAGCTTTGGGTCGATTGCGATGCTGCGTTCAGCGGTTAATGGAACGTTTAGTGAACCAATGGGACCCTGTCCTGGGTCTTCTCTCAGAACAAAGAAAATATAACTCGGATTTTGATTCAGCAGTTCCTCCGCCTGGTCCGGATGCTCCCTGAGCCATTGTTTGATGGTAAACAATGATACTTGCTCCAGTTCTAACTCGCCTCGTTCAACCAGGGTCTTGCCAATAGCCTGATACGGATGACCATTCTGGTCACTATATCCGGCGCCGATTACATTGCCGTCAGGTAACTGAATCCGCCCGGAGCCTTGAATGTGTAGGAAGAATACGTCGTCACGATTATCCAGCCACACCAGTTCGTTGCCCTGCAATAATTCTCGATCCGTTTCGATTTCAGCACGAGAGAAATAAGGGATGACCTTATTGCCGATTAGTCTGCCGCGAAGGCGTTGGTTACGTAACTCAGGGAAGCGGTCACCGAGGTCGATGATCAGCAATGAATCAGGTCTCGTATAGAGAGGGTACCGATAGCGTTCAGTGGGTTCAAAACTGCCGTACAGCAGTGGCTCATAATATCCGGTGATCAATCCTTGGTTGCGACCTCTTGCACCATGTACCTTGTGCGGCGTAAACCAGCTTTCGAAAAACTGTTGCGCTTGCACCTTATCCGGAGTCCCTAACTCTGTCGCAGCGGCGCAGAGCTTACTCCAGGTCACTTCCTCTTGGAGTGCCTTGCAGCTGTTTAGAAGCGCTGGCCAAGCCTCATGATGTTGGTCTAAGGACCAGCCTGGGACTCGACTCCAGGAGACGGCCTTGCCGATGCCTGGTTCGGGGGGCCTGAACAGCGCGCAGGCGCTGAGCACCGAAAGTAAACCGGCAAAGACAACCAGACGCAGGTTGACCTGTATGCGATCAGGCACTAGCGGCTAGTTTGATACAGGTTGTGAGCACCTCGGTGGCCTGACCGACCTCTTCTAATATGGGAAAAGTCGGCGCAATCCGTATATTGCGATCTCGCGGATCTTTACCATACGGAAACGGCGCACCAGCGCCAGTGAGCTTAACTCCTGCGTCGGCGGCCAACTCAATGATCTTTTTTGCGGTGCCGTCCGGTGCATCCAGACTGATAAAGTAGCCACCTTTGGGTTTAGTCCAAGTGGCGATGCCGAGATCGCCTAACTCCCGTTCAAGAATTTCGTCGACCAGATCGAATTTCGGTTTGACCAATGCGGCATGCTTTTGCATATGCGCCCGCAGTCCCTGAAGATTTTTGAATAGTTGGAGATGTCGAATCTGATTTACTTTATCCGGTCCGATGGTCTGAACGGATAGATGCGTCTTGATATCCGCAATGTTTGTATCGCTAGCCGCCAAGCACGCCACGCCAGAACCGGGATGGCTGATTTTTGAGGTTGAAGCAAATTCGATAACTCGATTGGGATTTCCGGCTGCGAGGCAATGCTCCATGATGTTAGCAAGCTCGGGCCGCTCGTCGCCAAGGTGGTGCTCGGCGTAGGCATTGTCCCACAGAATACGGAAATCCGAGGCAGCCGGCATCGCCGCAAGTCTCTTGACAGTATCATTGCTATAACAGCTGCCGGTCGGATTACTGTACTTAGGGACGCACCAGATTCCTTTGATGTCATGGTCACTAGAGACAAGTGCTTCGACCTGATCCATGTCAGGACCGTCATCGGTAATATCCACCGTTAAAAGTTCAAACCCAAGGTGTTCGGTAACTTTAAAATGTCTATCATAACCAGGAGACGGGCAGATGAATTTTCTTGTTTCAGTGCGGTGCCAAGGTTCTGCGCCATCCGGCACGCCGAACTGGCATCCCCTAGCCAGGGTGTCGTACATCATATTAAGACTGGAATTGCCGCCAACAATTATGTTGTCGGCCGAGACCTCCAGTATCTCCGCGAACAGAGCTTTCATGGGCGGCAGCCCGTCGAGTCCGCCGTAGTTTCGGGTATCAGTGCCATCGAGCAGGTACTGATCTGCGGGTAACGACAGAAGCCCGTTTGCCAGATCGAGTTGCATTGAAGACGGCTTTCCGCGAGTGATATCAAGGGACAGCTGCATATTCTTGAAATCTTGATATTGCTGTTCTAGCTGGTTGCGCTGTTGTCGAAGTATTTTGAGACCTTTTTCGGAAGGAGGGGTTGCAGACATCTGGGCACAATGATGAGGTGAATTTATGGTGGATTTTATCAGTTACTGAATGGCCTGATCAGCATTAGCTTTGGACCCGTGTGGATTGTGGTTGACCCAGGATTAGAGTTTCTTGATCCACTGTACTTAGAGGTAATTTAGCAGTAAAATTGCGCCCCGATTTATTGAGCCCTCAGGGAGCCGATCTTCATGCCGTCAGTTCAAGTTCGACAAAACGAACCTTTTGATGTGATTTTGCGCCGTTTTCGGCGTGCCTGCGAGCGGGCGGGTGTGTTCACAGAGTCCCGTCGTCGTCAGCACTATGAAAAGCCAACTACTATTCGAAAGCGAGATGGCGATGCGGCAGTTCGGCGTGAAATGAAGCGCGTATCGCGGCAGAAAGCCCGGCGGAAGCGGCTCTACTAATTCCCGAATTCATGATAATCGCCGAAATGGGCCCACGGGCGCATTTCGGCGTTTTCTATTTTGGGGTCTCTAAATGTAATGTCGAGATGGTGAAATAATGTCTGATTTGAAGCAGAAACTACTGGATGATATGAAACTGGCGATGCGTGAAAAGAGCACGGTTAGGCTTGAAACCATTCGCATGGTGCGCGCGGCAGTGCAGCGCAAGGAGGTCGACGAGAGGGTCGAGCTCGATGACAACGCTGTTCTCCAGGTGCTGCAGAAGATGGTAAAACAGTGCAAAGATGCTGCGGACCAGTTTACCCAGGGTGGACGAGACGATCTGTCGCAAAAAGAGTTGGCCAACATCGAGGTAATGGAGGCTTATCTGCCATCAAAGCTCTCTGATTCTGAAATCGACAGCATTATTCAGGAGGCGATTCAGCAATCTGGTGCGGAGTCGATGAAGGATATGGGGAAAGTTATGGGGGTCCTGCGGGACAGAGTGCAGGGGCGAGCCGATATGGGGGCGCTCAGTGGCCGAATTAAGGCGCTGCTTGGTTGATTCAATCCAGCGCACAACGCTCGCTTTTTTGAAGGGGTCTTTGAATATGCGCCAATTCAGGCGTCTCATGGCATTAGCAGTTCTGCTATGCAGCTTCTGCCTCGAAGCCGCTGAAGTTGGATTCCTGATTGAAGATCGCGGTCAATCCATTGGTCAAACTGCCCTCGTCAATGACCGAATGATCTATGTCGCGGGAACTGGTGGTGATCCGAGCAGTGATCTCCTGTTCGATGCGTCTCGGCAGATACTTTACCTGATTGAGCATGACGATCGCAGCTATTTGCAAATCGACAATCAAACTATCGATGAAGTCGCGGCATTGGTTGATTCGGTTTCAGGCGTGGTTGAGTCTCAACAGGGGGTGGTATCAGATCTGCTCTCTACTTTTGGGATTTCTAATACACCGCAGGAGCCCATTGCTGAGCTTCGAGACAGCGGGCGTCAGCTTGCGATCGGTGGCTTCTCTTGCCAACTACATCAGGCTCACCGTAACGACAAATTACAGTTTGAAATCTGTGTCACGGACAATCAACAGCTGAAACTAAATCAAGAGGACTACTCTACGCTGAAAGAGTTTCTCGTATTCTCCAATAGAATGCAGAACAAGGCAGGAAAGCTTTTAACTACCCTTGGAATAATTCTTCCAAAAATGGACCTGGCAAGCTCTAAAGGGCTGCCAATTGGATTGTATTCTCCTGGCCAGGGGCTCAAGGTGCGGGTTACTGGTATTGATTCCGCGAGCAAATCAACTCAGCTCACAGTTCCTACAGGATACATTCGCAGTTCTATTCCCCTTGTGTCAGGCTGATGTCAGGCTGGTCCTCAGCCCGACCTGATGAAGCTGGCAAACAGGGATTAGCCTTCGAGATACCGATTCAGACGGAACAATGCGACGATGGTCTTGGCATCATCTATGTCGCCATCCAATGCCATCTGATTCACTTGCTCCAGGGGTGACCAATGGGTTTCGATAAATTCGTAATCTTCGAGTTCTGCCTCGCCTCGGATTACGTCTGTGGCTAGAAAAATATGCAGGCGTTCGGTGCAGAAACCTGGAGTGGTTAGGGTTGACCCCAGCGGAATCAGTGCTTCCGCGGTGCAACCAGTTTCCTCTTTAAGTTCTCGGAATGCAGCGGCTTCGGGATCTTCGAATGGTTCAAGCAGGCCGGCCGGAAACTCCCAGATCCAGCCATTGGCAGCGTGACGAAACTGTTTGATCAGACATACCTCATGTTCGCTGTCCATGGCGATCACTACAGCGCCGCCTGGATGCCTGACAATTTCAAGTGCGAGGATCTCATCGTTGGGTAACTTGACCGTTTCGAGCCCCAGATTCACGATGGCGCCGCTATGAATCACTCGTCTGCTTCGAGGCTCGTCAGGGAATTCTATAAGCGAAGGCTCATAGCCCGCTGGCGCCCGATACCCCATCAGATTGAATACGGTGGCTGCCACATTCGCTAAGCCCGCGCCATCCATCTTGCGAAGTTTGTAACTATCGTCGTCACTAGAATCGACGATCACAAAGGGAACCTGATTCAGGGAATGCGAGGTGCGTGACACCTGATCCCCGTTTTTTATAACGAACATTTCGTCGGCGTTACCGTGATCGGCGGTCAAGATCAGAATGCCCTGCTGTTTGGTGACCGCAGTGACGAGTTCTCCAAGGCACTTATCGACGGTTTCAATAGCATGAATGGTGGCGTCAATATCGCCAGTATGACCCACCATATCTCCATTTGCGAAATTGATACGGCCAAACCGATATTCACCGTTTCCTAAAAGTGTAATAGTTTCTTTGGTAATTTCCCTGGCCTTCATATCAGGGGCTTTGTTGAATGCGATATTGTCGGAAGGAATTTCAATCCACGTTTCTAGCTCCTGATTGAAGTATCCGGATTTGTTGCCATTCCAAAAATACGTAACGTGACCAAATTTCTGTGTTTCGCTGACTGCAAAAGTGCGTAGATTTTCTGCGCACATGTATTCGATCATGGTGTTTTCAATTACTGGGGGGCTTACTAGATAGTGCCCCGGCACATGGAGATCTCCATCGTATTCCAGCATGCCACAGAAGAAAATATCCGGGTGTTGACCTCTGTCGAAATGCTTAAATTCCTGTTCTTCCATGGCCTGTGATATTTCTATGGCACGATCCCCTCTGAAATTGAAAAATACCACGGCGTCTCCGTCAGACATAGGGCCCACCGGAACTCCGTTTTCGTCAACGATTACAAATGGATCAAGGGTTTGGTCGGTGATCTCAGCATCGGCCTGGTATTGACGCAAAACTTCTTGTTTTGCATCGACCACTGTATTACCAATTCCATGCACATGGGTATCATATCCGCGCTTGACCATGTTCCAGTCGGCCTGATATCGATCCATGGTAATGACCATTCTGCCGCCTCCTGAGGCTACTCTGTAATCGCGGCCAGGCTTCTGGTTAATTTCATCTAGAGTCTGCTGCAGCCGGTCAAGATAAATTACTGCGGAGCGAGGGTCCACATCCCTACCGTCTAACAGGCAATGTATTCTGACGTGTTTAATTGATTGTCGATCGCAACGTTCGATTAACGACAGCAGGTGACTAATGTGTGAATGTACATTGCCGTCAGATAGCAGGCCGAGCAAATGAATCGTGCCGCTTGACTTGCCACGTTGTTCCACTTGTGTCCAGGCGTCATTTGTAAAAATGCTTCCGCTATCAAAGGCCTGATTAACAAGTTTTGCACCCTGACTAATGATCTGGCCGCTACCCAGTGCATTATGTCCGACCTCACTGTTGCCCATGTCCTCATTGCTCGGTAATCCAACTAAGGTGCCATGCGCTGTCAACCGAGCACTATGTTTAGACCCGAGCAGTTGATCCAGAATCGGAGTATTCGCCAGGGACACTGCATTGGCGGGACCTTCGGGCGCGAGACCGACTCCATCGGCCACAACAAGCAGTATTGGTCCTTTGCGCCCGTTGAAGGTGGCGAGCTTTTCAAGCTGCATAATTATTTCGTAATCTAATGAGTTGAAGTGACTGTCTGAAGTTGCTGACGCAACTGCATCAGCGCTTTACCCCGATGGCTAAGTAGATTCTTTTCGTCTGAATTTAACTGCGCAGCGGTTTTACCCAGTTCTGACACGAAGAAAACCGGATCATACCCAAACCCGTTTTCGCCTTGTGGTATCCATGCGATTTGACCCTCCCAGCTACCGCTGCAAATGATTGGAGATGGATCATGCTGATGCTGCATAAAGACGATGATACAGTCGAACCGTGCTCCTCGATGGGTTTCCTGATCCATATTGGCAAGAAGCTTCTCAATATTTTCCTGGTCTGTCGCCCCCTCTCCGCCGTATCTTGCGGAGTAAATTCCTGGCTGACCATTGAGGACGTCGACTTCGAGTCCGGAATCGTCTGCAATTGCAGGCAGGCCACTATGAAGACAGGCATGCCGTGCTTTGATAATCGCATTTTCTACGAAAGTCAGGCCTGTCTCTTCTGGTGTTGAGATGCCAAATTCAGATTGAGGTAATACTTCCCAGTCATGCAGGATTTGACCAATTTCGGCCAGTTTACCCGAATTGCTGGTTGCAAGAACTACGCGTTTAGTCAACCAAGGAATCCTTTTGAATTGTGAAAAGCTGCTTGCACGCATTATCTGCATGGTCCAGCATCTGGCTCAGGGCATCTCGAGAAAAAGGCGTTGATTCAGCCGTGCCCTGAACCTCTATTAGTCCGCCAGAGTCATCCATCACGATATTCATATCAGTTTCCGCCTTGCTGTCCTCTGCATAATCCAGGTCTGTCACAACCTCTCCATTGCTTACCCCGACCGATACAGCGCTGACTGCCCGATGTATCGGGCTTTCCTGAATAATCTCATGATACAGCAACCAGTTTACCGCATCCATCATCGCAACCCATGCGCCGGTAATCGCCGCGGTTCGAGTACCACCGTCAGCCTGAATGACATCGCAGTCTACCGTGATTGTGCGCTCACCTAGAATTCTGGTGTCAATCGCTGCACGCAGCGAACGACCAATCAAACGCTGTATCTCCAGAGTTCGTCCGGATTGCTTGCCACGTGCCGCTTCGCGATCACTGCGGGTATTGGTGGCGCGCGGCAGCATGCTGTACTCTGCGGTCACCCAGCCTTTCTTTTTGTTGCGCAAAAATAATGGTACGCGCTCTTCAACACTTGCGTTACAGAGTACCTTGGTGTCGCCAAAACTGATCAGTACAGATCCTTCAGCGTGTCGGGTGTAGTGGCGAATAATCGTTACGGGCCGGAGTTCGTCAGGCCGCCGATCGCTGGGTCTTGGCATTTTGAAATTCTAAAAACAGGTGATTATTCAGGGTCGCCGATTATACGCTTGTGGCAGCCGTCGGGTCAGGTTTGAGGCGTTATAAAATTTTAATTCAGATGTTTCTGATACCAGGCTACATCGATACGTCGGTTGAACTTGGTACCGACCTGGTCCAGCGTTCCAATGTGTTTAAAGTCAAACTTCTTGTGCAACCTGATTGATGCATCGTTGGGCAGCGCAATCACGGCGTAGGCGCGATGCAGGTCGGTGTTCGCGATGCGCTTAAATAGTTTCTCCAACAGTCGGGAACCGGTTCCTCCTGGGGCGTCATCGTGGTGGGTATATACCGTAACTTCAGTGGAAGAATCATAGGCGGCCTTAGTCCGGAACTGCCCGTTATAGGCAAATCCGACTACTCTGTTATGTTCGAGGGCAACCATCAGGTTGTATCGCTTTGAAGGTGTTAAGAATTGCTCGAACCAAGTTTGCCGTTTCTGCAACGTCCATGGTTTGATATCAAAAGTAACCGTTGAATTTTCCACGTACCAGTTATAGATTTGGTTAATGGCTGCGGCATCCTCGAATTGGCCTTCTCTAACCCTATTTTCCACAAAATCGTTAGCTGCCCCGGGTAACCATCAGATTGATCATCTCAAACGCGACAGTGGCCGCAGCCAGCGATGTAATTTCCGCATGATCATAGGCTGGTGCGACTTCGACGATGTCTGCGGCGACAAGGTTTAGGCCCTGCAACCCGCGTATGATGTTAACCAGCTCGCGACTTGAAAGTCCTGCTATTTCTGGTGTGCCGGTGCCAGGTGCATGGGCCGGGTCGAGTACATCAATATCAATTGACAGGTATAAAGGGTGATCCCCTACGCGATCTCGAATGCGTTTGACCACATGATCTACTCCATGACTTTGAAGATCATCGCAGTGCACGACTTTGAAACCTAATTCTGCATCCCGCGCAAGATCATCACGACTGTAAAGGGGGCCTCGTATGCCAACATGCATGGATGAGTGATCAATGAATAAATTTTCTTCAGCGGCGCGCCTGAACGGTGTACCGTGTGTATAGGGTGCGCCGAAGTAAGTGTCCCAGGTGTCCAGATGGGCATCGAAGTGAACCAATGCCACCTGGCCAAATTTGCTGTTGACCGCACGCAGCAACGGCACCGCTATAGTGTGATCACCACCAAGGCTCACCAGAGCGTCCGCTTTATCAAGCAAATCCGTTGCAGCTGTTTCAATCTGGCCGATGGCTTCTTCTATGTTATACGGATTACACGCAACGTCCCCGGCATCAGCCACCTGAATCTGGCGAAATGGCTCTGTGTCATAGGCGGGATGAAAGTTTGTTCGAAGATGCCTCGACGCCTGTCTGATCGCTTGCGGACCGAAGCGGGCACCCGGTCGGTAGCTGGTACCGTTATCGAAGGGTATGCCTAGAATTGCCACATCACAATAGGGCACGTCCCGGAGCTCTGGTAGGCGACAGAACGTGGAGGGTCCAGCATAGCGAGGAACGACAGTTCCACTTACTGGTTGAATTGGTGGCGTGTCTTTATTACTCATCAACTTTTTGTATTCAGGTCAAGGTATGTACATTGTGCTTGAGTTCCGATCAGGATAGAAGGGCTCACATAACGGATTGGGTTGCCCGCAGATTTCGTCGGCAATCAGTTCGCCGGTAATTGGTCCAAGGGTCAGTCCAAGATGACAATGGCCGGTTGCAACGTAAAGCCCTGGGTGACGCTTAATAGGGCCGATAAGAGGTTGAGAGTCCGGGGTGCTGGCCCGTCTTCCCATCCAGGGCTTATCGAGCAGGGGTCTGCCCAGCGGAAATGTCTCTCGGATGTGCGGAAGCAGCGTTTGAAGCTGCCGGTCTTGGGGGGGTATCTCGCGAGCGACAAGATTACTACCGGTCGTGGTTCGCAGGCCGTCGCGCATTGGGGTAATAACATAACCAAGTTCGATATCCACTACCGAGCGATTTAGCTGTTTACCTTCAGGATAAGCAAACATCATGTGATAGCCCCTTTCAAGTGCGAAAGGAAGTCGCACTCCCAGAGGTTGAAGCAGATGGTTGCTCCATGCTCCCATCGCTAGCACGATCTTTGTTGTGGTCAAGACCGAATCCTTTGCTGTTATCCGCCAGTTATCGCGACATGGCTCGATAGCCTCTGTTTCGCATTGCTGGAAACGCCCGCCTTGCGACATGAACAATTTAAAATAATTTTGACAGAGCAGGCCTGGGTCGCGCACAGAGGGCGTGTTTTTCAACCACCATCCTCCAGCATAGTCGATCCCAAGATCAGGTTCCAGCTCGCGAACTTCAGGCCCGTTAAGCACATCGCATGGCACACCAAAGTGTTGATAGTCAGAGAGCAGTTTACGAGAAGAGGACAGGCGGGAGGTGCTACGAAACAGTTTCAGCCACCCGCTATCGTTCAAGAGATCGAGTGCACCCGCCTGCTTCATAAGATCCAGATGACGTGGCAGAGCGTCTGCGGTGAGGCTGGCGATCTGAGAAGTGCACAGTTCGAATGTCCTGCGATTACAGTTTCGCGCAAAACGCATTAGCCATGTTGCAAGCCATGGAAGCTCCGAGTAGTTGAGTAAGAATCTTGGATCGAGATTCGCTAGAAGCTTAGGTGCCTGGGACAGTAGTTCTGGATCCGCCAATGGGTGGATGCCGCTGTTACAAATTACACCGGCATTTCCATGACTAGTTTCCCTGGCAGGGGGCAGTCGATCTAGTAACAGCACATCTTGGTCGCGTTGGCGAAGAGATAACGCTGTGCAAATACCGACAATCCCAGCGCCGATGACTATAACCTGTTGGGAGCTCATGGACAGATAGTAGTCCAGCCACTTGAGCCTTGCTAGACCCCTTGCCCGCGTCGCTCAAACCAATGAGCTGAACAGGTTCATTGGCGTCAATCGGAGGACGTAAGTTTCTCTTTTAACTGGCTTTATTCTCGACTATATTAGCGCGTCGAAATCTCTCCACCGTCTGCTTCGAAAATGTCTACCACCATAGTCAATTCCTGGAATGAATTTGATCCATTGAAGCATGTGATTGTCGGCCGAGCTGACAACACCTGTATTCCGCCGGATGAACCCGCTACCGAAGCAAAAGTGCCGGAAGATAGCGATATGCGTGGAATGTGGGGGCCAAGACCATTGGAGACCGTGGACAAAGCAAATGCTCAGCTCGACAATCTGGCGAAGGTATTAAGCGACAGAGGAATCCGGGTCGATAGACCGAAGCCAATTCAATGGAACCAGGCGGTCATAACACCGGACTTTATGACCGCAAGTCAGTTTGGATGTATGCCTCCAAGAGATGTACTGCTGACTATAGGAAGCGAAATTTTATCTGCGCCAATGTCATTTCGCTGTCGATACTTTGAATACCTGGCCTATCATGATTTGATGCAACAGTATTTTGACGAAGATCCAAATTTTAGATGGGAGCAAGCCCCTCGACCGAGGCTGGGTGATGCATCCTACACGGATGGCTACTTCGATGAAATAACTATTGAAGAGCGGCTCAGTCGCACTGCGGCACTTGATTTTGTAACAACCGAAAATGAACCCCTATTTGATGCTGCAGATGTTCTACGACTTGGCAAGGACCTTTTTTGTCAGCATGGCCTGACCACCAATCGCCGTGGAATGGAATGGTTGCAAAGACATTTCCCCGATCATCGAATTCACGCTGTAAATTTTCCAGGCGACCCTTATCCAATTCATATCGATGCGACCTTTGTTCCGCTGCGCCCTGGACTCATCATCAATAATCCAAATCGGAGGTTGCCAGAGGCCCAAAGGAAAATTTTCGAGGCCAATGACTGGGAGATTTTGGACGCGGCTCCACCTGCACACGATACACCACCGCCATTGTGTTACTCCAGTGTCTGGTTATCTATGAATTGTCTGGTTCTGGATCATCAAAATGTTATCGTCGAAGCCAGTGAAGTGCATCAATTGGAACAGATGGATAAACTGGGTATGAACGTTATTCCGCTCGCGTTTCGCGATGCTTATCCATTTGGTGGTGGACTGCACTGCGCTACTGGAGATGTTTATCGAGAAGGCGGATGTGAAGACTTTTTCCCTAATCAGGTAGTCGGGACGCAAATCAGAACTGACAGAGATTAACTGGTTCTGCAGTGATTTCGATCATCGGTTTGAATGCTCGTAATCGCACAAGTAGGTAGAGAAATTGATACAATTAGTCTTCATTAACTACTGATTTAGATATGAAAACCGATTGGGCACCAGGAAGCTGGCGAGATAAACCGATTTGCCAGGTACCGACCTATCCTGATCAGGATGGGCTGCGAAAAGCGGAGGAGCAGATTGCTACCTGGCCGCCGCTGGTGTTTGCTGGCGAGGCTAGAGCATTGACCAGGTCTTTGGGGGAGGTTTGTGAAGGACGTGGTTTTCTTCTCCAAGGTGGTGATTGTGCGGAGAGTTTTGCCGAGCATGGTGCCGACAACATCCGGGATTTCTTCCGGGTTTTCCTGCAGATGTCTATCGTTCTTACATTTGGGGCTTCTCGTCAGGTGGTCAAAGTTGGGCGCATCGCCGGTCAGTTTGCTAAGCCACGATCTTCAGATTTTGAATCGCGAGGTGAAATCAGACTTCCGTCTTATCGCGGCGATATCATTAACGGTATCGACTTCGATGAAGCCTCGCGGGTGCCTGATCCAGAAAGACTGAAAATGGCATACCGTCAGTCCGCGGCGACCCTGAATCTGCTGCGTGCTTTTGCCCAGGGTGGTTTTTCCAAACTCGAGAACGTGCATCAGTGGATGCTTGGGTTTGTCGAGGGAAGTCCGCAGGCGGAGAGATACGAACAGGTCGCCGAACGCATCTCAGAAGCGATTGCATTTATGCAGGCAATCGGAATTACCGGAGAAAACAATCCTCAGCTCCGTGAAACCAGTTTCTATACCAGTCACGAAGCGTTATTACTTGGATATGAGCAGGCGCTTACACGTACAGATTCAACCAGTGGAGACTGGTACGCCACCTCCGGGCATATGGTCTGGATTGGTGATCGTACTCGGCAGCCCGATCATGCCCACGTGGAGTTCTGTCGTGGGGTTAAAAATCCAATTGGATTGAAATGCGGGCCGTCACTAGCCCCGGATGAATTGATCAAGCTTATTGATATTCTCAATCCTGCCAATGCACCAGGCCGGTTGACACTGATTGCTCGATTCGGGCATGACAAAGTGGAGCAGTATTTGCCGAAGTTGATTCGTGCGATCGAAAAAGAGGGTAGGAAAGTGGTCTGGTCCTGTGATCCAATGCACGGAAATACCATTTCAGCAAATGGATATAAAACGCGCCCGTTTCAACGCATTCTCTCAGAGGTAGAGAGCTTCTTCGTTGTGCACAAAGCGGAAGGAACCCATCCTGGTGGAATCCACGTCGAAATGACTGGAAATAATGTGACCGAATGCACGGGGGGTGCCCGCGCAATCTCTAATGAAGATCTTTCAGATCGGTACCATACTCATTGTGATCCTCGACTGAATGCGGATCAGGCCGTTGAGCTGGCATTCAAGGTCGCGGAATTATTGAAGAATGACAGGGATGAAGTCAAAGAGAAAAACAGGGTAGCTGCTAGCGCATAATGCACTAAATTGAATTATTCCCACCCCCTGGTTAAAGTCAGCTGAACGGACTGAGGCATCTGGTAGATTTCGGTTAATGTGCCTAGTGCGACATTTACCACTGTATTCAGCTGATCGCGTCCATAGGTGGTGGACCAGGTTCTACTGACAAATATTTCTCCAGTGTCTGGGTCTGTATCGGCCGACTCCGTTACAGGAATGTTGTGCGCCTTGAAGTAGTCCTGAGCGCGTAAAGTCTCTTCTTTTGTCAATGCATCTTCAGGTAGATCAATCAGTATCTGTCCACCTTCATTATAAAACTGAATGAATCTCTCGCTGAAAGGGGTTATCGGTGAACGATTGATTCAACGTTTGCACTATCAGTATTCTGATGGTATTTAGCTGAAAGTTGAATCAAGTGGTCGACTTTCTTCCTTTACAATTAGCCAGCGATCCTGATAGAACTTTCACGTCAATGATTTGAGTGATCGATTATTTACACTATCTGTTTCGTACTCCTGTACAAAATTAGCAATTACCAGGTCGGCAGCGTTTTGAGAAATTCGGATATCATTAAGTCTGACTTTAATAAAGTCAGTACTGCTAATTCCCTCTGTCTTTCTTCCGATCCATTCCGGCAATCCCACTCCGCCAGCTGGTATAAATTCTCTTGAATAATGGGCTAGAAAGTTATCAACGTCTCGATTGGACCAGGTAGTTACCCAGGACCGCAGAGTCTCGATGACCTGTTCTGAAGCTGCTTCTAAGGGCGTAGTAAGAGGCTGCTGCTCTGATGATTCTTCTGACGCGTTTACCGTTCTGATTTCTGCGGATCCTAGCTGATTTGCTAGAGAGCGTCGTTTGCCGGCTGGCGTATTATCTCTCGCTATTTGATTGAAATTGCTGCTGATGCTGGCCTTGCTTGCCAGAACGTCATTGAGCGCTATTTGATCAGCGCCGCGCTGATACTCGATCTGCGCCAATTCAATGTAGGTATCCCCAAGATTTTCATAAGCTTGGGAATAATCGGGAAACTTTTCGATTGTTTCTCTAAATAGCTCAATCGCATCGTCATACTGTCCTTGCAGTCGGTAGATTATTGCAAGGTTATTGGCAGGTTCAGGGTTGCTTTTCAGTTTTCGTTTCAGCTTCTTATAATGTTTTCGAGCTTCCTCCAGCCGGTTGAGTTGGACCAGGATAAACCCTCGCTGTAAAAGTAAACGTTCGTTATTCTTTTGATTGCGCAGAGCTACATCGACGCGTGCAATGGCGTTCTCATACTCCTGGTCGTTGATGAGTAGTTGTACCGCATTCGCATCAGCATCGTTTTCCGTTTCGTCTGACCAGACCCCCGTAGATACTGCCCAAAGAATCGAGAATAGAATTAAATATCTTTACATTTCAGTAGATTGTTTTCCGTATAGAAAATTGTCGAATCTTGAACTTCTCCAAAGTGTTAACCAAATATTGTTTGATTTCCAACTATTTGGAGTCAGTTTACGAGACTAAACCGAGCATAAGCCGCCGCTTATCATTAAAACAATGCCGAGTATCTAAAAAATTTGTAATGGTTGAAAAACATCGGTAGTTTTGCCTCCAAGCTCGCTGAAGCTGACTAAAAAATATAAGAATATTTAAAGGGGGAACGAGAACTTGGCGGATAAATATAATCAACCGCCAGACTCACCTCACGCTATAAAAAAGGAAGAACTACCACTACCACTACCGCTGCCACTACTGCCACTTCTCTTCCACAAGAAACGCGGATTAGGTGTGTCCGCACTGTTGGGGTTTTCGTGTACGGTCTTTGTTTAACCGACTCGAAATCCTTCAAAGTCTGGCAAGACAACTCTGAATCTGGGAATCGGTCATTACAAGACGGAATCCGCGATAGGTTGAAATATAGCCCACTGGATTAAAACCAAGAACATGGGCGAGAAGACCAAGAGGATCGTAGCAAACGGAGGAGCCTCCCTTGCGGAAGGTGGTGAGGATGCTGTGTATCGAGTAGGTATCGGTATCGAATTCTGATTGGTCTCACTTCGGCCGCCCCCGGTTGTTATGGGGGGCGGCTTTTTTTTGCTTACGAGTTTTACAGTATGTGTTTTCCAGTATGAATAATCTATTCGACCAGACCCGCGATCGATGCAAACGGGTCGTTACTCGGATCTCGATTCCATTGATACTCGGCCCATATGGCTGCCTGCTCTGCACTTGAGCGATCCATAATTTCTTCGATTAGTCCCAGGCTCATATCGATGCCGGCTGACACGCCAGATGACGTGAAGTAATTGCCGTCCACAACCCAACGCGCCTGTTTGATCCAGGTTACCCTGTGGCCAAATCCGGTGACCCACTGAAAAGCGTTTTTGTTTGTGGTGGCGCGACGGCCTTCGAGAAGCCCCGATGCCGCCAGCAATGCGCTTCCAGTGCAGACCGACATGACGTACTGAGCGTTCTCAGCTTGGTTCGAAAGCCAATTGAGTAATGCTTGGTTAGATACTTCGATGCGCGTACCTGCACCACCCGGAACCAGTAATATTTGGTATTGCCCCACCTGATCGAATGTGGAATCCAGCGCCACTCGTGGACCTTGCGCACTGCGCACAGCTCCCGCGTGTTGTCCCAGCATATGCAGGCTGAAGGTCTCGGGATACATGCCTAGCATTTCGAGAGGTCCGAAAACATCGAGCAGCTCGAAATTTTCGAACAGGATGACGCCAACATTCAGCACTTTAGCCATCAATTAGTAGTGGCCACAGCCGCAGAACTAATTTAACCATCTCAACATATTCCGGTGGTTTGATCTTTCTTTCATCAACGATAGGATACCAATAGAATGAATCAAGCCACTGGAGCTATTCTTGTCCAGAATGGCTGCACAATTATATACATTAAAGGTACTCTACAATTCCTTGTACCAAGTCAATCTACTGTTGGAAATTTATAATGCGTAGAATTGTGGAATGTGACGATCGAACGCAGTCAAAACTCAATAATTTTCATGATAACTGAATTCAATTGCCGTCAACTGCTTATTCCATCTTCATTTTGTATAGCCTGCATCACGGTCAATGCTTTTCTTAGTCCTGTGATCAGTCAAAGCAGAGTCAGCTCAACACCATGAATTCGTTGAACCAGACCAATGTTTCACTCGAAGGAGTTTGCAAGGCCTATGATGAGGCGGGCATCAGGCGCATGGTGCTCAACCAACTAGAGCTGCAGGCGGTCGGGGGTGAGTTTGTCTCGATCCGGGGTCCAAGTGGCTCCGGAAAATCAACGCTACTTAATATTCTAGGAGGCATTGATCGGGCTGATAGCGGGCGAGTGCAAATTAGTGATACAAACTTGATTGGCCTTGGAGAAACCGCACGTACCTTGTTTCGCAGACATCATATTGGTTTTGTCTTTCAGTTTTTTAATCTTGTGCCAACATTGACTGTAACCGAAAACCTTCGATTGCCGCTCGAGTTATGTAAGAAATACCAGAATGATAATGAGGTCAGGCTATGGCTTGAACGCTTTGGTCTCGAAGGCAGGTCCGGCGCCTTCCCTGATGTGCTATCGGGAGGCGAGCAGCAACGGGTGGCCATCATTCGCGCTGCGATCCACCGCCCGAGCTTAATCTTGGCTGATGAACCGACTGGAAATCTCGATGCCTCTGTGAGCGAAGAAGTGCTTCAACTTCTTAGAGAAGTGGCAGACCAAGGCGCTTGCGTCGTGATGGCTACGCATAGTGAGGAAGCCGCTCACGCGTCAGATCGTCGACTATTACTAAAGGATGGCCAGCTTTATCCGCAAACTGTATTCTAATAATGACCACGCGCCTGATTGCTATTGCGTTGCTCAGGGAACTGATGATCCATCCATGGCAACTTGCACTTACATTGTTCAGCATCGCCGCAGGGGTTTCAGTCGTGGTGGGCGTGGATATTGCCAATCAGGCTGCACTGGGAGAATTTGAACGCGCTAATCAGACTATAGATGGGGTGGCCACGCATCGAATTGTGGGTGGGCCCACCGGTATCGACGAGCGGATCTTCCAACAGATAAAGGTCGCCGCTGCGATACGGGAAGCTGCTCCGGTGGTTACTGCAGAAGTGGCTGTTCAAGGCAGGTCTGGTTCGTATCGGCTGCTTGGGATAGAGCCGCTCAGCGACTTTAGAATCAGGGATCTCCAGCTGTCAAACGCCGAGGGCCCGGAGCAACCACTACCGGCATGGCCGCTCTATGTGCCGCAGGAACTTTACGATCTTGCTGAAAAAAGTCTGGTCTTGAAAAGCGGTCGTCACATTCAACAATTCAATATTGCTGGCAGTCTTGATTCCGAGAGTACCCAATCGGCTTCGCTTTCCCGACTGCTGGTCACGGATATTGCATGGGCGCAATCTTTTCTCAAATCAGGCGGCAGGCTCAGTCATATTGAACTGAATCTTCCGGAAGGGTTCGACCAGAGCTCGCTCAGAAATCAGCTGCCCGATTCGGTGCGGCTGGTCGATGTAGAGCTATTCAATAACGCGCGCTCTGACATGACGCGGGCATTTCGAATCAATCTAACTGCCCTCAGTCTACTGGCGCTGGTGATCGCGATGTTTCTGATATACAGCACGGTAAGTTTTCAGGTAATTCGAAGACGTCACATGTTTGCACTGTTAAGAGCAGCCGGCGTCACCAATCAGGAGCTGGTAGCAATATTGTTGATCGAGGTGACGGCACTTGCCATTGCTGGTACTGCGGTTGGGCTGGTGCTCGGATCGTTGTTAGCAAACGGGCTTGGCGCAATGGTCGTCGAGACCATCAACGCGCTCTACTATTCGCTGGTCGAACCAGCTCACACAGCCAACTGGTCCTCAATTATCAAAGCGGTATTACTTGGCATCACTGCCACACTCCTGGCCAGTGCATTGCCGATAGCATTGGCGGGCCGCACCACTGTTCGCGGTTTACTACTGCGCTCCGATGAAGAAAAGTCTGCGCGACAACTCAGCGCCCGCGCTTTGGTTCCTGCAATTCTGTTGTTGGCCTTGGGCATTGTGTTGTTAATAGTACCAGTGGAATCACTAGTAATCGCCTTTATAGGCCTTTTCATGCTGATCCTTGGACTAGCGGCCCTGACGCCATGGGTCGTTAGGCGTTTATGCCAGCTTGCTTCAAGATTTGGGGGGCGTGCTTTAGGTCTGATTCCCAAAATGGCGCTGCTCAGCGTTGGCGCACATTTAAGTCGAACCTCTATCGCTGTGGCGGCGTTGTCGGTTGCGGTGTCGGCTACGCTTGGTGTGGGATTGATGATCGACAGCTTTCGAAACTCCGTGGAAGATTGGCTGAATGGTTATCTCCGCTCTGATATCTATCTCACCAGTGAGTCAGTGGGGCAGGAATTCCTGTCACCAAAATTTCTACAGCAAATACAAAGCCTCGACGCGGTCGCGTATTTAAGTACAGGTAGGCGCCATACGCTCTCTACATCTAATGTACCGACGGTATTATTTACTCTGCAGACTGCGAAGAACGGGTTTGCAGGCTTTCAGATCAAACAAAGTTTAGATGGCGATTTATGGAATCGATTTCATAGTCAAGAACAAGTTCTGATTTCGGAGCCTTTAGCGCGAAGGCGTGACTTGGTTCCAGGGGATAAGATAACTCTACCAACCGACCATGGAAAAATCGATTTTGTTGTCGCAGCGGTGTACTACGACTATTCCAGCGACCAGGGACTTGTGACTATGGATAGGAACACTTATGCGCGTTATTTTAATGACGAGCTGGTCGCATCCGCTGCTGTGAAAATAGTGGAAGGTGCGGAGGTCGCAGCAGTGATGGAAGCTGTTCGAAATCTCCCTGCTGCGCCGCAAGAGCTTTTTCTGCGCTCTAACCAAGGTCTGAGACAGGCAAGCCTTGAAGTATTTGATCAGACATTTCGCGTAACCGAAGTTTTACGTTGGCTGGCAATTATTGTCGCGGTCGTAGGGATAGTTTCAGCGCTGGTTGCGTTGCAGCTGGAACGGGGTCGTGAGTTTGCAGTGTTAAGGGCGGTGGGATTCAGTCGCATACAGCTTGGAATTCAGATTCTGCTTGAAACGGGAATAACTGGTTTATGCGCTGGCCTGATGGCGATTCCCATGGGAGTCGCACTTGCCGTCTGCCTGATTAAGGTGATTAATGTGCGCTCATTTGGGTGGTCAATGCAAACGGTCATCGATGGTAACCTGATTGTGCAGGCGATGATGCTCGCGATTGTCGCTGCGACATTAGCGGGTCTATATCCCGCTGTGCGCCTTTGGCGAACTGAAATTGGGTATGGGCTGCGTAATGATTGAAGTCATAGGTTTGAAGAAGTCCAGGCTGGCAGTCCTGGCCCTTGCTATCGCGGCTTTGATTCTCGTGCTTATGGCTGTTTTTATGCTCCGTCACTTGCCTAATACTAAACCTGTTAGCGCCTCATCGGCACTTGTTCAATTTCTCTCGTCCGATACTGACCGCGACTTCGCCCGCGTTACGCCAGGCTATAGGCTTAGTTTTCCCGTTGATCACGCGGCGCATCCTGAATTCAGGCAGGAGTGGTGGTATTTCACCGGGAATCTGATTGGAGAAGATGGTCGAGAGTTTGGGTTTCAGCTAACGTTTTTCCGCTTTGCTCACGGGCGAAGCGAACACTTACCGGCAGCAGGCTGGAACAACGATCAAACCTGGATGACGCATTTCGCCGTTACTGATGTGCAACAAAACCGCTTCTTTGCTGAACAGGACTTCGCTCGAGGTGCTCTCGATCTGGCCGGTGCTGCTGCAGAGCCGTTTACCGTGTGGGTCAACGGATGGTCTGCGACTCAGACGGGAAAAACTTGTAGAGAATGTTTAACTGTAAAGCTTGTGGCGGAGACTGATGAATTCTCAATTGACCTGGAAGTCAAATCAAATACTGGTCCGTTGCTGCAAGGAGAGCAGGGATTCAGTGTAAAGAATGATCAAGGGGATGTGGCGTCTTACTATTATTCATATCCCGATCTTCATTCCACTGGCAAAGTGGTTATACACGGTCAGAGTCATCAGGTCGAAGGAACAGCTTGGATGGACCGGGAGTGGTCAAGTGCGGTGCTGGCTAAAGGCCAATCTGGCTGGGATTGGTTTGCCCTGCACCTGGACGACGGTCGGAAGCTGATGTTGTTTCAGGTCAGGGACGAAGTAAAGCGGAACTTCAGGCATGCTGTATTAATCGGGCGGGGCGGCATGTCTGAGCAACTATCTCCGGAGACTTTGGAAATGACACCCACTGACTTTTGGATCAGCCCCGATACAGGTAACCGCTATCCTACTAGATGGAGTATTAGAAATACCAGCGATGACTATGCTATGGAGCTCTCTATTAAACCAAAAGTGAAAAATCAGGAGCTTAATTTATCATTCCAGTACTACGAGGGTGCGGTGGAGTTCGAAGGCGAGTTAGAAGGCGACAGAGTAAGCGGCTCAGGCTATATGGAATTGACAGGTTATGAGCGGAATTGATTTCCTTACCAGCAATGCTATATTGAATCTGATCGAATATCAGCTTCCACAACGATAGCTTCACCTAAAGACTGCCCGTCCGTTAGTTTAGGGTATGATCTTCTGATTCGACTATCATGTATCCAAGCATTATGTGGCCTGACCGAAGATTTGTTGAATTGGTAAGCATTGATTTGCCGATCATCCAGGCGCCCATGGCCGGCGCCAATGACTCCGCAATGGTTGTGCAAGTTTGTAGTGCAGGTGGCCTGGGTTCCCTGCCTTGCGCCATGCTCGACGCAGACAAAGTGCGTTCTGAAATTCTCAATATTCGTAAGAGAACGAATCAACCGTTTAACCTGAACTTTTTCTGTCACACTCCCACCGAGACGGATCGAGACCGCGAAAAAGCCTGGAAGCAGAAGCTGGCTGTTTACTATGAAGAGTCTGGCCTCGACATCACTGCTCCGGTCTCCGCGGTGAACCGTGAACCATTCAACGAAGAGATGTGTGAATTGATCGAGGAGTATAGGCCTGAGGTGATTAGCTTTCACTTCGGGCTGCCTAATAAAGCGCTCTTTGGTCGGGTGAGGGCGACTGGATGCAAAATCCTCAGTTCAGCCACCACGGTGGAAGAAGCGCGTTATCTGGAGGAGCAAGGCTGCGACGCTATTATTGCCCAGGGTAATGAGGCCGGTGGGCATCGAGGTATGTTTCTAAGCGACAATATTGCATCTCAACCAGGAACCTTTTCACTAGTACCGCAAGTAGCTGACGCCGTATCGGTTCCTGTGATCGCGGCAGGGGGAATCAGCGACGCTCGAGGAATAGCAGCCGCGTTTGCGCTAGGTGCTTCTGCGGTTCAGATTGGCACGGCATATCTTTTTACGCCAGAATCTCTAATCAGCGATTTGCATCGGGCAGCACTCAATGCAGACGGTAATGATGAAACTATGCTTACCAATGTTTTCTCAGGAAAGCCTGCACGTGGTCTAGTCAATCGAGTGATGCGCGAAGTGGGGCCGATGTCAGAGCTAGCGCCAGCTTTTCCAACTGCAGGAGGCGCGTTGGCACCACTTAAAGCGCAAGCAGAAGCAACTGGCTCGGCTGATTTTTCTTCCCTATGGTCTGGGCAGTCAGCAAAGCTCTGCAATGAAATGGGCGCAAGGGAATTGACTAGAAGATTGGGAGAGACGGCAGTTACAAGACTTGAGTTTCTAAGCTGAGTCGGTGGCTGGTTTAAGCTTTCTTAATATGTTTTATTCAATGATTATGATCCAATCCTGCTAATTTATTTTGTCGTAACAAGCCCTGGGTTTTCAGATACTAAGAGGACATAAAAGAATCCACAATTGAGAAAATCTCGCATCGGCATTTTTACTAGGTTTCGGGGATATAATATTAGCGAGGCTGAAGATTCCGGAAGCATTTCTATTAAGCCGACAACTCATTCGAGTTAGGTTAAGGCGAATATAGTAAAACAACGGGCCAGACAAACAAATTGAAGAAAATAGCTCCACAGTCCAGGCAGTTAGTGACCCTGCCGGCATCCTCATTTAAGGACCACGCCGAGCGAAGGGGATTTCTGTTTCCAGCTTCTTTCGCGCAGCGCAGGATGTGGTTTTTGCATGAACTGGAAGGAAGCTCTCAATATAACGTTGTGAAAGTTAAGAAAATATCCGGTCCCTTGGATGGTTCAATTCTGCAGCGATGCATTGACGAGATTGTTCGACGTCACGAAAGTTTACGTACTATCTTCCTTTCGCGCTCAGGGGAATTAGTTCAATTCATTGTCGAATCTTTGGACCTGACTGTTCAGGTGAACGACTTGAGCGTACTGCCTGAGTACGGACGGGAAGCTGAAGTAAAGCAGGCAATTTCACATGAGGCCAATGTAGAATTCGATCTGGAGTGTGGGCCGCTGTTACACGCAAAATTGCTGCGGCTCGGCGACAGGGAACATGTTTTGGTTATCGTGATGCATCATATCGTTACCGACGGCTGGTCAAAATCTGTGTTGTTTCGTGAATTGTCTGCGCTGTATGAGGCCTACGCGCGAGGATTGAACTCTCCGTTGCATGATTTACCAATCCAATATGGAGATTATGCAGTATGGCAGCATCACTGGTTTCAGGGTGAAACTCTTGAGAATCAACTTCGCTACTGGCGGCAGCAGTTAGGTAGCCTTGAAATGTTGACGTTGCCAACGGACTATCCGCGTCCGGTGACGCAGAGTTTTAGAGGTGCTCAAAAACATTTTTTGATCTCAAAAGATCTGGCGCAAAAACTCAAGGCGTTGAGCGCTCGCACAAAAGGGACCTTATACATGACCCTCCTTGGGGCATTTCAGGTGCTGTTGCATCGATACAGTGGACAGGATGACATCGTTGTTGGCAGCCCGATAGCTGGACGTGGTCATCTGGAGCTGGAGGGCTTGATTGGATGCTTTGTCAACACACTGGTTATGCGAACGGACCTCTCAGGCGATCCGACTTTTGAGGAACTGCTGTGCAGGGTTCGAGAAACTGCGGTCGGCGCTTACACCCACCAGGACTTACCGTTTGAAAAATTAGTTGAGGAGTTGGTGTCAGAACGGGACCTCAGTCGTAATCCAATATTCCAAGTTATGTTAAATCTGCAAATCGCACAAGAGTCGAGCGTGCGGCTTGCGGATGCTGTGATGGATGAATTTAAGAGAGAGAGGGATAACGTCAAATTCGATTTGGGATTAGAGCTTACTGTTTCTGATGATGGTTTCAACGGAATACTCGAATACGGTCGCGACTTGTTCGAGCCTTCGACTATTGATCGCATGTCTGGACATCTGCTGACATTGCTGGAGGGTATCGTAAATCAGCCTTGGGCCAGGCTATCAGAGCTTCCAATCCTCACTCAGGCTGAGCGCCAAAAACTGCTGGTGGACTGGAACTCTAACTCGATTGATATACCGTCGCAGCAGGGAATCCACACACTGTTTGAGGAACAGGCAGAACAGAGAGCGGATTCGGTGGCGTTGATCTGGGACAAACAGTCCCTCAATTATAGAGAGCTTAACCGTCGAGCCAACCAATTAGCGCACTATCTCAAGGGTCAAGGCATCGGTCCGGAAATGAAAGTCGGCATCTGCATGGAGCGTGGCATAGACATGGTAGTGGGTTTATTGGCGACCCTGAAAGCGGGGGCCGCTTATGTGCCCATGGATCCTGCGTATCCTGATTCACGCCTGGATCTAATGCTGCGGGATGCGGCTGTAACCGTGTTGATGATTAGTGCTGGAGTAAATGCTCGATTTGACGAATATGAAGGCCAAACGATTTGCCTCGACGATGCGTGGCAAGAAATCTCTCAAGAAAACGCAGACAACCCAGCAACCGTTGTAACCGGAGAAAACCTTGCCTATGTCACATACACATCCGGATCTACGGGTGGACCCAAAGGCGTAATGATTGAGCATCACAGTGTCACAGCCCTGGTGACGTGGGCTCGTCAGCGTTTCAGCGATGAAGAGCTTTCGGGAGTGCTGGCATCCACATCCCTTTCTTTCGATATCTCGGTGTTCGAAATTCTTGTGCCGTTGGCCCTCGGCGGAAGAATTATTCTTGTAGATTCGATCTTACAATTGCCCGATCTAAGTACAAAGGATCAGATAAGGATAGTAAATACGGTGCCGTCAGCGATCTCTGCATTGGTATCGGCAAATAGTGTTCCGTCTTCCGTTCATACGATCAATCTCGCCGGTGAGTTGTTAAAACAGCCCTTGGTAGAGGAGATCTTTCGGCGCACGTCCGTAAAGCGGGTATATGACTTGTATGGTCCTTCCGAAGATACAGTTTATTCGACCTGCGCTGAGCGAAATACGGGAGGGCGCGCCAGTATTGGTCGACCGATTAATAATACGGAAGTTTTTATTCTGGATAGAAATCTAAATCCTGTTCCCGTTGGTATACCCGGTGAAATTCATCTCGGAGGTCAGGGAGTAGCTCGCGGTTACTTGAATCGGCCGGACTTGACTGCCGAAAAATTTATCGCACATCCATTCAGGGACAGTTCCTCTAAACGCCTGTACCGTACCGGGGACTTTGCCCGCTATCTTGGCGATGGCAACATAGAATTTATCGGTCGGGCGGATAATCAGGTTAAGTTGAGGGGATTTCGAATCGAGCTGGGTGAAGTAGAGGCTGCACTGGAAAGTCATCCAGACGTGCAGGAAGCGGTAGCCATTGTTAAAAGTGACGTATCCGGTTATGAATATTTGACAGCTTATCTTTTGGCTCACCGGGATGCCGATACTGTTACAGCTGATCTACTAAATTTTCTGCGTGGTCTGTTACCAAGCTTTATGGTGCCCACTACTATGGAAAAATTAGATAGATTTCCATTAACACTGAATGGGAAAGTTGACCGTCATGCCCTTTCGAATCTTGCCGATTCGCGCTCTGAACAGGAGTCGGAAAAATCAGGTCCACGAACACCAATTGAAAAAGAAATTGTGGCTATTTGGTCCCAGGTCTTAAATGTCGAGCAAGTCGGCATAGACGACAATTTTTTTGAGCTGGGTGGTCATTCTCTGATGGCGACTCAGATAATCTCCCGCATAAGAGACAAGCTAGATGTAGATCTCCCCCTGGCAACAATATTTGAGGTGTCTACGGTTGCTGGTCTGGCGCGTGCAGTGGAGGAAAGTAAGTGATGTGCTGATCAAGCCTTTTAATTCAATCAAAAATCATCCATCAGCTTAATGCTCCTAGGGGAATGAGAAAACCCGGTTCGATGCATGGGCTAGAAGAACTCGGCCGGGTTCGATTGAGCGTTAACTTCTATATGCGCGATTGCCTCTATTCAGAAATCGCCAGTTTTTACGGAATCCCAAATATTCCCGAAGATCCTGATTTGGCGATTGAAGTGGGCTCGAGATTATGTGAAGAGCTGCTTGAGCCCTTGCAGGCCACTTTTGGCCGCATTGCTATCCGATCTGCCTATCGCGCGGCCGTAGTGACAAAGTTCGGTAACGAAAGAGGGGAGGGTGCGTCGGTCAAATCAAATTCTGCTTATCATGTCTGGGACCGGCCCGATGAGAATGGCTTCAAGGGAGCAGCAGCATGTATAGTAATCCCATGGTTTGCGGATCGTTATGCTGGTGGCGCAGACTGGCGGGCAATAGCGTGGTGGGTACATGATCACCTGCCGTATTCACATATGGAGTTTTACCCGAAGTTGTGCGCACTTAATCTTCAGTGGCATGAAAAACCGGTGCGGCGCATAGACAGTTTCATCACGCCTAGAGGGTGCCTGACCAAACCTGAAATGCAGAATCATAGCGAAGATCATTCTAATTGGTATCAAGACTTTCCTGTGCTTGCCGCGCCATAACCATTAAGATACGCAAAACCGCAGATCAACTACGTCGATGCGCCTGCTGATTACATTCGCTTCTCTGTTCCTGTCGATTGTGCTGTTGCAATTGAGCTCGGGTGCCATCGGGCCGCTCGACGTACTTTCAGGTTTGCAGGAAGGCTTCAGTAAGACTGAAGTAGGTCTACTCGGCTCTGCGCACTTTCTCGGGTTCTTTATAGGCTGCTGGTGGGCGCCCAGATTAATGGGGACTATTGGCCACTCTAGAACTTTCTCTATCTTCGCGGCGAGCGGTGCGATCGGCGCAATCGCGCATCCGATGTTAATTGAACCTGGCGCCTGGGCAGCGATGAGAATCATGACCGGTCTGTGTGTCGCTGGATGCTATACCGTGATCGAGGCATGGATGCAGGCCAAGTTGACCAATGAATCCCGGGGCCGGGTTATGGGCGTATATCGAGTGGTGGACATCGTCTCGTCATCTGCTGCGCAGTTGTTAATCGGCATACTTACGCCAGCCTCTTACATGTCTTACAACCTGCTGGCTATTCTCTGCTGTGCCTGCCTGTTTCCGCTTACCCTCTCTACTTCTCGCCAGCCGGAAACACCGCCAGCTCCCCGACTCCGTCCAATTCAAACCGCCTTGTTGTCGCCCCTTGGGGCCGCAGGTGTAATCGTGGCGGGATTGACCTCCTCATCTTTTCGAATGGTTGGACCCATTTACGGACAGGAGGTGGGGCTGTCGGCGAAACAGCTGGGTTACTTTCTGGCGACGGTCCTGTTAGGTGGCGCCTTAGCGCAGTTTCCGGTGGGATGGCTGGCCGACAAATATGATCGACGCTGGGTGCTGATCGGTTTATCTATTGCCAGTGTCATAGTGTGCTCGAGTATCGCAGGGATCAATTCGATGAACCTGAATACGATATTTATTGGTGCCGCACTTTTTGGCGCTGCGACTTATCCCATTTTCTCTGTATCCACCGCACATACCAACGATTTTACCGAGCAGGGCAGTATGATCGAAGTCAATGCATCGCTTATGTTCCTGTACGGTATCGGTGCGATTTTCAGCCCCCTCATTACTTCAAATCTGATTGATCGGTACGGACCTGCGGCTCTATTTGGATTTATCGCCTTTGCACACGTCGGGCTGGTTGGTTTTAGCGTGGCGCGTATGTCGGCGCGTCCAACCAAAAGCGAACGTACCCGATACTCTTACATTCCAAGAACCTCTTTCACCATTGGTAAGATGATGCGACGGCAGGGCTCAAGGCGAGATGATTTACCCGATGATCGTTAGTACGTCCTGTTGATTACATAATCACAACTTCATACTTTGTCAGGTCAACAACAAGCTGTAGATTGCGACTACCTGATCGTCGGAGGAGGCAGCGCTGGACCTGTCCTGGCTCGCCGCATCGCCGAGGCTGACATTGGTCATGTGATATTAGTTGAAGCGGGAAAGTCTGACGAGGGTGATTCGTCAATACTTGATTTGTCACGGTTGGATCAGCAGGACCCGACCACGGAATGGGGATTTACCGCGGCGCCGATACGCGGATTCTCGCAGCAGATTCAATATTCACGCGCGAAGATGTTGGGTGGATGCGGCGGGCATAATGACTGCGCTTTTCTTGTGCCGCCCTACAGTGACTTTGACCACTGGTCGACTCTTGGCGCGGCCGGCTGGAGCGGGAGCGAAGTTGAACCATTTTTCAAACGAGTAGAGGATCGTGTAAAGATCGATACCTGCCCGCCAGTTAGTCCGCTTTCCGAGAAGTTTATCCGTGCAGGTGAGTCTCTCGGGCTAAAGAGAGTGAATTTTCGTCAGGAAATCATAGAAGGAGTTGGGGTATTTCCTCTTAACGTGTCAGGTCCGATGCGGCAGTCTTCCTCGGTTGCGTATCTACATCCCTTAGGTGAGCTGCTGTCTAATCTACAGGTGAAGTGTCACACTATTGCAGAGAAACTAGTTGTCACGGGCAACAGAGTCACTGGTTGCGTTACAACACAAGGGGAAATTCAAGTGAACAAGGAAGTGCTGCTATGCTGCGGAGCGATTCAGACGCCACAGTTGCTGATGGTATCTGGAATCGGTCCCTCTGAGCACCTTAAGGAACTTGGTATCAGCACCGAGGTTGATCTCCAAGGGGTTGGCCAGAACCTCGCAGACCATTCGGCAGCAAATATCTCAATGAAACTGAATCAACCTTTGCCGGAATGGGCATTGACGCCCTGTGAAGTAACCATGATGTTACGGATAAATGATGACGCGCCAGCGCCTGACCTACTTTATCATTTTGTCCTCAGAATGAGAGAGAAATACATCCGCAGTGATCCAGTCATTGCTGGATTAAATGGCGTCAAGATTTCTCCCAACGTGACCCGACCGAAGAGCCGCGGCCAGTTAAGACTGCGATCAAAGTCTTTTAGGGAATCCCCAGAAATCGATCTAAACTATTTCAGTGATCCAGAAGGTTATGATTTGCAGACCTTGATCGAAGGTCTTCGATTTGCAAGGAAAG
>CAMYNW010000011.1 GCA_947259885.1 uncultured Gammaproteobacteria bacterium
CATCCAGCCAGAAGGGTGGTTTGGCCCGAAGGTAAAACTCGGTGCCCCATTGCTAGTCAATTTGCGGCGTGATCCTTATGAAAAGGCCCCCGGAGAGTCACTGTTTTATGGCAACTGGCTGGCGCACAAGATGTGGGCATTCGGTCCAACCAAACGGCTCATTCAAAAGCATCTGGCGACTCTACAAGCCTTTCCGCCGAGGCGGCCATCTGCCGTTTCAAATCAGAAGGAAATGGCCGAAAAGGCCTCCGAGGAGCACGGGCTCGCACAGTAATCGACGGGATACAGGCGGCGTCCGCTACTTCGACCAGGAGACAACATTCGATTTCGTGGGGCTCCCCCCCGACTTTAAATTCAGTGACAGTTTTATCGATCCCTTCGTTGGGCTTGAGTGGCGGCTCCTGCGCGGCAAGTGGGCGTTCAGAGTACAGGGTGACATCGGTGGTGGCGTGGACGCGGATTTCACATGGGGCGCGCTGGCTGGTGTGGGCTATCAATTCATTGAGCGCTGGTCTGCTAAATTTGCTTATCGTGTCTTCGATGCTGACTACGAGAGCGACAAACTGGTGGTGGATATGCGCATGGTAGGTCTGGGACTCGGGGTTGGATATAAATTCTGATCGACGGATTCTTAAAACCATGCGGCGATGATAATAATCCTATAGGTTTGCGGTGCGTTTACGCCCTAGACTACCGTGTGCTGAATCTCTCAACACTGACCATCTGGCGTTGGTTTGCAGCCGGACGAACGTCGGCTAAGAGTAGAGGCTGTGTGAAAACTCGGATTTCAAAGTCTCTCTTGGGACAGGACCACACAATAGCGGCCAATTTATTCGAAATACGGTTATCTCTCGACTTTTTATTTTGTGTTTTCACACACTCTGAGTATCAACTTGCCTTCCCTCGAAATTTCTTGAACGACCGCTATCGAGAAAATTAAATATACGTCAAGTTGTCAAATCAAATTCCAGCTTCTTCACTTAAATAAATAGTGAAACGAAATCAATATTTATTTTGGATTAAAAAAATCGCCGTCGTCGTGGTCCGTGTATAGATTATCGGAGTAGACGGGTATACATCAAGACCAATCGTTCCTATCAGATGCAATATCTACTGCATTACTTCTCTATTCATTGATGGTGAAAAATCCGTAGAAGTGGGAATTTCTATCAACCAACACAGGAACGCTATTTTTTCAAGAGTGCTTATTGCACGGACTCGACCGGGTATGACTCCATTATTTTTTCGGCAGCTTCCTGTACACGCTTATCACGCCCCTTAGTATTCTCGTCAATGGTTGCGGTTCCCGCAGCTTCCCAAATCAGTTTTCCCCCATCTGCGTCATACACGGCGACGACTAGAGTGCCAACGGTATAGTCGTAATCGTGAAAGGTGGTATGTCCGACAGAAGCCCCACCCCAACCGAAACCCGGACCCCAACCGCCATAACCATATCCGTATCCGTAAGGGCCGCCGCCGATACCCGTTGTGGTTGCGGTTGTCCTTGTTTTCTGCTCGGTGACGATGAACAAGGTAACAATCAGATCCCCGCCGGCGCCTTTTTCGACGAACTTCAGCCCCCTTTTTTGCAGTTCATTACTGAAAGCCTTCTCAATTCTCTCTTTATCGAGCCTGTTCAGAATTTTATCGCTGTCTTCGGCCCAGCCATAGTATTCGTAGGTTTTGAACATCGTGAAATCCACCTCGGGATCGACATCTGAAACCACCTTCAGGCTGGAGCAGGCTGTCAGGGAACCAGTAAAAGCGATGATCAGAATATATGCGACGATAGTTTTCATTTTGGTTCTAAATCTAAGTGCAAAATGTGGTGAAAACTCCAAGGGTAGAGATCAAAAAGGAACACCGTTCTACTAAAAACCTGCTGCCCCGAGCAATATAGACCACATTCGGCTCTTAATAAATAGGGGTCGTGGCGATTTAATGGTTGAGGCTGCGGCCAGTTACGCCTTGGAAGGGCGAATCCAGTAGTGATTATTTAGCCTGACAAATTTTAAGACTCCAATTAATATCAATAAATTAACAGAAGTCTCTCTTAAATTTTAAATCATTTTGGCCTCATATCCTTTGACGGCAAACAGTGTTTTGGTTCAGGTAAATACCCAAAGCATGACTACGGGGCAATTCTTACTCTCAGGCCCGCTACCCAGATTTTGTCCTCTTGGGTATTCAGCGCAGGATAATTCAGCAATTGAAGGCTGGGTGTGATAGCGATTTTTTTCGTAACGTTGAAGCGGTAAAAAACCTCAGTTGTTATCTGGTCCACATCAGAATCGAAAGCTTGGCCACAACTGACGGTGATACCGGTATGGTCGTCGGATCATGTCCAGGTTTTTACACCTAGTGCGAACTTACCTCAAGATAAAGATATTGTCGCCGTCTATACGTGTCTGGTAATTCTGCAAATCGACCGTTACCGGTGCCCCTTTCGCCTTTCCCGTGGCGATATCGAAACAACCTTGATGAAGCGGACATTCAATGACCCCGCCAATCACGGACCCATCGGACAGGCAGGCATGTTCATGAGTGCATATATCGCTGGTGGCATAGTATGTTCCGCCGAGGTTGTAAATCGCGATTAATAGATCGTCAATCTTTACCTGGGGCAGGTCTTCGTCTTCGATATCGCCAATTGCGGCGGCGCGCACCCAGTTTTCCGACATATGTGAGTTACTTTTGAATGAAATGAATATGGCGGATGGTGGCAGAATTATCTTTTCTTTCTCTTCGGCAGAATTAACAATCATACCGCTTGGTTGTAGATCAAAAACCCCCCTGACTGACGAGCCCAGAGGTCCGCATACAGTCCGCCGCAGCGCAGCAGCTGATCATGGTTGCCGGTTTCAACGATCCTTCCCTGGTCCATGATGATCAAGCGATCCATCGCGGCAATAGTTGAGAGTCGATGCGCGATGGCGATTACGGTTTTTCCTTCCATTAACTGATAAAGGCTTTCCTGTATCGCAGCCTCTACTTCCGAATCCAGAGCGCTTGTTGCCTCGTCGAGTATCAGTATTGGAGCATTCTTGAGCAAAACCCGGGCGATTGCGATTCTCTGCCGCTGTCCTCCGGACAACTTTACTCCACGTTCACCGACATGGGCATCATATCCAGTGCACCCGTTAAGATCCGAAAGTTCAAGGATGAAGTCATGAGCGCGGGCCTGCTTGGCCGCCATAATCACGTCTTTTCGTGATACGTCCATACTGCCGTAACAAATATTGTCGTAAACCGATCGATGAAGCAGTGAAGTGTCCTGGGTCACCATACCGATGTGTGAGCGCAAGCTCTCTTGACTGACATCAGCGATATTCTGTCCATCAATATCGATTTGCCCTTGCTCTAAGTCGTAAAACCTGAGCAACAAATTCACAAGTGTAGATTTTCCAGCACCGGATCGTCCTACTAGTCCGATCTTTTCACCGGACTGAACCATCAGTGAAAAATCCTCAATTATTCCGCCGCTGCCGTCGGGTTTTTCCCTTCCATAGTTAAATCCTACATTCTGAAAGTGGATAGCACCGCCGGGTACGTTTAAGGTAGCGGCGTTCTCCTGGTCCATTATGCCGATATCCTGGGAAATGGTTTCGATGCCATCCTGGATTACACCGATATTTTCGAACAGTCCAGCGATTTCCCACAGAATCCACTGGGACATTCCCTGCATTCGCATCACTAAGCCCATGGCAAAAGCGATCGCCCCAACAGTTACGGCCTCCTGGTGCCAGAGATAGATCGATGTCGCCCCAACTGCGAAGAGTAAACCCCCATTCATCCAGTTCAGTAACACGGTCAACATGGTCGAAAGCCGCATCTGGCGGTATACCGTGTCGAGAAACATGTCCATGCCTTCCCGCGCATAGTGGTCTTCTGCCTGGGCGTGGGCGAACATTTTAACCGTGGGAATGTTGGTATAGCTGTCAACAACTCTCCCCGTTACCATGGAGCGTGCTTCCGCTTGTGCCATGGAGATCTGCCTGAGTCTGGGAACAAAATACCGGAGAGTGAGAACGTAGCCTCCCATCCAGGCCAGCATAGGAGCGGTTAGACGCAGGTCGCTGGCGGCAAAAAGAAATAGTGCGCCGGTGAAATAGACAACAACATAAAGCAGTACTTCGGTCACTTTGATTACCGCATCTCGAACGCCGAGAGAGGTCTGCATCATCTTCGCGGCGATGCGGCCGGCAAAATCGTTTTGAAAGAACTCAATACTCTGCCGAAGAAGATATCGATGAGCCTGCCAGCGGGTGCGCATGGCAAAATTCCCTAGCAGTCCCTGGTGTACAATCGATTCGTAGACGAATTTTAGACACGGAAGTATTACCAACACCAATACTCCAACCGCGATCAGCTTGTTTCGATATACATCCCAGAAGGTTTGTCGGTCTGATTCCGATAGCCAGTCAACGAGATTCCCCACAAAGGAAAAGAGGTAGACTTCGATCAGAGATATAGTGATCGAGAATATTGCGCTGGTGAGAATGAGCGGCCAGAAAGGCAGAGTGTAATAAGCCACGAAACCGCGAAGAGTATTCGGCGGTTTGGTCGGTTGCTCAGAGGGAAATGGTGGGCAATATCCCTCGAGCCAGGTGTTGAGTCGAATTATCCAAGCAGGCACAGCGCGGATGATATCAAACTCGAAGGTCGCGTAAGGCGTTGATGGGGGGTTCGTTTAATATACGCCGGCTGCTGTAGATTCCCGCGAGGCCGATCAACAATGCCGACGCACTGGGTACCAGAATCCACGCCCACCAGGTTGGGGTATAGGTAAGTTCAAAAACTCGGTGATATAGCACCGCTACGATGATTTCGGCACCGGCCACGCCAATTATCCCGGCAATAAAACCCATGCCAGCAAACTCACTCCATTGATTAATTCTGAGTAAATACTTGCTCGCACCCAGTGTTCGCACTAATGCCCCTTCTCGCAGCCGATCGTTCATGGTCGACTGGATTGCCGAAAGTGTCACAATAAATCCCGCTACTAAAACAAATAATAGAATCGACTCTACTGCCAGCATGACCTGGGTAATGATCGACTTGACTTGATTCAGGATGGCGTCCATTTCAAGCAAGGTCAGCGAGGGAAACTGTTTGAGCAGGCCAACCAAAACCTTCTTGCGTTCTGGTTCGAGAAAAAAACTGTTGATCCAGGTCACCGGTAACTTATCTAATGATCCGGGATTAAAGATCATGTAGAAATTGGGATTGAAATTATCCCATTTCACCGTGCGCAGGCTAGTGACCGTAGCTTCCCAGTTCCGGTCTCCAGTAAAAAATGTCAGGGTGTCGCCGATCTTGATGGATAGTTTCTTAGCGAGTTCATGTTCCACCGACACACTTGTTTGGCCGCTTGCGATTGCCGGCCACCAGCCGCCATCCACAATCTCGTTGTCTGCCGGTACGCTTTCCGACCAGGTTAAATTCAGCTCCCGATTCAAGCTTTCATTACTACGCTCTTCTTTGCTGACATGTTCAACCATGGCATTACCATTTACCCTTGTCAGACGCCCTCGAATTACTGGGTACAACCGGTCAGCCTTGATCTTTTTCTGCTGTGTAAATGACACATAGTCTTCAGTTTCACTTGACTGAATGTTCAATACAAAGTGATTCGGCGCGTCTTCGGGGATTGTGCTTTGCCATGTGGTTACGAGCTCGGTGCGTAGCAATACCACTACTAGCATAGCCATAATGGTGAGCCCAAATGCCATGGTTTGCGCAATTGCCTCTCGACGACGGCGCAGGAAATTTCGAATCCCGACCCGAAGTTTGACGGGAAAACGAGGTAACCAGAATACAATCACTCGAAACAATCCACTGATTACGAGTGCCGCGATGAGCATTACAATACCGCTTCCGGCAATGATGCTCAGAGTGAGCGTCAAGTTGCGGGTGTAAAACCACATCATCAAAACGATAAGAATCAGGGAAGTGCCGTAGACGAATCGCGCGGACAATGGCAATGGCGCCAGATCGTGTCTCAAGACTCTCTGTGGTGACACCGATTTCAGTCGCAATACGGAAGGGAGCGTAAAACCTAACAGTACAATAAATGACAGCACCGTCCCAGATAAGACAGGCTTCCAGCTCGCGGCGGGGACATTTTTTGGAAGCAGATCGCTGACAAATGCAAATAGCCCCGCCTGGGCTAGCCATCCAAGAATATTACCCAGCAATCCGCCCACTAGTGCCAGGACGCACAGTTGGATCAGGTAGATCCACAAAATATCGTTTTGCTTGCAGCCGAGGCAGCGCAGCAGCGCGCTGGTGTCGTAATGGCGCTCACTGTAGTGGCGGCCGCTGTTGGCAATCGCAACTGCTGCGAGCAGCAGTGCAACCAGGCTGGCAAGCCCCATATATTGTTGTGCCTTTTTGAGCGCGTTGCTAACCGCGGGGCGGTCGTCATCAAGTGTGCGAATTCGTTGCCCCGGTTCCTGGTTTTGCTCGAGCCATTGTTGCATTGAAGCGACAGAATCGCTTTGTCCCGCATACATCTGCCGGTACCAGACCCTGCTACCGGGCTGAACGATACCCGTGTCGGCGAGATCTCTTTCGCTAATCATTACCCGCGGATTGAAACTGTAGAAGCTGTTTCCTCGGTCGGGCTCATAAGTCAGAATTCGGGACACGCGAAATTGTTTTTCACCAAGTTGGATCGTGTCTTCTAATTCTAATTGCAGTGCATGCAGTACTCTGGATTCGACCCATATTTCCCCAGAAGGGGGCCCCTTAGTGACGGAACGCTCTGGGCCAAATAACTCGTCGGTAACTCGGAGAGTTCCTTTGAGTGGATAAGCATCACTCACGGACTTAACCGCGACCAGCAGAATATCTTCCCCTACGTTGAGAACCGTGATGAAGCGCTGAACTTCAGCGACCTCAAGACCTAAGGATTCAGCTCGTTCGCCGACCGCAGGTTTGATCTGCCTGCTGCTTGATAACACCAGGTCGCCACCTATAATGTTATTGGCATTAAAGGCCATGGCGCGTGAGATGCGGTCCGTAAAGTGGCCAATTGCTGTATGACTGGCAATTGCTATCAGCAATGCGAGCATCAGAACAGTGAGCTCTCCGCCTTTCCATTCACGCCACAGCAGGCGCGGGGCAAATCGAAATTGTTGTGCTAGCTCCATGCTTAGATACTGAAGAGCTTTCCTGAATCCATTCCCACCCGGCGACCGCATCGACTGGCTAAAGTGGGATCATGAGTAACTAGTATCAAAGTGGTGTTATTCTCTGCATTGAGTTGGAACAAAAGGTCAGCGACCATGGTGCCGTTTTCGGCATCCAGATTACCGGTGGGTTCGTCCGCAAACAAGATATCTGGTCGTGTCACGAATGCCCTCGCTAACGCTACCCTTTGTTGTTCTCCTCCGGACAACTGTCTTGGATAGTGAGGTTTACGTTCTCCAAGCCCCACGTGATCGAGGATTGAATCAGCTTTGTCAAAGGCGTCCTTTCTGCCAAGAATTTCCAGCGGCAAAGAGACGTTTTCGATTGCAGTCAGATTAGGTAGTAACTGAAATGACTGAAATACAAAACCAATATGTCGGGCTCGTACTTCGGCTCGTTGATCTTCGTCTAGTTCAGTAATCTTTTGTCCGGCAATATTAATTTTCCCGCTTGTGGGCAGATCTAGGCCAGCGAGCAGACCAAGTAGTGTAGATTTTCCTGATCCGGAACTGCCCACTACTGCCAGGGTTTCTCCAGAGGATACTGTCAAATTGATATCGTACAGGATTTGAAGCGGCTGACCGGCCACATCGACAATTTTATTTATGCCTTCGGCGACAATCAGGCGGGGTTCCATTTGCAATTTAGACATTGTGACAGGTTGGGAACGGGCCAGTGCTTCGGCGTGGTCCATGGGAACATCTCCTCTATAACGATTGTCGTATATATATGACTAATAGGTTGATTTTCAAAGCGCAGGCTCTATGAAATATGAAGTATAAACATCGTGTTGGTGAATTGCTGATGAAAGACCCCGGATTAACTCAAAAATGCCTAACTTTACTCATGGGGGTCTTGATGTGGTGTGGATTGATATTACCGGCTGCGGCAAACACCACAATTCTGCTGATAGGCGATAGTCTCAGTTCTGGGTATGGCCTCCAGGGTCCGGTCTGGGTTGAGCAGGCAAACGAGGTTCTGGCGAATCAGGGGCATGCGGTCACAATAATCAACGACAGTATTAGCGGCGACACCACTGCTGGTGGTGTGGCGCGAATCAAAGATGGCATAGATCGGATTCAACCCGACTGGATTATTATCGAGTTAGGAGGGAATGACGGCCTGCGCGGAGTTCCACCGAGAACCATAGAGGATAACCTCAGGAAAATGGTAAACATTGCAGATGCGAATGGGGTGCAGACTATGCTGCTGGGTATTCGGATTCCGCCAAACTATGGAAAGTCATATACTGAACTGTTTGAACGGACGTTTGAATCAGTATCCGAAATCACCGGGACTCCTTTATTGCCTTACTTCATAGGTGAGATTGGCGGAGATCCGCAGCTAAACCAGGCAGATATGATTCACCCCAACGATCAGGCGCAGCCCATAATACGAGATCGAGTACTGCCGTTTATCAAATCGGTGCTTGGAATATAGAGCCGACGGGTAGAGAAAACGCTAGGGAAAATCCCGTGACGGATGGTTAGACCTGGCTCTATCTAAATCAAACTCAACTTCCATCGAGGCGCCCGGAGGCTCTCTGCTTTCACTCAAATCCAGGCGTGACTAAAGTGTGACTTTTACAACGGTTACCGGTATAAAGCGGACATGAAAATCCTGCTCAGTAACGATGATGGCTATCAGTCGCCCGGTCTTGGCTCCTTAGCGAAAGCGCTTTCTGATATTGCACAGGTCACAGTAATTGCTCCTTCAACCAACCGCAGTTGTGCCAGCAGTTCGCTGACTTTGCGCCAGCCCATTACGGTGCGAACTGCCGCTAACGGAATGATGTATGCGGATGGCACACCGGGGGACTGCGTTCATCTTGCGATCAATGGGATGCTGGACTTTGAGCCGGATATGGTGGTGTCAGGAATAAATGCAGGTTCCAATCTGGGTGACGATGTTATTTATTCTGGCACCGTTGCCGCCGCGATTGAAGGGCGTTTTCTCGGCCTTCCGGCAATTGCGGTGTCTCTGGCCGGAGAAGGTCTCGATCATGAAGATCATTTGAAGCACTACGACACCGCGGCGAGAGTAACCAGGCAGATAATTAGAAACCTTGATTGCAGCCCTTTACCTAAGGATACTATTCTGAATGTAAATGTACCGGATGTATCGTGGGAGCGGCTTGATGGTATCCATGCGACTAGATGTGGCGCACGTCATCAATCTCAGCCAATTATTCCATTATCGAGTGCTGGGAAGGCGAGACAGTTTCAAATTGGTCCGGCAGGCGATAAGGCGGATGCTGGTCCAGGTACTGATTTTTACGCTATTGCGAACAATCAGGTGTCGGTGACACCCCTGCAAATTGATATGACCCGCTATAGTCGCATGCCCGAAATCGCCCACTGGGTCAGTGCGATGGATCTATCGTGAACGAGACAATTGCCCGACAGGGGATTGGCATGACCTCGTTGCGCACCAGACGCCGATTGATAGATCGGTTGCGCTCCCACGGTGCTGCTTCCGAGCGAGTGTTAGGCGTCATGGAGAAGACGCCTCGTCATCTGTTTGTTGATCAGGCGCTGGCGCACAAAGCGTACGAGGATACGGCGCTGCCAATTGGCCAAAATCAGACCATATCTCAACCATTCGTGGTCGCGCTCATGACTGAGCTCTTACTCGAGGCAGAGATTCCAATGCGTAAGGTGCTTGAGGTGGGCACAGGATGTGGTTACCAAACCGCAGTCTTGTCACAACTGGTGAATTGGGTGTTTACCATAGAACGAATAGGCTCATTGCAGCAACAGGCAAAACAGAGGCTGCCAGCTCTAGGCTACCGTAACGTAAGTTATCTCAATGCAGATGGGTTCGAGGGCTGGGCGAGCAATCAACCGTTTGACGGTATTCTGGTTGCGGCTGCGCCCGCTGAAGTACCGCCAAAGCTTCTCGATCAGTTGGCCGAGGGAGGAAGGCTGGTAATTCCAGTTGGCGCGGAAAGCGATCAGCGCTTGAGAATAATTACTCGGGGTGCAACTGGTTTTCACGAAGACCGACCCACAGCTGTGAAATTTGTACCGATGCTTAACGGGCACCAGGAGTAGGAGCGCTTCTGATGAGAATATTTGGAACGCTTTATGACAAAGTGCTCGAATGGTCGCGTCATCGCGATGCGGAACGGTATCTAGCGGCCCTAAGTTTCGCCGAGTCTTCATTTTTTCCTGTTCCGACAGCATTTATGCTGGCTCCAATGGTGTTGGCGAACAGGGATCGTGCCTGGTGGCTCGCAGCGCTTGCAACAATTACCTCGGTTGCAGGGGGGGTGCTTGGGTACGCAATCGGGTATTTTGTGTTCGATCAGGTCGGTGCGGTGATTATTGATTTCTTTGGCAAGCAAGATGCATTTCAGGAGGTTAAGGAGCGCTTTTTAAAGGATGGGGTCTGGCTGGTTCTGCTCGCCGGGGTAACGCCGTTGCCATATAAATTGTGCACGCTGACATCCGGACTGCTGGGGCTCGCGCTGTTGCCATTTGTCATCGCTTCATTAATTGGTCGAGCGGGTCAGTTTTTCATTATTGCTATAGTGTTATGGTGGGGTGGTCCGAAGATCGAAAAACATCTGCGGCGCTGGATGGAGATCATCGGCTGGTCTGTAATCGCTTTAGCAGTACTTGCTTATTTATACTTCAGGCATTGATAGTTTGATCTTGGAAATCTCTAGAGTCTGGATTGTAATATTGCTCGCAGCTACGCTGGGCGGTTGCGGCAGCACTGCCACGGTTCCGGTCATCAATAAATCTCCGAATCGTCTTATTCCTCCGCAGACTGTGGTGAAGAGCGGTGACAGTATCTACAGTATCTCCTGGGAATATGGATTGGATTTTCTTGCGATAGCTAAATGGAATGGTATTAAACCCCCTTATCGCCTCAAAACGGGTCAGCGTTTGAGTCTGCGACCGGGGGCCGCACCCTCTCCGGCACCCACCCCTAGCGTAATCGTGTCGACTCCATTACCACCGGAACCCGCAGGCGCCAGCGCCAAGCCAAGTAGCGGGCAGAGCGCAGTCGGTTCAGGCACCGCCATGGCGTCAGTCTCTGCCACGCAGTCAGCTCAACCTCTAGCGGCGCCGACCCGCTGGCAATGGCCTGCAAAGGGAGACTTGATTGCAAAATATTCCCGTGCAAAGGGTGTGAACGGTATCCGAATTGCAGGTCAGAAAGGTAGCGCAATTCAGGCCACTGCCGCTGGGGATGTGGTCTATGTCGGTGAGGGTTTGCGCGGATACGGAAAGCTAATTATTGTCAAACATTCCGAGAAGTACCTGAGTGCATACGCCCACAATCGTAAAATTCTGGTGACCGAAGGGGAGCGAATAAAAGCCGGGCAGCAGATTGCGGAAATGGGTGACAGTGGAGCGGATAGGACCATGTTGCATTTCGAGATCAGGGTTAACGGTAAACCTCAGGACCCACTGAAATTCCTGAAAGGCTGATACACTGCGTGCCCCTGGCCGCAAATCCAGCGACTTTAAAGAATCTCTTGCGTCACCAGATGTACAGACGAAATCACTGCCACATTTCCTAATCTTGCATAAATGAATCAGATTCCAGATTTCGATCGGCTTGACCGGGCTCTCGCCAAGTGGCCACGAGTAAAACTGGCACATACGCCTACACCGCTTGAGCATCTGCCGCGTCTGTCAGCACAGTACCCGCTGCATTCCCTTATGCTGAAACGCGACGACTGCACTGGTTTGGCCATGGGGGGCAACAAAGCCCGTCAGCTAGAGTTTTACTTGGGAGATGCGCAGGCACAGGGATGTGACACGGTGCTGAGCACGGGGGCAGTTCAGTCTAACTACATGCGGATGCTGGCGGCGGCGGCGGCGAAACTTGGATTTGAATGCCATATTCAGCTCGAAACCCGGGTGAAGTCCAACGATACAGACTACTTGGAATCGGGCAATGTGTTACTGGACAAATTGTTTGGAGCGCATATCCACCCCTATGCCGAAGGAGAGGACGAACACGGGGCTGATAATAAGTTGAAACAGATTGCAGATCGACTGGCGTCAGACGGAAAACAACCTTACATTGTCCCGCTGGCGCCGGTAGAGCAACCAAAGGGAGCGCTTGGTTATGCCCTGGCAGCGAGGGAACTTACGCAACAGTTCATGCAGCAAGATATTGAACCCGATTTGATAGTAGTCGGCTCTGGCAGTGGATTAACCCATGCCGGCCTGCTAACGGGCTTTCGAACGCTGGGTATGTCGATTCCGATCCTCGGAATGTGCGTGCGCCGACCGGTGGAGGCTCAGTCCCCCAGGGTTCTATCCACGTGTCGCAAAGTTGAGCGCATGTTGGGAGTCGATGAGGTGGTCGAAGAGTCGGATGTAGAAGTCAGTGATCTCGCATTTTCACCGGGTTATGGGCAGGCTTCTCAGAAAGTGATACAAACCATCCAAGACGCGGCAGGGCTGGAGGGAATATTGCTAGACCCGGTTTACTCAGCTAAGACTGTAGCCGGCACTTTAATCATGCTCGAATCAGGAATGCTTGAAGACAAGAGCAAAATTGTAATGATTCATACTGGCGGCACCCCTGCATTATTTGCGTATCGAAAGCAGATACTGTCACTGCCTGAATTCGGTCTATAATTCCCCGCCCACCAAGAACAGAACGAGGTTAGTTATGGATTTGCAGTCAGCAAATCGCAAGCTTGTCGCAGGTCACGACCTCACTCGCGAAGAAATGCAGGATGTGATGAGTCTGATCATGCACGGAGAAGCTACTCCTGCGCAGATCGGCGCATTTCTTACCGCGTTAATGATAAAGGGCGAAACAGTCGAAGAAATTGTAGGTGCCGCCACAATCATGCGAGATTTGGCCGCTAAGGTTGAGACCCGTTTGGCTCATATTGTCGATACCGTGGGGACCGGTGGAGACGGGGCAAAGTTATTCAATGTCTCCACTGCTAGTGCGCTGGTTGCTTGCGCCGCGGGCGCCCACGTTGCGAAGCACGGTAATCGCGCTGCCACCGGTAATTCCGGCAGCGCTGATGTGCTTGAAGCGGCCGGTGTGAACATTGCGATCTCGCCGAACCAGGTCGGGCAATGTATAGATCAGGTGGGAATCGGGTTTATGTTTGCTCCGACTCACCACGCGGCAACACGCCACGCTATAGGACCTAGACGGGAGATTGGTGTGCGCACGATATTCAATCTGCTTGGCCCTCTTACTAATCCTGCCAGTGCAAAATACCAGCTGGTTGGTGTGTTTGATCGGAAGTGGGTGAGGCCAATTGCAGAGGTATTCGCGGCTCTGGGTAGTATTCACACCGTGGTGGTATGTTCTGATGATGGTACTGATGAGATTTCATTGGCAGCAAGTACTGAAGTCTCGGAATTGAAAGACGGTAAGATATATGATTTTCAAATCGAACCGGAAGATTTTGGACTGAAAAAAGTTTCAATGGAGGCGCTTACGGTTCGTGACTCAGCGCACAGTCTTGAATTGATAAAGGAGGCGCTGGGTGGGAGCCCCGGGCTTGCGTATGACATGGTCGCGCTCAATGCAGGTGCCACCATATATGCGGCAGATCTGGCCGAAAGCGTTTCCGCTGGAGTGGCACTGGCACGGGATGTATTAAATAGCGGCAAAGCGCTGGACAAGCTTTCCGAGCTGGCAAAATTGACTTCAAGTTTTAAGGAGGACTCCTGATGCAAACAATCTTTGTGCAATTGAAGTGTGAACTTGGGCACTCTTATGATGTGGCTGCTGAATTGGTTGAGCAGGAGGGGGTATCTGAAGTGTATTCAACCTCGGGACAGTATGACCTGCTGGCAAAATGTTATTTAGCAGACGGCGATGACATTGGCAGGTACGTGGCATCTCGGGTCCAGAAACTGGAAGGCGTTCGCGATACCTACACCATTATTACCTTCAACGCATTTACCTAGGTAGTCCGAGGGTGGTCCCAATTCAGCCTGTCTGAGAATCAATCGGCGAGCTCGGCCTCGAGCTATTGGAAGTGCCGCTGAATCGAGCCCAGTATCGCCAGAAAAAATAGTCGTCATTCGACTAGACGCTGCTTTTTAATGTTTTTCGGGTATTACAACAGTCCACTGACGTATTGCATCCATTTGTTATGAAATCTTTGAAATCACTGATCGAGAGTACTCGTTTCGAGACCATCATAATGCTGGTCATTATAGTCAATGCCATTACTCTGGGTCTCGAAACCAATTCCGAAATCATGCGCCAACATGGTGTATGGCTGGTGCCGCTTGATCGAATTATTCTGGGGATCTTTATATTAGAGTTAACCGCAAGATTATTGGTATATCGATTTGATTTCTGGCGCGATCCTTGGCGCATCTTTGACTTGACAGTTGTCAGTATTGCTCTGCTGCCAGCCGGCGGAAGCTTCTCTGTCCTGCGTGCTCTGCGCGTTCTTCGCGTGTTGCGGTTGATCAGTATAGTGCCGTCATTAAGACGAGTGGTGGGCGGCCTGGTAGCTGCATTGCCGGGGATGGGATCAATCACTGCACTTCTTGGATTAATGTTTTACGTTTTTTCCGTGATGGCAACAGGTATCTACGGTGAAGCGTTTCCAAATTGGTTCGGTTCAATCGGCGAATCGGCCTACAGCCTGTTTCAAATTATGACTCTGGAGAGCTGGTCCATGGGCATTGTTCGGCCAGTCATGGAGCAGTTTCCCTATGCGTGGATGTTTTTTATCGTCTTTATACTGTGTACTTCATTCACTGTGTTAAACCTGTTTATAGGCATTATCGTGTCCGCAATGCAGGCCGAACACGAAGATGAAGCGAGTGCCGAACGCGACGTGCTGCATCATGAACAGCAGGCAATACTCGATGAACTGCGATCTTTACGGCAGGAGATCAGGACACTGCGCGAACAATAACCCACAGACGCCTCGAGTTGAGACCTTAGATCAATGATAAGTCCGCTGTTAGTATTATTGTCTTTTAAGCCCCTGTGTCCCGCAGGTGTGTTCCGTTCAGAGGTGATAAATTGATCAAATGAAGAATCTCTCTACGGACTTACTGCGCGCATTCCTGACCGTAGTAAAGGAAAAGAGCTTTAGTGCGGCCGGAAAACGGCTGGGGCGCTCACAGCCAGCGATCAGCTTGCAAATTAATCGTTTGGAAGACCTCGTGGGTGTGCAATTGATGGTGCGCAGGAGCCGATCATTCTCGTTAACGGAAGAAGGCGAAGTATTACTGGATTACGCCCAGCGAATTCTCAAGTTGAATGACGAGGCGATCTTACGTCTGCGTAAACCGGATGTCACTGGGAAGGTTAGGCTGGGTATACCCCATGAGTTTGCGATCTCTTATCTGCCGGAGTTTCTCTCTGGTTTTTCCGATACTTACCCTGGAGTTGAGCTGGAAGTGATTAGCGAGTTATCTCATACTTTACTTGGCAGGCAATCCCGGGGCGAGCTCGACCTGGTGATCGCGATCCACCGTGATCCCGGATACGAAACCTCTTCGGATGGGTGGGGCGAGAAACTGGCCTGGGTTACTGGCTCCGCGGCCAGAAAGCCCCTCGATCAGCGGATTCCGTTGGTTGTGGCACCCCATGGATGTGTTTACCGATATCGAATCCTAAAGGCTCTTGACGAAAAAACGATTCCATGGCGAATCGTCTATACCGGTACCAGCTATGGTGGAATTTGCGCTGCAGTGACGGCTGGTTTAGGGGTCACGGTTTTGGCCAGCAACACTGTGCCGCCCGAACTCGAGTCACACCCCAGTACTTCGCGACTTCCGGCACTTGAGGACGCTATGGTGGATCTGCACTATGACCGGGGGCAGCCTGATCCTGCTGTTAGTATGCTGGCCGACTATATTAAAAGAGTGAGTCGTCAGACGCTAAGGTAGCGTGTCAGGTTTTTGGCGCGGTGGTTGCACATAGTAGATGCCTGCGAGAACCAGGCACAGCGCCGCCATTGTCTGCCAACTCAGAGATTCGTTTAGCAACAATATTCCCCAGACACTTCCAAGAACCGGAATCAAATAGTTGATTTGTGAGAATGTCACAGCTCCGAGATTGCGAATAACTCTGAAATAGATCAAGGCCGCGACCGCAGTTGGGAATACTCCCAGAAGAACAATTGCAAATAACGCGTCAGTCGAAGGCGTCATAGCGCTCGGGTCTTCTAAGATCAGAGTGAGCGGGATACTGCTTAAAGCCGCAACCAAGGTAACCCCGGTCGCCATTTGAATACCGCTGGGCCCTGGCCTGGATCGAACTAGGATTGTCGTAACAGAATAGCTAAGGGCACCACCAAGCACTGCAAGCTGGCCGATCAGATGGGAGCCAAACTTGCTCAAAACGGAGATCCCAACTAGAGTCATCAGGCCGGCAAACCCCAGGGCTACCCCTATTACTTTTCGTTGGGTCATTGGCTCTGATGGGATAAAAAAATGAGCCAGAATAAAAGTTGAAATCGGCATTATCCCCATCATGATAGCTGCCAGAGAGCTGTCGATATATACTTCGCCCCAGCTAATCATTGCGAAGGGCAGGGCGTTACCTAGGATACCCACTGCAAAGTACATCTGCACTGCATTGGCATCGAGTGGCAGGCGTTGTCTTTTTGTCAGCAAAACTGTCACAAGTAAGCTACCCGCAATGATCAGGCGGGCCGAAGTTAAGGTAAATGGCCCGACACTGGTAACACCGATCTTGATTAGTAAAAACGACGTGCTCCAAATCAGGGTCAGCACGCCCAGTAAAAGATAATCTGTAACCGCCGATTTATTCATGCATAAAAAATTAGTCAGTTAATCGTGGATTCACTGTTTGAACCGGAAGAAGATCCGGCATATACACTGTTGAATGAGGATGGGGCGGCACCTCTATTGATTGCCTGCGACCATGCCAGTAACCAAATTCCACGCAGCCTGGAAGGACTGGGTATTGATCCCGATCTATACGAGCTGCATATTGCCTACGATATCGGTACTCGGCAAGTGGGAATGATGTTGATGGAGATGTTCGACGCGCCGCTCCTGTTATCGAATTATTCGCGTCTGGTCGTAGACTTGAATCGTCATCACGATGATCCAACCATGATCACAAAAGTAAGTGACGGGCACGTCATTCATGGCAATTTAAATCTTAGTGAGACAGATCGAGAACTGCGGCTCAGCACGATTTTCGATCCCTATCATGCCAAGTACTCTCAGCTGGTGGACCGCCTAAAGCAGAAATTTGTAAGGCCCATGATTCTTTCGGTGCATAGTTTTACTGAACACTTCCAGGGATTTGATCGCCCATGGCATTTTGGCGTGTTATGGGACAAGGACAAAGAGCTCGCAATCGATCTGCTTGAAAAGTTTCATGAAATTGCGGTTCACAATGAGCCTGAGTTAGTAATTGGCGACAATCAGCCATACAACGCAAAGGTGCCAATGGGCTATTCCCAGATTGTCCAGGCTAACGACAAAAATGTAGAGATGGCGCTGATCGAAATCCGACAGGATCTGGTTGTAGATGAAAAAGGACAGTCGTGGGCGGCTGAAGTTCTCTATGACGCGGTTTATCCGTTGCTTACCAATACAACCGTGTCGTCGAAAACTTAAGAACTCTGTTGTAATTTTGATTGGTAGTTCAATATTCCTAATATGATGAAGCTATTAATTGGTAACCACAACTATTCGACCTGGTCGATGAGGCCATGGTTGTTTGTCCACTACCATGAACTTCCGGTGGAAGTAATCTGCATGGAGTTGTTCTCGGACGATCTTCTCCAGACCTTGGAACCACACTTCTCTGACGGTAAGGTGCCATTGTTACTGGATGGAAAATTTGAAGTGTGGGACTCTATTGCGATCATGGAATATCTTGGTGAGCGTTTTCCGGAATCCGCTTCCTGGCCCACCAACAGAGAAGCCCGCGCAGTAGCTAGAGCAGTCAGTGCGGAGATGCACTCAAGTTTCAGTGTATTGAGGGAGGAAGCGCCGATGAACATCCGCAAACGATTTCCAGGTTATGAGCTGAGCAAGCAGGCGCTAAAAGAGGTGTCTCGGATCCAGAATATTTGGCGCCACTGCCGAAATAATTATGGTGCAAACGGCCCATGGCTGTTTGGAGATTTCAGCATTGCTGATGCCATGTACGCCCCAGTGGTGATGCGCTTTCGCAGTGTGCAGGTGGACCTTGATGAGACTAGCCAGAACTACTGTAACACGATCAATCAGTGTGAATCAGTCATACGATGGATCGACCAGGCTTATCAGGAACAAGGGGTCGTGGACGCAGATGAAATTGATTGGCCGGGCGAGTCTATCCCACCACGAAGCGTTTAACTCGAATCTTAGTTCCAGTTATTCAATGCCGGTAGATCGGTGCAAAGGTTCAATGCGCTACAATCCAGCCTGACTCAACACATTAATAGTTCTCGTGGCCGGTAACACAATTGGACAATTATTCACGCTCACAACTTTTGGCGAAAGCCATGGGCCGGCGCTGGGAGCGGTTGTGGATGGTTGTCCGCCCGGATTGTCGCTCAGCCCTGAAGACCTGCAGGTTGATCTGGATCGCCGTAAACCAGGTCAATCCAGGTACACTACGCAACGACGAGAAGCGGATCGAGTAGAAATTCTATCTGGTGTGTTTGAGGGCGTTACTACTGGTACACCAATCGGATTACTCATTCACAACACCGATCAACGTTCGAAGGACTACAGCACAATTAAGGACCGTTTTCGGCCTGGCCATGCTGATCTGACCTACCAAAAAAAGTACGGCATTAGAGACTATCGCGGTGGTGGTCGTTCTTCTGCAAGAGAGACTGCGATGCGCGTGGCCGCAGGTGCGATCGCGAAAAAATATCTAAAGAGTCAATTTGGAACCGGTGTGCGCGGTTGTGTCTACCAGATCGGGGCGGTTCAAGTGCCCCCAAAAGATTGGACTGCGGTCAACAACAATCCTTTTTTTGTGGCCGATGAAAACGCTGTGAAAGAGCTCGAAGCGTTGATTACAGCAATCCGAAAGCAAGGTGAGTCCTTAGGTGCAGGGGTTTTGGTGGAGGCAGTGGGTGTGCCAGTGGGTTGGGGCGAACCGGTTTTTGATCGCCTGGATGCCGACATCGCCAAGGCGTTGATGAGCATCAATGCCGCAAAAGGTGTGGAGATCGGTGCTGGATTTTCCAGTATCAGCCAGAAAGGATCTGAACATCGTGATCAGATTACTTCTGAGGGTTTCTCCAGCAATCAGGCTGGCGGTGTACTGGGAGGTATTTCGAGCGGCCAAGATGTGGTAGCGCGAGTTGCCTTTAAACCCACGTCAAGTATCCTTGTACCCGGCGAGACGGTAAATCTTGACAATCAGCCTGTCAGTATCACTACTCCGGGACGACACGATCCATGTGTCGGTATTCGCGCCGTTCCCATAGCGGAAGCAATGATGGCGTTAGTGCTGATGGATCATGCTATGCGTGATCGAGCCCAGAACGGTACTTTCCCAGAACGGTAAGTGTTAGGAAAGATGTTCTGCGCTCGCGATGTACGACCGCCATTCATCGCTCTTACGCATCCTGCGTTCGCGATATACGACCGCCAGGGATGGTGGAAGTGCAGGTTTTGCAGGAGCAAAAACCTGCCAAGGCCATCCATGGCCATTCATCGCTCTTACGCATCCTGCGTTCGCGATATACCGGCCATCCATGGCCATATGGTATTATCGCCAACGTTTTTTGGTTAACCCGATAGGGTCATAGAATGGGTAAGCAAACCTTGTACGACAAGCTCTGGGAGCAGCACGTCGTCCACTCTGAAGATGATGGAACATCTCTAATTTACATCGATCGTCACCTGGTACACGAGGTAACCTCGCCACAGGCGTTCGAAGGGCTGCATATTGCGGGCAGAAAGCCGTGGCGAACAGGCAGCATGCTGGCAGTACCGGATCATAATGTGCCGACTACCACAGATGGGGCTGGAATTGATGACCCTGTTTCAAGATTACAGGTCGACACTCTTGATCAGAATTGTAATCATTTCGGCATCACAGAATTTAATATGGCGGATCCGCGACAAGGTATTGTCCATGTGATTGGTCCGGAGCAAGGCGCCACACTACCGGGCATGACGATTGTTTGCGGGGATTCACATACTTCTACCCACGGCGCTTTCGGTGCGTTGGCGTTTGGTATTGGCACTTCCGAAGTAGAACACGTGATGGCCACGCAATGTCTGATCCAGCGAAAATCAAAGAATATGAGGATCTGGATTGAAGGAGAGTTGCGTCATGGAGTTTCAGCTAAGGATATTGTGCTTGCGGTTATCGGAGAAATTGGAACCGCTGGCGGCACTGGATACGCAATCGAATTTGCTGGCCCGGTTATTCGTGAACTGTCCATGGAGTCTCGCATGACTATCTGCAATATGACCATTGAAGCCGGGGCGCGGGCTGGGTTAATTGCAGTCGATCAAACCACTATAGACTATCTTGAAGGCAGGCCCTTCGCACCAACTGGAGACACATGGAAAAATGCGGTCGAAGCTTGGCGCAGCCTGACGTCTGATGATGACGCGCACTTCGATCATGAGATAAAAATAGAAGCATCGACCATATTGCCACAGGTGACATGGGGTACTTCACCTGAAATGGTGACTGATATCGAGGGATATGTGCCGGATCCGAATGACTATGAGGATCCAACGATAAGTATTGGAATCGCTCGTGCTCTGGAATACATGGGACTTGAGGCTGGCACTGCCATTCGGGATATCAAGCCCGAACTCGTCTTTATTGGATCATGCACCAATAGCCGCATTGAGGATCTGCGCGAGGCGGCGGATGTGGTACGTGGACGACGCGTAGCTCCCAGCATCAAGCAGGCTCTAGTAGTGCCCGGGTCCGGTTTAGTTAAACGGCAAGCAGAAGCGGAAGGTTTGCATCAGATATTTATCGACGCGGGCTTTGAATGGAGAAACCCGGGATGTTCGATGTGTCTAGCGATGAACGCGGACCGGTTAAAGCCAGGTGAACGTTGCGCGTCGACTTCAAACCGAAATTTTGAGGGTCGACAGGGCCAGGGCGGTCGTACCCACCTCGTGTCCCCATCGATTGCCGCCGCCTCGGCGATTGCGGGCCATTTCACCTCCGCGGAGGATCTCTAGTGGATGCGTTTACAGTACTTGATGGGCTTGTAGCACCCCTCGACAGGGCTAACGTCGATACTGACGCAATTATCCCGAAGCAGTTCTTAAAATCTATTAAACGAACAGGTTTTGGGCCGAATCTGTTTGATGAATGGCGGTACATGGATCAGGGAGAGCCCGGTCGGGACAACAGTGGCAGGCCTCTAAATCCTGATTTTGTGCTGAATCAATCCCGTTATGAGGGTGCCAGCATACTCCTGGCCAGGGAGAATTTTGGTTGCGGTTCGTCCCGGGAACATGCCCCGTGGGCCCTGTTTGACTATGGATTTCGCTGTATTATTGCTCCAAGCTTTGCAGATATATTTTTTAATAACTGTTTCAAAAATGCTATATTACCTGTTGTTTTAAATGAGAATATAGTAGATGATCTGTTTATCCGGGTATTCAAACAGCCCGGATTTATGCTGAAGGTAGATTTATCGGCTCAAACGGTCGAGTTTGCAGACGGAGAAAAGGCGCGGTTCGAGGTGGAAGCATTTAGAAAACACTGCCTCCTTAACGGCCTGGACGACATTGGTCTGACTCTCGAAAAAGCCGAGGTAATAAAACTATATGAAAAACGTCGTCAAATCGAAGCACCGTGGTTGTTTGACCCCGTTGCATGATCCAAAGGGGGATTGTACAAGTCGGGGGCGTACAAGGCGGAATACATCCTAATTCCTGGCGCCGGGAAATACCAAAAATTGTAGAACTCACATGAATAGACTTTCATTAACACTTACCGCCGCGATTTCCAGCTTAATCGCACTGATATTGTTGTATCCGCAAGCGGGATACGCCCTTGGTCTGGGGAAACTAAGCGTAGAATCAAATCTTGGTCAGCCTCTGAGGTTGGAAATTAAGCTTGATTCGGTGTCGGAAGCAGAAGCAGAAACGCTTGATGTGTCCTTGGCTTCGCGATCTGATTTTTCCCGGGCTGGGGTTGAGTATCCGGATATCGCCAGCTTTTTGGAGTTCGAACTGGTACAAGGCACTGATGGCGGGTACGTTGTATTGATCACGACTCAGAATGCGCTGCAGGAAACTTATCTCCATATACTTGTATCTGCGTTCTGGTCTGGCGGTAAGGCGGTTCGAGAATATACAGCGCTGCTGGACCCACCTCTTTACTCGGGTCAGACCGCAGAAGATGTCACGTTGGCAGGCACTCAACAACTCAGTGAACAAACCAGCTCAGACACAGATACATCCGCTGAGGAATCTTTTACAGCAGACGAAATCGTCGTGCGTAAAGGGGATACCCTTTCTCAAATAGTCAACGATATTAGTAAACCAGAAAATGTAGACTATTTTCAGGCACTTGAGGCGGTTTATCGTCGTAATCCCGAGGCATTCATAAACAACAACATGAACCTGCTGCGCAGCGATGTAACGCTCAAGCTTCCAAGTTTTGAAGAAATGCAGGCGGTCTCTAGACAGGAGTCAGTGGCATCATTCACTGCACAGTTAGAAAAATTCAATGCCTATCGCGCTTCAGTTAGCCAGCAACAAGAACAGCAATCCAGTGAAACACTGGATCAGCTGATTGAAAAATCCGTTGTTGATGCAGATGAAGCTGAGCCTAAACCAGAGCCACAAGTCGATACAGCTGCACAAACGGCAATACCGGAAATTGTGCAAAGTGACGATGAGCCGGTGGCAGACCAGATTGAGGGTGCTCAGCCCGATGCAGCCACCGATGACGAGGAACAAGCTAGATTAACTATTGGTCAGCAGGGTGTCGAAGCGGTGGTCTTGGAGGAAGGCGAAAATGCGGCTCAGATTGAAGCACTAAGGTCGCAATTGGCCCAACTAGATGAAAGTCTGCTGGCCAGTGGTGTTGAGAGCGAAAGCGTTCGCGATAATTTAAGACAAATTCAAAATCAGGTTGAGCGTATCTCAACTTTGATTGAGGTAGAGGATACAGATTTGGCGATGGCCCAAACCCGGGCTGCTGAGTTGGAAGCTGAAGCAGATGTGTCTGCAGAACAAATAGAGCAAGCAGTCTCAGAAGCGGAAGAAGCCACCTCTCAGTCTGCCGAGGTTGAGCAATCGGCAATCGTCGGCGTAACTGAAGCTGAGACAGCGGGTGTTGATCCCGAGGCAAGCGTTGAAGGCGAGGTCTCCAACGAGGCGGAACAGCCTGTAATGGCGCAGCAGGAAGAAACATCAGAGTCTTCAGAGCAGGCTGCGGATAGCGGATCCATCGCAGCACAAGATACAGAAACCGAAAAAGATGACAGCGAGGAGGTGGCTCAGCTGGCAGCTGCTGAGCAGGTTGAACCACCCGCAGCAGAAGAACCTGATGCCGGAGATCAATCCGCACTGGGTTCTGCGGCTAGGACGGTGGCTAAAAGCGGACTGCTTGACTCAGTAAAGGGTATATTCTCCAGTCTCCCCGACTATGGATTAAAAATTGCCGCTGGTCTCCTGGCACTCTTAGGGGGGCTTTTCCTATGGCAGAGAAGAAAGTCACGTAAAGAGTTCGATGCAAGCATGCTGGACATTGAAACTGAAGAAGTTTCGATGAATTCAGAAACCACGATCAAGAAAATGAGCGATGCCTCAGGTATAGATCTGGCCAGTTCAAATGACAGCGCTTTGGAGCTAACAATTGGTGGTGGAATGTCTTACCTGAGTGAGGAAGGCATCACCGGGGTTAATGAAGAAGAAAACGAGGTAATCAAGGCTGGTGCGGTAGATCCGTTAGCGGAAGCGGATGTATATCTTGCCTATGATCGCGATGAGCAGGCTATTCAGGTATTGAAAGAGGCGTTCGCAGACGATCCCGAACGCGGTGAACTTGCTGAGAAACTTTTAGAGATCTACCACAAACAGGATGATCGTCGTTCATTCGATACGCTTGCCACGGAACTGCACAAGCGGCAGGACAGCACTCAAAATCTGAGCTGGGAGAAAGTAAACCGCATGGGCAGAGAAGTAAGCCCGGACAATCCACTTTATTCTGGAGAAGCTCCAGTCGCAACGGATACCAGCACAGCAATCGATCTTGAAGACGATCTCATGAACGAACTCGGATTGCCAGATAAAGATAAATCAGACGCGAAGGGCACAGTATCCCTGGATGATGGCGGGCTGGATGTTGACCTGGACTTAATGAAGGATGGCATCGATGCTCCTGATTTAAAAGATGAGGTAAAGGATCTCGAGATTGAAGATCTTGAATTTGATTTCGCTAAGGAAGAAGCCAAGCTGGAGGACAAAGAAATAGCCGGGGTTGATGCGCCAACCTTAAGCCAGATTATCAGCGAGAATGCTGGAAGTCAGCTCAATACAGATAAGGAAGATTCGATACAGATTGGGGATTCTGATCTGGATGAGATTTCACTTAATGCGGGCGAACTGGATCTCGATCTAGGTAAGGACAACGACAAACACTTTAACCAGATCGAAGAAGAAGCGAAACGTGCAGTGACAGAAGCTTCGGGTGAGCAATCGAAGGACAGTCAATCTGCCATGGAGTCTATTGATCAGCAATCTGGAATGTCAGAAATGAGCCAACTGGAGCCTTACCACGAATCGGAAACTGCCCTAGAACTGGCAAAAGCCTATCTAGAGCTGGGTGAACAGGAAATTGCTAAGGGCTTTATTGAGGAAGTGCTCAACGAGGGTAGTGAGAAACAGAAGGGAAAGGCTCGCAAGCTGATAAAGGAACTCGCAAGCTGATAAAGGAACTCGCAAGCTGATCTGTTACTGAAAATTTGATTTTCAAAGGGCCCGTCTGGGCCCTTTTCGTTTCTAACCTGTTTGCCGGGTGTGCTAGCAGGCCAACATGACTATGCCAAGTTCGTGCTCTGCTTGCTGCAGTTCATCTAGTTGCTGACCGGACAGATGCGCATATTTAGCGGCTGGCTGCACTGCCACAATCCCGGTAGAGTCTTCCAGTTTTTTAATTCTGGCAAGCTGGCGCTCATCAACATCAGCTGGGCTGTACTCGAGATTCATGCTTTAACTCCGTTAAATTTCCACACATATAGCATGCACGTGATGTACGATTTGGAATCGATCGACGAAGAGTGTGGCATATACGTAACATAGTCCCTGGCTAACATCTGAGAAAATTGCGACCACACTAAATTTGTTTGAGGGATCGATAGCGTGCGATCTTCTTGACGTAAATTTCAGCTATTTCTGCGAGTTGAGAAATTTCCTGGTCGTTGAGTTTTCGAATCATGCGGCCCGGAGATCCTACTATCATCGATCCATCAGGGAACTTCTTTCCTTCTGTAATTAAGGTGTTCGCACCAACAATACAATATTTGCCGATCTCCGTATTATTCATGATGGTGCTGCCTATACCAATAAGGCAATTATCACCGATCTTACAGCCATGCAACATTGCGCTGTGCCCTACAGTAACGTTGCTCCCAATACTGAGAGGAATGCCAGGATCGGTATGCAATACAGTATTGTCCTGAATATTGGAGCGCTGGCCAATAGAGATCAGGTCATTGTCACCACGCGCTACGGCATTAAACCAGATGCTGGCATGAGGCTTAATAATTACTGATCCGATTACATCAGAACTAGGCGCTACAAAACTTGAGTCAGCAATATCGGGTATCCGATCTTCAAGCTGATATATGGCCATGACTACATCAACATTGGCTTCTCAAGATCACGCAATGACTCTTCTTTTGCATTCAGCGTGCTGGAAAAAATTGATGCAATGCGTTCACTGATTTTCTTCTTGCGCACATACTCCAGATGTATCATATCGCTATCCTTGCGTGACTCCATCAGGTAATCATCGCTGGTCTGAAGTCTGTCAACCAATCCCAGTTCGAGCGCCTTGGTGCCGAGCCAGTGCTCCCCGGTAGCGACCTGATCAATATCTAAATCCGGTCGTTGAGATTTTATAAAATCTTTGAAATGCTGGTGAGTTTCCTCAAGCTCCTGCTGCAATTTCTTGCGGGCTTTATCGGTATTTTCTCCAAATACAGTCAGAGTCCGCTTGTACTCTCCAGCGGAGAGCTGTTCAAAATCCACTTCGTTTTTCTTCAGAAGCCGGTGCACATTTGGGATCTGAGCCAAAACACCGATAGATCCTACGATGGAGAATGGTGCTGCGATGATATGATTGGCGACACAAGCCATCATATAGCCGCCGCTTGCCGCCACCTTGTCTACAGAAATAGTTAAAGGTATTCCGTGATCTCGTATCCGCTGCAATTGACTTGCGGCCAGCCCATATCCATGGACAACGCCGCCACCGCTTTCAAGACGCACCATCACCTCATCTTTTTCCGTTGCATTGGTCAGAATTGCACTGATCTCGTGCCGCATGGCTTCAGTCGCGCTGGCTCGGATGTCACCATGAAAATCGATCACAAACAGGCGTTTTCGATGCTCCGTCTCATGCCCCTTTTTCTTGGCTTTCTTCTCCTGCTTGGCAATTTGCTTTTGTTTTTTACGTTCACTTTTGGCCCATTGTTTCTGAGCTTCAGGGCCTAATAAGGCGCTGTCTAGAATAGTCTCCATGTGCTCGTATTCCTTATTCAGCAGTGTGATTTGAATCTCGGATTCAGCTGCTTTCTTTTGACGGATTGCGATAGACGCAATACTCCCCACGACAACTAAAATTGCAATTACTATAGTTGCGGACTTTGCCAGGAAAAGTCCGTAGTCTGTTACAAACTCCATACGTTTAATAATAGATAAATGTTTGGTGAATTCCGGGTTACCGGTTCGGATCGATTTTAGCCCAGCTATCGCGCAAGGTCACAATACGATTAAAGACCTGGGCGCCAGAGCGACTGTCTAGATCAAGAAAGAAGTACCCAACACGTTCGAACTGAAATCGGGTTTCGGGGTCTGTATTACCAAGTGATGACTCCAGTTTGCAGTCTTTCAGCGTTACCAGGGAGTCAGGATTAATTGCTTTTCGGAAATCCCGATTTCGATCTGCCAGCGGGTTTACGTCCTGGAATAAACGATCATACAGGCGGACTTCCGCATCGATTGCATCGGAGCAGTTAACCCAGTGGATGATCCCCTTGACTTTGCGACCTTCTGGTTGTTTACCATTTCTGGTTTCTGGCAGATACTGACAGCGTAGCTCTATCACTTGGCCAGCATCGTTTTTAATAGAATCCGTACAAACCACTACGAAGGCATTGCGAAGTCGCACTTCTCTGCCCGGGCCAAGGCGGAAAAACTTGGCTGGGGGATCTTCCTTGAAATCGTCGTGGTCTATATAGAGTTCCTTGGATAGACTCAGGTAACGTGTGCCCATCGATGCATTCTTCGGATGGTTCGCTACTTCAATTTGCTCTACCTCATCCTCCGGATAATTTTCAATGACCAGTTTTAATGGCCTTAGCACAGCCATTGCACGAGGAGCCACTGGGTCGAGGTCTTCTCTCGCAGCGTTCTCCAACACTGCCATGTCGATTACATTATCTTTCTTTGTGATTCCCACCTGATCGATAAAGTTGCGCACAGAAGCCGGTGTGAATCCTCTTCGGCGTAAGCCAGAAATGGTGGGCATGCGTGGATCATCCCAGCCGCTTACTTCATTGCTCTCTACCAATTGCGTCAGTAGACGTTTACTCATTAAAGTGTAGTTGAGATTGAGTCGGGAAAATTCGATTTGGCGCGGTGTGCTTGGCACGTCTACATGTTTGATGAACCAGTCGTAAAGCGGTCGGTGATCCTCAAATTCAAGTGTACACAGAGAGTGCGTAACACCTTCAATAGCGTCACTGAGCCCATGTGTAAAATCGTAAAGCGGATAAACACACCATTTGTTGCCGGTGCGCTGGTGTTCATGGTGTCGAATTCGATAAAGAACCGGGTCCCGCATGTTGATGTTCGGGGATGACATGTCAATCTTTGCCCTAAGAACACGTTCACCATCCTTGAATTCGCCTGCTCTCATACGCTCAAACTCTTCAAGATTCAGTGCAACAGGGTTTTCACGATCTGGGCTATTTCTGCCGGGCTCGGTCAAGGTTCCGCGATACGCGCGGATCATTTCCGCGGGCAGGCTGTCTACGTAAGCAAGCCCCTTGTTAATAAGCTCAAGTGCGAATGCGTACAATTGATCAAAGTAGTCAGAAGCATGAGCGATTGCCGACCACTCATAACCTAGCCAGTGCACGTCCTGTTCAATCGCCTCGACGAATTCCATATCTTCTTTAACTGGATTGGTATCGTCATACCTCAAAGTACAGCGCCCTTTGTAATCCCTTGCAATCCCAAAATTCAGCCAGATCGATTTTGCATGGCCAATATGCAGATACCCATTGGGTTCAGGCGGGAAGCGAGTGACAACGGTCTGATGTTTTCCGGATGCCAGGTCTTGATCAATTATCTGCCTGATAAAGTTACTTGGCTTGATGTTTTCAATCATTCCGCAGAATCGCAAGTGGCGCTTAAAAAAGGCCGTGGAGTATAGCTTAAACCAAAAATTATTTATATTTTCAAAGGTTTCAGATCACTATAGCAACAGCTTTTCCAGGATTTTCTGATAGCAACTGGTCAGCAGGTCCAGGTCTTTAACAGAAACCTGCTCGTTGACCTTGTGGATTGTTTCATTGACCGGACCAAGCTCTACGACCTGAGCCCCAGTGAGAGATATAAAACGCCCGTCCGAAGTTCCGCCAGAAGTCGATTGTGATGGGTGGTGACCGGTTATCTCCTGTATGCTGTCACTTACCGCGGAAGTCAACGTCCCGGGTTTGGTTTCGAATGGCTGGCCACTCAAGTGCCACTGGATATCGTAATCGAGCTGATGGGTATCCAGTATATTTTCTACAGTTATCCGAAGATGTTGTTCCGTCACCATCGGAGAAAAACGAATATTCAAATGAATATCAACTGATCCCGGGATGACGTTGGTAGCGCCGGTACCGGCATTGAAATTGGACAACTGCAGGCTCGTAGGCTGAAAATTTTCATTGCCAGTATCCCACTCGAAATCGATAATTTCAGCGAGAGCAGGCATAGCCGAATGAATAGGGTTTGCCGCAAGATGCGGGTAGGCGATATGGCCTTGGATACCTCGCACAGTGAGATTTGCCCCGAGAGAACCCCTGCGCCCGACTTTAATTACATCCCCAATGTTTTTAGTGCTGGTGGGTTCACCTACTATGCACATATCTATCTGTTCGTTTCTGGCACCTAGGGCGTCCAGTACTGCTAGTGTTCCATGCTGCGCGGGCCCTTCTTCGTCGCTGGTAATCAATAATCCAATGGACCCTCTGTGATCTGGATACGCTGAGATAAACTGATCGCACGCTTGCATAAAGCTCGCTATGCTGCCTTTCATATCCGCAGCTCCACGGCCGTGCAGCATACCGTTCTCTACGATGCCCTCGAAGGGCGCAACCTCCCAATGCTCGAGCGGACCGGTGGGCACTACGTCAGTATGACCGGCGAACACTACAAGCGGCCGAGTCTGCCCTCGGCGTGCCCAAAGATTTGTGACCCCTTCTCGGTTAATGGACTCGCAGCTGAAGCCTAAAGGGACCAGTAGGTCCCTAAGCAACTCCTGGCAGCCTGCGTCTTCAGGTGTCACGGAACGCCGTCTTATTAATTTTTGGGCTAGAGATACGGTTCCAGAGAGTCCGTGGTCATCGGCAGACATCGTTGCGTTTAATAAGGGAAACAATTAAGGTTACGCTATTGTAACAATGAACCTGCGCGTAGATATCCGATTGCGACAATCAAAATTCACACCCAATTATGACTGACTGGTTTAAAACTTCACTCGGGCAGTGGTTGGTGGATCAGGAAAAATTGTTGTGCCAGCGCCTCATTCCCGACGGTTACTACCCCACGGCGCTGCAGCTGGGTATGAGTAACGAGGATTATCTGCGAGACGTCGAGATAGGCTGCCGTTTCATTGCGGAATCTTACCTTGACGCTCCCAATCAGATTAATTTAGCGCAAGCTGACGACATAGAAAGCCATTCGGTACACCGGGTAAAAGCCTTACCTACCGCATTGCCTTTTAGCGATAAGACTCACAGTTTGATAGTTATGCCCCATATTCTTGATTTCTGTACGGACCCACATGCTGTTTTACGCGAGGTGAATCAAATTTTAATTCCGGAAGGTTGCGTGGTAATCACCGGTTTTAATCAGGTTAGTCTATGGAGCACAGCTCGGATTGGTTGGAAAAAATATGCTAACGCTCCATGGCGTGGGCATTATTATAGAGTCAAGCGCGTTCAAGACTGGCTGGCACTGCTAGGTTTTGACATAGTTGGTGCAAAGATGTTTGGATACAGGCCGCCATTACAGAATGAAAAATGGCGCAGCAAATTAGCTTTAATCGAGAAGGTGGGTGATCGTTGGTGGCCTGCTTTGGGTGCTGCTTATATGATTGTTGGTAAGAAACGAGAGATTGCTTCGAGTACCAGTGGAATGCGACTCGCATGGCGCAGATTCATCCCGGCTATTGCACGTCCAGCAGTTCAAGCAACAGGTAGTTTGCCGATAACTGGCACTGAGGTTGGTAAGACTCAGCTGCGGCTTGTTGTGAAGAATCAATTCTAGAACCGGGTTCTCGGGTAAGTGCTGGATTGTGTCACCATTTATACTGATGGGGCTTGTCGTGGTAACCCGGGGCCGGGAGGTTGGGGGGTATTGTTGATTTCAGGTAAACACGAAAAATCGCTAAAGGGTGCTGAAATTGAAACTACCAACAATCGCATGGAGCTACAAGCTGCAATCGAGGCGTTAAAAGCGCTCAAACGGGGCTGTGAGGTGGAGCTCTATACTGATTCCCAGTATGTTCGCCTCGGTGTGCTTGAATGGCTTGGCAACTGGAAGCTGAGCAAATGGAAAACGGCTAACAAGAAGCCGGTCAAGAACCGTGATTTGTGGGAGTCTCTAGATCAACAGCTGTCTCGGCACAAAGTTTCCTGGCATTGGGTAAAAGGCCATTCAGGTAATGCTGGAAACGAAAAAGCTGATAGCCTGGCAAATCATGCAATCGATGAATTGCTCTCGGAACAGTCATAATGCGGCAGATTATTCTCGATACGGAAACAACAGGGCTTGAACCGAAGCAGGGTCATCGCATTATTGAAATTGGCGGTATTGAGATGATTGATCGCAGGGTGACAGGAAGCACATTTCATCACTACATCAATCCAGAGCGGGAGATCGATGAAGCGGCATATGAAGTTCATGGAATATCTCTTGAAAGTCTTCAGGACAAACCCGTATTTAAAGACCTTTCGCAAGAGTTGCTCGAATTCATTGCAGGCGCTGAATTGATTATTCACAACGCTCCCTTTGATGTGGCGTTCCTAAACAATGAGTTTGGGTTGTGTGGATTCGGCGCCAATGCAGTGGAAGACAGTTGCGAAGTGCTCGACACCCTGGTCATGGCGAGACATAAACATCCGGGGCAGAAGAACAGCCTTGATGCGCTATGCAGGCGCTATCAGGTCGATAACAGTCAACGACAGCTGCACGGGGCACTTCTTGACGCAGAAATTTTAGCAGATGTATATCTGATGATGACCGGTGGACAGATTTCCTTGCTGGGGGAATCGGAAGATTTAACCGGGTCACGCCAGACCGGGTCTGGCGTGACCCGGTCTGGAGCCACCCACAATGGGGTTGAAAATAAAACTGACGATGAAAACAATACTTCGTCTGTTCGAACCGTATCTGGAACCGTGGTTCATACGCCTCTGATACGAGCAAATGAACAGGAGCTTGAGGGGCATCGAGCGTGGCTTGCGCTGCTGGAAAAAGAAGCTGAGGGAAAGGTGGTATGGAATGAAATTGAGGCCGAATCGGGTAGCTAATGTCCGCCCTAAAATCCCTGCACCAGCAGGCTTACCAGGCTTTAATGGTTGAAACAATAGAGCAGAAGTCGGCCTTAATTGATCAAATGCAGCGGGCCACGTACTTGCTTGATCAGACAGATCCGGGCAAGCAAGATTTGCAGCATATCCAGGATGTTGAACAACCTGGGCAGCCGCCGCACCTAGAGTTTGTCCACCCTCGGGCGTTGAAGCGTCGCCGTCTCACCTCTGAGGAAGGCCGGGCATGTTTCCTGCATGCCATCGCTCACATTGAATTCAACGCAGTGAATCTGGCCCTCGATGCAGCCTATAGGTTCCGTGGAATGCCAGGTGCGTTTTATGATGACTGGTTGAGAGTAGCTGGAGAGGAGGTGCGTCATCATGATCTTTTACTGGAGCGCATGCAAGCATTAGGTTACGAATACGGGGACTTTCCGGTTCACGACGGCCTATGGGAGGTGGCTCGCAAGACCAGTTACAGCTTATTGAGTCGCATGGCGCTGGTGCCGTGTGTGCTCGAGGCCCGAGGGCTCGATGTGACACCACCTATGATTCAGAAGCTTTTTAAAGTGGGCGATGCAGACAGTGCATATATCCTTCAGATTATTCTGGATGAAGAAGTCGACCACGTCGCCATTGGCGTCAGATGGTTTAACTTCGCGTGCCGTGGAGAGGGCCTTGATCCTGTCGATTGTTTCACCGAGCTGGTGAAAGTTCATTTGCCGAATAGAATCCAGGCACCGGTAAACAAAACTCAGAGATTGGCTGCAGGGTTCACCGCCGAATGGCTTGAACGATTGACCCTGTTGAGTACCGGTGATTTTCACTGATCTTCCAAGGATTGATGGAGCGTATTAGATGATTCTATCGATCCTAGACGGGATTCCGGTCACGGTAGAACTTTCTTGTATGGCTTGACTTCAACGCGTTCATAAACCTCTGCAGCCAGGTAGGGATCTTGATCTGCCCAGGCCTGGGCATCTTCCAGGGAGTCAAACTCGGCTATAATCAAGCTGCCGGTAAAGCCCGCCGGCCCCGGATCTTCGCTGTCTACAGCTGGGCACGGGCCTGCTACCAGGAGGCGTCCCTCATCTACTAGTAAATTTAGTCTATCCAGATGTAACGGACGGGCAGCGAGCCGCGCTTCGAGGCTGTTTTCTTTGTCAGTAGCGTAAATTGAATAATACATTCTCTTAATTATTTTAGATCCGCTGGCTAATTTTATTCTATCTATAATGTCAGGTGTCGAGTGTAAAATTCAACCGGGTTGGGTAGTATTATGGGATTAGAAAAAAGCCTTGCATACTAACGGATATACAGGCAATTGCTTGAGATGAAAACTCATTTAGAAAACGGTACTCACCATAAAAACTAAAAAATACATCGTGATCGAGGGGCCTATTGGGGTTGGAAAAACGACCCTTGCCAGACGTGTGGCCAGTTCTATAGGCGCCGGGCTTATGCTCGAACAGCCGGATGATAATCCATTTCTGGAGCGCTTCTATCGGTCGCCGGCACAATACGCGTTGCAGACGCAGCTTTTTTTCCTTTTTCAGCGTGTGAAGCAGCTTAAAGAATTAAGGCAAGGCGACCTCTTTTCACCCATTAGAATTGCGGATTTTATGCTGGAAAAGGATCCCTTATTTGCTCGTTTGACTCTGGATGAAGACGAGCTTTACCTTTACGAGCAGGTTTATAAACAGTTAGCGCCAGAAGTTCCGCAGCCGGATCTTGTAATTTATCTTCAGGCGCCGACGGAAGTGCTGGTCAAACGAATTCGTAAACGCGGAATTCTATTCGAACGCAACATGGAGCGAGGATACCTGGAGGAACTGGCGGATGCCTACACCCGATTTTTTTTAAGTTATCACGACTCAGCACTACTAATGGTCAATGCTGAGAATTTAAATTTTCTGGATAGCGAAGAACACTATCAATTGCTTCTGGAGCAGATCTCAGTGACTCATTCAGGCCGTAATTATTTCAACCCAGATTTCTAACAATACTAAATGACCGATTATGCTATTAGCAGGTATCCTGTTCCGGAACTTTCTTCGTTAGAACCAGATATTCGTGCTCGAATTGAGGGCGTGCAGGAAAAAGCTGGCTTTGTTCCGAACGTTTTTCTAACACTGGCTTACAGACCAGATGAATTTCGTGCATTTTTTGATTATCACGATGCGCTGATGTTGAAAGAGGGTGGGTTGAGCAAAGCCGAACGTGAGATGATTGTAGTAGCGACAAGTAGCGTCAATGATTGCCATTATTGTGTTATCGCTCATGGCGCTATTCTTCGTATTTATGCAAAGAATCCTCTGGTAGCGGATCAAGTCGCGATTAACTACCGCAAGGCGGATATCAGTGACAGGCAAAAGGCGATGCTGGATTTTGCGGTCAAAATAACCCGAACACCAGGAAAAATTGGTGAGGACGATTTCGATACACTCAGATCCCAGGGATTCAGTGAAGAGGATATATGGGACATCGGTGCAATATCAGGGTTTTTTGGCCTTTCCAATCGTATGGCAAATTTAATTCAGATGCGCCCCAATGACGAGTTTTATGCCATGGGAAGAGACTTGCCGCTGCCGTGACTGATCCTGTCCAGCACCTTATAGGACGAGAGCCATCGCTTCGGACAATAGCTATGCCTGCGGACGCGAATCCCGCCGGAGATATTTTTGGGGGCTGGATAATGTCGCAGATGGATTTGGCGGGCGCAATATACGCCAGCTACATCGTAAAAGGTCGATTGGTCACTGTGGCCGTCAATTCAATGAATTTTCACCTGCCTGTGTTTGTTGGCGACCAGGTGAGTTGCTATTGTGAAACTTCAAAAATCGGAAACACTTCCATATCGGTTCATATAGAAACCTGGGTAAGACGTAAACAATCTGATATAGAGTTGTTTAAAGTGACGGAAGCTACTTTTACCTATGTTTCGATAGACCAAAACAGGCAGCCAATACCTATTAAACGGCATCTGGATTAAAACCTGTTATCTGAATGTCTTAATTTAAAGCTACACTAAACCTTTAAGCCACGGTTGGAGTTGCTAATTTCGTTTTGTTCCCGCGGCCAGCTGCGCGACTAGCTGATGCACGTCGTTGCAGATTTCCTCAGCAGGCTTTGACGCGTCCGATCCGTCCGCAATTCGCTGCACTAATGCTGACCCTACGACTACAGCCTCGGTAAATTTAGCGGTTTCGTTAACCTGATCTGCGGACTTGATCCCAAAGCCAACGGCGACAGGCAAATCAGTATGCCGCTTGATCCGTGCAACATCTTGCATAACTAATTTACTGTCGGCAGACCGAGTGCCAGTAATGCCAGCGATCGCAACGTGATAGACGAATCCAGAACTATTTTTCAGAATAACTTTCAGTCGAGAATCATCTGAAGTCGGAGTGGTTAACCTGATCCAGTGAAGCCCTGCGGTCAGGCATGGATGGCACATTTCGACATCTTCTTCCGGAGGCAGGTCGACAATTATCAGTCCATCTACTCCGACCTCGATTGCTTTATCGATAAAAGCTTGCACGCCGTAGTAATGGATGGGGTTGTAATAACCCATTAGAATGACAGGCGTATCATCATCCGTCTTTCTAAAGCGCTCCACGGTTGCCAAAGTTTTCTTGAGAGTCATGCCGGCTCCAAGGGCCCTGAGGTTGGCAGCCTGTATCGCTGGTCCATCGGCCATAGGATCGGAAAACGGCATGCCCAGTTCGATCACATCGGCACCCGCCTTGGGCATGCCAGCGAGGATTTTTTCTGCGGTATCCGGATTCGGATCTCCTGCAGTGAGAAAGGTGATCAGTGCCGCCCGGTTTTCAGATCTGATCTTCTCAAAACGACGCGTAAGTCGGTTGTCACTGCTCATATCTCCACTCCAAGCGCCTTGGCAACAGTAAATACGTCTTTATCGCCGCGTCCGCAAAGGTTCATCACGATAATCTGATCGCGATCCATGGCCGGTGCAATTTTGGCAACATGTGCCAGAGCATGAGAAGGCTCAAGGGCTGGTATGATGCCCTCGGTGCGACAGCAAAGCTGAAACGCGTCTAACGCCTCGGTATCCGTAATCGACACGTACTCCACTCTGCCGCATTGGTGCAACCACGAATGTTCAGGCCCAATACCCGGATAATCCAATCCTGCAGAGATGGAATGTGCGTCCAGGATTTGCCCGTCTTCGTTTTGCAACAAGTAGGTGCGGTTACCGTGTAAAACGCCTGGTTGGCCGCCGGACAGTGATGCCGCGTGCTCACCGGATTCAAGGCCATGACCAGCTGCTTCAACCCCAATTATCCTGACCGATTCATCATCAAGAAATGGATGAAACAGACCAATGGCATTCGAGCCACCACCAATGCAGGCAGTGATGACATCAGGCAGTCTGTTTTCCCGTTCCAAGATCTGGGCCTTCGTCTCAATTCCGATGACGGATTGAAAATCCCTTACCATTTCTGGATAAGGGTGCGGCCCCGCCGCCGTGCCGATTATGTAAAAAGTATCTTCAACATTCGCCACCCAATCACGAAGCGCATCGTTCATGGCATCTTTGAGGGTCGCGGTGCCGCTCGTGACGGGTACTATTTCGGCGCCAAGCAGTTTCATGCGAAAAACATTGGGAGCCTGACGTTCAATATCCGTTTCGCCCATATACACCACGCATGGCAGGTCGAAGAGCGCACAGACAGTAGCGGTTGCAACCCCATGCTGGCCAGCGCCGGTTTCCGCAATAATCCGCTTTTTCCCCATGCGCTTGGCCAGAAGAATCTGTCCAAGGGTGTTATTAATCTTGTGGGCGCCGGTATGATTCAGCTCATCCCGCTTAAAATAGATTTTTGCACCGCCTAGCTCCGCTCCCAGTCGCTCAGCAAGAAACATAGGGCTCGGTCTGCCAACGTAATCGCGTGCGTAGTACTCAAGTTCATTTCTAAATTCCGGATCGTCACGATATCGGTAATATGCCTTCTCTACCTCCAGCACAAGGGGCATAAGAGTTTCAGCCACAAAGCGACCGCCGAAGATGCCGAAATGGCCATTTTCATCCGGTCCGGAGCGATAGGATTCGGGTGGTGTATTATTCATTGGGAATCATTTATAAAATCAGGCGTGGATTATACCGGGCCACCAACATTGTTGACATTATCAGGCTCGCTGACGTATTATTATTTACAGCGCCGATTTGAGTTTCAGCTTGCGGGCGCTTTAAAAATACGGCTAAAGAGGAGTCGCACCACCTGTTTGATGTCGCTTCTTTGACGGCTGAGAGCGGGTTTTTTTATGCCTGCATTTAGAGAAGACTGAACCAGGTAATTTACACTCTCTGAATTTGCTTGCTGTTTGTGATGGGGTCTATTTGGCTAGATATAACAATTAGTTAGGTTAGATCCGACTCCGCATTTTCTTGATTGTAACTCTCCTCTGAAAACGGAGGCCTGGTAACCGAACGGGTCCGCTCAGCATAACTTACTGCAGGAGTTCACATTGAGCAAAGTCAATTCAGCTGGTCTTGATGCAGATCCCAACGAGCTTGGCCTCGAAACGTTGGCGATTCGAAGTGGTCACGTGCGTAGTCCAGAGCGTGAGCATGCTGAGCCGATTTTTGCCACGTCAAGTTTCATTTTCAATAGCGCAGAGCAAGCTGCATCCTTGTTTGCCGAAGAAGAGACGGGCAACGTATATTCGCGCTTTACCAATCCTACGGTTGCGACGTTTGAAACTAGACTCGGTTACCTCGAGGGCGCAAACTATTGCGTCGGGACGTCCTCGGGTCTAGCTGCTATAAGCGGGCTTGTGCTGTGCCAATTGAAAGCGGGAGAGCATGTAGTCGCCTCACGTGAGCTCTTCGGATCGACTATTTCATTATTCAAGAAAATATTCAGCCGGTTTGACATAAGCATTACGCTTGTGTCCGTGTCTGATAACGACGCGTGGCAAAAAGCCGTAACATCAAATACCAAAATGTTGTTTCTTGAAACGCCAACCAACCCACTGTGTCAGGTCGCCGACATTGCTCAAATTGCTCAAATCGCTCGGGCTGCCGGCGCGATGTTGGTGGTGGATAATTGTTTCTGCACACCCATATTGCAGCAGCCCCTTTCGCTTGGCGCTGACGTTGTGATCCATACTGCGACTAAGTACTTAGACGGACAGGGAAGGTGTGTTGGAGGCGCAATGGTGACCAATAATGAACAGATACATGACGACTATTTTGCAATGCTGCGCACTACAGGTCCGAGTATGAGTCCGTTCAATGCCTGGGTATTTTTAAAAGGTCTGGAGACACTTTCTCTGCGTATGGCCAGGCATTGCGAAAATGCCAGGGGAATAGCCGAATGGTTGCAAAAACACGATATGGTTGAAAGCGTATTTTATCCCGGCTTGAAGGCGCATTCAGGTCACGACCTCGCAAAAAGACAACAAAGTGATTTTGGTGGGGTAGTGTCTTTCCGGATAAAGGGAGGGCGATCAGTTTCATGGAAATTTATTAATGGTACGCGCATACTCTCTATTACCGCTAATCTCGGCGATGCAAAAACCACAATCACACATCCGGCGAGCACGACCCATGGCCGTTTAACGGAGGAGGAGCGCAATCTATCAGGGGTTACAGAAAACCTGATTCGTGTGGCCGCAGGGCTGGAGAACCTCGACGACATCATCGCGGACCTTGAGCATGGATTTACTGCCGCGGGTGCGCCTTAATCAAGGTTAAGTATATAGTTGAGGCGCAATGTTAGCCGCTCACCAAGGTAGTTGATAGCCTTCGGCGTGCCAAAAAGTTCCAGTATTGTCCATGCTCAATTCATCGATCCTTTCGATTATTCCTTGGGCAGCATCGGATGGATCGATGCCGCTGCGATCAGTCATTTCTGTCGCCACCAGTCCAGGATGCAGCAGGATTACAGGAATGCCTTCCTTGCCAAGGTCGTGGGATAAATTCTTGCCAACCATATTCGCAGCAGCCTTAGACATTCTATATCCATATATACCCCCCGAGCCGTTATCTTCAATTGATCCAACCCGGCTGGTAATGATTCCAACCTTGGAATTTTTTGACAGATTTTTTCTGAGTGCATTGATCACGCGTAGGGGACCCATAGCGTTGACTTCAAATTGTTTCTGTATCCGCTCAAAATCGAGATCGTCAAGAGTTTCCCGGGTGAGAATACCCGCATTATTTAACAAAATATCGAGATGGATGCCGTTGAGGGACTCTGCCAAGCTTGCAACGGAGACTGGATCAGAGACATCAATTCCCTGAATGATGTTAACTCCAAGCCCACTTAGAGCGGCTGAAGGTGTCCTGCAGGTGGCGAAGACTGTAGATCCACGAGCTTGCATCAGTTTGCAGATCTCCAGACCGATCCCTCTATTAGCGCCAGTAACCAGTATACTTGTCATCAAAACTTTGCCGGATTGGTGTAATTAGATCAATTGTATTGCAAATTGGCTTCAGCAGCCGCATAAACAGCCCTTAATTATTTGACGTTATCGCGAGGGCAATTTATAGTCCTGATTCCGATAAATTAGGTGAAGACATGGAACATTCAATTGAAAAACTCGAGCGGCGCGTGGCCGAGCTTATCAAGTTGGCGGAGTCCATGAATCGCGACAACGAGGTGTTACGTAATGACCAGCGAATGTTGAGACAGGAGTTCAAGGCGTTGCAGGAGAAAAATAAGATTGCCCGGGGCCGGGTAGAGCAGATCGTTGCCAGACTAAGATCCCTGGAAACCTGATGATCGGTCAACATTCGTATCTTTTACCTGGTCTTTAAGAACACTTTGCCGGAACTCTAATCCCATGTCGACTGATAAGAAAGGCGTTAAAGTCAGTATCATGCAGCGTGAATTCACCATCGCCTGCGATGAAGAAGAAACCCAGGGGGTAATTGAGGCGGCCAGCTATCTCGATAAACAGATGCGTTTGATTGCAAGTAATAATCAAGCACTTGGCGCTGATCGCTGTGCAATTATGGCGGCGCTGAATATCAGCCACGAATTACTCGAGGCTCGAAAAAATATGGGTGATGATGATCAGGTGTCGGAGCGACTTGAAAAACTTCATGCGGAAATTGATAACGCTATGGATAGCATTCGTCAGGTTGCACTTTAAACCAGACTCCGTGTCACAAGTGGGCAGAGAAAGGACCTCCTGCTCTCACATAATGCAACAAATTTCAAGGTTCAGAATTACCCCTCGCGTCTGTTAATATAGAGAAGCGTTGCCTGCGGTGTTCGAGTTGTTCTCCGAATCCCTTAGAACCTAATACACAATTTCGGGCGCTTCAGTGGACAGCGGGTGTGCATGAACCTGGCTCACGCCGGCGGGAATCCCAAAGCTGTCCTTTGTGCCCACTTGAATCTTTCGGTTCAAGGTAAAGTGAGCATACGGCACCTGCGGGTAACGCGACTTACCATCTGTCTGAGCGAGCTTCTTTTACTGTAATGTCTTTTCCGTGAACGTCAATTCTGACGACCTGCCGAGCGAATTGGGAAATAAAACTCGGCTGCGTAAATCTCTACGTGCGGCGCGGCGGATGTTGACACCAGAGGACCAGTCTAAGGCAGCCGAAGACCTATTGACTCGTTTGCTCGAAGTTGATTTATTTACTCAAAGTAATCGTATTGCACTTTACCTTGCTCATGATGGAGAGATTGATCCGTCACGAGTAATCCACTGGTGCCAAATAAATTTTCGGCACAGCTACCTTCCTATCGTCAAACAGGAGAAAGGAAGGAACTGGCTAATGTTTGGTGAAGTTGAACCGAACAGTCAGTTTCAGAAAAACAAGTTCGGCATACAGGAGCCCGTAATCGACCAGTCAGCATTGCTTGATGCTCGGGAGTTGGATCTAGTACTGTTACCACTAGTAGGATTTGATCGCAGGGGCAATCGAATCGGTATGGGGGGTGGATTCTATGACACCACTTTCGAATTTCTGCGGCAATCTGCAAATCGTACACCAGAGCTGATCGGGGTGGCCCATGAAATTCAAAAAATCACTAGCGTGAATGCTGAATCCTGGGATGTTCCACTAACTATGGTAGTCACCGATCAAGCGGTTTACCGATTAATGCCATGAATATCTTGACTATAGGCGATATAGTTGCCAGGCCGGGTCGCCGAGTGTTGACCGAAAACCTTGAGTCAATTCAACGTGATCTAAATATTGATTTTACTGTAGTGAACGTCGAAAACGCTGCAGGTGGTTTTGGAATAACAAAGAAAATACTTGATGACTTCCATGCATTAAACATAGATGTCATGACATCGGGTAATCATATTTGGGACAAGAGGGAGGCCCTGGATTTTATAGATCAGCACCCAGACTTGCTGAGACCTCATAACTATCCGGAGGGAACACCCGGCTCTGGCTGGGTTGTCCGGCAAACCGCCGGCGGCATCAGAGTTGGTGTGCTTAATCTGATGGGGCAGGCATTTATGCAACCGATCCTGGACTCTCCTTTTGCCATGGTGGATCAGGTTTTGGAGTTAAGTCGTTCAGAATTCGATATCATTGTGGTTGATTTTCATGCCGAGACCACCAGTGAGAAAATTGCCATGGGCTGGCATCTTGATGGTCGAGTAGCTGCGGTTGTGGGTACGCATACACATGTGCCTACAGCAGACGAAAGGATTTTGCCAAAAGGCACTGCCTATATCACTGACTTGGGTATGACTGGTTGTTATGATTCAGTGATTGGAAGTGACAAACAAGCTGTTTTGGAACGCCTGGTGCACAAAATGCAAAGACGTTTGGAGCCCGCGGCGGGTAACGCTAGTTTATGCGGGGCATTAATCGATGTCGATGAAAGAAATGGGCTTGCCAACTCTATTAAACGAATTCGTGTTGAGCAAGCCTGACAGAACCAAAGGGCATTTTTATAAACTATGAAATATTGGCTGATGAAAAGTGAGCCGGATGCATTTTCGATTGACGATTTGAAGAAAGTAAAGGTCGAACCTTGGGATGGCATCCGGAACTATCAAGCGCGCAATTTTATGCGAGATCAGATGCAGATAGGGGATCAGGTGTTGTTCTATCATTCGAACTGTGATGAGGTGGGTATTGTTGGGCTCATGAAGGTGTCGAGTAAGCCCTATCCAGATCCCACCGCTTTCGATAAGAAAAGTAAGTATTTTGACCCAAAGAGCGATCCGGTGAATCCGCGCTGGATGCTCGTCGATGTTCGCTTCGTGAAGAAACTTAAGCGCACAGTTACGCTTTCTGAGTTGAAGCAGTATTCTCAGCTTGACGGTATGCAACTGCTTAAGAAAGGAAATCGATTATCGATAATGCCGGTGGAAAAGAGCCACTGGGACTTTATTTTCAGCATCGTCTAAAAGTTATCAAGTAAGATTCTCCCGAGGAAGTATCTAAAATGAGTGTTCAATTTTTACACCGGATCAAAAAGTCGATCCATCGCGTTGTTCTAATCCTGGCAGCATTGAGCATGCTTCCGATAACCACTACTGCTAACGAAACCAATCCAATGATTAAGCTAACAACCAGTATGGGCGAAATTACTATCGAAATGTATCCTAATGAGGCACCGGCGACAGTGCAAAACTTTCTTAATTATGTTGAGTCAGGCTTTTTTGATGGACTGATTTTTCATCGCGTTATTGAGGGTTTCATGATCCAAGGAGGAGGATTCGCTCCCGATATGCAACAAAAGAAATCCGGGGAGCCGATTCAAAATGAGGCCGACAACGGTCTCAAGAATGAAACAGGTACTCTCGCAATGGCGCGTACCGGTGATCCGCATTCGGCTACCGCACAATTTTTCATTAATCTGGAAAATAATGATTTTCTGAATCACACCGGGAAAAACCCTCAGGGTTGGGGGTACGCTGTGTTTGGCAAAGTTACTGAGGGATTAGACGTCGTCGACAAGATCGGGAGTGTCTCAACGTACACAGCTGGTGCGTATAGCGATGTGCCTGTGGAACCGGTGATTATTGAGAATGTGCAGGTCATAGCTCAATAATTGCTGTGATTCTCTGAGGCAGAGTAACTACTCGACAGTCTGGGTGACCAAAGCGGTCACTTCAGCGATAATGATGCGGAATTTATCTATCTCATTATTATGGACTCATACTTTAGACGTGCCGCTCTCGACTATCATTCTTCTGGCAGTCCGGGAAAAATCTCCATCACCCCCACCAAGAGTCTGGTTAACCAAAGAGACCTGACCCTAGCTTACTCTCCAGGCGTTGCCGCAGCCTGCGAGGAAATCGTTAATGACCCGTCAACTGTATCGCGCTATACCAGCCGCGCCAATCTGGTTGGAGTTGTCACCAATGGCAGTGCGGTATTAGGACTCGGAGATATTGGACCTCTTGCTTCAAAACCAGTGATGGAGGGCAAGTCGGTATTGTTTAAGAAATTCGCTGGTATCGACGTTTTCGATATTGAGCTCGCGGAATCTGATCCAGACCGCCTGGTGGAGATCATCGCAGCAATGGAACCTACCTTCGGTGGTATAAATCTCGAGGACATAAAAGCGCCGGACTGTTTTTACATTGAGCGAGCGCTGCGACAGAGATTGAAAATACCGGTATTTCATGACGACCAGCACGGGACCGCAATTGTCGTAGCCGCGGCGCTGACAAACGCTTTGCGCATCGTCGAAAAGAGGATCGATGATGTCCGTCTTGTAGTCAGTGGTGCGGGCGCCGCCGCACTCGCATGCCTCGACCTTTTGACAGAGATTGGTCTGCCGATTGAAAACATATGGGTAACTGATCTTGCAGGGGTTGTGTATGAAGGACGAACAGAATTAATGGATGATGCCAAGGCGCGTTTCGCTCAGTCGACAAAAGCGCGCACCTTGGATGAGGTTATCGGTGAAGCTGATGTATTTTTAGGGTTGTCTGCTGGCGGCGTACTGAAGAAGAATATGGTCAAGCGTATGGCTGAAAAACCGATTGTGTTCGCGCTGGCAAATCCAGATCCTGAGATCTTGCCTGAAGACGTCAAGCTGGTCAGAGAGGATGCCATCATTGCTACCGGCCGCACTGACTACCCAAACCAAGTTAACAATGTGCTCTGCTTTCCATTTATTTTTCGGGGTGCGCTCGATGTGGAGGCCACTACAATCACCAAGGAAATGGAGATCGCTGCGGTCGATGCAGTAGCTGAGCTAGCTCGAGCCGAGCAATCAGAAATTGTCACCGCTGCCTATGGTGCAATCGGTCAGAGTTTTGGTCCGGAGTACCTTATTCCCAAGCCCTTCGATCCTCGCTTAATAGCCAAAATAGCGCCAGCCGTCGCAAATGCCGCAATGGAAAGCGGCGTCGCCCGACGACCGATAGAGGATTTTGATGCGTACCGTTCACAACTGGAACAATTTGTTTACCATTCCGGAAACTTCATGAAACCGATATTTGCGATTGCAAGACTCGAACCGGATCGGCGAATTGTTTATACAGAAGGAGAAGAAGAGAGGGTGCTGCGCGCAGTGCAGGCGGTGATTGATGAGAAGCTTGCACAACCGATCTTAATCGGACGGCCCTCAGTAATAGAAAAGCGTATCGAGCGCTTCGGTTTGCGGATGCGTCCAGGCGCTGATTTCGAAGTAGTCAATCCCGAATGGGATGACCGGTACCGCGACTATTGGCAGGAGTATCACCGACTCACCGAACGACAGGGAGTAACGAGACAACTGGCTCAAATCGAGATGAGGCGTCGTTTAGTCCTGATCGGTTCGATGATGCTGCATCGGGGAGATGCAGATGGAATGCTTTGTGGGACCTTCGGGACCTTTCCAATGCATCTGCATTATATTGATCAGGTGATTGGTCGCCGCCCCGAGGCATCGGTATACGGGGCGATGAATACGCTAATGCTGCCAGGGAGGCAGGTCACACTGGTTGATACTCATGTCAATATCTCTCCTACGGCCGACCAACTAGCTGAAATTACCCAGCTTGCTGCGGCAGAGTTGCAACGCTTCGGAATTCGTCCGAAGGTCGCATTGTTATCACATTCAAGTTTTGGGACATCTGATCACCCGTCGGCGATTAAGATGCGCGAGGCCCTGTCATTGATACGCCAACAGGCACCTGATCTGGATGTGGATGGTGAAATGCATGGAGATGTGGCTCTGGATCCAGAGATGCGCGCACAAATCATGCCACGCTCGACCTTAGAGGGTGATGCCAACCTGCTCGTTTTGCCAGGGCTTGACGCCGCTAACATTGCGTACAACTTACTGAAAACCGCTGCGGGTCATAATGTGGCCATTGGCCCTGTGTTGCTAGGTGTTGCGAAACCAGTGCATATCCTGACCGCGTCCACCACGGTCAGGCGAATTGTCAATATGACCGCCTGGGCGGTCGTTGATGTTAATAGTGAGCGCTGATCGCAATAAAGTTCAAGCTGTATTGGCCGTGATAGTTGAAGCCTAATCGAATTCAGGACTGCTTCAGATCTGAACTGATAGTTATTCACGGTCAACATTTCTAATCTGATCACCGTGATAGTAAAGCATGCCAGCCGTAGAATGATTAGTAGGCGAAAATGCAAAAATGAAACTTGTTTCTGAAATCTTAAAACATCCCGCTAATCAATGCTCTCCCGTGTCGCGCCTGACACGTGCAGTTTATTGGCAATTGTATAAAAAGCTAACCGGGGAAGCGAAAGATATTTCTTATCACGGATTAACACTAAGATGTTATCCGAACAATCACTCTGCTTCGCGCGCCATCTATTTTTCCGAGTTGCCAGACTATAGAGAAATGCGATTTATTCTAGATTACCTGCGCCCTGGGGATAAATTCATCGATGCTGGAGCGAACATCGGCCTGTATACGCTGTTAGCGTTATCGGTCGTGGAATCGACCGGGCATGTGCATGCTTTTGAGCCAAACAGGGAAACCGCAAATCGTTTGCTCGAGACTTTACGTCTCAACCTAGTCAACAATGTTACTGTAGATCAAATGGGCCTTTCAGATGCCTCAGGAACTGTCGACTTCAATTTGACGCAAGACGACTGCACAGCACATATCAGTGCATGTCCATCAAGTTCAACCTCAGGCAGTATGATTGATGTTGTGCGGCTTGACGAGCACCTGGATGATTCACAGTATGCGATGGCCAAGTTTGATATCGAAGGATATGAACCGTTTGCGATTAGAGGAATGTGTAGATGGCTTAGAAACGGTAATCCTCCAGTAATGCAAATTGAAGCAGCCGGCTATTCAAAGCGCTACGGTGTTTCGACCGAGGAGATAATTGCCGAGTTGCATGGTTTTGGTTATTTCACTGCAGTATATTGTCCAGATAATTATTCTCTGCAGCGCACAAACTGCCCATGGAAAATTCCGGCTGACAACATACTCGCTATTTCTGAAAAATATGAAAGTTTTGTTATGCAAAGATTGTCACAACAGCAGCATGGAAAGCTCTAAGGTAGGAAAGCATTTAAATGAAAGCCAGCAGGCAACACGCTGAAAGCGATCGATTAACTAAGTTGCCAACTCATACTGCATCGCTTCTTGATCAGTTGCGGTTTTGTATGCTCGAAGATCGATGCAGGTTACGACGTGAAATCAAACGCGCAGCAGCAACTGAATCCAAGTACGGTAGTTCAGCTCATGCTGCATTTGATCGCTTGACTGCTCGGGTAAATAAGTCGAAATATCGAGTTGATCAACGGGCTAAAGATGTTCCTACAGTAACTATTCCATCCGAACTGCCAATCAGCCTGCATCAGGAAAAGATCTCTACATTAATCCAGAAAAATTCGGTGGTGGTCGTTTGTGGTGAAACCGGATCTGGCAAGAGCACCCAGATTCCAAAGATATGCCTGAGCGCAGGATTTGGCATCAACGGGATGATTTGTCAAACTCAACCCAGAAGAATAGCTGCTCGCTCAGTGGCTGAACGAATCAGTGAGGAAATTGGGTCAGTCCTTGGGCGATATGTCGGATATCGAGTACGGTTCAGTGAACAAGTGAGTGAGGGAAATTATCTACGGGTATTGACTGACGGAATGTTGCTTGCAGAGTTCGGGAAAAATCCTGACCTGAATCGTTACGAAGTGTTGATTATTGATGAAGCCCATGAACGTTCATTGAACATCGATTTCCTTCTAGGCCTGGCTAAACGAATTATTGCAAACCGCCCGGAATTCAGGCTGATAATAACTTCTGCGACATTGGATACTGAAAAGTACAGTAAACATTTTGATGATGCACCAATTGTTACTGTTTCGGGTAGAACTTATCCAGTGGAATGCCGTTACCGCCCGCTTGGGGCAGGAGACAAAGAGGTAGATGTTTTGCCTGAAGCTATAAATGTGGCAATTCAGGAATTGCACGAAGAAGCTCCCGGTGATGTGCTGGTTTTTCTACCCGGTGAGCGTGAAATTCGGGAGACTTCAGCGTGGCTTGAAAATAATTTGAAGCGGGGGATTGAAATACTACCACTATACTCGCGCCTGACGCAGGGTGCGCAGCAGCGGATTTTTCATCCCGGCACCCGTTCCCGGATTATCCTGGCTACTAACGTAGCGGAAACTTCGATAACAGTTCCTGGTATTCGATATGTAATAGACAGCGGACTTGCCCGGGTAAGTCGGTACAGTCCCACCCGAAAGCTCCAGAGATTACCTTTGGAGAAAGTTTCAAAAGCGTCTGCAGATCAACGTGCAGGGCGTTGTGGTCGGGTGAGCAATGGGGTTTGTATTCGATTATATGACGAAGACGACTACTTAAATCGCCCACTTTATACAGATCCGGAAATTCAACGCACATCGCTGGCAGATGTAATCCTTCGCATGAAATCTATGGGGATTGGTGAAATCGAAACTTTTCCTTTTATTGATTGCCCCGGAAGGCGCCATGTCAATGACGGACTCCAGCACCTGGTTGAATTGGGCGCACTCGATCAGCAGCGAACGATCACAAAAATAGGACGCCAGATTGCCCGCATTCCGGTTGATCCTAGAGTAGCGCGTATGTTGTTGGCTGCTAGAGTTCTTGATTGCTTGGAGGAAACCATAGTGATCGCCGCCGCGTTGTCATTACCCGACCCTCGAAACGCCCCTGCAGACAAGCTGCAGCATGCGCGTCAGGTGCACCGTCAAATGAGTAAAGAAACATCAGATTTTTTAGTACTTTTGGACATCTGGCGTCAATATCGCCAAATTCAGAAAAGGGAGTCCAAGCGCAAGTCCTATAGATGGTGCGAACGAAACTATTTGTCGGTATTTCGAATGCGTGAATGGGGCGCCTTGCAAGCAAGTTTGAAGCGGACCCTTAAGCAGCTTGATTTCCAGTTCAATCAGCGGGATGCTGATCAGGATACTATTCATCGGGCACTGTTACCGGGCCTGCTTTCAAATATCGCACAACTAAAAATCAACGCCAATAAAAACGCTCACAAAAAAAAGTCGGCGAATAGAAATCGGCGTCAAGAGTATGACGGAACTTTTGGCAAGACACTACAAATTTTCCCAGCATCTGTGTTGCGAGATAATCCTCCAAAATGGATTATGTCTGCTGAGTTGGTGGAAACGGGGCAGGTATATGCCCGAACGGTTGCCAGGTTGCATCCACAATGGCTTGAGTCCGCGGCTGAGCATTTATTGCAATACCACTATAGCGCCCCATGCTGGGATCGACGCCAAGAGCGGGTCGTGGCTCACCGTCGGGCAACGCTTTACGGTTTAACCATTTATAGTGGGCGCAAATGTGACTACAGTAAAATAAATCCTAATGACTGTCGCATGATTTTCATTCGTTCAGCGCTGGTTGATGGCGGTCTTGATTCTCGCATGCCATTTTACGTTCATAATCGAAACTTGATAGGTGAAATTGAATCTCTGGAGCATAGAACTCGGCGTCGAGATATTCTTGTCGACGACACTGAAATTTATCAGTTTTATGATGAGGTGATTCCGCATTGGGTCTGTAGCGCCAGTGATTTGCGCAAATGGCACCGGTCCTTGGGTGAGGACAAAAAATCTAAGCTGCTGATTCCGCGTAAACGGTTAATGCTCAGTGATCCGGGCCAAGCACTGCAACAGTTTCCTGATGAAATTGAGAATAGTGGCATCTCATTGCCTCTTGATTATCTTTTTGATCCGATAGCTGAGCGGGACGGGGTGACCGCGCAGATTCCATTACCATTGCTCAACAAGATGAATGCCGCATCGTTTGAGCGTGTAGTTCCGGGGCTGCTGTCACAAAAACTGGTGTTGTTGGCCCGAACATTACCAAAGCAAATCCGTCGACATTTTGTGCCTATCCCAGATGCAGTGGATCAGGTAGCTGAGTTGGTCGTCGCGGATCCAAGGCCCCTAAGAGTTTCACTAGCGGAAGCACTGAGTAAATTGAAAGGAATTGAAATTTACCCTTATGATTTTGATTTTGCCATGATACCCGACTATCTAAAGTTAGGCCTTGAATTGGTGGATGAACATCAACGCACTATCGGATTCAGTCGCGATCTGGAGGGCCTGCAGTCGGAGTACGGCCTTCGAGCTCATGCAAGCTTTGTAGAAAAAGGAGATGCCAACGTTGAACGTCGCGGAATTAGAAAATGGGACTTTGAAGAGCTACCTGACACAGTGACCGTTAGGGTGGGTTCATACCAAACAGAAGCTTATCCTGCTCTGGTAGATTGTTCAGACAGCGTTGCCATAGAAGTATTTGATTGCAAAGATCAGGCCGAACAGACACACACAGAAGGTGTTCGGCGGTTACTGTGGCTTAACCTGCCTGCGCATCGTAAGCTAATCAGGAAACCCATTCCTGAATGGCAACGGATCAGCCTGATGTATGCTTCGATCGGTGATTTATCGGCCTTGCAGAGCGCAATGTTCAATAAGGCACAGGATCAGGTTTTCTTTTATGACAAAGCATCGGTTCGATCACGTACGGAATTTGAGCTGCTGTTGAGTGAGGCAGCACCTAAGTTGCCGAATGCGCTCGCAGAAATTGCGGGGTTCGTTGCCGATGCCCTTTTAGAATATCGAGCAATTATACAGTTTATGAATCAACACCAGGATGAGCTTCCAGAGCTCACGGCCAAAGATGTTAGAACGCAACTCGAATGGCTGATATACGATGGATTTGTAGTGGATACTCCTGTTGAATGGCTTCAGCATCTGCCGCGTTTTCTAAGAGCAATTACAGTTCGAATGGAACAGGCCAGATTGGATCCTGACACCGATCGTTTGCGCCTGCAAAAGGTGTCTCCCTGGTGGAACCGATATATGGATTGTGAATTCGAATACAGCGATGAGATAGAGAACTGGCGCTGGATGTTGGAGGAGTACCGAGTATCAGTTTTTGCACAAGGATTGAAAACGAGCATGCGAATCTCTTCTCGCAGACTGGATCAGGCTTGGCGTGATATAGAAGAATACTATCGAACACCAATTCGGGTATGATCGAAGGCTGAGTTCTTAAACGTTTGTCTGATGTATATTCTCATAACCAAACTGGCCGCGTTTTTGATTTCTCCAATGGGGGTCATCACGCTTTTAATTTTACTTTCCCTGCTGATGCGCATAATGGGGAAGGTCCGCAGCGCACGTATATCCCTTGGTTTTTCGGTGCTGGTACTAATTGTGGCATCTTCGCCACACACTTCCAGATACATAGCGTCTTTTCTTGAAGACCAGTATCCACCAGTTCCTATCACGACCTTGCAAGCGTCGGAAGTGGCAGTGGTGCTGGGTGGGTTGCTGGCGCCACCAATGCAACCCAGAATTCAGGTTGAGCTAGTTGGTAGCTCAGACCGGCTGCTGCATACCGCTCGAATTTTTAAGGCAGGAAAAGTTAAGCGGGTCTATCTGTCTGGTGGAAACGTATTCGATGGATATGTCGCTGACAGTGAAAGCACTTATGCACGCGCTTTGCTCGAAGAGTGGGGGTTGCCGGGCAGCCGAATTGAAACTGGAGGGGAGTCAAAAACCACATATCAAAATGCCATTGAAGCACGTGATTATCTCAGCAAGAATGGCTGGATTAACAAGCCGGTCGTATTGGTGACTTCCGCACTGCATATGCCGCGCGCGGTAGAAACTTTTCAGACTGCCGGTATAAGAGTAATTCCGGTCACTACAGATATTCAGGTGACCAGCCGCGCTGCGCCAGCGGTGTTTAGCTGGCTACCTTCTGCCGCCGCGCTTAGTTTGACAACTGCAGCCTGGCACGAGGTGGTGGGGGCATGGTATTACCGATTTCGAGGTTGGGCGGAGCCTGGTTAAATTGGTATGAAAATGGAACTGAAAGGTCGTTTAACCCGTATTCAGGATCGGATGAATTTTTGCTGTCAGGTGTTCTAAGATCTATGCTGAAAAGTTCTTCCCGGCGTCTAGGTGTGCGAGTCGTGTGTTTATTCCGCAGTAAAATATCCAGAATGCATCAGTATTCAGGTAAAATCGCGCCTCCACAAATGATCTAGAACCTAAATTGGCTCGCAAAGTTTATATTAAAACCTTTGGTTGTCAGATGAATGAATACGATTCATCGAGAATGGCCGACCTGTTGAACTCGAGTCATGGGTATGAGAGAACCGAGCACGCAGAAGAAGCGGACATGGTCCTGCTCAATACTTGTTCGGTGCGTGAAAAAGCCCAGGAGAAAGTGTTCTCATTGCTGGGCAGATGGCGCGAAATAAAGGAGAACAAAAAGAATCTTGTTATTGGAGTGGGTGGCTGTGTAGCCAGCCAGGAAGGCAAGATGATTATGCAGCGGGCACCCTATGTTGACATGGTATTTGGGCCCCAGACGCTTCACCGAATCCCGCGTATGCTGGACGAAGTTTTGGATGAGCAGTCTCAGGCAGTGGATATCAGTTTCCCCGAAATTGAAAAATTCGATAATCTGCCGCCGCCCAGGGTGGACGGGGTTAAGGCCTTTGTTTCAATTATGGAGGGGTGCAGCAAATACTGCTCCTTTTGTGTGGTGCCATATACCAGGGGTACTGAATTCAGTCGCCCCTTCGATGACGTCATCGAAGAAATTGTTGGGTTGGCTGATCAAGGTGTCAGAGAGGTCAACTTGCTGGGGCAGAATGTAAACGGCTACCGCGGCGCTGCTCATGACGGTCGGACTGTAGAGTTTGCAGAATTGCTGCACTATGTGGCAGCCATTGAGGGAATTGACCGACTGCGTTATACCACATCCCATCCTATTGATTTCACCGATGAACTGGTGGACGCATATGCCTCTATCCCTGAATTGGTTAATCATCTCCATCTGCCGGTTCAAAGCGGCTCAGATCGAATTTTAAAACTGATGAAGAGAGGCTATACCTCTGCGGACTACCTGAGCTGGGTGGAGAAAGTAAGGCGTCACAGGCCTGATATTTCGATGTCATCAGATTTTATTATTGGATTTCCTGGTGAGACCGATCAGGATTTTGAGGAGACCATGAAGTTGGTTGATTCAGTAAATTTCGATCATAGCTTCAGTTTTATCTATAGCCAGCGACCCGGCACCCCGGCAGAACTACTCGATGATACCGTCACGCTTGCGGATAAGAAGCGCCGATTATCAGTTTTACAGAAACGTATACTCAATTCCGCAGGTTGTATAAGTGAGCAGATGGTGGGAACTTTACAGCAAGTGCTGGTCGAGGGCCCATCGCGAAAAGATCCCGCGCAGTATTCAGGACGTACGGAAAATAATCGGGTAGTAAACTTCGACGGTGATGGAAGTATGGTCGGTCAATTTGTTGAAGTGCGGATAACAGAAGCGCTACCAAACTCTCTGCGTGGTGCGATAATGAGCGCAGAATTAAAAACGGTTCCGACAATTGATAACTTCACACCAACACTGAAATTTGTCTAAACCAATCACCTTTCAGCTACACCCCGCTGAATCTGACAGACTCTCTCAGTTGTGTGGACAGCAAAACGCTAACTTAGAACAGATTGAGTCGTATCTGGGGGTTAAGATCACTCAGCGCAACAACGCTTTTAGTGTCTCTGGTGGTGGGCAGAAAACCGCCCGGGCCGAATCAGTGATACGACGTTTATTCGAACTGACCAGTGACGAAAGCCAGCCCATCAACAGAAATCAAGTGCATATTGAACTGTCCCGTGTTGAAGTAAATGAAGAAGAGGGCGATAGAGATGGTGAAGAAGCCAGCGAAGAGATTGTGCTGCGACTGCGCAAGCATGTTATTCGAGGTCAAAATCCACGTCAACGCGACTATCTCAGAAGGATCGTCAGTAACGACATTAATTTTGGAGTTGGGCCCGCGGGAACAGGGAAGACTTATCTAGCAGTGGCTTGCGCTGTCGCGGCTCTGGCAGATAATGAGATTGAACGAATATTATTAGTCAGACCAGCGGTCGAAGCTGGAGAGAAGCTGGGGTTTCTCCCGGGTGATATCGGACAGAAAATCGATCCCTACCTGAGACCTCTGTTTGATGCGTTATATGAGATGCTGGGATTTGAGAGGGTGGGGAAACTGATCGCTCGAGGAACCATTGAGCTGGCGCCGCTCGCGTATATGCGAGGAAGAACGCTTAACGAGTCTTTTGTGATTCTTGATGAGGCGCAAAATACAACTGTTGAGCAGATGAAAATGTTTCTGACTCGTATTGGATTTGGCTCTAAAGCGATTATTACTGGGGATATTACCCAAATAGATTTGCCGCGAGGACAGTATTCAGGCTTGAAGCATGCAAGTACAGTGCTTTCCGGTATCGATGGAATAAGCTTTACCCGCTTCCTCCCACGTGACGTAGTGCGTCATCCGCTGGTGCAGCGAATCGTCGAAGCTTACGAGCAGCAGGCAAGTGAAGAGCATCTCCAGGAGCGAGGATGACACGAGCGGCCCTGGTGCTGCAGGTCGTCGATCAATCGTTTCCAGTACCGTCGGTTGATTGCTTCAGGCTTTGGGCGCATACCGCCCTTGAAGCCGCACAGTCTGATCGATTTGAGCTGACAATTCGCGTAGTGGATCGAGATGAGATCACGCGTTTGAATAAAGATTACCGGCAGGTTGATGGCTCGACTAATGTCCTGTCTTTTCCGTTCGAACCTATCGAAGATATTGAGACCAATCTGCTTGGTGACATTGCGATTTGCGCCGAGGTTGTTGCAGAGGAAGCAACAGAACAAGCAAAACAATGGGAAGCACATTGGGCACATATGGTGATCCATGGTATTCTGCATCTGTGTGGTTATGACCATGTTTGTTTAAAGGATGCCGATGAAATGGAGGCCTTGGAGGTGAAGGTCCTTTCGATTCTCGGTTACTCTGATCCCTACCGCTGTGATGAGTAACAAACCCAACTTCCTAAAGCGTTACTGATGAAATACCTGCTTGCGTTGGTGGCAGGTCTTTTAAACGTGCTGTCCTTCTCTCCCTTTGAATGGTGGTATCTATTAGTGCCGTCATTCATGATTCTCTTTTTGTTCTGGTACAAATTGCAAAAACTCCAGGCCTTCTGGATCGGCTATATGTTTGGTGTTGGACAATTTGGGGCCGGCATCTCTTGGGTTTACATCAGTATTCAGACCTTTGGCGGAATGCCACCTTTGCTTGCGGGTATTTGTGTTCTGGTATTCGTACTATTGCTATCTTTGTTTCCTGCAATTGCCGGGTGGTTGCAGGCTCTATTTGGCGGTTGGAGTTTTACCGCCCGTGTGTGCTTCATCATGCCGTTATCGTTTCTGTTGTTTGAGTGGCTGAGAGGTTGGATATTTACCGGTTTGCCTTGGTTGAGCACAGGCTATGCAGTGGTTAATACACCACTCAGTGGACTGGCACCGGTGGGAGGGATCTATCTGGTTGGACTGGTTTTACTGGTGTCTATTGGAGTCTTAGTTGCGACTATTTCTGATCTCAATAAAAAAACTGCAGGGCTGCTACTGATTATTATTGGCAGCTGGATATTTGCATGGCAACTGGACAAAATACCTTGGAGCAAACCTAGCGGGGAGCCGTTCAGTGTCGCTCTGATACAGAATAATGTACCTTTGCTTGATAAATGGAGTACCGAATCACGCGCTGCGATAATTGACGAGTACATTGAGAAAAGCCAGCTGCATCGGGACAAGGACCTGATCGTGTGGCCCGAAGGAGCTCTACCCGACTACCTCAATGAAATGCCGGCATCGTTCTGGCAGAAATTGCAGCAGCATCCCTCCGATTTTGCATTTGGTGCACTGTATAAACCGCATTCTGACGGAAGGTATTACAATAGCATTGTCGCGGTGAGTGATCAGGTGTCGATATACAGCAAACAGCATTTGGTTCCATTTGGTGAATTTTTTCCCATGCAGACTTTGTTGAGCCCGGTGCTGGATTACTTAACGATACCGATGTCAGATTTTTCAGCATGGGATAGCGTGCAGTCGCCGTTGGCCGTTGCGGGCCATCGCGCGGCGGCATCGATCTGTTACGAAGACGCATTCCCTCATGTGTCGCGTAACCAGATACCCGATGCGGGATTCTTGCTGAATGTAACGGAAGATATGTGGTTTGGTAACTCACTAGCGCCTCATCAAAGATTACAGATGGCGCAGTTTCGTTCCCGTGAATCCGAACGGCCTATGGTCCGTTCTTCGAATAACGGGCTGTCATCTCTCATTGATTGGCGCGGTAATGTCGAGGTTGTGGCACCACAATTCAAAAAATTCGTTACTGAGGGTGTGGTGCAATCGCGCACTGGCGTAACACCCTATGTCCGATTTGGAGACATCCCGGCACTGATTTTGGGCGTCTTCCTGCTGTTGTCTGCTCTGTTGTTCGGACGTCGGTCATTGCGATAGAATTAAGCACGAATTACTATAAAACCAACTACTTCATGTCAACACATACTCTGAGTCACTCAACACTCGTAAATTCGTACTGGAAAGATCAGTCGATGTTAAGAAACGTACTGCTGGTGGTAGCTGGCTCAGTACTATTGTTTGTGTCCGCAAAGATTAAAGTACCATTTTATCCAGTACCGCTTAGCATGCAGACATTTGTAGTGCTAATGCTGGGTATGGTTTACGGCTGGAAGCTTGGGGCGGCAACAATACTTCTTTATCTTGCAGAAGGGGCATTTGGATTGCCGGTATTCAGTGGTACCCCGGAAAGAGGAATTGGAATTGCATATATGGTGGGCCCGACTGGTGGCTACCTGTTGGGCTTTCTGTTTGCGGCTATTGTGGTTGGGTGGATGGCAGAACGGGGATGGGGGCGAAATGTAATAACCACCTTTGGTGCAATGATCACGGGTAATTTGTTGATCTATGCCCTTGGACTGTTATGGCTCGGCAGTGTAGTCGGCTGGGATAAACCAGTGCTTGCCTACGGGCTCACACCGTTTCTTTTAGGTGATCTGTTAAAGATCATTGTCGCTATGCTGCTGTTGCCTATGGCGTGGAAACTAATCAGGAAATGACAGCACCAATAAAGTGGTTACCTTCAAAGGCCCGTAAGGGCCTTTTTTATAGCCAGGATGGCTTGTATGCTGCGGGCGCATGGATGCGCGAGAGCAGTGAATAGCCAGGATGGCTTGGCAGATTTTCGCTCCTGCAAAATCTGCACTTCCACCATCCCTGCCGGTTGTATGCTGCGGGCACATGGATGCGCGAGAGCAGTGAATAGCCAGGATGGCTTGTCAGATTTTCGCTCCTGCAAAATCTGCACTTCCACCATCCCTGCCGGTTGTATGCTGCGGGCACATGGATGCGGGCCCGTTGATGCCTGAGCGGCGAGTACGATCTAGGGCGGTGGTTGAAGGGCGTATTGATGTCTGGTTGAAACAGAATTCTGTGTTTGCATTTCGTCCAGGCAAAAAAAAACCCATTCCATGGGTTTTTAAATGATCCGCCGCATAAATCGGAGGTGAAGGAGGTACGGCGGAGCGTGGTGTAATTATAGGGAATAACGCCTTTAAGTCAACCGTTTGTCTGCCAATAGATACCGTTTATCGCGCTCAGCTGGAGCGGTAAATGGCCTAGAAACTATTGTCGCCACGGTGCGACAGGTCTAATTGTTCTATAGAGTTTTTTTCTTATTTTCAGTGATTTATGTATACTTTTTTCTGTTGTAAGTCAATTTATAGTCTGGCAATTTCGGTGCAACGTTCTAGTCGACACTTGAAGGGCACAGAAAAACTGCAGTTTTTGTTACTAAATCGTAATCTGGAAACCGCCAAAAACGAAAAAAAATAGTACTAAACCATTTGAAAATTGTGTGCAGGCTGATAGTCGCCAGCTTATTTTTTGGTCAAAAAACCAGAGCGGAAAAACCCAACTGGCTCAGAAGTGAAGAGATATGTCCTTATGATGCGACAAGCAGGATGCCACTTCGGTTGCGATATTGACAGGTAGTCTCTTTTGTAAGCGTAAGCCGACACTGTCATAGATCGCATTGTTATAGGTATTGAGACCCGGCAAGAGGGTGTCCGCCGCCTGCGCTCTCCACGCAAGTTCCTGGTTCAAAGCTTCTTTCGCCTCAACAATAAGCTGCATGGCTTTGTCCCTGTCTGGCGAGTCTCCTTTCAAAGCGCGTCTGGACTTGGATAGCAGTGATTTGATATGACTGACACCCTCGATTTCGCCAAACTCACTTTCCTTTTGCTTGATGATTTCCATGACGGTTTCCGCTCCTTCATTGTTGATCACCTGATCAAGGCCTTCGAACACTGATTCGAGCGCCTGCAATGGTTTTAGGTCAACCAACAATACTCGAACACCTTTTAAAGGCTCATAAGCTTCGTCAACGCCACGACGGTATTTGCTTCGAGCGATCTTGTCATTCTTGGCGAGTTCGAGATATTGATTGTGCTGCTCTTCCCATTGAGCTGGAATGTTCTTCTCAGCTTCTTCAATCAATTCTTGAGTACGACTGATATCGCTCTCAAGCTTCTCTAACTGCTGTTCAGTAGGCTGTTCACGGCGAGAAACCCTTTCCAAGTTGTCTTGTTGCTTTTTAAGTTTCCGTTCGAGTTTTCGAATACTTATCTGAATCGATCTTACCTGCGTGTGCAGCGGCTGGTAGTTATCGTTGAACTGCTCCAGTGCCGCGCTAGTTAATTTGATCGATTCGACGTTTTCGAAAGTCTGTTTGGCTAAATCAAAGCTGGAGTTAAGAGATTTCTGCAGCGCATCCGGCAGAGAGTTCAGGTTCAGGCTACGTGCCTGGTTGATACTTTGAAGCAGGCCATCCTGGTTCTCATCATAGTATCCAAATAAGTGTTCTTCTATACATAGCTGCAGTTTTGGATTGACCGGTGGTGGCGCTGTCTCTGCCGTAAGGTGAGTACGATTAGGCATATAGTTCACGAGACTTGGAAAGTACCCTGCAATTGCCAAGCCGACGAGCTGAAGCATGATAAATGCGATGGCGCCTTTGTAGATGTCAGTGGTTCTGACTTCCGGCGGAGCGACTCCTCGAAGATAAAACAGAGCAAATCCAAACGGCGGTGTAAGGAAAGAGGTCTGAATATTGAGACCTATCATCACACCGAGCCACACCGCAGTGATATTAGCCGAAGGATCAGACAACAGGATTGGCGCAACTATGGGTACCACGACCACTGCGATCTCAATAAAATCGAGAAAAAATCCCAGCAGGAAAATAACCAGCATAACGACCAGGAACTGGGTCCAGAAGCCACCCGGCAAACCGGTGAGAAATTCCCTGACCAACTCCTCGCCGCCGAATGCCCGGAATGCCGACGTGAGCATGGCTGCACCGATCAGGATAATGAACACCATTGAAGTGGTTTTAGCAGTGTCGACCATGACACTGACCAGCGTGTCGTTGATCTTATAAGTGCGCCAGCAGCTCCAAACCAATGCGATGATGAATACCAGTACTGCGGCCGCCGCCACCATCACGCCGATTAAATCACGATCGGTTGATATGTTCTTTACGTTCAGGTTGAAGTTGTTGTTTAGAACCAGGACCACCGCGAGCGAAGAGGTGGCGAGGATGGTGGGCAGATATTGACCGCGCTTGCCATCGGTCAATCGATAGCCGGCCATGATTATCGCGCCGACAGCACCGATTGCACCCGCCTGGTTGACCGTTGCGATTCCGAGGATGATCGAGCCTAGAACAACAAAGATCAGCGTCAGCGGTGGCACAAGTGACAGTGCAATGGAGATCGCAAAATTCCGATCGTATTTTCCATCGTAGCGGACCGGGGGTGCCGTTCCGGGCTTGGTGATGGCTCGTATCAGGATATACAGCATGTATAGACCGACCAATATCAAACCAGGAACCAGCGCACCCATGAACATGTCTCCGGCGCTGGCGGAAACGATGTCGAGTTGAGTAGGCAGGGAAAATTCCCCGGTAGAGGCTTTGTACTCTGCTTTACGAAGCGTACTGGCCTGGTCAGCGGCATTGGACAATTGATCCGCCAATATGATCAAAACGATAGAAGGCGGGATAATCTGACCCAGGGTGCCGGAGGCGCAAATAGTACCGGTGGCGAGGGGTTTCGAGTAATTGTTACGCAGCATCGCAGGCAGTGAGATCAAACCCATTGCGATTACCGTAGCGCCGAGAATGCCAGTCGTTGCAGCGAGTAATGCACCGACAAATACCACTGAAATGCCGAGTCCGCCCGGGACTGGACCAAACAGCCTCGCCATTGCGACCAGCAGATCCTCTGCGATCCGCGATCGTTCCAGCATGATACCCATAAATACAAACAAAGGAATCGCGATCAATGTGTCCCGCTCGACTTCCCAGTACAGGCTGCGAAAGTTAGTTATCCCCGCGGTCATCCATTCCCTAGGGCCGTCCTGGGCAAAATACGCGGAAGGGTCGCCGGCAAAGAAATAGCCGCAGGTGGCCGCAAGCACGATGGTGGCAATGGCGGAACCCGGTAGAGCAAATGCAACAGGAAAACCAGAGGACAGCGCGATGACCATCATCAGAACCAGGATGCAGAGAAATACGATTTCCATACTAGTTGCTACCGTTAACCAGATGGTCGGAGTCTTCAGCAAACTCTGCCATATTGCTTAAGAAGAGGCTGACGAACTGAATCGCCATACTGAGCGCAAAGATCATCAGATATCCCGCCATCAGGTATTTGGTGTACATACCATAGCCACTTTGGGAGATTTCAAAGCTCAGAAGCGGGCTGACGATAATGCTGCCCCTGCTGCTGGTGCCAAGAATCAGTATGGTCCAGCAAATTGGCAATCCTAAGAGAAGTGATCCAATTGAATTAGTTACAGCCTTACCTCGTTTGGTAAATCCTGCATACAACACATCTACTCGCACATGGCCATCGTGAAGCAGAGTGTATGCGCTGGCAAACAGAAATAACGCCGCATACCAGAAACGAACCAGGTCTCCCATAAAAGCCTGTTCATAGGAAAATACGAAGCGTGTAATGACGATAAGAAACTCTGCCCCAACAATCATCAGCGCCAACCAGATAAACCCAAGGGATCGGCTTAACAGGGCGATGACTATTGCAATGCCGATTAATGGGTAGTGCACCCACGTGCCGCGAAAAATTGAGCGGCCAAGCTGGGTAGTAAGGTCCGCTCCAATGATTGCAGGCAGGAAACCTTCGACTCTTAAGAACGAAAGCAGCATATCGACGCCACCGACTAACAGCACAGACCAGAATGCTGCACGTACGATAAAGGCCGCGATGGCGCTATATAGGCCTGCATCATGAATCAGGCTACGGAAACTAGTGCGTCGAACCCAAACCAGAGCTAAAACGAACACTACAGTGAACGCCAGAAACTGAATCCAGCCTTGAGTTATTGCGCTTCCCTGTAATCCTTTAAATGTTTTATCGGGAGTGAATACTCCAAGATGAGTAAAAAACCGGCCGATGCCTGGCCAGCCAAGAACGTAAATAAGGAAGTTATCAATCAGGAACAGAACCACTGCAATAGTTGCAGTTGCGGCAAATCCCCTTAAAACCCGGGGGTACTTTGCCAGCTTCTCGAGAAATCCAATCACGGTAATTCTGATGAGAGCTTAATGGATATAGTCACTGAAATTGGCCCTCCGAATGTGCCAGCAGGTACAAACTATATTTTTTGCCAGCAAATGAGCATTTTGCTATTTGCTTGTAGATAGCGGTATTACGGCAAACGAAACCTGTCGGTTCCGTTTGCCGATTATTATAAGACCGGTAAGTCTTGTTCTAGTGCAGAATTAAATGCCAATGACTCGGTTTCGCTGACGTAAATACTCCTGGTCGGCGATTTTCTGCCATCCGCCAATGTCAGTCCGGGCGGCGATGAAGCTGTCGTGGATTCGCTTTGCCAGATCGCTGTGTTCAATGGTTTCGGCAAAGACTTCTTCAGCTGCTTCTCCAAAGGAGTCGTAGATCTCATCGCTGAACTTCTTGAGCTGCACACCTTGTTCATTGATCAATTTGGTAAGTGAAGAACCATTGTTGGCGTTGAACTCCGCCATCATGACGTCATTTTCCATGGAGGCTGCGGCTTCCACCATAACCTTGTCGGAGGCCGACAGGCCTTCCCAGAAATCCTTATTGATCCCGGCTGCCAGCATCGGGCCTGGCTCATGCATACCTGGATAGTAATAATACTTAGCGGCTTCGTAGAATTTCATCGCTGCGTCATTCCATGGACCTACCCATTCGGTAGCATCGATCGCCCCGGAAATCAGATTCTCATAGATCTGTCCACCGGGCAGTGACACAGGTGAAGCACCGAGCTTGGCCAGAACGTCGCCACCGAGTCCCGGGATACGCATCTTCAGGCCTTTGAAGTCGTCGGCGGAGTTCATTTCTTTACGGAACCACCCGCCCATCTGCACGCCGGTATTTCCACACATCAGATTTTTCAGACCAGATTCACCCGCCAGTTCATCCCACAACGCCTGGCCTCCGCCAAAGCGTATCCAGGCGTTCATTTCGGTGTAGGTGAGACCGAAAGGTACCGCGGTGAAGTAAGCCCACCCGGGGTGCTTACCTTTCCAGTAGTATTCAGCGGCATGATACATCTGGGCATTGCCTGAGGCGACTTCGTCGAACGAATCGAACGCACCGACCCGCTCACCTGCTGCAAAGTATTCAACCTGGAAACGGCCGTCGCTGATGTCCGAAAGCCGTTGGGCAAAACGTTGAGCACCAGTACCAAGACCAGGGAAGTCTCGCGGCCAGGTAGAGACTACAGAAATTTCTATTCGTTCCTGGGCAATGGCAGGTGCCGCCAGAGTGGTTGCGCCGGCGGTGGCTGCTGCAGCGACACCGCCTTTCAGTAATTCACGACGTTTCATATTGGAGGTTCTCCGTAATATTGTGTGGGTTAATAGTTATGTTTTTAGAGACTATTGCGTCCTCTGAAAGACGCATTCTAAGCTTAGAAAGGTCCAATAGTATTACCCATTTGGGTAGAGCAGTAAAGCGCGAGCAGCCTGGCCGCACTAATCAGTGCGCACTTCTGGAGCACGCCAATTTAATGTCAGTTTTTTGAGATGGTCATATATGCGTGCACATAGTCCATACCATGGCCTTCAGGGTCCTGGAGGACCCGCTGGTGGTAGCTTGTATAATAATCTTCAATGATTTGATTACGCTCTGATTGAGGGCGATCCATGTCTAATCCTGCGGCAAAGATACTTTGATTCCAGCTCCTGACCGTGGGAATCAATCCATCGGCAAATGCTGTTACATCGCCATCAGCCTTGAATTGTTGTGCAAAAGGGCAGGGTACCACCCGGGTCTCGATGTTATCCAAGCGCAGTCCCGCCTGGTAGCAGTTGCTTTTCGGGTCGTTAAGCGGGGCACAGAACTCTTCAATGTTATGGTAATACTGAGGCAGAGTCATGTTGTGATACTCCTCAATAGTCACTCGACCGAGCTCAATAAACTCGCGCCAGATTTCGTTAAAGGTGTCGAACATATTAATCCCGCCGGTGTTACCCAGGTATCTGCCGGAATCGTCTCGGCAAAAGTTCACTAACACCATCCTGCTGCCGGACTTAAGTTCCCTGGCGCGGCACATCAGGATGGTTTCCCAGTCTTCACGCGCCTGGGTGGCAAACTGTTCTAGTTCTTCTCCGGATGCGCCAACCATATGAACATGATCCGTAATGTTGCAGGGCTTTTTTGATAACCAATGCATTGCGGTTGCGGAAAATACAAGATCTAATGTGTTATCGGGTACCGCTTGCAGGTAGAAAGACGAACCTGAGAATAGCGGCCAGGCGTTTTCAAATTCTTCAATCCAGGAATCGAAAGCGGTTCTTCCATGAACAATATTTACCAGCGCATTGAAATCGTTTGCAGGTTGATCAGCATAGACCACCGTAGCATCAAGTCCCGGTGCGAGCTGTTGTAATTTGGAGAGAACGCTGCGAATCATTTCGAGAGATGTCCCGCCGTCGGCGCATCCCATATCCGCCATCATAAATCCGCCTGGGTCTGCTGAAAAATTGATGGCGCCAAGCGCATCAAGGACCCGAGGCGTGGCGATGTCAATTACGTCTTTGGCCCCCTTGGTCGCAAGCGAGTATAGCCCTCCCTCTGACATGGTGATGTTATCTGCTTGTTGTGTTGACATGATCAATGAGAAGTATTAACACGCGGTTAATCATAGTGCCTGAGGCGTAACAATGGAATCGAGTGGAAGCGCTATCGCTTGAGTAGCCGAATTGCGATACGAGGTACTAGCTGTAAATTAGGAGTCAGTCGGTGCGAATTTGCTCAGGCCAGGCTAATTAGAAAAATCACGAACATTACAACAACCCCAATTGGAATCAGCACCCCTAACCAGTCTCTTGGTTCGTCCTTATGCTGCTCCATGGCCTTTGAAACTTTTGGCAAACGCCACAGTAGAATCACCAGAATAATGGCGCCTATCGCCACCTGCTCCCAGGTTTGCATTTAGTATGTTACTTCTTCCGCCATTGTCCGCCGACCAATACGTATTCGCCAGGCCTTGACCGATCGATAGCCTTTTTTCCCGCCAGTGCTTCAACGTTCTTCAGGCTGGTGCCGTTCTTTTGTGCGATGCTGCTGTATTCAGCGCGTCGTTTTTGATTGATCTGATTGACCAGATTATTCACTTCCGCTGTCGGTGATCCTACTGGCTGCAGATAACCTGATGGTGTTTCTCCTACCAGGCCCTGGCCTTTTGCCTCGCCCAGGCTCAGTGCAAGGGCGTTCGTAACCATCACCAGAGAAGTCATCAGAATTAATAGACCCTTATTTATCGTCTTCATCATCTTTTCTTCGCTATATTTAACTTACTTTATTTAACTTATCCAAAAATCCGTCATAGACCGAATTCAAAACAGTTCGCTTTCTTCGCTGAACAATTCGTCTAGATCTTTTTCCACTTTCACCCGGATTTCATGCTCGATCTTGACGTTAAGATTGATAGTAATTGGTTTTTCCGGAGTGGCTACTTTTACCGTAGGTGCGCATCCCACGATTAAAACGGCGAATAACATCAGCCCTGGAAACCAGTTTGCAATTTTCATTCGAACTTTTCCTGTATCTGTTTGTCGATTGCTTGATTAACACCCTCAGAGTAGCTAAGACTCTTTAGTAAAGATAGCACATTTTCCTCCGTATTGATGTTCAGGTGCACAGGCCGGTTAGCGTCAAGATTAGGACTAATACCTTTGAGTTTAAAGCTCATCTTAAGTTCGCCGTTGGGTTGGTAATCAACGTTGGCGGTCAGCACCCGATATCGAAAGTCTCTTAAGGCGGCGATCACCACATCTGTCAGTGGATTATCCAGGGCTGCCGCCTGTTCATCGGTGATCGAATACGCAATATTGCCCCCCCCAAGGTGGTTCCAGAACACACCATCGTTGATGCTGACTCCACTAGAAGATATCGATATGGGTAGGTTACCGTCAACTTGGCCTGTGGCTTCTAACTCTTCTATTCCCTGAGTGGCAACAACTTGCGCAATATTTAGATTCTGGATCTTTAGATCAAATTGAGAGTCTGGACCATTCAGATCGAGGGTGAAATCGCTGGCGTACAAACTGCTGCCAAACAAGTCACCCTGAAGGTTATCCACAAAAAATTGAGGTAGATCCCCATGTTGCGAAGGCTCCACAGAGAATGCCGAAGAAACTTGCTCAAATTTTACCCCGTATTCCAGACTTCCAATACTAGCCATCAGGTTCCCATCCGAACGCATGACCGGCAGAATTTCGAGCTTGCCGGCAATCGCCAGGTCTTCAAACAGGGATTCCTGATAGGTTCCTGACAATTCATCTGCTTCGAAGTCAGCGTTTAAAGAAAAACTATCTTGCTTCCATCCAGCATTAAGATTGACGACAAGTTGTCCGTCAGAAATAGAAAGCATGTCTGGTAGTTTTAATTCGAGTGCACTGACAATGCCAGGCAACGCAGTTGCGTCTATTGGAGATGGATTCCACAAGTCACCTGTGCCAATCCCTAAATTTATATCGTGTCTCATAGTAAACTTAAGCGGGACACCGGCATCATCAACTTTGAGCGTACCCGCCGCTTCCACCAGTTGGCCGCTTCGCACAACTTCGAAAGATATAGCTTGAACTGGCGGAAGGGGCGTGTTTAAAGAAATTAATGGATCATTGCTCTCGATTTTCGCTTTGACCTCGACTGTATCCATATACGATGCGGTGGTATTAAATTCTCCTCCAATTACTTGATTCTGACCAAGGTCAATTTCTGTTTGGATCGTCCATTGACCATCTGTGTGGACCCATCCCCGATCAGCGTCGACAGCAATCGAAGACGCATTCTGTGCGCTAAGACTAGTCTGTTTTACAGTGAAACCAGGCCAAGAAATTTGTCTAACCTGAGCCTTCAGGCCTTTTTGAACTTGGATTTCCTCATCTTTTACGACAATTGCCGGCGTGATGGATATATCGTTAATAGTGTAGTCGTCGAATATGACCGTAGTAGCGGACACCTTTGAATCTGGTGTGAACTCTGCATACAGAACACCATTATTTTTTTCAACAAAGCCTTGAGGGCTCAGACTCAGGTCGGTTATTTTAAGATCACCAAAATTAAATTTCTCGGCTTTTAATTGAGTCCTGGCATCAAAATCAATGCGATTTACCGGCTTGTCGAATATTGCATCCGGCAGATAAAAGTCCAGGTCGGCGGAGATGGCGGAGCCTTGAAATGCCTCTGCGGTGATCTGCTCGCTGATTGCTGAGATGTTAGCGAGGTAGCCCCGGTCCTTTGGGTTGATATCAATTTTGAGTTCGGTGAACGCTTTTATATTTTGCAGGGATTTACCAATTGCTGATGCAGGCGGGTAATGTGCAATCCATTCCCCAAATGCAGCAGTGTCAAATTTCGCATTCATTCTCAGGTTTCGGTTTGCCTCCTGAGTGTTTATTCCTAAGTTGAGGATTTCAACCTCCTGTACCGCGGTCGATCCTAAGCTTATATCGAGACGGCCAGACTCCATTTCGAGATCGAGATACCGAGGATTGTCCTCGATACGGGCATTGATATGTTCTCCGTTGTCCTGAATGTGAGCGGATCCATTTCGAACAAAAACATTGTAGATTGGAAGGGAAAGGTCTAGCTGCTTTACCGACAACATTTTTACCGGCAGACTGAGAGCGAGAAGGTGGTTCAGATCAGACAGCATCTGGTCCAGCGTAAATCCCGCAAGACTGACAGTCTGATCAGATGATGGCGGACTCAATTGTTCAATTGCCAATCTCCCGAGAACCACGCTTTCGATTGAAACAGATTGCAGACCTGAGAGTTTATAAACAATTTCGATTTCAGAGGATTTGAGCTGGTACTGTTGCTCACCCACAAGGTATGTAAACGAAATGGAATCGATCAGGCTGCGATCGAGATCAATGCGTGACGGAGCAATCGAAAAATCTTCGATATCACCACTGATTACTGTCCGATCCAGGATCCAGATTGCAATCTCTAGTCTCTGGTTCCATAGCAGAATAAATAGTCCCAGCAGTAAAACCGGCCACAGCGGGATGAATCGCAGAAAACCAGGGCGCTTCATCAAACTAGGCAGCTTGATAGCGAAACTGGTTGAGGTTGATGCCCAGATCGATGTCTTTTTTCAGAGTGAACAGCTCCATACCAAGGCGCGCAATTTCTTGTCCATTATAGAGTTTGGACCCGATCTTGCCGGTCATTTCGCGGGAGGCTTCGAGCAAGTTGTCCATAGTATGGTATTCGTGTACCAGGCGAGCCGCAGTGCGGATACCGATTGAAGGAATGCCCGGGATCGAAAGGCTGGAGTCCCCGGCCAGTGCTAGTAGCATGGGCAGTTGTTCGGGCTCCACGCCGAATCGCTTGAAGATCATTTCGCGATCTAGGTGACGTTGGCCAAAATGATCGTACACCGAGATCTCTGGACACAAAAGCTGGCAATAATTACGATCAGTGGAGAGAATAGTCACAGTGCCATGGTGATGCGCGATCTTGATTGCCATGGTCGCAATAACATCATCGGCTTCATATCCGGCCCTGTCGTAACTCAATACTCCCTTTGACTCAAACGCCTGTTTTAACTCGGGCATTGCGTCTGAGAGCAGCGACGGCATAGGCGATCTGTTTTTTTTATAGTCTGGAAATACTCGATGTCGCCAGGTTCGACCAGGTTGTTCAAATACCGCCACACTGTGACTTGGTTGATGAAAGCGGAGCGCTCTTTCCAGTGAAGATGTGGATGAGCGCACAACGCCCTGGATGTGTTCTGCCAGCTGCACGTCATCCGCATCTTCGGGCGGAGAGGGAACCGCCGCGTATATTCTTCTGACCAGATTAAGGCCGTCTACCAGAAGGGCTTGCATGGGTAGATTTCAGGCTTACAAGACCCCGGTATCCAGAAGTCGAATCGTAATTAACCCTGCACAAGATTTAGAAACTCCGTGCGGGTTCGGTGGTCAGTACGAAAACGTCCGAGCATCATCGAGGTTTTCATGGTGGAGTTCTGCTTTTCGACACCTCGCATCATCATGCAAAAGTGTTTGGCTTCTACAATTACGCCAACACCTGCGGCGCCGGTCATGACCTCAACTGCCCGCGCGATTTGCTCGGTAAGATTTTCCTGGATCTGAAGCCGGCGGGCATACATATCAGTGATCCGAGCCAGTTTCGATAATCCTATGACCTTTCCCTGTGGTAAATAGGCGATATGGGCTCTACCAATAAACGGCAGCAGATGGTGCTCGCACAGGGAATAAAGCTCGATATCTTTGACGATGACCATCTGATCGTTGTCCGATTCGAATATGGCGCCGTTAACCACCTCATCGAGATCCTGTTCATATCCGTGGGTCAGGTATCGAAAAGCCTTGGCCGCTCGCTGCGGGGTTTTCTGCAGACCATCTCTGCTGATATCCTCGCCGACAGCCTTTATTAGCGCTTCATAGTGCGCTGTAAGCTGATCCGGTTTGCTCATTTTTCAGTTATTTGGAAAATATTGACTAGTTTGAATTGTAGCACCAGGACCTGTTTATAGAATGCGCTTTTTTGCCTGTCGCGAACGGGTTATGATCGCCTCGAGGCGGAAGCGGCTTAGCCGCTTTGATAACAAAATTTTAAGTAAATCAGGTCGACCATGACAACACAAAATACTATTCTGATCGGTGGGCGCGATCAGAAGCAAGTTCTGATGAACACGCGAATGGCGAATCGGCATGGCATGATTGCCGGCGCCACCGGTACCGGCAAAACTGTGACCATGCAGATACTCGCGGAAGAATTTTCTAAAGCGGGCGTGCCGGTGTTAATGGCCGATGTTAAGGGAGATGTCTCTGGACTCGCCTGTGAAGCGACGGCGCATCCAAAGATCGATGAAAGAATTGAAGCCATCGGTATCAGCGACTACCAGATGCAGGGCAACCCGGTGGTGTTCTGGGACCTGTACGGCAAGAAAGGCCACCCGGTAAGAGCAACTGTCAGCGAACTCGGCCCACTGCTCATTTCCAATTTGCTTGATCTCAATGAGACTCAGACAGGTGTAATGTACGCCGCCTTCAAGATTGCTGATGACAATGGTCTGCTATTGCTGGACCTTGAAGATCTGCAGCACCTTCTTGGATGGATGTCGGATAATGCATCCGAATTGAGGGGCGACTATGGCAATTTTACCTCCGCCAGTATTGGTGCAATCCAACGCGACCTGCTGGTGCTTGAGGAGCAGGATGCAGAGATTTTCCTGGGCGAACCGGTGCTGCAACTGGACGATTTAATGCGCCAGGATTTTTCCGGTCGCGGGGTAATTAATGTGCTGGATGTCACCACGATTATTTCAAGAGGCCCGAAGCTTTACGCTACCTTCCTGCTGTGGTTGATGGCGGAGCTGTTTGAAAATATGCCCGAAGTAGGGGATCCGGATCGTCCTAAATTTGTAATGTTCTTTGATGAAGCGCATCTATTGTTTGATGATGCGCCTAAAGCCCTTGTGGACAAAATTGAACAGGTTGTGCGGTTGATCCGTTCCAAGGGAGTGGGTATCTATTTTGTCAGTCAAAGTCCGCTGGATATTCCGGAGGATGTGCTGGGACAGCTCGGCATGAAAATTCAGCATGCGCTAAGGGCGTTTACGCCCAAGGAACAAAAAGCGGTCAAAGTGGTGGCTGAGAATTTTCGCGCAAATCCAGATGTCGATACTGGAAAAGTGATCACTGAACTCGGTGTCGGTGAGGCACTGGTTTCGGTGTTGGATGAAAAAGGTATCCCAACCCGGGTAGAACAGATTTTAATCCGGCCACCACAGAGTCGGATCGGGCCGGCTACCGACGAAGAACGGGCGGCGCAAATGAAGCGATCTCCGATCGGAAATCGTTATGACGACGCCGAAAATCGAGAATCCGCGATGGAGAAGCTGGGACAGCGCGCCGAGGAGCAAATGCGTAAAGCGGAAGAGGAGGCAGCCCGGGTGCAGGCTGAAAAAGAAGCCGCGGAAGCTGAAAAAGCTGCAGATAAACTAGCGCGTGAAGCTGAGAAAGAGCGAAGCCGTCTCGCACGCGAGGCTGAAAAGGAAGCGAAGCGGCGCAGCGGCGGCAGCGGACGCCAGACCACCAGCGAAGCGATGATGAAAAGTATCGCCCGCTCAGTAGGTACCCAGATCGGCCGGCGAGTCATTCGCGGTGTGCTCGGTTCGTTGTTTGGTGGGCGTTAGGGCTTATCGCACTGAGTTGATGACTGAGGTCAGAAAAAAGCAATCCCTGGAAACCCGCGTAATCCATGCGGGGGAGTGTTTGCCTCGTATCAAGGGCGCGATCAGCATGCCCATTTTCCAGAGTTCAACCTATGAGTCTAGTCGGGAGGCTGACTATCACACCATCCCCTACCTCAGGTTGAATAATTCGCCTAACCATGAGGCGCTGCATCGTAAACTCGCGGACCTAGAGCAGGCGGAGTCAGCGCTGGTCACGGCAAGTGGTATGGCTGCGATTACTACTGCTCTGCTTTCAGTGCTAAAGGCCGGGGACCATTTGTTGGTGCAACGAGGGTTGTATGGGGGCACCCACACGTATATTACCCACGATCTGCCGGAACTCGGCATCAGTTTCGATTTTGTTGACTTGCACAGTGCCGAAGACTGGGCACATAAGATCAAGCCTAATACACGGGGCTTCTATGTCGAGAGTATGACTAATCCTTTACTTGCTGTGGGGGACTTGTCTGGTGTGGTGGAATTTGCCCGCGAACATGGTTTGATCACTATGATCGACAATACCCTGCCGTCACCAGTCAATTTTAATCCGACGACTATTGGCTTTGACCTGGTGTTGCATAGCTGCACCAAGTATCTCAACGGACATTCCGATATCGTTGCGGGCGCCATTATTGGTAGACAAGATCTGGTGCAGAAAGCGAAAATAAAACTCGATCATCTGGGCGCCACATTGGACCCGCACGCTTGTTTCTTGCTGCATCGCGGGATTAAAACCTTGTCGCTCAGGGTTGCCAGACAAAATAAAAATGCTCTGGCTCTGGCCATCTTTCTGGAACAGCTTTCTGCTGTATCAGGGGTGAACTACCCCGGCCTTGTCAGCCATCCAGATCATCAAAGAGCAAAGTCATTGTTTACTGGATATGGTGGATTGCTCAGTTTTGCTCATGTCGATGGTGCCGAGGGTGCCCATGCGATGATCGACCGGCTGGAATTGGCGACTGAAGCGGTGAGTCTAGGTGGTGTTGAAACGCTCATCACCATACCCGCGGAATCTACCCATGCCGGGCTGTCTACAGAGGAATGTGAAGCCTTTGGAATTGGTGCGAGTCTGGTCAGGCTTGCTGTGGGTATAGAGAGTGAGCAGGACCTGATTCAGGATTTTGCCAGTGCGTTGCAATAGTAAATAATCATATGACTCAGGTGCTGGCAAGCGGTGGGCTGCGTAAAATGAAGACGACATTGTCGCAGCCGGTACAGTACCAGCTGCCCATTGGCGGCGAATTAGTTGATCTTAATTGCCTGGTAGGCGCTTCAGTATCACTCAATTATAAAGGTCTTATTCAATGCATCCATTGCGGGCGGGAAACAAAGAAAAGCTTCAACCAGGGTTATTGCTTTCCCTGTTTTAAAACACTTGCGGAATGTGACCTGTGTATTATGCGCCCCGAGACGTGCCATTTTCATTTGGGAACCTGCCGCGATGATGAGTGGGCGATGAATCACTGCATGCAATCTCACTACGTCTATATTGCTAATTCGTCGGGTCTCAAGGTGGGGATAACACGGGGCACACAAATTCCGACTCGCTGGATTGATCAGGGTGCCCTGCAGGCGCTGCCGGTATTCAGGATTCGCAATCGCTACCACTCGGGTTTGCTTGAAGCCACGATTAAAAAGTATGTCAGCGACCGCACTGACTGGCGCAAAATGCTCAAGGGCGGCGGCGAAACTGTAGACCTAAAACAGAAAGCGAACGAAATCATCGAAAATGCCAGAGCAGACATTGATGCGCTGACGGCGCAAGACGGTGAAATCGAATGGGAGGTGTTGGAAGAGCCCGTAGTGGAAATAGAATACCCGGTGCTCTCTCATCCTGAAAAAGTAACCAGTCTTAATTTTGACAAGACCCCAGAAGTAACCGGCGTGTTGAACGGGATTAAGGGGCAATACCTGATACTTGATACCGGGGTGATCAATATTCGTAAGTTCACGGGCTACCAGGTCACTCTAAGCGCCTGATCAGGTCGTGGCGATGAGAACGGGTATTGCGAGGAAATAAATTTTAGGCTCAAGTAATTGGATCAAATCAGACTTTCGCAGATGGATTAAGAATTCGAATTTCGCGTTGAGGAAACGGGATTTCAATACCGTTCGCCTGCAGTGCCTGCCAAATCATGAATAATAGATCGGCGCCAACACGATTTTTTCCGTCATCGATACCTATCATCCAAAATTCAACTAATATCTCTATTCCGAAATCTCCGAACTGACTGATTTCGGCGTCGGGTCGCTCCTCTATGGGAATATCATTGCCACTTAGTACCTGTGGATGGCTGGCGACCACCTCTCGAACAATTTCGAACAACTTTTCCAGATCTGTGTCGTATGCTACGGAAAAATAGAGTGGATACCGCTGTTTTTTGTCTCTGTGTGTCCAGTTGGTGAATGAATTAGTAATGAAGGTGTCATTGGGTACCACAATATCTTTACCATCGTAGGTGGTTAATGTTGCAGACCGCATGTTCAACTTATCAATCACGCCCGATCGACTGTCTTCTAATTCGACAAAATCGCCAATTTTCAAAGACCGATCTAATAGTAAAATCAATCCTGATACGAAGTTAGAGGCAATAGACTGGAGGCCAAAGCCGAGACCGACGCCAAGTGCGCCACTAAATACGGCGAGCGCAGTCAGATTGATTCCGACAATCTGTAACAATAAGATGAATATAATGACACTTAAAACAACCTGAAATATTTTTATGAATATTTCCTTTGTTTCATTATCGAGTTCTTGCTGATTACGAATGATTTTTTGGCCGGTGTCGCTTGATATGCGACCCAGCCAGAACAGCAAAACCCCAAAAACCACCGCTCTTGCGAGCGCGTAAGCGGATAACTTTATATTTCCAAGTTCTAGAGACAGTCCGTCAAGGTAGACGGTCACTTCGTCCAGCACACCAAACACTTTCAGAACTGCAATTGGGATCAGCACCCATTTGAAAAATCCCCGAATAATTGGGTTTTTTACAAAACGAAGAATAAGGTGATACAAAAAGAAAATAACGGCCAGAAGCTGAGCAATAATAATCAGCCATATGGTATCCCCGAGATATTGCCCGGCTTCTCGTAAAACCCCTAACATGCTTATGTTTAGAAGGGGAAATAATAATTGCCGGCTCTGGTGACTGAATTTACCGAGCCAGCTCCATGTTTCATCGGGTACTGAATCCTGAAAGACTGGAATACGCTTGCGTAATGCCTTCGCAATCAGCCAGGCAACACTTACGGATAAGACTATAAAACCAATCTGAATATAGAAAGATGGGCTTAGCAGCCAATCGTTGACTTTTGACAGATAAAAAGTGAGCGATTTTTCTATTTCATTCAGGTTCATAATTTTCGCCGTTAAGGTTTCTGATTACAGAAATTTGGAGCCTATCGCTGGTATCGGAGTCACATGGCTAATACCTAAAGCTTTCAGATTACCTTTCAATAAAATCCGCAAATGTATCGGCTGCTTCCTCGACATCATCGGTCTGAGCAATATGCACCACAGCGTCCCCCTCGTTTACCAATGGGAGATAAGTTCGACCAATCACCATGCCCGTGTGTTTGGACTGTATTTCAATTTCGGTCTCTCCAAACGGGTCGGCAATAGAGCCGAGCGAATCGTTGAGATTGACGATTTCTCCAAGTTTTACTTTGGTATGAAATATTCCGCTGATCGGAGCTCGGCTCCATGAACTGGATGAGACTACTAATGGTTTAATAGGCGCCCTATTTGACTTGACTCGACTAAGCATCCCTAGTGTCCTCATAACGTTTTTGATGCCGGCAACGCCAGCTCTGATAGATCGCTCGTCAAAACGAAGTGCCTCCCCAGCCTCATAGACAATTATAGGTATACCGAGGTCAGCAGCGGCCGCGCGCAGCGAACCGTCTCGTATTTTCGAATCGATGATCACTGGTGCACCAAATGCCTCGGCCATTTTTACCGTTTCGGGGTTTTTCAAGTCTCCGCGGATTTGCGGAATGTTTGACCGGTGAATGGAGCCGGTATGCAGGTCTATGGCGTGAGAAGAGTTCTCAACACATTCTTTGATCAACAGGTTAGCCAGGCGGCTTGCTAAAGATCCCATTTCAGTTCCTGGAAAGGACCTGTTCAAATCTCTTCTATCCGGAAGATAACGGGAGTGTTGTATTACGCCATAAATATTAACGATAGGGATCGCGACTAATGTGCCGCGCAATCTCGTGTTGTTCGTCTTGTGAATAAGACGACGGATAATTTCAACTCCATTGAGTTCATCGCCATGAATCGCCGCACATACAAATAGCCGCGGTCCAGGCTTTTTACCGCGGATAACATGCACCAGCATTTCCATAGGCGTATGCGTATATAGCTGCGGAATTGGAATCGTGACAGTCGCCGCAGAACCTGGTTCAACAGGAGTTCCAGCAATAACTACTTTTTCAGTTGAATTCATCCTCGCCCTTTGGTGCGGGTTTTATGTTGCTTAGCGTTCTTCTCAAGAAACTGAATGATCATCGAAGCAACATCTTTTCCGGTTGCTTTTTCAATGCCCTCAAGTCCAGGTGATGAGTTTACCTCCATAACCATCGGGCCACGATCAGATCTTAATAAATCAACACCGGCGACATTAAGTCCCATCTTTCTTGCAGACAGCACCGCGGTACGTCTTTCAGCCGGGGTGAGTTTTACCAAGGAAGCTTTGCCGCCTCTATGTAAATTTGAGCGAAACTCTCCTTTAGGCGCTTGTCTCATCATCGCGGCCACTACCTTGTCTCCCACAACAAATGCTCTAATATCGGCGCCACCCGCTTCCTTGATAAATTGTTGCACCAGGAAGTTTGCATTAAGTTGTCGAAACGTGTCGATGATGGTTTCCGCCGCCTTATGTGTCTCTGCTAATACGATACCCTTACCCTGGGTGCCTTCCAGCAATTTCAGTACCAGAGGGGCGCCCCCGACCAACTGAATCAGATCATTGGTGTTTTTTGTTGAATGTGCGAAGCTCGTTAGAGGCAGTCCAATTCCAGAGCGCGCTAAGATCTGCAAAGAACGTAGTTTGTCTCTTGATCGGGTGATCGCAACAGACTCGTTGAGAGGATAGGTGCCCATCATTTCGAATTGTCTTAGAACCGCGGAACCATAAAAAGTTACGGATGCGCCGATTCGGGGTATAACTGCATCAAACCGCGGAAGTTCTTCGCCTCCAATATGTACGCTCGGAGATTTTGGGTCTATATCCATATAGCAATTTAAGGTGTGAACAAAGTCCATCTCATGCCCACGTTCGGTTGCTGCTTCGACCAATCTTCTGTTGGAGTAAAGTTTGTTTCCCGCTCTTGTAAGGAGTGCAATTTTCATTTGATTAATCCTGTTTTGGTTTCTTAATATAAGGGGTAAGGTCCGGTTTCCCGGTAACGAAGGAGGCATTTGGATTCACCAGCATATTTTTACGCATTGCGGTCCTCCCAAGAAGCATTCGGAACTTCATGGTGTCCCGATTTGTCAGTGTTATCTCGATCGGCCATGCAGATTTACCTAGACGAATACTGGTTTCGATGACATAACGTTTCTCCTTATGACCGCCGGAGTCGGTTACCAATCTTTTATCAATGAATCTGGCAGTACAAATGATTTCAACATCTTCACGGCGTTGGATTGGATGTATTCCGAATCTAACCGTGTTGCGTGCGCTGTCAGGCTCGACGAAGAAGGCATGAAGAGCTGAAGTGCGTGCGCCGGTATCAATTTTGCATTTCAAATAATTTATTTCCAGGTCTGGCAGCGATATCCATTCGCGCCATCCCAGGATTTCATGCTCTTTCATTATAAATAAATAACCATTATTGGTTTTATACCAGTCCCTAATTCGGACGCTAAATCGTTTGAAGACGTAATAGTCAGTTTAGTTGTCTAAGATTACAGGACTGGTCTCAAGTTTTTTAGCTATATGAGATAACGTATATGTAAAAAGGTTGATCAATAAAAGTTTACTATTCCCTATCAGGTTTAGCGGTCAGCGAACGGGTAGTTTATATCGCTTTATTTTATTACATTGCCTGAATCGCATATTGTTCGGTATTCGTTTATTTCCGGTAGTGTTCGTATGGTTATTTCTGCTGACTATTTCTTTACGCTCTCGACGGGTGTACTTGGCTGCATACTAACGATTTTGCCCACGCCATAACCACCCAAGAATGACGCCGATCATCAGGACCGTAAAAACCATCGCAGATCGTGGTAATGAGACCCTCCATGCAAGCAGCTGGAGATCCACAGTGGTTGTATTTTGAAAAACAAATATACCTACCGAAGTCATCAGTAGAACGCTGAAAATAAGTTTTATTCGCTTCAGCATTTTTCCTTTTTCAGGGCTTGATCAGCATTATAACTTTCATGCTTAACATTATAAGCCCAATAGTGGGCACTCCAATGATCAGGGTTAGATGGTTTCTCTTTTGCCTTTGGACCGTTGTTGGGAGAAGACCACGCTAACGCAATAAATCGATTCTGTATTTGTTCTTTATTCATTGATTTTTAGCTATTTTCGACAAACTAAAATCGGCACATTGGACTGTTGACTGAGAAATTAATATTGAGCTAACCAGTAAGGACCGGATAAGACATGTAAAAGTCACAAAATGATGGTTAATTTGTCGTTAATCCCTGCTGCACTGCTTTTCCTGACAGGTTAACGGTAGATGCGCTGGCACCTTGCGGTTACCAGCGCTTTAGGCAAACTACCATCAAAAATGCCGAATTAACTTGATGTGTCAATCAGCTCGACTCTGCGGTTAAGAGATCTTCCTTCACTGGTTTTATTCGAGGCCACTGGCTGTGATTCGCCATAAGTGGTGGTTTTGAGTCGCTTTGCGTCGATTCCTAACTTAATCAGAAAATCGCGAACGGCTTCTGACCGTCTGGTGCCAAGCTTTATATTATAGCTCTCGGTGCCGACGCTGTCCGTGTGCCCCGCAACTTCAATCAGCTTTGCTGGATTTCTAGCGAGTGCTGCCTTCGCCTCGGTCAGGATGGATTGCGCTTTGGCTGTAAGGGTTGACTTATCGAAATCGAACAACGGCCCACTCAGACGAAGAATAATTTCACAGCCTTTCGCGTCTACTTCAACGCCTGCTCTTGTGTTTGCACACTCATCCAGATCGTCATTGACGCCGTCACCGTCAGCATCCCCGATTTCGGTAACTACCGGTTCTACCGCTGGCGCTGGTGCCGCGGGCTGAGCGGCGGCTGTTGGTGCCGACTTGGCACTGAAGCATCCTTGCAAAAGAAGGGACACCAAGATAATGCTGATAACAGAGGTTAATAATTTCATGTTAGGGATCCTTAATTATATTAATTAGAAACGAAAGCCAAGGCCAACGGTAAAGACATGATTTCCGTCGCTTCGGTTATCTGCAACGGTTTCAATGCGGTCCTCGATCTCATTAAGACTGCCCAGATTCAGATCATCAAAAAACCATTCGTATCGGTATCGCGTAATCAGAAAAGTGCTGTCATTCAAATAACGCGGATACTTTGCTTTTTTATAGACATAACCAAACTCCCGATAAGGGTAAAAGTGATTCACGAGAAAGCGGCCTGATATAGATAGACCGCACTTAATATCACTTAGACGAGAGCGTAATGCTTTAAGTCACAGGAGTGGTAAATTAATTACGCAAGCGTTATTACAAAAGTCTTATAGACCTAGGGACAGCGTCATGGGCCCGAAAATTACTCTATGTTGCGAGCGCTATTCCGGGGCCGTTTACTGATCTCCTGCAATCGAGCGGGCACGGTCAAGTGCCCGATAGAGTCTCATTTTTGTCGCGCTTAACTTGAGATCAAGTACTTCAGATATTTCCGCAAGATCTAAATCGGCAATAAACCTTAAAGTCAGGATCTGGCGATCATCGAAATCAATCGCTGCCAGAATCTGCGAGGCGCGAATCTGATTATCAGTCTTATCATGGTCTGATGAGGCCAGGCCGGTATGAAGATTCTCTATACCGGAAAATTCATCAACACTTGTATGGCGATTAATTTGTTTGTTTTTTTTGTAATAGGTGAAACACTCCCTTCGAACAATCTGCATCAGCCAGGTTTTAAATTTCGATCTTCCCTCAAAGCTGACAAGGTGGTGGTATACCTTGAGCATGACTTCCTGTACTACCTCTGCTGCATCTTCAGGGCGGTCAAGCAGACGTTGACAGACTTGAAACATGATTCTCTCATGGCGAAGCATCAGTTCTTCATAAGCACTGTCAACGAACGGCAGCTCAGTTTGAGCGCGGGCAACCAGCTCGCCATCGGGATCCAGCCCACGGGCTTCCTGGCCGTGGGTTTTTCTCGTCATATTTAGTGTGGTCGGTTACTGGACTCGATCAGTCCGCAGTTTCCGTCACTTGTTGTTCAAGCATCTCTCGATTGGAAACCGTGACAACGCTGGTATCGTTGATTCGAATTTTTGTCTTGGTGGAACCGACTTCAACAATCGTGCCTTCGATGTCCTTCACTGAAACTTTACTGTTTGGTGCGAATATGTCTCTCGCATACACACCTGCGACAATGTTCGAAGATATATCACGAGTACCCAGCCCTAAGGAAAGCGCCATTCCAGCGGCTGCTGCAAAGATGAGAATTGACACCACCTGATTAAGCAGGTCTGTTTCAATATCCAGTTGGCCGATTGCCAGCGTCACACTGATGACAACCATCACGCCGTAGATAGCGCTGCCAAGTGGCTTAGCGTAAGACAGGTGCATGCCTTCCGCAGCACTACGCACGCCAGTTCGGACGAAGTGTGCCACCAGCAGGCCGATCAGCAGCACCAGTGCGGCGCCGATTACTTTTGGCAGGTACAACACAAAGTCATCTATCGTTGCTGAGACCCGTTCAAGGCCTAACGCGTCGGCCGCTGAGATGATAAAGGTCAGCATAATGATCCAAAACACGATCACTCCAATCATTTTTGCTGGCGTAGTTTTGACTCCGGAACGATCGAGAGCACCGGTGATCCCAGCTGTTTTGCTCAACTTATTGATGCCAATCTTATCCAGCAGCTTGGAAATGATAACGCTGATGATCTTGGCGATGAAGTAACCCGCAACCAGCATAAAGATCGCGCCTGCCAGATTTGGCAGGAAAGACATCAGCTTGGTGTATAGAGTGTTCATCGGCGTAGCGATGGCTTTTTGCAACGCGGTAATTTGATCCATGATATGCCTCCTCAGGGAGAAAAATGATTGCAGGAATGAAAAAAGGGATTAGTTCGAGTTATCACGATCATTCAGTTTGACTGCAGACTCGGCAGCGAATTTGAATAGGGGCGCCAGCAAAACCAGAAAAGCCGAAAACAGATTACCTATGCAAAATTCAACGACTTCTCGAGCGGCGATACTGACCCGGGCTCTCTTAAGTGCGGGTGCGACCAGTTGGCCCGGCTCTGGCTCTTCGAGGCCCTCGAATATCCATTCAGGCGGATTACTTTCAGACATTATTACTTCTCCTATTTGTTCAGCTTTGATTAAGCTTTAGTTCGGGTTATGTGTTGATAGATAGCGTGGTCTAGCGGAAAGTCACATTCAGTACGCTATTGTCGGTTATTTGCGCGGAAAGCCTGAGGGGATTTGCAAAATAGGGCATTAATCGCACTGCCTGCTCCAAATGCTGGAGCACTGGCTAAATTTGAATTTCACTCGCAAATGGATAGAAATATTTCTGTGTGAGGTCCGTTTATAAGAATTTTTGTGGCATGGCAGCTATTGACTGATGTCCGACAGGACCGCAATCAGTTCGACAGAAAGAAGCGTGATACGTTAATGATGTATCTACCTTATTTTAAGAGAGGCATGAATGCAGCGGCCAGGCTCAACACCAGAAAAAAACCGGCGATATCAGTGATCGTTGTCAATAGCGGGCCGCTGGCAACCGCGGGATCCTGTCCAAATCGTTTCAGCATCAGTGGCACGACGCCGCCTATAGACACTGCAATAATTGTGTTTATTGCAAGAGCGAGGCCTATGACCAGTCCAAGATAGGGATTGCCTTTCCAGATCCAGGCGACAATGCCGATCAATAGTCCAAGTACCAGTCCGTTAATTAATCCTACCGACATTTCTTTTATCCATATCCGGAAAGCGTCGACGGGTTTAGCCAGGCCCAGGGACAGTTCACGCATACTGACGGCAACCGCCTGGTTGCCGGAGCATCCGCTCATATCTGAAACCATTGGCAGAAATATTGCGATCGCAATTACGGCAGCGAGCGTTTCTTCATAGGCCGCAATCACGCTGGCGGCGATGATGTTAAGTACAATATTTGCGGACAGCCATACCAGTCGACGCCTTGAACGGATATATACCGGCATGGATCTTAACTCGTCCCCGATAACGCCCTGACGCGCTAAACTTTGAGCTTCGGTGCGATGCAGAACAGCTTCATCGAGCGCAAACCTTGACACCGTTCCGACCAATTTTCCATCGGATTCCACCACCGGTAATCCGAGAAAGGGATGACGATCAAAAATAGCCTGCAAATCGCCAATCGTGGCGTCTGTAGACACCGTCGTCGGTTTGACCATGATTTCGGGTAATCTGGCGTTACGTTTGGCGGTAAGCAGATTACGCAGGGATACAACGCCTACTGGTCTGCCCGCTGAATCCAGTATGTAGGGATGTTGTCCGCGAAATCGTTCAAAATCTTCATCGTCACTCGCCAGTCTTCTCAGAACCTCGCCAACTGAATCGGATTCCAGAAAGCTAAACGCATCCGCTGACATCAACCCACCGGCGGTGTCGCTGTCGTAACTGAGAAGTTTGCGCACCTCTTCGGCACTATCCTGATCCATTTCGGCAAGGATCGCCTCGCTATCCGTGGTCTCGAGATCTCCGATAACGTCAGCTTGAATATCAGAGCCCAGTTCGTCAATAATTCCGGCAGCGGTCTCAATCTCCAGACTTTCGACCAGATCGGCCGCAAGTTCGGTGGGCGCCTCATTAACCAGCCTGGCAGCGAATTCAGGTGGCAACAAGGAAAACACTTGTTCAATTTCTTCATGCTTGAGCAGAAGAATGATTCTCAACTCGTCGCTTAAGGAAAGTGGATCTAATAATTCAACCAGCGATGCGCTGCTTTCCGATTCGATGGCCTCCAGCAGCTGTTCTAATAAAATCTCATCGTCATTTTGGTCTGTTGATAGTCTGTTTTCAATCATGACACTTGCTCTCTCTATGCGCTTTATCCAGAGTCACTATCCTCAATTTTTGATTAGGATTGGCCCAAATCAGCTTCTTTTTCACTCAAGTCATTCTGATCAGATTCGTCGGTCGAAAAGATATGAACCTGACCGACGCGATTGCTATTAATCGAGATTGCCACCATCCGAAGGCCTGATTCGAGTATGACATCGCCCACCTCCGGCATCCGATTGAGTTGTTGCATAAACAGGCCGGAGATGGTGTTAGCGTCCAGATCGTCAGGCAAAGAGATATCAATGACTCGTTCAAGATCCGTAATTGAAACCAGTCCGTCAGTCTCCCAGTGGTTTTCAACTCTTCGGACTAATTGATCTGGTTCGTCAATATCCAGCTCATCAGAAATTTCACCCACGATCTCTTCCAGGATGTCCTCCAGTGTTACCACACCGGAAAAAGCACCATATTCATCCATTGCCAGCGCCATATGTGTTCTTGTCCTGCGCATTGATTCAAAGAGATTGCTGATAGGCTGCGTCTCTGGCACCAATAAAGCATCCCTTAAGTTTTGGCGGATAACAGCAATTGGGTCAGGCAGACTCTTCTGATCAATTATCGCCGTATATAGGTCTTTGACCAGGATGATTCCTACCGGTGAGCCTGGATCTCCATCGATAACCGGGAAGCGCGAATGTTGAGACTGGCGTATCAAATCAAGAGTCATATCCCACTCGTTCTTAAGGTCGATAGTTTCGACTGAGCTTCTGGGTACCATAATCTGCTCCACGGAATGGGTATCAAACTCAAACATGTTGTTAAGCATGAGCGCCTTGCCAGTATTCATATCCCCATGCTTTTCGGAATTGTCAATAATCCCTCTGATCTCTTCATCCGAGAGAACATCGCCATGTGTCGCTTCTTCGACATTAAAATAGGAGAGAATTGAGCGGGAGGCCTTGTTAAGCAGCCAGTTCAATGGATACATGCAAAGGTAGAACCAATGCAGTGGGTACGCGACCCATTGTGAGACAGGCTCCGGTTTTCGGATTGCAAAGGTCTTAGGAACTTGTTCTCCGACAACAATATGTAAGGAAGAAAAAATGATGAATCCGATCAAAAATGCGATGGGATGTATCAGTTCATCCGGAACATGAATAAGGTGGAAAAGTGGTTCAAGCATTGCGGCGACAATTGGCTCTCCTACCCAGCCCAGACCAAGTGAAGCCATGGTGATCCCTAGTTGGCATGCAGCAAGATATGACTCAAGATTTTTTTGAATCCGTAGAGTAAGTGCAGCGGCGCGGCTTCCCTGGTTGGAAAGCGACTCTATCCTGAACGCCTTGGCCGTCACCAAAGCGAACTCCGCCGCAACAAAAAAACCGTTTATAGTCAATAGAAGGAGTATCACGGATACACCAATTAAGTTATTTTCCATTGTAGATAAATATAGAAATGTTTAGTGGCAGATTCCTGAACAGAAAAGCTTAATTGGAACAGGATTGATTTCGCTAGGTAACAGGTCTTTTTACTTCCCGGAACGAGCGCAGATGTTGACCCGAAGCGTATAGGAGGGAGTATTGATGGAGAACTTTCCCGATGCAATACCCCATGGCGAATTAGCAATTCAAATTACAATCCTTTGATTAGAAGCTAGTCGGTATAGCGGTCTTCAATTTTGCAATCTGCGCTACAAAGACTCTTATTTTTGATTTCTATGTCCAAATCTGTTTGCAGATCAATAAGTTGCCGATATAGCCAGTTTAAGTGTCGTTTGGACAATCCAGGCAGGCAGGAGCGCAGTGCGGTCAACGCAAGGTTCATTTTCCTCGTTTTCGAAGCGCTGATGTTTCTGCTTGCTGTCAATCTTCTTTGTGGCGCCATGGCGGCTACTTTCAGATCCAATAAGGGTGAATTACCAGCGCTTCTATTCCCCCCCGCAGTGCAATTCAGTATCGACGCACCATTGCTGGAGGACTCAATAGGCCAGTTATCATCATAGATGGGTAATTCATGTAAAAAGTCACAGCAGATATGGAATTATCTTATCATTTGGCAATATGCGCGTATTTTTCTGCTGGGCTAACTTGATGCCAATATGCTTTATATTGGCAGCATAATGTCTTGACGTTGATGTTCTAACGGAATATACATTGACTGTAGACGTATTTGCGGCAGATACAGAGTTACTGCACATCGGGTCGGCAATACAGGCCAGAGATCATTCAACCGCATATGATCTATCCATTTTATCCATTATGCTGAATTAATCCGTGAGGTTTCTAATATGATAACCCGAGTTGGGGCGTATGGCTTCAAGATAACGATTGCCCTCAGTTTTGCTGCTGTGTTACCCGTGTATCAGGCCTTGGGGCAGGATCCGGCTTTGCAAACGGGGCTTCCTCCTGTGTCTATAGAAAAGACAGACTTGGATAAAGACGGAAATTTGAGTCAGTCCGAGTACAACCAGAGGCTGGAATCACTGTTTTCAGAGCGAGATATAAATAACGATAGCTTTATTGCTATTGACGAATTGCCTTCGGTAAACAATTCCGCTTATCAGAAAGCAGACAGCGACAATGATAACCGGCTCAACAAGCATGAATACATTATGCTCCGCCAAATGGATTTCAAACGTTTAGATGTCAACGAAGATGAAGTGCTGTATCCGCACGAGATTTTCAAGTGGTAGTCCATTGACGCAAATATCAGCAATCACATAAAGCTTTCAAACAATTTCTGTCCGATTATCCTTCGGACGGTACGTTACTGCGGATACGGATATCCCTCTGTGGAAAGGCGATTTCAATATTGTGCTCTCTGAATGTTTTGTCAATTGCAAAGTGAAGCTTGCTTTTTACATCAAGAACATAGCCAATATCATAGATAAAGCAGCGCAACTGAAAATTCAGTGAACTGTCGCCAAATTCCTTAAATATCACTTTTACAGGTAGCATCGGGCGGCCCTTGATAATTTCAGGAATCGTATCAGGGATTTTTTCCAACAGCTGTTTCACCAGCTCTGTGTCACTGCCGTAGGCAACTCCGACTGGAATAATTATTCTGCCGTGCGTATCTCGAAGGGTCCAATTGGTCACCTCTGCCGAAATCAGATTTGAATTTGGAACGATGACATCGGAACGGTCGAAAGTCTGAACTTCGGTCGAGCGAACACTGATGCGTTTGACATATCCTTCGGTTGTGCCAGTGACGATCCAGTCCCCAGGTCGAATTGGTCGCTCGAATAGAAGAATGATTCCGGATACGAAATTGTTAACAATGTTCTGAAGGCCGAAACCAATACCTACTGAGAGCGCCCCGGCAATAATCGCTAAATTGCTAAACTTGAGTCCCGCTATGGATAATCCAATGATCGCAGCAATGGTAAATCCTACGTAACCCGTAATGGTGACGATGGCCTCTTTGGCTCCGGGATCGAGTCGCGATTTAACCAGATATGTGTTTTCTAGGCTGTCCTTTACCAATTTGATCGAGAGCAGTAGCAAAGCGAAGATGAACGTTCCTGCCAGGACGTTGTAGACACTGATTTGGCTGTCGCCTATCTGGACACCATCTCGTAGAAAGATAAATACTGCTGCAATACGATTGTCGGACACGCCAATGGACTTCAATATCATCAAGCCAAGGCCGATCCAGAGAAGAGTGATCGTTAATAAGCGGATCCACACCATTCCTGGTATTGGTTCATCCGACCCGATTGAAAGCGCAGCACGTACTTTTTGTTGCCAATCGTACTTGCCGCTATCCAGGGAGTCGTAAAGGTCACGAAACAGTTTCTCGACGAATAAAAATATTATTAAGGAAATTGCAACAAAAAGCAGGCTAGACCAAATAAATTCCGATGCGCTTTGATATCCAAGCCACTCGTAGACCAGGCTGATGCAGAGCAGAAATATCGCAATGATCCTGGCAAGAATACCCAGCCGTGAGAGTTTGCAGAATCTGGGCATGAACAACATCAAGTTGAGCATGGAAAAAATTACAGCACTCGAGAGCAGGTTGTGGAGAAGTTGTTGTGAAGGGGTGTTGACCCCAACAACATGTGGCACTCTAAAGAGCAATGTCCACATCAGTAGCAAAATAGAGGCGGCGATTAATCTAGTGTAAAGTCCATTTACCGGTATTGGTCGAGTGAGAACGGAGCGAGCAAACTCAGAATACCATCTAACCGATGCGCGTACAAAAATAAGCGACAGCATAAACGCTAACACTAGTACTAAAAGTTTATTGAGCTGAGACTCCTGGAATAAAATACCCTCGGTGTAGCGCAGGTAAACGATGGTAATAAATAGCGGAACGATTACTATCGCCCATTTTCGAATCATATACCGGCATTGCATGAATATTCGAATTGAATAAGCGTGTTCACTTAGCTCTGAAAGCTTTACAGCTTTGCTTCGGTACCACAGTAGAATGCCAGCGGCGATTCCGGCCAATATCACGATCAGCAATGATGGCCTTACAGCATCCCTTTCAAAGCCTGCAGGAGAAAATAGATACACCATTTTTTGGCGTAACATTGCGGGAAATCCCGGGAGCCCTTCTTTAAAATTGTGCAGTAAATGATCATTGCGTTCACTCAGGATTTCTTTCTTTTTAGACTGCTGCAATTCGTCCAGTCGGGTGTCGAGCCGGTTGATTTTGTCGAGAAGTAGTTTGCATTCAGAGATCTCGGAACGCAGCGATTCAACTTGATCTTTTACTCGTAGTTCTTCTGTTGAGAGTTCACTTTTTTCGTACAATTGATCGAGAAACTTTTCGCCGAGTGTGGATCGGGTCGTCCTTAACTCTTTTTCTCGATCATTCACACACTGCGACAGATCGGATCTAAACTCAGTGATACGCCGGATCGACTCTCCGATTGATCGTTTCGTCTGGAATCCGGAAATGAATACTTGAAACTCTAAAGCATCGATTGATTCCCGCGTTCTTGCGAATTCAAATTCGTCGATAGTGGCAGCGATGACGGACTGATTGAATACGCAAAGTATAGAAGCCAGTAGCCAGGTGACGGCAGTAACTGTGACCTTTTTCAAAACCATTTCTTCTTTCAGAATAATATCGTCGTAACGATAACGATCGACGCCATGCTGCCGAGCAGCAGGAAATAAGCATACTTCCAAGCGAGTTCAGGCATATTGTTGAATCTCATGCCATAAATTCCCAAAAGTAGGCTCAATGGAAGGAATGTCACTGTAGCCAGTGTCGGTGTTTTCATAATATTGATGAGTTTATGTGAAGACACCGAGATATAGCCAATTATCATGTCGCGCACGAGATCCTGAAACAGAATGCTCGACAGAATCAATCAAAATGCAGCGTATCATTAGAAAACTATATCGATATTTACTCAAGATTACCGTTAAGCGCGTTGCTTGCTATGCGTGAATAAGTGGTGGCATCATGTTGAATGGGATTAGTGCCCGCCGATGGATCCGCAACCGCCATCTCCCCCAGATCTTTCAGACGCCTGTCATCAATGCCGAGCTCCTCGAGGGTGTTGGGGATTTTAATTGAGGTCCTCAGATCCAGTATCCACTGCAAAAAACCATCAAAATCAGGCGTCAGCTCAAGATATCTTGCCAGCCTCGTAATAGGCTGCTCGATGGCGCTGCGATTTGCCTGCAGCACATAAGGCATTAACACAGCGTTCAGGGTGCCGTGATGGGCATCATATATTGCCCCCAAAGGATGCGCCAGAGCATGCATTGCGCCTAGACCACGCTGAAAAGCAGTGGCACCCATTGATGAGGCAACCAACATCTGTCGTCTTGCCTCGATGTCGTTGCCATTTGATACCGCCCGTTCTAAAAACTGACTGACCACTCGGATTCCTTCAACAGCAATACCCTCTGCCATAGGGTGGTAAACCGGCGAGCAGAATGCTTCGAGACTATGCGAAAGCGCGTCCATGCCAGTTGCCGCGGTCAGCATTGAAGGCAGGCCAATCGTCAGTTCCGGATCTAGGATCACGCAGTCCGGTAGCATCTTCGGATGAAAAATAATTGCCTTTCGTTCCTCCTCTTCATTGACAATCACAGATGCGCGCCCGACCTCGGAACCGGTCCCTGCAGTGGTAGGAACTGCAATAATTGGGGGAATACGATCAGGGTCCGCGTTAAGCCAGTTGTCCCCCACGTCCTCTAGATCCCACATGCTGCAATCCTGGTTCGCAGCCACGGCAATGGCTTTACCCGCGTCAAGACCGCTGCCTCCGCCCAAGGCGATGATGCCATCATGATCACCCTTGAGATACTCCTTGATGCCGTTATCAACATTGCTTCCGGTTGGATTGGGTTTGATAGCACTGAACAGTCTGATTTTTAGTCCGGCATTGCTGCATAGTTTAATTATTGTCCCAACCATCGGTAGTTGAGCCAGCCCGGGATCAGTCACCAGCAGTGGGGAAGACATTCCAAACTCTTTACAGAAATCGGCGATTTCAGAGATTCGGCCTTCCCCTGTGCGCATTGCGGTGGGGTAATTCCAGTTTATGTTCATGTCGGTATATGTCTAAATAGTTAAGTATTTGCCGGAAACCCGCAACGGATTTTGGTGCCAACCCCCATTTCGCTGGTGATGTTCAGGGTCCCGCCATGCGCTTCAACGATGACGCGGCAGAGGTGCAGGCCGAGGCCGTATCCACCGGTTTTTCGCTGACGTGAGGGATCAGCCCTGTAGAAAGGTTGGGTCAAATGTGGAATATTTTCCGTCTTGATGCCTTCACCACTATCGGTGACGTATATGCAGAACTCGTCGACTTCGTTGATCAGTGAGATGGTGGGTCGCCGATTAGGGTCGATACTGTGTTTGATTGCGTTCTGCAATAGATTTCTCAGCAACAGTTTTATTCGTGCTTGGTCTAACTCCGCTTCCAACTTGACCAGCTCCATCACTTTGACTTTACGTCGAAACTCACGTTGCACCATTTCGCGAATCAGGTGGTCAAGCCTGATGCTTTCGAGATTAAGACTGGCGTGGCGGCTGCTAAGACGTTCGCTTTCCAGAAGCTCAGTGATCATCTGTTCCATGTACTCCATGTCTTTTTCAACTTCACGCTTAGATGCCGAGTCTTCCATCAGTGCAAGATGTACGCGGCTTCGAGTAATTGGTGATCTAAGTTCGTGACTGATGCCGAGCAGTAGCTGTCGTTTTGCTTCCAACATATTACTTATGTCATCCGCCATCGCGTTTACATTGTCTGACAGGTCGCCCAGCTGATCATTCCTTCGTTTGCTGATTCGATGATCCAGCTTGCCGCTGCCAATCAGGTTTACACCTTCCTGTATGTCTTCAATTGGTCTGAATAATGCTTTGGTGGCATAGTAAATGAGCAGGAGTATGCCGAAGATTGTTGCGAGTATGGTTAACCCATATGTGCCGCCATGACGCAATTCACTGGGTTGATGAATCTGGAAATAAAGATCAAATGCTCCGGTACGCGTAAAAAGAATCAACTCATCGGACAGTGTGCGTAATTTATACCGTCTAATCCGGTCATTCATGGAGTCGCCAGTGTTCATTATAGCCGCCAGCTGCTCTTGGTCGGGTAGGCGTGATGAAGTGCTCCAGCTTTGGTTCGGGCCAAAAACATGCACATCAACCGGTATTCCGCTGGTAATTTTTTTTGCCCGGTCTCGATTCGGGGGCGAGCCTAGCTCCTGCTCCATAAGCTCAACATAATGCACCATGAATGGTTTGATACTGGTCCGGAAATGCCCGGAAAAACCCTTACCGACGATAGAACCAACTAGTAATAGAAGCACAGCCCCTGCGCATATGAATAGCAGCAGCAGTCGCGCTGAAAGAGAATGGGTAAGGCGGTTCAACACAGTAATTTCAGGATGAATCGCCTTCTGCCGCTGGCGCGACAAACTGATATCCGGCGCCCCAAATGGTCTTGATGTAATCGGTGGGCTTCAGTTTCTGGCGCAGCCGACTAATCTGGATATCCACCGCACGAGAATACAATTCGACCTCAGTGCCTTTCAGAAAATTCAGGATCTCATCACGGCTGAACTTTCGGCCAGGAGAAGAGGCTAACATCAGGAGCAACTGGTATTCGTTACTGGTGAGTTTAACAATGTTTCCATCAACACTGACTTGCTGCAGTGTTTTGTCGATGGTCATGTTTTCAAAAGCAAGAATCTGACTGCTCTGCAATACGCTCTCGCTGCGTTTCAGAATATTCTGGATTCGCACAACCAGTTCGCGGGGTTCAAATGGTTTGGCGATATAATCGTCAGCGCCTAGCTCTAATCCTACAAGCCGGTCATCCACTTCTCCTCTTGCGGACAACATAACGATCGGTATATCGCTTTGTCTGCGAATCGCTCTGCATAGCTCAAAACCATTGCGATCAGGGAGCATTACGTCCAGGATAACCATTTCAAAATCTTCATCCTGGAGCATTTTTAGCCCCTCGTCAGGATGTGTAGCGCTACTCAGCTGCAAGTTGTGTCGGGCAAGAAAATCTCCAAGTGGCGCTGCAAGACGCTCGTCGTCATCAATAATAAGAACCTTCGTCACAGCGTTTTCTGGTAGACACAGAACCAGCCTTCCGGTTTTGCACCGTGAAAATATGGGCCCTCTTTAAGAGCAAGACACTGGATATTGTTTGTCGAAATCATTTTAGCGAGCACTGCATCAAAGCCTTTGCTGTGCCATAAGTCAAAGTGCACGGTAAAGGCGAACAGGCCGCCGGGTCGTAAAACCCGGAATATTTCCTTGATTGGTTCAGAGCCAACATGGCCGTGGGTAAAGGTGCCGGATGATATGGCTGCATCGTAACTTTGGTCGGCCAGGGACAGGGACTGATTCAGGTCTGCAACATATAGCTTGCGGTAGACGTTCCTTGAACGGGCAACCGCTATCATTTCTCCTGATATATCGACTCCATCAATATCTGTAACGCCGCACTGTTTAACCTCCAGACCCGTCAGGCCGGTTCCACAACCCACATCAAGCACTTCGATATTGTGGCGTCTCAAATGTGTTTCCAGCAGTTCGGCAATTGCACCAGGCGAAGCGTAACCTTGGTCTGCCATTTTCTGATCATAGCTCTCAGCCCATTTGCGATAAAACTTCATGATGCTCTCCTTGTCGCCAAGAGAGTATGCATCGGTCACGAAGTCATTTGGTCCTGTGGGCTTATCGGTCATGATAGATTATTCACGGCAAAATGTGCAGAGACAATATTAACGGTTCAGCCGACAGTGTAAAAGCCTGTTGATCTCTGCTCAGGTTCTGGCTTTGGCTGGCGCATTCATCACTATTGCAACCCCGCAGACACATAAGGCGATTCCACCCAGCGCCACTAGCGACAGCCGCTCATCAAACAGAAACCAGGCTTCCACGGCTACAAACGGGGGTACCAGATAAAAGAGACTGGCGATTTTCCCGGCTTCACCATGGCGTATCAGCCACATCAGCAGCAGCACGGCACCGATAGACAATACTAATACCAGCCAGGCCAGTGCCAGAAAAAAACGTTGGCTCCAGATAACTTCCCGCGTTTCAAACGTAAACGCCAGAATAAGTACGAATCCCGCCGTCGCGACATACTGGACACATATACCTGGTAGCAAGTCGAACTGGGTACAAAAACGTTTTTGATAGATAGTGCCGATTGCTATGGCGAACAGCGACATGCCACAAAAAACTAATCCCACCATATCGATCCCGGAAACACCGATTCCCCGATCACCGATTACCACAACAATTCCAGCGAAGCCTATTATCATGCCGCCCATTTTGGTCGCGCTGACATGTTCTTTTATCCAGATTGCTGAAAGCATGACTGTCGCAATAGGTTGCAATCCGACGATCACCGCGCTTAAACCTGAATCAACGCCTCGGTGTATGGCGGAAAACACGCCACCGAGATAAATCCCATGGATAAGGATTCCGACCACTCCAAGATGAATATAATCCTTGAACCGGCGCGGCCATTGAACCTGAAAAAACGGCATGATCAGCGCAACAATGGCGACTGTAATAAGCATCCGGATTGACAGAAACGTGAATGGTTCCGCTGCGGGCAGCCCGTATTTTGCGCCGATGAATCCTGTGCTCCATAAGGCAACAAAAACAAGTGGGATAAGCAGCCCTTTAACGGTGTTTGTGTGATTAGGCATCGCCCGGTGTGGGATTCAGGTGGGGAAGGAGAGTGCGGATATTACTACAGCCTACAGGAAAAACTGCCAGCTAATTCCGGTTAAGTTTGAGATTGCTGAGCATGGCCCATGTTCAATAGTGTGGAATCGCGGATGCAAACGGCGCTGATTAAACACTAGACATGTTTCTGTGAAAATTCACGGTTTTTTGGTGATTTTTATCACAGCCACAGTGCAGACCAAATGAAACACTAACTGCAAATGGAAAACAGGACAGGACCGTGCACAGACTGAAAACAGTAAACTCAATTCCTCTTGACGACGACTACATGCACCTAGTGAGGCTGCCCGAAGACTGTTGCATTCCAAGCTGGTTGGTGCATGCCCAGATTGAGCTAGACGGTAAGCGAGTGTTTGTTCGCATGATAGATACCACCATCCGCTCAAATTCCCGTTCCGAAAATACTATCATTGGGCTGGTGGTGTCGCCAGTATACTAGGCTGTCGAGTAGAGCCTTTTTTCTATTTTTATCGATGTTTTGCCTATGGCCGCGAAAGCTAGAAGAATAAAATTAAAGGTAATAAATACTAATAACGCTTAAAATTATAGTACATTCCTCAGCGGACGATTTGTTAGCATCAAGCTATTAAAAAAGCTTTCGGTTTAACCGGAAATATCAACTGGCTTTCATTATGTTGGACAACAGTTTTCGCGGCAAAATAAGAAATGCATACCTTGAGAATGAGGCGCATGCATTAAAGCACCTGCGCGTACTAATTCAACTATCTCCAGAACAGCGGCAAGAGATTAGCGAACGTGCCGCTGATTTCGTTACTCGTGTGCGTGCCCATAGTGACCCCGGGATTATGCAGTCGTTTTTAGCCGAGTACGGATTGTCTACAAAAGAAGGGGTTGCATTGATGTGTTTAGCCGAAGCATTGCTTCGGGTGCCAGATGCTGAAACTATCGATGATCTGATCCAGGATAAGATCGTACCCCATAACTGGGCATCACATGTTGGAGATTCAGGCTCCATTCTGGTGAACGCCTCAACATGGGCATTGATGTTGACTGGACGGGTACTCGACCATGAGCCTGAAGGCGTGGTCGGTGTGCTTCAAAGCATGCTCAGGCGTATGGGAGAACCCGTCATACGAATCGCCGTGGAACGCGCAATGCGAGAAATGGGCGAGCAGTTTGTACTGGGTCAGGATATCGCCGAGGCGACCGAAAACGGCAATGCCATGGTTTCTCGTGGCTATACCTATTCCTACGATATGTTAGGTGAAGCAGCGCGCACTGAGCTGGATGCTAAGCGTTATCACGCCTCTTACATTGCGGCAATTGAGTTTATCGCCGGCCGGGCGCATTCAGATAACCTGCGCGATAACCCTGGTATTTCAGTCAAGCTTTCTGCTTTACATCCACGCTACGAAGCGACTCAATGCGCGACAATGGTGCCGGAAATGTGCGCCAGGTTACTGAGTCTCGCCCAGGCAGCCAAAGAGGCCCGCGTTGGATTGAATGTAGATGCCGAAGAAGCCGATCGACTCGATCTGTCACTGGACATTGTGGAGCAAGTGCTGGGAGATCGTTCTCTAACGGGATGGGACGGCTTTGGTGTGGTGGTTCAGGCATACGGACAGCGCGCCGGACACGTAATCGATTGGCTGTATGATCTGGCCCAGAGGTTTGACCGTAGAATTATGGTTAGATTGGTCAAAGGCGCATATTGGGATACCGAGATTAAACGCGCACAGGTTATGGGACTGCCTGGATTCCCGGTTTTTACCCGCAAGGTTTCCACTGACGTCAGCTATATGGCATGTGCCGGTAAACTTCTCGGCATGCGGGACCGCATTTACCCTCAATTCGCCACCCACAATGCCCATACCATTGCCTCGGTTTTACAATTTGCCGAGGATGATCGCTCTGGTTTCGAGTTTCAAAGGCTGCACGGAATGGGCGATACGTTGCACGACATCGTGCTTCAAACTGAGCGCACGCGGTGTCGAATTTATGCGCCAGTAGGCACACACGAAGATTTACTCGCTTACCTGGTCCGTCGTTTGCTTGAGAACGGAGCGAACTCAAGTTTTGTAAACCAGATCGTGGATGAGGCGATTACCCCTGAAAAGATTGCCACGGACCCTGTGGCTGAACTCGACAAACTTGAAGACCCGGTTAATCCACGGATTAACAGCCCCGCCGCGTTGTATGGATCAGAGCGGCGTAACTCTAGAGGCTGGGATATCAATGATCCGATAATGCAGGCTGAACTGGTGACGTTGCGCGCAGAGTTTCTTGCGCCCTATGCATGGAATTGGGGCCACGGTGTTGAGAATGAAGCAATCTTTAATCCATCCGTTCCTGAAGACCAAGTGGGTACGACTCCTACAGTCAGACCGGAAGAAATTAGTGGTTGTATAAATGTCGCAGTAAAGGCCCGGAAAGAATGGGCGGAAGAAGAAGTACGACAGCGCTCTGATTTACTTTTTCGCGCAGCGAAACTTTATGAACATCATTCGGGTGAGCTATTTGCGCTGCTCGCCAGAGAGGCCGGTAAAACACTGATTGATGCCATCGCAGAGTTGCGGGAGGCGGTAGATTTCTTGCGTTATTACGCGGCTAATGCGGGGGAGGTGGAAACGAACACCCAAGCCCGCGGCACGATTGTCTGTATTTCGCCGTGGAATTTTCCACTGGCAATTTTTACTGGACAGATCGCTGCCGCCCTAGTCACGGGTAACGCTGTACTCGCGAAGCCCGCCGAGCAAACCCCTCTGATTGCGGCGAGGGCGGTTGATCTGATGCATCAGGCGGGTATTCCAAAGCAAATACTGCAGCTATTGCCTGGCGAAGGGGAAACGGTAGGGGCTGCTCTCACAGCGCATCCAGATATTGCAGGGGTTTGTTTTACCGGCTCTACCGAAGTTGCTAAATCAATTGATCGGCAACTTGCAGAAACAGCCTCTCCAGAGGCAATGTTGATCGCCGAAACCGGGGGACTCAATGCAATGATCGTAGATTCCACAGCATTGCTGGAACAGTCTGTGGAAGACATTATAGAGGGCGCCTTTCGCAGTGCTGGGCAGCGATGTTCGGCCTTACGAATTCTCTATGTGCAGAAGGAGATTCGAGAAAAGTTGCTGAGCATGTTGCAAGGTGCCATGGATGCACTGGTGGTTGGCAACCCGCTCGAGATATCCACCGATGTAGGCCCGATAATTGACCATGAGTCGAAGCAAAAAATACAGTCTTACTGTCAAGCAAGAGCGGATCAGGGTTCCCTGATTTATCAAACCAGTGCCCCGTCTACAGGACATTTTATTGCCCCGACTTTAATCGGAGTGGAGTCGATCGAAGATATGCAGGAAGAAATATTTGGCCCGGTACTGCATGTGGCAAGTTTTGACGCGGCGCAGATTTATAAAGTAGTGGCGGATATCAATAATTCAGGCTATGGCCTGACATTCGGTCTTCATACACGAATCGATCGTCGTGTTCAGGAAATAATAAACGCGGCCAGAGTCGGTAATTTATATGTCAACCGAAATCAGATTGGCGCGATAGTTGGGTCTCAACCTTTCGGTGGCGAGGGCATGTCGGGTACTGGGCCCAAGGCCGGAGGCCCGCACTACCTAAGGCGGTTCAGACTGCAAAAACCAATAGCTATTGCCAAAAAAATAATTCCGTCTGACCGTCTATCAAAGCAGCAAACACTGGTTGACGTGATTCAATCGCTTGCCGATGTGCCATCGATACCGTCGACCGAATCCGTATCGTTACTCAGAAACCTTTTGCGAGGCCGAGCTTCAGATGCGATGTCCGCTTGTGCAGGGCTAGACAGCGGTCCAATCGATTTGCCTGGACCAACTGGTGAGGCGAATCAGTTAAACCTACTTCCTATGGGGGTGGTTTTGTGTCTGTCTGATGATCCGTCAACGTTGGTTGGTTGGGTCGTTCAAGCGCTGCGAATGGGCAATCGTGTGGTTGCAATGGGTGCAGAGGCTACCAGGAGTCTGAAATCATTACGGGAGGGGTGTCCGCAGCTGCGTACCATTGATGCAACGATCTCGCCTGAGTGGTTGACTGATCTCGATGTCGATGTTGTCGCTGCCGATCAGACTCAGCCTCTTACCGCGATTCGCCTTACATTGGCGCAGCGAACGGGACCAATCGTGCGACTAGTCACTGAAACGATTAATCCCGCCGCGTTCGCGGTAGAAAGAGCAATTTGTATTGACACGACTGCCGCTGGCGGAAATGCGGCGTTACTCGCTGAAAGTGGTTAAAACGTATCGAATTTGCCTTATAAACTCGCCCGACAATCAAGTTAATTCAATGTCGACGATTGCGATACACAGGTATAGCGACTGACCGGAAATCACCGCTCTCGGTCACATTATTGCGGCTTGTTGTTCAAGAATATTAATCCAGCCTCCGTGATGATTGTCTCGACTTTCTTCGTTTAAAAACCGGATATGCTTCAGACTGATCTCTGTAATTGAATCCTCGACGGATTTAAAATCGATAGTGACTTGGCTGTTCGGAGCCGAAAAGGGCGACTCCCAGGAAAACACAAGTCTAGCAGGTCGATCGATTTCAAGATATTCGCCGGTATGGGGAATAATCTTTTCACCCACATCCATATCGATCTGAAATCGACCACCTACAGATGGATCCAGTTTCACCGCAGGGCAGGGCATCCCGGATTTTGGAAGCATAAATTTGCACAAGATTGCCGGATCGAGCCAGGCATCGAATACTTTTTCAATCGGTGCTTCTATTTTCTTGGTAACGATAAGGGATAAATTCTCAATGTGATTCATCATTTTTGTCTCCGTTTAAGGTTTCTTGCAGGGCATCCAGGCGCAGGGCCCAGAAGGATTTCATTTCGCTGACCCAGTGTTCGACCAGATCTATGTCATCAAGGCAGGCTTCGATCAGATGCACTCTCCCCACCGTCGTTCGATTGACCAAACCGGCTGATTCAAGGACCTTAATATGCTTGGAAACGGCGTTGAGGGACATTTGATAATGACCGGCAAGGTCGGTGACCCGGCACGGGCCCTGCTGCACCAGCAGTGTCAAGATTGAGCGTCTGGTTTGGTCGCTGACTGCTTTGAAAATAACTGACAGGTTTTGTTTACATTCAACCATATGGTTGAATGTAGTTTACTGACATCATTTATGCAAATTTTGAAAGCGACAATTGAATCGCTTTGTTATTTGTTATACCTATTGATATTATATTTATAAACGATTTTACCTATTATTATTTCTTCTCCATACTCCTCTTATCGTTAAATTAACTGGAGAATTGAAGTGAGCAATATTGATATCGGCATTAGTGAAAAAGCGCGACTGGAAATAGCTGAAGGGCTGAAACATCTGTTGGCAGACTCCTATACGCTTTATTTGCAGACTCATAATTTTCACTGGAACGTAACCGGACCGCAGTTTCGCGAACTGCACTTGATGTTTGAAGAGCATTATATTGACCTTGCAACCGCTGTAGATGAACTTGCAGAGCGCATTAGGACCTTGGGCGTTCCGGCCCCGGGGACCTATGACGCCTTCGCGAAGTACAGTTCAATTACCGAGATCGAGGGTGTGCCTTCGGCCTCAGAGATGGTGGCAATACTGAATTCAGGACATGAGCAGGTTGTGCAAACTGCCAGGAAGGTCCTGGCTGCGGCGCAAGAGTCGGACGATGAATCAACGGCTTCTCTGGTGTCGGATAGAATGCGGATACATGAAAAAACTGCCTGGATGCTGCGCGCGATGCAAGAATTCCCAAAGCCTGTTTCAAGTGGCTTAGGTTTCGCAGCTTGATAGGTGGATATTAATGCTGTTCTGCTAATACTGATACGGTAATACACTTGGATGGTTGCAGAACACAATTAGTTATTCATCAAATGACGTCGACGCCCCTCGTTTGAGGGGCGTTTTGTTTTTAGCGTCTCAGATATTCCATGTTATCTTTCATTTATGAAAACGCTTATCGAAGGTCTGCCCAAAGTTGAACTTCACTGCCATATAGAGGGGACATTTGAGCCTGAGTTGATGTTTCAGCTGGCACAGAGAAACCACGTTTCCTTGCCGTACCCAGATGTACATTCTCTCAGGAAGGCCTATGCTTTTTCTCAACTCCAGGATTTTCTGGATATTTATTACCAAGGAATGAATGTTCTGCAGTCAGAGCAGGATTTTTATGATCTGACGTGGGCGTATCTGCAAAAGATCCATTCGCAGAATGTTCGTCACACTGAAATCTTTTTTGATCCACAAGGGCATACCAGCAGAGGCGTGCCGTTCGGTGTAGTCGTGGAAGGTATCGTGCGAGCTCTCGATGACGCTGAAAACCAATATGGAATAACTTCGAAGTTGATAATGTGTTTTCTGCGTCATCTCGATCAGAATGACGCCTTCTCCACACTTGCGCAGGCACAGCCCTTTCGCCAACGTATTGTGGGTGTCGGACTTGATTCCAGTGAGAGAAATAATCCCCCTCAAAAATTTGAGCAGGTGTATGCAGAGGCTAGAAATCAAGGATATCTATGCGTAGCACACGCGGGAGAAGAGGGCCCGCCAGAATACATATATGGTGCCTTGGACAGCTTACATGTTGACCGGATTGATCACGGCAACAGCTGTCTGCAAGATCCAGCATTGATACAAAGGCTGGTGCAAGAGAGGATTCCGCTTACGGTATGTCCACTATCTAATACCAGATTATGTGTTGTTGACCGTATGCAAGACCATCCTTTAAAGAAAATGTTGGATGCTGGCTTACAAGTGACTGTGAACTCTGATGATCCGGCGTATTTTGGAGGCTATATGAATGAGAACTTCCATGCTGTCGCCGATGCTTTAGAACTCAATGTGCAACAGCTTAGCACGCTGGCATCAAATGCAATTGAAGCCGCATTTGTTGGCAGTGATCGTAAGCAGTCGCTTCACAAAGAACTACACGACTATATCTCAGCGCAAAGCAATGACTGACAACACAAATCGAATTGAATGCCCAAACTGTGGATTTGGAATTGACGTTAATAGTATCCTTTCGCAGCAGGTCGAAAGCAGACTGAAAAAACAGTTTGGCGAGCAGCGCGCGAAGGAAGAGAAACAACTTCAATCTCAGGTTGACGAACTGAAAAAACAACAGCTGGCGCTTGAACAAACAAAACAACGGCAGCACGATGAAATAGAACATGCAATAGTGGAGGGGTTGCGAGAGAGAGAAGCTTCACTAGTGGAAAAGTTAAATTCGAAAATTCGATCTGAACAGTCGGAAACTTTGGATGCTCTCAATAAAGAGCTTGGAGAGAAAACTGAACAACTAAAGGATCTGCACCGCACCAGAACTGAAATGGAGAAACTCAAACGTGAGAAAGACCAGTTACGTGATGAAATACAGTCTGAATCCGAGCAGCGCCTGAACAAAGTGTTGGCGGAGGAACGCGAAAAATTCAGCAAATCGCTGGAACAGAAATCCCGCATGGATTTGGCGGAGCGCGATAAGGTGATCTCCGATCTCAGTCAACAGCTTCGGGACGCGCAACGCAAAGCAGAGCAGGGATCGATGCAACTTCAGGGAGAGGTTCAGGAACTAGCGATTGAAGAATGGTTGAAAAATCAGTTTCCGTTGGACACCATCGAAGAGATAAAAAAAGGCGCGCGGGGCGCAGACTGTTTGCAGATCGTGCATACGCGTTCACGCCAAAACTGTGGAACGATTTACTACGAAAGCAAGCGGTCCAAATCATTTCAGCCAAGCTGGATAGAGAAGTTCAAACAGGATATCAGGGAGAAAGGTGCAGATATCGGAGTGCTCGTGACCCAGGTAATGCCGACGGATATGGAACGATTGGGTTTAAAGGAAGGTGTTTGGATATGCACGTTCGAGGAGTTTAGAGGATTATCACTGGCACTTCGAGACGCCGCGATACGAATGAGTGATGCTGTCAACGCTCAGGAAAATAAGGGCGATAAGATGGGTATGTTGTATGACTTCCTTACCGGTAACGAGTTTCGAAATCAGGTCGAAGCGATAGTGGAGGGATTCACCCAAATGCAAGCGGATCTGGAGTCTGAAAAACGGTCAATGCAATCGATCTGGAAAAAACGCGAGAAGCAAATTGAAAAAGTCTTGCTGAATACCAATCACATGTATGGTTCGATTAAGGGCATCGCCGGTAACGCGATCCAATCAGTACCTCTTCTTGATCTTGAATCTGAAGTGGAAGAGTAATTTAGGACGATGAGTATAGGATTTTATTTTTGAAAACTATTTATTCGCTCGACAAGTAAGGAGCATATATTTTGTTTGTAGAGGTTGAAATCTCATTAAACGTTACGGATAACCAGTTTCAATCTGATCTGATAACGTGGAGGGTATCTAACTATCCCCGATAGAGGTCGTTGGAAAGGAGCAGGTAAACTACCGCTTAATACTTCTAAGCGGGCATTGGTTACGTTTTTCTCTCCAGGTGTACAAGTGTCTGCTTGATCACCTCAGGGTCTTCGATACTAGCGATTACTTTGACAGTGCCCCCGTATTCTTTGCAGACCGCAATATAGATATTGAATACGCGCTTTAGGCGTTGTGCCCAGCACATGGCGGTATACTGTTATACAGGCGACCGTTCATCGCCTTTTTTCCTGCGGTGAGCGCACTTGCCTCGCTTTGATGGCGTCACCAGAGTCCGGTGTTTACTGTCCGGCGGATGGCCGCCCGGTGTTAACGATAAGCACCTTTCCGATTCCGCCGGTCGACTGATGACCGCTGTCAAATGCGGCACTCCGATAATTTCACGAACCCATATTCGCCGCACCGAGCAAATAGAGTTACGATTTACTTTATTAAAGCGCAAAGCTGCTTATAATCCGCCAATCTGCAATCGATGGGGAGTGGCATGCCTTTCGAAACTATCGAGTTATCCCAGCAGGGACCGGTCGCCCTGCTCGCCCTGAACCGCCCCGACAAGCTCAACGCGATCAATGCGACCATGATTGAAGAGATCAACCAGGCGCTGGACGAGGTTGAAGGCAACGCTGCGATTCACGCGCTGGTGGTCCACGGCAACGGACGTGCCTTCAGCGCGGGTTTCGACCTGCAGGCAGGCGTCGCCGCCAATCGTGAAACCGAGGCCGACTGGCGCCAGGCGATCGACGCCGACCTGGACGTCATCATGCGCTTCTGGCACTGTAGTAAGCCCACGATCGCCGCGGTTCATGGCTACGTGCTCGCCGGCGGATTCGAAATCGCACTCGCCTGCGATATGACGGTCAGCGATAGCAGCGCCCTGTTTGGCGAACCCGAACTGCGCTTCGGCAGCAGCATCGTCGCGTTGTTACTCCCCTGGTACGTCAATCCGAAACGCGCCAAGAAGATGCTGCTCAGCGGACAGGATCGCATGACTGCCGACGAAGCGCTGCAGCACGGCATCGTCAACGAGATCGTGGCTGAAGGTCAGGTTTTAGAGCGCGGCATTGTATGCGCGCGCGAGGTCGCGCTGATGGATCCGGATTCGGTCAGGATGACCAAGCAGGCGATCAACCAGACCTATGACATCATGGGCCTCGGCAAGGCATTGCGCATGGGGGCTGAAACCTCGATTAAAATCGAAACCCTGGAAACCGAGCTGCGCGCGCAGTTCAACCAGGTCCTGCGCGACGAAGGCATGAAGGCCGCGCTCGCCTGGCGCGAAGCGCGGCTCGACCAGGATGATTGAGCACCGCCTTGATCCACTGCTGAAACCTGCCAGTATCGCGCTGGTCGGCGTCTCCGACAGGGCCGGCAGTCCGGGCCAGGTACTGGCCAGGATGGTGCTCGAGTCGGATTACTCGGGCGAGGTGTACCTGGTCAATCCCCGCTACAGCGAAATCCTCGGTCGGCCATGTCATCCATACCTGGAGTCGCTGCCGGTTAGCGTAGAACATGTTGTGATTGCACTGGGTAACCAGCACCTCGAGGCCGCGCTGCGGGCAATCATCGAACACGGCGCCAGGGCGGCCACCATCTACTCCAGCGGTGTGCTCGATCAGGATACCAAGCCCAGACTGCTCGAGCGTCTTACTGCGATGGCAAAAGCGGCCGACATCCAGATCTGCGGCCTCAACGGAATGGGCTTTTACAGCGTCGGCCATGATCTTTATGCCGGCATCTTTCCGCGCGCAGAGGAGATCATCAAGGGCGAGATCAGTTATATCGCGCAGTCTGGATCGGCCTTTACCACGCTGTGTCACAACGGTTGCCGGCTGGGCTTCAACCTTTGCGTATCGGCGGGCAACGAGCTGACCACAACCGTCGCCGACTACATGGACTGGAGCCTGGAACAGCCGGATACGCGCGTGATCGGCCTTTTTCTCGAAACCGTGCGCGACCCGGATGGCTTTGTCGCCGCCCTCGAGAAAGCCAACGCGAGGAATATCCCTGTGGTGATCCTGAAAATCGGCAAGTCGCCGCTAGGGGCGGCCATGGCGCTGACCCATACCGGCGCGATTGCCGGCAATCACGCGGTGTTTCAGGCGTTGTTCAAGCGTTACGGCGTAATCGAAGTCCACGACTTCGACGAGATGGCGTCAATTTTGATACTGTTGCAATCGGGACGCGAGGCCGCCGACGGCGGTTTAGCCGCGGCCTTCGAATCCGGTGGATTTCGCGAACTGGTCACCGACGAAGCCTACCAGATGGGCATCGAGTTTGCGCGACTCGAAGATTCAACCAAATCAATTATTGAACAAAATCTCGATCCCGGCCTGAAAGCCGAGAACCCGCTCGACGCCTGGGGCTCGCACTACAATTTCGAGGCACGCTTCGAAACCTGCATGAACGCACTGATGCAGGATCCCAATGTCGCCGCGGGTGCGTTCATCAGCAATTACCGCGACGGCTATTTCCTGTCAGAGGCTATATACCGGACGATCGAGGCAGTCAGTAAGAAAACGGACAAACCGATCGCGCTGGCGACCTGTTACTCGGACCTCGCCAATTCGGAACTTTGTCGCCGGGCGCATGCCGCCGGGGTCCCGGTGATCGACGGCGCACACGAAACCCTGCTTGCATTCCGACACCTGTTCAACTATCGCAAATTCAAACAGCAGCAAACCGTTGACGTCATACATTCTGGACTAGACAGCGACCGGGTCAGGGCCTGGAAACAGAAGCTTGCAGAGCACGTAACCGATTCGCTCGGCGAAACCGAAGCGCTGCCATTGTTCGCCGATTTCGGATTACCGGTGGTGAACCACGCCACGGTCTCGAGCGAGGCGGACCTGCTAGTGGCCGCCGCGAAAATCGCTTATCCGCTGGTGCTTAAAACCGCGCAGCCCGGCATCGACCACAAGAGCGACAGCAACGGAGTGTTTGTGAACATCCAATCCGAACCGGAACTTCTCGAACGCTACCACGACCTCTGCGCGCGCTTGGGCCCCATTGCATTGATCTCGCAGATGGTCGACCAGGGTACCGAGATTGCCCTTGGCACGGTCAACGACGCTCAGTTCGGCCCGATCATCTTGGTCGCCGCGGGCGGCATCCTGGTCGAGCTGCTTTCCGACAAGGCAGTGGCGATGTGCCCGGTCAGCGCGATGCAAGCCGGCGAAATGATCGATTCGCTGCAAACAAACCGGCTATTGCAGGGTGTGCGCGGCAAACCGGCCGCCAATCGCGAGGCCCTGATCGAGGCCATCGTTAATCTGTCGGCAATCGCTTACGAATTCAGCGACTGCATCGCCGAAATCGATGTCAACCCGGTGCTGGTCAACCAGCATGACGCGCTGGCCGTGGATGCGTTGATCCTGCGCAAGAATAGCGGCAGCCCGTGTTAAAACTGATCCGATCCGATTGGCCGCCTCTGTTGTTCGGGTTCCTCATGACTTTCTGGTCATCACCGGGGCAAACCTTCCTGATTTCACTGTTCAGCGATGATTCGCGCGAAAGTATAGAAGATATAAACACCCTATTTCCTCTATTCAATCAAGTATAGAAAGAGATCCACGACGCCATTCATCCCCGTAGCATTCGAAATCTGACTGATTTTCGCCGACACACCCAATATTGCTCGTAACCGCCAGTCAATCCTGCCAAATTTCAGCTACCACGCATACCGCCTACCTGCCGCCATTTTTTCTAATTGACGGGTATACAAAGGTCTACTTTGGGTTACGTTCTGAGACTTTGAGCCTGCAGTGCAACAGCTCGTTTTTATCTTCTAAAGGAAGGTCGGCAAAGGAGCATTTCCAGCCTAATGGGCAGGTTTCACGAATGTCAGCTTCCATGAAAACTAATGATTTATTGATAGCCGCCGTTTAAAAATCTAGTTTGGAAGGCAACTCTTTGCTGACCTCCGCAGTCTCAGAGCGAATGCATACTAGATGCTGCGGATTCAGCCCAGACTCCTATTCCCGATTATTGCCTCGTTCATCAGGCAGCATCAGCTCAAAAAGGAAACCAAGCTCTTTCCTGCCCATTCCCGATTCAATAGCTTTCGTTGTTAGCTCAGCGAGGAATGTCAGGTGTGTGCGATTCATACCAGCGGCTTCAAACTCTTCGACTGTTTTTTCAATCACATTCCCCCATACTTCCAATGACGCATCAAATCCCTGCTCATAGGTGCGCGAGCATACCTGCTCTGTAAGAATTCCAAACTCACGAGCCGCATCGCCACTCTCTAGGTATTGCAAGTTGTGATTGCACCACGAATTGAGATCGACACCCGATTTCTTACACATCGCAGCCGCCTGGAGAAACACAAAGTAGTTACCCATTGCCCAAGCCAGATGCGCTTTGTCGAATGCGGGCGCTGCTCCAATTTGGTCGCCAACGTGTAAGGCATTACCAGCCAAATCAGTAAGCAAGGCGCAGTTGTTTTCGAAAACGTCTTTATCTCCAGAACAAACAATACTGCCGCGGCCGGCGCGCATATCATCTGGATAGGAAAGTATTTGACCATCCATGTATGTTGCTTGAGCACGTTTAGCCCAATCAAAAAGAGATCTGGATTCTCTGGAAGTTACGGTGCTGAGCTGAATCAACGTTCTTCCTTTCGATGCGGCAGACGCCCTGTCACTTTCCAGCAGATCCATTGTTGCGCTATGGTCAGATACACAAAATATTTTGACCGACCCTTTGGAAAGAGCCGCTTCCAAATCAGGTACAGGTTCGGCTCCCTTAGCTTCCAGATTCTTTGCCTTCCCAAAGCTCCTATTCCAAACCGAGACGTTATATCCCCGCCCTAGAGCAGCTTCAGCTAACGCGGCCCCCATATCTCCCAATCCAATAATGGTTACCGCTTTGCTTCCTGATGTCATGATCGAAGGTTATCTGGATTCTTGGAAAAGGCGGTATGACCGCTTTAAGTATAACTGACACATTGGTTTGAGTCTCTTGAAGGTCGGCTCAGGAGCAGCCTGAGCCGTTACTCAATCTTGCTCAAATGACTGCTTTTATCAGCATTTTGTGAATTGAAGCAGTACATTTTCTCTTCCATCAACAATTTGGAGGAGTCAAAATGTATTTACTTACCCAAAATAGAAAGCGGAATATCCCTTGGAACAAAGGTAAACTGGTAGGTCAGAAGCGAGCCCTGACACTCAAGGAAATCTGGTCCATTCGCATACGGTTGCAAATGAACAATCGGATACGCGATCTTGCCCTGTTCAATCTAGCTATCGACAGCAAGTTAAGAAGCTGCGATTTGGTGAAACTTCGAGTTCGGGACATCTCGCACGGTAATTCCATCGCAAAGCGCGCAATGGTCATGCAGCAGAAAACCAATCAGCCCGTTCAGTTCGAGATCACCCGGCAGACACGGCAAGCTGTCTCAAGTTGGATTGACCACGCTAAGATCGGCACTAACGACTATCTGTTCAAGAGCCGATTCAAACACTCGCCGCATATCTCGACCCGGCAATATGCCCGTATCGTGACAGCGTGGGTGCGAGAGATTGGCCTTGATCCGATAGATTATGGGACGCATTCACTGCGCCGCACAAAAGTTTCTCTGATCTATAAACAGACGAAGAACCTGCGAGCCGTTCAATTGCTGCTGGGGCATACCAAGCTGGAAAGCACCGTCAGATATCTTGGAATTGAGGTTGATGACGCGCTGGAACTGGCTGAACAGACGGAGGCATAGTGCAAAACCGGCCATTTGTCCGTACGGAGTCAGAGCAGGCAAATGGCCCTGAAATACTCTGAGCCGTCATTCGCTGTCTCAGAGCGAATACGTACTAGTTGCCTATTTCGGACTCTCAACTCTTGACGATTCTTAGTTTGTCTTGCGGTCGTTCGTCCGCTATCAAAATCCTGATACTATCGATCAACAGTTGCAGCGTTTTAGCGGCCAGGTAGGAATGAGTTTTTTCGATCTCATCCGGATTGATTTCAGGATCGAGGAGAGTCAACTCCACAAAACAGGCCCTGGCTTCTGCCAGATTTTCCACCAGCACGTAGCTGGCCGCCAAGTATGTCAGGGTATCCTTGTTCTGCTCATCCATTCGAATAAACGCATCGATGCACTCCTGCCATTTGTGCCCGGCAAACAGGGCAATACCTAGATGCCAGAAATACCATTGCGGGTAATGCTTGTTGAACTTGATACCCTGCTGAATCAGTTTCAGACCTTCGTCGAACTGGCCACCGGTACATAGCGTGGTGCCCTTGTGTACCATCAAATCCGGATTATTGGGATTGATTTCCAGCGCTTTTTCCAGCTCGGATAATCCCCTGCGTTTGTCACCCAAATCAGTGTACACCTCAGCCAGCGACCAATGGCCTATTTCCGAGTAGGCATCTATTGCTATCGACTTTTTCGCCGCGATGAGGGCCTGATTCAACGACTCGTCGCTATCACTGGCGCTGTCCAACAATGGCTCCAACAAGTAAACCCAAGCCTTCCATCCGTAGGCCTCGGCGCTGTCGGGATCCAGTTTGATGGCTTTGTCGAAACATTCATGCGCCTGAGCGAGTGTCTCTGCTTTGTACTGCTCCTTGTACGAAATACCTTTCAGGATGTAGTCAAAAGCGTTGAAATCGGAAGTCGGTTTTTTGGCAAGCTTGTCCCTTTCGGCTTCACGAATCGTACCCCGGTTACTCCAGAGCGTTCCTGTGATCGCCCGGGCAATATCGTCCTGGATATCGATCACGTCCTTGCCGCGCCGATCGAAATGTTCCGACCATCGGATATCCCCCGAAGCGCCTTCGGTCAGTTCGACGAATACCCGGACATGGTCGGCTTCGCGTTGCACCGATCCGCTTAGCACATACTTGACTTCGAGTTCGAGCGCGATATCGGCCAGGGTTGTTTTGTCCAGATCGCATTCAATACCGGATTTCACCTGTAGCGATCGAATGCGAGACAGGCGCGAACATATATTGGTCGTCATGCCATCGGAGAAATACGCCTGCTCTGGGTCGTTTGTTAAATTGTTGAATCTAAGCACAGCGATGGACGGTTTCTCGGATTTTGACGATAGTTTTGGCACTCGGAGTTTATTCTCCTGCGTGTCATTGGAGGTCACGATGACGTCGGCGATAAATTGATATCCGCGCCGATGAAGGGTTTTGATCACGCGTTGCTGTTTACCGGTATCGCCCACCGCCTTGCGCGCCTCCTTTAGCCGTGCATTGATTGCGCTGTCCGATACAATGCGGCCATTCCATAATTGGTCGAGTAACTCCTCGCGCGCCACGACTCGGTTTCTATTTTCGATCAGATAAATCAGCAAATCGAAAACCTGGGGCTCGATGGGATGATTGACCCCATTTCGCATCAGGCTGTAGTCGTCTGTATCAAGGGTGAAGTTTTCGCTTTGATATCGCATGACCGGCAATCCGGTTAGGGCTTCTCCATCCATCACTCGGTCCTCGCATTCTAGAGGTTTATCGTCGAAATGTCGCATTAGGACCATCATACGTAACATCAACTGGCAATAGGTCCGATTCACGAAATCATCACAAGTTCATCACAAGTATTCTTTTGTTCCTCATTACTTCCTGGCAGTTTGCAACCAGAATTTCGCTAAACCACGAAATAGTTACCGGAGTGAAAAATGTTTAGTTATGATGAGAAAGTCAAACAGCCGACGATCTGCAACATCGTACCAGGATACGCTTATTACAATAGTATCGGATATGGTTTGGCAGAAACCCTGGTTAACCTGATTGAGTTGCTGCTTGGATGGCGAAGATAATCTGCTAATGGCCGGTTGCCGCATTTAAATGCTCGTCGCTGTAAGGTCGGCTTCGGAGCAAATCCGGGCTTCCGATTAATTCTAGTGAACGTCAGCTTTTTCGATTCATTTCGATTCCCCGATACCAACCGTTCAAGAAGTCGCGATGGAGGGCAAGTAGATCACTGTCATTCGGTTGATCTTACGATGAGATCGTTGATGACCCGAAGCTGCCCTCTTAGGAAATTAGCACATCATCAACCTCACGCCGAACGGTCGGCGCGGCAGATGGCCCATACCCGAAGCGCATCAAGAGTTGCGGCGTGCCCTTGCACTTTACCAGCTCTCGCAGACGTGGTCTCAACTCCTCAAGTTCGACGGGGGGATTCAAGTACGACGCCGTAGCTCCCGCATCGGTAAGCGATAAAAGTACCCTTGAGAGCGACTGTCCAGTTGCTAGCCAATGAGGCAAAGTATCAGAAGGGCTGGAAAAAACAGCCAAGGTCGGTGACCCTTCAACGATCTTCTCCTGGTCGCCGGCAGCAACGCCATTTCCAAGATCAAATGTTCGAATCACCAGCGCACCGATGGGCGACAAGATATCTGGCATACCAAATCCTGTACCCGACATGCCATCGCGGCCAGTGAAACTCAAGTCAGTCCGGTTGACTGAGAAATGCAGTGCCAGGCTTGCGTTTCGTGACAACACAATGGTGCTGCCTTCCCACACCCTGGCGAGAATACGAAGTTTCCTGGAAGCACCTTCGTTATAGTTGGTTCCATCTTCTACAATGTCAGTCACACGGGCAACAGTTTTACCACCGGTATACGCTGGAGGTATTGCAATGATTGTAATCAACAACCAAGTCACTGCTGCAATTTTCAAAATGTATCTGTGCATTACAAGATTCAGTCCACGTCGACCTCCCTGAGACATTCTTTACCTTTACTGCTCAGATCTTGAATTCGCGTAACTATTACCAAAATCCCGAGCACAAATACCGTTTAATTATCGATTATTCTCCGCGCGCTCGCAGCCGTTATTTCAATGCCGCGATAGCTTTCTCAGCTTCGTTCTTTCCGCTGTTAAACATTCAATCGAGGGCATCATGGTACCGCTATGGTCAAACGTGGCAGCCACCCGAACAGGGGCGACACATCTGTTCGGGCAGGCCGATAAGATGGAATGATGACGCGATTGGTTCTGGCACGGATCACCTTGCTTTGGTACCCGGTTTAATCAAAGTGGTCCATAATTTCCTTCCGGATCTCTCCAGAGGCGGAAATGATGGGGACTACAGAGAACGGAACAGTTGGATGATAACGTTTGCAGCAAGCTTCAACGACTGCTATCGACTCACCCGACCCTCACAATTTTCAAACGATCTGTACATTAACGCTTTCCCGACCGAGGGGAGAAAGATTAAAGGCTGAATCCAGCAGTCCGTTAGTCCAGATAAACCGGTTAGCCAACGAAATTAATCTTCGGCGACTAACCTGTCAGTGAGTTCTAATTCTGGATTATTACCTCTTCTTCAACAGCAACCGGGATTTCGATCACCACACGTCGATTGGGTGAGAGACAATCTACGAGCGCCTGCCTATCCGTGTCATCGCATTCTACACGCGGCTCAGTTTCACCCATTCCTGCAGCAGAGATAGAACTAGATGGAATGCCCTTCCCGACCAGGTATTCAACTACAGAGTTGGCACGCCGTTCTGATAGTCTCATGTTGTACCCTTCGTCTCCGAGTCTGTCAGTATGACCGGTCACTGAATAAATGCCGCCTTTGCCACGGGCAGTCTCTGCCAGTAATTCGTCAAGAGTCGATTTGCCCTCATCCGAGAGCACCGCGCTATCGAATGCAAACAGCTCTGTCGCGTCGAGTAAAACTTCTTTTACCACGATTTCCACAACCGGTTCGGGGGGGGCTTCTACCACCGGGGCAGGGGCAGCGGGGGTTGCAGCTACCGGCTCGGAATCTGTCTTGGCACTGATGCACCCGGCCAACAGAAATGCCGAAAGTACGATCGCGAGGGGTTTGAAACTTATAAAACGAACTTCATGTGGTGTAACCATTGATAATCACTCCTAAAGGATTATTACTATTGCTGACGAAACGGAGCCTTGCAGTCCCATGACAGAATGTCGAAATAGCGCCACCCTATCACCGTATCCACGGAATCGGATAGCGAACGTGAAATTAACAAGAAACCAACGCCCGGGGTTATATCCGTACCGCCTGGAAATTACAAGTAAAGAGTGAAAAGATCGGCAACGACCAGACAATCAAGCGGTCGCACCAGCTTCACCGGCTGGCCGGAGCTGGCTATTATCTGTTGTCATTTCGCGAAACGGTAGGCGTCGTCAGGACCGAGTGTGTTACCGACAAATCCGGCGTCCCACGCATAAGAAGTGTGCAAGTGCGAGTCACCCCAGTAAACGCGATCCGTATGGTCCTTGCCAACGTACGGCGAGTAATTTGTGGGCCTCGATGGCATGTTATCGCTGGTAACCGCAAAATCTGTGCCCACAATCTGATTATCCTGAGCTAATACATACCCCGGTATCACAAAGGAACTGATTATTGTAATGGCGAACTTCACGTGCTTTTTCATGGGTTTTCTCTCAGTGGATAAAATGAACAGAAAATTAAGAAATACATAGCAATTGGTAGAAGCTGGTCAATGGTCAAGCCAGAAATGAAAAGACTATAAAATAGCTGTTGTGAGTATAACTTAGACCGTGGGCTTAATCTTGCGAAGGACTGCTTCGCAACTCAAAGCAGGCATCCAGCCATTTGCATACGCTGACCGCCGCCGAAGCTACCGCACCTAAAAATGGAACAGAGTGATAATCGCTTGAGGTCAATGTAAAATAAATTCACCTTAGATATTTTATGTGGTAATAATCAGTGATCTATCCCTAAGTTAAATTAACTTCAGTGTATTAGATTCTTGATTTTACTCTGATACCAAAACTCTAAAGTTTATTTCCAAGAGGCATCGCATGAAAAAAAATCAGACTACTATGTATTTCGCCTTAGCCATCGGTTTACTGTTTTTAAGTCTCTCCAGTGCTTGGGCTGATGATGCGATGAAACTGAAGGCCGTCCATTTAAACGAAATGGATGGGCTTTGGGTTGTAGACTTGATTGTAGAAAATAAAAAAATAAGTGGAACATTTAGCTTAGATTGGCCGACAGAGGAGAAAATATTAATCGGTAGGTGCGGCAAAGCCAAAGTAAAGAAAGGTAACAAGTTCAAATTGTGGTGCTATGGTAGGGGCCTCGCAAAAAGAAGCTTGAGGGGGGATTTTACTCAAGCTGAGTTAAGCGCTCAGGGTGACGCCGGGGGCGCATCTTTTCGATTTGTGACTGGCGAGGATCTCAAAGAGTTTTCGGCAAAACAACAGAAAGACCAGAGCTATACCACAGATACGTATTTATCCTAAAAGCAAAATCAATAACAACTTTTATGACCTAGAGACATCCAAGGCTAGGGTCAGAGTTGTCCCTACTTAGATAAGGTGGATTGTTTTCCGTCTGAAGATATGAGGCCAACTTGAGCTAAAATTTAAGGGAGACTTCTTTTAACTTGCTGAAATTGATTGGAGTCTTAAAATTCGTCATTCCAGTTGTGAGAAATTAGTCAAAACAATACATTGTAAAATCCGTTGCAAGGTTTCAGGGGAAGAGTAAATCCGTATTGTATTGGAAGGTCTTTGAGGCAAGGAAAGTGTGGCTGAGTTGTGCAGTCGGGGTGGGCAATGAAAATCGATTTCGGCCGAGAGTTAGTATCCTTTATGCTGCAATATTCCGTCCGTTCTGGGCACTTAGGCGTGGTTAATTAGCGATTCTGTGAAGGTCGGCTCCGGAGCTATTCTGTTGAAAAACTCGGTTTCTGGTAGGGTCGACAAAATATTCGCCGTTATAACGAATTATATTTTTTCAGACACCGA
>CAMYNW010000012.1 GCA_947259885.1 uncultured Gammaproteobacteria bacterium
GAAAATGAAGGCTGCTGTGGAAAAGGGACAGACGTGCATAGAATGCCATAAAGGTATTGCACACAAGCTACCCCCGGAATACGAGGAAGACGATTAAAGCACGAAACGGGCAACCGCAGCAGTACACACCGGAGTAGCTGATTGTCTGAATTGGATCGTATGGACCAGCCCCTGTTTAGTGGACACATTGAAATGTCTTAGAATCAAGAGACAGGAGATGTGTGATGACAACTACAAAGAAATACAAACGTTATAGTCCAGAGTTCAAGCGAGAAGCGTTGAAGCGGGCGAGTGAAGATGGAATAACAGACAAACAGATCTGTGAAGAACTCGGAATCAGTAGCCGTCAGCTGGGTCGATGGCGAGATGAGTTTCGCTTACTTGGCAATGATGCGTTTCCGAATCGAGGCCGCCCCCGTGATGATGAAGTAATTCGTCTGAAGCGAGAGTTGGCGAAGGGCATTCCGGGGACAGTATACTTAATTCACCCCAATTTCATTTAGCTCCCATTGTCGGCTTGGGAGCATTTTGAGCCGTTAGGGCGACTCTGGTGAACGACAGCTTTTCCGATGTCAGGGTTAATCGAGCTCCAAATTGTAAATCGAAAGATCAGATGCCAACTTATACATCTTATTTGTGTGGATATCGCATCTCATCTAATCCATCTTTCGAAGTAACTGAAATACAAATGCTGGATAGACTGCGCTCTTCTTCGTAGTTCCAAGGGACCCCTCTGTGCAACATGGCTCGTTCATCCCAGATCAGGACGTCCCCATCCTTCCAATGATGTTTATAAATATATTGCTCTTGTGTACACCAGTTGATCAGCTCATTAATCAGCTTGAGCCCCTCCTCCTGCTCCTTACCGACGATAGCGCAAGCGTGTGACGCAATATAAAGCGCTTCTTTTCCATTTTCGGGATTGGTCCAGATAGATTTCCATATCTGTTGCCCCCAATGGGTGAATTTCTGCTGCTCGGCAAGTTTTGGATCAATTTTACGCCGTGAAAAGGTGTAATCATGGATGAGATACCGATCTCGGGCTTTATTTTTCAATTCAACCGGCATGTCTTCCCATGCCGCACGAGTCGAAACAAATTCACTCGATGTGCCGGAACGAGGAATCACCCGGGCAATCAGAATATTTGCCAAAGCCGGTATTGGCAAAAAAGTGCTGTCCGTGTGCCAAAGCATGTTCGCTTGCAATTCCAACAATCTGCTATCGCCCTTCTTATAGAGACTATCGCCTTGTTTTCGATTCGAAACCATGGACACCTTTGGCAAAGGTTTGTCCGGGCTTAACGACCGGTCTTCCCTTGGGCCAAACAAGGCCCCCAATCTTAGATGCGCCGCGTCATCCAAGTCCTGGTTTGGAAAGTACAGAAAGGAATGCTGCTCGAATGCGGTTCTTATCTTTGGATACCCAGTCTCCGCGGATACTTGGGCCAGATCGATTCCCTCTAATTTCAGGCCGTATCTTGGGTGAATAGCGGTCTTTATCACCTGAATATTTAAAAGTTAGGCTCGCATCTCAACGACTCAACTAGCGAAAAACAATTTCTATTCGTTGATTTCTCTGAGCAATCTCGTTCCATGTTCCTGCGGATACTAAATCTTTAGTATTCGGGTATTGTTCCAAGGGCTGGGTGCTCCCCCAATTAACTACAATGACGTTGAATTTATTTTCCACTCCCGCATTGATCTCACCAACAAAGTCACGCAGCTGGGTCACCACCAAGCCCTCCAAATCAACATTAGTCTCATTTATCTGGCAATCGACAATGGGAAGTTCTTCAGAGGGCAGTACATATTTACCTTCCTGATTTGTGACCACGCAAAAATTGCCGCTGTGTACCAGAATTTCAAGATTACCTGTATATCCAATAGCGTCCAGAGACAATAAAAGATTGGCCAGCAACTGCATTTCCTGATCACCTAACAATGGCTGCCCATACGGCAGCTCATAGTTGTCGCCGATTGACTCTTCCAGTACATATAATAGACCACTAACGTCGATATTTTGCTGGGACTCGTTGTAACTAGCCGGTGAGTATGTTGAAACCGCAGGTTGAGTGACAGGCTCAGAAAAAACAGTAGAAATCTTCCGACCCAGTGAATCCAGATTTTCGTTAACTTTCAAATAACCGTATCCGAAGGCCAGCAGAATAAGACAAACCATCAGTGGCCCGACAAGACTTCTTTCCCGTGATACGATCTTTTCCTCTGCACTGAGAACATCGGCTCTGGTTTCTCTACTGTCTACCGATAATCTTTCAAGTCTTTTATTTATATCATTAAGAACAACCGCTTGCTGCTCAAGCTCTTGATTTAGAAACTGCTTGAGCGTCTCCTTCTCCAAAGCAGCTTCAGCGTTCTTTACCAGTTTGGCCAGTTCATTGATATTGTCGGGTGCTGGCGTTTGATATTTTTTGAACCCGACTTCGGAGTAGGTGGATTGATCTGATTCGCCATCATCTTGCCCAATCAAATGCATCCTGCGAAGGACTTTTTTGAGCACGACTGGCTCAAGCTGTTTTGGCAAGATATCAACCGCACCCAACGCTCGCGCTTGACTCATATACACCTCGCCTTCCTTGGACGTGTACATCATAATTGGAATCGTGGCAGTGTCAGGGTTTTCCTTTATAATCTTCAAGGCCTGGAGGCCATCCATTCCCGGCATTGAGTGATCCATAAAGATCACGTCAGGTTTATTATGGACTAGATATCCCAGCGCTTCCTCGGCAGACTGCACCGTATCGACGGCAAGAGACTCCTCCAGCAGCATTTTCTTGAGAACGAATAAAGCTAGCTTGGAATCATCCACAACTAGGGCTTTTTTCTGCAACATTTATACTTCGCTCACTAAATTAACCCCAATTCAAACAACATCTCTTATCGCAATCTAACCCCGATGATGGTCAATGTCTATAACTGTTGTCCGCCTATCTGTCCTACATACTCTTAATTCTGTTCGCTGATTCATGCCGCACTATTTCGGGGCTTATGTTGCGACGGTTATCCAGTCCGAAGTGCGTCAAAAAACACATATCCACCCAAGATAAAGAGTGATATAAAAAATACCCTACGAAAAACAACCTCTGACAATCTTCTGCGCACCCATTGCCCTGCCATCATCCCCAGAATTGCCGGGAATAGCCCCAGACCCGACACTACCCCCAGTTCCGCGGAAAGCATGTTGTTCCTTTGTAGTGCTATTGCAAGAGCCAGGGTCGATACGGTGAAAAGGGCACCCATAGCCTGAATCAGCTGGTCTCGTGACAATCCAATAGATTGAAGAAACATAACCCCCGGCACGACGAATGAACCAGTCATTCCCGTCAGCACGCCATTAACTGCTCCGACCAGTGGGCCCGCCCAGGTTTCCTGTTGGCTGCTCAGAGTGAGGCGAAATCCTCCCAGGCTAATCAATGAATAGGTTATCAAAAGAAAACCGAGCAGCGCTGACAGATAGGAGACCTGCATACGAGCGAACACCGCAACACCTAACCACACCGTCGCCGCAGCCATTGTTAAAAAGGGCCAGATACGTCGCACAATCGCCACAACATTTCCGCCAACCAAGGCTTGCCAAATATTGGTAAAGAATGATGGCACCAGAAGGAGCGCCATGGCGGTGGGCAGGTCAGTGGCTATAGTCAATAGTGCCAGACTGATTGTTGGGAGGCCCATTCCAATGATGCCTTTAACTGTACCGGCAAGTAAAAACGTTCCGCCAATGGCGAACATCGTGACGATATCATTCATTTGACGACGCTATATCATGCAAATCGAGTGCGCAAGGCCATTACTAAATTCAGATAACATATATTTTGCTCAGCATATTCGATAAATCAGGATCTTATTTTTATTAAAGAGATATCCTTAACAATAATTAGATATCTTCCCCATAAAACCAGTTTGTAAAAGCCCGCATCCCGAGCAGCATGGTGTTTATACTCCTACAACGATTCTGTGGGGCCGTTTGCCTCCATGCCTAACCAGCTGAACCTTTTGCTAAATTGCCATTTCTGAGCAACACCGAATTTAACTAAGACCATGATCTCATTGTTCCAGCTTGATTGGCCATTAATCTGCTTTCTTCTACTAGTAATGGTATTTTCAGGATTGGTTCATGGCACTCTTGGACTTGGATTTCCGCTTGTGGCAACACCCATTATTGCGATTTTCTTTGATGTTCGTGCGGCTATTCTGCTGACACTATTACCAACAGTGTTTGTCAACATTGCGACCATTATCGGCAGCACCGATTATGCGAAGATTTTCCTCAAGTTCTTCGTGCTGGTGATGTTTTCCTTTTTTGGATCGATTGCTGGAACTTTTTTACTTGCATCGGTTGATCCGAATCCGTTTCGGATTGTTCTTGCAGCGTTAATCCTGATTTTTCTCGGCTCCAGCTATCTTGGCAAAATTCCGCAGGATTTGCTTGAGAAACATTCTCTGATAGCAATGATTCTATTTGGCACCCTTGCCGGATTATCCGCTGGCACAACAAATGTCATGGTAGCCATTCTTTTAGTCTACTTTCTCAGCCTCAATCTATCCCGCGGCAGTATGGTGCCAATTCTGAACACCTGTTTCCTGGTCGGCAAGGCCTCTCAAATTATAGTTTTTGCCAAAATGGAGATGATCAGTATTCAATCAATAATGCAGTCCTTGCCGCTCGCTTTAGCTGCACTCGCGGCACTACTGGTTGGCAAGAAAATTCAAGCAGGTATACCGGTTGAAACCTATCGACAAATTCTCGAAGGATTGCTCGGTGTGCTGGCTATCATTCTGATCATCCAATTTGTGACGTCTTAGTAGTTGCCATATTCCCAAAAATGACTATCGCCCCTGCTTCAGCCGCACAAGCAACTCCGGCATCGACCAATCGGGCCGTAGGCCTGGTGTGTATTGCACACTTCCTGAGTCACTTTTACTTAATGTTGTTGCCCCCACTTTTTCCGGTCCTCTCTCAGGCCATGAACATTGGGTATACGGAAGTTGGGATTGCTCTAACAGGGTTCAGTCTGGTTTCGGGTTTTACTCAAGCGCCAATGGGTTTCCTGGTAGATCGCTTCGGACCACGTTCGATTCTGATTTCAGGCATTCTCATCGAAAGCATTGCATTCGGTATGATTGGTATTGCACCTGTATACGGCATTTTTCTCGCTCTTCTTGGAATTGCCGGGGTCGCAAATTCTGTGTACCACCCTGCCGATTATGTGATCTTAAATAGTATCGTTCAAGATAGCCGAATTGGCCGCGCGTTTTCCTACCACACCGCGGCCGGACTTTTAGGTGAGGCTGTTGCACCTGCTTTCATCCTGCTACTGGCAGCGCTGGTTAACTGGCCTACGGCACTACTAATAAGTGGGTCAATTGGAATTTTGACCGCAATCGGACTGTTGATGAACACGCGTTCACTGACAATAAACTCGACAGAACTCGGAGCAAGCAGCGCTGGAGCAAAAAATGGTATCAATATATTGTTTAGTGCCCCAATTTTAATGGGCGTTGTTTTTTTTATTGGCATCTCGGTAGTCAATCGTGGAATAACTGGATTCAGTGTATCCGCCCTGCACGAAAGCCATGGGCTATCGCTCGGCGTAGCGGGCACACTATTGTCCGCCTGGCTTTTCGCTTCTCCAATTGGTGTTCTGCTTGGAGGCAGAATCGCCGATAGGAGTAAACATCATGCCCGCAACATCGCAGTCTGTTTTACTTTGATTGCCGCTTGCATTATCGGGATCGTGGTCTTCTCACCGAGCATATGGATTTGTGGACCGTTGTTTGCGCTGGGGGGTTTCTTTGCCGGTATGGTGTCACCGTCACGAGATATGTTGATTCGATCGGTTACGCCTGCCGGACAATATGGCAAAGTATTCGGCTTTGTATCGACTGGATTCAACATTGGTGGGATCCTGGCGCCACCAGTATATGGATACATACTGGACAATAGTAATGCTGATTTGGTTTTCTGGATCGCGGCTCTGGCAAGTGTTCTGACAATTTTCACCGTTCTTGGTACCAAACCTATACGCCGAAACGGAAAACTTCCGCACTGATTTACAACCAAACTTTTATCGGCCAATAAGTTCTTGACGTGACACGAGCCCAACATCTTCCATCAATAACAGTGGTGATTGCAGCTTCGATGTGGGGACTTTTCTGGCTGCCGCTGCGCGCCTTCGAGCGTAACGGGCTCGACCCCGCCTGGACGACTTTAGGTCAGTTTATCGCGCCATTAATCATTCTATTGCCTGTGGCTTTTTTCCGCTTCATGAAGAGTCAAACCCTTGGCCTTGGTAATGTGTCAAGCAGCTTGCTCATAGGCGCAGCGTTTGTACTGTATTACGAAAGCTTATTGCTAACCAGCGTAGTTAAAGCCCTCATACTGTTTTACATCACTCCAACGTGGAGCACCCTGCTCGAAGTTACCGTGATGAAAAAACGTTTCAGTTTATGGCGTGGGCTTTCACTGGCCCTTGGAATTTCCGGGTTACTGGTGATTCTGTCACAGAATTCCGGGATACCCGTACCGCGCAATCTTGGAGACGTGATGGCGATACTTTCGGGTATATTGTTTTCCTTGGGCACAATGGGCGTCAGAAGAGCATCAAATACTTCCAGTTTTGACCAGATGTTTAGTTTTTTCTTTTATGGCAGCCTGGTTGGATTCGCCATTGCTTTTTTGCCATTTAGTCAACTGGGGAGTCCACCCACCATCGAAACTATGTTGCGCCTGGGTCCTTGGTTAATACTGATGTCTGTTTGCCTCATCATTCCAATGATGTGGGCATTGCTATGGGCCTCACAGTTCATAGACCCAGGGCGACTCGGTATCCTGCTGCAAATGGAAGCCATTGTTGGAATCACCAGCGCCGCTCTGTTTGCCGGGGAACCATATGGTCTAAGAGAATTAACAGGAACACTCTTAGTCCTCAGCGCGGGATTAGTCGATATTTATGGGCATCGTTATCGAGCTTGATTCAACCTTTCTGATCAGATTTATAGACCTTAATCCTGAAAAATTCGACTCTCTAAAAATATCGTTCGAAAATTGTCTTGACACGGTGGACAAAGCAGAAGAAATAGCTGTTGATGAAGTTGCCCGTTTAATTGATATCGAAGTAGTCGAAAAGACGGTGTTATCCAGTTTGGAAATTTAAATGTAGTGCGAATTTTTTCAACCCCGAAACCTTTGGTGGCATAATAAAGGGATATGCCTAAGCTCTTTACAGCTAGTTAAACCAACAACTTTTATACAGGGGCGCGATAGCAGAATTGCGGCTATCAGCACTAAGTGAGCAATCGATCGATATTCGGAAACACTGCCTCTAATCTCGGAACGAGCGTTCCGGGTTTGAACACCAAATTAGGTGACACAAATTAGAAGCCAGGGAGAATAAAGTGAAAAATATTGCCCGGAATTTACTGCGAAATAAGTTTCAAGACATATCAGATCATTCCTCGCTATGTTTTAACGCGAAGTTCGCCGACGGCAGTGCTTTTACAAGCAGTGAAAGTAAACCATCCATTACACTCATTTATAATAACCACTGGGCCGAATGGCGTTGTGTTTTGTTTGGCCATGTTGGATTACTTGAAGCTTATTTTGATAGTGATCTCGACATTGAAGGTGACATTGGACAGGCAGTGAGCATTGCCTTCGAAAGTGGATTCACTAACCAGACGCCCCTCCTTTTAAAGATTCGAAATCGATGGCACGAGTTCCGCTTTGGTAACCGAACCATTGCGCAAGCTAAAAAAAATGCCAGGTTTCACTATGGAATCGGCACGGAGTTTTATAAGAAATGGCTCGACCTGCCCCACATGATGTACACATGTGCTTACTGGAAGCCCGGAACAGAAACGATCGAACAAGCCCAGATCAATAAAATCGACCATGTTTGTCAAAAGGTTCGCCTTCAACCAGGAGACCGCGTACTCGATATCGGCAGTGGATTCGGCGGATTCATGTTTTATGCGCAGGATACTTATGATGTCTCAGTACGCGGAACCAATACAACCACAGAGCAGGTCGAGTGGCTTGCTGGACGAATTAAAGAGCGCAACCTTGGTCATGCTCTAGAAGTCGTAGAAGCTGATTTCCGGGAAGACGTTGGGCAGTATGACAAAGTTGTCTCTATTGGTGTTCTTGAACATGCAGGGCGCGATCAGTTACAAGATGTGGTTAGGGCACATGCCGCGGCCTTGAAGCCCGGCGGTCTTGGAATGCTGCATTTTATTGGTCATGTCGGAACCAGAAATACTGAGTTTTACATTCGCAAACACATATTTCCGGGAGGCTGGATCCCCAGCCTCTCTGATACTCTGGCAGAAATGGAGGCTTGCGGCCTGGAGATTCTCGATGTAGAGAATCTTCGTCGTCACTATGCATTGACACTGGATGAATGGACGGCGCGCTTCGATGCAAATTGGAATGATATCCACAGCTTGGACCCCGTCCGCTTCGATGATCGCTTTAGACGCGTCTGGCGCACTTATCTGGTTTCCTGCGCCGAAATGTTCCGTTCGCCACAGGGCACAACGTATCTATTCCAAATCCTCTTCAGCAAGGGCAATGTCACCCGTGAAAACTTTCCGATGAGTCGCCATTTCATCTACGAGAAAGAGATTGAGTCGAACGCGGGAGGATAACGAACCAATAATGCAAAGTTATGCCGAACGTGCCGGGGAGTTTGCTCGTTCGCTGAACACGTCACCAGCTCGCCTTTCAAAATCCACCTCAAATCTATTCCGCAATCGACCCAAGATCCGTCACGGACTCGATGCTAACAGCCTGACCCATGTACTCGAAGTAAACACCGACCATGCGTGGGTCGATGTCGAAGCGATGACGCCGTATGATGAACTGGTAAAAGCCTGCTGTAATTACAGGGTAATGCCTTGTGTAGTCCCCCAACTGAAGTCAATCACCATTGGTGGAGCAGTATCTGGAATCGGTATCGAGTCATCAAGCTTTCGTTATGGGTTGGTGCATGAAACCATGCTCGAGCTGGATATAGCGTTACCAAATGGCGACCTAGTGACCTGCACACCTGACAACGAGCATGCCGATTTATTCTTTGGCTTTCCTAACAGTTATGGGACTCTGGGATACGCAACAAGGGTGCGCGCTCGCACTATTCCGACTCAGCCCTTCGTCGCCTTGCAACATGAGCGATTTGACAGCATTGAAGCTTTCCTGACTGCGTTGTCAGGTTCTCTTCAGAGTGATGCTGATTTTGTGGATGGCGTGGCATTCGGAGAATATAAATTTGTTTTGACAACGGCACGCTTTTCAGCCAGCGCCAATAGTGTGAGTGACTATACCAATCACGACATCTACTATCGTTCACTTTTAGAGAAGGAAAACGACTACCTCACTATAAGTAACTACATTTGGCGATGGGACACCGATTGGTTCTGGTGCTCGAAGAATATAGGCGCACAGAATCCATTGATTCGTCGCCTGCTGGGAAAAACCCGGCTCAATTCGCGTTTTTACACACGCGTGATGCGATGGAACAATCAGAGGGAAGTTCTGCAAAAACTTGAGAGACTGTTTGGATTTCAACGCGAACCCATCATTCAAGACGTTGATATTCCGATTAAAAATGCAGAAGAATTTTTAAGTTTCTTCCAGAGAGAAATCGGCATTACACCGGTATGGATGTGTCCTGTCACACCGCATCACGAATTAGGGCAGCAATTTCCCTTGTTTCAAATGGAATCCGACACGACCTACGTTAACTTTGGATTCTGGGATGTGCTGCGATTTAGAGACAGATATCCGGCAGGCCATTTCAACCGAAGAATCGAGACAATGGTCGATTCTCTTGGAGGGTTAAAATCTCTTTATTCGACGTCATACTATCCTGAGCAGGAGTTCTGGAAGATATACGGAGGTGACTACTATCGAACTCTAAAGTCCAAGTATGACCCGCAAGGAAGACTACCCAACCTGTATGAGAAATGCGTCCAAGCAACTTGAGGTTGAAGCTCCATTTTACTCTTCCGTAGAAATACCACTGCGACAAATTTCGCATGGCGCCATTAAGTAACGAATCGGCTAACGGACAAAGCTTTTAAAATCCCCCGGGTTGAATTACAGTCGGTTCGGATTTTTTCTTCTCCAAATTTGACCTATGGCGAGTGCCCCCCTGCCTAAAGTTAATCCATCGAACATCTCATATGTGACCGGGGTCATTCTGGTATTGCTGGCTGGCGTCTTCTGGTCGACCATGGGCTTAGGAATTCGAAGCATAGAAATCGCCAATATCTGGCAGATTTTATTTTATCGTTCTTGCGCGCTTGCTACATTCTTATTTGTTTTGATCTGTTTTCGATCTGGTTTCAAGCCAATCAAGACGATTCAACAGTCAGGTATCGCGGGGGTTGTTGGGGGTATGGGGCTGGTTATGGCTTTTGCCGGCGGCATCTATGCGATCATAAACACAACGGTGGCAAATGCCATGTTTTTATTTGCCTCTGCACCGTTCTTTGCTGCAGCTCTGGGCTTGGTTATCCTCGGAGAGTCAGTACGCAAAGCCACGTGGATTTCAATGATATTTGCGATCGCTGGTATTGCTTTGATGGTGGTTCAAGGTGTTTCAGCAGGACAACTGCAAGGAAATTTGGCGGCGTTAGTATCATCCCTGGGATTTGCGGTTTTTACAATAGCATTACGCTGGAAGAAACTGGAAAACATGTTACCCGCAGTGCTTCTCGCTGGCGTTTTCTCAATTGTCGTATCCGCTGGCGTCTGCTCTGTGCAAGACTACGGTCTTATGGTACCAGTGCGTGATGTGTTAATCGCCCTGTCCATGGGTGTATTCCAGGTAGGCCTGGGACTTGCGATCTATACCATTGGTTCAAGGGTGGTCCCCGCTGCCGAACTCGCTTTGTTGTCTATGACAGAAGTTCTGTTGGGGCCTTTCTGGGTCTGGATTTTCCTTGGAGAAACCGTGAGCGTTTATACTCTGGCAGGAGGCACCATCTTATTAATAGCAATTGCCGGAAACGCCCTCAGCGGATTACGTCGAAAGCCGTTACCCGTAATTTAGCAATCGCTAAGCAGAACAGTGACCCGGATTTTTGTTGGCGGCGGCAATAATAGTTGCTCACACCAACTTCCGTAAAAATCCTGTTTAAATATTCTGTTTATATATTACCGACGCTGGTTGAAAGAAAACTGGGCTTTAAAAGGGGGTAACGCTTCGCGACCGAGAATTTGATCACAGACTTTCAAAGCCATCATCTGGGTCGGTGCATTCAGATTGCCACTGATGATATCCGGCATTACGGAGGCGTCCACTACCCGTAAACCCTCCAAACCATGGACGCGCATTTCCTCGTCCACCACTGCCATCTCATCGACACCCATGCGGCAGCTGCAACTCGGATGATAGTCCGTGATGGTGGTCGCCCGGATAAATCTCTCGATATCCAAATCTGATACTACGGCCGGTCCAGGATCAAGTTCTTTTCCTCGTAATTCATCAAACGCAGGCTGAGATACCAGTTCGCGAATACGCTTGACCGACTGCACCATCTCATCGAGATCGAAAGGATCGGACAGATAGTTGAATATTGCCGCCGGCCGATGTTCCGGATCTGCCGACAGCAATCGAATTTCTCCACGGCTTCTCGGCCGCAACTGATCAAGTTGGGTCGTAAATGCCTGAAAAAGTTTCATCTTAGTACCGGAGTATTCGGTATGTATTGGTGCAAAATGATATTGAAGATTGGGGTACTCGACTTCTTTGTATCCACGTATATGACCGCCAGCCTCCCAGATATTCGACGCAACAAATCCTTTTCGGGTCAGCAACCACTGGCACCCCATGAGGAGTTTTTTCAATGGTTTACTGGCATTATGGAATGTGATCGGTTTCCTGGATTGGTATATTACGGATATAGAAAGATGATCCTGCAAATTCTGCCCCACCCCAGGAAGGTGATGAACCGGGCTAATTCCAAATTCCCGGATGTGTTCCGAAGGCCCAATGCCGGAGAGCATGAGAAGTTGCGGGGATTTAATCGCACCGGCTGATACAATCACCTCACGGGAAGCATGAGAAGTAAAAGTTTTTCCCTTATGCCTGAATTCAACTCCAGTTGCACGGCCATTTAGTATCACTATCCGTGTCGCAAAAGCCCGGGTCAGTAAGGTCAAATTAGAACGCGACAGCGATGGTCTCAAGTGCGCGACCGCCGCGCTGGATCGGCGCCCGTGTTTGGTTGTGCTATCCAGTCTCGCCACCCCCTCTGGTTTATACCCGTTGGGATCGTCCGTGACACCCTGCCCAGATTGCTTCCCCGCTTCGATAAATGCATCGAACAACGGATTGTCCAATTTTCCCCGGGTGACGCCCAGACGACCACCGGCACCTCGCCAGTCACTAGCTCCACGGTCTGACGATTCACACTTCTTGAAGTAGGGCAGGCATTGGTCATAAGTCCATTTAGGCAACGAATGTTTACTGGCCCAATAGTCATAGTCCTGTGGGTGGCCGCGCATGTAGACCATAGAGTTGATCGATGACGATCCGCCAAGCACCTTGCCTCTAGGCAAGGTGATATTCCTGCTGTCGAGCTGTTGTTCAGCCTCGCTGTCGTAATTCCAGTTTATCTTTGGATCTTTATGTACGCTATAGACTCCAGCCGGCATGTGGATCAAGAGATTCCAATCCATGGGACCGGCTTCCAGGATCAATACTTTGTTACGCGGGTCTTGACTAAGTTCATTTGCCAGTACGCAGCCCGCGGATCCGGCGCCGAGAATGATGTAATCGAATTCCTGATGGTTCTTCATAATTGTGTGCAGTTTGATCTGCTTATAACTCGAATTCAAACTCGAATAACTCCGGAGTAGATTTTCTGTATTTTTTGGGGTCTATAGATGGCTGAAGGTTAAAACAATTAGATCGTCAACAAATATGATTAGAGCGTACTCGCCACATTTTTGTCATACAATAATTTCAATGAAATAGACATTACATTATAGTTTTGCGCAAATTCTAGTCAGGATCGCAAATAATTGGAGTTTTTTGTATACAATTTTTTATATTGTTTCCATGCGCTTTCAGCATTGAATATTGAGTATTATGACAGTCACTCGTGAGCCTGTTGTCGCAATCAAGTCAGAGATCGATCGTCAGGACACAACCAGACGAGCGAAAGCGCAAGACCTGATACGCAGTGCGATTCTAAATGGATATTTTTCGACCGGTCAGAAGCTGGTGGAACGTGAGCTGTGCAAACTGACCGGCGCTAGCCGTTCAATACTGCGCGAAGCCCTGGTAAAACTGGAGGCCAGTGGTCTGATCGAACGTCAGTCCTATCGTGGATATCGCGTCGCGACATTAAACGTGCAGAAGGTATGCGAAATATTTGAACTGAGAGCCGCCTTGGAAACCTTGGCAGCCGAGCTCTTCACAGAGCGCGCAAGTCCCGAAGAAACTGCAGCTTTAAACCAAGCGTACTCAAATCTGGAGCAATGCATCACCGCTTTCGACCTCAATCGCACACGCGCTGCCAAGCAGCAGTATTATGATGTTTTGTTCAGCGGTTGTCGCAATGTGGAAATTCGACGCGCTCTAGAAAATATTATCGACCGTATTTATTACCTCAGGAGCAGATTGATGCAAGACCCCAACCGCCGCATGGCGTCGCTTGAGGAAATGCGTAGACTGACAGAGGCACTGATCAAGCGAGATCGTGTGGCCGCACGCGCAGCCAGCATCGCCCATCTTGAAGCTGCACGTGGTGCAGTGCTGTTACGCATGGCCCAGGATGAAGTCGACTCTAAGGCCAAAACAACTTCCACCGCAATATGACAAATAACGAACAAGTTAGATTTTCCGACAACGGAACCGCCTATTACTTGAGCGGGTCCGAAGAAGCATCTGTGGTTGTCCTGATTCACGGCCTGGGGCTTAATAGACACACATGGCAATGGCACCAACCTGAATTGTCTCTCCATCATCGCGTGTTGAATTACGATTTGTATGGACATGGCGACAGTGCACCTCCACCCGCGCTACCCAAACTTACCCTGTTTTCTAAACAGTTGGTCGAACTGCTGGATTTCCTGGATATAAAGTCTTGTAGTATCGCGGGATTTTCTCTGGGCGGCATGATAAATCGCAGGTTCGCAATGGATCATCCCGAACGGGTTAAGGCTCTTGGAATCCTCAATTCCCCTCATGAACGCAGCCCAGAAGCGCAAAAGCTGGTCGAGGAGCGCGCAAGCTTAAGCGAAGCGGGAGGGCCCGCGGCTACTCTGGACACGACAATTGAACGCTGGTTTACACCGGAATTCAGGTCAGCCCGAACCGATGTAATTTCCATGATACGAGACTGGGTAATAAAGAATGATCCAGTGATCTATAGTCAATGCCGACAGGTGCTGGCCAACGGCGTTTTGGAACTGATCCGACCACAACCGCCGATCACTCACCCTGCCCTGGTGATGACCTCCGAAAATGACAGTGGCAGTACGCCGGCAATGGCTCACGCTATTGCAAGCGAAATAGACGGTTCGAGAACGATCATTGTGCCGCATCTTCAACACATGGGGCTGGTGGAACAACCATCGTTATTCACCAGACCGCTGCTTGATTTTTTTGAACAAACTTAGAATTGATTGAAATTTAAATGCATTATTTCAGTTAGTTAACTAATACACCTAAAAATTAGGATAATAGAATTGAAGAAAAAATTATCGGGTGGACAGGCTGCCGTTGCATCCTTGGAAGTCGAAAAAGTCAAACACGTGTTTGGCCTGATCGGCTCAGCTACCATGGAAATATTTGACGCACTGTACGACGCCAAAGATATTCAATTTGTTGGCGTGCATGATGAACGCACTGGCACCCATATGGCTGACGGATACGCGCGTGCATCGGGTCGAGCAGGAGTCATTCTCGCCGGTCAGAACGGACCTGGGGCCACAAATCTGGTTACTGGTCTTGCCCAAGCCGCGGCCGCATTCTCTCCTGTGGTCTCTATCGCAGGATCCCTCTCCTCGGGACACGTCTACCGCGATGCATTTCAGGAAGTGGATCAGCAGGCATTGTTCAAACCCGTCACTAAGAAAACCTGGACCGTCACCCAGACCGAACGCATACCAGAAATGTTTCGCGATGCTTTTCGCACAGCGATGACACCTAGACGTGGGCCGGTACAGCTCAATCTGCCCCGGGATATTCTGTCAAACACGGCAGATTTCGACGAATTTCAAGAACCATCTTGCTACCGGTCTCTGAGCACTCCTTCAGCATCGTCACGCGAAATAAATGAAGCCGCTGACCTGCTCAGTAAAGCAGCCCATCCAGTCATCATTATTGGCGGTGGCATTAAGAACAGCGGCGGACACATTGAGGTTCTTGAGCTGGCCGAAGCAATGAATACGCCAGTCGTGACTGCGCCCGGACACGGCGATGCGATTCCATTCGGCCACCCTCTCAATGCAGGCCAGATGGGCCCGCGGGGTAATGCCGTCGCCTCAAGGTTGGCGAAGGAAGCAGACGTGATTCTAGCTCTGGGTACTCGGCTTGGATTCAATTCCACGTTCTATTCTTACGATAATTTGAGCGAGAAGGCGGCGATTATTCAGGTTGAGCTGGAGCCTACAGCCATTGGTCGCTACTTCCCCGTAGAGATTGGAATCTGGGCTGACGCAAGAACCGTCGCTACGCAACTCCGCAAACGATTGGCCGACATGGCAACACATGCTGAAGTCGAAGCGTGGACACGGAATTTTCAGAATGAGCGCCAGGCATTTCTGGAAAAACGAGATGCGGACGCCGTCATGGACGCTCACCCAATCCAACCCTCAGGTTTGTACAAATCATTGCGTGATGCTCTGCCTAAAAATGCCGCGATCACCATGGATGCAGGAACGCTTTGCCTTCAAGCTACGGATGCACTCAACTACTGGGAGCCACCAAGCTTATTCACACCGCTGGATTTTGGCCTGGTCGGATTCTCTTTTGCTTGCGGTCTAGGAGTCAAACTTGCAAAGCCAGAACGGCCTGTCGTTAGCTTGATGGGAGACGGTGGATTTGGCATGACTGTTTCTGAGCTCAGCACTGCTGTAGATAACAACATCCATACGGTAACGATTGTCATGAACAATCAGTGCTGGGGAGCTGAAAAAGCCTACCAAAGAGACTTCTTCGGCGAGCGTTACATTGGCGCAGATGTTAGCAGCCCGCCCTTCGATAAGCTTGCCGAGCTCTATGGCGCTGCGGGCTTTCGTGTCGACAGGGTGTCAGAAATCTCCGATGCGGTAAGCGCAGCACTCGCATGCAATAAACCAGCGGTGGTCGATGTTGCTGTGGACCCCACCGCGCTATACAGTTTTCGCCGCGATTCTTTTCAACACAGAACTAAGTAAATATCTTATGGCAAATCAAGATCAGTCTTTCCCTCATACTGAGGATCACCAGGCCAAAGGCGACTGGAACCCGATCTGGGATCAGCTTAAAGAAATGGATCCTGATTTTCTTGAAGCGTACCTTGCTTTTCGAAGTATCCCGCACAGAGAGGGGCCTCTTCCGCAAAAATTTAAAGAACTCATTTTAGTTGCGATCAATGCAGCGACCACCCACCTCTATGGACCGGGCGTGCGGCGGCATATGCAAAACGCGATAAAGGCTGGTGCAACCAAGGAAGAAATACTGGAGACCATACAACTTACCACCGTGATGGGTATTCATTCCTGCAATTTGGCAATCCCAATATTATTGGAAGAGGTTTCCAAGATTGATTCATAATCTAGTAGTACACACGCAAAAGAAAATTTCAAATTTAACTAGTGAACGAATGTTATGAGTGAAATTCAACACTACCAGATGCTTATAGACGGCGCATGGGTCGACTCCTCTGACGGGAAAATGTTCGACAGTGTTAACCCCTCCACTGGCAATGTATGGTCTCGCATTCAGGAAGCAAGCGAGCAAGATGTCGATTCTGCGGTAAAGGCTGCAGATCGTGCTTTTAACGAAGGACCGTGGTCGAAAATGACGCCTACCGAACGCGGTCGCTGTTTACGCAATCTCGCCGATCTGCTGGCAACCCATTCTGAATCGCTCGGGAGAATCGAAGCAATCGATACCGGAAAAATGTATAAGGAAACTCGGTGGCAGGCAAAGTACATCGCCGAGTTCTTTCATTTTTACGCGGGATGCGCCGATAAAATCAGTGGTGAGACATTGCCCATCGACAAACCCGACATGTTTGTCTTTACTCGCCGCGAACCATTAGGTGTGGTTGCAGCAGTAGTGCCTTGGAACTCGCAATTGTTTTTGAGTGCAGTGAAAATCGGCCCCGCGCTGGCAGCGGGGAACACAATCGTGCTCAAGGCTTCCGAACATGCTTCGGCAGCTATGCTGGAATTTGGGCGCCTGATTGAAAAGGCCGGTATTCCACCAGGGGTGGTTAATATTTTAACCGGCCACGGCGATCCCTGCGGTAAAGCTCTCACCTCGCACCCGCTAGTAGCAAGAATATCATTTACCGGTGGACCAATCGCAGCCGAACATGTACTGCACAACTCTACCAATAATTTTGCGCAGGTTTCTCTGGAACTGGGTGGTAAATCGCCTTTTATCGTCTTTGACGATGTTGATATCGGGAGTGCCGTAAACGGCGCTCTTGGGGCAATATTCGGAGCCGCTGGACAAAGCTGTGTTGCCGGATCCAGACTGTATTTACAGGAACAAATTGCGGACGATTTTCTCAGCCAGATGACGGCCCTGGCTAAGACAATTAAGATTGGCGATCCTCTTTCGGAGGATACAGAAATGGGTCCACTTTGCACTGCAGGGCAGCTTGAGAACATTGAACGTGAGGTTGCCCATGCGAAAACTGAAGGCGGCAAAATATTGTGCGGTGGCAAGCGAGTAAAAGATCTGCAAGGTCTGTTCTATCAACCAACCATCATCGACTGCCCTGATCAGGCGCTACGAATTGTTGATACGGAATTGTTCGGTCCAGTACTGAGCGTCCTGCGATTTAAAGACGAAGACGACGCTATTCGACTCGCAAATACCACAAAACATGGTCTTGCGGCAGGCATATTCACTCGTGACAGTGCACGCTCGCTGCGGATGGTTAAAGCAGTGAAGGCCGGTATCGTCTGGGTGAACACTTATCGTGCGGTTTCGCCAATCGCAGAATTCGGAGGCATGAAAGATTCAGGGCACGGGCGTGAAAGCGGATTTCAGGCGATGTACGATTACACCCGCCCTAAAACAGTTTGGATGAACACGTCTGATGAACCGCTTGGCAACCAGTTTGTGGCACGTTAATGGTTTTCATTTTCTGCGGGATATTTCCACCTGAATCCATGCACGAATTGAATTCGCCGGGCATAATCGAGTGCGCCCAAAGCTTTATCGGCGTACTCACCATTTAGAAACATGTAAAAAAGGTAAACAAGATGAAATTTCAGCTGGCAATCAACCTTGAACGTACCGATGACAGCCTCGATATGGCGGACGTCCAACGCCATACGCTAGAGATGGTCCAGATGGCCGATCAGGGCAGCTTTACTATTGTGTGGGCAGCAGAGCATCATGCGTTAGAAATGACTATTGCGCCAAACCCTTTTCAGATCTTGACCTGGTGGGCCGCCCATACTGAAAGAATCCGCTTGGGTACAGCGGTAGCGGTTGCACCCTATTGGCACCCAATAAATCTTGCCGGTGAAGCCGCATTCACAGACCTGATCAGCGGTGGTCGACTCGAATTCGGGATTGGTTCAGGTGCTTATCAACGCGAATTTGATCGCATGCATCCCGGGTTGAAACAATCCGACGCATGGCGTTACATGCATGAAATGTTACCTGTAATAAAAGCGCTATGGGCGGGCGACTATGAACATAACGGGGAGTTCTGGTCCTTCCCAACCTCTACATCAGTGCCAAAGCCCGTACAAAAGCCGCATCCTCCGATCTGGATCGCAGCGCGAGCGCCGATCACCTTTGACTATGCGGTTAAACACGGTTGTCATATTATGTCGTGGCCTCTCACACGTCCGTTTTCGGAAGCAGAACTATACAACTCTCGACTTGATGAAGCGATGGAGGCTAATCCCGGATGTGACCGACCGAAATTTGCCATGATGCGTCATACTGCGCTATACGATAATAAGAAGGACTGGGAGGTTCCCGTCAGAGCAGCCCAGCGTCAGTTTGGTCAGTTCGAAAACCTGTTTCAGAACCTGGGAGATGTAAAAAACGGATTTCCAAAGCAGGTCGACCTTGAAAGCCTCGCTAATCGTGATAACTACAATCCTCAAATGCTCAGTGAAAATCTGATGTTCGGCACTCCCGATGAGGTCGTTGCAAAACTGAAACGCTACCAGGAACTGGGAGTAGACGAGTTTATTTACTATGCGAGCATGGGATTAGGACTGAAGGAACAAAAAAGATCTCTTGAACTTTTTTGTTCAGAAGTGATTCCGGCGTTCGCCTAATATAATCCGTCGTCATTTTTTCAAACACGATAATAAGTGAGGTGATTATATGTATCTGCTTATAGAAGATGATGGCTCTCTCTCCCTGCAAGAGCACGAGCAAATGAAAAGCTTTTGCGTGGTGGAACATTCCAATGCCCCCGAAGGGGCAAAAGCTTCTTCAGCGCTGTCTAATATAGCTGAGCCGATAGACAACGATCACTTCTGGATCAATGCGAGCTCAGTGATTGAGCTTTCTCCACAAAGTGATGATCCGCAATGGATCAACGAATTCTGGGATATGCTCAGAAAAGTAGAACCATACGGGTATTCTGAGATGGCCACAAAACGAATTAAGGCACATGTGGAAATCCGATCCAAGTGAATATAGAACATAATCCTGAATTGCGCGATCAATTTTTAAGCGGCATGAGTCGCGCGGCGTGTACTGTTAATGTTGTGACCACGGATGGTGACGCGGGTCGTGCTGGCGTCACTGTCTCAGCAATGTCCCCAGTATCCGCGGACACCAGCAAACCCACCCTGCTGGTTTGTGTCCACTATCTGAGCCCTGCCGCGGAGAAAATTATTCAGAATGGAGTATTTTGTGTCAATGTACTAAGAGACAATCAAACTCACATCTCTGAGACCTTCGCAGGAAGATCAGATATTAAAGTTAACGAGAAATTCGAATGCGCAAAATGGACATCCCAAGTTACAGGAGCACCCAGAGTGATCGATTCACTTGTATCCTTTGATTGTCGTCTTGTTTCAAACATCAGAGTTGGCACGCACTACGTTTTTATTGGAGAAACAGAAGATATTTTTGTTTCAGATGGAGGCTTGCCGTTGATTTATACCGGACGAGCATACGGCTCGGTTACCCGGTGATACCCATTAATACAGTTTCTAACAACTGCCAAATCTACTCCAAGTCCGCGCTCAGCGAAATCCACAATTTAATATCGTTCAACTTTCTCTTTTAACCTGCACACTACCAAAGGTCTTCATCTTACACCTGCCATCGTCATACTGTGGCGCGATTAACACTTCGCCGGGTCGCCAGATTACGCGTATGTGTCCATTAGAGCCCGTCACCCACGTAGGCACCTGCTTCTTAATTGTCCATTCTCTGGCAACCTTGCCAGGGTCACCGCACCATCGGCGCTTTGGGCCTGGAACTAATACAAAGTCAGGATTAACTGCGTCGTAGAGTTTGGCAGGCGCCGGATTATCCTCTCCAGGATGCGGCATTTTAAGGAACTCGGCTCGAATACCTGGCAGATCAGAAAGAGATTTCCCGAGTCGACGGTCAGCATCAGCGGCGAATAAAACGCTTGACTCAGAAATCTCAAATTTAACGATTAAGGAGGCATCGATCATGGGTTTTCCATTTTTAATCTGTGTGCTCTCCTGCGCATACACCACCTCTATGCGGCTATCGCTTGGCAAATCGACTGTAAATCCCTGCCCAACCGCTATTACTTCCGCGCCTTTATCCGACGCAAATTGAAGTGACTCTCTGTACCAGTGACGATACTGTTTCGAATTTATAGCCAGTTCCGCATCTCGGTGATGATAAATCCTGGCAATAGGAATACCTGAGTCAAGAATTGCAACCATGCCTCCGTAGTAGGCGTCACCAGGGTTGGAGATAAAAAAATGATCAATCTGCTTGATCCCAAACTTCTCCAGATAGGGAACCACTGCCGAATATCCAATTTCGTTTTTACCAGCATCAATCATGACAACCTGATCCCCAACAACCAGTAAATTTGCATCCCCCTGCTGTCCCCCTATATTGACATTTATCATATGCCACTCTGCAATCGGACCACGAGAACTATCCTTGAAATAAGGATAGATCAGTAGCGTAGCCACCATTAGTGCAACGGACACGATAAGCGTCTTGATCAGGGTAGTATCCATCATCAATGGTTCTGAGAGATATTTATTACGGGAGATTAATGCGGAACGCTATGGAATTGAGCGATCTGGTTAGCGCTTGTTTCACAATACCGAAATATATCAGTTGAAGCACGGCCGAAAAACAGATTTACAGTAGGATAGAATGGAACAAATAAATGCGAATCAGGACTATGTCTCAGCCTTGTCTATAATCTATGCTTATCGACCATATCAATATCAGCGCACCGGGTGAAATCATTGATAGAGTCAGCAATTTCTATTGTGATGTATTTGGATTTAACGTGGGCTTCAGGCCTGATTTTGATAGCAAAGGATACTGGCTTTACTCAGATGACAAACCTCAGATTCATCTGACGATCAATGACTCGCTTAGCCAAAATAATAATACCGGCTTCCTGGACCACGTTGCCTTCAGCGTAACAGGTTTGTCGCAGTTTGTATCGAAGTTAAGAAAATGTAACATCGATTACCAATCTCACTACGTCTCGGAGATCCAGACAACTCAAATATTTTTCCAAGATCCATCCGGCCTCCGACTAGAAGCTAGTTTTAAAAACGAAAAACTGGAAAAACCTTATTAACGTTCGAATCCGATTTAAAACAAAAGGTAGCCCTGTAACAAAGCACACAATCTTAGGGGCCGTCGCTTGTCCAATCGCAGTCAAATGGTGTCAAATACGCCAACATTACATACTTAAGCGAGCGCTAAATGTCAGATCTAAACTCCACCCTCCGCGTTAGAGTAAATGGTGGCGGCACGCAAGAAATGTCTGGTTGGTATCTCAAATCGGAAACCGGGCCACTACGTGATGTACTCCTTGGCTCTGCAGAATCATTTGACTGGCTGGGTCCGGAAAATGCCGAATACAGTTCACTTGTGCGCGACTCACTAAGAAAGGGTTACCGCTTCGATCGTGAACTAGCGTTAAAGCAGCATATTGAAATGGTCGAGGCGTATCAGAATGCGGGCGTGTCCTGCCATTTCCTGCCAGTTGACACTGCGACATGCATGCAGGTCTATGCGCGAGATTCGTCATTTATGACGCCATACGGAGCGGTAATTTGCCAGCTGGCAAATCCTCGTCGCCGAGGAGAATATGCGGCGGCACTGCGCTTTTATCTTGAAAATGACGTTCCCATTTATGACATGGTGTCTGCTGGGAATTTCGAGGGCGGCGACTTCAATATCATCAAGCCTGGTGTTGCACTAGTTGGTTATACGGATCATCGATCTGAGGGCGTAGCGGCTAGACAGGTTGCGGAATGGTTTATTGCGGAAGGATGGGAAATAAAGTTTGCGCCCATCGATTCCTTCTACGTCCATATAGACCTCATGGTCTGCATGCTCAGCGAACAGTGCGCGGCCGTGTGTCTCGAGACCACCGAAGATGATGTGGTCGACTGGCTTAAATCAAAAAATATAGAAATAATTCCTGCGACTTTCGAAGAAACCATGGCGCTAGGTTGCAATGTAGTTGCGCTGGGAAATGACAAGGTACTTTCAACATTAGGGGCCAAAGACCTAAACGCGAAAATGCGCGCCGCAGGATTCACTGTATACGACCCAGACATGACTCAATTCACCCGAGCAGGCGGCGGTGTTCATTGTATGTGTCAACCGTTACGTCGCGATCCGGTCTAACAAATTTGTCGTATGGGTTGCAGTAAAGGCACTCACAATTAATTGATTCCCCACGGTAGTTTAAACCGAGCACTAGGCTTAAAAATAACGCATTGCCCCGAATAAATTACTTGGCGGCTACTTGCCGACTTATGAGACCCAACATCACTGCTACTAAACGAGCGGCGACCAGCGCTCCTCTTGCACCTACATCGTTAGCAGGCATAAGTTCCACCAGATCGAATCCCACCAGCCTTGAGCGGTGTGCAAGATTTTTTAAAAGATTAACAGCCTGCCAGTAGTTGAAACCACCTGGTGCTGGCCCAATGACTGACGGCACTGTAGCCGGATCCATCACATCAATATCTAACGTGATAAATACCGGGGAATTTTCCGGCACTGCTTGCAAAATCTGATCGATACCTCGTTCAAATATGGTTTCCATTGGAAACAAATTCACACCCCAATCCAGAGCATCCTGATAATCACTAGGCCTAGCACTGCCGATCCCCCTGGCACCTACCTGAACTATGCTTTTCACCCAAGCCATTTCAGAGGCTCTACGCATATTACTTGAGAGCCCCATTCTCTCGCCAGACACCTCGTCCCGCCAGTCTATATGGGCGTCTAACTGAAACACGGTAATTGGGCCATGTCTTTCATAGGCTTGGAGCACGGGGATAGGAATTGAATCATCCCCACCCAGTATGATTGGAATAGCACCGCTATCGAGTGCAAGAGCGACGTGACCTCGAATCAAATCACGGTTGGATGCAAAATCAGTATCGTCATACGTCAAATCTCCCCAATCAACCGCACGGACCTTATCTGCAAGAATTTTTCCATGGATATCGAAGTCATGGTGATCTAATGCTCCTGGCCATCCGAGAGCGGAACGAATAGCCCCAGGCGCTCCAGCACAATAAGGCCCAACGGATTGATAAGGTGTGGCGCTGGGGGCCCCCATAATCACAATGTCTGCATCGGCAGCACCGCCTGGTGAGACGGCCGGGAGGCCAAGAAATCCGCCCTCGGTCTTGCCACCAAACAAAGCATTCATTTTCGGTTTTGATTTACTCACTGCTAAAATTAAGCTTCGAATCCATCACAATGAAACAGATTTTCTTTGTTAATATCGCTCGTCCGCAGCATCGAACACGCCTTTGCGAATCAGATATTTAACCGATTCAAGCACTGGCACAATGGTACAAGCAGTAACCGCAATTGCAAACCAATCAACAGAATTGAGCGCATATGTTGAAAATGGTACTTGCAGAATCGGCAGGTAAATAATGACGCCAAGCAAAACCACCTCCCATAACACTGCAAGGTTCAGCCACTTATTTGCGAACGGGTTATGAATTACGGAGTGGTGGTCAGAACGAAAAGAATATGCCTTAAGAAACTGTATCAAGACCAATGATGCGAAAGTCATGGTCATCGCCTGTTCCAGATCACGGCCGTAATACAAGGCCCAGTTAAATAAGCCAAAGTTGGCAATGGTTGACCATAATCCGCCAGCCAGCATCAATGCGGTAACTGGGGCGGTAAATACGCCACGCCGTGAATTACGTGGCGGCAATTTCATGAGATCATCTTCTTGCGGATCTACGGCCAGCGCCAAAGCCGGCAGGCCGTCAGTGGCAAGATTCACATACAAAATCTGCACCGCGGTCAGCGGCAATGGCAATCCAGCCAGTGCAGCAAATGTCAATAATCCTATTTCTCCAATATTGGACGACAGCAGATAGACCAAGTACTTCTTGATATTGCTGAAGATTGCCCGTCCTTCCTCCACTGCGGAAACGATAGATGAAAAATTATCGTCCATGAGAGTCATATCCGCTGCTTCCTTGCTGACATCCGTCCCGGTAATACCCATTGCAATTCCAATATCCGCTCGTTTGAGCGCTGGTGCGTCGTTCACTCCATCGCCAGTCATCGCTACGATATGGCCATTGGATTTCCAGGCATTGACAACCCGAAGTTTATGTTCAGGTGACACCCGGGCGTAAACATTGATCCCGGCCACCCTGTCGGCTAGCGCCGCATCACTTAGTCCATCCAGGTCGATCCCGGTCACAACATCTCTTGATTGTGTTATTCCAAGTTCTATTGCGATAGCTGCCGCGGTGTCAGGATGATCGCCGGTGATCATTATTGGTGTAATTCCGGCTCTCCTGCAGCTCTCTATTGCTTGAGCGGCCTCCGGCCTTGGCGGGTCGATCATTCCGGCGAGACCCAGAAACACCATGTCTTCGCTGTCTTTGCTCACGCTTTCTAGATCTGCGCCTGTTTTAATACCGAGGCCAATCACCCGCAATGCCCCTCGAGCCATTTTCGACGCGGCGCCAAGCGCTGCCTGACGCTGATCAGGAGTCAGTTCAACTTCACCCTGTTCAGTCAAAATCCTGCTGCACATATCCAGCACCACTTCCGGCGCACCCTTTGCGCACAGCAAAGTGGTTTCCCCATCCTGGTGCATGGTTACCATTCTTTTACTTTCCGATGTAAAAGGTATCTCACCGATACGTGGACATTCCTTGTCTAACTCCGTTTTAGCTATGCCCGCCTTAGCAGCCGCTACAATTAAAGCCCCTTCTGTAGGGTCTCCTTTGATACACCATTCATCGTTGTGAACAAGATATGTGTCTGAAGCCAGCACACCACACCGCAACAGCTGTATTATTCCAGGAGACAATTCAACAGGCTCTCCTTTTACTAGAAATTCACCAACAGGTTCATAACCCGCCCCATTAACACTGACTGTCTTTCCATCGTGCCAAACACTACGCACCATCATCTCATCTCGGGTAAGGGTGCCAGTTTTATCTGAGCAGATCACGGAAGTACTTCCAAGCGTCTCTACCGTGGGTAGACGATTAACCAGGGCATTGCGCTTGATCATACGTTGCATACCAATCGCAAGAGATATGGTCACTACAGCGGGTAACGCTTCAGGCACTACAGCAACCGCCAAGGCGATACCAAAGATAAACATTTCTAGTGGCGGCTCACCGCGCAGCAGGCCGAGCGCCACAATGAGCACAACAATTGCACCTGCTGTCACCCCCAAAATCCTGCCGACCCGGTCAAGATTTTGCTGCAACGGTGTGCGTTCCGATTCCACATGCTGTAGCATTTCCGAAATCTTTCCAAACTCTGTCTCAATACCGCTCGCAACAACTAACGCCTGCCCGCGTCCGTAGGTGACATCGGTGCCGGAGTAAACCATGTTGTTGCGATCGGCTACCACGCTTTGGAGATTGCTGAGGGCTGTAGTTTGCTTCTCCACAGGAACGGACTCTCCGGTTAGCGATGCTTCATCGACCTTGAGATTGGAGATTTCGAGTAAGCGTCCATCCGCAGGTACACGATCACCGGTTCGCAACGATATAATATCTCCGGGCACTACCTCGTCGGCGGGTATTTCTATTTCGGCGCCTGCTCGTAATACCTTTGCAACAGGTACTGCCATCCTACGTAGAACCCGCATCGCGTGTTCCGCCCTATACTCCTGCACGAATCCAAGAATGATTGCAAACAGCACAATTACCGCAATTGCGAGGGACTCGATTGTGTGCCCAAGAAGCGCTGACAACCCTGTTGCAACGAGCAGAATAATAATCAGGACGTTACGAAACTGTTCAAAAAATATGCGCCATCCTGACACTTGATCTACAGCCGCAATTCGATTAGCCCCGTATTCAGTCAGGCGCTTGGACGCCTCCTCATGACTAAGGCCGTTACGTTTCGAACTCAGCGCAGTTAGCGCTTGCTGTCGAGTCTGTGTATGCCAGGGTGGTGAGCCATTCATGGCGGCAATGATTAGATTAGAACCGATTTAATCGAAGTGTATAGGGTTTAGTTCGTTTGATAAACGCAGCTCGAGTATTTACTCAATCGATAACCGCTGGCGCAGGCATGCACCGGTTAAAATGGTTTGGTGTACGGTATTAAAAGGTGAGCCATAACGGAAAAATCTGACTCCCCTGGAGGAATGCCTAATACCCTAAGCTGGCATTGACCTGATTTTCTAGAGGTACACCGCGAATCAGTCGATCCATTTTTTCAAAAAACACTTTCAAGGTTTAAGGTACGTAAGCATTTCCATCATCAGCGGAAACATGTGGCGTCACTAACAAATTTTTAGTTCGCCATAATCGAGAATCGGCGGGCAACGGCTCTGGATCAAAGACATCTAGAATTGCACCACTTAAATAATTACTGTTGAGCAAATCGATCAGTGCTTCGTAATCCACAACTGTCGCCCGCCCTATATTGACAAGTCCGGCGCCTTTTTTCAAAAGACCGAGTCGACGACGATCAAGCAGGTTATGTGTCTCTTCGGTCAATGGCGTCACTACAAAAACATAATCAGCTAGAGGCAACACCTTGTCCAACTCACCAACCGATAGCATCCTGTCTACTTAAGATATATTTTTACCGTGACGCGTTACTCCAATGACATTCATACCAAGTTTCTGACAATGTGAAGCCACAGACTTACCGATACTGCCGACACCAATGACTATGACTGTTTTGCCTGCAATGGGAGTGGAGTAGATCGAATCGTACGTCGCCGAAATCTGATTGTTGAAAATCGCAGGCATTCTATTGTGTAGCATCAGTATCGACATTAGTCCAAATTCACCGCCTTATCAGCATGAACTCCCTTGTTGTTGGTCAACATCACGCCGTCGGGCAGCCAGAAAAATGGGGTAAGGTGTTCAACACCAGCTCCAATTATATGAATCCATTTCAAATTGGGCGCCACGCTGGCGAGATTTTCGGTAGGAAGGTTCCATGTGACCAATACATCCGCTGAAGCCATCGTGTAAACGCACTGCGGCCAAAGTATTTGATTGCAGTCCCATCAGCTGCGAACGCAGCACCTGACTGGGTGAAGTTTGGCAGTATCAATTCGTTTACACGAACCCTGTTATTTTCACCGACACGACGCGTAGCCGTACCCAGAAATCGCATCTTTTGACGCTGATAGAATGTGATTTCTCCTAGCTCTCCAAACCCGTCTGAGAATTGAGAATGGTGCAGAAAAGCGGTATGCACAGGGTCAACGATGGCGTCCAGCACCTGTATCCAGTTACACCTGAATGGCGCCGCATAGGGCACCATTGTAATACCATGGACATTTATAACTATCCATCCAGTAAAAAAGTGCTGTACTAAACCTGAAAAGGCCTAAAGGGGCTTTACATTCACACCAACAGAGGAATCTTGAGATGTCCTGAAGCCCAGGTCTTTACTCTATACTTCCGACCACCCTTACTCGCTTATACTTCCAAATATAGTCCGTAACAGATTGTTATCGTTAAGGTTTTAATCGAAATGAAACTAAAAGCTATTGATTCTGAACCGAGTCAGGATTCTTATGATGTTGTGATTATCGGCGGTGCAATAATGGGATCTTCAGCCGCTTGGTTTCTTTCCAGCGATAATAGTTTTGATGGCAGGATACTAGTGGTTGAGAAAGACCCGACCTACCATCTGGCGTCGACCTCTCTCACCAATAGCTGTATTCGGCAACAATTTTCAAGCGAACTCAACGTGCGGATTTCTCAATACGGCGTGGAGTTTTTGCGTAACTTCAGGAAAAACCTCGGCGGCGATTCTGAAATCCCAGACATCACATTAAATAGCTTTGGTTATTTATACCTCGCAGACAACGAGAGTTTTGCCGAGGTACTTCGGACAAATCAGGCAATGCAACGCAATCTTGGTGCCGGTACACGCATCATGACACGTGATGAGATAGCGGCCGAATATCCGTTTTATAATCTTGATGGCATTATCCTGGGTAGTCATAACCCTGTTGATGAAGGTTATTTTGATGGTAGTGCGATGTTCAGCTGGTGGCGCCGCAAAGCCAGGGAAAACGGTGTTGAGTACCTCACCAATGAAGTTGTGGAAATCGGACGTTCGGGAAATCGCGTTGAAAATATAAGATTAAAGTCCGGCGAAACGATCAGCGCCGGCACAATCGTCAATGCGTCAGGCCCGCGAGCCAGTTTAACCGCCAGAATGGCTGGCTTGGAAGTTCCAATAGAACCACGACGACGCTTTACCTTCATCTTCGATGCCGAAACACCTCTCGAACAGGACTTGCCGTTGACGATAGATCCTTCTGGAGTGCATGTTCGCGGCGAAGGACTCTACTACCTGTGTGGTTGCCCCCCGGACGATGACCGGGCAGCAGACTTCGATGATTTCGAACCTGACCATGATATCTGGCAACAAAAGTTATGGCCTGCAGTCGCTAATCGAATTCCCGCCTTCGAAACGGTAAAAGTGATTAATTCCTGGGTTGGGCATTACGCCTACAATGTTCTGGACCATAACGCTGTTGTCGGTCCGCATCCAGAAGTCACAAACTTCATGTTCCTCAACGGATTCTCAGGCCACGGCTTACAGCAATCTTCGGCAATGGGTCGGGGGATCGCCGAGCTGATTATGCATGGCGTATATAGAGAACTCGACATGTCTCCTCTCGGTTATCAACGCATATTCCACAATCAGCCATTCCTTGAGCGCGCAATTATTTGAAGCGATTTTTCTTGGGAAATAGTGGTCTCAAAGTATCACCATCATGGTCGAGCAGAATCGGGGCGACCTGTCAATCCTCATGTTGTCTTATTAACTATTGCATCAGTATCCCTTAGGGTTGACTACTCAAAATTTTTGTCGCCAGCACTTTACACCGATCGCAGGCAACAATATCTTGCAGCAAACCTAAAATTTATTTTTCGAGGAATAGTTGATGTCTATAAAAGTAAGCCAACCAAATGGCTGGACTCGCCGCAGCGTACTGAAAACCGGTCTGGGCACCGCCGCAATGGCTGGCGCACCGATGTTTTTCGTGCGCAACGCCCATGCGTTTACTAATGACCCGAGCAATGGCTCAAGCGTCATTCTGGGTTTCAATGTACCCCAGACGGGTGCATACGCCGATGAGGGCGCGGACGAACTGCGCGCCTACCAGCTGGCGGTCAAGCACCTCAACGGTGAAGGCGACGGCGGCATGATGAACACCATGAAACCTTCATCCCTCAAAGGTAACGGCATTCTCGGTAAGAAAGTCGAATACGTTACTGGTGATACCCAGACTAAATCAGATGCCGCGCGCGCATCCGCCAAACGTATGATTGAGAAAGACGGCGCGATCATGATTACGGGCGGTTCCTCTTCAGGCGTAGCAGTCGCAGTGCAGTCTCTGTGTCAGGAAGCCGGGGTCGTATTTATGGCAGGCCTGACCCACTCTAACGACACCACCGGTAAAGACAAGCGTAAGTATGGATTCCGTCACTTCTTTAACGCCTATATGTCAGGTGCTGCACTTGGCCCAGTGCTGGAGAAAGAGTTCGGTAATGACCGTCAGGCTTATCATCTGACTGCGGACTATACCTGGGGCTGGACCCAGGAAGAATCGATCAAGAACACCACCGAAGGTCTAGGCTGGAAAACCAACGCAGCGGTCCGCACTCCGCTCGGGGCGGGTGATTTCTCTCAGTACATCACCCCGGTACTGAATTCAGGTGCTGACGTTCTGATTTTGAACCACTACGGTAAGGACATGATCAACTCCCTGACCCAGTCGGTTCAATTCGGGTTGCGCGATAAACAGGTAAACGATAAGGATTTTAAAATTGTCGTGCCCCTGTTCTCTCGACTCATGGCTCAAGGCGCCGGAGAGAATATCAAGGGTATCTTTGGCACAACCAACTGGAACTGGTCACTGACTGATGAAGGTTCACAGGCATTCGTTAAATCGTTCGGTGCCGAATACGGTTTCCCGCCATCACAGGCTGCGCACACCTGTTACGTGCAGACCCTGTTGTATGCTAATGCCATTGAAGTAGCGGGCACTTTCAATCCTTGCGGGGTAATTGAAGCGCTGGAAGGATTTAAATTTGACGGTATGGGTAACGGTGCGACCGAGTATCGTGCAGAAGACCACCAGTGTTTCAAAGATGTATTGGTTGTGCGCGGTAACGAGAATCCATCCAGCCAGTTTGACCTTCTGGAAGTGGTACAGCAGGTACCGCGATCTCAGGTCGAGTACGACGCTGCTATTTTTGGCGGTGAACTGGGCGCCTGCGCCTAGAATAAGAGAACCACTATGACGACGTTGGCAACAAGCTGTCATGCCAACGTCGGGTTCTAATTAGAGCATGCGGGGTGGCGGCATCACCCCGCAAAATACCATCCAGACAGCCACTCAAAACATGCTTGGTTACCACTGATGGACGCGATTCTTCTCCAGATACTAAACGGTCTCGATAAGGGCGGGGCGTACGCGCTGATTGCCCTGGGTCTGACCCTGGTCTTCGGCACTTTGGGCGTGGTTAACTTTGCTCACGGCGCCCTATTTATGCTCGGTGCATTCTGTGCCGTAACCTTCCAGAAGATTATGACTTTTTCGAAGCAGGTTAAAGATGAGAGCATAACTTTCTTTGATGCCTATAAGGAGATCCCGTATCTTGAAATCTGGTTTGGCGAAACCGGAACCATGTTGATCGACTGGGTGGTGCCGCTGTCAATCCTGCTGGCAATTCCGGTGATGCTGCTGATCGGACTGATAATGGAAAGAGGTCTGATCCAATACTTTTATAAGAGATCCCATGCGGAACAAATATTGGTCACCTTCGGTCTGGCTATCGTCATCCAGGAAATCATCAAGTCTTTTTTCGGTGCCAACCCAATCCCTACGCCAGCGCCTGAGATCGTTGCCGGCAGCGCTAATATCGGCGCTTTATTCGGCCTCAGCGATTCGGTGGTATACCCATATTGGCGGCTTATTTACCTTGCGTTTGCATTTGTTGTAATCGGGGCTGTATTTGCCTTTCTGCAATTCACTACATTTGGCATGGTGGTGCGCGCGGGTATGGCGGATCGCGAAACTGTCAGTTTGCTGGGTATCAATGTAGAGCGCCGATTTACCATCGTATTTGGTATTGCCGCGGTAGTAGCCGGTCTGGCTGGGGTGATGTATACCCCGATTCTCCCTCCTGATTACCACATTGGTATGGATTTTCTAGTGCTATCGTTTGTGGTTGTGGTCGTGGGCGGCATGGGATCGCTGGCGGGTGCCGTTGCGGCTGGCTTCCTTCTCGGTATTCTGCAGTCGTTCGCCTCCATGAATGAAATCAAAGCAATTTTCCCGGGTATAGACCAGATCATTATTTATCTGGTTGCGGTAGTTATCCTGCTCACCAGACCGCGCGGGTTGCTCGGCCGTAAAGGCGTGATGGAGGACTAACCTATGAAAATATTCAAACTATCACGCAATGACACAATTCTGATGCTGGGCTTTGCCATAGCCATACTGCTGATGCCAATATGGCTTCAGCCTATTGGCGCCGCATATCCTGATCTGCTGCAGAAATTCGCGATATTCGGATTGTTTGCTATAGGCTTTAACATCCTATTCGGTTTAACCGGTTATTTGTCGTTTGGCCACGCAGTGTTCCTTGGAATCGGCTCCTATACCACCGTGTGGACTTTTAAATTACTCTCAATGAACGTGGTTCCCGCAGTTATTTTTGGAACCTTACTTGCCGGACTCTTCGCCGTTGTGATTGGTTATGTCAGTCTGCGTCGGACAGGAATTTATTTTTCGATTCTTACCCTGGCATTTGCCCAGATGAGCTACAACCTCGCTTACTCCGTATTAACTCCCATTACCAACGGTGAAACGGGTCTTAGAGTTCTGCGCGACGATCCCAGGGTTCTCGACGGTCTATTTGGAGTGGTGCAAGAAGGCTCTCCGGTAGGAAACTTTTTCGGTATTAACATGCAGGGCTATCCTGGATTCTATTTTTGTGCCGTAGTTCTGATTATCGGATTTTTTATTTCGCTGCGCATTTTTCGCTCACCATTTGGCCTCAAACTTACTGCGATCAAATCGAATCAAAATCGGATGCGTTATACTGGTTTTAACACCCGTCCTTACCTGCTTTGGGCATTCGTTATTTCGGGCATGTATGCGGGAATGGCGGGCTCCCTGATGGCGGTCACTGATCCACTGGCAGGCGCTGAACGCATGCAATGGACTGCTTCCGGTGAAGTGGTGCTGATGACTATTCTCGGCGGAGTCGGCACCTTAATCGGGCCAATGCTCGGCGCGCTACTTATCAAGTACTTCGAAAACATTTTTTCGGCATTCAACGAATCCGCATTGCACGACATGTTTTCATTCCTTCCGTCCTTGCTTGAAAACCTGATGGTGACCGTCGTCCATCCATTCGTCGGTGACGGCTGGCATCTCACTCTCGGCACCCTTTTTATGGTTATCGTTATATTCCTTCCGGGTGGTTTGGTTGAGGGGGTAACGCGCCTGTTTAAACGACGAAAGTCGGACGGTGTTAGCGCTAAAAATCCTGGCCCGGAGAGTTAAGATGGCTGAAAATATCGTTCTTAATATTCAAAACGTCGACAAGACTTTTGGCGGATTACAAGCGTTAAGCAATGTAAACCTGCAGATTGAAGAGGGAAAAATACATGCCATTATCGGTCCAAACGGCGCAGGTAAATCTACTCTGCTGAATGTGTGTATTGGCCGACTCGAACCCACAAGTGGCACCGTTAGATTTGACGGCGAAATAATTACCGGTAAGACTCCATATGAAATTAATCAGGCCGGAGTTGCGCGGGTATTTCAAACCCCGGAAATTTTTCCGGAACTGACCATACTTGAAAACGTCATGATTCCGGCGCTGGCAAAACGCGACGGTGCATTTAGTTTTAACCCCTTTAAGTTGATGTCGGATGAAACGGATATACTTAAGGAGGCTGAACATGTACTCGAAGATATGGGGTTAATTGATCAGATGCACGATCACTCGGGCAGTATGTCACGGGGCGACAAGAGGCGTCTTGAATTAGCCATGGGATTGGTTCAGCGCCCACGCTTATTGCTACTCGACGAGCCAACTGCAGGAATGTCTAGAGCGGACACCAATGCCACAATCGAGACACTGATCAGGATAAAAGAACGTGGCATGACTAAAGTCATCATCGAGCATGACATGCACGTGGTTTTCAGCCTTGCTGACAAAATCTCAGTTTTGGCACAAGGCGCGATTATTGCCGAGGGCGTCCCTGACGAAATTCGCGGCAACCCTAAGGTTCAGGAAGCCTATCTTGGAGGCGCCCACTGATGTCGAGAGAAGCTGAAAACCACACAGTTCGAGCCGCTGGAACCGATCCTGCTTTCTTTTCCTGCTGGGACATTCATGCCTACTACGGCGAAAGCTATATTGTCCAAGGCGTCAGTTTCGATGTTCGCGAAGGTGAGATCGTTGCTCTTCTTGGACGTAATGGTGCAGGGAAAACCTCCACATTAAGGACAATTGCGCAAGTCGGCTCACCTGAGTTGAAGAAAGGAGAAGTGTGGCTGGATCATAAACCACTGCATAAAATGAAAGCGCACGAAGCTTCCCAGGTTGGGGTGGCGCTTGTCCCAGAAGATCGGCGCATTATTCCAGGCTTGAGTGTTGAAGAGAACCTGCATCTAGCGCAGATTGCGGAACCGATTGGCTGGAGTTTGGATCGAATCTATCAGCATTTTCCGCGCTTGGCTGAACGCCGAAAGCAGGAAGGAGTGACCTTGTCAGGGGGTGAACAACAGATGCTTGCGGTAGCGCGCGCCCTTGCTCGAGACATCAAATTGTTGCTGCTGGATGAACCTTACGAAGGCCTAGCTCCAGTAATCGTCCATGAAATCGAGAAGATTGTACAGAATATCAAGGAGCTTGGAATCACTACCATTATCGTAGAACAAAATGCGGTTGCAGCATTAAATCTGGCTGATCGCGCGGTAATTCTAGACATGGGACTGGTGGTGTTCGACGGTTCTGCAGAGGAGGTTCTGGAAAATGCCGAACTGCGACAGCAGTACCTGGCAATTTGATAGGGTCGCATACCATCCCCGATTGAGATAGCGCGAGGCAGACAAGCGTATAGCCGGCGCCAACGAATCTTTTATCTATTCAAACAAACCAATTTAATGAGCGAAACAAAATTTAGCGACAGAATCACTTTTCTGCATGATCGCCAGATTATGGAAGTCGATTTCAGTGATATTATTTTCGACACTAGCGCTATGGTGGACGAGTTCTACGACGAAGTAGAAAGAAAAATAGCAGAGACTGGAGAGCCTAAATGGTATTTTCTAGTGAACTACATGAACACCCGAATATACGAGCTTGCATGGATACGTTTCGCCCAAAGGGGTAAGCGCATAAATATCGCTTCCTCTCTGGGATCGGTTCGATATTCCGCTCATGAAGATCTTGAAAAAAATATTGAGGCTCGGGCGCAATCAGAGAACTTCGACCCGAATCTGTTTAAGTCCAGAGAAGATGGTATAGCCGAAATCGAGCGAATGAAGGCGGCTTTGTCTTAAGCAGACTTAATAGCCACATTTATATAAGTACCACCAAAATTTTTAAACCTGTGCCAACACCCAGCTTTCCGGATCGTCAATACTGTTATCTCCTTGCAAGTATTGATCAACCACCTCAATCATTCGAGATCGGCCAAAAGATTCGTAGTGGCCACCATGCACGACGTCAACTGGTAGTTGCTTTAGACGCTTGAGACTCTCACGATAAATGTTTTTATCGGAATGATATACGGTGTCAAACAAAGCACCGTCATACACCACGTCACCAGAAAATAAGCAATTGCTTTTCTCTTCATAGAGCGCGATGGAACCCGGCGAATGACCTGGGAGATGCATAATTTGAAAACATCGATCTCCTATTTCAAGAGTATCACCCTCATCCAGATAACCGGTTAGTGGAGCAGCTTTTACCTGATAGTCCTGATAATGAAAGCCTTCATAAGGTAATGCGGTGAATGTTTCAGCGCGCACAAATGGACCCCAGTCACTTGTATTATATTGATTTGGAGAAGCGTGTATCTCGGCCTCCTTGTGATGACCCAGCCGACAATCAAATTCATGGGCACCCCCTATATGGTCAAAATGCGCATGGGTCGAAACGCAGATCACAGGCTTTTCGCTGAGCTTACTGATTTCTGTTTTCAACGGTCGTAAGCCCATTCCCGAATCAATCAGCAAATCATGGGTGCGACCGCGAATATGCCAGATATTGCATCTGAGCCACGGAGCAACCCAGGTTTCCCGTACCCGAGTTATGCCATCCCCTACCGAAATGGCTTCGTACCAATCTGTGGCGACCGGTTTATTCAATAGATTCGTTGAGCATAAAATTCCGTTAATTGTATCTCTAGCGACAGAATTCAGTAATCTTATCTTGTTTATGTTGCTGGGCTGCAACCGAAGTGATAAAGTTTTCTTCGGATAAATGTCCTCATAATACAATTAATTAATTGGTCTCACGACCGCACCTCTGGAGAAATACTATGAAAATTAAGCACCTGGTTCTGGGATTGGCCGTTAGTACAATGGCCAATTCAAGCGTTTTCGCTGCAGACGGCTCATCCGACCCGATTAAAATCGCTATTAACGAATGGACGGGCCAACACATCTCCGCTCATATCGCGGGTCAGCTCCTGCAAAAAGCAGGATTTAATATCGAATATGTTACCGCCGGAGCGGTTCCTCAGTTTGCCGCGATCGCCCAGGGCAATCTGCATCTGCAGCCTGAGGTCTGGGACAACAATGTTGGCGACATCTACCCCAAAGCAGTGGAATCCGGTGAAATCGTAAGGGTTGGCGAATTAGGCCTGCAGCCGCGAGAAGGATGGATGTACCCCTCTTATATGAACGAAAAGTGTCCAAGCCTGCCTGACGCGAGCGCGCTGACTGAATGCGCACAGGTATTTGCCGCTCCTGAAACCTTTCCAAAGGGCAGGCTGATTACCTATCCAGCGGACTGGGGCACCCGCTCCAAGGACCTGGTTGAAAACGCCGGGCTGCCGCTCCAGCCCATCGCAGGAGGAAGCGAGGGTGCAATGATTGCCGAACTCAAGGCCGCTTACGCTGCCAAACAGCCGGCATTGATGATGTTCTGGGCGCCACACTGGTTGCACGCCGAACTCGACATGGACTGGATCGAACTGCCAGCGGCGCACCCAAACTGCGATTCAGAACCCGAACACGGTTTTGATCCTGGCAAAACAGGTGACTGCGGTTTCCCTCAAGCCAACATCGGAAAAATCGTATGGAAGGATTTTGGCAGCAAATGGCCGGGAGCATTAAAACTGATCGAAGCAATGAGTATTGATAACGATACGCAAAACACGCTGATGCTGGAGGTCGACAATAATAAGCGCGACCTCGACGAGGTTGTAACTGAGTGGGTGAACAGTAACGAAGCCCTCTGGCAGCCCTGGGTCGCCGCCGCTCAGTAATATCGTCTGAGACAACTGGCTGAAATCAACCGGGGTGAATCTTTAATTATGCACCCCGGTTTCTCGTCTTATGCAGCCATCGACAGCCCAAGGTCCGTTCATGCAATCTGATAAAGAAGTAAAGCTCACCTGTCGTAACGTCTGGAAAGTATATGGCGAGAATCCCAGTCAGTTCTTCAGTGATAGTCAAGGCAGCGTGGAAAATCCTGTGGCCCATGCTCAACGGATTAGAGACTCTGGTCATATCGTCGCCTGTGGTGATGTCAGTTTTGAGGTCGCGGTTGGCGAAATCTTTGTCATCATGGGGCTGTCAGGCTCAGGCAAATCCACTATCGTCAGATGCTTGTCAAGGTTGGTCGAACCAACTGCTGGTGAGGTGCTTCTAGACGGAGAAAACCTGCTTAAAAAATCTGAAAAAGAGTTGATTGAAATCCGGCGCCATAAAATGGGAATGGTGTTCCAGAGTTTCGGCCTACTGCCGCACCTTAATGTCATTGATAATATTGCTTTTCCACTCAAACTTCAGGGGCTAACCCTAGAGCAACGGAGAGAGCGGGCTCAGCGGGTTATTGATTTAGTAGGTTTGAATGGTCGCGAGAACAGCTACCCCCGACAGCTGTCAGGAGGCCAACAGCAGCGCGTCGGTATTGCTAGATCATTAGCGGTGGAACCGGATCTCTGGTTTTTGGACGAACCTTTCTCCGCCCTGGACCCTTTGATAAGAAGGGAAATGCAGAACGAATTTCTGAACATCCAGAATCAGTTGCAAAAGTCCATTGTATTTATCACCCACGATTTTCTCGAAGCCCTGCGTATTGCTGACCGTATGATGATTATGAAGGACGGGGAAATCGTACAAGTGGGAACGCCGGCAGAGCTGATCGTGAACCCAGCAAACGATTACGTCGCTGAGTTCACCAACGATGTACCGATTACCAGAGTGTTAACCGCGGGTGCGGTGGTATCTTCAGAGCAAGCTGTTTGCGATGATTCAGACCTGCCCAGCATTGGGTCCGACGCATGTATTGAGGACTTATTGCCAATTCTGTCCCAAGCCCGAGCGGTAATCGTGAAGGATGCACAGGATAAAACTCTGGGAGTAGCCACGGCAGCTAACGTGATTTCGGCGTTAGCCAGGGAAACCAACCGAAATGGTTAATAATCCTGGTAAATTCTGGGTCTGGTTGATACTGATAGCGCTGCTACTGAGCACCCAGCTTATCGGCAGTTACTCGCCCTGGTTACTGAACTACCCCACTGAATGGGTAATCCCTCTGACCGGCGTATTAAACGCTATGATGAACTGGTTGGTTGAAACCACCGGTTGGCTATTCCGGGGACTATCCGACATTCTCTCCATACCAGTATCGGTGGTTCAGCAGGTCCTCCAATGGGTGCCCTGGCCAGTAATAGTCGTGCTCGGCGCAGTTGCTTCGTGGGCGGCATCTGGCTGGAAACTTGCCTTATTCTCGACCCTGGCACTGCTGTACATGGTATTCGTGGGATATTGGCCCGAAAGCATGAATTCCCTGTCGCTGGTGCTGATTTCCGTTCCCCTCGCCATTGCCACAGGTTTTGGGTTTGGGGTTTGGGGATTTCGTTCAAAACGGGCGGAAAGCATGATTATGCCGGCATTGGATATGCTGCAAACGATCCCTGCATTTGCTTACCTGCTGCCCATTCTGTTGTTATTTGGCTTTGGCCCGGTGGTGGGATTAATTGCAAGCCTGTTGTTTGCGTTTCCACCCATGGTTCGTAACACCATACTGGGGCTGAAAAGTGTACAGGCCGAAATTATTGAATCGGGTTTAATGTCCGGCGCCACGCCGCGCCAACTATTCTGGCAGGTACGTATACCAACTGCAGCCCGGCAACTGCTGCTAGGCGTTAATCAAACCACAATGGCCGCGGTTTCGATGGTTATTATCGCATCGATCATTGGAGGCACTGCAGACATCGGGTGGGAAGTATTGTCACGCATACGCAAAGCACAATTCGGCGAGAGTATTCTTGCCGGGATTGTTATCGCACTACTGGCCATGGTCATTGACCGAATTACTTACGGCTTTGCAGGACAGGAAAGTAAGGAGCAGCCGAGCGGAACTGGCCCTCTGCATCGACACCGGTATCTGCTCATCGCGATTGTATCCAGCATTACGGCATTCATTCTGTCATCATTCATTCCGGCTTTAAGAGAATGGCCGGAAGCCTGGGTTATTTATCCGGCTGACGGCATGAATAGATGGCTCGAGAATTTCATCCTCAATTGGAGCCAGGCAATTGGAACGGTCAAAACCGTCGCATTCTTTTACATTATGCTGCCGGTTAAAGTTGGCCTTGTGGATACAATCAGCCCTTATTCGTGGGGTTTCGAATTCACGCCTGCGCTTAAACTGATATACGGACTTGCTGTTCTGGTCGCCGCTGGGCTTGCTTGGTTCAAACAACGAAAAAGCCTCTCCCTGGTAATACTGTTCTTTGCCATAATGATTTATTTCGGCCTGACCAAACTATCGTGGCTGATGTTGATCGCAATGACTTCATTTATGGCGTTTCAGCTAGGCGGAAGAACGCTCGCGATCGGCACCTTATTATCACTGCTATTTCTATTGTTGACCGGCATTTGGCCTCAAGCGATGTTGTCCGTCTATCTATGCGGCATCGCGGTGGTTATCTCGTTTTTAGTGGGTGGCTTTATCGGTGTGCTGGGTTCAGAAATTGAAGCAGTGTCGCGCATTATTCGCCCAATCAACGACACACTGCAGACAATGCCTCTGTTCGTGATACTGATACCATTTGTCATGATCTTTAAAATTGGCGAGTTCAGTGCCCTGCTGGCTATCGTGGCTTATGCAATTGTTCCTGCAATCCGATATACAGAGCACGGCCTTCGTAATTTGCCAGCAGACGTTCTGGAAGCCTCCACCAGCATGGGATGCACCCGATGGCAGCTACTGACCCAGGTTAAATTGCCGCTGGCGCTGCCGGTTATCATGCTCGGACTGAACCAGACCATCATGTACGCCATAGCGATGCTTGTGATCGCCGCGCTGGTTGGCACCAATGGGCTGGGTCAGCAGGTTTACATCGGCCTCGGCGACGGGGATTTCGGTATAGGCATTGTGGCTGGTATCGGCATGGCGATCATTGCAATGGTTGCCGATCGATTTACCCAGGGGTGGAGTGCGTCAAGGCAGAGGGCATTTTCCGGCAACGACTAAGCTAAAACAATGCTTACCCTTTCAATTAAAAAGGGCCGCCTTGCGGCAGCCCCGTGTTCTGGCTGAAGGGTCAGCCACTTTTGATCAGAAGTCAGTCAACGGTTAGGCTGAGTACCCACTGACCAGGACGGACCCGCCCATATTCAAAACACTAGACATTTGGATCACCTCCTTGCAGTAGTTAATCGGGTAGTTAGACTAACACAGAAGCAAGAACAGACAAAAGACGCCTCAAGTATATCCAGACTGGATTGAATTAGTTGGAACTAAAATTCACATCAGTCTGCCATAAACTAGTAACTCGATAATTCATGAAAGAATACGTCTAGCGGCGCGCCGGGCGATTAACCGGGTGTTATCAACCAACTAGGCCCGACATAAATCAGCGGTTCAATCCCAGCTTTTCCGCCGCCTCACGGGGGGTCGCGGGTTCGCTGCCCAGCTCCCGGATAATCCGAACCGCACGCTCGATCAGCTTTACATTACTGGCAAATTCGCCTTTGTTTAGATAAAGATTATCCTCCAGCCCTACTCTGCAATTGCCTCCCTGAGTCACTGCCTGGGCAACGATGTCAAATTCCCACTTGGAAATTCCAAAAGCACTCCATCTTGCATTCTCCGGCAGCAGTCCTTTCATTACGCTAAGAATCTCCGGCGTAGCAGGAGACGCATAGGGTATTCCCAGACAAACCTGAAACATTGGCGGTTCTTGCACTAAGCCAGCACCAATAAGCTGGTGTGCAAACATAATATGGCCCGGTTCAAATACCTCCAGCTCCGGCTTGACCCCAAGTTCCTGGATACGTTTCGCCATGACTCGAAGATGCTCCGGGGTGTTTACGAATATGGTTTCTCCAAAGTTAAATGTACCCACATCTAAGGTGCAGATATCAGGCTTCAGCTCTTCAATATGTACCAATCGTTCGAGCGGTTGTATCAAGGTGGTTCCCGGCCCCCCGATCTTTGCATCCTCGGGCCCTGGTGCGAATCTCGCACCCTCGCTGGTAGTCAGGTTTACCAGGATTTCACTACCGGAATCCTTGATTCGGTGAACCACCTCTCGAAATAATTTTGGATCACCCGATCGCAATCCGGTCTTGGGATCCCTGACATGAATATGCGCAATAGCCGCACCCGCATTACCCGCATCAACACAGTTGGATGCAATTTGTTCGGGAGTAATCGGATAGTCCGGATGTTTCTGAAAATTGTTGTGCCCACCGGTGACCGCGCAGGTCAAGATCACTTTATTTTCCATAGCGTCGCGAAACCCCCTAATCAGGGATCAGTTTAATCTTTGCAAAGTTTATACTACGACAACAGTTTTATTTCCACTGAAGTGGGAATGTCCCAGTACCGGATTATCCCATTGGGAGCAGGCGGGAAAAGAAATTTCAATCAATGCACAACGGGTGTATGCGGATCGTTTCCCCACTCCGACCATGAACCATGATAGGTTTTCACGTTTTCATACCCTAACCATTTCAATACCAGAAACGTATGGGCACACCGCCTGTTAGACTGACAATAGAGGACAACCTCCTTGTCGGGATTAATACCTAGCGCCGTTAGTTTGACTTTTAGCTCCCCACGATCGCGCAATTTCCCGCTTCCAAATAAATCAACAGCCTCAGACCATTCAAAATGGATCGCACCAGGCACATGCCCTCCTCGTTGCGCGCGTAAATCCTCTCCCGCATACTCTTCAAGAGATCGCGTGTCGACAATGCAGGAGTCTGTGCGACCGATTGAGCTGAAGATATAGTCCTTGTTCACCACTGCCGGTCCAGGCAGAAATTCTGCATAATTTGAAGAGACAGGCTCTATAGCCTCAGTGCTGACAGGCAGATTCAGATTTTCCCAAGAAGCAAAACCTCCATCTAGCAATGCATAGTTCTTGTGTCCAGCTACTTCCAGTGTCCATAAAAGTCTGGCCGCCTCAACACCAGTCTCGTCATCGTAGGCGACAACGAAGTGCCACGGTTCTAATCCCAGTTCTGAGAATAGCTTCTGGATTTCACCGACCTCAGGGAGCAATCCTTCGGAATAATCCAGGCGCCGCACCAGGCGCTCATAATCAAGATGGATTGAGCCGGGTATGTATCCCTCCACTCCATGTTCCACCGGTCGAAGATCCACTACTAGCAGAGTTGAGTTGTCGATAATCCTATTTAGTTCTTCACCACTAATCACATACGGTTCAGAAGCTATTATCGGTTCGTATTCACCTGCATCGGGCAAGCTATTAGCGGGCAGCAGAGTATTAAAATCGGTGTCGATCATGAGGGGATTGGCGGTGTGTGGCATGGGCAATTGATGTTTGTGCTGCGCTGAACAGACGCGGATCATATACATAGTAATTTAATCTATCAAATAGGATATATGTAATTATTATTTCTATTTATCCTTTATAAAAGTTTATTATTCTATTTCTTCGAGTTTTTTCCGATATTTGCGCCAAAATTTTCTATAGTGAGAAGCTAAATTTCTTTTTTTTATCCGGTTCTCAAATTACCGCTTGATCCTGTTTTATCCGGCACATTCTTTAATTGAAGTAAAAGTGCGAATTGGGAAGCGCAACCTTTTCATAAGTGGAAACACCTTTTTCCGCTATGAAAGACCCAAGTAGCTCCGGTCACAAAGCGGGCCAGCCAAAGGGTATACGGGATACTGGGGGGGGGGGAATTTGAAGGGCCATACTTTTGCTCAGACATTTGAAGCGGTGTATAGAACTTAAGTTACATCTTGAAACAGTCTGAAGATTGTATTGACCTAGAACAAAGACTAAAGTGTCAGTCGTCGTAGGATAATAACTTAAATAAATATTACGGCCACTTCACCAGGCAACAAGATAGAAACCTTCTATTGTCTATATGGTTTCTGTTGAATCGTAAATATAAAAATATTTAGTGAGGTGGAAGTGAATTTTTTTCATATATTTAGTGCAGTAGATTTACTGCAGAGCCGGTCGTCACGTTCAAACGAACGCACCGCACGCACCTGCCATATTAAGAAGTTGTGTAAACCGATGCGCAGATCACACTGGGTTTTTTGTGTTGACGCTAGGATTTGCCGGTAATATCAATAATGGATAAGAAGAATACATCTCCATCCCTTGAACAATATCCGCAATTTGTTCATGAGGCCCTGCAGCAAAACGATTTGTGTTCTGCATTTAAAGTACGCCCCAAATATCAGCAGATTAATTATCTGAGATGGATTAATTCCGCACAAAAATCCGAAATTAAAATTAAACGTCTGAAGCAAATGCTCAAAGAACTTAGAAATGGAGACACGTACTTAAATTTGCCAATAAGTTAGCAAGGACCTGATCATACCAAGTACGTATTACACCTTTAAAACGAACTTATTTGTTGCGGTTCATCGGATAGCAGCATTTTCATCAATAAGCCGGTCCATAAGATCGACCATCTGCGTCAATAACTGGCAGATGGTGAACCTCATGTTCCCTCATTAATAACAAGGCGGCTCCGATTTCTTGATCTTCGGATGCGGTGTATAGGTCAGTTGCCATAATATCCCCCACCGTGACTTCTTCAGTGCCGACTTTTTCGGCCATTATCTCAATCACCAGATCTCTTCCCGTGACTATCCCAACCGGAATCTCACTTGTCTCGGAATCAACTACAATCAAGTGATCAACCTGCTGCACTCGCATGATTTCGGCTGCTTGCTGGATCGAAAATTCACGATCAGCAATTACAGGACTGCGTCTCATCATATCAGCTACTTTCATCTGAAGTTCTCCAAGACAATTTTCCAGAAACTATTCTACCCAACCAACACCAAAGGACAATGCAATGATCGCAATGCGTTAATCTCAGCACGATCAAACTGATCACCATGCTTAGGCAAAACCAACAAACAGCATCCGTTTTTGTCAATTTCAGATGCTGTTATGGCAAAGTCAGTATTCGCTATCTTAAAACGCACATTAGTCCGTTTACCGAGCTGCTTTGCTACATCAGTCTGGTAACTTTCCAGCACCTCATCGCTCGCAGCCGGCAGTACAATCACTAATTCAGTCCCTAGATTATCCGCGAATTCGACCGCAAGCCTAAGCGATTTTCCTGACCGATCGCCAACTGAATATACGGTAAAAATTGAAGATACCCGACGCCGCGCAGCACGCATTGCGGCAGATCTAGAAGGATCGGTAGCCTCACCCATCGAGATCCTTTTCGATGTGTAAATAAATAAGATATCTGAGTCCGCATGCATTGCCTCAGTCAGATAGTCACCGCGTACAGTGCGCAAACTGTATTGGATTTTCCTGTGTTCCCTGAACCAGTCAAGTCGCTGTCTCAGCTTTTCTACGTGAGCCTGTAGTGCTGAGGTAATTCCTGCTTCGCTCATGGAGCGGGCTTCGCCACTTGACCGGTCCAGCTCTGCCGCAAATGGCAACGCTGCTAGTCTTAAGAGATTAATATCTTCGATGAAAAGAGTTTCTAACTGAGCACGCATACGAGCCGCCAGGTTAACCGCCATTTCAAGAGAATCCATACTACTTGGTGAAGCATCTAACGCGACTAGAATACGGGTCTCATTTGAATGCGCCTCAGGTCTCATATTCCCCACCTTCGTTCTGATCATCAGCTTCTGCGTCTTTTCCCGAGAAACGACGACGTAATTCTGCAAGCGAAATCAGATATTGTTCTACTTTGTCATTGAGCGATCCCCTGGGAAACTCACCATCTTCAGCTCTAACGCCAGCTTCCACCCCGGTCAAAATCTCGATCGCCTGGTCCACGGACTCAACCGAATAGACACTGAATTTTCCATTTATCGCCGCTTCTACTATATCTTCCCGTAACATCAGGTGCTTAACGTTTGAAGACGGTATCAGAACCCCCTGATTGTTAGTGAAGCCTTTTGCCTTACAAACGTCGAAAAAACCCTCAATCTTCTGATTAACGCCCCCGATAGCCTGGACTTTACCCAACTGGTTGATAGACCCTGTTACTGCAAAACTTTGATTGATTGGAGAGTCGGACAATGCTGAAAGTAAGGTGCATAGCTCCGCAAGCGAAGCACTGTCACCATCTACCATCCCGTAAGACTGTTCGAATACTAGACTAGCAGAGAGTGAAAGCGGATGTTTAATGGCATACCTGGACGCGAGAAAGTTTGACAGGATCAGAACACCTTTTGAGTGAATCCGCCCGCCAAGCTCGGTCTCTCGCTCAATATCGATGACTTTGCCATCACCAAGCCTGGTCGTGGCGGTAATTCTTGAAGGCTGACCGAAGGCAAAATCACCCAAGTCGATTACCGAAAGTCCGTTTATTTGACCAACACGTTCACCTTCAGTGTCGATAGCTATCGTGCCACGCGCAATAGCTTCATAAATATGTGCACGCACTCGATCCAATCTGCTTATTTTTCCGTCGATGGCCTCCTGTACATGTTGCCGGGTAATGATCGACGACTGGTGCTCTCCAGCCCAGTAGTTAGCCTCTTCAAGCACATCACTTACCTCCCTGATGTGGGTTGACAGCTTATCAGCATCTCCTGCGATTCTTGCACCGTGCTCTATCAACCTGGCGACACCCGTATTATCGATCGAACGTAATGATTGCTTGTGGGCCATTCCTGCTATCAATCTTGCGAAACTCTCACAGTTGTCGGGGCTCCGATCGAGAGTGTCGTCGAAATCTGCTGCTACTTTAAACAGGTCTTTAAATTCTGGGTCAAATTGGTTGAGCAGGTAATAAAGCATGCGATCTCCGAGCAACACGACTTTGGCATCGAAAGGAATCGGCTCTGGCTCCAGAGAAACCGTACTGATCAGTCCTAAGCTTCGTTCAAGTGGTTCTATTCGCACTTCTCTCGAGCGCAGCGCACGTTTGAGACTCTCCCATGCAAAAGGTTGAGTCAGAAGGTGCCGTGCGTCAAGTATCAGGTACCCACCGTTTGCACGATGCAGATCACCAGATTTGATCAAAGTAAAATCGGTAACAAGGGTCCCCATTTGGGATTGGTACTCAGCTCTACCCATCAAATTACTATGCGTAGGCAGATCCTGATAAACAACTGGCGCTGAGTTTTTTATACCGTGGTCGACAATCAAATTTACTTTGTAGCGCTGCAATGCCGCTGCACGAGATTGGCCACCACCACCAAATAAGACGTTGGTTTCCTGCTCGCCACGAAAATCTCTAACATGCTCGACAATATCCTCCTCTACCGAGGACAAAAAATCTGTCACCTCTGAGAGATCACTATTGTTGTCCTTTATCGCTCCTATAAGATTTTCTACCGCAAGCCTTGCGATATTTCGATCTGTTTCCTTTATTTTTTCCCTATTTTCCTTCTGCCAGTTTGGAAATTGACGCATCAAGCGCTGAAACTTTTTCTGAAGCTTAGCAACAGTGGATTCCAGTCTTTTCTTTTCGGAGTCGGATAGTTTTTCGTATTCTTCCGGACGAATCACCTCCTCCTTTTCATCCAATGGCGCGAACGCAAATCCTGATGGCGTGTGCACTAATTGCACCCCTTTTTCTCGAGCCTCATCAGCAAGTTGGTTTAAGGCCTTGTCTCTTCTAGTTGCCAGATCCTGCCCGAGCTTATCGATTTGGGCCTGGTAATCTTCTGTCTCAAATGCCGCCGGTATAACAGAGTTTAGATCCTCGGTGAGCTGCTCCATATCTTTTCTAAAACTCGAACCCCTTCCAGGGGGAAGCTGCAATGCATTAGGTTTGTGCGGCGTCTTAAAATTGTAGACGTAACACCAGTCAGCGGGAGTCGGCTTATTTTCTGCCTCAGATTCAAGAATATGCCTTACGACAGAGTGTTTTCCTGTACCAGCCGGACCGAGTGCAAATACGTTATACCCCTCACCACGGATCCGAGTACCAAAGTGAATAGCTTCAAGCGCCCGATCCTGACCGACGACACTTTCATAATCGGTCACCTGATCGGAAGTCTCAAATGGAATCTCTGACAGACTGCATTTTCTATACAGTTGCTCGGCTTTCAATGCTGTGAGTTTTGGCATAACACTAATAAAAACACTGAGTTTGATTGTTCATCGGATGCGCTGATTGCTTTAATTCCATCTGTATTGTGGAGCATAAGCGAATTCTCCAGTTGATCTGGGTCAATTGGAAAATTGCCACGATTCTCGCCAGCGCCCATCGATTTCGATCTAATTTGAGTCAAATCAATGCCAAGTTTATTGTTGACAATAATATTATTATTTCAATTTTATTATCCCTACGAATTCAATGAAAACTCGCAAAATCGAACTCTTCTTATGGCAATTCATTTATATGCTGCTGGTTGGATTAATGAGTCCTGTAGTTATCGCCCAAGAAACTAACTCAACTTCAGCGGTAGTACATAAGTTTGAGCTGGCTAAACAGTACTATGGCGACTGTACCAACGCCGATGAAGAACGCTTCGAAAACATCGTTCCACAACTTAAAGCTTTTACCGATATGGAGGTCATGGCAGACACCATGGCTGACCCGGCTGCATTTGCTCGACTTATGGCGGTAGTGAATGACCCACATACTATGCACGTCATGACCAAGTGTGCGACCGAGCCCGTAATGTGGGACACCTGGATGCGGGGAATGACGGATTTTAATAAGATGACTAGAGTAATGATGCGCTTCATGAATCCCAGTATGTATTACTCATGGATGATGGCGCCAATGAATCCTGCAATGTATCAGCCGTTTATGCAGATGATGAATCCGACTTACTACAATAAATGGATGACCGCCATGATGAATCCAGTTTATTATGAGCCGATCACGTCTATGGGCAACCCAAGCTGGTACATGCCAAGGATAAGCTGGATGATGAACCCGCAATCCTTTCAGCCTATGTATAACATGATGGGAATGGGGGGAATGATGCCGATGCCGATGCCGACTATACCTGCGGCTCCACCCTCGGCAGAGCAGCCTCAACCAGAGTAGTCGTTCCATACTCTTCGTTCATCTTGATTCTTTTGGGGAGAGTTGCTGGATTAACCGGTGAGCGATCGACAAGTGATCGCCCACCCGATTTAAACTTTGTCAGGGAAGGTTTAATTTGTACTGCACAATACGATCATTACCGGAATCGGATATCCAGATCGTTGACTCACCGACTTCCACTCCCTCGGGCGTGGTGAATTGATTTGGACCCTTTCCGGGCTGCCCTGTACCCAGGGCACCTAGCAGTCGACCGTCCGAGGAGATTAGCTTGACCTGATGATTGTTTTTATCCGCGAGTACCAAAGTGCCGTCCGCTAAAAAGTCTTGGTACCGCACCCCATTGAAATCATAAGGCGGGCCACTTAATTCCTTTTTTACCTTGAGGTCCGGACTCAATAACAGCATGCGATGATTTCCAGAGTCTGCCAACCAAATATCCCCGTCTGCATTGACTTCAAGATCATGAGGCGAAGAAAGACCAGTAAGTTCGGCTACTATCTTTTCACCGTCAAAAGCCACTACATTGCCTGACCAGGCCCCCGCCACATAGACCCAACCGTTGGGATGACACAGCACACCTTCTGGACCTCGAATGCGCTTATTTAATTCTCCTATTTGTTTACCTATTGGCCCTTCCATCTGATAAATCAAAATGCGATTGTTGTGGGTATCGGCTACATAGGCCTTTCCAGACGCATCGAAATCTATATCATGAGTCCCTGACTGATGATCACTCCCAAACGATGACACCAGTTTTAATGTTTGAGGGTCGAGTACCGCAATTCGATTGTTTCCTACGTCTGATACAAATAACCATTTACCATTCGGTGAAAGTTTTAGATCGTGTGGATTTTCTAAGAACGTATCGCTGGCATTAACATAGGTAAGCCCAAGCTGTTGATCGGCAACAATTTCGCTAGTAAAAGCAAGAAGAGCCATCACTCCCGCACTGAATGAACCGATTAATCGCAAAACAGCATTAGATTGTTGAATTAAAAGGCACGAATACATGGGTCTCATTTACTGATTAAGATCAAATAGTATGAACATTGTAACCAATAAACCGTAACGCGAGTTATGTTCATATAAGGTGAAAATCTTCTTCAATTCTATTAGCTCACTTCAGCCACGAACATCAGTATTTCCAGATGTCTGCAAATAACGACACTGATTAGCCCCCAAAAAAACCAGCAGCATTCTGTCACTGCGATCGTGCCTTTGTTTCTGTATAATCGCCGCTGTTAACGCATCCTTATTCCCGAATATTGCTCGATTTAGGAGATTGACATGACAACGCTTATCAAATTTGTATCAAAGATTTGCAACCAGATATCGCTTACCAACAGACTCGCTATCGGACTCATATTGATGTCCCTGAGTCATGTCGGCATAACTCAGGAATACAATGCATTCAACGTACTTGGCACCTCCCAGGCAATGTGCAAACCTGGCATTTCGAGCGCCAGTGAATTGCAGTCGTTCTTTGCAAATAACAGAGAGTTGGTAGAACAGGTATTACAGGAAGCTGACTGGCAAGGGAATCCGGAAGATTTGTTCAGCGCCATTGCCGCTGGAGATTTCACCACTAACACTTATGCGAAGGGATCGAAATTTGACTGGACCGGACTGAAGAAGAAAGGCCGAGGTCAAGTCTTATGGAATAGAATCTGGGCTGGCGAGAAACCTTTCGAAGGATTCGAAGTCAATGTCACCTCGCAGTGCAAGGTGCATAAATTGGTAATACCCAACGCATGCTGCAATCTCAGTCTGATGGCGACATTTGAAGTCACCACGCCTGTGCCCGTTGTCACGATCACTGCAGATAATGAAAATGTAAAAATCTGCGCCGACTCGGGTAATGAAGCCGTGCTTACCAGAGCTGATGGCAGTAACGAAACCGTACCGCTTGATAGCGCCGGCTGCTGGTCCGGGACCCTCGATCCTGGTACGGTATTAGTGGAAGTTACCAATAAAGATGAGTGCGGAAGCGCAACGGGTTCGGCATCTCATCTTGTTACCGCAGCAACCGTTGTCGCTGAAGCCATCGCAGCTGCGGAACCGGCTCCAACTTTCATTCCGTATGTCGGGTTGTTTGCCGGCAACGAATCCAGAATGAGACTCGCGCCTGGGTTAGACGAGCTCTACCAAGATAACGCCGATGTTTTTGGCATCAAGATTGGTGTACTCAAACCATTGTCAGAAAAAATAGCTGCTTTCGGTCAGTTAGGATATGTGGACCGAAATGGCGTCAACAGTAACTACGTATACTCTGATGACTCCTGGTTTGCAGATATCGGCCTTGACCGTGCGCTTGGAATGTCGGGATTCGTCGGTGGAGGGCTAGGCTACTGGAATATTGGCGATAAGGAATTTGACGATCTTTCACTATTTGTCCATGGCGGCAGCGGTATTGGCGCAACTAATGCCCAATGGTTCCTTGAAGGACGTGTTTTTGGCGATGAGTTGGACAATATCGACACCGATAACATGGTTACCGGCGGTATCAGATATCTATTTAAGTAACTACCCCACTACATTGGGCTTGCTGGTTCGGTCTGAATCTCTAGTGCCTCCTCTTGCTCGATTCAAGAGGGGGCTTAATTTTAAGTTAAATTCTATTCTCACTCGCGTGAATTTTTAGAATTTGCCGAGAAACTATTTCCTAAACCGAATTAGATCAATCAACCTTCGCTGCGGGCCAGTCAGAAAACGGGAACGGTTTTTTTTCAGAGTTGAAAGTCAGAAAACGCAATGTTTCATAAATAAACAATCCTAGGCTAGCTCCCAATTCAAGCAGTTTTTGATTTCGCTCTCCGGTGATCAATACAAATCCTATTTGAATCAACACCACAACCGCTAACAAGAATTCAGCTACGCTGTAAATAAGAACAAACAGGAGCATATAGAGCAAACGCATCCAGATTCCAGTATTGTCAGAGTTTTTTTCCATGGTCTTAGAACTATAATTTCAGTGGCTTTCAAAGATAGAAAACGCCATCTAGGCTAGCTTCGAATTATCTTGAAAGTATTGATCCTGCTCAGCAATCAAGTCACTGAAGTCGGAAACAGACGGTTACGGTACATATGCCGGTAATGGGGCAGGCAAATTTCGCATATTTCTTTGACCCGATCCGGCGCTTCGGAAATATCTATATGCGTCCTCGGCTGCTGCTTTAGTCCGTCGGATTCCTGCAGGTTTCCATGCCATGAACCACCATCATACCAGCTGACCTGTTCGCGGTTTCCTGGCTCCCAGTTAAGCGCTTGGGGTAAAAATGGAATACCTACCGAGTGACAATACGCCTCTACAATGCCTGAAGGATTTTCCAGCAGATCGTCACTATCAATTACCGGGGGTACCTCACCGAGCTTATCCGCGAGACGATCGAACAACTGCCGCTGCTCAATAAAGGCTATTTCCTTTAGTACAAAATCTGGCCAATGTTTGAACATTGAAGTAGCTACCTTTGCAGGATCTCGAATCAAGAAACTATGATTGAAATGATCGAGGAATTCATCGGTCCACATATGTTCAACATAGTGCGGGAAATCTTTGCAGAACACCGGGCCTTTAGAGGCAGCTTCGCATAACTGCTGCCAGACACTTTCAAAGGTCAATCCCGACTTACGCGGACTTTCTGGCTTGATACGCGGCCACCTTGGGGATTCGCCTTGATACCAAGGCTCTCCAAATGGCTCGTGAAAGCAATTCATGTCACCTCGAGTGCGCATCATCCATTCAAATGCGGTAGAAGTAGAGCGTGGTGTAGCCCAAAGTACCAGTATTTTGTGCAAGGAGCGGCCTTCTTATTGCAGCATTGATAGCAGATGCCCGTGCAGCCCCGTCGGGGATACTCCGAGAGTTTTAAAAATACGCCAGTACAGCGCTGTATCGGAAGAAATGATAGTTTTGCCGATTTTCTCCTCCAGCGATTTATCCAATGAAACAATTCGCCGTGGCAAACCATCTGCTCGACGAAAGTTTGGCATGCCGTTGACTACAATTGCGTCGGCCTGCTGAGCGTGTTCCGCGGCGTAGCGCATTGAGCTCTCTGCCATCTCTCCCGGGAAAATCCATGTACAGGCGTTGCACTCCTCCTGGGTCTGGAATAAACCCATATCAACGAAATTACCGCAATACACCAGATCAAAACCTGCCTGCTTTAGGAATCGTGCAATACCGTCGCGCCAGCCCGGCCAGTAGTAAACTGAATTGAGAGCGATCTTTTCTACATTCAATTCACGCAAAGCCTCTACCAAACAGTATCCCGCCATATGAAACGGGGTCTCATACTGGTCACTGAGTCTGTTACAAAAATCCTTGATTTCATCCGGTGTCGTACCCTGACAATGCACCCAGTTTGTCCCGACTTGTCCACACACATCGACACCATTGTTAGACATACAGTGGACAAACTCCTCCAACAGGTGAAAATTGTCGACGCGTTGCGTTAACTCATGTTCATAGTTAGGAACATGCAACATTCTGCCATGTACACCAACTGTCTCTGGCGCGATTCGCAGAAAATCGCTGGGAGCTGCATCGAAGTCGTGGGGCGGTGAGGTGAATCCGACCTGATACGGGAAAAGTTTATTTTCTGGATCTGTCCAACGTTTTGGTTTCATTTAGTTGCTTGGAGTAAATCTATTAAGTTGTCTTAATCTGGTCTGCTACGCTGTGTTCAGCGAAAACCAGGTGGTGCTATTTGACAGCTTTAACAATTCTATCCATTGACTTGTGCTATTCATACACCGCGACGGGCTCCCCCAGTATAGAAACATCGGGCTTGACGCCAAGACCCGGCAAATCCGGTGCACTAACATCTCCATTGATATTTCGTGCACCCTGCCCTGTCGCCACATCAGGTCCAACCATTTCGTGGCATAACCAGGTGCCCCGCATAAACTCAGAAGGAACTGACTGAGCAAAATGCACTGTCGCGGTATCGGCTAGCACCGAACCACCTGTTTCCATGACCAGCATGGCGATCCCAGCATCTAGACAAAAATCCCGCATTCGTCTGGCTTTGGTTAGTCCACCCACTCGATTTAGCTTAATATTTACAATCTCGGCAATCCCATCATTACTTATACGCAATAAGTCATTGAATATTTTTAAACCCTCATCGATACAAATGGGGTGAGAGGTTTGACGCCTGACCTGCAAACATTGCTCTAAGGTTTCGCATGGTTGTTCAAACCATATGTTGCCTCCATCCACTGCATTCATCACCGAGATTGCTTCCTGGGGAATCCACGCACGATTTGCGTCATAGAATATGACCTCGTTCCGGTTTTTCTCACGATTGAGAAACTTCACGCGCTCAATATCCAGCTCAAGATCTGCACCAATCTTTGCGGAATGAACATGATAACCACTGTCGCGAAACTCCCTGATCAGTTCGAGCATTTGCTCAGGCGTTCCGGTCGAAACACTACTGGCAATTGGCACTGGTACGTCGTAACGGCCTCCAAGCAGATCCACAACCGACATCTCGGCATGTTGCCCAAGAATATCCCAACATGCGATATCGATTGCGGACTTTCCGTATTCATGTCCAGGCAACATAAAATCCATATTGCGATTTAACTGTTCAACCTTTAACGGGTCGCTGCCTATCAGCTGCGGCGCGACCAGCCCAAGCACCGCCCGGATACCACCACCAAATGCCGGCAGATAGGTCTCTCCCCACGGGCAACCCTCACCCCAACCTTCCAGTCCACTGTCGGTTTCGATGCATACGAAAGTCGAGTCAAGAGCATCAAACCTGAGTCTACCGCCGGACAGCCAATATGGTTTATGAAGCGCAAGATCAATCTGGTAAACGCTTATTCTATTTATTTTCATCTAGAATTTAAGTACTGGAGTGAGGACAAAAATACCACAGCACCCTATTATGATACGAGTGTCTACTACCCATATTGCATCGCAGCTATATCACAGCGGGATTTTTACTGTTACTGACCTGGTCTCCCTCGGGTGTAAACGAGCGCTTAAAAGTGAATGCGTCTGGTGTGGGGCCATTACATCGAAGCATTAATAGCCTTTCGCTGGCCTCGTCAAGGCCGGGGACATGACCAAGCGGCACCCACCACAGCACGTTATAGGCCTCTTTCAGTTTCTCAAACCACTGCTTCCGTCGGCTCATGACCGCGGCATGGTCGCTGCGATAAACATAGTGATGCAACGATTCAATATCATTCCATATGCTCATGTTTACGATAGTTTCATTGCCAAAGTAGTCGATACTCGTGGCATCACCATCTTCAGTTTGCAGCCTCCAGACAAATCCTGGAGACTGATCCGCCAGTGTATTTATCCGCTCCAAACTATTCACAAAGTCAGCCATTTCTGGGCAATCCAACGGAAATTGGATTTTAGCGATATTTAGCTGCACAAGTTGGAACTTGCTCATCTAACAACTACTCTCGATCTATTAACTCAGTGACTATTATGTTGCCTGCTATAGAAAATTGAACCAGGTTATTTCGATATCTTGTTTAGTAGACTAAATCCAATTATTGGTCTTTTTCAGATAATCTGATCACAACTGGTGATACCAATTCTGAAAAATCGCTATAAGATAGCTGTATCAATTCCGTATGGGTACCAGCGTTGAAAGCAATAAGCTCATCTTCAGTCAAATGAGAAGACACAAATACTTCCATATCATAGAGATTTCCAAACGGGGGCATTGCCCCGGGTTCACATTCTGGAAATACGTTCCTGAACTCCAGTTCCTTTGCCAAGCGCACGCTTTGACTGCCTGTTGATTCCCTAAGCAAATCAAGATCAACACTGTCTGATGCCGGCAACACCACCATGGCCATCTTCTCATCAAGGTAGATAATAACTACTTTTGCCAAATCCCTGGCGCGGATGTGTGCTGAGTAGGCCACGGTTTGCGCAGTGTACGCTCGCGAATGTTTAATGATGACGTAGTGCACAAAATTGTCATCAAGAAAATCTGTAAGTTTCTGTAACGGCATATACTATCCTCTTCATTTCATGCAGCGGTTAATAGCTGAACCCAGAGTTTTATCAAGTTCAGCTTCAGTTTAATACCGAAACCATCATTCAAATCGATTTAACACCCGATCAACCAAAATAGTCTCGGCAATGCGTTCTGAATGTAGATGCTTTATCGCGGCTCGAACAAACCTCAGTCAAACTAAGATTCAGTCGATGGCAAGAGCCGCTAGTTCCCGCTTGAAAGGCAAGGCATCTCCGATATCCGGCTCATCCAGCTCCCGAGCAAATCGGTGGCCCGCATAAGTAGCCCAGGCAATGGGCGCCGGGGCCTGAGCATCGCCAATTACTTTGACTGACTTTATTCCAGCACTCCGCCAATCCGATTCACGCACTAACATATCTTGCCATAGCGAATCATTTCCCACCCGGGAAGTGACCAACACAACTGCATCGGCATGAATTTTTTGAGTCTGCCCCGAATAGGTGCATTCAATCTCTAAGTGGTCACTACCAACGCGGGTTACTGCACGCGTAACTAGAATTTCGACACCGAGTTCAATCAGTTTTTTCTGAATGAATGCCTGTTCAAGTGTGTGATGAGTCCAGTCCGATACGCAGGCGGATGGCGTTACAAGTGATACTTCACAACCTTTGTTGACCATCAGTTCGGCGATGACACCACCCATATAATAGTGATCATCATCATAGATTACGACTTTTCCTCTTGGACAATTTCCTGCCATGATGTCATCAGGCGTATAGACAGGCATAGACTGTTCAATGGGAATTGGATGCAGATGATAGCGAGCAACACCATCCCGTCTCCAGGTGGCACCGGTTGCGATGGCAATATTTTCAAAACCGAACTCCATCACTTCACCAGCGGACAGCAAACTATCAAAATAGATGTCTACGTTCGACATTTTCTGAATCTGAAATTCTCTATAGTCTCGCACCCTGCCCCATGCTGCTAACCCGGGTAATTGACACTCTTTAGCAACCCGCCCCCCAAGTTCGGTACCCGCTTCCGCCAGCGCTACGGTGTAACCTCTCGCACCAAGCGCTCTGGCCGCTTCCAACCCTGCGGGACCGGCACCAACTACCAGCACCGACTCACTATCGCCCTTCGCTTGGATTTTTTCTGGATGCCAGCCTTTGCGCCACTCTTCCATAAATGTTGGATTTTGCGTGCATCGAGAAATCGACATGGTCATGTCACCGCTGATACAGATATTGCATCCGATGCATTCGCGAATATCCTCGATCCTGCCTTCATTGATCTTGTTAGGGATAAAAGGGTCCGCTATCGAGGGGCGAGCAGCTCCGATGAAATCCAGCACACCAGACTTTATCTGCTTCACCATCGCATCGGGAGAGGTAAATCTACCGACACCCACCACCGGTTTCGAGGTTAAAAATTTTATCCCTTTGACTAAACTTTCCTGTGCACCCTCTGGCGCAAAGCGAGAGGCCCCGGAACAATTTTCCCAGGAGCCGTGGGCGAGATCCCACAAATCAGGTAATTCAGCATTCATCTCAATCACATCGCGTAGCTCAGCATTGGAAAAGCCGTGCTCTCCCGCGAGCTCATCAAGTGACAACCGTACTGTGACACCGCAGGAATCCCCGACTTCGTCTTTGACCTCTTCGATTAACTCTCGCATAAGTCGGCTTCTATTTTGAAGACTGCCGCCGTATTCATCGCTACGCTGATTGGTTGCTCTGGATAGAAAATGTTGAATAACGCCAAATCCATGCGCGCCATAGAGACAAATTAGATCAAATCCCGCTCGTTTTGCCCGTCGCGCTGCATTCCTATACCAGCGACGTAAGTCCTGAATGTCGTGCTTGGTCATGGCCCTTGCCTGAACCGGATCACTGGTGAAAGTAAGGATGGGCAGAGCTGTGGGTCCCAAGGGCACTTCTCTAGTATAGAGATTGGGACCGTTTATACCCGAATACGCTAGTTGAATCCCGGCCAGGGCATCATGCGTGTGCATCTTGTCCGACATCTTCGCCAGCATCGGTATATCCTGGTCATCCCACAGTCTGAGCTCTATAAATGGCGTGATCTCCGAACTATGGTGCATTTCTGTTTGCTCGGTGAATATTACGCCCCAGCCACCTTCAGATTTAATCCGGCGCATTTCGGCCGCAGCAGACGGATCTCTATAGCCGCCACCGTTGCAATGTGGAACCTGATAGAACCGATTTTTTGCGGTGACTGGACCAATTTGCATTGGTTCAAATAAAATATCGTAACGAGGATCTCTTGTCATGGCTTGGTATCGAACCCAGGTTAAATGTCAGATTTCATGCAAAACGAGGAGCTAATCCTTTTGTGACCCAGTCGATGGCGAGTGGGTTATACGGATTTTCATTTCGCGCAATCAGCGCGCCAACCAGTATAAGCTGAAAATTAAAGTTTAAAGAACTCTACGAAACTAGATCAAAAAACTCTCGGCAATGCGCCACGAACGCCTCGCCTGCAGACGACAATTTAACACCGTTTCGATGTGCCAGCACTACCCGACTCGGCTCAACATCCGCTTTCAGCGGGCGCGTAATCAGCGCACAGCCGTCGTAGGTCATGCCCGATGCGGGTTTGGTGGCAAGGAGTGTATAGCCCAGCCCATGGCCTACCATTCCACGCACCATTTCGAACGAAGAGGATTTTAAGGTGATATTGGGTTCTACCCCTCGGCGCCTTAAAATATCAGGGAAATAGTCACTAATTGGTGCGACGTCTAACAATATCATCGGTTGGTCAGCAAGATCTTCCGGCGCCAAAGCGTTCTTTATAGCCAATTCATGCCCTTCGGCGAGTAAAACATAGGGCGTGAGTTTAGTCATTGCTTCCGTAAACAGCTCTTCTGAAAGATCTATTTCGTATAGAAATGCAAACTCGATATCTCCAGCAAGCAGGCTCTCATGGACACGTCGCTGATGTCCCTCGACAAGTTTCAGCTCGATGTTACCGTCTTGGCTCCTCAATCGTGCGATGAGCTCAGGAAGAATATAAGGACCAAAGGTGTGCACACAGCCAATAGCAAGACTGCGATCCGCGGCAGACAAGCCCATTGAAATAGAGGCTGCCGGATCAATCCGCGACGCTGAGCCATAGGCCCGCTTTGCATAAATTAGAGGCGAACCACGTTCAGCGAGAAAGATGTCCTCAACCTCACCGAACAACACGTAGTGTGTCCCTACTCTCTGGCTAGAAACAATTTTGCAGTCAAAGGAAACTAGTGGGTCAACTACCCTTGGCGCACCCGTAACTTGAGTGGTCCACTCGGCGCACTCAAATTTGTCCTCGACCTGATCTTTAAATCGGCCGGCAAAAGTATCCGAAATATATGACTGATCATCACGCAGCACGTTCACGCAAAAAACACCGTTTTCTAGGATTTTCTCTGCTGCTGGACTCATATAATGGACGCAAACCAGCAGCGTTGGTTTCGGCGTGTCTGCCGAAACGGAAGACATGGCCGATACCGTTACCCCTGCGCGCCCTGCGTCGCCATCTGTAGTAACGATATTGACCGTGCAAGCGGCATGACTCATACCCCCAAGAAATCGGTCACGCAGATTCGGATTTACTGGTGCGTTCATCGTATAGCGAGCTATGCAAAAAATGTATCAGGCGACCTCATCGAGATCGCGAGGAAACACAGGAGAATGTTATGCGAACCATTCGGTAATTGTACTACCCTGTTCGCCAGGCGCCCGGTCTTTAAATGCATTTACTGATAAATCGGCCGCCTGAGCGCTCCCTCGTGATTGCCGAAGTATCTAATTTCGCCTATCTAAGCCACTAGGGCGTGCAGGCCGTATCTATCTTTGACATATTAAGTCAATGCGACAGGGTCTCTATACATTTGGCAGCCCGAGAGTCGGAAATAATCGATACCTCAATCACGTCAAACTGGAGTTTTTCAGTTGGATTAACAATAATGACTCGGTATTTAAACATTCTCCCACCTGATAACAGATCATTTACATCATGTTTATTCTATCTTCGCGGCAACAAATCATACCAAGGTCTAATCATATTTCGGGTTTCTAGCGAGATTGTCCCCTAGGCCTGCTAACCATTCCTCACGCAATCCATTAGAATATTCTATCCAAAATCACCTTATCTTATCCCCCCCTGACAATGCCTGAATTGCAAAGCGAATCGGAAAAAGCAAAATCTGGATATCATGAAATTAAGGATGCTCAGGTAATATTTAAACGTGTTTGGGAAACGTTTGAAGAGGAAATTGGACACGAAAATTTGCGATTCCCCAAGGAGCTGATCCTTCTAGGTGGGGCACCTGGAGCCGGTAAAGGCACGCAGACTCGATTTATTATGAAAACCAGAGGTTTAACCTGCAAACCAATCGTGGTGAGTGAATTACTGACTACTCCAGAAGCACAGAAGATTAAGGATTCCGGGCAACTTGTGGGTGATACTGATGTGATTCGATTGCTCTACAAAGAGCTATTGAAAGAACAATATCGTGATGGGGCACTTTTGGACGGATTTCCTAGAACGCGAGTGCAGGTTGAATGCCTGAAGCTATTGGTAGATAAAATAAGCTCCCTTAATACCGAGTATGCCAACACCAAACTAGCGTTGCTCTTCCGCCGCCCTATCATTCATGCAGTAGTGTTATTCACCAGCGAACAAACCAGTATCAAACGTCAGCTGCACCGCGGGGTGGAAATCGCGGAACATAATCGGGAAGTAGAGGAGAGTGGTATGGGTAAATCCCTCGATTTGCGAGCAACCGACCTGACCCCGGAAAATGCGTCCCAACGGTACAGGGTATTTAAGGAACAAACATGGGATGCGTTGCAGTCTTTAAAGGAAATCTATCACTATCACTTCATAAACGCCGAAGGGCTGATTGAGGAAGTTGAAGAAAACATACTGAAGGAGCTGCAATATCAGAGCTCTCTTGAGCTCGACCCAAAAACATTCGATCGATTGAGTCCGTTGCCGCTGGCTGAGGAGATTACACTCCATGCACGGCAGGAGTTGGTAAAGCGACTCGACGCATACGAACTGCGTAACAATGAACTTTTTAGAAAGGTAGTTGAACTGATCAGCGCTAAGTTTATGCCTATCGTCACCCGGCACGCCCTGTCAGGACAGGCGAACGCGGGCACGGAAAATCCGATTTTCGATGATCCGCTCGCTATCTCCATGCTCATAGATATTTTTTCGGAGCGTGGCTACCATGCAATAGTAGATAAAAGGGTACAGGAAATAGCGGAAAGTGTGGATCTCAGCAGCGGTAAAATTAATTGTCGAAAGAAAAACATCTACCGGATTCAGGTCCGCTTCAAGGGGTCGGCCATCCGACGCGGATAAATTTTGAAATTGACTATGTTTCAGGCTGATTCACAGCCTTAATACCCTGGAAGAAATTTACCACGTCCTCCAGCGCCGTTGAATTGTTACGAAAAGGTTTGCTCAGAGAAAGCAGTAGCGCTATGTGACCTACATCTTGATATGTCACTAGCGTCGACTCCGCACCTTTCGAGGTCGCCGAGTCATGCAGGGCGAAGCTGTGTTTTGGTAACACAAGTTTATCATCTGTCCCGGTAATCAGAATCATGGGCGGCGCACTTGAAGAAACAAGATTGACCGGTTGAGTTGAATCTAGGTCAGATACCTCTCCAAAGGCATCTTTAGTTGAATCAAATGCAAGGGGTAAAAAGTCGTACGGCCCAGCCAGTCCTGCGAATCCGGAAATCACTGGCAGATCCAAATCTTGCGAGGAAAACAAGGCGTCTGCAAGTCCGAGCATTACCCCATTGTATGCGCCCGCTGAATGTCCGACCACGAAGATTCGATTCTGATCACCCCCATATTGCTCGATGTGGTTATACACCCAAAGTAGCGCATTAGCATTGTCGATTAAAAAGTCAGGATAACGTATCTCCGGCACCAGCCGGTAATCAGGCAATACAGTGATGTAGCCTTTGGTATTGAAAGCATGTCCAACGAAAGCGTAGTCTTGCCGCTTTCCATTTTTCCACGAACCACCGTATAGAAACATAATTACCGGAGCGAGCTCATCGACACCTTTAGGCAGATAAATATCAAGCTGCTGGCGTTGGTGGCTGCCATAAGATATGCCGGTGACGACTTCAAGGGTATTGTTGTCTTTGGGTGCTACAGCGTTGAGTACGCCGAGACTCGTGCACGACACAAGTCCAAGGCAAGCAATCAAAAAAAGGCTGACACAGGTCGTATAGCGCAACATGCTGGAAAGGTTCCGTAAACTATTTTCGGCAATGTTAAACAACACACCGTCAATTAATGGTCAACGCTAACTTAACGAAAGTAAAATCAACAAGTTAACTATCTATTTTAATAACAGGTTGACTTTTTGTACCCGGTATTATTCCTGTTTCGGCTTTACCATCATTTACCGATTCAAATCACCTGAAAAGCTAGTCCAGGGGCAAATCACTGAATCGAGAACAACGAACACCAGGCAGCTATATTTACTAAAGAAAGAAAAGCTACGCTGTCTCACCGCGTACCCGCCACGCAATTCGAACCGTTACATCTGTAAAATCAGCACCCTCAAATGGATCACCGCTGCTTCTAACGATCGTTACGTGACAGGGGTAAAATCAAACTCCTCGGAAGCAATGACAGCCTGCACGCCGCCCAGCTTCTCAACCAGCTCCGCTTGATCAGAAAATGCCTGACGATTGGCGGCCTCCGGATCAACCAGATCCATCATCTGACTATAGCATTGGTCCCTGATATCAGCATGCGATTCAGACCGCCCCAAATCTGTTAGCTCATTCGGATCCGTTTCAATGTCATAGAGCTCAGGTTCATAGCCAGGATAATAATTGTATTTCCATCGATTGTTTCTCAGCATAAACATACCTGTTGGCGAACCACCATCATGGTATTCACTAAGCACTGGACGATCGTATTTCGGTTTATGTGCCAACTCAGTCAAATCCATGCCGGGCCGGTTTTTCCCATCACCCAAAACTCCCGTAGTGTTAATTATTGTGGGATAAATATCGACCAACGAAGTCAAGGTCGAGACGACCTTATTCTCTGGCACACCCGGACCGGCAATGATCATCGGTACACCCGCCGATTCATCATACATAGTCATCTTAGTCCACAGACCACGGTCGCCATTATGATCACCGTGATCACTGGTGTAGATCACCAAAGTGCTATCAGCCTGTCCACTTGACTGCAGAGCCTGCAACACCACGCCGACCTGGTGATCTAGAAAACTGCACAAACCATAGTAGCTGGCGCGCGCGACCTGTCGCGACTCTGGCGTAAAATAATCTCCATAGTTAAAGTTACGGCGAATGGTCTGTAACACTGGATGTCGGGGTCTTTCCTGAACATCGGTAAACCGCGCCTTGTCCATCTTCTGCAGAGGATACAACTGATAAAACTCAGCGGGACACGTAAGTGGATAATGCGGCCTCAGCCATGAAACAAAAAGTGTCCAAGGTTGGTCACCGGATTGGTGCGTGTGGTCAGTTAGCCATTGACACGCCCGTTGGGTCACACCTAAATCGTAATCACTATAGCTGCAATCGCCAGGTCCTATTTCTGCGGCATAACTTGAGCAGTCGAGAACTGCCTCATGATTGCGCAACAACCCTTTTATCCAGCCCTTACCGCCTTTGATATAGAGCGGAAGAATTTCGTTGTCAAATCCGTTCTGAGTATCCGGACCTCGATAGTGCAGCTTGCCTATAGAATCAACTCGACATCCGGCCGACTGTAATCGATGCCCCCAGCTCTGCGGTTCACCCTGATAGGCTTGGGCGTTAGACCAACAGCGGGTTTTGTGTACGTATTTCCCCGCAGCCAATGAAGCCCTCGCCGGCACACATATCGGAGATGAGGTGTAGGCATTCTCAAATCGAGTCCCGCGAGCCGCAAGCTTATCTAGATGAGGGGTCTGTACAAGGGGATGCCCAGCGCAACCAAGTGCATCTCTTCGGTGCTCATCGCTAAACAGAAACAGGACGTTAAGCGGGATCAAGTTTTCAGTATCCTTCCTGACGATCGACCTGGTGCAACAAGACTTCTCCTGTCGTCAGCCTCCGATAGTTTTCCGCAACATCTTCAAATCCACCGTCAAGATGCCACCCTGACACATGGGGGGTAACCGTAATGTTGCGGTGGGTCCAGAACGGGTGATCTGCAGGGAGCGGTTCAACTCGAAATACATCAAGCACGGCAGCGGCCAGATTACCCTGGTCAAGCGCGTCGAGAAGAGCCTGTTCCACAATCAAATCCCCTCTTCCCGCATTAATTAGAACCGACCCTGACTTCATATTTTTTAGCATCCCAGCGTCGAACAAATTACGCGTCCGGGCGGTAGAGGGCAGAATGCTGGCAACATAATCGCACTCGCTCAACACTCCAGGCAGAGCCTCTTCCCCAGACCGGCATTCAACGCCATCAATTCTTTTTTCAGAACGACTCCAACCCAGGACGCGGAATCCGAGCGCAGCAAAAATCGATGCGGTGCGGCCTCCGATATGCCCCAACCCAAGAATCCCAACCGTAGTATGCGGGCTTCGCTTTGGCACTAAGGGTTTCCAGACACGGTGCGCGGCGTTTTCATGATGCAACTGAATATTGCGCTGCACTTGTAATACATGAGCCACACAATATTCAGCAATTTCCTGGGCCGGCGCATCCGGCTTTAGGCGACAGACCTTCACCGAGTCTGGAAGATCCACATCATTAACAATAGCATCCACCCCGGCACCCAGTTTCTGTACCAATTTTAAATTCGGTAGTTTCTTGACTACATCGGGGAATAGTTTAACCGCGGCAAGCATAATAATTTCATCCTCATGCCCTGCTGCATCTTTGCAATAAATACTTACATCCGGGAGATGAGGAGATAACAAATCGCGCAGCTCCTGTTCTTGAATCCACGATGGATCACGAATGTCAATCAGCAGTGACATTTAAGCTTTCGATCTGATCGCTTCTTTATTTAGAGGCACCGAGAGATAGAGACCAAATTCTGTACCAAAATCACAACTTATCCGAGCGTGTACCTTGCCCTGCCGATCTAAAAATTGCTGACTATCCGATACAGGAAAAATTCCTTCGTGCCAGATATTTGGATGGATATATAGTCCCTTCGATCCATCACACCAAAATGCAATAATCTTGTCAGGAGAGAGGTCGTCACCGGGTAAGGCGACCGGCACCACAAACGGTAAACGATCAAGGGGGTAAAACAGCTGGCCGCCATCGGGATGGTAGTTCATATGCCACAGCACAACTTTGTTTCGAGGCGATGATCGCGTTGCGGCCGAAGCATGAGCAGGGTCATCAGTAGACCAGCCGAGCACATAGTGCCCGTTTACCGCATCATTTGTCCCATAAAGTATGTCGCCCTTCCACTGGCCGTGAAATACACCTTCGACCCAACCACCTTCATCTCCTGTACCTTCGTCAACGGAGCGCCACCCCTGCGCCGGCCAGCGCACGATTTCAATCTCGCACTGATTTGGATCGTCCACCAGGTATCCATAGCCATTGAGGCTCTGTTCGGTTGCTTCAACAAGGGGCACTTCCAGCAGATCCAGGCAGGGCTTTTCGTCGGTTGAGAACAGGTAAACAGGTGCAGCAAGATTCATCATAGAATTCTCATGTCTATCTACAGGCATTCTAACCCAATCTTTTTTTCCGGCGCTATAATCCGCACACTCTTAAACGGCGCAGCCTACCTTCGCCGATCACTTTTGTTTCAATTTCTTCGATGAGGAAACAGTATGACCAGTGTTGGATTTATCGGACTCGGCAATGTAGGCGGCAAACTTGCCGGCAGCCTGTTGCGAAATGGCGTAGATCTTACGGTGCGTGATTTAAATAGAGACATTGCCCAGTCATTTCTCGAAGGCGGTGCAAAATGGGGCGAAAGCCCCAAGCAGATGGCAGCAAGTGTAGATGTACTCATAACCTGCTTGCCAAATCCCGCTGCGAGCGCCACAGTACTCGAAGCGGAAGACGGTGTGCTGAGCGGAATCGGCCCGGGCAAGATCTGGGCCGAAATGAGTACAACCGATGAAGCTGAGGTATTGCGATTAGGAGAAAAAATCCGCACCAAGGGCGCTGAACCTGTCGATTGCCCGGTATCTGGTGGCTGCCACCGGGCCGCAACCGGCAATATCGCCATCTTTGCCGGATGTGAACGTGATGCATTCGAACGCATGTTGCCTGTTCTGACCACTATGGGGCGCCGCATACTGCACACTGGCCCGCTAGGTTCGGCCTCAATTCTCAAAGTCGTCACCAACTATTTGGCCACCGCCAACCTGCTCAGCCTTTGTGAAGCATTGGTCACTGCTAAAGTGGCGGGAATGGATCTGGGCACCACCTACGAAGCGATTCGAATTTCTTCGGGTAATTCGTTCGTGCATGAAACCGAGAGTCAGGTCATTCTTAATGGAAGTCGTGATATCAACTTCACAATGGATCTTGTCTGCAAAGATATCGGACTGTTTGCGGAGGTAGCGAAACGAGGCAAGCTCGATCTTGAGCTGGCACCGGTGATGATTGACATCTTTAAGGATGGTCAAGAACGCTATGGTCCCAGAGAATTGTCGCCGAATATAGTTCGGCGCCTGGAAGAAGCAGCCGGAGTTGAAATTCTGGCTCCTGGATTTCCACCGGAAATATTTGACGATGAGCCAGAGGAACCAGGATACGAAGTCAAACCCAACTTAACCGCATGAATTAGTTGATCCTGGATTGTCCTGGCGATCAATCATCAAATCACTTTTTGTACAGCCACCAGTAATCTTCGATGACAATGTTATCCAGCCCCTCGGCGGTCTACTGCAGAGCTGCTAAGGACGCTCTTGGCTTTCCCTCCATCATGCTACTTGCAAGTATGACTGGATTTGGATCCCTGGCAAAAGAAAGTGGTCTGACACTTGGCATGGCGCTCAGCTCCACTGCAGGCATCTGGGGTTTGCCTGGTCAGGTGGCCCTGGCGGAAATGCACGCTGCAGGGGTGTCTGCTCTGTTTGTGATCCTTGCAGTTTCCCTGGCCAATGCTCGCTTCCTGCCTATGGCCGTTTCTTTTATTCCGCTGATGCGAGATGGGATCAAACGCTTCGGCTGGATGTTCGCACTGGTACAACTATTGAGCATCAACTCCTGGGCGGCGGGACTGCGTAGTTTTCCTGAAATCGAGGTTCAACTGCGGGCACGTTATTACGTACTTTTTGCTCTGATTTGCATGAGTGCCGGTCTCCTGGGCACTTCGATTGGTTACTATGGCATCGGTATAATGAATCGGGCGGCTTCCTTGGGACTGATTTTTTTAAATCCCTTGTTCTTTGCAGTATTATTAGCAGGTAGCCACGCACGCCCGGCGATTATTGCGATGCTGATCGGTATACCGCTTGGTCCGATTCTGCACATGCTGTCACCAGATTGGGGATTGCTTGTAACAGGATTGATGGGTGGAACCCTGGCGTTTCTGATTCACAGAAAAATTCAGAAATAGGGATGTTTGAAAGCCAAACTGAATTGTGGATCGTAGTCGCTGGCTCTATCGCAGCGACTTATTTATGGCGTTTTCTCGGTACTCTTTTTTCTTATCGTATTGATCCCCAAGGCCGCCTGTTCCAGTGGATTACCTGCGTATCTTTTGCCATGCTTGCAGGATTGATTGCTCGAATGGTGTTTATTCCTGTAGGTCCATTGATAGAAGTCGATCTTTGGATCCGTATCACTGGTATCATTGTTGGCCTGATTGTATTTTTTCTCGCTCGAAGGCAGGTCCTGGTTGCTGTTGGCGCCGGCCTCGCGGTATTTATTGCACTGGTTTCCAACGCCTGAGAGATCATTAGAATAATCAGTTCAGCAGAGTAATGAAGCGTCTTACAATCGAAAGTGAAACTTTAACAAGCCGCCCTCTCACCAATCATGATACGTTTGTAACATGAATCAGTTTTTAGCCGATATTATCAATCTGGATCAGCATCCTCTTACAAACCAGGACTTTCGTGCCGAATGCAAACGCACGCTGGACGAAAAAGGGGTTCTGGTTATGCCCGATTTTATGACACCGGCAGCAGTCTCGTCGGTTCAGCGTGAAGGGGAGGAAAACCAAAATCTTGCCTTCTACACCTTGAGTAATCACAATATTTATCTCAAACCAAGCGACTCGAAGTATCCGACCACCCACCCTCGAAACCGTGAAGTTTCATCTTCAAAAGGATGTATTACAACTGATCAAATTCCTGAGGATTCAGTGTTGCACGCTCTCTATAATTCCCTGGAGTTTCGTGCGTTTTTATGCGCAGTTCTTGGCGAACAGGAGTTGTTCGAATATGGTGATGCGATGTCTTCAATCAATCTTCACTATGCGAGTGAAGGTCAGGAGCTGGGTTGGCACTTCGACAATTCCAGTTTCGCCATCACACTGATGATTCAGAGACCAGAAGACGGAGGTGTATTTGAATATGTGAAAGACGTTCGCGATGCCGACAAGGGCGATATGAATTACGAGCTATCGTCAAAAGTACTTGACGGTGATGTGACCACTAAATCTCTGGCGATGGATGCGGGCGCACTCGTATTATTCCGCGGGCGCAACTCAATGCACCGTGTCACTCCAGTAAATGGCAACCGCACCAGGATGCTGGTGGTGCTTGCGTACAATACAGAACCGGGCATTTCGCTCTCGGAATCAGCACGCATGACTTTTTACGGGCGGCTTGGATAGGAGACCTAAACCTTCTTAAAAAACGCGCCGTAGATACTGCCCCCGAGCGTCAGGAAGCCCGCGATAATAAGCCCCAGGGCAATCGGTCTGCCGATAAAACCGGACCACTCGAAGTGCAGCATCTGCATTGCCTGGGCAAAAGTCTGCTCGCCAATACGTCCAAGGATAAGACCAAGAACGATACCGGCCACCGAGTATCCCGATCGTCGCAGAAAGAATCCGATAGCACCCGCTACGAACATCACAATCACATCGATGGTCAAACCGCGCACCGCGTAAGCGCCCACGGTTGCCAGACAAAGAATCATTGGTGCCAGAAACTGGAAAGGAATGCGAAGCAGGTTAATAATAGTCTTGGTCTCAAGATAGCCGACAAACAGGATCGACAAGTTAGCGAAAAACATCGCGGCAAACACCACCCAGACAAGATCCGCACTATTTATGAATACCAGTGGACCGGGTTCCATATCGTGCATCTGGAAAACACCGACCATCATTGCGGTGAGCGCTCCTCCAGGCAGACCAAGAGCCAGAAGAGGGATCATCGCCGCGCCGGTGGCGGCGTTGTTAGCCGTCTCCGAAGAGATAACGCCTTCCAACTTTCCTTTTCCAAACTCAGAAGGATTCTTTGACCACCGCACAGCTTCGTTGTAGCCCATGAACGCGGCGAGCGTTGCACCGATGCCAGGCAGAATACCGCAAAAAAATCCGATCACGATAGATCTGATTACTGCCACTTTGTGCGCGATCAATTCAGCCAAAGTAGGAAAATCCACACTGAGTTTGGGCGCCACGTAGGAACCTTTAGCTTTCTTTTCGGCCTGCACGAATATCTCGGTCACGGCAAAGAAACCAAGTATGGTAGGAATAAAGTGAATGCCCGCCAGCAGGTAGGGCATATTAAAATCCCAGCGCTCGATTCCACCTACTGGATCCAGGCCGACGATGGCGATGAGTAATCCGGCAAGAATAGACAGCCATCCTTTCCAGAAAGTTTTTGCACCCACGGATGAGGCTACCGCCAGACCAAAGAAAACCAGGGCAAAAATCTCAGGTGGGCCAAAAGCGGAGATCGCCCAGTTGGCGATAGGAGCCGTCGCAATCATCATGATCACTGCAGATACCGTTCCACCCAGGGCTGAACACATGACCGCCGCCCCCACCGCTTTGCCCGCCTGGCCGTTTTTGGTCATGGGGTAACCATCGAATGCGGTTGGCGCATTTTCCGGCGCCCCGGGGATGTTAAATAAAATGGCAGTGATCGCACCACCGTATACACCGGTGCAGTAAATCACGGAGAACAGCATAATGCCGTGTTCCGGAGACAGATGCGCGGTAAATGGTAATAGAATAGCAGCCAGCGTCAGCATACTGACACCTGGAATGGCACCGAACAACATGCCACCAATCACGCCACCAAAGAAAATCAGAATACCGAGGGGATCGCTAAATAGAGCAACCGTGCCACCCAGAAAGTTGTTAAAAGTTTCCACTGTTCTATTCTCCTTGGCGTCTATTGAAGTATATTGACCAGGCCAGTGCCAAAGTCATAGAACGGGCTAATATTTCCAGCGGGCAGTCCGAGGTATAGCAGGCTGACGAAAAACATCAGCAATAACGCAAACAGTCCGGCCATCACCAAGACCATATGTTTATAACGGCGTTCGCCGAAAAGATACATCACACCAAGAATAAAAACAGGTGCCATCGCGTAGAAGCCAAAATCCTGCAGGAAAGCGCCAAACAAAATGGGTAATGCGAGGATTCCCCCCACATGATTGCCTCTAATCGCAATCAAATAAATCGCTACCAAAACCGCAGCTGAAATCAACTTGACTGTGTGCAAACCCGGTTTTTCAAGAGACATTGCCGCCGCAATCCACTCTGGCAGGTTCAGATAGACAAACGGGATCGCCAGTAGAAAAAAGGTCCATGCATACCACCTCGCACTATCATGGTGAGATTCATGCGCCGCGTCTTCAGCGCTATCAGCGGTAGCCTGACCAATCATTGAGGTACCGGCCCCGTCTCCTGATCTCCAGTGAAAAGCAAGCTGACCTATAGCAGCAATTGCGATCAGAAGAAGAATGGCCCTGGGCCAGGATGAAGCGCCATATTTGTAGATTTCGATTTCTTTATCGAACTCAAATGAATAGATATAAAGAAATATTGTCAGGCTCAACCAGATGGCCGCCTCGACAATATGGCCGGTTTTCAGATTACCCATTGCTGCTCTCCTTTGGAACTTGAACTGACAGCTCTACAGATTTCAGGGTCGATCGAGCCGAACCGAAATCGAGCAGATGATTCAAAATAAAAAAGACAGAAAACCCTCGACGACCGCAGTCGCCGAGGATCCTTTAATCTCAGCCCGCAAGATGTTACTTAACTTCCAGCCCCATGGCCTTATAAACATCGCGGTACTGAGCAACAGTGTTGTTGATCAGCTCGCGTGAACCTTCGGTGTCACGAAAACTTTCGATCAGCGTCATGAATTTGCTTTCGTTATATTTCTGATAGCTTTCTTCGCAATACGCCTTCTGGAAAGCCCACTGCAGCCATTCTACCCGATCCGCAGGTGCATCCTTGTGGACATAAAAACCACGGAAGCGGTACAACGGTTCAAAATCGAGACCGGCGTCTGTAAGACTCGGCACATCGGCAAAAGCCTCTGGGGCTTCCTTGAGAATGGTCAGAATGGGTTTAAAGGTTCCTGCATCCAGGAACTTCCGAACGTCCCCAGGCTGCTCAAACAGCGCGTCAACCTGACCGCCTGCCAAGGCACCGTAACGCGGCGCGCCCTTGTCGAATGAAATCTGCTGGATTTCCATGCCAGTCGCATCGGTGATGAACTTCATCGTGACCCGCTCCATGGAACCTTCTTTGGAAACGTTAGCGATGGTCGCCTTACCGTCCTGGGCCTTGACCCAGTCTACGAAAGAAGCCCAGTCCGTGAAACGGTCTTCCTCGACGCGAATGTAAACTTGAGAAAAAGTAATCTGCGAGGTCACCAGCGGGATCAAATCGTCAGCGGGATTTGGGCGACTTGAATCCAGCGCATGGCCACTGGAAGCATCGTCGATATGCTCAAGTACAGTATAACCGTCTGCAGGGGTTGCCATGAAAGAAGTCATACCAACGGCGCCCGAACCGCCAGGCTTATGATCACGGTTGATCGACACGCCGGTCAAGTCGGATACCGCCTGGGCCATCGCCTGGGCAACCTGACCAGAACCACCCGCCGGTCCGTAAGGCACGATCATGGTCAGTGCGCGTTCGGGATAACCGTCAGGGCCATCCATACTCGCTGGCAGACCGTCGGTTGCGCAAGCGGCGAAGGCGACGTTGGCACTGAGCGCCATGGATACGGCGATCGTGCCCACAGACGCCAGATGTTTTTTGAGTTTCATATTGTTCTCCTCGATTGATGTTTATGAGAATGGGGTGTTGAAAAGAGCTCCTCGAAAGCGGAAGCTTTAAGAAATTTATCAGTTGCGATGTTAGTCATATGTCACGGCAGTGTCGAGTCCAGATTCCAGGCTCGCCATAGCATCGATGTCCCTGACGCCAAAAGTATGAGCCATACTAACTTGTGAAACAACCGTTCCGGCACACGGTTTCTCAGAGAACGACCAACACCCAAGCCTATTGAAAGCGGCAGCAGCGCCAGGGTCGAGCTCAAGACGAGCGAACTGCTCAGCATATCAAATGAAACCAGTATGATGCCCCAGGATAACACCGCAGCGACATACAGAAAGCTGATAATGCTGACGAACTCATTCTTCTTCAGCCCTCCTAGAGACACCAGATAAAGGACCAACATCGGACCAAACATAGATGAAAGGCCGCCAATCAGTCCACTGCAGAATCCGAAAAAAAATCCGGCGATCTTGACCAGATTCTCCGGAATCAGGATCTTTCGCCGAGACCCCTGCAACAATGTAAAACAAATCACCGCAATCCCGACTAACATTAGAAGCGGGCGTTCATCAATTCCCGATAAAATTTTAACGCCAAACCAGGCGCCTACAATAAGTGCGCCAAATGCGGGCCAGAATCTCAGTACGGTGGCGGTCGGATCGCTCGCCTCTCGGACCTGCCAAAGATTGGCGACGATCACCGGAACAATCATCATGGTTACCGCCATATGCGCCGGTAATACCATCGCCATCATCGGCACCGTTAACAGCGGCGTACCGATTCCGAGGGTTCCTTTAATCAAGCCGCCAAGCATCATTGCCAGGGCGCACCAGGCAACTGCCCAAGCCCCGAAGTCGGTAATCAAAGGGAACTCCATACTTATTCTACTACTTCTGCTATCGACCAGCTTCGCGCGATGCGTTCTGCTTTATTTTTCATACTCGGTAACAATGCAAGCGCCTGCTGACGGTTCATTCGCATCGCCGGCGCGTGCACCGCGAGCCCGGCAACAGGCCGATTGTCTGCATCCATGATCGGCACCGCAAGCGCGGTCAATCCCTCTACAAATTCTTCATTATTAAACGAGTAACCCTGAGAGCGGATAGTCTTAAATTCATGCTCCAGTTGACTCGATTCGACCAGAGTATGCTTGGTAAACTTTTTGAGACGTGAACTATTGATCAGGCGGGAACGCAGGTTCTTGTGTTGACTGGCAACGAGAAGTTTACCGATTGCGGTACAGTAGAATGGCACCCGACTTCCGACATCAAGTTGAAGCCGTAACGGTGAGGATCCCTCTATACGTTCGATGTAAACTATTTCGCCCTGCTCCAACACCCCTACATTGCAGGTTTCACCGGTCTGCTCAACCAGTTCCATCAAGATACTCCTGACCGGCGCCTGGGTATTCAATGATTTAAGCGTCATTACCGACAGCCGGGTCAATCCGGGGCCAATCTGGTATCGCTCCTTTTGAGGCGCGCGCAGGATCAATTCCGCGTGCACTAATGCCTGCAACACCCGGTGAATCGTCTGCCTTGGCAAACCTAGAGTCTCCGTCAGTTCCGCCAGACTGACTGCGCGTTCAGATGAAGCGACGCTGCGCAGCACCAGAACCGCTTTGTCTAAAGCTGAACCACGCATCTTTGGGTCTTTCAAACTTCGCGAATTCGGCATAATCGAACTAGATTTCAAACACAGTGCCAGGTGCTGGGCGAGCAAAACTAGTCGCGACAATTTGTACATTGTCGATGACTTAGTTTCGTAATATACTATATTAAACGGGTTATTTTGTCCCAATTATTAAATATATTACTTAATATTGTTCACATCATTTAGTGACAGCCACCAATCCTGGTAGACCAAACTGCAGCAGGCAATAAACTATGTTGAAAGACACCCCGGCAACATCGCTCGATCAGTCTGATCCTCATACCATCGCCGAGCAGCTGGTGGCACAAGGGCGGGCCGCGATGGAAGCATTTGAAAACACCGACCAGGCACGAATAGATGAAGCCGTCACGGCGCTGGCCTGGTCGATCTACAAACCGGAACGGGCCAGAGAGCTTGCTGAACTTGCGGTGCAGGACACCGGGCTTGGCAACGTTCCTTCCAAGGTGACTAAAAACACGCGTAAAACATTTGGAACACTGCGTGACCTTTCGCGGGCGAAGACCACAGGAATCATTGAGGAGATCCCGGACAAAGGTCTGGTGAAATACGCCAAGCCGGTTGGCGTGGTGGCCGCAGTTTGTCCTTCGACCAACCCTGCGGCTACACCGGTGAATAAGGCAATGATGGCGGTCAAGGGCGGTAATGCCGTAGTCATTGCGCCATCCCCCGCCGGCTATCGCACCACCGCACTGACGGTGAAATACATGCGGGATGAACTTGCCAAGACGGGCCATCCCGAAGACCTGGTGCAGATTCTTCCAGCGCCGGTTTCCAAAGATCTGACCCAGGCGCTTATGGAAGCTGTGGATCTGGTGGTCTGTACCGGATCACAAAACAACGTCAGGAGAGCTTACTCAAGCGGTACCGTCGCGATTGGCGTGGGTGCCGGTAACGTACCGGTGATAATTGACACCTCTGCGGATCTCGACGACGCAGCAGAAAAAATATGTGCGTCAAAAACATTCGACAATGCCACGTCATGCTCTTCAGAAAACTCAATCATTGTTATCGATGAAATTTACCAAGACACTATTGCCGCATTGCAGCGTGCCGGTGCCTATCTAACCAGCGCAACTGAGAAACAAAAAATTATCGACACTCTTTGGGTAGATGGCCATCTTAATCGACAGGTTATCGCCAAGGACGCAAACGTCTTGGCTGAAGCCGCAGGTCTCGACCAATCCGCTGCGGCTGCCAAGTTCTTTCTGGTGGAGGACGATGTCATCGGGCCCGATCATCCGCTGGCAGATGAAAAACTGTCGCTGGTGCTGACCGTTTACCGGGCGAGTGATTTCAAAGACGCCAAAGACAAGGTGCGGCAGATACTGGATGTAAAAGGCATAGGTCATTCATGCGGCATCCACACTAAGGAACTGAAACACGCTCACTCCCTCGCTGAAGATCTAAAAGTGGTGAGGGTTCTGGTTAATCAGGCCCATACTTTTGGCAACGGTGGCGGATTTACCAGCGGCCTCCCGTTCACACTTTCCATGGGTTGCGGTACCTGGGCAGGTAATTCGATTTCAGAAAACCTGAATTACAAACACTTTATTAATATCACTCATGTGGTCACGACGATTCCAGAGGATAAACCTTCAGAGGACGAGCTTTTTGGCGCCTACTGGAGCAAGTACGGAAAATAATCCGCTCGCGGTTTTTACCTTGACCACATCTGTCTAATTTACAGTTATTTCATCGAGACCTATCGTCGCATGCATACCATCAGACAGTGTATCGAACACCACGCCGCCGAGCGCGCTGATAAAACTTTTCTGATCGCACCCGACACCAAACAGGAGCTTAGCTTCGCCCAGCTGAAGGCCAATGCAGATTTGATCGGCAACCAGCTTGATCGGCTCGGTGTCGAACAGGGTGCGAAGGTTGCCTTTCTGCTGAATAATGGCTACTGGACTGCACAGCTGTTTCTCGGCGTAATGGCCAGCAATCGGGTAATCGTCCCACTCAATGCGGTGGCGGGTACAACCCAACTGCAGCATGTCTTGAGTCATTCGGATGCCGAGATCGTATTCGTTTCAGCAGAATATCGGGAGAAGTTAAAGGATCTCATGACAGTAATCGATCGCAAGATTCTGGTGATTGATTGTGATGATATGAATGGCCCCGAATGGTCCGAATTCTCCGGCCGCGGCGCAACCGCAGACACGCCTGGATCAGACGATGCCGCTCTTCTGCTTTATACCTCGGGTTCGACTGGTCTGCCTAAAGGCGCAGTACTTTCACACCTGGCCGTTACAAGTGGTGGCGCCAACGTTGCGGGCGGACATCAACTTGATCAAGATGACCGAGCGTTATGTGTACTGCCCGTCTATCATATCAATGGCGCCATGGTGACGGTCTCGGCGCCGCTGGTGAGCGGCTCAAGCGTCGTCATGCCCGGTCGCTTCAGTGCCCGAACATTCTGGACATTGGTGGCGCAGTACCAGTGCTCCTGGTCGAGTGTAGTCCCCACAATAATCAAATATTTACTGGATCGGGCGCACCAGGAAGAGTTCAACTTCGGTCATGATGAGCGTCTGTCCTGCTTTCGATTTGGTCGCTCTGCTTCGGCGCCGCTTCCCGCCGTGGTCTTAAAGCAGTGGGAAGACACGTTTCATGTCCCCATGATTGAAACCCTCGGCCTCACCGAAACCGCGGGCACAGTGGCCACCAATCCCATGCCGCCTTTGCCGCGTAAACCAGGTTCAGTTGGTCTTCCTTACGGCAACGAAATAGAGATCGTGGACGAGAATGGCGACTTTTGCTCCGCCGGCGACCCAGGAGAGCTGGTCATTAAGGGCGACAACGTGCTCAACCACTACTACAAGAATCCGCAAGCCACGCAAGCCGCCCTCATGGGTGAGTGGTTTCGCACCGGCGATCTGGGACAGAAAGATGAGGATGGGTATCTGTTCATTACAGGCCGGCTCAAAGAGCTGATCATACGCGGCGGTGAAAACATCGCACCCCGGGAAATAGACGATGTGCTCTACAAACATGACGCCATCCTCGAAGCCGCGGCGGTCGGCGTGGATGATGACAATTATGGCCAGGAAGTCGTGGCCTGCGTGGTAGTTCGGGATGGCTATGACTGTAATGAACAGGAGTTAAAGGACTTCTGCGAAGCGTCGGTTGGAAAGTACAAGGCCCCAAAGACGATCTACTTTTTTGACGATCTGCCCAAGGGGCCTTCCGGGAAAATTCTCAGATTAAAATTGCCGGACCTTATCGCTTCTTTATGATTGCAGAGCAAGTTATTGAAAAAATTGATCTCAACGCCCTGGAATTCGCATATCATTCCTCCTCTGCAATGATCACGAGGATGCCGCTGTGGTCCTGAACTTGATTCAGGACTTCCATAATTGAAAAAAACGACTCAACTGCCCACTGAACCTGTTCAATTTTTTTACCTGCGAGTTCTAATCCAAACTCCCTCGGCAATTATCAGCCTGCAGATCTCTATCAAATTCGATTTGCCCTATTTTGCACATTAGAAACAATTAATATTGATCAAGATCAGTATCGGCAGGTAGTCCTCAGGATATACAATCCCTAGGCTGTTAAATAACTATTTCCCTGGGGGGTAAACGCTTATGAATAGTACGAATTCAGGTCGTCGCAAGTTACTTAAATCGTTGACCGTAGGCGGCGCCGCCGCTGTTACAGCGAAGTCAATGCCTGAAGAGTGGACCAAACCATTGGTCAATGGGGTCTCGCTCCCCGCTCACGCGCAAACCACTGTTCCGCCAGTTTCTCCGAATTTTCATGGCGGATTTGGGATGGCGGGTCCTGGACCGTTAACGGACCTCTCAGCACCCGAACAAATATTCAAGAGTCTCATTGATTCGGTCATTCCACCAGCGCTGGCATGTCCCTGCAAAAGTGTGGTAGTGGAAATGCAGCAAGACGGTCTTAAACCAACTGGAAGTAACAATCAGGAATTCGATGTGCAGGTGGCCTTTTCGATTGTGCGTGAGGGCGACCCAGGCACTAACATCGAGCGTTGGGAGAATAAAAAGGTGCCCGTAGGCCCAACCGTTCCTTTGACACGCTTAAGTAGTTGTGTCGGCGTTGAAGCAACCATTTCAATTCAAAAGACAGGCCCAAAAAATGAAGGGACTATTTTTTATAAAACTGAATTCTCTTCCTGGACGAAAATACCATACACAATTGACCCGGGCGTCAAATCGCTACCTGTTGCAAAATGTTTCGCTCCAGGGGGCGAGGGAAGTGAGGGGGGAGGGAAATAGGTCGACTCGCCTTTACTCCAGACCACCACCGTCATAACAGGCGGACCCTCGCTCTCGGTGCCATAACCGAAACAGGTGGCGCTTCTGATCCGGGTCGCTGTGATCGGTAAATGCACTGCGATAATGTCCAACCTCGTGGTTGTTCAAATACTGCATCTGCCCGCGTTGCAGCGGCCCTTCAAACCAGATGTCTTGGTCCGCGCAGACTTCATCGATGGCTTCAAGCGCATCGGCTAATTCAGCATCCATGGTTTCATCCGCGACCTCATAACCCTTGCGCACCAGCTGTGAGTTTGCGCGTGCGTTCAGTCGATTACCAACCCAGCTGAAGTACGGCGCGAGGCAGACCTTCGGCGCGCCTTCTCCATGTTCTTTCTGACGATCAAACAGCATCGGCTGATAAAGGCGTTGCAGTGATTTCGGATACTTACCCATCATGCGATCATGCACCGTGTATAGGCTGCAGAAACGACTGACACCGCCCTCTGGAGCCGGGTAACGGCACAGCAGTCCTACATAATCCGGCACCATCTGCGCGAAGGCGTTGTCGGTGTGAAACACAAGTTCAACCGAGGTGTGGGATCCACGCACGCCATAATCGTAAACCTCACCAGTATCGCGAACGTCATAGATCATTTCCCCGTTCCATTTCTGGGCCACAGGCCGGCCAATTAATTGACCGAGCAGCCAGTATATTTCAACCATGGTATCGATCGGATGGTCATCCATGGGCAACCTGTCCAGCACGGCAAAACCCACCCCGTCATCTAAAATTGATTTCATATGTGCCATCTTCGCCCCGCATGCAGGCAAGTCAAAATCCTTTATATTGCGTTGCAGATTCTGTAGCGGGTTTTCTTTAATAAACTCAGATAACTTATTAATTTCACTCAACATTGCCTGCTCGAGAGGCACCACCCAATCTTGTTCGGTTATCTCGTAAGCCAACCATGCCCTGCGCTCGTGCGGCGTATTTCTGATCTCGGACAGTTCTCGGCGACAGTCAAGGAAGGCGACGGACATCTTTACTTAGGCCACCCTGACATGCAGCTCCCCTATCCCTTCAATGGATCCCTCCAGGGTGTCACCCCGCTGCACCGGTCCAACCCCGGCCGGGGTGCCGGTCATGATCAAGTCGCCCGGCTGCAGTTCGAACAGTCCGGACAGGATCGAAATTATTTCCGGTACTTTCCAGATCAACTGATTAAGATCGCCCTTCTGACGTAGCGCACCATTCACATTTAACGTGATCGAACCTTGGGCGGGATGGCCAATTCCCGCAGCGGGCACAATTTGCCCACAGGGCGCTGAATGTTCGAATGCCTTGCCAACATCCCATGGCCGCCCCATTTTCTTTTGTTGAGCCTGCAGATCACGCCGGGTCATATCGAGGCCCACCGTATATCCATACACGCATTCCAGCGCATTCTCCACATCTATATCCTTTCCTCCCCGCTGTAAAGCGACCACCAGTTCGATTTCATGATGGACATCACTGGTCATTGGCGGATACGGAAAATCTGCACCCTCTACGACCAGATTATCAGGATTCTTCTGAAAGAAAAACGGCAACTCCTTATCCGGATCATGTCCCATTTCAATGGCGTGCTCCGCATAGTTTCTGCCTACACAATATATTCTATGCACGGGAAACACTTTGTCCGAGTCGAGAATGGAAAGGTTTGGTGTGGCGGGAGGAGAAAATACGTAATCAGACATGAAAGTTTTATAGGATAAACAAAGATTATCGCGCGCATTCTACAGAATTTTCTATAATCGGTGCTATCAAATCACAACAACACTCACCAACCGATTCAAAAATCTTGGCGTTATCAGCGACAACAAATTTTTTTACCCAGGGATGGAGAGTATTTGAACCGGATCCCGCAATCGAATCCTGGACAAAATCGTGTCTTGGGTCATGCAGACGGGCGGTCAATAACCCAGCCAACCTGCGGTGGCTGCGGCATGACGGCACCTGGTTCGCCGGCGTCAATGCACTCGATAATAATGAACGCGGCGAGGTCAACGGCAGCCCGCCTCTTAACGGAAAAGCGGTGCAGTTTTTATCCAGGCAATTGGACATTCAGCCGATCCGCTGGGATAAGGCACAGATTTCTGTGTGTTACCCAGGCTATCCGAGAGCTTCGGACGATGAACCAGAAGCCGCCTTTCGCTATCGCCTGAAACGCGACGCGGCCCATATTGATGGACTGTTGCGAATCGGACCTGAGAAGCGCAGATTCTTACGCGAGTACCATGGATTTATTCTGGGCATTCCAATGGTCGAGTTCAGCCATGACGCCTCCCCGTTAGTGGTGTGGGAAGGCTCCCATGAGATCGCTCGTGATACGTTCAGTAACGTGCTTGATGCAAACACCCCGGACAGCTGGGAACAGATCGATTTGACCGAGATCTATCACGCGCTGCGTCGCAAAATATTCGATCAATGCAAACGCGTCGAGATCGCGGTCAAACCAGGGCAGGTGTTTGTGGTGCACCGCCTGGCCCTGCATGGCATGGCGCCCTGGGGAGAAAATGCCAGCGCCGGCCCCGATGGCAGAATGATCTGCTATTTTCGTCCAGAGCTTGCAGACCCGGTTAAGTGGTTACAGGCCCCGTAAACACCATCGGCTAGCCGGCCCGCGAACGCATGGCGTGAAACAGCACCTGACAGCCCGCGGCGATATCTTCAGGCGTGGCGTTTTCAATTTCGTTGTGACTAATCCCACCTTCACAGGGTACGAATATCATCGCTACAGGATATTTTCTTGCCATGTACACTGCATCATGCCCTGCACCGCTGATCATCTCACGGTACGGATAACCACTTTTTTCAGCGCCCTCCCTGACCAGAGCGATACAGTCTTGATCAAACTGTGTAGCGGGTGAAATCCAGAAGTTTTGCAGATCAAAGCTGCACCGATGCTTGTCCGCAATTTTTTCCAGCGACTCACGCATCGAACTCTCCATCCGTATCAGCACGTCGTCATCCGGATGCCGGGTATCGACGGTGACCCAAACGTGTCCCGGTATCACATTACGACTGCCCGGCAGCACCTTGATCAGGCCACAGGTGGCGCAGGCATCCGGTCCATTGTCCAGTCCCAGTCGATTGATCATCTGAATCATCTCTGAGGCACACAGCAGCGCATCCTTTCGCAAAAGCATCGGGGTTGGCCCGGCGTGGGCCTCCTGCCCATGGACGTTAAGCTCAAACCAACGCTGACCTTGTCCGCCGCTGACAACGCCTATAGTTTTGCCCTCGTTTTCAAGTACCGGGCCCTGCTCGATATGCGCTTCGAAGTAACAGTCTACCGCCTGACCGAATGGACGTGAACCGATCCAACCAAGCCGGTCCAGCTCCTGTTTGACAGTTTTAGTGTCTTCGTCTTCGATCTGGTACGCCCAATCCAATTCAAAAATTCCGGTATGCACACCAGACCCCATCATCGGCGGGGAGAAGCGACTGCCTTCTTCATTGTTCCAAACCACCAGCTCAATAGGAGCCTCGGTCTCAATATTGTGGTCCGCGAGTGTTCGCAGAACCTCCAGACCCGCCAGCACCCCATAAACTCCATCAAATCGCCCACCAGTTGGTTGACTGTCTAAATGACTTCCGGTCATCACAGGTGGTCGCTCGCTGTCTTTACCCGAGCGCCGAATAAACAGATTACCTACGGCATCGCATTGATGCGCGCACCCTAACTCATCAGTCCAGCGTAACAGTAGTTCCCTGCCTTGTTGATCTAAATCGGTCATCGTCAAACGACATACTCCGCCTTTGTCCGTGGCACCAATTTTCGCCATCTCCATTAGTGAATCCCAAAGGCGTTCGGCATTAATTCGAATATTTTTTTGCTCCATGAATATCCTCAGTAGCGTGCAATGATTAGGGTTTAAATTTACTCTAACAGTTGCAAATCGACGCAGCGATACTACAATCCTCAAAAGATAGTGAATACTCTCATATGCTCTCTCCAGAACAAATAGATATTTATCAACAGCAAGATGCCGGGATCAGGTACCGTTGTGAAATGGCACCAGGACTTTCCCTTTGATCCTCATACCAATGATGACTGCGTCACCGCGATGTTGTATCTCGACGATGTCACCAATGAAAATGGCGCACCCAGGATAGTGCCCGATTCCCATCGTGGTCCGATTCATTCCCTATGGCACAACGGAATTTTTACTGGCGCTGTAGAAGATAAGATTGCTAGAGAGTGCGAAACAAGCGCGGTCGAATGCGCTGGCCCCGCGGGATCAATTTGTCTGATGCACACTCGCGCACTGCATGGTTCTTCCACCAATCGAACCAGTTCACCGCGCACCCTATTTATTGCCAATCTGACGAGCGCAGACGCCATCCCACTTTCGCCCAATGCGGTGCCCAGCGTTTACTCTGACCAAATCGTATATGGCAAAGACCCGGGCAAAATCAGGGTCCAACGCCAAACTCTTGAAGCGCCGGAAATTCCCGCCGGAGCTTCTTTTTTCAATCAGCAGTCTCAGCAGGGAATGTAAAATCTGGCGATGGATATCGGCCAGCCACTTCCCTATTTAGCGCGCATCAGGTCCTACTATCTGGCTCTCGGTTACGAACACCCTTATCAATGGGCGCATTTTGATGAGGTACCTTTCTCTCATCTTGAAAAGCCGCTGTCGCAAGTACGAATCGGTCTGGTAACGACCGCGGCATTGTTCTGTGAAGAATGCGGTGACCAGGGCCCAGGGGCAGCTTATAACGCCGCCGCCAAGTTTTATTCCGTTTATGCTTCGCCAACGAAAGGAAATCCTAATGTCTATATTTCCCACGTAGGATACGACCGCAAACATACTACGGCTAAAGATCAAAACAGCTGGTTTCCGTTAATACAATTAAAACTTGCCGCAGCGTCGGGCAGAATCGGTGCTGTATCCAGACGCTTCTATGGGTTGCCCACCAATCGGAGTCAAACCACGACCATGGAACGTGATGCACCAAACCTTTTAGAACGATTAATAGAGGACGACGTCAATGCTGCGGTGCTGGTTGCTAATTGCCCTGTTTGCCATCAATGCTGTTGCCTGGCTGCCAGACATCTTGAACAAAATGGAATTGCCACAGTGGTATTGGGCTGTGCTAAAGATATTGTCGAACACATTGGCATTCCCAGGTTCATGTTCAGCGACTTTCCCTTGGGTAATGCAGCGGGGAAACCGGGAGACGAGAATTCACAGCATCGGACTTTGGACCTGGCGCTGACATTGCTGGATACTGCTACCGGTCCTCGAACTACCTTAGTTTCCCCAATCCAATGGTCGGAGAGCGAAGACTGGAAGAAAGACTTCTACAATATCGAGCGGCTATCAGAACAGGAGCGCCAAGCACTGCGAGAAAAATTTGATCAAGATAAAGCGATCGCGAAAAAGAAAAAACAAACTGAAGGGCGGGTAATTTCTCGTTAAACAACCTCAACGCCGAATTGCAGCGCCGATTCGAACAGGATCTCCCATATGGACAACGCAAATCCTCTTGGAATAAATAGTTCATAGCCTGATGCGGAGTGCCATAGAGTCACACCTACGTGATGCATGGCGGATGATGCCACCGCGCCTTCACGAAAATTGGTGTCACGTAAATCAAGAGGGAGCAGTCGGTTTAAAAGTGTAGTCGACTTAGGTCCGGTTATGCGAATTTGAGTTCGCGAGTGTGACAAATCAAGGACGGCTCCTTGTCCAGAATCGATCTGCATCGAATCCACACCGACAAGCCACCACTTCAGTGGCTCTGATCTCAGTATCGCACCGCGTTCACCACTAATCGCTTTGCCCGGCGCCGGCGCCTCATCAGCACCCGCAGCTTTGGCAGCAGCATCTGCGGCTTTCTTTATCGTGTCGGGCCAGGCAGCGACTTGCTGCAACTGCAAATCTCTTATCAGCTGCAGACCAACATCAGTGTCCCCATCGGTTCCGAAGCGTCCAGACTGATAGTGCCCGTCTAGGGCTGAAATCCGATCAACCATACATCTTCTCCCCGCTTGGGTCATACATATGTGGTGAAACGATTTCCACCTCGACGTCACCTTTTCTAACAGGATCCGCCGCAATTGCGGTTTTTTCTGCCCAGGCTTGGTGGCCTCCAGAGATAAAGCCAATACCGATCCAATGTCCCTTTGCCGGCGAGTGGGTGACTCCGGTAATCCAGCCCTCGCCCAGTCCGGAAACCTGATCAACACTGCAAAGAATTGCGCCCGCATTGAAGGTCTGGCTGCGATCTTTCGGAAAGATACCGACCAGCTTAGGCCTGTCTTCTCTGGTCATATCGGGTCGGCTGCGCAGTGCGCTACCAATGAAAGATTTCTTTGGTGACGCCATTTTGCCCAGCCCAGCATCCTCAATGGTTACCCTTCCATCCAGCTCTGCACCGGTGACGTGACCCTTCTCTATTCGCATCGCACCCAAGGCTTCTAATCCATATAAACAGCCGCCGGATTGCTCCGCTTTGGGCCACAACAGATCCATCATTGCGGCAGCATAATCCGAGGGCACATATGTTTCATAGGCCAGCTCACCAGAGAAGCTGATTCTTGCAATGCGACATGGAATACCACCCTGCAATTTAGTTTCGATCACCCCCATAAAAGGAAACGCTTCGTTATCCATAACCGACGCATCCTCAACACAGGCAGCCAGAACCTTTCTTGATTCGGGACCGGCTACCGCACACCCGGCCCACTGCTCGGATACCGATGTAACGTGAACTTTCAGATCCTGCCACCGAGTCTGTAGCAGCTCCTCTAACCAAACCATGACCTTGCCAGCGTGTGCCGTTGTTGTGGTCATGAAGTATTCTGTCTCGGACAATCGCCATGTGGTGCCGTCATCCATCACGAAGCCGTCGTCCCGCAGCATAATGCCATAACGCGCCTTACCGATAGGAAGTTTGGCAAATGGATTGGTGTAAATGCGATTTAAAAATTCAGTGGCGTCCGGGCCCTGTACCGCAATTTTTCCAAGAGAAGTGACGTCACATAGCCCTACTGTTTTTCTGGTTGTCTCAGTTTCTCTGACATAGGCCTCGCTGATGGTTTCACTCAAACGTGCGAAATACCACGGACGATGCCATAGACCGGCCATCGTCATCGTAGCCCCATGAGATAAATTCCAGTCGTGCATCGGTGTGCGACGCAATGGTCGAAAATGTTTATCCACACTGCGCCCACGCAAGGCACCAATTGAAACCGGCGTGTAAGGCGGTCTAAAAGTCGTAGTGCCGACTTCAGGAATTTCCCGACCTAACGCTTCGGCCATCAGCGCGAGCCCGATGACATTACCCATCTTGCCGCCATCTGTTGCCATTCCTAATGTGGTGTAACGTTTCAGGTGTTCAACAGAAACAAAACCTTCGCGATGGGCGAGTCGAATATCTTCAGCAGTCACATCATGCTGCGGGTCTACCAGGCATTTTAATTTTTTTCCAGGCACTCTGATTTCGTAGACAGGTTTGATCGCCAAATCCCAGCCGCCGATTGGAGGCAGCACGAGAGTCTTGGCTTTCTTACCAAGCGCACTGGCCGCAACGGATCCGGCAGCGATGCCCGACAATTCGCAGTCTGCTGCGCGCCAGTAACCCGCCGCAGAACCTGCCATTTGAATGGTTTCATGGCGGGATGGCGCTAGGAAACACGCATTTTCAGAGTCCCACTTCGGCTTAACTCCACGGTGTGACATCAGATGGACCACAGGTGACCAGCCACCGGACACCAGCACGGCATCACAAGACTCAGCGCCTCGGGCCCTCCAGCCACTACCTGAGACAACGGCTAGTTCCAGCCCATTCACAGATGACCGGCCTTTCGCTTTTAGCGGGACTGTATTTGTTCTAAGGCTGACGCCCGCTTCTCCGGCCTGTTCCGCAAGCTCACCAGGTAATGTCGAGCGCGCATCGAGCAGCGTCACGTCTGCACCGGCACAAGCAAGATCAATCGCACATTTGTATGCCGAGTCGTTATTTGTAGCAACGACAACTCGTTCTCCTGGTAATACTCCATAACGATTGACATAGGCCCTGCCCGCAGCAGCATTCATGACTCCCGGCCGATCGTTATTACCAAATGCAATATGCCGCTCCAAGGCACCACTGGCTAAAATTGTTTGCTTAGCCCGTATGTTCCAGAATCTTTGACGGGGCTGATAACGGTCCGGATTCTGCAGATGATCCGTGACCCGTTCCAGCAACCCTGCGACGCCATAGTCATAGAGTCCAAATGCAGTGGTTCTGAGCATAATGCGCACTCCTGCATTGTTAAGTGACGCCACCATATCCGCGCATCTATTTTTTGATTCACTACCAGTCTGCGATAAAAAGCTACCACCAAGCTCCCAATCCTGCTCAATCAGCATTACGTCCAGGCCGGCTTCTGCAGCGGCTAGAGCTGAGGACATGCCAGCTGGCCCAGATCCCACCACCAGCAGATCACAGAAGTCATGACCATGCTCGTAGTGATCTGGATCAGCCTCCCTTGAGGCGCTTCCCATACCCGCAGCTTTACGAATAAACTTTTCGTACCACATCCATGCACCGGTACCTTTGCCCCACTCAAATGGGGGAATCCCCATAAATGTTTTATAGTAGAAACCAGCAACAAGAAACCGGCCCAGCATGTCGTTGACCTCACCAAAATCAAACCGCACATTTGGCCAGGCATTTTGTCCGGTGGCTGTGAGCCCGTTAAATAGCTCCTGCATCGGTGCTTTGACGTTTGGATCCTGACGCGCACCCTCACCAACAGTCACCATCGCTCCGGATTCTTCTACCCCCGCAGACATCACCCCGCGCGGTCTATGGTATTTAAAACTGCGTCCAAGCACCTGCTCCCCATTGGCCATCAAGGCGGAAGCGAGACTGTCACCTGGGTGACCAGACATCGCGCGATCATCCCAGGTAAACCTAATAACCTGACTGCGGTCGATCCGACCACCACTTGGCAATCTTCTGGCGCTCATTGGTCATCCTCCAGAACGCTGGCCAGCCCTTCATGGGCAGGCCGCACCGACCGTATTTCATGGGTCATGGTATCTCTTTGCACAATCAGCCACATGCGACATCCATTCACGTGATGCCAGGTTTCAGTCTGCATACCCCGAATATTCTCCCGCATAAAGACAGCCTCATGCCATTCTTCTGCTGGTGCATCCAACGCAGGATAAACGATCGAGGCATCGCCGCCATATGTAAATTCACTATGGTCACGCTCGCCGCAGAAGGGACACTTTATTCGTATCATGAAGTTAAATTATGCTCATCCGACTACCCGTGCAGCTTGGGATCTGGTCCCGCGCCTCGCTCATCAATATTGACACCTCTTGCAAACCTGCCCACATCAAAATTTTCAATGATCGGATCCGGTCTGTCGTTGGCGATCAAATCCGCAAAATACCAACCCGATGCGGGGGTTGCCTTAAACCCACCGTAATTCCAGCCGGCATTTAGATAGAGATTATCCACAGGGGTTTTACATATAAAGGGTGAACCATCCATCGACATATCCATTACCCCGGACCAGTGTCGCAGTAACCTGACCCGGCCCAGACAAGGCAGTATCGAAGTGGCGGCTTCCGCAACATCTTGAACAATCGGCAAATTGCCTCTTTGGGCATAAGATTTATACCAGTCTAGGTCGCCGCCGAACACCATCCCACCTTTGTCAGACTGCGAGATATAAAAGTGGGCGCCGCCTACGCCGAATACCACCACCTGATCCAATAGCGGCTTTAAAGGTTCCGACACAAAAGCTTGGAGCTTGTGTGTCTCGATTGGGAGTTTGCCAAGTCCTGCCATCCGCCAAAGCCTTGAGGTATTCCCAGCGACTGCAAATCCCACCTTGGCGGCGCCAATATCGCCCCGAGTAGTTTCCACCGCTGTCACCCGCCCGTTCTCTCGCCGCACCCCAGTGACTTCACAATTCTGGATAATATCCACGCCATACTGATCCGCTCCCCGCGCATATCCCCAAGCCACCGCATCATGGCGTGCACTTCCTGCACGTCTCTGCACCGCGGCACCAATTATGGGGAACCGCGCATTGTCATAATTTAAATGGGGCACCTCTCGTTTAAGCGTTTCTAGATCCCACAGCTCTGCACCGGTGTCGGTCAACCGCATCGTGTTGTAGCGCCGGGCTGTCGCGTCTCGCGCCGCGGGGCTGTGCAGTAAAGAGATATGCGCACGCTGGCTGAACATGACATTAAAATTCAACTCGTGACTCAGGTTCTCCCACAACTTGAGCGAGTGCTCGTAAAAGAACCGGTTACCCGGCATCATGTAATTTGATCTGACAATCGTAGTGTTACGGCCGGCGTTTCCACCCCCAAGCCAGCCTTTTTCAACCACCGCAATATTGCGAATGCCATGATTCTTCGCAAGATAAAACGCCGTAGCAAGACCATGTAATCCCGCCCCAACGATGACAATCTCATAGTTGTCTTTGGGCTGCGGATCACGCCACACCCGGTCCCAGCCTTTTTGGCCGGTTATTCCATTTTTAAAAACATTCCACGCGCTATATCGCGTCATCTTTACCTCGTCGGCTGGATACCGGGTTGACGAACTGCTTGGCTGCATCTCCGGTCGAAAATGGACATCAACTTAACTGGGACCAGCATAAGATCGCCAATCTCTTGCAGCGGATAGTAGCTGAACAGTGCCTTAGTACATAGCGGTTTGCCGTCACAATATTAGATAAAAACGCCCCTGAACAGAACGGTTCTGCAGGCCTTCTTTGAGGCCAAACTGTTCCAGGCTCCCTCCGGCCGACAAATCTATTGGCGAATCTGCATCGAGATATAGAGCTTCACGGCTCTGAACGACTCGAATGAATTAAAAATCCGAACCATGGTTGCCATTTGATCGGGCCGACACCCGCTAAAATGTCGATGAAATATCAGGCTATTATTGTTCGTAAAAAACAGGATTAATGCTTTAATAACCATATGATTAATATATAATATTCAGTGAATTAGAAGGGATTTCCCTATTTTTTCTACTTTATCTGGAATACCTGATTTCGGCTGTTTTTTACTTTAAAATTGAACCGAATACAGGCATGATTAAGGGTTACGGGGGTAATCGATAGCATAATGACAACTAATATCGAAAAGTTTGAGCGGCTGGAGCGCCGTCTCAATATCATCACTTATTTTTCCCAGTCGGTATTCCGAAGAAATACTGTGGAAGATGTCCTGTGGGATATCGTCTCCAATTGTATCAACCGACTTGGGTTTGAAGATTGCGTCATTTACCTTGTAGATGAAAAACGCAACATGCTGGTCCAGAAAGCTGCTTACGGTAATAAAAATATTGATGATGAGACGATCAAGGACCCGATCGAGATTCCGATAGGAACCGGAATTGTCGGCACCGTCGCTAAAACCGGCAAGCCGGAACTAATTGCAGATACTCGGCTTGATGATCGATATATTATCGATGATCACGCACGCCTGTCTGAGCTCGCGGTACCGATATTCGCAGAGGGCGAGCTAATTGGCATTATCGACAGTGAACATTCCAGACCGGGTTTCTACGATAATTATCATCTTGAAATCCTGCAGGATCTGGCCATTATTTCCGGCACCAAGATCTCTAAGACAATACATCAGCAGGAAAGAGAAGATATTGCTCTGTTTGCACTTGAAAATCCGAACCCGGTGTTCCGCCTGTCCTCAGAATTTGACGTTTCGCTGGCCAACCAACCCGCTGAAAGCATTCTAAAAGCCCTGGAGGAGAGTACTTTCCATTTTCGCTATCACAATCTTTACAAGTATGTGTCCGAAGCCTTGGTAACCAGTGAAAGTGGTCTCATCACATTACCGATCGATAAGCTGATCTATTCGGTTGATATAATTCCGTTCCCGGAACGAGGTTATGCCAATCTATACTTCATTGATGTCACTGCATACTTCAAAGCTAAGGAAACCGCGGAAAAAGCAGATCAGGCAAAAACTGAATTCATGAGCATGATGTCCCATGAAATTCGCACCCCGCTAAATGGAATATTGAATTTGAGCCGGCTTCTTCGAGAGTCCGTAGAAGGAAAAAAAGCCATTGAGCTACTCGAGACCATGGAATATTCGGGTGAGAATCTTCTTAAAATTATCAACGATATCCTGGAGTTCGAGAAACTTGGCGCGGGTAAAGTAGTGTTTGAGCAAAACACCTTCGACCTATATGATCTACTCGCCCGATTGCAACAGATGTTATCTCCTCACGCAGAGGATAAATCAATCGGCTTAGAGTACGAAATTGCCGAAAACGTTCCGCAGCTTCTGCTCGGCGATGCAACTCGGTTATCGCAGGTACTAAGCAACCTAACTTTAAACGCTCTCAAATTCACTAATTACGGTAAAGTCAAAATCATTGTGGGACTCATAGAAAGGGATGATTCGCAGGTCACACTAGCAATCCGGGTAATTGACACTGGCGTCGGCATTCCACTTGACAAGCAGGCTTCAATTTTCGATCGTTACGAACAGGCTCACGCTCAACAAAGCAGTTTGTTCTTTGGGGTTGGACTTGGCCTCGGAATTTCCAAGCGATTGGTGGAACAACAAGGTGGCTCCATTGCAGTAAAAAGTGTACCGAGTAAAGGTACTACTTTCACAGTCGTCCTATCGTATAAACTGGGTTCTGTTGCTGAACACAAACCTGCTTCAGATGTCGCAGAAGATTTTGATCTTTCAGGATACCGAGTACTGATTGTAGACGATAGTCCGATAAACATTTTGGTAGCGCAGGAATTCCTTGAAAAGTGGAACGTCGAAGTTTTTACAGCGGTTGATGGTTACAAGGCACTCGAAATGGTAAACGCGGAACATCTCGATCTGGTGCTGATGGATTTACAGATGCCGGGATGGACTGGCTACCGCACCGCGAAAGAGATTCGACGCTCGACCACGGCAAATGCCAGAATTCCAATTATTGCGATGAGTGCCGACGTCTTATCCGCTTCTCCTGCGGAAATCAGAGGCGCCGGTATGGATGGACAGTTAGTCAAACCTTTCCACCCGGATGAGCTGCGCAGCAGGATTGTTGACTTACTTCGCCCTTCGACCCACGCCGTAGCGGTCTAAGCCGCTGAGAAGACGCTCGACCGGTTAATTGTCAGGTTGGTTTTTACCTGATTTGGTATATTCAGGGTACTATCTTCATTAAATATGCGTTACTTCTTGCATTTTCTGCTCTAATAAACGTTCATTTTTCAACATTTTAAGTGTAGGATTGACGGTAATTTGTAGTTAAGCGGGTTAGAGTAAGAGCTAGCCATTCTTTCGCGGCTGAAGTAAACGAACTCAGCCTGCCAATTGAGGACCTGGAATTTCGGGTATTCAGACCAAAAAAATTGGGCATGCAGAGCTTCGACAACGAACAAAAAAACTCTCACGTGAAAACCACACTCGAGTTCATCAATGAAAATGTCGTGCCGTTTCCGGCGCGACGGGCAACCAAGGACTCTCTGCCCATGGTAGACGTCGGTGGGTTGTACGACAGGAACCCATTGGTTCAACGCAGCACCGCAGCTCAAATCTGTGATATCGCCATGCAGAATGGATTTCTGTATCTGCATAACCACATGGTCTCCAAGGCCCTAATCGATGCGGTGTATGAACAGGCAAAGTTTTTCTTTGACAGAGATATCGCGGAGAAGAACAGATTATATATTGGTCATTCTCGTAATCATCGCGGATATGTCCCAACCACTGAAAAAGGCGACTACGCTGATGAACAAGGCCCGAGACGTTACGAGGCGTTCGATATGGGCATGGATTTACCGGCGGATGACCCTGACTACGTAAATGGCAATCCGTTGCTCGGTCCAAATGTGTGGCCTGATCAACCTGGTTTTCGCTACATACTCGGACGTTATGTCAAAGAGATGAATCGAGTGTCCCAAGCTATGTTTCGGGCGTTCGAAATGAGTCTTGGTCTGCCTAAGCGATTCTTCCGCAAACAAATAAACAAACCTGTTTCTCAATTACGTCTGCTTCACTATTTACAGAACGATCGTATCCCGAGCAATGTAGACGTAAATATGGGTGCGCATACCGACTACGAGTGCTTTACTATTCTGCATTCCAGAAGACCTAGTTTGCAGATACTAGATCTTGACTCAAACTGGGTTGATGCGCCCCCTATCGACAATACCTTCTACTTTAACATTGGCGATATGATGGAAGCTTGGAGTGGCGGTTTGTTAGTGGCAACTCCGCACAGGGTCATTAACCAGGGCGAAGAAAGGTTTTCAGTTCCGTTTTTTGCCGCCACTAACTACGATACGGTGGTAGCGCCGGTTGACTGCCCTAAATTCCGCCACAAGCAGAAACACTATGAACCTGTACTCGGCGGTGAACACCTTCTCAGCCAGTTACTGCGGGATTTTCCTTATCTTCGCAGGCGCTATGAGGCAGGATTGCTTGAATTTCCTGACGTGCAGCCAGGACCCAACCCGTTCGAAGAAAGGATGCGAAGTTATCTATAGGCCTGACTCGAAGTAATCTATAGGCCTGACTCGAAGTAATCTATAGGCCTGACTTGAAGTAATCTATAGATCTATCGTAAAGACTAAAGTCGGCTTTCACTGCATCCAGAAAGTTGCAATAATGCTGGTATAGATACTGGATAAAAATCACAACATTAGTTAAAAGGGGAATATGCCAAGTGTTGATATGATTGTTGCCGTCACGGTGGCAGGTCTGCTTTTGAGTGCTTCACCAGGGCCGTCAATGTTGTATGTGCTATCCAGAAGCGTCGGTCAAAGCCGGAGTGCCGGATTCGCCTCTACAATCGGACTAGCAATAGGCGGCATCATTCTGGCAATTGCAACAGCATTGGGGCTGGCAGCGATATTTGAGTATTCACCAAAGGCGTTTACTATTCTTCAAATCGCTGGGGGTTGTTATCTGTGCTATCTCGGCTACAGCTTGATCAGAGGCGCCGGTAACGACGATTTGTCAATCCGCAAAGTCAAAGACGCTGCTTTTTCGACCATCCTCTATCAAGGCATTCTGGTCGAAGTTCTGAACCCCAAGACCGCGATTTTCTTTCTTGCTTTTCTTCCCCAGTTCATCGACTACTCGCGAGATGACATTACCACACAGGTCCTGGTGCTGGGGATGCTGGTACCGCTCACTGCAGTTCCCTCCGATGTTGTTGTGTCGATGGCAGGTGGTACATTGGCACAAAAGCTAAAAAGGAACCCATTGGCAGGAGTGATTCTTGCATGGATTGCAGGTCTGATTTTGATCGGACTGGCCGTCCGCATTTTCTTTGTCAGCTCGCCCTGCTGTGTTGCTGGCTGATCCGATCCCAGGACTTGGAATCGATTGCTACTTATCCAGTAGCAACAGGGTATGATTAACCAGCGTTTCGACGCGTGACGATAGCTCTTTCAGTTGTTCGCCCTGTGGCTTTTTGCGTTGAATCTCTTCCAGGATATCCGCAATGTTATCGAATCCCATGGTGCGCATAGCGGAACACATTTTGTGGCACTGAAATGAAACCTTCTCCTGATCATCATTTTCAACCGCAGTCAGCAGCTCGGACAGATAATCGGGCACATGCTGACGGTAAAGCGCAATAATTTCATCGCTGGGCTGAGGCAAATTGGTGTCACCACTATTTCGCATATCGGTATCGCTCATGCTAGCACTCACTTCGACTTAGTTCGTTGTTATAGACACAACTTCATGTCTGGCAAGACAGGGAATACACACCTCCTTTGCTCTTTATCGCCAATTTACCACCGATTACAGGCCGCTGCCAGACAAAATTAACAGGCAGTACCCGTGAGAACATAGAAAAATACCCCCTCTGATATCGGGCGGCTTCGTCTGTATATACCCTCAAACATTTCGGAGATACAGCATAACTACTTCCCCTGTTTCAGGTGGTAAGATTTTACTCGGGTCAGGCTATGATAGCCTAAGGCGGATAGTGAGACACCTCGACCAGTGTCTTTACAGCCAGTCCAGCACAATGCTGGATCAAGGTAATCACACCGATTCATAAAGACAGTTCCGGTCTGCAATTGGCGTCCGATTTTTTCCGCAGCACTGGTATCTTCTGTCCACAGAGACGCGGTCAAACCAAAGTCTGAGTCGTTCATCAGAGAAACCGCCTCTTCATCAGAGCTGACCTTCATAATACCTACTATCGGGCCAAAGCTTTCTTCAGTCATCACACGCATGGAGTGATCAACACCCAGCAGAATCTGAGGGGCCAAGTAAGTGGAATCTCCAGTATCCATGGCAAACAGTCCAGCATCTACTAGCGGTCTAGCTCCGGCCAAAATCGCCTCCGATGTTTGTTCACGCACTAGATTAGCAAAGCGAATATTTGCCATTGGGCCGAGCGTGGTCTCAGCCTCTAATGGATTACCAAGTTTATATCCCTCAACAATTGCTTTGGCTTTATTGCAGAACACATTAAACAGCGTTTCGTGTACATAAATTCGCTCAATCCCACAACAACACTGCCCTGAATTAAACATTGCACCGTCAATCAGGGTCTCTACCGCAGATTCGAGGTCAGCATCCTGTCGAACATAACCAGGATCCTTACCGCCCAGTTCTAAACCGAGGCCTGTAAACGTACCCGCCGCCGCCCGTTCTATGGTTTTACCCGCAGAGACCGAGCCGGTAAAGTTAACGAAATTAAAACTACGATCGGCAATCAATGCGGCGGTCAGGTCATGATCAAGCCACAGGTTGGTAAAAAGCCCATCAGGAAGTCCTGCCTGATCAAACGCCTTTTCCAGGTGCTCGCCTACCAACAATGTCTGACTGGCGTGTTTCAAGAACACCGCATTGCCGGCAATCAGCCCTGGCACAATGCTATTAATCGCAGTCATATAGGGGTAGTTCCATGGCGCAATGATCAACAATAGGCCCAATGGTTCTCGAGCGATATAGCGCCTGAATTCTGCAGAATCTTCGATATAGGTCGGTTCCAGAGTCTGTTCGGCAATTTTTGACATGTATTCGGAGCGTTCCTTAACGCCTCCAATCTCACCGCCGTATCGAATCGGACGCCCCATCTGCCATGCCAGCTGGGGCACTATTTCATCGTTCATGGCCTCTAATGAATTAATTGCTTTACCAACAATTTCCCGTCGTGCCGAAACCGGCTGCTCTGCCCAAGCTTGCTGTGCGACTCTGGCCTGTCGAAGTTTTTCCTCCACCGACTCTCGGGCGTCAACCTCTCGCTCCGCATATACGGATCCATCAATGGGACTTATACAAACAATCTTTTTCATTTTTTTGCCTCTTATCTCATGCCCGTTCAAAACCGCGGGCAATTTCCCAGTCGGTCACTACCCTGTCGAATTCCTTCTGTTCCCAGTTGGCAGCATGCACATAGTGGTCAATAACTTGATCTCCAAACGCCGAGCGCAACATATCAGATTCATCCAACGCGCGAATTGCGGCGCGCAGAGTCCCGGGTATTTCGCGCAAGTCTTCGCCATGATACGCGTCACCCTGAAAGGCTGGCTCGAGCTCAAGCTCATTTTCTATTCCCTTGATGCCCGCGGCAATTAACGCCGCATAGGCAAGATATGGATTCAGGTCTGAACCGCCTACTCGGCATTCAACTCTTACGCTCTCGGTATCTTCTGCACAGAGACGATAACCTGCGGTGCGATTATCTGGGCTCCAGATAGCCCGGGTAGGCGCGAAAGTACCTGACTGGAAACGTTTGTAAGAATTAATGAATGGAGCCAAGAAACAAGTTATCTCACTTGCATGGGACAATAGTCCAGCCAGATAACTCCGCATCAATGGTGACATACCGTATTCTGCGTTGGAATCATAAAACAAAGACTCGGTTCCAGTCTTATTCCACAAACTCTGATGAATATGGGAGGAACTTCCCGCCATATCGGTATCCCACTTGGCAAGAAATGTAAGTGACTTGCCTTTACTCCAGGCAATCTCCTTACAACCGTTCTTTACAATTACATGATTATCCGCTGAAGTCAGCGCATCCGCGTACAGTATATTAATCTCTTCCTGGCCGGCACAAGCTTCACCTTTTGAACATTCCACCGGTATTCCCGCACCATGCAGTCCATTGCGAATTGAGCGCATTACATCCTCTTCCTTGGTGGTTTGAAAAATATGGTAATCCTCGTTGTAACTGCTCGCGAGATCCATGTCACGATATCCTGCCTGCTGACACTCTGTATAGCTGGTACTAAATAAAAAGAACTCCAGTTCAGAAGCCATCATCGCACTCATTCCCATCTGCTCCAATCGAGCCAACTGTTTCTTAAGTATCGCTCGTGGAGAATGTGGCACATCTTCGTGGGTATGATGGTCGAGCACATCACATAGCACCATTGCGGTTCCTTCCAACCAGGGAATACGTCGTAAGGTCGTGAGATCAGGCTTCATGGTGTAGTCTCCGTAGCCTGCAGCCCAGCTAGTCGATCGATATCCTTCCACGGTTTCCATTTCAAAATCTGTGGCCAACAGATAGTTGCAGCTGTGGGTCTCCTCCCAGGCGCTATCAATAAAAAACTCGGCATGAAAGCGTTTACCCATCAGTCTGCTCTGCATATCCACCTGACATACGAGCACCGTATCGATCGATCCTGCACTAACCTCTGCTTTCAATTCCTCAAGTGTCATCAAGCCTTTCATTACCGTTACTCTCTACTATTATCTGTATGCGCAGAATAGCGCTTCAGTCACAACAGCGCCAGCTTGATTAGTTACCTGAGCCAACCAGGATAAAACTAAGGCCGAACAGGCTCAACACAGTGAACAGCAGTCAAATATAGATATTGGTCTTCCGCACCACGGCATATCACAACGCTGATCGAAGTTGGTAAATTAGTTACCCTTCTCAGTACCAATAATTAAACTATACCGATCCTGAAAATACATCACACCCTGCTCATGTCTCGGAGACAAAGGCCCGGGGTGGTAGTTTCCCGAAACATAGTTTTGGTGGGTATCGAAACAAATCTGGAAATCCTGACGCACAACTTCGAGGTTGCGTGCAATGGTGTTGGCCTTAAATTCAGTATCTTCACAATGGTCTTGTTCGAAGTAAAAATGATAAATAAGTTCAGTTCGATCGTGACCGAGCGGATTTATTCTTGAAGTATTCATACCACCATTAAACAACGAAAGCGTCCAGTTAGGCCACATCCAGTACCAGCGACCCGTGTAAAACAGATCCTCTTTCGCCGGCGCACGCATAGACACTAGACCCTTGTCAGCCGTGGTGCTGAATTTTTCGAAGTCTATGGCAGCATAAAACTCAGGATGGATTCCGGGTATGTGATAGCCCTCAACGAAGTTGTCGGTATACACCTTCCAGTTCGCGCTGAATTCTACCCTGTGCTCATCGACACATTGGTAGTCCTCGATTAGCACATCATCAAGCGCACCTTCTGTATCTCCGAGTTGCTCCAGCAACAATTGATGTGGTTCGATACAAATAAAGACCAGGTTGCGCCATTGTTGTATGTGTATAGGCTGCAATGGCCATTGATCGAGGGAAAAATCTGAATCCCCCCCAAACCAGGGCGCATGCCTAAGGACTCCGGTATCGTCGTAAACCCAATTGTGATACGGACAACGAATGGTGCGGCAACTTCCTATGCCATCTGCGATCAGTTGTGCACCGCGATGACGACAGACATTACGGAATGCGCGAAGAATTCCGTCTTGACCACGAATGGCCACCACTTTAATTCCGGCGATATCATCGCTAACGTAACTTCCTGGGTTCTCGAGAAGTGAAAGTGGTCCGAGCAATTGCCAGGTGGTGGAGAACAGCTTTGATCTCTCAGTCGAGAAAATCGATGGGGTTATATAATAATCAGATTCGAGATTGGTTTTCACAGGCACGCTGTGGCGATTTGTTGCCACAGCGTACCAAATCAAACTAGGCCTGTCTTTCTACGCACATGGCGATGCCCATACCGCCGCCAATACAGAGGGTCACCAGGCCTTTCTTTGCCTCCCGTTTTTGCATTTCGTGTAACAGCGTCACCAGAACCCGTGTTCCCGAGGCACCAATAGGGTGGCCAAGCGCAATTGCACCACCGTTGACATTAACGATATCGGTGTTCCAACCCATATCCTTGTTGACCGCACAAGCCTGCGCCGCAAACGCTTCGTTGGCCTCTACCAGATCCAGGTCATCAATGGACCATCCTGCGAGCTGCAGAGCACGACGGCTAGCCGGAATCGGGCCCGACCCCATCACAGCGGGGTCAACACCGACGGTGGCCCAGGACCGGATGGTTGCCAATGGTGTAATACCTCTTTTCTCAGCATTTTCCGCAGACATCAGCACGGTAGCCGCCGCACCATCATTGATACCCGATGCATTGCCTGCAGTCACACTTCCCTCCTTACTAAATGCCGGTCGTAGTTTCGCTAGCGTCTCGGCGGTGGTGCCATGCTTTGGATGTTCGTCAGTGTCAACAACCGTGTCACCCTTACGACCCGGCACCGTGACAGAAACAATTTCATCTTTGAATTTGCCGGCGGCCTGAGCTGCTTCTGTCTTTTGTTGAGAAGCCGCGGCAAATTGATCTTGCTGATCCCTGCTGATGTTCCATTTTTCGGCAACGTTTTCCGCGGTCGTACCCATATGGTAGTGATTAAACGCATCCCACAATCCATCTACAATCATCGTATCAGCGAGGTTTAAGGGACCCATCTTCTGACCCGTGCGCATCTGCGCGGCGTGGGCCGAATGACTCATGTTTTCTTGACCACCCGCGACCACTACTTCGCTATCACCGGCTTTGATGGCCTGGTAGCCCATTGCGACCGATCTGACGCCGGAACCACATACCTGGTTGATGGTCACTGCGGTGCGATCCGTGGGAATCCCAGCATTTACTGCTGCCTGACGCGCTGCGTTCTGTCCGACTCCTGCGGTTAAAACCTGTCCCATGATAACTTCAGATACTTCATCCGGTTGCACACCGGCACGGGTAAGCGACTCAGCGATAGCGATTTCTCCTAATTTCGATGCGGGCAAGGATGAAAGGCCTCCCAGGAAGGCACCAATTGCGGTTCGAGTGGCGCTGGCGATGACAACTTCAGTCATTGGAGACTCCTTTTGGAATAATAAATTTAGAATTGTCGGGCACAGAATTGTGCACTGCACAAAACCATTATACCGGTCACCCTACTCTATTACAACGTCATACTATCGCGCCACTATTTTCACGCAGTGGTCGAATTGCATGACGGCCGTACTGGGTTTTCAGCAAATAAAAAATACGCCGCGGAAACAGTGATTAACTCTTGAGCCACTCAACAACCGTTTCGATCTGCTGGGGCACCATGAGAGACGGCGCGTGGGCACAATTGGCGAATTCAACTGATTCTGCCCCAGGGTGGCGTTGCTTCATCTGCTTGACGGTTGGCTTCAACAATAAACCAGATTTTTGCCCTCGAATAATCAGCGTCGGAATATCGACTTTTTCCCACAAATCCCAGAGCTCTATATCTTTGCACTCGAGCGAAACAAACTGATCAATCATTGCGGGGTCGTAGTTCAAGACATATCCAACACCACTTTCGGCACGGGACACACCGTGTTCGACCAGATGCCGATAATGCTCATCCTCTAGCGGGCCGAAACTGGCATATACGGTACGATAGTATTGTTCCGCTTGTTCAAGCGTCTCGAATGACGGCTGCACACATAAGTACTCATTGATCAATGCCAGCGCATCACCTGGAATGAACGCGCCGACATCATTAATTACCATCCGTCCAATGGGATGATTTGGCATCGAGGCCAAGCCCATCCCAATCAAACCGCCCATTGATGTGCCTACCCAGTCGAGGCGCTCATACTCGATGGAATCAAGGATTTTTAGTGTATCCAACAAATACTGCTCGTTCCGGTAGTAGTCAGGATTTGCAAGCCGATCGCTAGTCCCGCGACCAGGATAATCCGGGCAAATCACCCGGTAGTCCACCGCTGCCGCTCTCGCCAGGTAATCGAAATCGCGGCCATTTCGAGAAAGCCCATGGGCACATAGCAACAATTTGGCATTAGTCACTTCCCCCCACTCTGTCCAGCGCACCTGATGGCTCTGCCCATCCGCCGTAAAGGATTCAACCTGCCCCGAACGACAACCAATTTCTTCATTAATATCAATCATTTAAAACTATTTTAAATTTTGTTGCATTGCACAATAAATGTTGTTATGCTGCACCGCACAATTTATTGTATATAGTTATTAACCTTTAACAGGAGACATAAAATGTCAAAAGCTACTGAAACCAAGCAGTTCGAAGCTGCAATCGCACCGGTTGTTGCTTTCAACCAACTGGTTGTTAAAAACGCCGAGACCGCATTCAATATGCAAATGGCAAGCCTGCAGGCATACGCCAAGCTTGGGCTTGAAAACATGAGCGCCGGTCTTGAAGTTCGCAATCCTGACGACTTCAAAGCATACGCTGAAAAGCAGAAGAACGTTGCGGAAGAAATCACCGCTCGCGTAACTTCTGACGTGAAAGCATTCGGTGAACTGAACGCTCAGTTTATTGAAGAAGCTCGTGATCTTGCTGAAAACAACGTTAAAACCGTTTCGGCCGCTGTAAAGAAAGCTGCTTAATCGCAACTTTTAAACAGATAAAGCCGCTGCCGCAAAGCAGCGGCTTTTTTATGCCCTTTAGGCACTCATGAACATTCCACCATTAACCGGTATGTTGGCGCCGGTGGTGTACCCATTGCGCTCATCAGCCAACCAGGCCACGGTAAAGGCAATCTCTTCCGGCGTTCCCATTCGACCAACAGGAACCTGATCAACGATGCTATCCAATACATCCTGAGGCATCGCCATCGTCATCGCGGTAGAAACGTAGCCAGGCGAAATTGTGTTCACCGTGACACCTTTAGACGCCGTCTCCTGTGCTACCGCCATGGTAAATCCATGCAGACCAGCTTTAGCAGCCGAGTAGTTGGCCTGACCGAACTGGCCCTTCTGCCCATTAACCGAAGCAATATTGATGATACGACCGAACCCGCGTTCCAGCATGCCGGCAACAATCGGTTGGGTGATGTTAAAGGCACTGTCCAGATTTGTATTGATCACCGCCTTCCATTGGTCGGGTGTCATCCGCTTTAAAGTCTTGTCACGAGTAATTCCGGCACAATTAACCAGAATATCGATGGCACTGTGCAATTTCTCGACGTGCTCGACCATGCTTTTAGCACTGTCGTAATCCGAAACATCAACCGGAGCAAGGGTAAAATCGTACCCTTGTTCGCTGTTATGTTTCTGCCAGGATTCGGCCAACTCTTTTTCAGGGGGGAAATAACCGGCTATGATGGTGCAGCCTCGGTCGAATAGTTCTTTACATATGGCAGTGCCAATACCGCCGGTACCTCCAGTAATCAACGCAATTTTTTTGGACATCTCAAACCTCAGGATTGATTATTAGGACAGACTAATGCTGCGATGCAACATTGTGCGCTGCACCATAATAAGATGAGACGCTGATGTCAAGAGCAGGCAATTTTCGAACAAGGTTAAGATCGGCGATGTTCCGATAGCTTAAGACGGATGTCGGCGCCTACTTGGCCCAGTCAGAGCGTTATTCAGACCGGAATAAGTTAGGGTTTATGAGCGCCCTAGAGTTGCAGGAGATAGTGTTGCGGAGCCACTAATCCTTGGACTTTTTGTCTTCCTGCTTATCCTGGCCAAAAAACGCACCCTGCATCTGCTGCCACATTTCCATATTTTGTTTGCTGATGTCAGACCACACTTTGACCGGATTATTCTCAATAATGTCGCTCATATTCGACTGGAACTGCTCCTGCTGCTGCTGAAAAAACGAGAGACTCTGGTTGATAAAGTCGGAGAATCCATGCTGCTGGTTTTCGCCATAATACCGTATGAAGTGCTGCAGATTATCGGTGGAGAATAATGGATCATTTTCAGACTCCTGATCGATAATAATTTGCAGCAGAATACTGCGGGTGATGTCTTTCTTTGACTGGGTGTCGATCACTTTAAATTCAACGCCCTTCACAACCATATCCCGCACATCATTGATCGTGATGTACTTGCTATCATGGGTGTCGTAAATGCGCCGGTTTGGGTATTTCTTGATCGTTCTAATAGATTCGTCGCTCATTGTGCTGCAGGCTCAGTAATAATCTGAATAAAAGTGTCTAAGTATTTGATGATACTATGTCTGTCAAGGCTATGTGGCGTGATTGCCCTGGTTCTTGACAAAACCTTAAAAATCCATAGAATACTTTATTGTGCACTGCACAATTTTCGACCTAGAGGAATATCCCATGTCAAATAAAAATCCCTTCGATTTCAGTGACCTAATCAAACAGATGGACCCTACCAAGTTGGCCCAGCAGTTCCAGGAAATGCTTTCCAGTTTACCTGTTGCCAATCTTGATCCCAGCGCAATCGCAGAATCTCAACGCAAGAATTTCGAGACCATGATGCAAGCTAATCAGGCTGCTGTTTCCGGTGCCCAGTCCTTACTTAAGAGACAGGCCGAAATGATGCAGACCACGCTCTCGGAAGGAGCACAAGCAGTCCAGTCCTTGTCGGATTCTGAGCCATCTGAAATGGCCGAAAAAAATACCGAACTGATTGAAAATGCTATGAAAAAGTCCATGGATAATTTCACTGAAATCGCTGGAATGATCGAAGGGATTTACGGCGAAATGTCTGAAAAGGTAGAACAGCGATTGAAGGAAAATCTCGACGAACTCAGAGATACGCTGGCCAAAACTAAATAGAGCTATCTGCTCTTATATCCTGCGCGCCATATCAGCCAAGAGACCACCCTATGTCAGAAAATCAAAATAATACCGACCCGACTCCTGAACAAACTGATCCATCTGAGATACTAGCCAGTAATATCAAACAATTAGAGTCGCTGCTCCGAGAGATTTCTAATGGGAATAATCACTTCAACCATGATCCTTATAATCTGAGCGAAGCCTGCTCTGCTTGGTTTGAAGTGATCTCGAAGAATCCAGAGAAAGTATTCGAGGCCGGGCTGCAATACTGGCAGGATGCAATGAAGCTCTACCATCAAAGTGCGTTGGCTTTGATGGGTGGGGAGACCGCCGAGCCGGTGATTACGGAACAAAAAGGCGATCGCCGATTCCGGCACGAAGCCTGGCAGGACCAGCCCGTGTATAACTTGATCAAGCAATCTTATCTGCTGACATCACGCTGGGCACGTAATCTAGTCACCGACGTTGACGGTCTCGATAAACAGACTGCTGAAAAAGTTGCTTTCTTTACAGAGCGTTATCTTGACAGTCTGTCGCCCACCAATTTTGCGACCACTAATCCGGCGGTAATTGAAAAAACCATTGAATCCAATGGCGAAAATTTGGTCAAAGGCCTGCAAAACATGCTCGGGGATTTGAAGAAAGGCAACGGCTCCCTGCAAATTTCCATGACGGATACTGAAGCATTTGAGCTAGGTAAGAACGTCGCGACCACTCCTGGTAAGGTAGTATTTCGCAATCGAATGCTGGAATTGCTGCAGTACACCCCGACTAGCAAATCTGTCTACACCAAACCCCTACTGATCATCCCGCCGTGGATCAATAAATACTATGTGATGGATCTTCAACCAAAGAATTCACTGATCAAATGGTTGGTCGACCAGGGACACACTGTATTCGTTGTGTCATGGATTAATCCCGATGAAAGTTATCGTGATACTGGTTTTGAGGATTATGTCATCGATGGAGTCGGTGCCGCGTTGAGCGCTATTGAGAAGGCGACCGGCCAGAAGAAGATCAATGCAATTGGCTACTGTATAGGCGGCGCATTGCTGGCAACTGCCTTAGCCTATTACAAAGCCACCGGTGACGATCGCATTACCAGCGCTACTTTACTTACTACGATGCTGGACTATTCCGATCCAGGGGAGCTGGGTGTATTCGTCGACCAGAAACAGGTGGATAGCCTTGACCTCCAGATGCAGGATAACGGATACCTCGAAGGGAGTTCCATGGCGACCACCTTCAACATGTTGCGCGCCAATGATTTGATCTGGTCGTTCTATATCAATAACTACCTGCTGGGCAATGATCCGCGACCATTTGATCTGCTTTACTGGAACTCAGATTCAACCCGAATGCCCGCAAAAATGCACAGCTGGTATCTGCAGAACTTCTATGTTGATAATCTCTTGTGTCAGCCTGGCGGTATCAGTATTGACGGTGTTGAAATCGATCTTTCCACCGTGGATGTTCCGATTTGCTTTGTCTCCACCATCGAAGATCATATCGCCCCGTGGAAGTCGACCTATGCGGGCGCCAAATTGTTCTCTGGCCCTGTTCAGTTCATCCTCGGGGGATCTGGCCACATCGCAGGCGTAGTAAACCCACCCAGTGAAAAAAAATACGGCTACCGGGTGACCAACAAACCACCGGCAAATCCAGAAAAATGGTTTACATCTGCTGAACAGAATGAAGGATCATGGTGGCCTGAATGGCAGCGTTGGATCAGCCGAAAGGCCGGAAAGAAAGTACCGGCGCGAAAACCTGGAGACGGAAAACTGAAAGTCATTGAAGATGCACCTGGCAGTTACGTTAAAGTAAGGTTAGGTACAGACCACTGAGAAAAATATTCTCACAAGAATTTGACTGCTGCCAATCCTGTTGGTCTGCGTCTCTGTCTTTAGTTTAGTTCCAAGCGTTAAACCAATATGATAAATTGAACGTTAGATCATCAATCTAGACCACTTTCCACCATAACCAAGAGGGCAATAATATGAGCAGAGTCGCTTTAGTCACCGGCGGTACCCGGGGCATCGGGGAAGCCATAAGCGTCGATTTAAAGAAAGCCGGATACAATGCCGTTGCCACCTATGCAGGCAACGAGCAATCGGCTAAAGAGTTCAGCGAACGAAACGGTATTCCGACCTATAAATTCGATGTGAGCGATTTCGACGCCTGCAGCGCTGCAATTGATAAGATTGAATCTGATGTTGGGCCGATTGAAATATTAGTTAATAATGCCGGCATCACCCGAGACGGCACCATGCATCGCATGGATTTTGCGCAATGGAATACGGTAATACAAACCAATCTTTCTTCGTGTTTCAATATGAGCCGCGGTGTAATCGAAGGAATGCGCGAGCGAGGCTTCGGTCGCATCGTCAACATCGGTTCCGTCAACGGGCAGGCCGGGCAATATGGCCAGGTCAACTATGCTGCCGCTAAATCCGGAATTCACGGTTTTACCAAAGCCCTGGCTCAGGAGGGCGCGAGTAAAGATATTACTGTAAACGCAATCGCGCCAGGTTATGTCCTCACGGACATGGTTAAAGCCGTGCCGGAAAAAGTTCTGGAGAAAATAATCGCCACTATCCCGGTGGGAAGATTAGGAGATCCTCATGACATTGCTCGCGGCGTTTTGTTCCTTGTGAGTGATCAAGCAGGATTTATCACTGGATCCACGGTCAATATCAACGGCGGCCAGCACATGTATTAACTAGTATTAACTCGGTCGATACTCGACCGGCTCAGCTAACCAAGTACCGATTTCAGGCAGTATGGTCAGCTGGGCCTTTTTACTTACCAGCAAGCCAATATGACCGCCCTCGAACTCGAGTTCCTGGTAGGCTGACGAATCGACAAATCGCTTAAGCGCAGCGGAAGATTCCGGGGGCACCAGGTGATCATACTTGGCGAACACATTCAGCACCGGCATCTGCAGGCTGTCCAATCTGACCTGATTTCCGCCTATTTCCAAGCTATCTTGTACCAATGCGTTTTCCTGAAAAAAACCCTGCACAAACTGGGCAAAAGCCCTACCGGGCTGATCCGGGCAGTGGTACACCCATTGATCCATTTTCATCATCAATTCAAGCTTGCGGCCCACTGCTGGCTGATCGATTTGCTGCACCTGCCGAATCATATCTTCGAATGGGCGCATCATTTGAAACAGCATAGTTATCAGGGTACCGGGAATATTCTGTGGATTGGAAGCCAGTATGTTCATGTCCAGAAAACGCGCCCAGTGCGTCAGAAGACTGTCACCTGCGTGAAAATCGACGGGCGTGACCAGCGTCACTAATTTGTTTACCTTAGTAGGATGCAGACAGGCATAACAAAGGGCGAATGTACCTCCCTGACAGATGCCAAGAAGATTTACAGCCTCGAACCCGCCATGCTGTTGAAGGTAGCTCACCGCTGCATCGATGTATTCCTCGACGTACACACTTATATCGTTTTCGCGATCAGGCTCACGGACCTCGCCCCAGTCAAGTATGTAAACACGATGGCCCTTTTCTATTATTCGCTTCACCAGGGAATGATCCGGATGAAGATCGATGACACAGGGTTGATTGACGTGTGAGTAGACAATCAAAAGCGGTATCTGGGTTAGATCTCCGCCTTCAAAATGTCTCAACCTCATTGCGCCATGTTCGAGCACCACGCTGTTCGGGCTTGACCAGTCCAGCTGCCCCTGTTGCGCAGTAATCTGACGATTAAGCTGCTGGTAACGCTTACGGAACTGGTCAAGTTCCGCGGCCACATCAACACTGGTTTCGTCACTCATGCTTAGCGGCACCGAGCATAGTGTTTACGACCTCGCCTATCGCCCTGGCAAAAGCGTCGGAGCGAATCAACCGGCTATATGCCTGATCGCAGGCTCCAGCCCAGCTCACAAAAAATTGCTGCAGGTCCAGATGCTCTGAATCCATTTGCTCGAGTGCAGGCAGTAACTGCTCCATGGCCTCTATACCGGCTTGTTGAGCCTCCTGATACAGTTTGTGGACCCAGTGCCATTGTTGGTCCTCATAGTTAGGCGCATCGAGCCCCGCGTAAGCCGAAGACATCGCGCCCGACTGCTGAATAACATAGTTTTGCCAAACTGCAGCAAGTCTCGATCGCAACTGCTGATCATCTGAAAAATTTCTACCCTGCTCGATGGCTTGTTTGACCAAAGCATAGCATTGGCCAATTTGTACGTAACATGCACCAGAGAACAGATACTTCTGAAATGGGCCGACGTCAGTGGGATGATTATCTTGTCGCAGGGTATACTCGTGATCGGAGCCGTTTGCCAGATTATCGCAGGATGCTCTGGCATAATCATCGTCAATTCCCCCCACATATTAATCCAATGATTCCTATCGATATTGCACTCGGCTTTTTCGGCATTTCGGTTGTCCTTGGAATGGCTCCGGGGCCAGACAATATTTTTGTACTGACACAATCTGCACTTAAGGGCCGGCTCGCAGGTTTCATTGTAACGCTCGGACTTTGCAGCGGGATCATCATCCACACTACCGCGGTTGCTTTCGGCGTAGCCGCTTTGTTCCAGGCATCACAGTTCGCTTTTGTCGCACTTAAAGTAATCGGTGCGATATACCTTCTGTATCTGGCCTGGCAGGCGTTTCGCGCATCGTCCCAGGAAGTCGCGTTCAGCGGAACTCAGCGCCCGGAATACGGAAAGCTTTATCGCCGTGGCTTCATTATGAACATCACCAATCCCAAGGTGTCGATATTTTTTCTGGCCTTCTTGCCGCAATTTGCCGATCCCTCCAGGGGCCCGTTACCACCTCAGATGCTGTTGCTGGGGCTGCTGTTTATCGCATCGACCATCGTGGTATTTGGAAGTATTGCCCTGCTGGCAGGCACGCTTGGAGAGAAATTCGCCAGCTCCCCTAGAGCACAACTTATACTCAACCGCGTGGCGGGCACCGTCTTTACAGCCTTAGCTATAAAACTTGCTGCAGCGGAGAGATAATAGAATAAATTTTACTGCTGCTCGGCCTGCTGGTCGAAAAATGAAGCTGTCTGCGGCAGTTGTGGGGTCATCATTTCAAAAGGCGTGCAGCGAATTCGTCCGCAGCGCTCACCACTGACAATTATACCTTCATGGCGATTCGGCATGGGATTTGCGGAACACGGTATCGCATCATCCGCAGAATACACGCAGATAAACAGCGTTCGCGAGTGCTCCGATTGATTTGCCGTTGAACCGTGCAGTAGTCGAGTATGCATCAGGCAAACAGACCCAGCCGGGCCAGTACAGCTTATCGATTCCTGCTCACAATCAGACGCAACGTTTTGTTCTACCGCACCGGTAAATACTCCATCATGCCAAAGCCCATGAATATCTCCAAGATGTGAGCCAGGCACCACCTGCAACGGCCCGTTTTCCTCGGTGACGTCATCGATCATGATCAATGCAGTGACCAGATCGTCATTACTATGCGGAGTAAAAGGAAAATCCTGGTGCCATTTAACTTCAGTTTGGCCTCCCGGCAACTTGGAATTGATTTTACTATGATGGAATTTGACGTCTGGACCGATCAAGTTCGCCACCATACCGGGAACGCGACTTTCGGACATTGCCTCGTAATAGTCCTTGGAGATTTCCACTGGCGCATTCACCCGGCGTAAGCCTGGTTTGTCATAAGAGTGTCCCGGTTCCAGGTCAAAACGAGGTTTTCCATTGATGGTTTCGCCATAGGGTTCAACCTGATCCCGGCTCTCTTCAACCCACTTATCGAATTGTTGCTGTAGCCCGACCAGTAACTGGGGCTCTAAAGCCTGCTCTACAACTAAATAGCCATTCTTCTGAAAGAACTCAACCTGGCCCACCGTAAGTTCTGACACGTTTTGAAGGTGTTCACGCATAGCCTCAATTATAGCCAATAAGCAACTTTATTCTGCAACAGGATAGGTTTTAATATCCAAGTCAGTCGGCCTGAATGCATTTAATCGAACACTCCAATTGTCATTAAAACAGGTCTATACTCAGCCGCCTGTAGCAGCAATGATCAGAATATTCCGACGGAGGCAACTATGAGCGCAACCACCCATCGATTAGAAACCCCTGGCACCGATCTTGAGCACTGGCAGCTGAGAGTTGATCTGGCAGCATGCTTCCGCATGGCAGCCGAGTTAGATTTTCATGAATCCGTCGCCAATCATTTCAGCGCAGCGGTATCGGAAGACGGCACCAAGTTTTTGATGAATCCTCGATGGAAACACTTTTCACTGATCAAAGCCAGCGACCTGCAGCTTCTCGATAGCAATGACAGCGAAACGATGCAGAGGGATGACGCTCCGGATCCGTCAGCCTGGAATATTCACTCCAACATTCACGCCAAGATTCCGAATGCGCGGGTACTTCTGCATTGTCATCCGACCTATGCCACCGCACTTGCGACATTGCAGGACCCCTCAATCAAACCGATCGATCAGAACACCGCCAGGTTCTATAACCGCATGACCGTTGATTTAGGATTTGGTGGTCTAGCCGATAATGAACAAGAAGGCGAACGTATCGCGGAAGCCCTTGGTAAACATAATGTCATGATGATGGGAAATCATGGCGTCACTGCAGTGGGCAAAACCGTTGCAGAAGCGTTCGAAGATCTCTACATGTTAGAGCGCGCCTGCCGAACCATGATTCTCGCATACCAGACAGGGCAGCCACTGAACGTCATGCCCGATGATTTGGCTGAAAAGACCGCCGCGGGGTGGGATGACTTTCGTGCTGCAGGCACCGCACATTTCGAACAATTCAAATTGCTGCTGAACCAAAAAGATCCCTCCTACGCTGACTGATCTAGTTGTGCTAAATCACAATTCAGTGGAAAAAAAGTGCCACTAGCTGAAAGATCTTTTAGAACAACTCCGCCTGAGCACTGACCAACGAGTCAAAATCGAGGCCAATGAAAGGAAGAACCGCATCGGCGACCGGTTTCAGCTGCCGGTCTATATAGTGATCATAGTCAATGGGGTTAACCATGTGTTCCAAAGGTTCGGGGCCGCCAATAGTCATGACATAACTGATCCAGCCCTTGTTCTGATATCGCAATGTCTTTCCCTTTTTCTGATTAATTTGATCAGCAATACGTGCCGCCCGCACATGAGGTGGGACATTTTTTACATATGCCGATAGCTTGCGCCGAAGTTGTTTTCTATAAATCAGTTTGTCGTCACGCTTCCCTGCCATTGTTTCCTCTACTGTTCGCTTGATCAGTTCACTCGGATCCCGCTCGTGGAACACCATTTCAAACAATTCCAATTGAAATCCCTTAGCTAGATCAGTCCAGTCGGTTCGAACATTTTCGAGGCCCTTGAACACAATTTGATCAGGCTCGCCCGGATCGCCCGCCACCAGACCCGCATACCTTTTCTTACTGCCCGCTTCCGACCCACGAATGGTTGGCATGAGAAAACGGCTGAAATGGGTTTCAAACTCAATTTCCAGAAAGCACTCAAGATCAAACTCTCTCGAAAGAACCTCTCGCCATTTGTGATTAATTATGTCAGCCAGATCCTGACCTATCTTTATGCAGGCTGCTTGATCAAGTGCCTCATCGAGCCGCACAAACGTCGAATCGGTGTCCCCATAAATGACTTCATAGCCTTTCTGTTCAATCCATTTTCCAGTGGTCTGCATAATTTCGTGACCGCGCATAGTGATCGAACTTGCCAGCCTGTAGTCATAAAATCGACATCCGCCCGAGCCCAGCACACCATAGAACGAATTCATCAATATTTTGATTGCCTGAGAGCGAGGTAAGTCGCGGTCACGTTTGGCATGATCGCGTTGACGCCACAGATCAGTGATAATTTGCGGTAGATAGTGACGCGTTCTGTGGAAACAGCCGCCACGAAATCCTGGGATACTTTTATCGGGGTTCTTAAGACCCTCTACAAGACCCATAGGGTCGATTTTGAATGTTCGAATTATTGACGGATACAAGCTTTTAAAATCGAGAACCAACACATTGCGATACAGGCCCGGTTTTGAATCCATAACATAACCACCCGGGCTGGCTAAACCACCATCAGCCGGCAGATTAGGCGCAATGTAGCCGCCACGATGCAGGCGCGGCAGATAAAGATTGGTGAAAGCCGCAACTGAGCCCCCTGCCCGGTCGAGTTCCAACCCGGTTATCTGGCTGCGTAATATCAAATAGTCCATGATGCCGGTGTGTTTGAAGATATCCAGGACCAGTCGACAGTCCTCAAGGTTATACGCTGCCAGCGCCGGCTTGTTGTGCAGAAAGTTATGCTGGATCTCAGCAAGCCTGTCATCCACGTCCTGATCCACTTTCTTGCCGCGTGCAAGCAATGCCCTTGACACGTGCTCCAATGAAAAACTCGGAAAGCTCCATGTTGCTGATTTGAGTGCATCAATACCATCGATCGCTAACCGCCCGGGAATCGTGACGTAGCCTTTTGTGGGATCGCCCCTGGTATCACGCCATGATGCGATTCGATTATTTCGTCCAATACTGAACGGAATCTTGTATCGCTCCGCGCGCTTGAGCAAAATTCGCATATCGAAATTTATCAGGTTCCATCCGACCAGAAGATCCGGATCAATTTGAACAATGCGATCGCGCAACCCTTCCAAAAGAGAAGGCTCGCTTTCAAACCATCGAATCTGGGTTTGTCCGTCGTTTTCCGGGTTACCGATCATAAGCACCTCATTTACAGCAGCTACTGACTCGACTCCAGCTCCTGCCAGCCCTACCGAATACAACTCCCCATCCATGTCACACTCAATGTCCAGTGATAGAAGGCTCAGCGACGGAAGATAGCCAGATGCTTTTAATCTACAGTTACGATACTCGATAAACCCCTTGCACTGAAATCGCTCGCCAACGAACGTCGCACTTCCATAAACAAATCTTTCCATTAAATAACGATTGTGCAGTCTGAAGTCAGACTCAAACAATTCGATACCACTGTGTTGCAGTAAATCCTGTGCGGTGAAATGATCGCTGATCGTGTGCGAATAAACCCCAGCTGTTGCTTGTCCATTAAATAAATTGAGCGCGAGTGGACGCACTTCAACCTTGGGTCGCATTCGTTCAAGTAACTGGGATGCATTAGCTGCTGATTCAGCAGCAATAAAGAAGACCGGCCTCTCGCCGTTTATAAGAACCCTTGCAGGGCCTTCGTCCGTAGCAGCCCAATACTCGATCTGAGTCGAATTATTACGGTCGTGACTGGATCGGGACAGCAAAAATCCCTGTTGCACTGTAGAATACGACGGTGGGAGATCGGAGATGAGGCGATTGCTGGTCATGGGGGAAACATACCGGCATTATTTCATTGCATCAAATCTATTACGGACATAATTAGTTAAACGCCAGCAAAGCGATAATCCGCTAGATTGCTGCAAAGCCTGATTGGGGTGAGTAAGATGAGCATATTCCAGGAACTTGTACCTTCCCTGCGACTTGGGAGTTGGACCCCTTCGTCAATCCGCAAACACCTGTTCGGAGATGAAAGTCAATCCATTGAGGCGCTTTGCGCTATGATGATGAAGTTAGACGGGGAGTATTCTAGTCTTTTGATTGCAGAACGGATTCTAGATGCCTATAAAAAATTGGATCAGGATGGCCGATCAGACTTCTTCAAGATGCTGAACACCGAATACGATCTAGATGTGGATTCATTAGGCTCGGCGGTAGCACAATATGCTGAGAAGCCTGACACCAAAACCCTGAAACAACTTACCAGGGAAGCTGAGCCCAGACGACAGGAATTGTTCCGGCGTCTTAACATGGCACCAGGTGGCACTCAAAGTCTGGTTAAAATGCGCGAGCACCTGCTGCAGCTGTCGAGGAAACAACCAGAGCTTGCAAAAATGGATGTGGATTTTCGACACTTGTTTAGTTCCTGGTTCAATCGCGGTTTTCTCCTGATGCAGCCGATCGACTGGACCACACCTGCCCACATTCTCGAAAAAATTACTGCTTACGAAGCTGTGCACGAAATCCGAAACTGGAATGAACTGCGGCGACGACTGGAGCCCCAGGATCGTTACTGCTATGCGTTCTTCCATCCAGCAATGGATGATGAGCCACTGGTGTTCGTCGAGGTCGCACTGACCGACGAAATTCCATCGAAGATTGATCAAATATTGCATCAAGACCGAGCACTGCTATCACCAGATCAAGCGAGCTGTGCGGTATTCTACTCAATATCTAACTGTCACAGCGGCCTCGCCGGAGTTTCTTTCGGTAACTTTCTGATTAAACAGGTGGCTACCGGCCTGCAGCTGAGGTTTCCGCATCTGAAAAAATTTGCCACTATTTCGCCAGTCCCTGGATTCAAGAATTGGCTGATTCAGAAGGCTGCCGAAGAACCTGCGGTGGCAGAACTGATAGAGCAAGCTGAGCTTAGGCCCGAAGAAATCGAGCGCGAGCGACTCGCTGCCAGCATTTTAAAGTTGGCAGCACGTTACTTTCTGGAAGAGAAATCGTCCTATGGAACCCCTATTGATCCGGTTGCAAGGTTTCATTTAAAAAATGGCGCTTGTCTGGAGCGCTTTAATATTGCCGCAGATTTGTCGGATAAAGGCATGACACAATCACTCGGACTGATGGTGAACTATATCTACAATCTGGCAAAGGTCGAAGAAAATCACGAAAACTACATGAAGAACCACAAGGTTGTTTGCAGCAACCAGATTAAGAAATTGTTACTAAACTGATTTCTGAATGCACAACTATCTTTACCAGCGGCTGGTCGCACCACGCGAGCAATCCGATACAACGTTTCTCATACTTGAAGACAACACCACACTCAGCTATCGGAAGTTCTGTGAGCGTGCCAACCAGATTGCACACCGCCTGATCGCAAGCGGAGTCGAACCCGGTGACCGAGTCGCCGCGCAGGTTAACAAGTCCTGGCACGCGTTAGCGCTTTACCTTGCCACAATCAAGGCAGGGGGCGTATTTCTGCCGTTGAACAATGCCTATACTGCTAAGGAGGTAGAGTACTTCTTGCAAAACGCAGAGCCACGCCTGCTGATTTGTGATCCAGCAGACATCGCATCTCTTGGGCCCATCACCCAGTCCTACAATGTAAAACTTTTCACTCTGAGTCAGGCGGGCACTGGCAGCCTCCCCTCTGCGGCAGACGATTGCCCCATCGAGTTCGAGGCGGTAGCACGTGACAAAGATGATCTGGCGGCCATTCTCTATACATCTGGTACCACCGGCAGATCCAAAGGTGCAATGCTGACACACCACAACCTATGGACCAATGCGGAGGTACTGACCAAGGCCTGGCATTTTACCGATCGCGATATACTGCTTCATGCACTGCCGGTGTTTCATACCCATGGACTATTTGTCGCGACCAATACTTCCATGATCGCCGGCGGTAGCATGATATTCCTGCCAGCTTTTCAAATCGACGCTATGATCGAGCGGCTTCCCTTGGCGACCAGCATGATGGGTGTACCCACGTTCTATACTCGCCTGCTTGACGACAAAAGATTTACCGGCGAACTGGTTAAGCACATCCGCCTTTTTGTCTCCGGAAGCGCCCCGCTGTTAGCCGAAACTCATGTCGAATTCGAGCATCGTACTGGCCACTGTATTCTCGAACGATACGGTATGACTGAAACTAGCATGAATACTTCAAATCCCTATCAAGGCGACCGTCGCGCGGGAACTGTCGGCCCAGCGCTGCCCGGTATCGAAATCAGGGTCGTGTCAACGGAGGCCGGAGGACCTATTCCTGCGAATGAAGTAGGCGCCGTGCAGGTAAGGGGCCCGAATGTATTTAAAGGCTACTGGAAAATGCCGGAGAAAACCGCCGAAGAGTTTACCGATGATGGATTTTTTATCACCGGTGATCTCGGAAAGTTAAGTGAAGACCACTATCTCACTATAGTAGGTCGAGATAAAGACCTGATCATTTCTGGCGGATACAACATTTACCCAAAGGAAATTGAACTGCTGCTCGATGCAATAGATGGGGTAAGAGAGTCGGCGGTGATCGGTGTACCGCACCCGGATTTTGGCGAAGGCGTGGTCGCAATATTAACTGGAAATTCACTACCATCGAATGATCATATCAGAGCTACGATTAAAAACGAGATCGCGAAATTCAAACAGCCAAAAAAATATTTCCACCTTGACCAGTTGCCACGCAACAGCATGGGAAAGATTCAGAAGAATGTATTGCGGCAACAATATGCCGACTGTTTCCAGTCCTGACTCAACTTTGCGCCAGCCCATCATAGGCTAGACAATGATCCGGCCAATCCTGCCTCTTCTGCTTGCGGCGGCAATTCTTCTCGGCGGCAATGGTGTGCTCGGCACCTTGGTAGCGCTTCGCGGCAACCTAGAGGGTTTCGGTACTGATCTGATTGGTCTGATGGGCGCCTGCTATTTTTTCGGATTCTTCGTCGCCAGCTTTAATGCCGCGAGAATCATTCGGTCCATCGGCCACGTCCGGGCTTTTGCTGCTCTGGCGGCTGTGGGCGCCACCATCCCTCTGATCATGGCAATAGTGCCTAATGCCTGGGTATGGATGGGTGTTCGGGCGCTGAGCGGGTTTTGCTTCGCCGGATTACTCATGGTGGTAGAAAGCTGGATCAATGAAATCTCAAAGAACGCTGACCGTGGGCGTGTGCTCGCGATTTACCGAGTCATTGACCTGATATCGGTGACCTGTACCCAGTTTTTAATTCCCACGGTGGGCGAAGCCGGATTCGAGATATTTTCGATCGTCAGCCTGATGTACTGCTTATCGCTGGTACCCGTGGCGATATCAAACCGGACCAAACCACAGATCCCGGAAAACCTGAAACTTGAATTACGGACCGTATGGTTGATCTCCCCTCTGGCTTGTCTGACAACACTCGCCATCGGTCTGACCAATTCAGCGTTTCGACTGGTTGGCCCAATTTATGGGGTGGAAATCGGGCTGTCAACGTCATCAGTAATCATTTTCATGACCATGGGCATCATCGGCGGTGCCGTATCGCAGTACCCGCTCGGCCATATGTCAGACAAGTTGGGCCGACGTAAAACCGTATTGATCGCGACTGCCGGCGCAATGCTCGCAGCACTGTTCCTGTCGCGTCAGCATTCAGACGCAGAGACTCTTGTGTTTGTTGGCGCATTCTTGTTCGGTGCATTTGCCATGCCTTTATACTCTCTTGCCGCTGCGCATGCTAACGATCGCGCAGGATCGGGCCAGTATGTGCTGATCTCGGCAGGACTGACGTTTTTCTTTTCTCTTGGTGCAGTGGTTGGGCCGTACACAGCCTCACTGGTCATACAGCATTTTGGCCCACCCGCCTTCTTTGTGTATACCTGCGCGGTGCATGGTTTTCTGGCACTGGTGGTTATGATCAGGATTAAGTCGCGGGCTTCGGTGCCGGTCGAGCAGCGCTCGAGATTTGTGAGCTTGCTTCGGACTTCGCCTGTATTTTTTCGTATGGCAAGAAGAATCAGTCGTGACCGTCCGACCTCAGACCAGTCATCTAGTCAGGGGCAAAATAAAGAGACTACTGACGGTCATTGATCAGATAAATAGGGCTGGACCAGATATAGTGGCCGTCCTCCTGGGTAATCCTGACATACAATGCATTGTCGCGATCATGATTCAAGCGAATTTCACGTTCAACCTGAATTCGCTCTACCTTATTTCGATCGGGTAGCCGGAATATCCGGATTCTTCTATCAATCCCACCGTTCTCAAAAACCATTTCATCCCGCCCAATATCCTTAACCCCAATTTTCTGCTTCACCAGTTTAGTATCAATGCTCAACACCCCGTTTGACGCGTGATCCAGATAGGCGTCAAACCCACCGAAGCCTCCAGTGGTCAGTGCGGCCCACTCTAGCCGTTGCTCATCGACAAGCTCAAATCGTTTGTCCACGTTATATCGATTGATCGGAGAAACATGTGTAAAGCGATTGTTTTGAACCACGGCAACACCATCCCAGATCGTCTCTCTGCCACGACCTCGATACTCTGAGCCTTCCCATATGACTCTGATCCGACTGCCCAACTCCTCTTCTTTATAGGGGCGGTAGACTTCGATGGTATCTAACCCGTTTCGAATGTCGACACGTTCGATCGGTGCGGAACCCAGCGCATCAATTCGAAAGCGCACAGTGTCCTGATCACAACCGACGATATCCCCCATCATCGACGCCTCCACTTCAGTCACCTCTGAATGTCCAAGTAGAGGATCCTCATCATAAAGCCTCGCGGGCTTTTCAAACTCAACCCTTGTATCCAGTAACATACGACAACCTGTGGTGCCATAATGATGCCTTCGGCGAAGAGCGTCCCTAATCGCTGGACGAGTCAATTCGGGTGCCAGCATGCAGGTTAGACCGCCATAAGCGCCAAATTTGGTGGCACCCGGATGAGAGGCCCCTGGACGCCCCTTATGGCCGTCTGAATTAGACATGATGCCGACCCTATAGCCTTGTTCAAATGCGTCTTCGATTAACCATTCAAATGTGCCCCACGCAGAATGCACTTCTACCGCCCGTTCAAGGCGTTGATCATGGGCGGCTTTAATATCAGCGTAACGTCCCCCAATATGCGCGAATACCACACAATCCTCATCCTTTAGAACCTTGAACAGGTCTGCAGCAGAATTGGCGTCGGTGTGGATATCCGACAGGTCATCAACCAACGCATGGGAGGAACGGTGTATTTGCCGCCCCTCTGTCATCATCAATACATTGCGGTCTCCACCGAGACCGGTATTGCCCGACCACTCCCAGCCTGGGTAGACGACGAACCGATGATCGACATTAAACTCCGCGGATAGCTGATTCAGCCACTCCCAGAATTCGCTGGTGATCTGGAAATCATTACCCTGATGCACACAGACATCGAGGAATGCCTTGTCTCTCGCGAACTCATAAAAATCTCTGGCCGAGTTAGTGCCGATTGTTTCTTCTGACTGACCGTGCAGATCACCCCAGAACGGTCGCAGCATAAGCGAAGCTGCAATTCTAATTGGATTCGAACGTGCCAACACCGCACCAACGTCTGACACCAGTTCAATTACAAGATCGCCGGGTTCCGAAACAATGAGATTTTCCACCGCGACTGAAAATTCTCCTTTTAACATTGTGACCTTGGGCGGCAATCCCTCAACAGTCAAGCTCGGCCTCAAAAATAACTCTTGATCACAGCGGTGCGTCGGGTTGCCCCATTTGTCCTCAGCCTTAATCCGCAGGCTAAAGGGCTCTCCAGCTACGCTGCTGGTAGGCATGATTGCTTTGAATAGCGATGGTGGACCGGGCACGATCGCAATAACCGGCTGTTCAGGAAGCTCAACATAGTTGTAGGTGGCAATAGCATCTACGAGAATGCGAAACTCGAAAGTAGACTCACAAAAAGTCTGTACCCGGATACCAGGTGAACCCTGCCGCTGGTCTCCAAAGCGCACAAGGATCTGATCCCCCTGTCGCAGAAAACCCCGCACGACTTTGATGTATAGCGTCTTATCCCAAGGACGAATATTACGTTTTGTATCGTACTCGACCTGCAACACCGCGCCATTGGTCGCCTCAACCGTGGTGTAGTTAGGTGCGGACGGATTGTCAAACTGCGGACGTCCCATGTCAGATGCAAACCGATGCACGATCTTGATTGAGCCGGTGTCATCTATGCCAAAATAACCGGCCGTATAGGTGACTATGAATTCCTGATACGACCCGGCTTCGAAACTGCCAGTGGGAGCAACCGTGGCTGAGCCCATCCTTTCAGGCATATACGTGGAATGGGGCATCGTTAATTTAGGAGATAAAATGTGATTTTAGAGGGCTCTCACATTTTATAACGGTGTGCCCAAGTTGCAACATGCTAGCTCCCATTATGCCAGGCTCCGATCGAGAGTCTTTGTATAGTTCCCGTGATCCTGAATCAAGTTCAGGATGACAGCGTGAGGCGTCCGGTTCATGACAACGTCGAATCCCACCTCATCCCTACAATAGTCAGTGGCTCTTCGCATTATTAAAATCATAGAGAGAACGCCTCATAAAAAACCCCTTCACCATCTTCCAATCACGATCCCTTGCCGCTCATCCAGCTCGGGCCCCATTGCACCGAGAGCAGTCGCAGGCATTTCGGTTCTGCGTTTGAGACTGCGGAACCAATCAAACAACCTACCCTGCATTTGATCAAGAATTCGTATTGATTCCGGCTTACCCGCAACATCAAAAAACTCTTGAGGGTCGGCTTCAAGATCAAACAGTTGCGGTGGATAACCTTCGTAATAAATATATTTCCACTTTCCGTCGCACAACATCCATGCGCGACACTGGTATGGCGGGATATTTAAGATGCCCCTCGCACCTCGATCACTGTAGTCTATTTCGCTTACCACCAGCTCCCTCAGTGCTTCCTCATCGGAATAAAGCAAAGGTAACATTGAAAACCCTTCCAGTTTTTCTAGTGGGGCCTGGCCACCAGCCAAATCGATCAGCGTAGGCACGAGATCAATTGATTCGATATACTGCTCCCTTACCTGTTGTCGCGCTTCGAAACCTGGCATTCGAATCATTAACGGAATTTTTACCGACATATCATGAAACAAATCCTTTTCTCCGAGCCAGTGATCGCCGAGATAATCTCCATGATCACTGGTAAAGATAATCACTGTGTTCTCCCACTGATCATTCTGCTTCATCCAATGAAATAATCTGCCAAGATGGTCGTCTATTTGCTTAATCAGACCCATGTATACGGGCACTAGAGATCTACGAATTTCCTCGTTTGAATAGTTGATACTGTATTCCTGCTGCATGAACGCATTAACCACAGGATGCGGCGAAATCTTTTCTTGCTCGTGCCGACATACCGACAAGATATCCCGACCGGAGTACATCGCGTGGTATGGTGAAGGCGCCATCAATGGCCAATGCGGTTTTATGTAACTCAGGTGCAGACACCAGTTCTTTCGAGGATTCAGATCCCCAAGAAATTCGATAGCCCTGTTTGTAATAAACGCCGTCTCTGAATACTGTTCAGGAATTCGCGATGCTTTCGAACTGTTTCGCATAAGCCATCCGCTCAAGTCAGCCGCATCGCCTTGGGCAGTATTGACGTAAGATTCCCACGGATTGTCAGCCTCAAATCCATGCTTCCGCAAATAGGTGTTGTATCTCAGGTCAGGCGAGACAAGCGGGTCCGGATTTAATCCTTCATAGACCTCCCAGGGTTCGAAACCACCGCAGCGCAAGCGATTAGCCAACGGACTTTCGAGGTCAACTCCTAATCGCTGTAAACCAGCACGGTTGATCGAGGTGTGCGATTTCCCGCACAGCGCGGTTCGATAACCCAAATCTCCAAGATAATCCCCAAGGGTCAATTCGCCCGTAGCTAGCGGATCTGCATTTGCCATTGCGCCATGGGAAGACATGTAGCGCCCGGTGTAAAAGCTTGAACGAGAAGGACCGCATAGCGGCGCCTGACAGTATGCGTTGGTAAAACGAAAGCCTTGCTCGGCAATACTATCGATATTTGGTGTGTGCAGGGCCGGATGACCATAACAGGACAAGTGATCCTGCCGTAGCTGATCACACATAATAAACAGGAAGTTTGGACGCCCCATGAATATCAATATAAATCAGTAGCGAATAGTTTTAGATAGAGCGAGATTCAATTAGTACCAGGCGTCCGGCAGATGCTCCTTACGAGCAGTCATGTATGCCAGTAACTGTTCGTGAACCGCTTCCTCCATTTTTGGCTCCTGGTAATCTTTCAGAATCTTGTTCCAGCGTTCATAGGCTCGTTGCGCCGAGTCTTTTGAGCCCTGATCCTCCCACTGTTCGAAACTCTCACTGTCTGAAAGTGCAGACTCGTAGAATGCAGTTTCATAATTTGCCATGGTATGACTGCAACCCAGAAAATGACCTGCGGGTTCAACTTCATGGTAAGCCGATCTTGCCAGCGCGTTTTCGTCCATCGGCATGCCGCCAAGCATCACCTGGTAAGCGCCTAACCGATCTGCATCCTGCACTAGTTTTTCATACCCGGTGACAAGCCCCCCTTCCAACCAACCGGCCGCATGGAGGATAAAATTAGCACCGCCGAGAACTGTGGACAACATCGAATCCGCGCTTTCCGCCGCAGCCTGGGCGTCGGGCAACTTAGAGGCAGTCAAAGATCCGCCGCATCGAAGTGGTAATCCAAGCCTCCTCGCCAGTTGTCCGATAATCAGGTTCGACATCACGGGTTCCGGCATACCAAAAGTTGGCGCCCCACTTTTAAGACTCATAGAAGACAGAAAGTTTCCCAAAATAAATGGCGCACCGGGTCGCACAAGCTGGGTGAACGCGCATACCATCATAGCCTCCGCCAGCGCCTGGGCAATAGATGCCGCCGTGGTCACCGGGCCCATAGCGCCGCTGAGAATAAAGGGCACCGCCACCAGCCCCTGGCCAGCGCCACAATAAACCCGGGCTGCCTCCGTAACCACCTTATCGACCAGTAAAGGTGAGTTAGTGTTGACGTTGCCCATAATCACGCAGTTGTCCTGCATGAATTCTTCACCGAATACTATCCTTACCATGTCTACCGAATCCTGGGCGCGGGACATTTCGGTGATGGCGCCGAGGAACGGTTTGTCGTTATAGCGCAACTGGTTGTAAACCATATCCAGGTGCCGCTTCGATACCGGCACATCACAAGGTTCGCAGATCACCAGCCCGGTATGATGCAAACTGGGGAGCGAATAACAAATCTTCACCAGGTTTTCATGATCCTGCATGGTGCCGTAACGGCGCCCGTGGTCTAAATCGCGCACGAACGGCGGCCCATAAACTGGGGCGAACACCTGACTATTGCCACCAATCTCAACACTACGCTGCGGATTACGCGCATGCTGAATAAACTGAGATGGCGCCGTCTTACAAAGCTCTCTGGCCATATCTGCAGGCACTCTGACCCTGGTTCCTGTGACATCAGCCCCCGCCTGCTTCCAAATCCTGAGCGCTTCATCGTCGCCACGAAACTCCAATCCGATTTCCTGGATCAACCAATCCGCCTGTTTTTCCAAAGTGACCAATCCCTCCTCGCCGAGGAATTCGTAGAAGGGGATCTTGCGCGTAATATACGCTGGTGCAGTTCGCTCAACCCGTTGTTTTTTTGCAGCGCGTCCGCCACGTGATCGAGTTGCCAATTTTCTTTGGTTATCTGACATACGGCGAATAGGGTAAAGTGATCACGTAAAAGGCGAGTGTGACAGGTAAAACAGGCTCCCAATGTATCAGCGACGACTTTGCTTGTCGCGCCGAGCTAAGCCGGTTATAAGACAGCAGTCAGCAATAAATTACATTCAAAACCTTTAGAGGCGGCTATGTCTGCTTGTGTCAGGATCGGAAAAGAAATCGTCACTGAATAATTCATCATCGTCTTCCCACCCATGTTCCTTGAACCATTTGCGTTCAAGATACGCATCGAGGCGTTTTTTTACCGCTAGTTTCTGATTCGCCTTTTTAATTGAACTGAAGTCAAATACCTCATCTGCCAAATGTTCAAGCTCAGTATCAAATTCTCCGATTTCCGCATCGTCAATCAAATCAGACGCATCATCGTCAGACGATTGGTCTTTATCTTTGCTCATAATCGAATACCTAGTACGCGAAAACTAACGAGCAGATTATGATCCTGCGTAAATAAATCTCAATGAATAATTTTCAGATTAAGTATAAAGATTTATTAAAAATTCTTATCATCAAGCTAGATAATTTGGTGCAAAATTGACCGTTTTCGCAACCGAAAATTGTCGGTTATTGCCACACGCCTGCCCCGTCCCCATACAACCAGTCTAGTCGATGGTAGTACTCTTGTGGTGACCAGCTCCCAAGCGTCGCGTTACGCACCATCGCATGGGCGCCATCAGGATGATAAACGTGGTCCCCCATAGCTCGAGACGACAGCACTACTCTGGCAGTGCGAGTGGTTCTTAGGTTCTGATATGCGCTAAAAGCTGATTCAATATTTCCGTCGTGCGCCTTCACCTCGCGCGCCAAACACACCGCATCCTCCATCGCCATGCAGGCACCTTGGGCCATATATTGCAGCATCGGGTGTGCAGCGTCTCCGAGCAGTACCGTATTAACGTCCTGCCAGGAAGTCACCGGTTCCCTGTCACAAAGTACCCACAATTTCCAATCCCTGCCAATATCGATAATACCGCGAGGCAGCGGATGTATATGTTCAAAGCCCTTAAGCACTTCATCTCTCGATACAGCTTTACCTGCAACCGGCTCCGGGGCATCGTTATGATAAGTTACTACTAAATTAAAATATTTCCAGTCTGAAAGTGGATAGTGAACGATATGACACTTTGGCCCGGCCCACAAAGTCGCCGCATTCCATCGCAACTCCTCGGGCATCTGCTCAAATGGAATTACCGAACGGTAGGTAGTATGTCCGGAGACACGCGGCGGTCCGTCTGCGACCAGCTGGTTGCGCACATTCGACCACAAACCGTCAGCGCCCACCAGCGCACGACCATTGATGAGGGCATTGTCAGTAAGCGTTACCGTCACACCATCGACCCGGTTTTTATATCCAAGCACATTGGCGTTAACCCTTAGTTCGATAAAATCATTCTGCACACATGCGCGCAGCAGAACACCATGCAGATCCCCACGATGCACGACCGCATAGGGATTGCGATAGCGATCTCGAAATGTTTGATCAAGAGGAATGTGCGCAATCTCCTCTCCACTAATGGCGTCCATTAGTCGAAGCTGATCAATGTAGACCGCCATCCGTCGCGCCTCTTCCCCAACGCCTAAGAAATCAAAACAATGAAATGCATTGGGGCCTAGCTGAATACCGGCGCCGAGCTCCCCAAGTTCCGAAGCTTTTTCGAGAACCAGGCTTGAATAACCTTGCTGGGCCAGACCAAGCGCAGTCGCTAAACCCCCAATTCCACCTCCGGCGATAATTATTTTATTGTTGCCAGAGTCGATTGCCATAGAATTTTATTTATCTGAGACCAGTTTTTTCTTCTAATCTATCTGTCGCTAATGCAGGTTCCTTTGACAGTGCAGAAACTTGCTCATACAGCTCCGGGTTCATCTCGATATTGAGCGCATCAAGTGAAGGATAAAGCTGCTCCAAATTACGCGCGCCGATAATTGGACAGGTCACCAAAGAGTTAGCCCTGACCCAGGCAACCGCTAGGCTCACGGGATGTATTCCCTTCTGCTTGGCAAACTTGCTGAATCGCCCGGCGGTTTTATACACCCACTTTTCATCGTAGCGCGCAGAATAATCCTCGTTATCTACAAGCCGTCCACTTTCCGGTTTTGTACCTGAGGCATATTTACCGCTTAACAGTCCGCCGCCAACAGGCCCATAGGTCATTACCCCTAGCTGTTCGGACGCTGCCATCGGCAAAATTTCCACCTCCGCTTGACGTTTCACCAGGTTATACATCGGTTGGATCACCTCAAATCTGGTCCAAGCGTGTTGAGCCGAAATTCCCAGTGCTTTCTGCACCTGCCAGGCCGCATAATTACTGGCGCCGGTATAGAGCACCTTGCCCTCACGCACCAGATCCTCTAAAGCGCGCAGCGTCTCCTCGAGCGGTGTCACCGGACTCCAACGATGGGTTAACAGGATGTCAAGTCGATCGGTATCGAGCCGCTTCAGACTGGCATCAACGGCATTCCTGATATGTCGGCGACTGACACCATGATCATTGACATCGTCGCTGGTAGACATGGCGCATTTGGAAGTAATCACCAGCTGATCGCGGTCTCCTGCAATTAACTTACCCAGAATACGTTCGGCTTCTCCACCACTATAAGAATCGGCGCAGTCAAAAAAGTTGATGCCGGCGTCCCGTGCTGCCTTGAACATTCTGGTCGACTCGGCGACGTCGGCATCCCCGCCAAACGACATAGTGCCAAAGCAAAGTTCGGACACGTACACCCCGCTACGACCGAGTAATTTAAAATGCATAGTCTTCTTATAAGATTAGTAAAAGATTTATTATCCCATGAAAGTTTCATTGACAGGCGGCAAATAACTTTTCAAATAATCTTATACCTAAATATGTTCTTCGTTTTTAATAGGCGCAAATTCAGTGAATAGGCTATGATGCAGCGCTTTGTCTCTCAAGACCTGATGCCCAATAGCGCACTATACCTGTTGACGATTTTTATCTGGGGCACGTCCTGGTATGTGATCAAACTGCAGCTTGGCGAGGTAGCGCCTCAGGTGTCCGTGTTCTACCGTTTCGTGATCGCCGCGCTGACGCTTCTGATCTATTGCCTGATCAGACGCAAGTCGCTGCACTATCGACTCATAGATCATGCACGATTTGCATTCATCGGCCTGTTTCTTTTTAACCTCAACTATATCTCCATATACTTCGCCTCGTTTCATTTGACCACCGGTTTGATCTCGGTAATTTTTAGCTGTGTCCAGATTTTTAATATGGTGATCGGGTATCTGGTGTTGCGCGACAGAATCACCGGCATGATGCTGGTGGGGGCGCTTACCGGTATTCTTGGAATTGGGCTCGTATTCTCACCGGAAATTAACCAACTGGACTGGTCCAGCGCCTCCATTCGAGGCGTAGGGCTCGCCCTGCTCGGCACGCTTTGCGCCGCCATCGGCATGATCAGTTCTGCTCGCTTTCAACGTCAACAGTACCCGGTTCTGCAAACTAATGCCTGGGGCATGGCTTGGGGCGCGCTATGGATGGGGGTTTATATCTGGATAACGGGTATAGAATTCAGTTTCGAGTATTCTGCGAAGTATATCGGCGGGTTATTTTGGCTCTCTATATTCTCTACCGTATTTGGATTCGGCTGTTTTCTTACCCTCGTAGGTCGAATCGGTGCAGCTCGGTCATCTTATGCCATGGTGATTTTTCCCATTGTGGCGCTGGCACTCTCTACACTTTTCGAAGAGTATCAATGGACCACTGTGGCCAGTATCGGACTGATTCTAGCCATTGCAGGAAATGTCATTATATTGCTCGACAAACAGCACGTCATTGCCGAAAAAGCAGCGGTCGGATAAGCCTAAAACGGAACGGTAAAATTGTCATAATTTTCAGGTCCAATTGAAGTGTCTGATTTGAAATATAGACACCAACTAAGGACGGTCGAACTGTGCGCCTAATCGCCCACCTCGAGGAAATCCAGGATGCGCTTTTCCATAAGATCATAAAAAGGATTCCACCGAAGACGAAGCATCGTACCAGCCGGGATCTGTGACACTCCGCGTTCGCCACGGAGTACGGCATTTCCGATTTGGATTCCCGGCGATTTTTCCGCTGTCTCGCCGCCATAGAGCGCATCCGTTTCGGGGAACGGCAGTGCCACATGGGATAGCGAATAGATTCCTTCAGGCCATTCTAGACCGGTTTCTTTAGTAGTGATTGTTATGCTACCTGCTTCTTTCGACCTTTCCACAATTCCCCGGCTCCCTCCATTTTCGTTCTCCAATACAGTAATCCGAAAGGGTAGCACCTTGTCCTCTTTCAGCTCATTTAACCCGGGTGTTGGATTCGGGTTGAAAACAGTCTCCATCGAATCCAGCCGATTGATATCAAACAGGACGAGTTCATGACCCTGGTCAGGCAACGAGTTAAATAAAACCTCGACCAGCGCCGGGGTGGAAACTGTAGCGTCGACCACTGATTGAAATCCAAGCACGGGGGGGAAATCTTTCAACTCCTCCTTTTTATTAGCTTTTTCCAGTCTCTTGCTGATCTCGGATGTCAGCAGGTAAACCTGCCGCCCTGCGTTAAGCGCAAAAGATCCATATTTGTAGGGATCATATTCCGGTTGAATTGCATTCCACGCCAGCTTCTTTAGCCCTAAAACGTGACCCAGCCGACTTTGCCAGATCGCCAGTGCTGCTAATTTGGTAACTCCGATCGACGGCGATATCAGCACAATTTTTTCGACCCGCGGCAACTCGGAGTTTTCGATAACCGAAAGCGCATACTCGATTGCGAGTGCTCCCCCGTTCGAATAGCCGATGATCGAAATGGGGCCATTACCGATCCGTCCTTTTAAATGGGCAACAGCAATTTTTACCGCCGCCGCCATATCTTCCCATTCAACATCGAGCAGCCCGGAGGGTGACGTACCGTGGCCAGGAATACGCAGGGCGATCGCAGCTGTTTTAGCATCCGCAATTTTCTCTCCCAGTGAGCGCATGCTATACGGTGAGTCCGACATTCCATGGAGCAAGAGGACCCCACGAGTTGGAGATTCTGGCTCAACTACCCATGTTCGATTCCAGTTCTTTGGCCAACGTTCGGGGTCACTCAAACTTCCGGCATAGTAGCGATTGATTTCACGCTTATCCCCTTCTTCTATCTTGTCGTTAACTTTCTCTCCTAATTCCTCAAACAGTCGATCTTCAAGTTCCAGATACCCGGAGAAGGTATGGATATTGGCCGAATTCGTAAATTCATGGTTGAGCCTCGCTTCGTGCCAGACCTTTAAATCTGGTCGTCCATTAAGAACAATTACGAAGGCAATAATTCCAGAAATTAGACCACCCAAGACAATCATCGCCGCGATCTTCAATGTGCGAATTAGTAGCGCTTTGGCATATCTTCCTTTGATTGGTATCCAGTTAATGAGTGATTTCATTTGGTTATTGTGGATGTCCACTGAACCAGTCAAGCACACGATTTCTTGACCCAATCCAATCTAGCCTTAACCACTGCTTGAAATTGATCCGCGACGATTTTAGTTTTACGTTGGGCTCATTCTTTTAGAATATAGCTTTAGGTTATTTCCAATACGATAAAGATCGTTTAATTCACTCGCTGAAGTACTACCCGCGATTCCGGTGAAACCGCGATTAACTGATCACCGTCCACCGAAAATTTGAAGTTATTAACATAAGTCTCACCGGTGTCTGGGTCCTGGCCCGTAATCACTATCGCGTCCGCAACGATACGATATTGCTCCACTGTTGTTTCGGCCTTACCATCTTTGTGTACTGCCATGGTGGTGAGCTTGCTGCTGGAAGGAAAATTGACCACCATCGAAGCGTATTCCGGGTAGGGATCTTCGGATACCAAGCTGACGACTTGCCAGGTGCTGCCTACAAACTGGTTAGTGACTGGCGATTTATAGGCCGTTTCCGGATTTTCAGTGACTTGTGCCTGGGAGCGAGCTTTTTGCTCAGCATCAGCCTGCGCCTCGGCCTTTTTTTTGTCGTCTTCATTACCCGTCAAATAACCAATTCCACCGCCAGCTACCGCGCCTACCGCCGCACCCCCCAGGTCACCACCGATAATCCCGCCTGCCAGAGCGCCGATGCCGGCACCAATCCAACCCTTTTTTTTTGCCTCCGTCTGGGCATATATGGTTGCAGAAGGGATCGAAAGAACCAGGGCGATAAGGAGGCTCGCAGCGTATCTGTTATACATAAATGTCTCCTATAGAGGTTTTTGATAGAGCATTCGACGCGTCAAATATCATAAATGCTTTCGCTATCTAATGATTAAGCACAAGTCTGAAATTTAACCCACATGAACACAACGCGCAAATAGCTAAAGCAGCGCTGGATCAGCGACACACTTCGCATAATCGATACTCCTTGCGGCTGTCAGAATAAATATCGAATTTAATGGAGTGAATGACATACTTATTAAGATCACAAATTTTATTCTGCCTTTGTTACTGGGGCTCCAGGGCCTCGCTCTGATAGCGGATGCAGTGCTTTTTTTCTCGAGCAGTAAAAGTTTGTATTAATTTCCGCCCTGATGTCATTAGGGTTCTAGAATCACATCAAGACTAAGAAGGAGACTTCCCATCATCTTCCTCATCTTCCTCATCTTCCTCATCTTCTTCATCTTCTTCATCTTCCTCCCCACCATCTGACGCATCCTCATCATCAGGGTCGTCGACATCGCTGCGATCATCATCCATTGAATTATTATCATCGTCCAGATCATCGAAGTCCGAGTCAGTGCGCGTGATCACGACGGGGCTAGCCTTACCGGAACCAGTATTGATCGTAATATCCCTCAAGGTGATGGTCTGGCCCGAAGCCACTTGTCCTACTGGTAATATGGCAGTTCCCGAATCAGTCACGGTAAATGTGAGTACAAGATTTTCACTCGGTGCGACACTGGCAAGCTCAAAGCCACCAAATTGATTGAGGGGGGTCGACTTGCCGCCACCGGTTACCGTCACATTCTCAAATATAGCCGCACTCGAGAACAGAGCTTTGGCCTGACCGGCAGATGTCTGGCCATTAACGCTGACAACGTTGCCCTTTACAAAGCTGATCCCGGTGCCACCTATGCCGGAACCGCCACCTGAAATAGCGTCTCCACCCCCGCCGCACGATGCGGTAAGTAAGGCTATAACCAGCACAACAACGTGTTTCCAGGACATTGACATGATTCCGAGTCAAAGAATATTAGATCAAACTAAACTATATGTGGGAATTGATCCCACGTCAAATTTAGTGGTAATGTATTCATAGAAGCGAGGTCAGATGAATACAGAATCGGATAACAGCGCGTCAGGCGCCCCTACTCCCGCCCTCACCCGCGCCGTCAAGCAGCTGCTGCGGCCGCTGGTAGGGCTGTTGCTGGATAATGGCCTGACCTACAGCTGGCTGACCAAGGTGCTGAAGATGATCTATGTAGACGTCGCCGAATCGGAGTTTGGACTCGAACAAAAACCTCAGACCGATAGTCGCATCAGCTTGTTGACCGGTGTGCACCGCAAGGATGTCAGAAAGCTGCGAAGCAGTGACAAGGAGACGTTCGATCCGCCGACGAGTATTTTTATTGGTGCCCAACTGGTTGCGATCTGGACCTCCGAAGAACGTTTTCTCGACACTTCTGGTAAACCGGCTCCCCTGCCCAGACTGAGCAGTAGCCTGGAAAATGACGATGGGTCCAGTTTCGAAAATTTGGTGACCTTGGTCAGCAAAGACATTCGTCCCAGGGCGATCCTGGATGAATGGCTAAGGCTCGGTGCAGTTTCTATGGACCAGGACGACCGTGTATCTCTCGAAATTGACGCTTTCATTCCGGCCAAGGGCTTCGATGAAAAAATGTTCTACCTCGGTAAAAATGTGCACGATCACATGGCCGCTGCGCGCGCTAATGTGCAAAGTACCCACCCACCGTTTCTGGAACGCAGTGTTTATTACGATCAGCTTTCTGATCAATCCGTGGAAGAATTGGCACAGCTTTCCGAGAAAGCAGGCATGCTCCTTCTAAAGCGGCTGAACAAACGAGCGCTGCAACTTCAGAAACGAGATATAAAATCAGAAAAGACAGGTAAACGGATGAATTTTGGCCTGTATTTCTTTAGTGATAAAGATAGTTAAGTCTTATTACTCGTAACCGGCCCTGGCCTGGGCCAGCACCTCTTTCCTATTCACCCACCCCTTTTAATCGCCGCGGCCCAGCGGCTTGACGAGAAAATTTATTCCACGTATATTTAGTTTGTGTGGGATTTTTTCCCACATCATTAACTTATAACTTTAAAGGGGGCTCCCATGCAACTTAACTTTATCCAGCGCGCCGTCTCGGCGCTCATCATTACACTTTTTTCCCTGATCCTTGTAGTTGGATGCAGTGGAAGCAGTGACTCAACCACTGGAAGTGGTGGTGCGCTTGCAAGTAAATCCAGTATTTCCGGTAATGTCAGTAGTGGCGTCTCTTTGTATCAGCAAGAACTGCCTGACGGCGGTTTATTGGCGGCGATCTCACGTATCGTGATACCGCCGGCATTTGCCGCTGCGGTAGCGGGTGTCGAAGTGCAGTTACTGCTAAACGGTGCGGTTGTAGACAGTCAGATCACTGATAGCTCTGGAAATTTTTTGTTTAGTAACCTGCCGTCTGGCAGCTACTCTCTTCGTTTAATGATGGATGGACAAAGTGTGGGAGAGTCGCCGGCGATATCCCTCGATCCAAATACCAAAACTGAGCTTGAGCTGATGCTTGACGGTAGCCTGATCAACATGAAGGTAGACGCCTCTGACGATCAGATTTCGGGTAATGTCGAGTCCAATGACTCCGATAACAGTCCTGATGACATGCAGAGTGACGATGATTCCGAGGATAATGATTCGGATGATGAATCCGAAGATGATGACTCTGAAGACGATAATTCTGAAGATGACAACTCTAGTGACAACGATAAACCCACTGTCAGTTAATCGATCACGATAGAGCTCTAGCAGTGAAGCAAAGCGTCGCACTGTCCGACCAGGGCCGTAATGGCTTACTCAGTTCGGCGGTGTTTCTATTGGACTGGAGGCATCGCCCCCTTTTGATTATTTTCCTTGGTTGTCTTAGCATAGAAATCGCTCTGGTTATTCTCGATTTGTCGATAAACTGGTATAAATGGAGTGAAACCAGTGCGATTAGAAGGCTATTTAACATTACCAGGGAGGACGGACTTGCATCACTTTTTGCTGTACTGCAAACCGTCGCGGTAGCCTCAGTCCTATGGTTGACCTGGTTTTTGACGCGAGCTGCCAAAGCAGAAAAGCGTAATCAAACCGGATGGCTAATAGTGGCATTGTTCCTCAGCTATATTGCGATAGATGATGGCGCTATGGTTCATGAACGCATTGGTACGGCATTCCAGCAAAACAATGGTGGAATCAGCCTAGTGAGTTATGGGTGGCAGTATGTGATGGGCCCGATATTTGCCCTCATGGGCATCATTATGTTCGGTTTTTTGTGGAGGCAGGGAAATAACGCGATACGGCGTGACTGGCTGGTAATAGCGTTTGCGTGCATGGGGACCGCGATATTGCTGGATTTTTTTGAGGGCATGGAAAATGGGTACCAGGTTCTGGTGAACATGACCGGATGGCGAACTAAAACCATTACCCATTTTGCAAAATCTTTCGAGGAGTTTCTGGAAATGCTTGGGATGAGTATTTTTTTGGTATTATTTCTTCATCACTTCGGATATCTCGCAGGGCGATTAGAGATTCGCATCGTGGGTGGTAAGATTTCCGTGACAAAAAACAAGTAACGCTGACCAAACACTAGGGTTAGTCGAGAAACAATTTCGACCATTTTTTGAAATCCTCGGCACGGGTAAACTCATCAATAAACCGACTATCCGGGACACCATCAAGATCAGCCGGCGCGCTCCCCTGCCGAAGTGCTTTTAACGTTTTATAAACCGCCTGCATGCCGGCCATGATCGGCTGATGACCCTGAAGACTGATCCGCACTCCCCTGTCTGCTAAGGAAGTAAGGTCCATCATATCGTGGGAAGCACCGCCTAGAATTAATGGCAATCGACAGACTTCCGCGACTTGATCCAGCTGCTCCGCCTGCTTAATCCCGATCAGAAAAATCGCGTCCACACCTGTCTCCTGGTATGCGCGAATTCTTTCGATGGCATCGTCAACGCCGTTGATTGATACTGCACTGGTGCGGGCCGCAATGACCAGGGAGGAATCCTGTCGCCCCGCGACAGCGGCCTTCATTTTTCCGACCCCTTCCTCTACAGAAATCAATCGGCTTTTACCCTCGGTGCCAAATGGCCACGGCAAATCAGTATCCTCGATAGACAAAGCGGATACGCCTGCGGTCTCAAGCTCTTCAACCGTTCTCTTCACATTCAGTGCATTGCCATAGCCGTGATCGGCGTCGACCAGAAGCGGCAAATTGCAGGCTCTGTTAATCCTGTATGCCTGCTCGGCAAACTCGCTTAAGGTCAAAACGATCAGGTCAGGATCGCCCAGTACCGTCAGTGACGCCACCGAGCCGGCGAACATTCCGGCTTCGAAACCTAACGACTCGGCCATGCGCGCCGAAACAGGATCAAAAACTGAACCCGGGTGGATACACTGGTTACGAGCCAGTTGCTGTCTAAACTTTTCGCGTCTGTTATTCCAATTCATCGGCCTACCTTTTCAAAAATATTTTTCCACTCGGCCAAAGTATAAACCAGACGTCTAACTTGCGGTCGCAAGACACCCAGTCATTCCGCTGACAAGCCCCTGCATTAAGCGAAACCACATTTCCCGGCCGGGTTTAATCTCGACGCCTAGTGGGTCGAGCATTCCAATTCGAACATCAGTGTCTTCGACCAGAATGTTTACAGCATCCGAGCTGAATTGAGGTTCGGTAAATATACAGTTTACGTCATCGGCCTGCAGCCGATGCCGTAATTCTCGGAGGTGTTTTGCTCCGGGTGGTCTTTCGGGATCGATCGTGACCGATGCGGAGGCGGTCAGTCCGAAATCGTGTTCAAAGTACTGGTAGGCGTCATGAAATACCATGAACTTTAAATCTCTTATTGGCGCAAGTTCAGCCTCTGCCTTTGCTCGCCAGCCCGCTATCTCTGCGTTGAGCGCCTGGGCGTTTCGGTGATAGTGCGGTGCGTTGGATCGGTCATGCTCGATCAGCCATTGCGCGACGGTATTAACGATGATTGATGCATTTATTGATGACAGCCATATATGAGGATCGACAGTTGTTTGACTACCGGGTTGAACCCCGTCGTCATCTTTTTGATCCTGGTCACCGTGCTCATGCATCGCGCTGGCCGGTCGAATCTGGCGCAGCCGCATTCCCTCTGCCGCCAGCAGAGATATTTTACGATCCGGCTCCAGCCCATCAAGAGCCTTGACCAGACTCCCTTCCAGTGGCGGTCCGACCCATACCACCAGATCGGCAGAGAGCAAGGACCGCACCGTTGAAGGAGGAAGGCTGCCAGAATGGGGCGACCGATTGGACTTTAGCAGCAGCTCAGCGCTGGCGACACCATGCATCACGCCCTGCACTAACGAATGCACCGGCGCAATAGAAACGGCCACTCGCGGCGCAGCATTGAGAATGGTAAATGGCGCCACGACCAACAGTATTGTCAGGAGAAATCGTGTCAATGAGAGGTGGCGAAAGACTATTTGGAAATTGTGTTATATTATAACATAATAATTTTAATTCTCTGCCGACCATTCCATGAGCATCGATAGCATTGCAGGACCGTTCCAACCCGGACATAACCATAAAGTCTGTATTCGGGATGCGATGAATATTGCGGAACAATTGTGTCAGTCTAAAGATCTGCGTCTGACAAAAATACGTAAGCGTGTTCTTGAGCTGGTATGGACTGGACACGAGCCCGCGACGGCTTATCAGCTTCTCAAGAAATTACGGGCCGAGAGAGAAAACGCGGAACCCCCGACGGTCTACCGAGCACTCGATTTTCTGGTCGAACACAATCTGGTGCATCGAATCGAGTCGCTCAACGCATTTATAGGCTGCGATCATCCAGAGAGCGAACATGTCAGCCAGTTCTTGATCTGTTCTCACTGCAATCAGGTTGCGGAACTGGATGATTCAGTGACGATTAACAATGCGGTATCCGAAGAAGCAAACAGACTTGGCTTTAGAGTTTCAGATCAAACTGTTGAAATAATGGGGCTTTGTGCAGCATGTCAGTAGACGACCTTAATCAGGTAAAGACAGCGGAAATATTGCTTGAGCTGAGCGACATATCGGTCGCCCACGATCAGACACCAATTATCGAACATATTGATCTGACCCTTCATCGAGGTGAGATCGTCACTGTAATTGGACCCAATGGTGCCGGTAAAAGCACCCTGATCAAAACCGCCTTGGGGATCATCCGCCCTGACCAAGGAAGAGTGAAGCGGCTGGGGTCATTATCCGTCGGCTATGTCCCACAAACTGTAACGCTGGATTCCGCGCTGCCGTTGAAGGTATTACGCTTTTTGAGATTGTCATCTAATGCGGGCCGTGACGAACTGATACACGCTTTGTCTCAGGTGGGCGCTGACGGATCGCTCGATGCATCCATGCATATTCTTTCCAGCGGCGAACTGCGTCGCGTCCTGCTTGCCCGGGCATTGTTGAAAAAACCGGACATCCTGATTTTGGATGAACCTACAGCGGGCGTGGATATTACCGGACAGGCAGCGCTATATCACTTGATTCAACAGATCCGCGATCAGTATCAATGCGGGGTGTTACTGGTATCCCATGATCTGCATATCGTCATGGCTGCAACCGACCGAGTGTTCTGCCTTAACCGGCATCTGTGTTGTTCCGGTGCCCCGGAACAGGTGCGAGAACACCCCGAATATCTGGCGATATTTGGACCACAGGCGCCGGCTGAAATAGGCATCTATCGACACCATCATGATCACGACCATGACCTGCACGGAGATGTTTGCGACTATGGATGAGTTTCTGCTGCGTGCCCTGATCGGTGGCATCCTGGTGGCGTTGGTGAGTGCACCGCTTGGTTGCCTGGTGGTATGGCAGCGTATGGCCTATTTCGGCTCTACACTTTCCCATGCGGCGTTACTCGGCATTGCTCTGGGTCTGCTGTTGGAACTAGATGTGCGCCTGACGATACTGCTGGTTTCTGTGTTGATCGCTTTACTGCTGATGGTCATTCAGCGCTTTCGCACCCTCAGCAGTGACACAATATTGGGCATACTGGCCCATGCTTCCCTTGCGTTTGGTTTGCTGGCGCTGTCGATGATGCCCACTCTGCGTGTCGATCTGATGGCATATCTGTTTGGCGATATACTGACTATTAACTGGCAGGATATTCGGTGGATAGCGGGCGGTGGAATCCTGATTACCGTTGTATTGATAAAAATCTGGAAGCCACTCCTTTCAACTATTATCCATGCCGACCTCGCTGGCGTCGACGGCTACAACCGTGAGCGGTTACAACTTGTTTTTCTGCTGTTGTTGAGTATCGCGGTGGCGGTATCGATGCAGGTCGTGGGGCTGCTTTTGATCGTATCGCTGCTGATCATTCCCGCTGCTACAGCGCGCATGTTCTCCAGCTCACCGGAACAAATGTTGGGTTGGGCCGCCGCTGTGGGGGTGCTCGCGGTGATCAGCGGTTTAGGCATGTCGATGACGCTGGACACCCCGGCCGGACCTTCTATCGTCGCCTGTGGCAGCGTGTTCTTCTTTTTAAGTCTAATAGGATCGAGTGTCGGCGCTTTCGGCACAAATAGCCACTGACCACTCGATCACTTACGCACAATCTTCCACCCGGTGATCATCGCCTTCACCAGGTTTTCTCGTTTCCAAAGTAGATAAAAAAGTATCGCCGAGATGTGTAGAAGAACAACAATAAGAACAGCTTTTGATGACAGTTGGTGATACGCGGTTAGAGTGGTTCTTGTTGAACCGGATACCATGCTCGCCAGCGGTCCGTCGAAGAACAATGCATCATCTTCTGAAAACAATCCAGTCAAGACCTGCACGCTTAGCAGTACCAGCATCAGAATCACTGAAACAGCGCCGACTGGGTTGTGACCCGCAGCTCCGCTTGGTTCTCGTCGGAGCATTTTTCCAGCATACTTTTTCAATGTTGAAGGAGTAACCGCCAGCGCGCGAAAGCGTACTGGCGGTGGTCCGATAAAACCCCAGACAATCCGAAACAGTATTAATATGCCCGTGGTATACCCAGCATAAATATGCCACTGCATAGTACTGAAACTGCGAAATTCTCCGAGCAGCCAGCCGGAGACCACGCTGAACACCAGCATCCAGTGCCAGATCCGTATTGCCGGGTCCCAGACCTTCTGAGGTTCGAATCTGGACATGCCAGCACTACTATCGTTGTCCTGACCCATTTTTCTAATGCACTGGATACGATCCAGAATTTCAGGCTCCAATAATCCTTGAGGAAAATCTCCGCTTTAGAAATCCTCGGCCCTATAATCTTCGTGACAGCTGTCGCACGCTTCCCCAACTGCGCCGATTTCTCCACGCAAAGCATCCAGGCCATCACCAGCTACCAGGGAAAGGCCCAGTGCGGCGTCTTTTAGTGTCTGTGCTTTATCGCCAATGTTGGAATCTGCGGCCCAGATTTCAGGCTGCGCACGGGTCTTGCCTTTACGCGCGGTGTTGTCCGATTCCGGCAGCCACATCATGCCGTTGTTGAGTTCTGTTACCGCCACCAGGTTATTTGCCAGTGTAGCCGCAAGGTCCGCATTGTATTCCTGCTCGCCCTTTGCCATGGCGAAAAGCTGACCCGCATAAAAACTATACAGACGAAACCCGGCCTGCCGGGCTTTGATCGCCTGCGCAACCGCGTCATCATCTGCCGCCTGCGCCATCGGTAGCGCGGCCAGGCTCGCACATGAAATCAGTATGCCTATGAAAATATTCTTGAATCGCTTCGTCATCAGATAGTTCCTTGAATGGTTTGAGTGTTTGTTCAGGCGAAATGTAGCATAATGTAAATTTACAACAAACTAACTTTTTTCGCACCTTAAGAGGGCAAATTTGCACAAGTCTAAGATAGACTGGGACAACCTGCGCTACGTCCTTAAAGTCGCACAGACCGGGACCATTGCGGCAGCGGCCGCCGCCTTGTCTGTAAATCGCACGACGGTCCTGCGGCGCATAAATCAGTTCGAGCAGGATCTCGACTACCAGCTATTCGATCGACGCGGATCTCGCTACGCCCTTGCACCCGGAGCTGAGCAATTGTTGACTGCGGCAATGAAAGTTGAAAAAACGGTGGATGATCTGTATCGACAGATCCAAGGGAAGGCAATACAACTCGAGGGAAACCTGAGAATCACCACTACGGACGCGTTGCTGGTGTCCACCATTGCACCGCATCTAGAATCATTTCGCGCATTGCACCCACAAATAAAACTGGAGCTGGTAATCACGAGCCACCAGCTCAGTCTTTCGAAACGGGATGCCGATGTCGCCATCCGCCCCGGCAAGAGCATCCCAGACAATCTTGTAGGCAATAAAATCGGAGTCATGCAATTCGGAATTTTCGGAAGCACTAAGTATTTGCAGTCACATCAATCAAAAAAACTGAACCAGCATCGATGGCTCGGTGTGGACAGCCCCGTATTGCAGTCGCCGCCGGGGCAGTGGATCACGGCGCATATACCCGAACATTGCTTCTGTCTTAAAGCGGATTCATTTATGGTCCTGCGGACTGCTGCAGAGAACAATATGGGACTGTGCCTGCTGCCTATTAAGCTTGGCAAACAGTCGAAATCTTTATTGCAGGTATTTCCCGGGCAACCGGAAATCACCAATAACTTGTGGATCGTGACTCACCCCGATCTTGCGCGATCCGCTAGAGTGCATGCCTTTATGCAGCATATTTGCGGCCTGATGGGCGATAAGGATATACAAGACCCAAAGGTTAGCTAGAGCACTGATCAGCAATCAACTACTTCAAATTGCATGGTTCACTAAACACCGCGACCTTACGAATGTTGGATCGAACTTACCAAACTCGATCTCTCTCACTATGCAACCGATGACGATTGCGACGTAATTCTGCGTAGTGATAAATTTTCAATCGTTAGAAAATTTATTCTTGCGCAGAGGATTACGATAGGAACGTTGGACACTGGCCAGCTAATCCAGCAACTAAAATATTTCGAGACCTCTTTCCTCTGCTATTTGAACCAGGGACTTACCCTCCAGGTCTACGAGATTCGTATCGGCACCATTTGAGACTAATAGATTGGCTATATCCTCGTGGCCTTCCCATATTGCAAAGAACAATGCGCTGCGCCCGTTTCTGTCAATATTATTTAAATTGGCCCCCGCCTGGACTAACCTATTCGCCAACTCGAAATGGCCATTAATAGACGCCGCCATTAATGCGGTTTTTCCGCCCGCTGACTGAGTATCCAGATTAGCACCTGCTTGCACTAATAGCTGGGCAGCGGAATCGTGACCCGCAATGGCGGCTTGTATTAGAGGCGTCCTGCCTCGACGGTCTGCCAAGTTCACTTCCGCACCTGCCCCCAGCATTTGCTCCATATATTCGACCTGACCGCGCCATGCCGCCTTAGCAAGCAGGGTTTCACCTCCGTTGTTAACAATATTAGGATTCCCCGACGCTTTTAAAAATACTTCGATCGGTTCAAAATTGTTTTGTTGTAAAGATGAAAACAAATTACCGGCCTCGGAGGAGTCCATATTTTGCGTCTGCTCTTCAATCGAACTGATACTCGTATTGTTACTGCTTTTTTCGGCAAGATTCTCATTTAGCTTTTCTGTTGTCGCCGCTTTGCCTGCTATAGCTTCCGCCTGAGCCCGCTGTGTTTCTTCGATCTTGACTTGGGCAGCCAGCGCCAAGGCTCTATCGTTGGCAACAGAAGCTTTAACCACGGCAATTTGTTCTTCAGCAATTTTTGCTTGCCGTTGTAGCGCCGCCGTTCTTTCCGCAATGTCTTTCGCTTCCGCCTGGGCCCGCTGTGCTTCTTCGATCTTGACTTGGGCAGCCAGCGCCAAGGCTCTATCGTTGGCAACGGAAGCTTTAATCACGGCAATTTGTTCTTCAGCAATTTTCGCTTGTTGCCGTAGCGCTGCCGTTCTTTCTTTGATGTCCTTAGCTTCCTTTTCAGCCAACCCTGCTTTTTTAATCTTGGCTTTAGCAGTCAACAGCAACGCCTTATTTTTCGCTATGGCAGCTTTTGCGGCGCCATGTTTCTCCTCGGCGGCTTTTGCTTGTTGTCTCAGCGCCGTCGATTTTTCCAACTGGACTATTTGCTCCGCTTCAGATCTTATTGCTTCATCAATTTTTTCTTGCAGCGACAGCGCCAAAGCTTCTTCTGTAGCGATAACCGCTTCTGCTAAAACAAGATTCTCTTCGGCAATTTTCGCCTGCTGCTGCAGCATTGAGATTTTTTCCTTCATGGCTTTTGCTTCCGCTTCAGCCTTTATTGCTTCATCGATCTTTTTTTGCAACGACAGTGCCAACGTTCGTTCTGTAGCGATAAATGCCTCCACCGCGGCAAGCTGTTGTTCAGCAATTTTTGCCTGTTTCCTAACTGCCGAAGTTTTTTCCACGACGGCCTTTGCTTCCGCTTTGGCCCGTTCCATCTTCTCAATTTGGTCTTGAGCGATCAGTGTCAAAGATGGCTCTGTCGCTACCGCGGCAGTGTCAAACATAGTGGTTTGAATTGTATTAACATCAGTATTAGGTTTGCTTGAATCACTAACTTTTTTCCCACCTTTAATATCTATTGCCGGGTTGACTGCGGGGGAGGTTGCTGCCAATCGCGCCATGTTGAGGATTCTAAGTTCATCGTAGATTCTGTATCCATAGAAAGTCGCTGGTGGAACAATCAATACGCACAGTATTGTCCCTAACAGACTGAAATGATTTCTGGAATTTTCGACTTCCATCATCTGATTCCTGATCTACAGAGAACTCTACTAATCATCGAAATAATTACGTCCGCGACAGACCCGTTTCCTTTTGCGGCGGACATGCTCAGTAAAACCTTTATTTCTCAGCATTAATAACAATTATTTCTACCCGGCGATTCTTCGCCCGACCTTCGGGATTGTCAGATCCGTCCACATTATCATTTGGCGCTATTGGCGCTGCCTCCCCAAACCATGCGACCTGGATACGATCACTTGCAATTTTTCTAAATATCAAAGCATCGGCAACCGCCTCGGAACGGCTCTTTGATAAATTTACATTGTATTCTTCACTTCCCCGAGAGTCTGTGTGCCCTTCCACTGCCAGCTGACGATCTGCCACATAGTCATTGTTAAGCCTGTCCGCGACCAGATGAAGAATATCCAAAGCTTCCGGTTTTAGATCTGAAGAGGCATATTCAAAATTAATATCCGGAAAATGGATAATAAGGCCGCGCTCTGTCTCCGATGTTTCGAGCCCAATTGCCGCGAGAGACTGAGCTAATCTTTGATTATCTGTGACCTCAGGCGTGGTCTTGCAGGCTGACACCACGACCAACAGGCTGATGAGAAAAACACTTTTAACTATTTTTTTCACGCTTTAAGCTCCTGATGTGAGAAAAAAATTCTGTTTCTAAATCCACTCCGCTGTTTTGAGTCGATCCCAAAGATTGCCCCGATAACTCAGGCGATATTCGCGCATTAGTTGTTGAGGCATCGAGTGCCAGGTAGCGCTTAATCCAACCGTTGCTTATTAACCCAAAAATCGCAGTGACAATTAAAATTGCTATACAAAGCAGTTGCAATAATTTGAACAGAACCGAGGAGTCCGATTGCAATAAATTAGAAATCAGCGAATCGACGCCGGGAAAATAAAACATTGTGAGCGACACTGTCCCCACCAACAATGATGCAATTGAAACCCTCAACACAAATAAGTTCCATGTCGTGAGATCATACTTGAGACCAGCCTTTGATTTTCTTCGTATTGATATTGCAATCACTACGAGTGTTAAAACTGAGGCGGATACCAGACCAAGAGCCAGCAACTCAGACCATCTGCCTTCTGTAGGCTGAATATCAGTGAGTAAAATCCGAGTACCAAACAAAACCCAGATTAGCGTCAACCATATAAAGGTATCGCGCAGATTCGGCTTAAAGTCAGCAACCAATTCGCCACTATCATTTCGTTGAAGTGCCCGAACGCAAGACTGACCGACGCCAATTAAAGCCCAACATAAACCGCATACACTAACCACGTACAGGCTAACCGGGCCAAAATCGAGGAATGACTCTATATTCATAAAATTGAATCGCATACTCACTGCGATTTCATGGTTCGACTAGACTATTTGCCTCCTGATATATTGCCTAAGACGTTTACCAGGAATTATTAGTGAAAATCAGGTCATGCAGAGCAGTAAAGAGGTTAGCTAATTGGGGTAGCAAACAGTTTTGCAAACAGCATGGTCGGCTCGCGCGTTAGTGTCACTACTTATACCCAAAAGCGTCAAGTATTTGGGATGAATGGTATGTTTTACAGGATGAACAGGCCGTTTTGATAACAATTGGCCATGACAAGGTAAAGCGCCTTAGTATGTTCACGGCATGAACACGAGGATTCTACAAGAATAATTGGGCTTTAAAATCTACTATCTCGTAGACATCTCAATTGGACAATTTGAGTAATTCGGGTACGCTTATCTGCTGCATGGCTTGTACCTGATTCAATCAAATAAGAATCGAGGCCCAGCTCCTGATTCAGCCGCGATGTCATCGGGGTTATATAGTTTGCAACGTCTCAACGACAGGCAACCACAGCCGATACAACCAGATAAATTATCGCGCAGTTTCGTTAATATATTTATTCGTTGGTCCAGCCGATCTCTCCAATCTGCTGACAATCTTTCCCAGTCCTTTTTTGTTGGCGTTCGTTGATCAGGCAAGCTACCTAGTGCATCGTTAATTTCAGCCAGACTCAATCCAAGGCTTTGTGCAACTTGAATAACCGCGATTCTACGAATCATAGAGCGGTGATATCTGCGATGGTTTCCCGATACGCGGGCAGAATGAATCAGACCTTTTTGTTCATAAAAGCGCAACGCCGAAGTGGCCACACCACACCTCTTTGCGGTTTCTCCTATTGTCATGTAGTTGCTGGATCCCGTCATCTTGAACAATTCACAAACAAATCGATTGACTTAAAGTTAACTTTAACTTTTATACTTAACGAAAGCAAATTACTTTTCCAGCCAGGAGAAACACAATTGTTATGAATAAAGATAAAACTCAAATGCCCACGGACTGGCAGTTTGCCCAGGAACTGGATAAGTTAGAAAATAATGGCGTATTGATGGCTCGAGTGTTCGGAAAACAGATTGCGCTGTTCGATACAGAAAACGGCGTAGTGGCCTGTGACAACCGGTGTCCGCATGAAGGGTACCCGTTGTCTGAAGGAAACCTGTCCACAGATTGCGTTCTGACCTGCAACTGGCACAACTGGAAGTTTGATCTCGAGACCGGAGAAAATCTTCTCGGAGGCGATCGCTTACGCACCTACCCGGTTCAACTCCGTGGACCGGAGATTTGGGTGAATATTGCCGATCCGCCATTCGCTGAACGTTACCAGGCAATAATTGATAGCTTAATGGAAGCATTTAATGATCATTCCTACGATCGAATCTCCAGGGAGATAGCACGATTAGTGCGTTTGGGGGGAGACCCCTTGGATGTGTTGAGAAATGCCATTGAATGGTCATGGCAAAAAATGGAATTTGGATGGACCCACGCCTACGCTGGAATGGCGGATTGGTTAACGATCTATATAGAGCATGCCGACGACACGGAGATAAAGCTGGTATGCCTGCAGGAGGGCGTGGCCCATACCGCATATGATGTGCAGCGCGAGCGAGAGTATCCGTTCACCGATAAAATATCCGACTACGATGAAAATAAGTTCCTGCAGGCCATAGAAACTGAAAATGAAGACGACGCCATCGCTATGATTCGAGGCGCGTTGAGAGAAGGACTGCAATTTAGTGATCTTGAATGCGCGCTGACCCGCGCGGCATTAAATCACTACAACGATTTTGGGCATTCCTTAATCTATGTTACTAAAGCCGATGAGTTGATCCGACACTTGGGTGACCGCATTGTTGAACCAATCTTACTTTCGCTTGTGCGTTCTATTATTTTTGCCACCAGGGAGGATCGCATTCCCGAATTCAGAAAATATCAGGATTCCCTGGACAATTGGGGTAACGCTAAAGGATCCGTTCCAGCTGCGAAGAACTGGCATTACAAGGGTATTAATTCTGCACTCGATCTTACACTTGAGTGCAGTGACGCCTCACCGAGTGAAATATATACGCAGTTACTTCTGGCCAATGCTCACAATCTCTTGCACTATGACATTCAGCAGCAAGAGAAGACGCATATTCCAATTTCAGGAAACGTTGGATGGCTGGACTATACCCACGGACTGACCTTTGGCAACGCTGTGCGCAAGCAGTGCACACGATTTCCCGTTCTATGGCCACAAGGATTACTGCAAATGGCCTGCTTCAGCGGACGCAATGCGGCGTATGTCGCTGCGGAAGTCGACACAGAGTATGCAAATGTTAGTGAAGACGTTCAGGATATTGAAAATATTATTAATAAAGTATTAGATCATGGACAAGGGGAATACATCGTATCTGTGCACTGGTTGAAAACCGCCTTGGCGGTACGGGAAGAAATTCATCAACTGCCAGAACCTAAAGGCAAACTACTTGTTGAAGCTCTGAATCGTTTTTTTGAAGCCAAACTCAAGAGACGTCACACGAGGAGGACCGCATACCAATCGCTGCAGTTCGTAGCAAAAGAATAATTAGGTATATAAACTGGAATCTGATCTGACAGTATTAAAGAATGGTGTGTATCAAAGCGTACAAATCTTTTTAGAATTCGCTCTCCATTGCGGACATTCAAACGAAATAAATGAATTGGTGCTTCCCGCCTCAGAGAGATTTGAAAGCATTTCTCCAAACAAACGAATTAATGCTTGGTTATATTCCTCGATCCTCGAGCAATGGATCAAAAAGCACGCGTTTTCCACTTATTTTACAAGACATGTATCGCTGCCATTT
>CAMYNW010000013.1 GCA_947259885.1 uncultured Gammaproteobacteria bacterium
ACGGTCTTTGTTACCGGAACTGTGTTGTCTGGGGGTTAATCCCAATGAGGCCGACATCTGTCGCCCCTTGGTAAAGTGTTCACCATTACCCACCGCTGCCACAAGGGCCGTGGCAATCATTGGTCCCACGCCACGCAGCTGCTGTAATCGCTTCGCACCTGCATGACTTTCAGCTACCACCTGGATATCCTGATCCAGTTCACTCACCCGTTGATCCAATCCGCTCAGGTCTCCCCATAATCCATTCAATAGTTCCCGGAACCGGTCAGTCAGTCCATTTTTCCCCTCCTCCAGCCATTCTGGTATCGCCCGGCGCAATGACGCCATCTGCTGCGGGGCCACCAATCCATACTCCGATACCAGCCCCCGGATCTGATTGGCCTTGGCCGTGCGGTGACATATCAATTCACTGCGTACCCGGTGCATCGCCTGGATATCCTGCGGCGCAATAAGCTTCACAACATATCCCTTTTCCCTTAACAACCGGGCCCAATGATGGAATCCCGTACACGCCTCCATGCCAATCTCGCAACCTGGCTCTGCTTTCTCGAACAACACCTTGAGCCAGTTCCCTCGTTTTAAACGTCGCTTCCACAAACATTTATCTCCCCGATCAACCCCATGAAGCTGATATACATTCTTTGCCAAATCTACACCAATTCGTTTAATCTTCATCTCGGACTTCTCCTCTACTTGTGACTGTCAGTACAACCTTCAGTCTGGCACATTGCGATGCCGTATGGTGAGGAGGAGTCCATCCCATTGGTATCGGGGGATTTGACTAATTAGAAAAAGCTGAGATTCGAAATCTGATAACAGCTATTCCGAATCGAAGTCTTCTATATCCGCGTAGGCTGAGGACAACAGGATGAGCAATCCGGCCAGGACCACAAGGATTTGCCCTTTTCATCGAAGATCTCTTGTGTTTTAAGTTACAGGTAGTTCTAGAGAGCAAGGTTTACACTGCTTCAGACCCTACCTGGTGCATGTAAACATCCCGTTGCGGATAGGGTATCGATATGCCGTTTTGATCAAAAGTCTGCTTGATCTTCTCTGTCATTGAAAAATACACGCCAAAATAATCTGCGCTCTTACACCATGGGCGAACTATAAAATTAACGCTGCTGTCGGCCAGTTCATTTACGGCAACTACTGCGGCTGGTTCCTTGAGAATACGATCGTCCGCCGCGATCAGCTCCTCGATCAATGCCCTGGCCTGCCCCATATCATCCTCGTAACTGATACCAAAAACCATATCAACGCGGCGAGTTTCTTCGGCGGAATAGTTAACGATGGTGTCGTTGTATATCAATCTGTTAGGTACCACAACGCGACGGTTATCGGGTGTCAAGAGGGTGGTATTGAACATACCTACCTCCTGCACCGAACCCGAGGTTCCAGCCGCTTCAATGTAATGACCAAGTCTGAATGGCCGAAAAAACGCAATCATTACGCCTGAAGCAAAATTTGACAATGAGTCTTTAACGGCAAGGCCAACGGCTAAGCCGGCGGCACCAAATACGGCCAGGGCAGAAGTCGTGTTTATGCCTATCTGCTCCAGCGCAGCGAGGATGATCAGAGCAATCAGCGAAAAGTATGCAGTTTTGCTGGCAAGCTTTACCAGCATATCGTCAAGCCCGTGCTTTTTAAGTTGCGTGCTTAAAATTCCACAGATCCACCTGGCCATCATGCGCCCTGCGAAAAATATCGCTAGAGCTAGCGCAACCCGAATCAATCCAGTTACAGCATGATCAGTGAAAACGGATAATGACTCTAAATCCATAACATTCTGCCGTTAATAGTTCGAAAGGCGATTAAACGTGAAAAACGTATAGAAGTAAATTGAGGGGCCCGGTAAAGATGTGCCTCAAACATTACCCTTAACTGCTCGATCATCTGCGCCCTACGAGTGGTCTATTCCAGAGTCTCAATCAGGACGTCTTTCGCCGCCTCTCGTTCACTGGATTGAGAGCCCACCAGTTTGTAGGCGATGTAGTACTTGTAGATGTTGCTGACATATTGCACTGTTTCACGGCCTATATTTTTGGCTACCACATGCTCTACGTTTCCAAACCACACGTTAGGGTCAAGACCTCGCTCGGCAGTTTCTTTTCTAATCTTAGATATCTTTGCAGGACCCGCGTTATAAGAAGCGAAGGTCAAAAGCGTCTGGTTCAATTCATCACCCCCTGAGTCAGAAATATATCGATCGCGCAAGAAACGCAGGTATTTCGCCCCGGCATTAATATTGTTTTCGAGCCGCTCAATGTCCGGAATATTGACGTTTGGATCAGCGGCTGTTGAAGGCAACAACTGCATCACACCTATGGCGCCAGCAGAGCTTTTCACATTTTGATCGAGCCCGGATTCCTGAAACCCAAGCGCAGCCAACATCAACCAGTCAAAATCATACTCTCCTGCATATTGTTTGAATATATTTATCATTTGCTCCAGGCGTTTCATTTCTTTTTTGCCGAGAGCGTTTCGAACCCACTTGTTGTCACGAAGATATCGGTTAAGGATCATATTTCCATGCAAAGTGCCCTTCTTGTTCTGCGAAACATACTGATTCATCACACTCTCAAGGGTCGGGCTGTTCTTGCGAAATGCCCACCCTAAGGAACCTTCGGCGCTGAATACGATATCATCCCGCACCACGAGGTTGTCAAAAACATCGGCCCAGAAAGTCGCCTTGTGACTGTCTACTACCGCAAACGGCAACAAGCTCCCGTTGACCATTTCCAACAGGTCCCCATCCTCCAAAAACTCGTCCAATTGAATCAAGCGAGCAGATTCAAGCCCTTCAGACTCAAACCGCTCATTCATGCTCTCCAGGCTCTTGAAATAACTGCTTGACGGACGAACGTGGATTTCCATTCCAGCCAGATCATTCAGTGTGCTGATTTCAGGTGCCGTCGGACCAGTTACCAGCACCTCACGGACACCTGTCATAAGAGGTGCGGAAAAATCAACTTGTTCCTGACGCACCGGCGTAATGGTCAGATTTGCCACCGCCACATCACCGATACCATCCAGCAATGCCGGGATCAACTGATCACGATTCACCGGGATATAAACGATGTGGAACTCTCGTGACTTAAGTTTATATTTCTCATTTACAAACTTTCGGAAACCCTCGAGCGCGTCATAAGACGCACCACGTTGCGTGGCTCCATCAAGAAAATATAACAGCTTGTTGTAGACAACCAGCGCGCGTAATTGTCTGCGCTCAAGCATTTCGTCAAAATCACCGGTCCAGATATCTACAGCACCGTCTATTAACTTCTCATTCGTTTGGGCTGATGACTGGCCTAATGCCAGCCAGCATACAGTGAGAATCATACTGATGAGGACAATAATCTGCTTTCTTGGTTTAAACATATTCTGCATTGCGATTTTCAAATTCTGATCAATGTTTAATATAACGTATCGAAGGAAATTAGGTCACCTTTTTGGGGATGGCGTTGGCCTCTCGAAAGGCTTCGAGCAGTCCGGTTCGAATTCCGGTTGTTCAGGATCAATACAACAGGGCATCCGCTGATGTATCTCGTGCGCTCATCCGATGATAGAGTAAGTCATTGCAGGTTAGTATTGTCGCAACGAGATAGACAGCGATCAGCCCGAGACAATCCCATAACTCCCTGGTATAAATCCTGGTATAAATAATGACTGTTGATGCAATTGAAGTCTGGCGGGATATTCTGTTTCGACTGCGATTGATCTGGCGACCCGTGCTTGCTGTCAATCTGGCCTGTGCGGCACTTGGTTTCGTCCTACTCGCACCATTCACCGGAATGATCACCAGTCTGCTGATTCGGCTATCGGGCCAGTCAGCGCTTGCCGATCTTGAGATTGCCCGTGCATTATTGTCGCCGCTTGGGATACTGTCTCTGATCATCGTCTTAACTGTGGTCCTCACCATTGGAATACTTGGACAGGCTTCGATGATGTATCTAGGGGTCAGGGCAAAGAGTGACCGAGGTTCGACAATCCGTTCTCTCGGTTTTGCCGGGTCAAACATTAGGTCCATATTAGCGTTTTCGCTGCGACTGGTTACTCGGCTGCTGCTGATCATTTTTCCCTTCCTAGCGGTCGGCCTAGGGATCGCCTGGGTGTTGATCACCGAATACGATATCAATTATTACCTCAATGAAAGGCCGCCAGAATTCTGGATCGCCGCGGCTGCTATTGCTTGTATAGCGCTGGCAATGTGTACGCTGTTACTACGCAAATTACTTGCCTGGACGGCAACTTTGCCACTGCTTTTGTTTGCTGGAGTTTCCCCTGCTGATTGCTTCGGTCAAAGCGAGCGGCGCACCCAGAACAAGCTGAGTAAGATACTGGTCATTCTGGCGGTTTGGGCATTCATCACCTTGGTATTAGGCGCGATTCCACTTATTCTCGTTAACTACCTGGGCGACTGGATTGTTCCCGGATTTATCGAGAACGTCAACGCACTGGTTGTATTGCTCGGTGGATTGGCGGCGTTATGGGCATCATTAGGTTTCCTCGGCGCGAGCTTCAGCGCCGCAACATCGGCTCTTGCTCTTACCGAGGTGTCCAAGAGACTGGGCGTATCGCTAGATACCGTCGAAAGCCTGGCAACTGATCTGTCGGAATCCAGTCCAGGCAGAATTAAAACTATTGCCCGCCTTTTAATTATATTGTCAGTCGGCGTAGTGGTTGCCGCCATATCCGGCGCATGGTTCATTAATAATATTAAATTGAGTGACAATATTACGATCGCCGCCCATCGTGGTGCTTCGGGAACCGCACCGGAAAACACCCTCGCTGCAGTGAATCAGGCGATTGAGGACAGGGCCGACTGGATAGAGATCGATGTTCAGGAAACCGCCGATGGTGAAGTTGTGGTCATCCATGATAGCGACTTCATGAAACTGGCCGGTATCGATTTAAAAGTATGGGACGGTGCATTCGAGGAAATCCGCAATATTGATGTGGGCAGCTGGTTCGATCCTAGATTTGATGACCAACGCGTGCCAACCCTGGCCGAGGTTCTTAAAGCGTCACGAGGTAAGGCTCGAGTGCTCATCGAGCTTAAGTATTACGGTCATGCCCAGCAGCTGGAGCAGCGGGTTATCGATATCGTCGAAGCTACAGAGATGACTCCGAACGTTGCCATCATGTCGCTGGAATATTCAGGCATTCTCAAAATCAGGGCCTTGCGCCCCGACTGGACAGTTGGATTACTGTCAGCTACCGCTATTGGTGACTTAACCCAGTTCGATACAGATTTTCTCGCCGCCAGTAAAGGCATGGTGACCCCAAACTTTGTACGCGGAGCTCATGACGCAGGAAAGGAAGTTTTTGTCTGGACCATCAACGACCCTATTTCTCTGTTTCGGATGCTCGTTTACGGTGTAGATGGTGTGATCACAGATGAACCAGAAATGATCCGTCGGACCATGACAGCACTGTCAACATTAAGTACCACACAACAATTGTTAGTGTTCAGCTCAATATTTTTTAGAAACGAAATCCCCGAGAGAATATATCGAGACAATTCTCCCTGATTTTTATGATTGACTACTACCTGAAATCTTTGTCTTTGACGGGATCTCTCACGCTGTGCCACAACCGACAATACCAATGCTACATAATCTTCGTATCACCTATCAATTTACTCGAGCCCACCCCCCATTCCGCGACGCAATTCACAAAATCCAAAGTGGATGCATCTAAATATGTGACGCGATTCCGATCCAGAATGTACACGCCTCCAATCGTAATCGCGGGTGCTGTTGGAACAAACACTGTAAACGTATCATTGTCATTTTCTTCGATTACCACACCCAACACCGCAGTGCCTGACTCCGAAAGTCGTGCAAGCACGGGAGGATATGATTTTTCATTGTCCGCGAAACCTTTTAAAGCATTGCTGACAATCCTGTAACCAGGCACATGTGCTAACACTCGTCGCTCTAAACTACCAAAGGACATGGAACCAATGCGAGTTTTTACCGCCACACCGGCACCATAACAAGCAGCAATCATCACCAGCGCCAGAAGCGCTACTGCCAGGCCACCACCGATATCCGACTCTAATCCCAGCGCCTGACTGGCGTTTTTTATAATATCCACCAATTCCACAATCAATATGACAAAAATTACGATAGGAACTACAACTAAGGCTCCATAGAAAAAATTGGACTTGAAGTTAATTTGTTTCATCGTATAGTGCTCCGATAAGGTTTAAATAGGTGCCAAGAGAATGTGTTGATAACTTTCCTTACTGAGATTGATAGAATTCGCGGTTTCGCAATTATAGTCGCAACAAGATCGCTGCGCAGAGACGCACACAGGTGCCGAAGCAGAGGTTCCAACTTTTCTAGTCAGCAACGAATAAATCGCCATAACGATGGTCAAAGCTGAATCGTTATTCAGAAATCTCGGATCGAATCTGCGCAATTCATTCCAATGTGACGAGCTTTTTTACCAAATGCTTCTGGATTTTTCCGACAGACGTTTTTGGAAGCGATCGCTCAAGGACCACCTGCTGCGGCACTCTGAAAGAAGCGAGCTTGTGCTTACAAAATTCAATGATTTCATCTTCTGTCGCCTGTGCACCGTGATGCAACACCACAACTGCGACGATCTTTTCATCCCGCAGCGCATCAGGCATTCCGATCACCGCACATTCAAACACGGCGGGATGTTGCAGGATCACCGATTCAACCTCTCCGGCCGAAACATTTTCACCCGATCGCTTGATCATGTCTTTGATCCGATCGACGAAGCGGAAATATCCCTGTTTATCCTGGATGGCGTTATCACCCGTATATAGCCAGTCCTTCCTGATCGTTTCGCGGGTCGCCTGGTCATTTTTATAATATCCCGCCATGATAGTTTTGCCTGGAATCCCTTTCACCACGATCTCTCCTTCCACACCTGTATTAACCGACTCACCATTTTCATTGACCAGGCGCACTTCATAATCGGCAGAGGGTATTCCCACGGTCCAGTTGCGTCGTTCTCCTTGTAACGGATTCATCAACGGCGGGCCCATGGTTTCAGTCATGCCCCACAGCTGGCACAGCGGTGCATCAAATCTGCGTTGCCAGTTCTGTATCTGTTCGGGAGTCAGGTTCTGAGCATAGATCACCAGACGAAGTTGATTGTTTGTGTGTTTCTCATTTTCGGGCTGGGCCAGGATCATTCTCATCGGCGCAGCAAACAGGCTTGCCACGGTGCACTGGTACTCGATGCATTTGTCGAAATACTGACTGGCGCTGAACCGATCCATCAGAACAATGCTGGCCCCTGCGAGCAGTGCACTCATAGTTGAGTAATACTGGGCGTTGCCATGAAACAGTGGCAGAACCACAAACTGACGGTCTTCCTTGGTGAGTCCAGTGGCGTCGGCAACGGTCTGTCCTGCCTTGATGTAATTCGCATGCGTGACCATCACTCCTTTGGGTCTGGAGGTGGTTCCAGAGGTATACATGATCGCCGCCAGATCACATGGAGCCGCGGGGCACGGATAGGCTTCGTCGCTAAAGCGACTCAGCTGGTGTTCAAACGACTGCGTATTGGGCGAATGTGTAAACGGATCACAGCATACGATTTGTCGCAGTTTTTCCACCTCATTTGCACATTCGTCGAGCATGTCTTGGTGCGGCGCAGTGGTAAATGAGATCACCGAACCAGAATGCTCAAGCAGGTAGCGCATCTCGGCCTTTGATCCGAGGACATTAGTAGGCATCATGACTGCCCCCAGACGGGTGCCCGCGAACCACACGATCAGGAATGCAGGGCAATTGGGCAGATGCAAGTTATATACGTCTCCTTGTTTGAGGCCCAGGCTCTGCAGATAGTGGCAGGTCTGGTTAACCTGGTCGTTGAAATCCCTATAGCTCAGGGACAGACGAAAGGGATTCTCAATGCCCTGTTTGCCTTCGTTAATCTGAGGCTGGCACTCAAATTCAAGAAAATTACGCTCTCCTAGGAGAGCCGCCTGGTGAGCCAGCAGCGCTGACAACGATTGTTCAAGTAAATTCTGCATTTCTTTGGTTTACAATGTCCCGCGATCTGGCGCAACCGTAGGGTGCTTTCTGGTACTACACCGGCATCGTCTAAGCCCCTATTTTGCGCCCTAACCAGCCAGGATTGGTCCGGGCAGGCTCGGCCCCGGAAGTCCAGTTATTCACTCAGTAACATTGAGGAAACAATCATGCTAGTAGGCGTACCCAAAGAGATCAAGAACCATGAATACCGGGTCGGAATGACCCCGACCAGTGTGCGCGAGATGATCAAGAACGGTCACAGCGTCATCGTCGAGACCAATGCAGGCGTCGGTATTAGCGCATCAGATGATAGCTATCGCGCTGCCGGTGCGGAAATTCTTGACACTGCTGATGAGATATTTGCCAAGGCCGATATGATCGTCAAAGTCAAAGAGCCCCAGGCAATAGAACGCGCGATGCTGCGTGAAGGGCAGATTCTTTACACCTACCTGCACCTGGCGCCGGATCCCGAACAGACCAAGGACCTGGTTAACAGCGGCGCCACTTGTGTGGCATACGAAACCGTCACTTCTCGCTTTGGTGGATTGCCTCTGCTGGCACCGATGTCCAAAGTTGCCGGACGCATGGCGGTCCAAGCGGGTGCATATTGTCTTGAACACCCTCACGGCGGCCTCGGCATGCTGCTTGGTGGCGTACCGGGAGTCGACCCTGCTAAAGTTGTTGTACTTGGCGCCGGCGTGGTGGGCACCCACTCCACTCACATAGCAGTGGGAATGGGTGCAGACGTCTGGGTGCTCGACAACAATGCAGACGCCCTCGACCGCCACTGGCAACACTTCGGCCGCGGAACCAACACCGTTTTCTCCACTGCCGACGCCTTGGAGAAACACGTTTTAGAAGCAGACCTGGTCATCGGCGGCGTGCTGGTACCCGGGGCGGAGGCACCTAAGCTTGTGACCAAGGAGATGGTGGCACAGATGAAGCCTGGTTCGGTGATTGTAGATGTCGCCATCGACCAGGGAGGGTGCTGCGAGACTTCCCACGCAACCACCCATGCGGAACCCACCTATACGGTTAATGATGTTGTGCACTATTGTGTCGCTAATATGCCGGGTGGCGTGCCGCGCACCTCCACATATGCGCTCAATAACGTTACCCTTCCGTTCGCTATACAACTCGCCAACAAAGGTGCCAAGCAGGCATTAATGGATGATGAGCATCTGCGAAACGGATTGAATGTGCATGCCGGCAAAGTGACCTATCGTCCGGTAGCTGAAGAACTCGGCTACGATTATGTCTCTGCAGAAGACGCTTTCAACCAATGACGTTGATAATTATTCAATGACGGCTGATCGAAACTTAATTGAATTGAAAATTTACCTAACAGACAGAACAAGTAAGAGGAACTGAAATGGCAAGAATGACGCCCAGCGAGGCATTTGTAGAAACTCTGGTCGCTAATGGCGTAACCGATATCTTTGGCATCATGGGCTCGGCCTTTATGGATGCTATGGATATTTTCGCACCAGCAGGCATTCGCCTGATCCCAGTCGTCCACGAACAAGGTGGTGCGCACATGGCCGATGGCTATGCGCGAGTCAGCGGCCGTCATGGCGTTGTAATTGGCCAGAATGGCCCTGGTATCAGCAACTGCGTGACCGCTATCGCCGCCGCTTACTGGGCGCACTCACCGGTGGTTATGATCACACCCGAGACTGGCACCATGGGTATGGGCCTGGGCGGTTTCCAGGAAGCTAACCAGCTGCCGATGTTTGAGGAATTCACAAAGTATCAAGGTCACGTCGTCAATCCAAACAGAATGGCGGAGTTCACAGCGCGCTGTTTTGATCGTGCAATGTCCGAGATGGGCCCAACCCAGCTCAATATCCCGCGCGACTATTTCTACGGCGATATCGATGTAGAAATTCCCCAGCCAATGAGGGTCGATCGTGGTCCCGGTGGAGAGAAAACCCTGGATCAAGCCGCTGATCTTCTTGCCAAGGCGAAATTCCCAGTGCTCCTGTCGGGGGGCGGTGTGGTGATGGGCGATGCCATCGAAGAATGCAAGGCTCTGGCCGAACGACTCGGCTGCCCGGTCGCCAACAGCTACCTGCACAACGACTCATTCCCAGCCAGCCATCCGCTGTGGACCGGTCCACTCGGTTATCAAGGCTCCAAGGCGGCAATGTCTCTCATGAGCAAGGCGGACCTGGTGATTGCACTCGGCACCCGACTCGGCCCCTTCGGCACCCTGCCCCAGTATGGTATCGACTACTGGCCGAAAGATGCCAAGATCGTCCAGATCGACGCCGATCATAAAATGCTCGGCCTGGTGAAAAAAATCTCTGTAGGTATCTGTGGTGACGCAGGTGCAGCGGCCAAGGCACTTCTCGATCGAATTCAGGACAAGACCCTGGCTTGCGACGCCAGCCGCGAAGAGCGAGCTGCTACCATCGCCGCGGAAAAGGAATCCTGGGAAAAAGAACTAAGCGATTGGGTTCACGAGAACGACGATTACAGCCTCGACATGATCGAAGAGCAGAATTCCGAAGAAGGTAACTGGCTGCACCCACGGCAGGTACTGCGCGAGCTCGAAAACGCCATGCCTAAAGACGTTATGGTCTCCACCGACATCGGTAACATCAACGCCGTATCGAACAGTTACCTTCGATTCGAACGCGGCCGCAGCTTCTTTGCACCCATGAGCTTCGGCAACTGTGGCTATTCACTACCCACCATGATTGGCGCCAAGTGCGCTGCTATGGATCGTCCGGCCGTGGCTTATTCTGGAGACGGCGCCTGGTCGATGAGTATGGTCGAAGTGATGACCGCGGTACGCCACAACATCCCTGTCACCGCGGTGGTATTTCATAACCGCCAATGGGGCGCGGAAAAGAAAAACCAGGTGGATTTCTATGGCCGCCGATTCGTCGCAGATGAACTGACCAGCCAGGATTTCAACGCCATTGCCAAGGCCATGGGTGCTGACGCTATCACTGTCGACCAGCTTGACGAGGTCGGTCCTGCCCTTAAACAGGCGATCGACGCGCAGATGAACGAAGGCAAAACCACGGTGATCGAGATCATGTGTACCCGTGAACTAGGTGATCCGTTCCGCCGCGATGCTTTGTCAAAGCCGGTACGTCATCTGGCGAAGTACAAAGACTACGTTTAATCGTAACAGCTTGGTAAATAAGGCCGCGTCCGAATTCAGACGCGGCTTTTTTTTAGTTTTAGAAAACTGTTTGTGCGGCAAGATACCAATTTCCGATTTCTTTTACGCAACGGGCGCCAGGAGACAGTCCCGCGGTTAGTTTGAACTTTCGACGGATTATGGGGCCAGCTTCTTCATGATCGGAATTTCAGCCTTTTCGAATTAATAATGAAATCCACCCATTCTGCGGCACCGGACAAATACAGCAGAAGTCTGATACAGCTTTGCCCGACTGCAATTGAGCACAGGGCCGTCTTATAGATATTGCTGGCATTACCGGCCTTGCCGCTGCTAGTGGATTTCTATTTCGATCAGCGTTATTACCCGGAAATGATGTATGACTCCGGCGTCGTATCGATTCAGCTATTAGTTGCCACTCTGGCAATAACACCCCTGTTGTTGATCTTCCGTAACAGCCGCAAGATGGTGTCGATCCTAAGGTGGTTTCAAAGACGAAGGCGCTACCTTGGGTAGCGTGTTTTGGGTATGCGTTGATACATCTCATGATTTATTTACGAAGAAATTCCGACCTTGCTGATGTTCTGTGGCATATGGAAGACCCCAAGATCGTAATCGGTTGGATCGCATTGCTGATCCTATTATTGCTCGCGATCACATCAAATGATAAATCAGTAAATACTCTTGGACCGCGATGGAAGAAACTGCATCGCTGGGTCTATTTCTCAACTGTGCTGATCTTTCTTCACTGGGCTTTATTCGGGTTTTTCCTCAATGACATGCTGATGTGGTTTGTGCCGATTACAATACTGCAAGTCTGGCGGCTTGGGTTGCGGCGTCGGTAGCAATTGGCACCTAAGAGCGCCTGCTCGATCGTAACAAGGCCTTAATTAATCTAATTTATACCGCGAATTAGTTCGCTGGAGTGGCATAATTCCTGGCTCTGTTTTTAGACCGTTTTTTCCCCCGGAGCCAATCGAACGATCCAGATGATCTACAAATGATGAATACGCTATCCAAAATCATCGATACGGCCAAGTCTCGAACCAGGCGCGTCGTGTTACCTGAAGGTACCGACCGAAGAGTAATAGAAGCTGCATCCATCATAGTAGAGCAAAAAATCGCGCAAGTTATACTGATCGGCAACCCGAACCAAATCGATGCTGTTGCCAAAGACGGCTCTTTTGACATAAGCGGGGTATCGGTAATCAATCCAGCTGATTCAGATCAGCAGCAAGAAATGGCGTCGGTTTTGTATGAGGCCCGCAAACACAAAGGCATTTCAGAGACTGAAGCACTGGCCATGATTTCCAATCCATTACTGATGGGAGCGAGTATGGTGCGCGCAGGGATGGCCGATGGGATGGTGGCAGGTGCCACCCATCCGACAGCGGATGTGGTGCGAAGCGCGCTGCAACTGGTTGGAAAGAAACCAGGCAGTAAAATTGTATCGAGCTTTTTCCTCATGCAACACGAGCTTTCCCACCAGGCTATTCAAGGCACTGCTCTATATGCCGACTGTGGAATGGTAATCGAACCGAATCCAGAAGAACTGGCCTGCATCGCCATAGATTCCGCTGACAGCGCTGCCGATCTGGCGGGGATTGATCCCAAGGTCGCACTGCTCAGTTTCTCTACCGCTGGCAGTGCGGAACATGCAAATGTGACGCGGGTGCGGGAAGCCGGAGACATAGTTTCTCGGCTGAGGCCGGATATCAAGCTGATGACAGAAGTCCAGTTCGACGCGGCAATTATCCCGGAGATCCTCGAGAAGAAAGCGCCCCAGATCAAGATTCCCGCTCCAGCTAATGTGTTTATATTTCCCGACCTGCAATCCGGCAACATCGGGTATAAAATCGCCCAGCGAATCGGTGGGGTCCAGGCAATTGGGCCTGTCCTGCAGGGACTCAATAAACCTATTAACGATCTATCGAGAGGCTGCAGCGTTGACGATATAGTTAATCTTGTTGCGGTTACTGCCGTACAGGCATCGGACTAAAATAAATCATGCAAGTCGATTTCAAAACCATTCATCTTAAAAAGCGCTTTCCGCTCGCGATCAGTCGTGGTGTACACAGTGGCTCGGATAATCTTTTCGTGTCAGTCACCATGCAGGACATTACCGGCCTCGGCGAGATGTCTCCCGGGAAAACTGAAGGAGCAGATACACCTGAGGCAGCGCAGACCTCACTACAAACGTTTCTTGAAAATGATCTCGACGACTTATCGGTTGAAGCGATATACAGCCTTGCACGAGAACAGGATGTACCGGCTTGCGCCTTGGCGGCACTCGACATCGCACTATGGGACTGGCTCGGTAAGAAAACTGGCCAACCACTTTATCAGTTACTCGGGGCGGGTAAACCGACTGTACCGACCTCAGTCACGATCGGCATTAATTCTCCGGAAGTTGTAAAAGAGCGAATACCCCTTATCCTTGAAGGCACTGGCGTCAAGTCACTTAAAATCAAACTCGGCTCACCGGAAGGCATTGACGCCGACATGGCAATGTACAGTCAGGTGATTGAAAGCACCAAACCTTATGATGTTCAACTCCGGGTAGATGCCAATGGCGGATGGGAAGTCAAAGACGCGCTACACATGATGAAGTGGATCGCTGAGCGTGGCGCCGATTACATTGAGCAGCCGCTCAAGCAAGGTAACGAGGACGGATTACCCGAATTGTTTGAAAATCGCCCTCTTCCTATCTACATCGATGAGTCGTGCCGGTTTTCAGAAGACGTTGGTAAATGGGCGCACTGCGTGGATGGCGTCAACATGAAGTTGATGAAGTGCGGCGGCATTACTGAAGCCCTGCACATTGTGGCCGCGGCGAAGGAACATAATCTCAAGACCATGATCGGCTGCATGGGAGAATCTTCCATGTCAATTGCCGCGGGCGCGGCGATTACAGGTTTCATTGATCATATCGATCTTGATTCACATTTAAATCTGGATCCGGACCCGTGCACCGGAGCAGAAATGATGGACGGCATTATCATGCCCAATGACTTACCGGGTCATGGTGCCGCATTTAAACCTGAATTCGCTTGATCGGATTAATATTTAAATCACAAAATGCTGAATAAGAATCAAAAAATTGCTGTTTATATGGAGGCCAATCTCGATAGCGACTACGGCAAGATGGGATATGGCGTAATGCGTTACATTAAAAACCCGGTAGTGTGTGTGGTGGATTCCACCAATGCCGGTAAAAGAGTGAATGAGGCCTGCTCGCTGTCCTATGACTATCCAGTGGTGGGTTCCATTGGTGAAGCCCACGATCTAGGCGCAGAAGTATTAGTGCTAGGTACCGCGCCTTCAGGCGGCCGCGTTCCCGATGACTGGTATCCACAGCTGGAACAGGCATTGGAATTTGGGATGAGCATCGTTAACGGCCTGCACGACCGGCTCAATGAACAGATCGGCGACAAAATCTCGAATCCTGATAATCAGTGGATCTGGGATGTCAGGCAGCCTGCTTTCACCCCCGCCATTGCATCGGCGCGTGCTGCCGAACTCAATAACAAACGTGTGCTGATGGTTGGCACGGATATGGCGGTGGGGAAAATGACGGTCGGCCTCGAAGTCTATAAGTGGGTCACAGAAAAGAACCCGAGCAGCACCTTTGTCGCAACCGGTCAGATCGGGATTACGGTTACCGGTCAGGGCATCCCACTGGATGCGTTTAAACTCGACCATGCCTGTGGTGCGGTGGAAACGGCGGTAATGGGTGTCGCCAACAGCGATATTATTTTTATTGAAGGACAAGGCTCAATTCTTCATCCCGGCAGTAGCGCCACGCTGTCTCTGTTACGCGGCAGTTGCGCCAACCGTCTGATCATGTGTCATCGGGCGGGCATGACCCGACTGCGCAAACCAGAAGCGGTCAAAGTCCCTCCAATTAAAGAGTTCATCCAGTTGAACGAGGAGTTGGCGCGGGTCTGCGGATCGCTGACCACTGCCGCTACCGTCGGTGTCGCGCTCAACACCTCTAAACTAGACCAAGAGGCGGCGCAGCATGAGATCGCGAAACTGGAGGATGAAACCGGATTACCGGTCGATGACGTCGTGCGATTTGGCGCGGGCAAGCTTGGTCAGGCCGTGCTCGACTCCTAAGCCGACTGCCCGGGACTGCGCCTATCGGATGCCGCGCCGGCTGATCCTGCCCACGGTCAGAATATACATACCCGACCCGACAATCAGGGTGATCCCCGCAAAAGTCAGGTTAGATGGCCACTGCTGCCACACTACATAACCCCAGAACACGGCCACCAGAATGCCGGTATAAGAAAAAGGCGCAATAAACGACAGCTCACCTTTGCGCACCGCGGTGATCTGACACAAGAATCCTGTTCCCAGCAACAGTGCACTCAGAGTCAACCATCCCGCACGGGTCAGACTCACAGGGCGCCAATCGAATAACGCAATCAATAGCCCAGCCAAGGTCACCACGGTCAATGTGGTGAGCACGATGTAAAGCGAATCGACACTCGCCTCGATGCGCCGTGTCATCAAATCACGGACCGTCACAAATACCGCCGCCAACAAAGGCAGCAGCATCGCCGGAGAAAAAGATTCTCCAAATGGATTGGTGACAAGCAAGACCCCTGCGAAACCAGTGAACACCGCGAGCCAGCGCCCGGTCGATACATTTTCTTTAAGGAGAAACGCGGCGGCCAAGGTCAACATCATAGGCGTTGTCCACACTAGCGTTGATGCGATTGCGATGGGCAGCAGAGTCAATCCGGTAATAAAACATACCGTGGCACAACACTCGCACAGTGCCCGCAAACCGTTCCAACGACTAAACAAGCGTCGGGGTAACAACGGCCTTCCGCTCAATTTAATGAAGACTGAAAACAGAATCATGGCCAGACTGCCACGCACAAACAGCAGTTGCCCAACGCCAAGCTCAGCACTCGAAAGCTTCATCAGCGCATCGTTGGAGGAGATCATCGCCATCCCGAGTATGACCAAAAGCGCCGCAGTGAGGTTTTGTTTATGCAGATGATGATTCTGATGTTCTGAGGCGGTCATTAAAGGAAAAGTGATGAGGGCCGGCGCAATGTATCAAAACCGCTGCAAAGTTTAAATCGAAAACTTATTTATCCCTACCACCCTACCCATTAATCAGCAACCGCAGACCTGGCTTAGCATGCACGGGCCATTCCAAGGACAATTCAATTTTCTTACCGGCCACTATTCTTGATACACTTCCGCCTCAACTCTTGAACATGCCAGGCAAGGCCACTCACCACAAATCAAACCAGGAATAAACGTGTCATCCCAGGCCGAGACCATCCTCAAGGAAGTATTTGGTTACGACGGTTTCCGTCACTCCCAGCAACACATCATCGACAGCCTGCTAGACGGCAAAGACTGTCTGGTGTTGATGCCAACCGGTGGCGGCAAGTCACTCTGCTTCCAGATCCCCGCACTGATACTAGACGGCGTCACCATTGTCGTATCCCCACTGATCGCACTGATGCAGGATCAGGTGGAAGCCTTAAAGCAGCTGGGCGTCAGCGCCGGATTCCTGAACTCCTCCCAGGATCAGAAACAGCGCTGGGCAACAAAAAATGCGCTTAACTCAGGCGAACTCAAGCTGCTCTATCTTTCACCTGAGAGACTGTTGATGCCGGACACGCTCAATTTTCTCGATCAATTGAAGATCGGCCTGTTCGCCATCGACGAGGCGCATTGCGTATCGCAATGGGGTCATGATTTCCGCAAGGAATACAAACAGCTTGAATGTCTGCCGACACGCTTCCCTCAAGTCCCACGGATCGCGCTCACCGCCACTGCCGACACACGCGTCAGAAAAGAAATCGTCGCGCAGCTCCATCTGGAACAGGCAGAGCAGTTCATCCACAGCTTCGATCGGCCCAATATCTGCTATCAGGTGGTTGATGCCAACGATTCAAGACAACAGCTTTGGCATTTCCTGCAGGCTAACCATCCAGAAGATTCCGGGATCGTCTATTGCCTGAGTCGAAAGCGCGCCGAATCGGTGGCGGAATGGTTGAATCAACAAGGGCGCGTTGCCCTGGTGTATCACGCGGGTATGGGCGATCAGGACCGCGCCCATAATCAAAGACGATTCCTGCTCGAGGAAGGCATCATCATGGTAGCAACCATTGCCTTCGGCATGGGCATCGACAAACCCGATGTGCGCTTCGTCGCCCATCTGAACCTGCCAAAAAATCTCGAGGCCTACTATCAGGAGACCGGCCGTGCCGGACGTGATGGGCTTCCAGCGAACGCATGGATGGCCTATAGCCTCAAGGACGTGATGACACTCAGCAGCTTTGTCGAAGACTCCGACGCCGCCGACGCGCACAAACAGCTGATGCAACACAAACTGCGCACCATGCTCGGCTGGTGTGAAATCACCACCTGCCGTCGCCGCGCCCTGTTGCAGTATTTCGACGAGACCATGCAGGAAGACTGCGGTAACTGCGACAACTGTTTGTCGCCGCCGGAAGTTTTTGACAATTCCGAAAACGCACAGCGCGCGTTATCGTGTGTGTATCGAACCGGGCAGAGATTTGGCGTCAATTATCTGATCGAAGTTTTACAGGGCAGCACTAAAGACCCTCGGATAAAACAGAACAGACACGACCAACTTGGCCTGTTTGGCACCGGCACTGCAATGACCACCCGGGATTGGCGCGACCTGTTTCGTCAGTTAATTGCTGCAGGTTACATCACCATGGACGATGAAGGCCACGGCAGCCTGGTACTCGACTCAAGTTGCCGGCCGGTGCTCCGCGGTGAAGTCCAGGTGATGCAACGGCATCAGACCAAACCGGCGAAGGCAACTAAGAAGTCTGTCGGTACAGAGCTTGACGCAAAGGACGAAGCCTTGTTCGAGGCCATGCGTGCTCTGAGAGCGGAGCTTGCGAAAGAGAACGGTATCCCGCCTTATCTGGTGTTTCACGATTCTACGTTGGCTGCGCTGGCGACACATAAACCTCAAGAGCACAATGAGTTGATGGACATCAACGGAATTGGTCGCTCAAAACAGGAACGCTACGGCGAAGATTTTCTCGCATTGATCAGAGAATTAACCGCCTAATATTTTGAATCCGTACACCCCATATACAATTGTTAGATAGCAAGATTCTCGTTCACAAATTAATCATAAAAGGTAAATGTCCGTGACAAAGCAATCCGATGAAGTAACAGTAGAATTCTTGGAAGCGTTTGCAGATGCTTGGAACCGTCATGATGTCGAGGATCTCATGTCATTTATGACTGAGGATTGTGTTTTTGAGACTTCAGCTGGAGAAGACGCTTTTGGCACCCGTTACGAGGGTGCAGAAGCAGTTCGAAAAGGATATTCGAAATCTTGGGAGGACTTTCCAGATGCGCAGTGGAATGACGCTCGCCATTTTATAGTTGGAGACCGAGGTGTTTCTGAATGGATATTCACGGGCACGAAGGCTGACGGTAAGCGATCCGAAGTTGCAGGATGCGATATTTTTAAGTTCCGAGAAGGCAAAATACTCGTCAAGAATTCTTATCGAAAGAATCGGCCTCTAATATAGTCGCTTATGTTTGAGCGAGATCTGCCAACTAACAAAGCGTTGAAGTTGCACCTCGTCTTCGCCTCGGGCACTTAGCGTGACCTTTTGTGTCCGGGAAGCACAATTGGAATATATGAACAGTTTGGGGCCAGAGTAAAAACCAAAACCGAAGACCTTTAAAGTAAAACCTAACGTTACCAGATCAACGAGGATCGAATGGCAAGACTACCGAGGCTGTGTACGGCAGGCGCACCTCCTCTTATCATCCATCGATGCAAAGAGAAAAGGTGAAAAGAAGACCAATGCTTGTTCATTGGTATTGCTGCTGTCGCTCAACAGGATAATGTTATCTTCGGTAATCGTGCTGTAATTCCCGTTTATTTTTTGTCCAGCAGATCGCGTAGCGCGCGGAACAGATCGGTCTCGGTGAGCATACCTTCCAGATGATTGTTTTTGTCCAAAACCGGCAGGCAACCGATGCGCTGTTCCATCATAAGTCGCGCAGCACTGGATAAAGAAACGTCGGACGGTGTTGTCAGCACGGGCGTATGCATAATTTCTGATACTTCTACTGGGGATTCTCGATAGAAGCGGGCGGCGAGTTGCAAGTCTCGACGGGCAAGTATGCCGACCACCTCACTGTTGGAATTGACCACCGGTAAGTGGTGCATTTCGGTGTCTTCCAGTATTCGGAATGCGTCGTGATAGATAACGTCATCCCGAACGGTAACGGGGGATTTGCTCATATAATCGTTTACTAACATTAATTTCTACCTATATATCATTTAACACTAATCATTTGCCGCGGCTATTGGGGTCAGGCTATTGGGGTCAGAGTAAAAACTGAAGTCACCTTTTACTCTCGCATACCGCGGCTATTGGGGTCACGGCTATTGGGGTCAGAAAAACTGAAGTCACCTTTTACTCTCGCATACCGTAGCTTCGCTTAATACAAAAGCGAAGCCTTGTTCAAGTAGCATGTTGAGCCCTACTCGTTCTTTTGCAACTCCACCAGCTCGCTTAGCAATGTCTCTATATTTTCCAGTCGCCGCTCCATCCGTTCCATGTGTTCCTTCATCATTTTTTGGCGTTTTTGCATTTTCTCTTTGTGCATTCCGCCGTTTTCATGACCCATCTTCTCTCCTTGCTGCATCATACTATGGCGACCCATCATCGGCATCATGCCGGGTTGGATCATGATTGTTACCGGTGATACGTTAGACTTCATCATGTGGTGATCCATCATTCTTTGATGCATCATACCCCCACCATGCATTTCGCCCATCATCCCAGATTTATCTCCTTGCATGCCTATGGCTGACGAGGAATCAATCGATTCTTCCTCTCCCGTACTGACTGCATATCCAGCAGATATAAACATAAGAATAAAAGCGGATACAATAAATGCGCATATCTTTTTCATAACTATTTCTCAGATTTGGTACTTGATAACCCAATTGTAACGTTGCAACTTTAATCAGCTAACGCTTACTACTCTATAGTTAATAGTATGTTTGAACTACCTTCCTTGATTTGGGTCAGGTATGAACGAGAATTTGGTGTATGGGGTCAGAGTAAAAACTAAATTCAAAAACCATTACTGCGAAAACTTACATCACTGGATCAAGGAGGGTTTAATAGCAAAACTACCGAGGCAGTGTCTAGCCGATGCACCAGTTGATTGAAGAAGAGTAGTTCAGATTTATTAAACTAATCCAAAATAGCGCAGATAAACAAATCTTTCCCTCCAGCACCGATTTTCGAACATCAAACACTATTCTGTTCTTTAAATCCAGCTTAGTGCTGAGGCGATAATCGGGCCTGCTTTTGCCTGCGCGCACTCACCGTGTGCAATCAAGAGGCGGTCAGCCTTCCAACCAAGAACTTTATCGCGTGCGGCTCGGGCTGGTCCGCGCCTGAGAAACGTTGCGCGCCACTCGCGGGGTGTGCTGCCATGCTCGCCCACCAAGCCATCAAGCCGCATCAGAGCTCCTTTCCATCCCAGCATCTTCGGCTCGAGATGACGTTGGATAAGGTCACAGATAATGGCGGTCCGGGAAACGCGATGATAAAACGCCACCTCCTCCATCATAAATGATCCACGGAAGATCACTTGGTCGATGTCCTCAGCCCACTCAGGGGCGGGCTCGTCTTCAAGTTCAGCATCAAAATGCAGGTCGGATTTCCTGTTAGCTAGACCAGGCGGAGCATAGAGTCGTGCATCGGGCCAATTTTTGACCCACTGAGATAAGAACAGATGATGAATCTTGTTCGGCGAAAGGATGTAGCGCACCGGGCCGATAGCCTCCACCGCGCTCGCCAGCTCTTCGGTTAGTGCAATCGGGGACCATACCCATGCACTACCATCCGAGAGTCGCACCACCGCCATGCGGGTGGGATACGGGAAGCCGAAAAACGAGACTGTCGGCCCGTCGGCTACATATAGAGATGGTCCGAAAGCCTCTAGCATTGGTGCAGGGTAACATAGCGTAGTGAAAGTCGCAGGTACCACCGCTCCCGGTCGGATTCTGGTTAAAGGTGACTTGGACGGTTGGGGTCGGACGGTCGGGGTCAGAGCATTAATGTTCAGCTTTTAGGGTAAAGATAAGTTATCATTAACGCTCTGACGCACAATCCCATTGTCGGACCTGTCGTCGGAGCCTATAGTTTTATATTCGAACTGGTGAATTTGAATATAAATTTAATATTTCACCAACAATATATGAGTAAAGAAAATGAGTAAAGGTACAGTTAAGTGGTTCAACGCCGATAAAGGCTTTGGTTTCATCGCACCTGAAGATGGCGGCAAAGATCTTTTTGTTCATCATTCAGAAATTCAAAGTGGAGGCGATTATGCAACACTTAATGATGGACAAGCAGTAGAATTTGAAGTTGGCCAAGGTCAAAAAGGTCCCTGTGCAAATAAAGTTGTTCCTCTTTAAGTTGTAACCACAAGGTGCTTTTGGGTCGCAGCAAGCTGCACCCAAAAGCACGGCGTTATGTGTTAATGGTGGTGATTGGGGTCAGAGTGAAGTGTACTGACTTCCACGGACCATTGAATTAGGCTCCAATCACCTTCTACTAATGCGAATCCGGAGATTGAGATCGAGGTCAGAACCATTCCGTGTCGGGTCAAATATTCGTAAGCCTGAAGATCCGGCGTCGAGTACACACGCTCAATCCAGCAATCCGGCCTTGCGGTAACCTTCCATCCAGTTATCAGCGTCTTCCTGTCGCTTGCAGATCCGTGCATGGTTGGCGGCATAACGCGGGAAGTTTATATCTTTTGTGCACAGCGACTTGAACTCCGCCACCGCTTGCCGGGCTTCTTCCATGCGTCCCAATTGAGCGTAACAGGCCGCCAGGTGGGTATAGGTATGAGGCGGTGGATTGGGTCGCTCCCGATATATCTCTATCGATGCTTCATATTCACCTAACAGGTACAGCGTTTCCGCATTCGCCTCCCAAGAAAATACATTATATTGCGGGTCCATTTGTTGGGCTTTCTCAAGCCAGCGCCGACCTTCCTTTGCATTGCCTTCGTAGGCTATAAGGAATCCGTAATCAGCCATGGTAGCAACATCGTTGGGATTCAGGTGCAGAGCGAGTTCGAAATGTTTTCTTGCCAGCCTGAATTCGCCGAAACACCAATACGTTTCCCCAATCAAGGGGTGAATTGCAGGATCGTTTTCCCCGTATTTCAGCGCCTTTTCGATGTGTGGCCTGGCTTTTTCTTCCTGATCCCCATACCAGATCCCGAGACTGAATACATTGTACCCATAGATTCGTGCGAGGAGTCCGTGCCCCAGCGCAAATGTCGGATCAATTTCGATCGCTTTTTCGAGCATCGCGATCGCTATTGGATCATTTCCGGCGCTGTTTTCATAGATCCAGCGACCCTGCAGATAGTAGTCATAAGCTGAGACACTATCTGTGGGTTTGAGCAAAGCCTGTTCTCTCATCGAGTTTTGAATTCGGGTGGGAATCACGGAAACGATAGCCTGAGTGATTTCATCCTGGACAGCAAAAATGTCCTCGAGATCGCGATCATATCTTTCTGCCCAAATATGACTCCCGGTGTCAGCCTCAATTAGTTGCGCAGTAATGCGTACCCGATTTCCCGCGCGGCGAACGCTTCCTTCTACCACGTACTGCGCACCGAGTTTTTTTGCTACATCCTTTATGTCTATCTTTTCTCCCTTGAAGGAGAAGGATGAATGCCGGGCTATGACATTTAGAACAGAAAAGCGGGAAAGCTCTGTAATGATGTCCTCTGTAATGCCGTCGCTAAAATACTCCTGCTCTAGGTCTCCGCTCATGTTGTTGAGAGGCAGCACGGCAATCGAGGGTTTTGCTGCAGGTACTGTACTCGGTTTACCTGCCTGGACAGGTGGACTGGAAACGGGTTTTTCACTGACTGCATAAACTCTTACCGGGTCTCTGAATCCTTTCAATTCCTGTTCTCCCAGATAGTTGTATTTAAATGGTAATCGCCCGGGAATGGTTTCGTATGCAGCGCCCTGGATACAGATGCCGCCCGGTTCGGCAAGTTGCTCGATCCTCTGCGCCAGGACAATACCGGCACCAGTTACGGTATTGTCCGCGATCACGACTTCACCCATGGCGATACCAATTCTGATCTGCGGTCGAATCTCGTCTTCAATACCCTGGATGTATGCGGAGTTGACAGACTGGAATTGAAGCGCTGCGGTAATCGCATCAGATGCCCTGGAAAATTCCGCGATCAAGGCATCTCCGCGAACTTCACGGGTGGATCCCCCATGTTCGGAAATTGCCTTTGACAAGCGCTGGAAGGCTTCCTGCATACGCCTGTGTGCAACACTTTCATCCAGCTGCACAAGCACCGTTGAGCCGATGATGTCAGCGTGCAGCAGCACAGCTAGTTTACGATCGAGTTCTTCTGTCACCAGGATTTCTGCATTGATGAATACGGAGTTACTTACGCCGTTAGTATCGCAGGTAACGCGTGTATTTTGGCAGAGACTTTGTTGCCTCGTCCTTGAGAGTTTGGGATCGAGTTTGGCGAGTTTGGGGTCAGAGTAAAATTACAATAATGCTTTGACCCCTATGTGCGGTTCAGCGCTTATGTATTTCACCATGCGAACAGCCCTGGTAACCCACGGTGCTAGATGTCTGACTTAGACCCGGAAATGCAGGTTATTGGGGATTATTTGAAGACGCTATAGATCTAACTTTGATAGATTAATTGCGTCAAGCGACACATGAAAACCTCGGATTTGTGCGCAATCGATTTAAAGAAGAAATTGAATTACTTTATGGACCACGGATACAACCAGAATTGACTGGACCTAAAGTGATATAGTTTTTACTCTGCCCCTAAAGTCGAAAAATAAATTCGCCCCCTTTAATCCATCAATTGAAAAAATGGTAAATCAAACTAAAAACAATAATGTGGTCCTGACCAGCACCAAGCGGTTCGAGCAGTCTCCTTACCTGGCCTGTTATGACAGACCTGGAATTGTGAGCGGAGTCTATGCCGGACGTTTCTTCCCGCTTTATTACGGCGATGATCCAGCTGCAAAATACTGGGTGCTCCGGCGCAAGGCAGCATTGTATGACGTCCCGGAGCGACCAGTTGAGATTTCCGGTCCTGATGTTGCTGCTTTTTTGGAAAAGGTTTTTGCTCGCAAGATATCTACTTTAAAACAGGGGCGCGGCCTCTACGCCATCGCTTGCACACCACAAGGGGGCGTGTTCATGGACGGTGTTCTGTTCAAAATGGGCGAGAACCGTTTTTGGTATGTACAGCCCGATGGTGCCCTGGAATCCTGGTTAATCGCCCATAGCGGTGGTTTCGATATCACCGTGTCCGATCCGCAATCAAGGGTGCTGCAAATTCAAGGGCCTGCATCCCTTGAAATTATGCGTAGCGCATCGAACGGTGCTATCGATGAGACCATGGGATATTTTCACTCCGGCTTATTCAAGCTTGGCGACCAGGAACTCTATGTCTCCAGGACCGGGTTTACAGGTGAGCTCGGCTATGAAATCTATAGCCTGGGATACGACACAAACTATCGACAGCTCTGGAACCATTTGATGGCGGCAGGCGAACCGTACGGCATGGAATTTTCCAGCACGAACTCCATGGAAATTCGTCGTCTTGAAGCAGGCATTCTCGACAATGGCACTGACATGGATATGTCGATGACCCCGTTTCAGGCGGGCCTTGGATCGTTCATCGATATGGATAAAGACAACTTTGTGGGGCGTGAAGCACTCGTCCAGGCAGATCGGCGAACATTGCTATACGGCATTAAATGCAAGGATGTGAAGCCAATCATGAATGACCCAATCCTAAGAAACAATGAAAGCGTTGGTCGGGTGACGGCCGGGGCCTTATCGCCCTATCTGGAGACGGGGATTGGCTATGTTCGTTTTAGTATGCCCGAAGATTGGGAGGGACAGAGGCTCTTACTTCAATCATCTGATGGAAATACACACGATTGCGACATCGTTAGTCTGCCTTTCTACGATACAGAAAAGAAGATCGCCAGGGGATTGGACAAAACGATTCCTTGAGAAAGTAAAGGCGATAGGAAATTTGTCTTGCAGAAGACGCCACCGGCACTCAGTATGATGTCCAGACATCAGCAATTTCACTAACTTCAATTCAGGAACGATTATCATGCTCGGATATTTCATGGTTGGCACCCGCGACTTGGACTCTGCAACCAGGTTCTACGACACTGTGCTTAAACCGCTCGACCTGGTGCGAGATATGACTGAGGACACCTATGTCGGTTATAGCGCAAAAGACGCACCGGAGAATCCCGAGTTTAATGTGACCGAGCCTTATAACAAGCAGCCCGCTTCAGCGGGTAACGGCACGATGATTGCTCTTGCGGCGGAGACACGTGGATTGGTCGATAAATTCCACGCATCTGGGATCGCGAGCGGCTGGACAGACGAAGGCAAACCTGGCCCCCGCCCTGCTGATAGCAGCATTTATTATGCCTACATTCGCGACCTGGACGGCAACAAGATCTGTGCTTTCTGCGACAAAGTATAGGGCAGCACTTTACTGAAGAAGAAATGTAACTTCCAATGACTGCAAAACGAAAAATACAGATCTGCACCTTACTCAAAGGCATCGAAACCGGTGACGCGGCATCCGTGACCGTCGTCAATCCAGACAAGTACATTCAGCACAACCCCCAGACACACGAAGGGGGCGAGGGCCTGGCGGCGCTGTTTAAGCGACTGTCCAAAAGCTCTCCCCGGGTGAATATCGTGCGTGTTTTCTCGGATGGCGACTACGTATTTGCCCATACAGATTATGAGTTCAGCAGCTCGAGAATTGGCTTCGAAGTCTTCCGGTTTGAGGGCGATCAGACGGTTGAGCACTGGGACAACATCCAGTCGAGAAAAGGCCCCAATCCCTCCGGTCATACCATGGTTGACGGGCCGACCGAAGTGACCGATTTAGACAGAACTGAATCCAATCGAGAACTCGTGCGATCCTTCGTTGACGAGGTTCTGATAAGTGGCCAACTCGATAAACTAGGACGGTATATTGATGACCGGTGCTATACCGAGCACAACCCTCGTATCGGTGACGGTCTGTCGGCGCTACGCTCGGCACTATCCAACTCTACCTCTAACAACCGCATCACCCTACAATACGAAAGAGCTCATCGTTTTCTAGCTGAGGGAAATTTTGTGCTTTCTGTCAGTGAAGGCTTCTTAAATGGAGTCCACTCCTCGTTCTATGACCTTTTCCGTGTTACCGATGGCAAGGTTGTGGAGCACTGGGACACGACCGAAGCGATCCCTCCTCGGACAGAATGGAAAAACGACAATGGCAAGTTCTAAAACTGAAGTTTAGAGCCAGAGTAAAAACAATATATTGCTCTGACACCGATCTGCGGTTCAGCGAGCATATGAATTTCACCACGCGAACAGCTCAGGTAACCTGCGGTGCTAGATGTCTGACTTAAACCCGGAAATGCGCGAACAACAGCAATAATCCGGCAACAATGGGTACTAGCGTATAACCAAATAAGTGGATGGAATGAGCCATTTTTTCACCATTTCGTTCGATCATCGATTGCAGTTTTTCGATTTTTTCAGGTGCGACCTTTCTCTGGATGAAACAATACAATCCATAAAAAATCGCCAGCACCCCGAGAATAAAATTGATACTGATATTCATATCCGAACCATAATAACCCATCTTAAGCCTAACGGGGTCGGCGCATTGATGTTCTCTGGACTGACACCAATTTGCCGAAGTACCGCGATGGCATGAAAATGAATTTTGGATTTCCGGCATAGGCGAAGGCAGGGTCACGAATGTTGATCGAGACGGTAGTTTCGATCGAGTCGGTTAAGTGCCAGGGTCCCCTCGGGGTTAGGTTGAAAATGCGATGATTAGCTTTTGATTGTTTCAATTGATTCCAAACCTTAGAATACCGGATACCTTGAAATTACAGGAAAATTAACGTGACACTTACTCCACTATTGGCCGATCTGGAAAGAGCATTTGATCTTTTGAAGCAGTTGGATGAAAGCAGACTGGACTTCGCCCCTGACCCGCATGTCTCTCCCGACATTCGCGAGCTAACGGGCGTGGAGACGTATCCGGTAGATTCCCATAAGGCTAACTTGCAGGCGAGAATCGAGGCCGTTGTCAAAGCGGGGGATAAGCTTGAGTTACGCGACCCTTCCGACTATGTATCGCAGCTCATCGTCGCGTGCGTAAGGCTCGCCCCGCCGAGCGACGATTGAGCTTAGGATTAAGGTGAGAATTTATTAATCTCGCCCCTGCCACAAATTAAGATAACAGGCTTTTGGGGTCAGAGCATTAATGTTCAGCTTTTAGGGTATAGATAAATTAATATTAATTCTCTGACCCAGTATCATTTACGACGTTAGGAAGATTGTGTTTTGACAGAAAGTAGAAAATTATAGTGTGTCAGCAATTGACACATGCACAATTTTTCGACACTCAGATAATGGAGAAACTAGCTTGATTCAACCCCTTTTAGCAAAATCCGAATTCATCGGACTCGAAAACATCGCACACCTCGCCGCAGGGGGAGAAACGCCCATGCTAAAGTCCCATCGGCAGGTTATCGATCAGTTCATGATTGATAAATCACGTGGCGAAGAAGCGCGCGCTCTTGAAGCTGACATGGTTGAGCTGACGAGAGATAAATGTGCCAGACTGTTTTCAGTTAGTGCTGAAGAAATAACCTTCCTATCAAATGCGTCGGAAGGGATCAACAACGTTGCTTACGGTCTCGAGTGGCAGAAAGGAGACAATATAGTCGTAGCAGATGTCGAGTTTCCATCGGGCATCCTGCCCTGGACCAGATTTGAAAATCTAGGCGTCGAAGTTCGAGTAGTCAGGCACAAAAACTGGTTTATCGATCGCGATGATATAGCAGCCCTTATTGACGAAAGGACACGGGTCGTGACAATCAGTCATGTCAGCATGTTTACCGGCCAACGTATTGATCTTGAGTCTCTATCCGGGCTGGTCAGGTCTTCAAACGCTTTGTTACTGCTTGATGCAACTCATGCCGCAGGCGTGATTCCGGTTGATGCCAGTCTCGCCGATATCATGGTTTCGAGTTGTTACAAGTGGCTACTCGGTGTTCATGGCGCAGCCGTATTTTACGTCAACTGCGAGAGGCTACCCGACTTTCGCCCACCATTTCTGGGCTGGAATAATCCGATAAAGCACGGCGGTTGGGAAAAGCCAACTGAATTTACGCTGCAACCTAGTGCCCATAAATTTCAGCCAGGAAACGCCGCCTTTATCAGTATCTATATTTTAAACAATGCGTTAGATCATATTTTAAAGACAGGAATAAATTCTATTGAACAACATGCACTGACACTCAGCGGTATGATTTTTGAATTCGTGGAATCGCTCGGCTTTGAACTCATGACCCCTTTTGAAGACTCACAACGTGCTGGTAATGTTTGTTTCATGGCTGAAAAAATTGAAGATATCCGACAGGCTTTAGAACGACAGCATGTATTAATCTGGGGTGCTTACGCAGGATTCGGCAGGCTTCGAATTTCAACGCATCTCTACAATGACAGTATTGATGTCGAACGATGTATTGAAGCGCTTAAAGAATGAATTTACTCCGAAAATATAAGTGACCGATAACGATTATTCTTTTCTAATTTATCTTAGATAAAAAGTGAAGAAAAAAGGCAAAAAACGGTGACGTAGTGAGGCGTACTGATTAAGACGGACACTATTATTTGCAACAACCAAAGTAAGAATACCTGCTATAAAACTGTTAGCCGCCTACAAGAAAATCTATGGAGATACGAGAATCAGCCGAAAATGATATAGGCGCAATTCGAAAGGTTCACGAAAATGCCTTTGCAGAAGCTGAAGGAAAAACCGTCTCTCAATTGGCCATTGATATTATAAAGGACATAACGGCTACTCGGGTTCTTTCTCTTGTAGCCGAGACAGATAACGAGATTGTTGGCAACATCATTTTCAGCGCAGTAAAAATTGAAGGGAGCAAAGATATTTCGGCCTATATTCTAGCTCCGCTAGCCGTTACTAAAAAACTCCAAGGTCGTGGCATAGGTACCCAATTAATTAACCAAGGGCTTAAAGCTCTCAAAGATCTTGGGGCGGGGATTGTCCTAGTGTTGGGTGATCCAAATTACTACTCGCGCACAGGCTTCAGGAGCGGCCATAATCTTCGGCCACCTTATGATTTAGAACATCCACAAGCTTGGATGGCGCAAGAGCTAATTGATGGCGCTCTTGCAAAAGCTCAAGGTAAGGTTCAATGTGCTGCATCGCTAAACTCACCAGAACATTGGTAACACTGCTAACAAGTCATAGTACTCTGATGCGGCTAAGCTGTATGGGTTCTACCCTGATTTTACAGACATATCAGAAAAGGTCGATAATGATGATGCTGCGATAATTTCTGTAACGGATGGGATGAGACTGAAATTGAAAAAACCTGGAATTTCCAGCACGCTTTTTGAACCGCATTTTTTTGTAGACATCAGGCTTAATTTAAATACACAAAATTAATTCTCGTGTATTTGTAAATACAATATAAAAGATTCAACTGATTATTGAACTTGAAACATCCAATACCGTGCATGGACATACACTGTTTTATAAGAAGGATATGCGTTTTTTGTGTCTTCTTTTTATTGAATCAAAGTATATTCGCAGCCAGTCATATTATTCACATTAGTGTCGATGGATTATATGCGGACGCTTTAAACATATTGACTGAAACAGAATTACCAAATTTTACTCGCCTGAAGAATGAAGGCTCCAGTACGCTCAAAGCGCGTACAGACCCGGATTGGACGACCACATTGCCCAATCAAACGTCACAATTCAGTGGACGTCGGGTCAATAAAAGCGAGCAGGGCCATGGCTGGGAAATAAACTTTGATCCCGGTATAGCAACTCTGCATAGCAATGCAGGTAAATACATTGCAGGTATATTCGACGTCGTACATGATGCTGGATTATCAACCATTCTCTTTGCAGGCAAGCAAAAATTTGCACTTTTCAAACGCAGCTGGAACGCCACCAGTGGGGCCGGTGATCACATTGGCATTGATAATGGAAAAAGCAAGATTGACAAATACATATTTGATCAATCTACTGCAAGTTTAGTTTCCAACTTCATTGACGATCTTGAAAGTCAAACCAGGCATTATGCTTTTTTACACATTAGGGATCCCGACACGGCAGGACATGACCATGGCTGGAGCATTTTACCCGGGAGTGAATACCTGAATGCAATCAAGACTACTGATAACTATCTTGGGCAGATATTAAATTTTCTTGACACCAACAGTGAATATAAGAATTCAACTGTTATTATTTTAACCAGCGATCATGGCGGGATTGTTGGTAGAACCAACCATATTGCAAATAACTTCCAAAGCCACACCATTCCTTTTTATATTTGGGGGGAAAATGTTGAAAATGCCGATCTTTACACTCTTAATAAGTGCACAGCAATACAACCTTCTGCCAGCGAAATCCCACCTTATAGTTCAATACTCCAACCTATACGTAATAGTGATGCCGCAAACCTGGCTGCATTACTTCTGGGATTGCCTCAGATACCCGGTTCTCATATACACACAATAAAGCAGATCAAATCTAAAAATATTAAGTCCTGTAACAATGAAGTATAAGTACAGGAAGAGGTCCAGGTTAACAAACTATTGAAACTATTGGGTTCAAAGCATTAGTGTTAATTTATCTTGCCTTTAAACGCTGAACATTAATGCTCTGACCCCAAACTCTCGATGAACTCGAAAACTGCTTAACCGATGCCGGTTTTAAGATTGACTACCAATGCCAACCTGGTAAAAGTAAAGTAATATTTATTGTGGCAAAGGAGGATCAGTAGGGGAAGCAGCACGATTTGCATTATGAATGTCGCGCTGCGCCCCCAATAACCGCTACGCGGTTTATTTGAATTTTTTAATCTCTCCGCTTTGGATGCGGGCAAAATAGGAATCCATTTCTCTTTTGACCACCGGGGCAAGAAAGTACAGGCCCAGGATGTTGGGGACACAAATGAGAAACACCAGCGCGTCAGAAATATCCAGGATGGGCCCAAGCTGCACCACGCAACCCAGAGCCACGAATGCGCAAAACAGCAGTTTGTAGATGTTTTGTCCGTTTACACCTTCCCCGAATAAATAGGTCCAGCCCTTAAGGCCATAGTATGACCAGGACACCATGGTTGAAAAGGCGAAAAGCACTGCTGCGAATGCAAGCGGAATCGGGAACCAGGTAAATTCTCGTTCAAAGGCGGCAGAAGTCATGGCCACGCCCACCGCATCGCCGGCAAAGTTCGGATCGGCAACTTGGGCTGTGCCGATGACCAGAGCTGTAATGGTGCATATGACGATGGTATCGATAAACGGTTCAAGCAGGGACACGATTCCCTCCGTCACAGGTTCGTTGGTTCGTACCGCCGAGTGGGCAATTGAAGCAGACCCGATACCTGCTTCATTGGAGAACACGGCGCGTTGAAACCCGATGATCATTGCTCCCAGTGCTCCACCGGTAACGCCCTCCCCGGTAAATGCGCCGGAAAAGATATTAGCGATCGCCTGGGGTATGGTATTCGCATTCATGAGAATCACGATAATCGCGAACACGCAATAGAAAACGGCCATGAAAGGCACGATCTTTTCAGTTACTCGCGCAATGGACTTGATGCCACCGATGATCACTATAAAGACTACCGCTGCCATGATCAGCCCCACCAGCCAGCCGAGGCCGTCAAGCGCGCCGCCGGACACATTGTTTAACTGGACATAAGCCTGGTTCGACTGGAACATGTTACCGATGCCAAGGGCGCCTATGAATATGCCGATGGCATAAAATGAACCCATGAATTTGCCGAATCCTTCCATATTGCGTTCGGCGAAACCCTGGCGCAAGTAGTACATCGGCCCGCCGGAAACATGGCCATCGTCGAATTCGTTCCGGTATTTGACGCCCAGTGTACATTCGACAAATTTTGTGGACATTCCAAGAAAACCGGCGACAATCAACCAGAATGTCGCGCCGGCTCCTCCCACTGTAACGGCAACTGCAACACCTCCAATATTACCGATACCGACGGTGCCGGATACCGCTGTGGCCAGTGCCTGGAAATGCGAAACCTCGCCTTTGCTCTTTGGGTCGGCGTAATCTCCTCTGACCAGCTCGATAGCGTGTTTGAATCCGCGAAGGTTGATAAAACCCATGTACACGGTAAAAAACACGGCTCCAATCACCAGCCAGAGTACGACCACTGGAAGATCAGTACCAAAGAACGGTATCTTGAAGAAAACGACTTTACCAATAAATTCAGCAACCGGTGCGGTGGCGGCATTGATTGTCGCATCAATTCCGGTTTGCTTTTCAATAGAGATGGATTCGGGTGGAACGATCCCGTGTATCCAGGAACGGTAGCCAAGATTGGGATTTTCGATACCCTGTATCCAGGCCTGTGTGGGTGACAGTGATTCCTGTTGACTGGTGTCCTGGGCGAAAACTGTCGGTGCGCTAAAAACAACAATACTGAACGCTGCGATAAGTATACGAGTTAGTTTTGCGTACATAAGCTGAATCTCCCTTAACTATGTAGAGTGACGTTTCTTTGCCTGACAGTCCCTTTACCGGAGATGGTCAGGTTACCCGGGCCGTAATGCAGTTACGGTACAACCGTTACCGGCACCTTAGAGTTTTGCAGCAATGCGGAAGTCACGCTGCCGAAAACCATTGAATGTAAACGTGATTCACCGAGCCTGCCCAGGAATATCTGGGAAACACCGAATTCGTTGGCAACATCAACCAGCGCGTCTGCAATTTTTCCGTGACGGACCACAGTCTGGATCGACAACCCGGAATCCTTGAGCGCGCGCGCTTCGGGTTCCAACACGGATTCATTGGCTCTTTGGATTTCTGATTCGCGTCGTTGATGACGCTCTTCCAGTTCTTCAGGTGTGTGGAAACTGTACGGAGTCCAGTCGATGATATAACTGAGGATTAATTCTGAATCCGTTAACATGGCGTGTTTGGCAGCAGCTTCCAGAGCGCGCTTACCGCCTGCACTTCCATCCAGAGCAACCAGGATTTTTTGTGACATGATTCACCTCATCAGTAGAAGTAAACAATCGGAACCGCCATCTTACACAGATAAATGGCTCAATGAAAAGTCTATTGGCAGGTGAATGAAATTTATGGGACCAAACAACCTATGACCCCTAGGCCAACAGGCATCTTGTTGAATTTGCAACAATAATGTCTAGCGCTGGCAGAAATGTGGTTATTGGGGTCAGAGCATTAATGTTAATTTATCTATACGCTAACAGCGAAACATTAATGCTCTGACCCCAAACTCCTTTAAACCCGAAGAGCCAAAATCTGCGGCTGATCAGTTTTGTCTGTCAGGACGGCTTATCCAGATGCACCAGCTTGCTGGCCAGATTATGGATCGTCACCACGCCGAGGTAGCGCTCCTCGTCAACGACAAATATATAACTGGTATCGCTTTGTTCCATCAGCGCCATCGCCTTGACCACCGAGGAACCGGATGTGATCGAGAGATGGGGTTCCTGGATATAGGGATCAACCGGATTGTTGAGTATCTGTTTTACCTGGTCTTCCATATCCTGCAGGCTGGACGGCTGCTCCCCGAGTATCCTGACCATTTCCACCAGGTAATCTGGAAGACAGACGCTCTTGAGGATATTTTTCAGCGTTATCCGACCGGCGATACGGCCGTTATCATCGCTAAACGGAAGACCTGGAGAATTCGCCCGTGAACATTCCTCGAACAATTCCCTGACCGTCATTCCAGCCGTCGCGACCCTGGTTGGAATCAGCACCTGTTCTAGATTCACGCGGAGTCACCTGCAATCATTTTCTAGAGATAACGTAAATAGACATAAACACTAGCAATTACCATACTGAGCAGCATCATCGGAAACGCCATCAGCATGAATTTCATGAAACCGATGCGATGACCCGCGCGTTCGGCGAAACCGGCAACGATCAGGTTGGCACTCGCCCCGACCAGTGAGCCATTGCCGCCCAGGCAGGCACCCAGGGCCAGCGACCACCAAAGTGGCATCAGGTATTCGGCGCCGCCAAAGGTTGGCGCCATGGATTTGATTACCGGGATCATGGTTGCGACAAACGGGATGTTGTCGACAACTGCCGACGCAACAGCCGATATCCACAGGATGGCCAATGCCGTCACGGCAAGGTCCCCGTCGGTAGAGTCGATTACCAGCTGCGCAAGAATTCTCAAAACCCCCGCCTCCTCGATTCCCTTGACGGCTATAAACAGGCCGATGAAAAAGAAAATGGTGGTCCACTCGACATTGCCGAAAGTCTTTTCGACCTCTTTCGACTGCTCCTCGGCATTGTTTTTCAGGTTGGACAGGAACAGCAGCAGCGCAGCACCGAACATGGCGATGGTGGCGGGCTCAAGCTGCAAAGGGTGCGCCAGCACAAAACCTGAAATTACCAGCGCAAGCACAAGCAGCGACTGTTTCAACAGCCTCACGTCGGTTATTGCGTCTCTTTCCTTGAAGTGCATGATCCGCTTACGTGCCTCCGCAGTGGCGTGCATGCTGCGCCCCCAGACCAGGTAAATAATACCCAGCATGACAGCCAGGATAACGGGCACGATGGGCGCGAGGTTGAACAGGAAATCATTAAACGACAGGTTTACTGCCGAACCTATCATAATGTTCGGCGGATCACCGATCAGGGTGGCGGTGCCACCGATATTCGAGGCTATTATCTCGGCAAAAAGGAATGGATAGGGGTCGATCTTCAGTTCATGGCTGATCAGCAGCGTGACCGGTGCAATCAACAGGACCGTGGTGACATTGTCGAGCAACGAGGAGAATAACGCCGTCACCAGTGACAGCATGAACAAAATGCCCCAGGGGCTGGCGTCGACCTTCTTGGCCGACCAGACCGCAACATACTGGAAAATACCGCTGCCGCGGGTAATGGCGACGATCACCATCATGCCGGCTAACAGTCCCAGCGTGTTGAAATCGATGCCCGAGATCGCGGTTTCCTGATTGAGAACCCCCAGGGCAACCATCAATCCTGCACCGAGCCCCGCCACGATGGCACGATTGACTTTCTCTGAGACGATTAAAGCGTAGGTCGTTACAAACAGGATCGACGATACCCAGAGTGGATCCCAACCAAAGATCACATGCGACACAAGTTCGTTTTCACCGAGCATTAAGGTCTCTTGCATCAATTATTCCTGGAGGTAGTGTTGGTTCCTGCCGGATCAGTCATCTTGCGCCGCGTGCTCGTCGGCATCCGTGGGATTGATCAGCCGCCCCATGATGATACCCTCGAGGACATCCCAGGCTGAAACCATGCCTACCAGCTTTCTGGATTTACCCTCGACGACAATGACCGGCAGACTGGTGTCCTTGGATTCGTCGAGCAATGTCAACAATGCCGGGAAGGCCGTCTCCGGGGTGCAGAACAACAGTTTCTTTTCCTTCTCCAGAAAGTTTGCGATCGGTTGATCGGCAATCTCATGCCATCGATCACCCATTTGTAAAATCTCGTCCGGCAGAAAGTGAAGCTCAGAAATGCTATGTTTCCCAAGGTTCAAAGCTGCCCTGGGCAAAAGCAGATGGCATAAGCGGCGCAAGCCAAACAGCCCGACAAACGAACCTTTTCCATCCACGACAGGAATATTGCGTACGTGATTTTTACGCATGAGTGACATTGCGTCGACGACCGAGTCTGTTGGCCTTAGCGTGAACAGACCGGATGTCATAATACTTTTTGTAGTCATATCAGATTAGCCCAGTAATACCAATGACGGTTAGGAAGTATAAAGCGCATGCCAAAAGATAGAAACACACCGACGAATCGACCCTGTTGTGGGAAATAGTCTGATACGGGCCGAGATATACAAAACAAGCCCCCAAATGTGTCTACTGCCTCTGGCAATCGAGTGGATATCATCATTTATTGAAATTTGTCACCATAAGGATCCGTACGATACACTGAAGATCATCGCATCCGTGCTTTGATCTGGAAAGTAAGGGGGAGTCGGCCGAGTATGTTGAGGGTGTGCGCTGACGGAATTAGATTTACCTGGAGCTGATTTACCGCTCAGATGATCCAGTATCTGTTTGATGACTGTTGGTCTTCGATAGAGCAAATGGTTATAAAGGTTATTGGGGTCAAGGCGTTAATGCACAGCTTTTTGGGTAAAGTTAAATTAACATTATTGCTCCGACCCCTAACTCCGTAAATAGACAAGCTAGCGCCTATCGGGCTAAGGCAATGACCTCTTTCAACGCATCGATAAAAACATCGATTTCCTGCGTGGTGTTGAAGTAATGCACAGATGATCGAATAACCCGTTTGATACCCCGTTGTTGAAATGAAACCAGGGATCCCGACCCATCGGAGACGCTGACATTGATTTTTCTTTTGTGTAATTCGGACTTGACCAGGTACTCGTCCGCCTCAGCGACCTCGAAGGTCACGATGCCGCATTTTACCTGGCCCTGGTCTGCGAGCTCGACGCCGTCAATTTCACTAAGTCGAGCTCGCAATGTTTCCGCCAGTGAAAACACGCGATCACAAATTGGAGTCAAGCCCCAATCCAAAGCATAATCAATCGCTACGCCCAATGCCGCCTTGCCCGCAAAATACTGTTCCCAGTTTTCAAAACGCCTGGCATCTTCCAACATGCGGTACTCTCCAGGGGAAATAAGATCAGCGGAGTGCTGGTCAAGAAAAGGTGGAATCAATTTGTCCATCATTGTTGATCGCACGTACAGAAATCCCGTGCCGCGCGGCCCACGCAAGAATTTTCGACCCGTTGCACTTAACATGTCACAACCAATTGCTTCGACGTCAAGAGGCAGTTGACCAACAGCCTGACACGCATCCAGCAAGTAGGGAATCCCCGCATCTCGAGCCACCTTTCCGACCTCCATAGCGGGATTCACCAGCCCACCACCGGTGGGAATCATGCTGATGGAAATCAATTTTACCCGGTCATCCACCATCATTCGCAGCGCTTCCACATCAATCTGGCCATATTGATCATCAGGTACAAACACCACTTCCACGCCGTACCGCTCTGCCTGCTGGTTATAGGCAATAACATTGCTGCCATATTCCGACATAGTAGTAAGAATGCGATCTCCAGGATTAAACGATAAGCCGTAAAAGGCCATATCCCAGGCGCGGGTGGCGTTTTCGGCATAGGCGATCTCACTGGAATTACAGTTAATCAGTCTCGCCGTAGCGTGGTAGAAATTGTCTAGTGCAGCGACTTCCTGTTCCGCCGACTCATAGCCACCAACGGATTCTTCCAACTTAAGGAATTCACACAAATAATCCACCACAGGCACGGGCATCAAGGACGAACCGGCGTTGTTGAAATGGACTATGTTTTCACAAGCCCGGGTTTCCGCGCGTGCACGTTGAATATCGAAGGTCTCTGTCATGATCTTGATCTTGAACCGGTAGTGTGAAATAGAATCTATTCTATTCTTTTTGTATATAAAAAATCCGGAGCAGATTTATTTCCCGGGTTCAACTTGTAAGTGCAACAGTCAAGGTTTGTTTTGAATTGGAGAACGCCTCATGAGGCGTTCTCCAATTCAGCGATTTTCTCGGACGATGGTTCAACCGATCCATTGTCGATTGTAATGCCTGTTCGCTGACTTTCAACAAGGCCATATTTTTGGGAAAGAACTGTCTAATCAGTCCATTAGTATTTTCGTTTGTACCTCGCTCCCATGACGAATACGGGTGGGCGAAGTAGATGTCCGTATCTAAAGCTTTTGCCATGCGCTGATGATCTGTGAATTCTCGACCATTGTCGTAGGTGATCGTCTTGCAGTGGTGACGATGCCTTTTCATTTTCCCAATGATTTCCGTAGCAACCAGATCTTTACGCTTTGCCCTGGCGTGTCCAAGAACGGTATATCGACTTTTCCTTTCTACCAATGAAATCAGCACTCCCTGGTGGCCCTTGCCGACAATGGTATCGCCTTCCCAATCGCCCAGCCTGGATCGGCCTTCTACGACCTCTGGGCGATCATCAATCATCGTCTGATTCGGAATCTGACCTCGGCGTTCATGGCTGCCGTAGCGCTTCTTGCGCTGCTTCTGACAACGTAAATAACGGTACAGCTGGCCACCTTGGTGTTTGTCTCGATATACATACTGGTAAATCCATTCATGGCTGATGCGATATCCTTGTTCATCGTAAAGACGCCAGGCGATCTGTTCTGGTGACCAGTATTCTCTGAGCAGACGTTCAATCTCCTGCCAGTGGCTGGCTAATATACGCGGTGAGCCCTTATCTCGTCTTGATAGTGCTAACCGATGAGCCTGCGCTGGTCTATAGCTTCGTAAGCCGGCGTTACGTCGGAGTTCACGACTAATCGTAGAAGGGTGAACACCGATCTCAAGGGCGATCGACTTTTGCATGAATCCGGCTTTATTCATCGCGTATATCTGATATCGTTGCTCGTGGGTAAGCTGTGTATAGTGATTCATTGTGCTTCTCATCTTTGGTCAGAAGAAAAGCTATCATTGTCTCAGCTTGCCCTCCAACTTTTACATGAATTGCACTTGCCTGTTGAATCCGCCTTTAACTAATGCAGAATAGAGCGAAAAAATAAACCTGCCCTCTTTATTTAGTGCCCTTAATTTATGAGTGCTATGATTCAATAATTCAATTGGCACTTATATTAACGACTCAGACATGTTTATCGGACATTTCGCAATAGCGTTGGGTGCGAAAAAATATGCCCCTCAGATCTCACTCGGCATATTGTTTCTTGCTTGCCAACTCGCAGATATTATTTGGCCAAATCTCGTACTTCTCGGAATTGAGATATTTGAGGTGGAGCCGGGTAATACCGCTATGACGCCATTAAATTTTATCTATTACCCCTACTCCCATAGTTTAGTTGCGCTGTTAATTTGGAGTGTATTGCTTGCGCTCATATATTCGTTATTACGGCACAGTGGACTCCGCGCGGCAATAATTATTGCGGTGGTAGTGTTCAGCCATTGGATTTTGGACGTTATTACTCACGGACCAGATATGCCAGTTACTTTAACTGGCTCGGACCGATTTGGATTCGAGCTATGGAATCATCCCTATATAGCGGTGCCATTTGAGCTAATATTATTTGCGATTGGATTCTGGATATATGCTAACAACACACATGCATTAAATAAACGCGGTAGCGTGGGTATGTGGGGACTAGCGATATTTCTGGTGTTGATTTATTTTGCGAACATATTTGGTCCACCGCCACCCTCAGTATCTGCGGTCGCCTGGTCTGCTCAAGCTCTATGGTTGATTGTGGCGTGGGGTTTTTGGGTTGACAGGCATCGTGAAACAATAATATCCGGCTCAGCTGAAACGATCACTGGCACAGCATTTGAGCTTGGTACTTGACTTATTGGCCGCTTATGCAGTGCGATAGCAATGAGCGTAAAACATGACTGGGGAAATTAAAATAGGAAAATTGCTGTCATCCATGTCTCCAGTTTTGATTGGTGGAGAGTTTGTATTTTGTTCTTTTGAGAATGCTCGTTACGGAGACCATGCAAACCTGGATCCCATAGCCGCAGTTACTGAAAGTGAAGGTCTGACATTCGTCATCCCAAAATCAAAAGCAGATGAACACGAAATTAAGTATGAGTCAGTCTTTAGGTGCATCACACTAAATGTTCACTCCAGCCTGGATGCGGTTTAACCGCAGCGTTCTCAAATAAACTTGCTGAGCGTGAAACAAGCGCAAATGTGATATCAGGTTATTTTCATGACCATATATTTGTGCAGGGTAGGCACGCAGAAAAAGCAATTGCAGCGCTTAACGAACTTGTTCGCTAACAAGCGTTTTACTGCTGAACCGCGGGTCATGTGTTTTTAAAGATAGGAGGAAGCATGAATTTATTTCTTAATGTAATTTTGGTTATTCTAGTGTTATTGGCAATTTCATCCGGCGCTACAAAAATCATGCTTATGCAGCAAGACGTTGAGTTCTTTGGTAATTACGGATTTACCAATTCTATTTTAATTACCTATGGTGCAATCCAGCTGATCGGAGGAATACTGTTAGTTCTTCCGAAAACCAGAATTGTTGGGGCGTTTTTGGTCGCGATCACTTTTTTAATATCGTTAGTTGTGCTGGTAATGGAAGGAAACATCCCGGTCGCTATCATCACATTAGTTTGCGTAGCACTATTGGGGCTCATTATTAAACAATCTTTTGATAAAAAAAATGACGGGGGGATTAAGAATTAGGCAATATACATGGCTGCTCAAGAATAATTCTTCCGTCACCTGTTATTCGCTATATTGTTTCAGCAGGCCATGATGAAGCCAATTCTGTTGTTGAGACTAAGCTATTGGATCGCGGCAATTGCGGACTTCGGCCTTGCAGCCTTAGCGTGGATGCCTGAAAGAATGGGAGTAACGGACACTGTATATCCGATGGGTCTCGCCTCAGCTATTGCTTTTTCTTGGGGGGTTCTATTGTTAATAGCCGATAGAAAACCCTTGGAAAGAAGATGGATATTGATTCCAACAATTCTAGTTGTGACGCTGATTACTATCGCAAGAACCAGGTTTTCTCTAGATGGCACTATTGAATTTAGTATTGTTCTCCTTCTTTTTGCAGTTGCTCTGATAGTCCTTATGGCTTATAGCCTTTATTTGGCAAACAAATACGACACAAATATTTGATACTAAATTGAACGCGCCTTTTAAAAACCGACAATAATAACCGGGACACTAAACCAATGATTGAAACCGCAGGACTAGCGCTGGCGACATTCTTTGCCACGATTGGCCCACTAGATATTGCAGCCATGTTTGCGGCGTTGACAGCAAACCAAACTGCTCAACAGAAACGATCGATAGCTATCCGTGGGTCGCTGATTGGTACGGTCATTCTGGTGGCTTTTGCGTTAATTGGAGAATTTCTATTGGCTGGTCTCGGCATATCTCTTGCTGCACTGAGAGCTGCGGGAGGTATTCTGTTGTTGCTGATTGGCATTGAAATGGTTTTCGCGCGCTCGTCAGGCGGCACATCGACAACAGACGAGGAGGAACGGGAAGCAATTTCCAGAACAGATATTTCAGTTTTCCCATTGGCCACCCCTCTTATCGCAGGACCGGGCTCAATGGGTGCAGCCATTTTGCTTATGGCCAACCAGGAAGGAGACGTCACGGGTCAAGCAATTATCATTGCCTCGTTGTTGGCGGTTTTATTACTCACCTTCGTTTCGCTGCTACTTGCCGGAAAAATTCAAAACTTGCTTGGAGTAACAGGGATGCATGTCATTACACGGGTCATGGGCGTCTTATTGTCTGCACTGGCAGTTCAATTCATATTCGATGGCATCAAGCAAAGCGGACTGGTTGGGCTTTAATCGGTAACCAAAAAATGCCCTCTAATAAGCCCATGCAGCCGGAACAACAAATCGCTGCGCGCTTTATTAGGGATCGGTCCAGAACACTATGTGGCAATCACAATTTGGAATCATGATTAGAATTCACAATTTTGTTTTAGCTGTATTAATTTCAAGCCTGTCCGGCAATTCAGTAGCGGCAAATGACACGAGGATACTCGTAGAATTACCCGAAATGATGCAACAACATATGTTATCCAATATGCGTGATCACTTAACTGCTATAAACGAAATTCTTGTTTATCTAGGTGCCGATGAACTGGATAAAGCAGCAGAGATAGCTGAATATAGACTGGGCATGAGTTCTCTAGAGTCCCATGGAGCCAGTCACATGGCAAAATTCATGCCCGAAGGAATGCGCCAGGCTGGAACCGCAATGCATAGAGCAGCAAGTCGTTTCGCGTTGAAAGCGCAAGAGGGCGAGGCATTGCCAACATACAAAGCACTCTCACATATCACTTCTGCCTGTGTGGCATGTCATTCGGGGTACAGAGTCAAATGATAAATTGACCGCATAAGAAGGCGCTGCCGACAGACTGAAGGAAGTCCAGACTATAGGGATCAGAGCATTGGTGTTCAGAGCATTGGTGTTCAGCTTTTAGGGTAAAGATAAATTAATATTAGTGCTCTGGAATAATTATCGAAAAGAGTTGGGCCCCAAACTCTCTTTTCGCAAATCAGTAGGCCAGAGGTAGCAAGTCTTCAGCCCCGACTGGCGCACCGAGGTCTAGTATCTCCACATCGCCATCTTTTGCGTCGACTCGGTAGCGGATAACTCGCCAGCCTTTTTTACCCGCTTCCCATCGGTAGGACAAAAGCGTCTCCGAATCGATCCAGGATGGAACGCCATGAACGCGAAGCGGATTCACGCCTTTCTGTAAAACTCGAATAGGCTCCTGCCCTATTCCGATTACTGGAAATATCACGTTGTCACTGGCGGGTCGAAAAATAGTGCGCAGTCCAATTCGCTCTGCCGCGCGAATCGATATGATCCAGGCGCAGTCGGGACTCATGGCTGGATCCGTCTCGACTCGCGATGATCCCGCAATCAAATCTTCGTTCACGACCGGCCGTGCCGAACTTGGTTCATCCGGATCCATGATCCAGATATTTAGACCATTTGGATCGGTCAGTTGACCGAGTCCTTTCTTATCGTGGCGAACGAAGACAATTCGTCCATCTGCTGTGAATCGTGGATCCTGGTGAGTACGATGTGGATCGTCTATTAGGCGCCGTAGACCACTTCCATCTGTATTCTGTATCCAAATATTCGCGGATTGACCGTGTTTGGTACCCGCGTAAACGATCCGTTGGCCGTCTGGGGAAAACGTCGGGTGCCAAACACCCACAAACTTCTCTGGGTTTGAATCCCGATGTCGAATATCAACCAAAAAACGCATGGTGGAGTCCGCGGCCAAAATGGCAATCGCCTGTTCGCCATTCTTGGCACCTCCGTGATGTCCAGAGGGACCCACAGATAAGTCACCATCGCTCGAGGCAGCCACAACAAGTCGGCCGCTATTTATGTCCCTATCGAACCACCGAACTGAGTAATCTGGGAAGTCGGTGATTCGAACCACCTCCGAACCATCGAGATTCGCACGATAAAGATCGTAGTTGCCATCCAAGGCGCCACCAGGTCGATTCGACAGAAATAGCAATTTTAATCGCGGTCGATTTGATGGTGTGCATCTATAAGGTGATTTGCCAGTGGCGTATTTCCCGTTAGAAGCAACCGCAGGTGCGACTGAAATCTGGAGCATGAAAGCGCCAAACAAGCCAGCCGTCACCGCGACCAGAAGCTGTTTCTGAGACCAGTAGATCATGGTAAATCTTCAGAAATTGAAACCAATATATTGCTGTTCGTACATTATTGGGGTCAGAGGATTAATGTTCGGCGTTTACTGAAATTTGGGCATTAGCATTATTGGAGTCAGAACATTAATATTCAGCTTTTAGGGTAAAGATAAACTAACATTAATGCCCTGACCCCAAACGCTCTCAAACTCCACTAAAGATACACGAACATGCATTGTAGAAACCAACTCCTTCAGATATACGAAGTCATTAAAACTTTAAAGAGATCGCACTAAATCCAGCCCATCAACATCACGTGCGGTAACACAAATGCTAGAGAGAATACGGGCTTCATCGTACGACCACGGTCGACCACGATGCATCGTCGCACGTTCATCCCAAATCAACACATCTCCAACCCGCCATTTGTGGGTGTGGATATATTGGCTTTGTGTTGAAAACTCAATTAGCCTATCAACAAGCGCACTTCCATCGTTGACATTCATATCTTGAACTGCATAAATGTGCGAGGCGATGTATAGCGCTTCCTCACCATTACAGGGATTCGGCCATAACGCACGCCAGAATTGATCATTATGTTTCATAAACAACGATACTATCGCAAGGCTTTTTGAAATTTGTTGGCGTGAGTGCAAGTAACGGTGACAGAAAACCTTATCACGTATACGAACTTTTAATTTCGAAGGCAAATCTTTCCACGCAACGCGAGTTGAAACGAACTCGGTTTCACCACCGGTCGATGGCACCACCTTTGCGGTTAAAATATTGGCAAGCGCAGGAGTAGATAAGAATGTACTGTCCGTATGCCATAGTTGATTGGCCTTTAAATACGAGACTTTCAGATCATTTTCTTCGATGACCTGTCCATCTTCTGCTACGTTACTAACGGTGGTGACAACCGGATCAAAATTGTTAGTTACGCGTGAGCGGTCTTCAATCGGACCAAATAACTTACCTAGGGCAATATGCTCTCCATCATCCAGTTTCTGTTCGCGAAATAGCAATAGTGAATATCGCTCGAACAGATCGCGGATTTCCGAGTACCCAGAATCAGCCGTGATGTTCGAAAGTTTTATGTCAAATACTTCGACACCAAATCGCTGATGCAAAGGTGTTATTTTCAGCAATACGATAGACAGATACCACGATTGGCATCATAACTCTTGGGACGCTGAAAATGCTTTGGAACAATTTGAGTTTTGTTGCGTATTTTTCTATGAAAAATCATTGCTAATGCCACTGTAAATTTGAATACGCCCAATGATCAGGTCACCAAATTAACTTTTAGTGTATTGATTTTGCTGCAGTTCTTCAATCATGGTTGCCATTTCCCGTATCGTCGGATTTTCGAAAAAAAAATGCAGAGGCAGTTCGACTCGAAAGGTATCTCGGACACGATTAAGTAATTGTACTGCCAATAAGGAATGTCCACCCATTTCAAAAAAGGTATTAAGCATATTTGCCGCGTTGATGTGGAATACGTCAGCCAGTATACCGACGAGTTTTTTTTCGGTTGTGGTTTTAGGATAGCTGGATTCTTCAGTCTTCAGGAAAGTCTGTTCGGGTTCGGATAGAGCGGCTCGATCCGCTGTTCTATTTGATGAGAGGGGAACATTCTCCAGGGATTCATGCGTTTTCTGAGTGATTAGAATTAAGTTATCGATCTGTTCCTCAGGGCTTTCAATGATTTGATCAAGTAGATGAAGATATTGACTAGCCATCTCCTCAATTCTGGCTCTGTGAAAGATGTCACGGTTATATGTCCACGTGAAACCCAGCCCGTCTGAAGTGTGAGTTATATATAGAGCGATGTCGAGTCTCGTATAGTCTACGGCAAGTGACTGCTTCTCGACATGCAGTTCTTTCATTTTCAGGCCTTGCCCAGATTCTGAGAACATGTTGATGAGCACTTGGAAGAACGGCAGGCGACTTGGATCTCTTTCCGGCTGGATTTCTTCAATTATTTTTTCGAAGGGGATATTGGCGGCATAGGCTCTTAGTGCTACTTCTTTGATCTTTGTTAACAATGCTTTGAATGAGCCATCTTCAGGGAACTTAGTGCGCAATACTAAAGTGTTTAAGAATAAGCCCTGCATTCTTTCGGTTTCAGTTTGGTTCCGCCCGGAGACAGGCGTGCCAACCACAATGTCTTTCTGTCCAGTTAATTTGCTCAACAAAACTTTGAATGCAGCGAGCAGCATCATGAAAAGGGTTACCTCATTCTGGGTCGCCGCATTTTGAAGCTGACCGGTCTTTTCCTGAGGATACGTTTCTTTGAGACTTGACCCCTTGAAAGTCTGTATTCTAGGACGTGGTCCGTCCATGGGCAGATCCAAAGCTGGACAGTCTTGTAAATGCGATTTCCAATAAGCCAACTTCCTCAGGTAACCTCTTCCATCAAGTTTTTGTCGCTGCTGAATGCTGTAATCAGGATAAGTTAGAGTAAGTTCGGAGAGCACTGGTATCTGGTTTGTGACAAAGGCAGAGTAACAAATTCCCAATTCTTCCAGCAGGAGTTCCAAAGACGTGCAATCTGAAATAATGTTGTGCTGGGTAATGACAAGAATTGACTCGCCAGGGTGGACTTGTATAACCCAGATGCGAATTAATAATTCTTGATCTAACCGGAAAGGTTGTCGGATTCTATTAGTTACGGCCTCTTCAACAGTCGCATCCAGGGCCTTATCGGGTGTGTTTTGCAGATCTATGTATTCGATCCCAAGTTCAGCATGCTTATTAACATATTGATAAGGAACACCATTCGACACCGGAAAAGTAGTTCTCAGTGACTCATGTCGGGCTAATAAAAAATCCAAACTCTGTTCAACGGCATCCCGGTGGAGTCGACCTTTTAGCTTGAAGGCGGCGGACGTATTGAAGGCGGGATTACGGGGATTGAGCTGGTCTAGTATCCAGAAACCCTCCTGCGCACAAGATAAAGGGTATAAATTTGTGATAGATTTTGAAGGCATTGATTAAGAGATTTAGTTATATCGCATGTAAATCTCTAGTTCAGAGCAATGTATATCAGTTAGTATACATGTGAACCATTTCAGGAATACACGTGAGCGCGATCAGGACACCAAACACAATTACGTGTTTTGCGTTCGATTAACACATCGCGGTCTTAAAAAAGCAAACGCCGACAGACTCCCAGCCATCAACCCCTCAATAAGAAATAATAGCTGCAACCATGATTCTTGCTCGACCGCCTGTAACAAGTCTGTATGCAGCCATGTATAACAAACAATAATTTTAACTGATTTGGATGACTAAATCCCTGATTTTGTATTAGGAGCGGCAAGCATATTCCGCCGAAGCAGTGTTGATGAATTTTTTCTTATCCACAAAATTAATATGGAGAACACATAATTCTTGATCGATTACCGAGTGGTCATTTAGTTCCTGCCCCTATAATTGCCGGCATTGGGACTCGGTACACACCATCGGACATAAAGTATTGCTTCAATCCTAATTCGATGGCATTAGCAATGGCAATTCGAGCAGATCGATTTTGGGCCTCCAACAAACCTCTAGCGCGGACCCCCCCTTTCATTATTGCAGCTTCCAGGTCTCGCGCATCATTTAGCTCCCATTCCTGTTTGATTATCTTAGCCGTTACCTCCTTGAATCCCGTTTCTTCTAGTGCTCCTACCATTTTCTTCTTTTGGCTAAATTGAAAAGAATCTGGTCCATCTGGTAAAGGTACAGCGAGATCCCCATGTTTTTTTATCGATGCAAATAGAAGACCAACACCATTCATTGGCGTTGGCCGCTCCCAAACACTAATGCTGACCCGACCCCCGGTCTTGAGCACCCGTCGCATCTCCGATAATGCCTTTTGCGGCTCTGCAACATGAATAACACCGTAACCGCACACTACTGCATCGAAGCTACCATCATCAAAGGGTAATGACTGCGCATCACCTACCAGAAAAGAAGCCTTGGGAACATTTCGCATCGCAATCCCAATCATTTGTTTGCAAAAGTCGAGGCCAAGTACACTGGCTTCCCGTTTAACTACTGCAGCTGCTAGCATGCCAGGTCCTGTACAGACATCTAAGACATTTATGTGTTTTCTAACTCCAGCGGCGTCTAAAGTGGCAGATACCGTTTGACTGGTGAGGGGAGCGTAATGCTGCTCATACCCCTCGCTAACAACCATCCAACCATCCCGCTCGTATCTGGTAAAGTCTTGTGGATTCTTAGAGGCTTCTATTAATAGATTCAATTTCTATAGATTGCGCTAGCATATTTTATTAGTTTAGGTGCGTATAGACTACTAACATCTCGAGGCAAACTTTAAGGTGAATTAGAGTCACAAACTGCATTTGATGCTTCTGAGATTTCGCCAAGTAGTTTGTTTCGAGAGCGATTGCGAGAGAGTTTTCCACTGGTGGTCTTCTCAATCCAGCCTTTTTCCCGAAACAAGACTTGTTTGACCCACACTGATATTTCCTTCTGAACCTTCTCTTGCAACTCCCTCTGCACTCGTATTTTTATGTCGTTATTGTTGTCGTTAAGTTCGCAAACTACTATGAGCTTTTCGGTTCCAAGTTGTTCATCCGGTAAGCCCAATGCGACCAATCGGCCAGCTCTAATTCCTGGGATAGCAGCTGCACTGCGCTCTACCTGCTCAGGATTAATATTGTTACCACCAATAATTATGATATCTTTCTTTCGTCCAGTGACCGTTAACCAGCCATCAGCAAGGTATCCCATATCTCCAGTACGATAAAATCCATTATAAAAGTCGCTTTGCGGCAAATTCTGGTCGGGGTAGGATCGAGTAATCAGGCAATCACCTTTTATTCCAATTTCTCCTATAAGGCGATCCGGGCGAACCTGCCCGTTTTCATCAAAAATACATATTGTCGTGCCTTCAAGAGCTTTCCCACAGGAAACAAAAGTCTGAGATCCAGCACTGTCCTTCTGTTGTAGCTGCGCGATTCCGTCCTTATTGATGGCACGCATCGATAGCGTTTCTTCTCGTAGGGGAGTTTTTTGCGGACTTATCGCGACACAAAGACAGTTTTCAGCCATTCCAAAACTTCCATTCATTACGTTATCTGTTAGTCCGAAGGATTCAAAGCGCTTTCTGAACGTCAGCCAAGCATCTGGAGTAATTGGTTCGCCTGAGTTAGCGATTAGACGAAGAGTCTTTAGAGACAGGCCATCCATTTGCTCATCAGTGACTCGACTTGCCATATAGAGAAAGCCAAAGTTTGGCCAACGACTAATGGATCCTTGATGACGATCTATCGCTTGAAAAAAGGTAACTGGCTTTCTCAACCAAGTTCTTGGACTCATCAAGACCGAGTGAATTCCTTGACTCAAAGGCATCAGAAGATTGCTGACAAGTCCCTGGTCATGATACAGCGGTGACCATGAAACAGAAACATCTTCTGGCTGCAAATCGATTGCTTTCGCGTAGCGATTGACCTGCTGATACAAAGCATACTGAGTCACCATCAGCCCTTTTGGCACACCCGTTGTACCACTTGAATACTGGACAAAGGCAGTTTCCGCAATATCACATTCTGCAATAAAGCTTTCAATATCTAAGTGAAGTGCATTTTGAGGAACGATTTCCTCTGCGGTCACAATCTTACTGCTGATTGCCCTGAAAAAGGGGGCCAGCGATTCCTTTAGCTTGGGTGTAGTAACTAAAAACCGGGCGTTGTTTAACTTGAATCGATCTCGTAAAGCTTGGTGAGCGGCTTGGCTGTTACCCGTTACAGACAAAGGAAGGATAGCTGGAAGTGCTCCAAGCATTGTTGTTCCAAGAAATAGGGGAACAAGTTGTACTAAATTATCCATAAGAAGAAAGACTAAGTCTCCCTTTTCAGCGCCTAGCCGAACAAGGGAGTCAGCCCAGCCCCGTGACTCGTTTAATAATCCCTGGTAGTTCAGCGTAGTCTCACGCCCGGATTGCTCAACGATCGTAAGAGCTTTTGCCTCTGGAGCTAACGTCGCATGTTTCAGAATTTGGGTGATTACTGAATATTCCACCTGAGCGTCTTATTCAGCTTCTTGATTTTGAGCGCTTTCATGAGGAAGAAACAGCCGCCTCTTTCCAAAGATTTCGCCAGGAATCCTATCGACGGTATTTAGCTTCCATTCAATCGTGGACAAGACGGTTTTCTGCAGCTCTAATTTTAGCAACTGCAGCACATCTGACGATTCAACGTTTGGGGGAAGGACTACATCAATGGTGACATGATAAGGCTGATCCTCCCGCACTTGATACTGAAGGGGAAAGGGGACCTGGCCAAAGGCCATATTTAAAACATGACATGTCAACCATTCTCCGCTTTTGAGTTTCATGCGTTCAACAATTCTCCCATCTATCGAAGCAAGGCAAGGAAGCGAACGACCACAATTGCAAGGCTCTTCTTGCCATGATGCGAGATCACCGATGTCGTAACGAATAAGCGGAACGGGTGTTGAAGATAAATCGGTAATCACAACACGGCCGACTTCTCCGGGAGCCACAGGTCCACCCTGAGAATCAAGAATTTCAACCACTACGTTTTCAACGTTCACATGGTAGCCCTGTACCTCACTACACTGCCACGCAATCCCAGAACTACATTCCCTGGCCGCATAGTGATCAATAGGAACGCAGCCAAACGCTCGTTTACAAAGTCTACGCCCAGACAGTGTTAAATTGTCCCCATTAGTAAATATATTCTTTAAACTCTCCGGTGCCTTCCGGCCGCGCTCCATCAACTCTAAACTGAGATACTCCAGTGTCGCAGGTGTCATAATGATCGCATTTGGTTTAGCGGATTCAATTTCTTCAATGAGGGTGGAGACAGATGTCATCATAGAAATATCCAGGGCGCGCCCTAGTGTCCTGGCGGCCCCGACTGGAACGGTTACCAGTCGTAAATACCGATCGTGTGACTGTAGACCTGCGGCTTTAAGCCACCGTCTCCAGAGTGGAAATGTCAATTTCGCGTCATAGGATTGATCACGCCAAACGGTCACACTTGGCCCTGAAGTTCCCGTTGTGTGGGAAGAAGTAGCGGGAAAAGAGTGAACTCTTAATCCGTTATGTTCAGCATCGACCAGATCCTGACGTTTCATCAGGGGTAGACGATAGAAATCCTCTAAACTCGAATTTTTTTGTGGAATAACACCCGCCACTCGAAATCGCGACGCGTGGAAAGGTATATGTTCGTATGACCATGCAAGCAAAGACTTTAATTTCAACCATTGCTCGTCAAGCAAATCAGCTCGAGGTCGCCATTGTGATGATTCAAAATATTCGCAAGCTTCGAGCATTTCTCTTGCACTTACTCGACCTTTTGGCATTCTAATGTCTCGACTTAGTTGCTCTGCTTATTTCAATTAAAATCAAAGTCTTAAGAAAAAACCTCCTCTTTTTCCAGGCCTCGAATCCAATTCGCCAAGGTCTCTACACTGTGAAATCCCTCAATAGGGAGTTCTTCGGGATCGACCACAACACGAAAGTGTTCTTCTATAAAAGCAACAATCTGAAGTACATTAAAAGAATCAACTATCCCCTGACCAAGTAACGGTGTGTCTTTTTGAATATCTGCGTTACTGATTTGAGCAACATAGTCGGTCAACTCATCGCAAATTTTTTCGTGGTTCATAGTAGTCTCTGTAAGTTAATGATGCGATCCGTGTCAAGTGAAGGAAGTATAAAGCACATGTCTGTGTGTTTAACAGAGACTTATCGAGGTGTGTAGCGGTTGGAATTTGTTCGATTTGGAATGGCAAACTAGAGAATACCGCACGGTTAAAGCTAACAGCATTAGCGAGTGGATAAATCTCTGTGTTTATAAAAACTGGAAACGAAAGAATCGCATCTCATTAAGATTAGCGAACTCGATACACGATTTTCAGGAACGACAGAAGAAAACTTGTTGCAACCATTAATAATATCTTGATTGACCTGTAACAGGTATCGCACATTTGATTCTGGATCTCTTAGAATTGACTTAGGGATACATATCGACTTGGGTTCGGCGATGAGATACTGGACCGGGTGCCGCGTGCTTGCTTCAGTACGCCCAAGACAGGGATAAAGACAGCGAAGGTCAATGGACTGCTTGAACAGCAATAGCGGACCCAATTGTTATTGCATAAATTACTTGACATACCGAACGGTCGGTTTGTAGACTCGGGCCTATGGAACAACTCGCCGAATATCCAAAACAGAGCGCCTGGTGGCAGAGCTGGCACCAGGAACCACCTGAAAATACCCGGGATAAAATACTGTATGCCGCGTTCTGCGAAGTACATCTGAACGGGTTTCAGGCCGCCAGTATTCAGAACATCATCAATAGCGCAGGCGTCACCAAAGGCGCGTTGTATCACTATTTCTCAAGCAAGGATGAAATTGGCTATGCGCTGCTCGACGAGATTTTCACGCAATATATTGAAAATACTTTTATAGAAGTAATGCGGGATACAGATGATCCCATTGCAGTGTTGGTCAAACATCTTAATGAAACCGGCGCACAGATGAGCGAAGAGGACATTGCTTTGGGCTGTCCGCTGGATCATTTCTCACAGGAGATGGCACCAATCGATACGGAATTTCAAAAACGGCTGGATCATTTGTATAAGAAAAAACATACCGCCCTGGTCGATGCTTTGAAACGGGGCCAAGAGGCCGGCAATGTCACCCGTGATGTTGCTGCAGAATCTATTGCCATGATGATCAACGCCACCATGCAGGGTTGCATGGCCATGGCAAAAAATTCCCGCAGCCTTGAAATGCTGATGCAATGTGGCGCTGGTCTCATTCACTACCTTGAGCAGCTCAGGCCGTCAATCTGAGCACGCTCTAACCAATAAACCTAATAATCAACAGGGTAAAAATAATGGAACAATTTGCTATCAAGTGGGGCAAGTGGGTCACACAGCATCGCGTCCTCACAATCATCCTGTCTCTGGGACTTGCCATGGCCGCAGCGTCTGGCGGGCAGTTTCTCAGCTTTACCAACGACTATCGAGTCTTTTTCTCTGGAGATGATCCACATTTGCTGGCCTTTGAAAATCTGCAGGACACTTACACTAAAAATGATAATGTTTTATTTGTCATTGCGCCTAAGGACAAAAAGGTTTTTACCCAAGACACACTTGCTGCAATCTCCGACATCACCGATCGCGCCTGGGAGACGCCCTATTCCATTCGGGTCGATTCATTGCGTAATTACCAGCATACCGAAGCCGAAGGTGACGACCTGATTGTCGCGGATCTTTACGAAGACGCAACATCTCTCACCAACACCGATCTCGCCAGGATTCAAGACATTGCGATCAATGAACCATTTCTGGTTCATCGCCTGATATCTGAAGATGCGCGGGTAGCCGCGGTAAATATCACCGTTGAGCTGCCCGGTGAGAACGAGGCGACGGAAAGCCCGGAAGTCGCCCAGCACGTTCGCAACATGCGCGATTACGTCGAGCAGACGTATCCTAATCTTGATGTCTACCTGACCGGCATCATCATGATGAACCAGGCGTTTCCTGAAGCCTCCCTGTATGACATGACGCACCTGATACCGGCCGCGCTCGGGATCATTTTACTACTGGTATTCCTCCAGCTTAGAGGGCTCACCGGCACAGTAGGAACTTTTATTACGATCATTCTTTCAATTCTCGCCGCAATGGGCATGGCCGGATGGGCGGGAATCCGACTGACGCCGCCTGCGATGTCAGCACCAACCATCATCCTGACCCTGGCAGTCGCCGACTGTGTACACATATTATCCAACTGGCTGCAAAAATACCGTGGCGGGATGGGCAAGCAGGAAGCCATGGCGGAAAGTCTGCGGATCAACTTCAGCCCGGTTTTTCTGACTTCGGCAACCACCGCCATCGGATTTATGTCGCTGAATTTCAGTGACGCACCACCGTTCCACGACCTCGGTAATATCTCCGCAATGGGGGTAATGTTTGCCTGGATATTTTCAATGACACTGCTGCCGGCGTTGGTCACCCTGCTTCCGGTCAGCAGTAAAAAACGCCGCGCCTATGGTACCGAAGTGATCGACAAATTCGCAGACTGGGTCATTCGCAAACGACGTATGTTGATGCCAGTGATGAGCGTGACCATCGTGGCACTGGTTGTGATGATTCCACGCAATGAATTGAACGATGTGTTCGTCAATTACTTCGACGAGAGAATCGAATTTCGTACCGATACCGACTATGTAGTCGATAATCTTACCGGTATGTACTTCATCGACTACTCTCTGGATGCTGGAGAATCAGGCGGCATTTCAAATCCGGACTATCTTGCCCAAGTACATGAGTTTACCGAATGGCTGCGAGAGCAACCGGAGGTCATCCACGTTAATACGCTGACCGATGTATTCAAACGTGTTAACAAAAGCATGCATGGCGATGATCAGAGCTGGTACAAACTCCCGGATCAAAGAGAAATGGCCGCACAATATCTTCTGCTATATGAAATGTCTCTGCCATACGGCCTTGATCTTAATAACCAGATTGATATCGATAAACAAAGAACTCGGATCAGCGCAACACTCGAAACCCTATCTACCACCAACACCCTGGCGTTTGAACAGCGATCCTACGACTGGATGAAACAGAACACGCCAGACCTCTACACCACTGGCGCCAGCCCGACCATAATGTTCTCCCATATCGGCATGCGCAACATTATCAGTATGCTTGGCGGGACTGCATTTGCTCTTGTGGCTATTTCACTACTATTGATCTTCGCTCTGGGTTCACTCCGTTTTGGATTATTGACCCTGATTCCAAACGTCGCGCCCGCCGCAATGGCTTTTGGCATGTGGGGGCTGGTCGATGGCGAAATTGGTCTTGGTTTGTCGGTAGTAGCGGCAATGACCCTGGGTATCGTGGTGGATGACACTATCCATTTTATGAGCAAGTATCTTCGCGCGCGACGTGACCAGGGACTGGAGGCGATCGAGGCGGTGCGTTATGCATTTTCAACGGTGGGCGTTGCTTTGTGGACCACGTCGGTCGCCTTGACCGCCGGTTTTCTGGTGATATCGACTTCTTCTTTTACCCTGAACGCCGAGATGGGTTTTCTGGTTGCTTTTGTAATCATGTTGGCAATTTTTGTCGACTTTCTATTGTTGCCTGCACTGTTAATTCGATTTGACAGCTGGCTCATGGGTAAACCTGCGGATACCGCAGAAGAAAGTGCAATCGCACAACCCGCGTAATTCTTTACAGGACAGAAATCATGCAAACTTTTAAAACGGTTTTTATCACGGTTTTGATTGCCGCCACACCAGTTGACTTTCTGATTGCGCAAACGCCGGAAGAAAGAGGGCTTGAGATTTCCTTAGCCGCGGATCAGCGCGACAGCGGATGGAAGCACCAGACTTCGGAGATGGAAATGATCCTACGCAATCGCGCCGGCAAAGAAAGTCGCCGCAAAATTACTAACCGCCAGCTCGAAGTTAACGGAGATGGCGACAAGACGCTGTCTCTGTTTCATGAGCCTAAAGACGTCGAAGGTACTGCGATGTTGACCTTCTCCCACGGTCTAGAGCCGGATGATCAGTGGCTTTATCTGCCCTCTATCAAGCGGGTCAAGCGTATATCTTCCAAAAACAAATCGGGGCCGTTTATGGGCAGCGAATTTGCGTTTGAGGATTTGAGTTCTCAGGAAGTTGAAAAGTATAAATATAAATTTCTCAGGGAAGAAGCCTGTGGTGAATTCGAGTGTTTCGTGATTGAACGTATTCCGCAATACGAAAACTCAGGGTACACCAAGCAGATCGCATGGATCGACAAAGCGGAATATCGGAATATAAAAGTCGAGTACTACGACCGAAAGGACGCCCTGTTAAAGACCCTCGAGCTGTCTGGATATAACGAATACTCAGGAGGCTTTTGGCGTGCAGACCAATTTGAAATGACCAATCATCAGACTGGCAAAAGCACAACGTTATTATGGCAGAAATACGATTTTGAGTCCGATCTTGATGAAAACAGCTTTAATCAGAATGCCTTAAAACGTCTGCGCTGACTGAGCAACCCCACATGAGAATGTCACTATGGTCGGGGCTGCCGATCATGTTCCTGCTGCTGTCAGGATACCCTTTTCTCCTGTTCGGATTTGAAGATAGCTACATCCTGGAACTAGAAGCACGTGTATACCCAATCGACTCGGATGATCCGGCTAGATTTAACGATGACGCAGCCGTAAGCTTCGAGCCCGAGTGGCGCCAGACCTTCAATCAAGGTAACACGATCGCCACCTTTACCCCGTTTGGGCGTTGGAGCAGTCGCGATTCGCAACGACGCCACACAGATGTGCGCGAACTTAACGTTTTGCATGTTTCTGATAGCTGGGAAACGCTTGCGGGTTTCAGTAAGGTGTTCTGGGGCGTCACGGAATCCAATCATCTGGTAGATATCATCAACCAGACCGACCAGCTGGAAGGTTTTGACGGCGAAGACAAACTGGGACAACAGATGATCCGGATCAGTCGATCATTTGATCAAAGCGCCTTGACCCTGTTTGTCCTGCCTGGCTTTCGAGAACGACAATTTCTGTCTCAGGATAATCCTCTTTCGTTGCCATTTCCGATCGACAATGATTCGCCATTGTACGATTCACCCGACGAGCAGGATCATATCGATTTTGCGGCGCGCTTCAGCGGCTACCGCGGCATTATAGATTACGGATTTTCCTGGTTCAGCGGCACCTCACGTCAACCGGATTTTGTGCCAGGCGGGGATGGCCGCCTGATTCCATTCTATGCTCAGATTGATCAGCTGGGACTCGACTTGCAGATCACCAGCGAAGCATGGCTGTGGAAGCTGGAAGCCATTCGTCGCGATTTTGAAAACGACGCGTCAGGGGAGGACTTCAGTGCTGCAGTGGGAGGATTCGAATACAGCATATATGGCTTAGCGGATGGAATGTTTGACCTCGGCCTGCTGGCGGAATATCACTACGATAGCCGCGACGATAGAGCTACGGTCGTGTTCCAGAATGACCTGTTCGCAGGGTTGCGTTTCGGTTTCACAGACGCCGAAAGTTCAGAAATACTGGCCGGGGTATTTGTAGACCAGGATGATCAAAGCACGAGCTTTAGAGTTGAAGCAAATCGTAGAATATTCACCGACGCCCGTATCAGTCTTGAAGCAAATCTGTTTTCGAACGTTGACCCGGGCAACGCAATATTTTATTTGCGCGATAGCGATTATTTGCTGCTGTCGCTGGAGTTCTACTTCTGACGATTACAGGTGCTTAGCCCAGACCTTAAGGCCTGAGCTGCTTTGCCTCACGCCGACGCGCGTGTAATACTGGTTCGGTATAGCCGTTAGCCACCTCACAGCCCTTGAAGACCAGATCAAGCGCAGCATGATAGGCGGGACCATCAAATCCTGGTGACATATTGATATAGGCTGGATCTCCTGAGTTCTGACGATCCACCACCGCTGCCATTTTTCGAAACACGGTTTCGACTTCCTCACGGTTGGTTAACCCATGGTGCACCCAATTCGCGATATGCTGACTTGATATGCGTAAGGTTGCACGATCCTCCATAAGTTCAGTATCGGTGATATCCGGTACTTTAGAACAACCCACGCCGTGGTCGATCCATCTCACTACATAGCCCAGAATTCCTTGCGCATTGTTTTCCAGCTCCTTGATCAATTCACCGTCCGACACTTTTCGATCGCCGAGCAGCGGAATTGTCAGTATCTCATCGATATCCGCTTCGAGACAGCTTCTAAGTTCTGACTGGCGCGCGGCAACGTTTACGTAATGATAGTGGATCGCATGCAAGGTAGCTGCTATGGGAGAGGGTACCCATGCAGTGTTGGCACCTGCCCGGGGATGACCGACCTTCTGTTCCATCATGGCCGCCATATTGTCCGGTGCCGCCCACATGCCTTTTCCTATCTGTGCGTGTCCCGCTAGTCCTGCTCTCAGTCCTACATCCACATTCCAGTCTTCGTACGCGAGCAGCCAGGGTGCGGTCTTCATATCGTTCTTCGGCAACACGGGTCCCGCTTCCATGCAAGTATGAATTTCATCTCCGGTGCGGTCGAGGAAGCCGGTATTGATAAAAATAACCCGCTCGCTCGCGACTCGAATACATTGCTTGAGGTTGACAGTGGTGCGCCGCTCCTCATCCATAATACCTATTTTCACGGTATTGCGATCGAGACCAAGGGCGTCTTCTACCCGCTCAAATAGCTCTACCGCCGCTGCTACTTCTTCAGGTCCGTGCATCTTTGGCTTGACGATATAAACGCTGCCGGATCGGCTGTTCCTGAATTCATTCTGACCTGACAAATCATGTTTCGCAGCAGCAACGGTAACCATGGCATCTAAAAATGTCTCTGGAATTTCCTCACCATTCAGAGTCACCGCGTCTGTATACATATGTGTTCCCACATTACGCACAAACATGAGGCTTCGACCGTGTAATTTCATGGATGAACCGTCTGGCGCCGTATACTCACGATCCTGATCGAGTACTCTTTCAACGGTCTTTTCACCCTTTTTAATTTGCGCCTTAAGCGTGCCTTGCATCAGGCCATTCCAGTTTCGATACACCCTAACCTTATCTTCCGCGTCAACTGCTGCCACAGAATCTTCGCAATCCATAATCGTGGTGATGGCAGCTTCTAGTTGCACATCATAAACATTCGCTAAGTCACCCTGACCGATATAAAACCCCTCCCCGATCAAGATCTCAATGTGAAGGTTATTATGTTTGAGCAATATGGCGTCCGGGGAATCCCCTTCACCCTTGTATCCGGCAAAGCATTCACGTTGCCCAAGTCCTGTCTCTGTGCCATCTCCCATCACCACGATCAACTTACCGGACCTGACTTTATACTTGACCACATAGCTGTGACTGCCTGTCGCCAGGGGAACCGCTGCGTCAAGGAAGTTGCGTGCGTATTCGATGACTTTTGCACCACGTACAGGATTATATTTTGCTGTTTGTTTGCAGCCATCCACCTCGAGAATGACATCTGTACCGTATAGCGCATCATACAAACTGTTCCAGCGCGCGTTCGCCGCATTAAGTGCGTAACGCGCATTGTCTACCGGCACTACCAGCTGAGGTCCGGCAATGGTTCTGACTTCCTCATCCACATTATCGGTGGTGACTTCAAATGGCTCACCTTCTGGCAACAGATAACCCGAGTCTTTGAGAAATTTTTTATATGCGGAAAAATCCTTATTGCCTTTGTGCTGCAGATGCCACTTATCTATAGCCGACTGATGCTCGTCCCGTTTATTGAGTAGTGCACGGTTGTTTGGCCCTAGATCGGCGACAATCTGCTGCAGCTGACTCCAGAAACGGTCGGCATCGATGCCGGTTCCAGGTAATATCTCGTCGACGACCAGGCTATGCAGGTCTTTATCAACACTCAGTCCGTTTGCGGCAATGCGGTCGTTCATAATGAAGGGATCTTGGAGTAAGGATTATTAAAGGAAACCTATAAATTTTGTAAATACTATTATTATTTACATAAATTATTGATATGTATTATAAAAAGCTTAGCGGGATCAGGCAACGCGTAATCAAGAAATATTGGTGCGACCTTGGTCTAGCCTTGACGAAAATTTGATCTTCAGCTTGATTAAATAGTGCCAATTTCGTCAACCTAACAGAGGACAGATAGCTAATGTGTGAAATAACCGGATGCGGCAGCCAACAGGACTTGCCTCCAATTGAAATCTCTTCAGATGACCGACGGTTGTTCCTTAAAGGGTTGGCAACATTACCGCTGGCCACTGTTCTGGCTATCCCAGAGCTTACGCAAGCGGCGGCAAACAGCACCGAGATGATTTCCATTACTACTGCCGGCGGAAAGGAAGTCTCCGCTGCTGTGGCCCTTCCCTCTGCGGACAACGCCCCAGCGATTTTGCTGATTCATGAATGGTGGGGGCTTAATGAACACATCAAGTCTGTCGCTGCCGAGTTTGCCAGTCAGGGCTATGTGGCCCTTGCAGTGGATCTGTATGACGGAAGTGTCGCGACCGAACCAGACGCTGCGCGCAGCCTGATGCAGGCGGTTGATGGCGCGGTTGCTAACGATATCCTAGTAAGCTGGATTGACTACCTGCGCAAACATTCCGCAACCAATGGCAAAGTTGGAACCGTCGGCTGGTGCTTCGGAGGCGGTTGGTCGCTCAATAGTTCGCTCGCCACACCGGTCGATGCCACAGTGATTTATTATGGCAACGTCAAGAAAGAGGCGAGCGAGCTGGGAGATTTAGCTAGTCCGGTGTTAGGGCACTTTGCGACAAAAGATGGTTGGATCAACCAGGAAATGGTCGGTGGGTTTGAACAGGCTATGAAGTCAGCGGGCAAGGGCGATGCGATGACGGTCCACTGGTATGAAGCCGACCATGCGTTCGCTAATCCCACCAGCGCCCGATACGATGCTGAGGATGCAGCGCTGTCCTGGGAGAGAACTTCCGCCTTCTTCAAACAGCACTTGAGTTAACCGGTGAGGCATCGCCATGGATGGCAGTGCTGGATTGAAGGCAGTTTTTACTGACTCACTGCGGGGTATAAGCTCTGACCTGAATAAAGGACACATACTTACCGCTTCCATATACCGATATGCCCGCGAGGCCTGGAGTCTTTCTGGATTTGGCACTGGCCGACATTTATTCACCTTGAGAGAAATGCCATCGACTGTTCGAGTCCTCTAACGGTAAGTGGATACATGTGCCCGGCCACGAGACCTCGCACCAATTCTATTGACTGGGTGTAATCCCATTGCTCCTTGGGAACCGGATTAATCCACGCGACTTTGTCATAGACTTCAAGAATTCTCTCCATCCACACCTGTCCTGGTTCAGGATTACTATGTTCCACGCTGCCGCCAGGGTAGACGATCTCCCACGGTGACATCGATGCATCGCCGATAAATATCACCTTGTAGTCGCGGCCATATCGATTCAGCACATCGAGGGTCGACACGCCTTCATTATAGCGCCGGCGATTATCCCTCCATACTGATTCATAAACGAAGTTATGAAAATAATAATATTCGAGGTGTTTGAACTCTGAGCGGGCCGCTGAAAAAAGCTCTTCACACGTTTGCACATGGCGATTCATTGATCCCCCCACATCAAAAAAGATCAATACTTTGACCGCGTTGTGCCGCTCGGGCACCATCTTGATATCAAGCAGGCCAGCATTTCTCGCGGTAGACTGGATGGTATCCTCAAGATCCAGCTGGTCCTCGGCGCCCTCTCGAGCAAAACGGCGCAAACGACGCATCGCAATTTTCAGATTTCGCGTACCCAGTTCCACCGAGTCATCAAGGTTCTTATATTCACGCTTTTCCCAAACTTTGACTGCTCGCCCGTGCTCCCCTGGTCCACCTATACGTATTCCGGTTGGATGATATCCACTGTGCCCGAATGGCGAGGTACCACCGGTTCCGATCCATTTGTTGCCGCCCGCGTGTCGCCCCTGCTGTTCTTCGAGACGTTGCTTGAATTTTTCGATCAGTTTGTCAAGTCCACCAAACCCCTCGATTTTCGCCCTGTCTTCTTCACTCAATTGTTTTAAAAACTCACTTCTCAACCAGTCATCTGGAATCAATGCCTCAACCAGCCCTTCGATGGAATCGAGGCCTGACCAGAATGCGAACATCGCGCGATCGAATTTATCGAAGTGCTTTTCATCCTTGACCAGCGAGACACGGGCAAGGAAATAAAACTGCTCCTGGTCGGCAAACGCGAGATCCGCGTCCAGAGCCGCTATAAGATCCAGATGCTCCCGGATTGAAACCGGTACGCCAAATTTCTTGAGGCAGTAGAAAAGATTGACCAGCATTCGCTCTTGCTTGATTCCAGGGTCAGCTTAACCCTGGCTCCGGTGCATAAAGGCCAGCCGTTCAAGCAGGTGCACGTCCTGTTCGTTCTTGAGCAGAGCACCGTATAACGGCGGAATTGCTTTGCGCTGATCGCGCTGCTTCAGCACCTCATCGGGAATATCATCAGACATCAACAGCTTGAGCCAGTCGATAAGTTCACTGGTAGAAGGCCTTTTTTTCAATCCAGGAATTTCACGTACTTCAAAAAACACTTCAAGCGCATCTTGCACAAGAGAGGATTTAATATCCGGATAATGCACTTTAACGATTCGCTTCATGGTTTCAGTATCCGGAAATTTTATGAAATGAAAAAAACAGCGTCGGAGGAATGCATCCGGTAATTCCTTTTCGTTGTTACTGGTAATAATAATCACTGGACGATACCTGGCCGTGACGGTTTCGCCGGTTTCATACACATGAAACTCCATACGATCCAATTCAAGCAGCAAGTCGTTGGGGAATTCAATGTCGGCTTTGTCGATTTCATCGATCAGTAATACAACCTGCTGCTCGGACTCAAACGCCTGCCATAACTTTCCGCGGGCAATATAACGAGCTATGTCGTCCACATTATTTCCAAGCTGCGAATCACGCAGACGTGATACCGCATCATACTCGTACAATCCTTGTTGGGCCTTTGTAGTCGACTTGATATGCCACTGTATCAGCGGCTTTCCCAGTGCGGTTGCGACTTGCTCCGCAAGCATGGTTTTTCCAGTGCCCGGCTCGCCCTTGATAAGCAGCGGGCGCTGTAAGATTACCGCTGCGTTGACTGCCATCTGCAGGTCTTCCGTGGCTACGTATTGTTGGGTGCCCTCAAATCTCATATTTTTTCTCTACGGTTCAATATTATTTTAAAAACATTCATAACAGCTCTTGCACCAAGGAAACTGCCAGCGCCCACATCACGATACCAACAATTGCATCCAGTACTCGCCACGCGGCAGGAGTCTGAAACCATCGTTGCAGCCACTGCCCGCCCAATGCCAAACAAAAAAACCAGACAAACGACGCAAGCGCCGCTCCCATACCGAAAGTCATTCTGTTCGAAGGCAGCTCCCGTACGCTGATACTACCAATCAAAATTACCGTGTCCAGGTATACGTGGGGATTTAACAAGCTCAAAGCCAATACCGTGGTCACCGCGGCTAGCCTCGATACTCGTTTGGACTCCGCACCAAGCACCTCGGATCGAAACATCCGTCGAAATGCGAACAGGCCGTAAGCAAACAGAAACAAAGCGCCAAATGCGGTGAGAGCGGATACAAGGCCTGGATATATCCGGATCAAACTACCCATTCCAAGGATACCCGCGGAGATCAGCAACGCATCCAAAATACTGCACACCAGAGCGACCGTCCAATGGTGATTGTGCAGAATTCCCCTGGTCAAGACATAAGCATTCTGCGCCCCAATCGCGGCGATCAGGCTGAATCCAAGCCCAAATCCACGAACCGAGGCCGCCAACTCCATGAGCTATGCGGAATCAGTCTGACGCTAAACCGCCAAGCGCATCCCAAAGCCCTGGCAAAAATCTCGATAGTTCGAGCCCCATCAAGGCAAAACGGGCATCAAATTCGGCTGCCGCATCCTCGACGCCATCTGCTTCCGCCTGCTCAACTAAAGTATCGCTAAAGCGCAGTTTCTTAATATCAGCGTCTTCGTTTACTACAAACGAGAAAGACTGTTTCCACTCTACAGCCAATTGCGTGACAACCTTTCCGGCTTTCAGGTGTTCACGTATTTCGGATCCAGACAGATCCTGTCGACGACAGCGAATAACGGCTCCCTGGTCATCAGGAGACTGCAGCACGCATTCGTCACCTAACTCGACTGAAGCCGGAACTTTGGCATTGTTGCTGAGCCAAGCGGTAAATTGGCTGGTCGGAGAACGGCGCAGCGATAACGGCCTGATCGGCAGACTACCCAGTGCTTGACGTAGCAGGCTCGTCCACTGTTCTGCTCTGTTGCGACTAGCGCTGTCCACAACTAGAAGTCTTTGCGCTGGCATGATTAATCCCTGGATCAAGATCCCGCGGGTAAACGCCCGGGGCATCATCTCAAAAGTGAACTGATCGCGGATATCAAGCTTTTGTTTACGCCCTACTTTTCGATCTTCTTTGACCTCTATCTCCCGGACTTTTTGATTGACTGCTTCTCGTACCACTGAGGCCGGCAATATTCTCTCCTCACGCTTTGCGGTCAGCAGAGTCATCCCGGCGCCAGCGTGAGAAAGCTGTGATGACAGATCGCCCATAGGGGAAGTCCAGCCAATGGTCTCTGACTCCTGGGGACCGCATGACTTGAAGCGATGCTGTTCCAGCCCTCGATCAAGAGAAGCTTGATCAATATCGGCGTCTTCTTCAAACTGGAAAACAACCAGATTCTTAAACCACATAGATATTTATAAACCGGCAAAAAACAGGGCGGCGCAGTATACCTTAGATTCCCGAACCCGAATATTGATCAGCGCATAGGTCGCAGTCGTTGTATATTTCGTCTGAGTATTTTTAATCTGTTGTTATCGCCATGATAGATCTTGCAACGTATCTCTTATTCGTCGCTGCGTCAGTGGCAGTTGTGATCGTACCCGGTCCAACGGTTACCGTCATCATTGCCAACAGCCTCCGCGACGGCACCATGGCGGGAATAATGAATGTTGCGGGGACCCAGGTGGGTCTCGGATTAATGCTGCTGGTGCTGGCATTTGGTTTCGCTTCCATTGTGGAACAAATGGCAGCCGTGTTTGACATTATCCGTCTGATTGGCGCTGCTTATCTGATCTGGCTCGGGATCAAACTATGGCGCGCCAACGGCGCACTGGCGGACATCGCCATGACTCCTGGCAGCGGTATGCAAAAGACTGGATTCTTCTGGCAGGGATTTCTGGTGATATGGTCCAATCCCAAGGCATTGTTCTTTTTTGGCGCGTTTATCCCCCAGTTCGTCAATCCGACATTGGATCCTGTGCCACAAATACTAATTCTGGGTGCGACCTTTATGGCTGTTGCTTCGGCTCTGGACGGTGCTTACGCGATCGCCGCAGGCAAAGCGGGGCAATTGCTTACTCGCGGAAAGATCAGTGTTCTTGAGAAAATCTCGGGAACCTGCCTGATCGGTGGCGGCCTGTGGCTGGCTCTGCAACGACGCCAATGAAGCCTTGATAACGCCCAGTGTTTTGAACCAAAACTATACCGAATTAGGTAAATCAGTGTTTGTTATTGCCCTATTTGCAAGTAGAATTAGTTTCGTTGCGAACAGCGCTGGTTAATATATCGTAAATTAATTGCCGCTACGTAATTCTAATTTTCACCATTAGCCGGTCCTTTTATTTGCCCGAAAAAGATGAATAAACAGACCATTCACAGAAAGAGCCAGTCAGACCTGGCGTTCTATTTATAGAGCACTCAAATTCGGCTGCTATTTCCAAACTCTTAAATACACTAACAAGCGAGTAAACAATCAACAGAGATATATCCCGGCATTTCGCCTGTTTAAATCGATGAAAACTCGAGATTTCAACAAAACATTAATACTTTCACCGCAATGAGGAATTAGAACCATGACTAATGAACTTTCATCGCTAGTCGTTATATTTACCGAGTTTTATTACTGGGTCACCGTGGTCTTTATGTTTCTGATCCACGTCGGATTCTGTATGTATGAAGTAGGTGCTTCACGCTACAAAAGCCACATGCACACATTGATGAAAAACACGATGCTCATCCCGCTGGTGACGATCACGTTTTTCTTCTTTGGATGGTGGATTTATTTTGCCTTTGTGAATGGCCCATGGATTATTGGTCCATTGGTATCCGCTCCCCACGCAACACCCTGGAGCGAATTGATGGGCGCCCACATGGGTGGCCTGGCGACTCAGGACGCACTCACTGTCGATGACACCGCATTTTGGGCCCGCATCAATGGTGTATTCTGGGCCGCCTTCTTGCTGTTTTCGTGGACCGCCGCCTCCATTGTTTCCGGCTCAGTGATAGAGCGTATACGTCCAAGTGCATTCTGGATCCTTGCGGTACTGATCGGCTCGGTGTGCTGGATCATTGATGCAGCCTGGGGCTGGTCATGGAATGGCTGGATGGTGCAGAAGCTTGGCTACCATGATGCCTATGCGTCCGGTGTTATCCATGCCATCGCTGGAGGTTTCGCGCTCGGTGTGCTGGTAGTACTGGGACCAAGAATTGGAAAGTTTCGCGCTGACGGGACGCCAAGGGATATCCACCCACATAATCCATGGCTGGTCACCATTGGGCTGTTTCTCATCTATACCGGTTTCTGGGGATTCTATGTCGCCTGCAATATCCCGATTATCGATGTGTATGGTGGCGATATGCTTGACGTGGCAGATAAGTCTTACTTCAGCGCTACTAACATTTACCTGCAACCAACGACATTATCTGCGATCACGCTCAACTTCCTGATGTCTTTGTCTGGTGGATTGATGGCTGCATACATAGTTTCTAATGGTGATGCCTTCTGGACTTACTCAGGCGGGCTTGCCGGTGTGATTGGAGCGTCTGCTGGTAACGACCTGTACCACCCGATTCAAGCAATGTTGATCGGTGCGTTTGTGGTTGTCATCATTTATAAACTGCATTTCTGGGTAGAACGACGCTTTAAGATAGACGATGCAGTCGGTGCCGTAGCGGTTCATGGCTACGCTGGATTCCTGGGCGTTGTCATTGCAGGCTTTATGTTATGGGGATATCCATCTTCCCCATTCGAAGGGTATGCTCCGATCACTCCGTGGGGTCAATTTTTAGGCGCCATAATTATGTTCTTCGTGCTTGGATTTGTTCCCGCATGGATCATGTCTAAGATCCTGAATTCAATGGGTATGCTGCGAATTCCACGTGAAATTGAGATGGTTGGTTTGGACATCAATTTGGAAGATCAGCGAGAAGCAGATGCGCGCGACCTGAGAGAAGCAATTCGCGGCGAAACCTAAGCTCTCGCATTGAACGTGTTATTAAAATTTTCTAATTACAGGAGAACATCATGGCAACTGGTATGGTAGACAACTGGGTTAATGTAGACGCCTTTGGCCCCATTTATCCATTCGTTGGGACGGAGGTCCTGCTCACGTTTCTGGGACTGGCTTTCTGGATCATCTGGCATATCTGGCAGATAAAAGAAGAGTCCGCTGAGTTCGCGAAAGATCTGGAGGGCATTAATAAAAAGGGTGGTGTTGGCAACATTCTGGATAGTGAATCCAAGCGGGAAACCAGTGATATGACAGGTGGGTAAATCAAGTTTAGCCACTGAGTCTTAGTCACAAATGGCCCCTTCACGGCTCTGGCTGTGAAGGGGCTTTCTTTTGTAAACCGCTTTTGCGTAAGTCGCCTGGATTGAAACCCAGGATCGCTGAAATAAGCCCTTGAGGTAGCTCACTTTGATTCACAAGGCGCTGGATGCCATCCCGGCGAAACCGGTCACATATATTGTCCCTCTGATTGTTTTGCTGGTCATGGGTTTTTATTACTGGAACAGAAACGCCGAATGCACTGCTCGGGCGGATCTAAGAGTTCACTTCACGCAGAAAATCGAACAAGCTGCAAATTCAAATAAGGCCCTGATATTAGGAGACATCACCGATTTTCCCTGGCAGCAAGTCAAAGCATTTACAAGCTTTAAACCACAACACAAGAAAGCGAGCTGCCCGTTTAACTGGGACTGGCCTGGCGATAACAGACAATCCATAATCGACGCAGGATTGATGTCAGTGCTTATATTTTTCAATCAAGGTTCTGTTTCCAACTATATAGAGTTCCGTAGTGATCGAATTTCTATTGATGAGTTCGAACAGAGCCTGACACCAGACACAGCCAGGTTTAAAGTCAAAAAGAGTTCAGGTAGCGAAACCGGCTATCGGCTTACCTTGCTGCCCTAACATTCGATAAGCAGCAATAACCACATAATCAAGCCTCAGACAAGTTCAGGAATTTCACACCATTGCAGAAACTCCATGGACTGGAGCAGGCGCCACGGCCCAGAGAGTTAATCGCTAATTTACAGATTAAATGATTGGGCTCCTGGAATCTTCCGGCGCTTTGTGTATAACTGGAGGCATCGACGAAATCCGACTAATTCGCCATGCGGAAACCAGCTCCGTTCGGGTATAATTGCGCCTCGAATTTTGTTGATGTGCACCCTACTTATTTTTCTAAAATATTCCATGAAAACAATCAACCTGGCCCTAATTTCGGGGCTTTCACTCGTGATCACGAGTGTTGTAGCCATTGCCGACCATAACTCGCAGGAATCTCTTGAAAAGCGACTATCCGCAGTAGGAACGCTGAATATTATGACGACCGAGGAAGCTGCCGCTGCCGCGGCGCAGGCTACAGAAGAAGCCTCGACAACAACCGAATCCATGCAGGTCGCTGCCGGCCCGGTGGATGGTGAGTCGGTCTACAACACTGCCTGCGCCGCTTGCCATACTGCGGGTATAGCCGGGGCGCCAAAACTCGGGGACTCAGATGGCTGGGCGCCGCGCATTACGCAAGGAATGGATACGTTGATAGAACACGCGATACAAGGCTATCAGGGTGAAGCAGGTGTCATGCCTGCGAAGGGAGGTAACCCGTCATTGAGTGATGAAGAAGTCTCCGCCGCGGTTCAGTTTATGGTTGAAAAATCAGGTTAACACCAGTTTCACTATCAATGCGTTGATGCTTCTCCGTTCGCGGGAATCGGTAAATGACTGATCAACCCATTCTGTTGCAGAGCCGGTCAGGTCCGATATGCACCCTGACCCTCAATCGCCCCAGGCAATATAATGCTCTGTCAGAAGAGCTGATGCAGGCAGTGATCGAGGCGCTTGACCAGGTGGCGGAAGATACCTCTGTGCGGGTAGTAGTGCTCGCAGCCAGTGGTAAAGCTTTTTGCGCCGGGCATGATTTGAAGCAGATGCGGGCAAACGATGACCACCCTTATCAGCATCAATTATTTTCTTTGTGCAGCGAGATGATGAAGAAAATCGTCGGGTTGCCACAACCGGTCATCGCCCGGGTGCAGGGAATGGCCACCGCCGCGGGCTGTCAGTTGGTTGCTACCTGCGATCTCGCGGTAGCGTTGGAGCAATGCCGCTTTGCGGTTTCGGGCATTAATCTTGGCTTGTTCTGCTCTACCCCGGCAGTTGCTCTTTCGCGCAATGTGTCACGCAAGCGTGCCATGAAAATGCTGCTGACTGGTGAATTCATCGATGCCATTACCGCACTAGAATATGGTCTTGTTAATCAGGTTACCACTGATGACGAACTGGATGAAAGCGTCCTCGCTCTGGCACAGGAAATCTCGAGTAAACCGCCTAGAGTGGTAAGGCTTGGTAAAAAGCTTTTTTACCAGCAGCTTGACCAGGAGCTCAATCAGGCTTATTCCAATGCTACTGACGCCATTTCTGGAAATATGATGCTCGACGAAACCCGTGAAGGGATTGACGCGTTTATTCAAAAAAGGAAACCGAACTGGCCTTCCTCCTAGCCTCTACTTGCTTAAATAACCTTAATGAAAAACTACAAAATCGCAGTGCTCGCCGGCGATGGTATCGGTGAAGAGATAATGGCTGAGGCGATCAAAATATTGAAACTCGTCGAGGAGCGTAACGATGTCAGTTTCGAACTGATGTCGGGGGAGTTCGGTGCGTCCGCCTGGTTCAATACCGGTCATAGTTTTCCCGAGGAAACCAAAAAGATTTGTGATCAGGCCGACGCAATCTTGAAAGGTACTATTGGACTAAGCCACGAGGAATCCAAAAAAATCCCAGTAGACGAATTACCTGAACGAGGCGCTTTGCTGCCGATGCGCAGACGTTACGATACTTTCGCCAATTTCCGCCCAGTCTATCTTCCCGCTTCGTTGGCGCATTTTTCACCACTAAAACCAGAAATTATCGGCGACGGTATCGATATCATTATTATCAGGGAACTGGTGGGTGGATTGTATTTTGGCGAGAAGGAGACCGGGGTCAATGAACAGGGTTTAAGATACGCTCGCGAAATGTTGGAATATGATGAAAATCAAATTCGCCGCATTGTCGAGATCGGTTTTCAGACCGCGATGAAGCGGAAGCAGGTACTGCATAGCATCCATAAGAGCAACGTACTCAAATCCAGTGTTCTATGGACAGATATCGTAGGCGAAGTAAGTGAGGATTACCCTGATGTGGAAGTGGTGCATGTACTGGTTGATGCGGCGGCTACTTACCTGTGTCTGAATCCTGGTCAATTCGACGTCATGGTAATGGAAAATCTGTTTGGTGACATTCTCAGCGATCAGGCCGGAGGTATTCTCGGCTCCCTGGGACTGATGCCTTCCGCTTGTGTCGGCCCGGAAAAATCCTATTACGAGCCTTCTCATGGTTCAGCCCCCGATATTGCGGGAAAAAATATTGCTAATCCCTACTCCATGATTGGTTCAGTGGCGATGATGCTGGAGATGAGCTTCGGCATGGATGAAGAGGCTAAGAATCTGTGGAAAGCTATGCAAAGTGTTTTTGCAGCAGGCTACTCAACTCCCGATTTATCCAAACCCGGAGTTGATGTCACGATGGTGAGTACCCAGGAATTCGGCGACCGGGTGTCAGAATTTCTAATCTCACAATAATTCGCAATTACTCTAACTATTAGATCGATTCCAAATTTTCTGCATTTCGAGAAATAGGAATGAAGCGGTCCAGGTAATCAATACCAAGCCGGTCAAAGCCTCCAGTCCCGACACAAAACGCAACTGACCGCTTGGCTGAATATCCCCCATACCAAGGCTGGTGTAGTTGCTGATTGAGAAGTAGAGGCAATCCCCAAGGGAATTATCAGCACTACCAATCAGGTCACCCTGCTCACCGGACTGGACCAGCAGATAAAATGCCAGCCCGTACAACCCGATTTCCAACACGTGCGCACCTATTGCTCCAAACACACTTATCAACAAATGTATCCTGCGACGATGCGTGAGCTGCATCATGCGATCCGCCATCAAATGCAAGGCTTCATAGTGAATCCAAACCGCTGCCGCAGTCAAAAATATATTCACTATTAGAATTTTCCACATGTCGCCAGATTCGACCTTTAGATTCCGTAATTAGTGACTCAATCTGGATCGGAAAAGTCGACCGAAACCAGCCACATCCCGATTACAATCAAGTAGCCGCATACAGTGCCAGGCCAGTGCCTGGTTACTGCACAAAACCGGCTTTCCCAATCCATTTTCTAAGCGCTCAATGGCGAGAGAGGCGCGGAACGCAGTGCATGAAATAAACAGAGCATCAGCGCTCGAGTCAAAATGTTCTGTACCCAATCGAACGATCTCATCGGGCGTCACGCGGGTTACATCCAGGTCATTATCAAACCCTAATCCAACCAGGTGTGTGATCTCTAATCCAGACTGTTCCAGAAACTCCACCAGTCCATGATTTATCTCCCGATTGTAGGGTGTTAACACAGATATTCTGTGTGCACCCATTGCTTTCAATCCTTCCACTGCGGCAACCAGGGGTGTTGTGACCGGCGCCGCGGGATGCGACTTTTGAATCAACTCCCGTATACGGTCGTATCCAATCACAGCGGTTCCCGAGGTGCATCCATAAATCGCCACATCGACACCAAGCCCGGGCAAGATTCCACTCGCCGCACGTTCAATATCTCCTGCCATCGCCAGCAGGTTTTCCGAAGTCATCGGATTAAGGTAGAGAACTCGGTTAGTAAACACCTCAATCGTATCCGGCAACATGCGACGGATGTCTTGTTCCAGATTGTAGTCAGTTGATAGCGCAACGATTCCAATACGTCCGTCGGGCGCAATATCCTGTAACGTGATGCTCTCTTGAAGATCAACAATTCTCGGATTGTCTAAACTAATATTCATTATTCTTTCCGTCAGTTAATTACCGGTATTTCCGGCGTCGCACGTATCGAAAGCCATTCGGCACCGTCCGCGGTAATGACAATATTTTCCTCGTGCACCATCTGTCTACCAGGAGCAAAAGTCATACCCGGCTCGAGAGTAATCACCATGCCGGCCCTGAGCGCAGTACCATCAGAACTTGTGTTTGAAGGGCGCTCAGTCAATTCAATCCCTAAACCATGCCCAAGCCGACCAACCTCGTTACCCAGACTTCCACCCGCGATCATAATCTTATTCATAGCATTCCAAATATCGCTGGTCGTTGCGCCGGGCCGAGCAACCTCAAATCCGGCCTCGGTGGCCTGCCACACCGTTTCATAAGCCTTGCAGGTGTCAGCCTCAGCATGGCCAAATGCCCAGTTTCGATCGAAATCACAGAAATATCCGTCCCAGGTTGAGCCGGTATCGATAATCAACACGTCACCGTCCTCTATTATCCGGTCCGTTGGCCCCATTATGATACTGTCATATCCGCCCTTGCCAGAGCCAGCCACCATATAACCGCAGCTATCAGCGCCCCTGCCAAGAAGATCGAGCTGCATACCTCGGCAGATCTGCCGCTCTGTCATTCCAATCGATGCAAGATCCGATACTTTTTCAAATGATTCAGAGGCCAGGTTGCAAATATACCGGGTTTTATCGATTTCGAGAGGCGACTTAATCATTCTCAATTGATGAACGGCCTCAGCGATATCGACAATATGCCGGCCTTTCAACATACCCTCAAGTTTATGAAAATTGTTCACCGGCATACGCAGTACACTTTCCACTCCCAATGTCATGCCGATCTGACCGAATCTTGTCGGCAGCTCTTCAATCGCCGCCACCAATAAAGATATGCCGTCATCATCGGGCTGCGGTGACGCCCAGGTTCGAATGTCGTCAACCCATGTTTGCTCCATTCCACTGGCGCCAATCTCGGGAATCACTGCCCGTGGCTTTCCTTCAAGGGGTATTACCAGGAACCAGGGTCGTGTCGGACTTTGCCAGAATTGAGTGAAGAAGCCGCTGAAATAACGCACATTAGGCTCTGTCGTGAGGATGACCCCATCGCAGCGCAGCCGGTGCATGGTGCTCTGAAGTTTATCGACTCTGGATTCGAACTCATCAATAGGAAATCCGCGATCAGGTGCTTGCATAACGGCGCTCGATGGATTTAATGCTGGTGGCCGCCAGCACCATGTGCATGACCATGGGCAAGCTCTTCTGCAGTCGCGTCACGCACTTCGCCAACTTCAATCTCGAAACGTAAAGTTTTTCCTGCCAAAGGATGGTTTGTATCCACGTCAACATTGAACCGCCCTACTTTCATCACGACCACTTCCCGTGGCCCCTGCTGAGTACTAATATGCACAACGCTGCCGGGTCGTGGCTTTTGCTTTGACATCAAGTATTTAGTCGGAACCCGTTCAAAGGCAGCTTCCTTGCGAAAACCATAAGCTTTTTCTGGTGGCAGGGTGATATCAAACTGGTCTCCGCATTGCCTTCCTTCGAGCGCTTCCTCCAAAGCTGCCAGCATGCCGCGATGGCCATGCAGGTACAACACCTGCTGATCAGCTTCCCAAGAATTTTCAAGTATCTCCTCGTCTTCGTACAAACGGTAGTGAAATGCCACCACTTTGTCTTTCGCAACCGACATAGTCAACGCACTCTTAGAATTTAAATAAGTTTAGCCAGTAACGTAGATCTAATTCCGTCTACACGCGTAAGATTGGCCGGATTATCCGCTATCGCCCGATACCAGGTATCGACAAGTGCCTGCAACTCCTCCCTGCTTTGCGCGGCGTCAATTTCTTTACTGACTCTTTCCGCATGCATGGGGCTGGCCATTGAGCGAAGCGTACTGAGCATGAACGCCTTCGGCGCCAAACTTTCATCCGGTCCTCCACTTTAAAACCTCGTTACCAATTTTTCAGAGGAAACAGAAGGTTCTGCGGCTTCAATGTACCCTGCCGCTGCCAGCTGCAAAAGCATATGCTCATAATCAGCAAGCTTGGTGATATGCCAGATTTCTTCTGCGGTACGTTTGCCATCCACCAGAATTAACAAACGACGCTGCATCATCGACAATCCACCGGAACGATCGCGTATTTCTAAATGACCTTTGCGCGATTTTCTGTATACGGTTTTGGAACTCATCTAGAGAATATGCACCCGAACGAACCCAGTTATTCTGCAGATAAAGTATACAGGGATAATTGCAGTATTAAACGAATGGAAATAGAATTTTTAGTGCATTGAATCAAACTTTTAACTCCAAATTCTTGCGCGATGCCGCAACAATAGAAGCGACGAACTGTAGGAGTAAATACCACGTATTCATCCCAATAAATGCTAGATTGACGATATCGGCATTATGTATAAGATAACTGGCTCTGGATCTGTGCGATCCTTACCATTAAGCCAGCACCAAAATATCCTAACGATCAGATAATAGATCCATGAATATCATATCCAGTGAGCTTCTGGCCGTTGCGGGAATTCTGTACATAAGTCTACTGTTTTTTATCGCATTTCGTGGAGACCGAGCCGACCCAAATTTCGTGCTGGGCAACTCTGGCCTTGTGTATAGCCTTTCCCTGGCTGTTTATTGTTCATCGTGGACTTTTTTTGGCGCGGTGGGTACTGCAGCTTCTAGAGGCTGGGATTTCTTCGCCATATACCTCGGACCGATCCTGTTGTTTCTGTTCGGATATAGACTGATTCAACGGATCATCATTATAAGCAAGCAACAAAACATTACTTCGGTTTCCGACTTTATATCGGCGCGATACGGAAAAAGCCGAAATATTGCCGTTCTCGTGACTTGCATCGCTGTATTGGGTTCATTGCCCTATATTTCGTTGCAGCTGCAAGCCATCTCAATGGCGTTCCTCACCATCTCGACCGATACAAAGATTGGCGTCATCGCTGCCGAAAGTAATCTGCTGTCAGACACCGCATTTTACAGTGCAATTATCCTGGCCACCTTCACCATCCTTTTCGGCACCAGAAATCTTAACGCCACCGAGCACCATCGCGGACTGATCCAGGCTATTGCCTTCGAGTCGATCGTCAAGCTTCTGGCCATCTTGATGGTGGGGTATTTTTGCTACCGAATTCTAGTCGACAGCCCAAACCTAATTGACACGGCTTGGTTAAACCTTCATTCCCCGGCAAGGGAATCAGAAACATCATGGTCAAAAATCGATTTTATAACCAGAATGCTGTTGAGTATGGGCGCAATCCTTTTCCTGCCTCGCCAGTTTCATGTCACCGTAGTAGAAGCCGACAGCCACCATCAGATCAATACCGCGAGGTGGATGCTGCCAGCTTACCTTATGCTGGTAAGTCTGGTGGTCTTGCCTATCGCGATCACCGGAAACTATTATCTGCCCGGCAACAGCAATGCCGATCTTTACGTTTTGAATCTGCCGCTTGCGGAAGGTAAAACCGCGCTTGCTTTGCTGGCTTTTATTGGAGGCTTATCTGCCGCAACAGGGATGGTAATTGTTGCTGCAATCAGTCTCAGTACTATGGTATGCAACGACATCGTGATGCCAATGCTGATTAATATAAAACGATTCAATATTCTTCAGCGACATGACTTGAACCGGATCATTTTGACAATCCGCCGCATTGTCATTATTGGAATCATGCTGTTCTCTTATGGGTACTATCGACTCTCCGATACCAGCCAGGGTCTGGCAAATATTGGACTGCTATCATTCGCAGCAATCATCCAGTTCGCACCAGCGGCTATCATCGGACTTTATTGGCGCAGAGCAAACCGACGTGGTGCCATACTAGGATTATCACTGGGATCTATCACCTGGGCTTATTGCTTACTGATACCAAACTTCGTGGGTGGGGTTGAACTCAACTTAATTTTTGCGACCGCGCCATGGATGCACCCGCAACATCTGCTAGGAATAACCGGTTTGTCGCCATTGACCCATGGCGTTTTCTGGAGTCTTACTTTGAATCTGGCAGGGCTGATTATCGGTTCAGTTCGGTTTCAACCTTCACTTCTTGACAAGATTCAAGCCAGTTTATTTGCGCATACTGCACCTAACCAGCCCGCCCTTTCTCACGTCACCACGCAAACCAGATTCGCCTCTATTAAGGACGCTCGAACTTTATGCGAAAGCATAATCGGTGAGCTCGAAACATCCAAAATTTTCATAGACTACGAGAATCAGGGGATTTCAAACGGCCAGAATAATCCCGTCAACCGAAAACTGGTGCAAAAAATTGAAAAGTCCATTGCAAGCGTCATTGGTGCTTCATCCGCTCGGCATGTAGTCGCAAAAACTTTACTTGGTGAGGATTTTAGCGCCGAAGATATGATGGTTTTAATGGACGAAACCTCACAAGCGATCAGCTTCAACCGCGAGCTACTGCAAGCGGGATTTGAAAATATCAGTCAAGGCATTAGCGTAGTGGACAAAGATCTGCGTTTGGTCGCCTGGAACAACCGTTATGTTGAAATATTTGATTACCCCCGTGACTTTTTGTACGTGGGCATGCCGATTGAAAAAGTGATCCGATTCAATGTCTCGCGGGGAGAATGTGGTCCTGGAGAGGTTGACCACCATATCAATAAACGACTGGAACATCTTAGAGCCGGAACAACGCATAGTTTCGAGCGTGAACGTAATAATGGGCGTTATGTCAGATCTCAAGGTAATCCTATGCCTGGAGGAGGATTTGTAACGAGTTACACCGACATTACCGAACAGAAAATAAACGAGCAGGCATTGAGAGAAAGCGAACAGAATATTCGTTTTTACACCGATAACCTGCCTCTAATGTTGTGTTACGTGGATAAAAACCGGCGAATTCAGTTTGCCAATAATGCTTACAACCTGGCTCTGGGATTACCAAGGGAAAAAGTCGTCGGTCAATCTGCTGTGGATCTTTTCATGGATGACTCCGATGAATTACGGGAACAACATATCGATACCGTGCTCTCAGGTAATCCGGTGAAGTTCACTATCAAGAACACCGATCGTAGCGACAAGGTGACGCACTATCTTGTCAACTATATTCCTCAGTTTGACGGCCATTCTCAGGTAAGTGGCTTTTTCAGTTTCTACCAGGACATTACTCAGAACGTTGATGCGGAAGAGCTGCTGCGAAAAGTTAATGAAGAACTGGAAAACCGCGTCACAGACCGGACCAGAGACCTTGAGCAGGTAAACAAGAAGCTTCAGCATGCTACTGAGGGAAAAACGCGGTTTCTTGCTGCTGCAAGCCATGATTTACTGCAACCCATCAACGCTGCCCGGCTATTCAATCAGAGCATATCCGAACACTCTAATCCTGTAGATGCAGAGCTTCGCGGTCTAGCGGAAAAAGTTGATCATTCTCTAGTGAGTGCCGATAAACTGTTGCGTGCCCTGCTGGATATTTCTAAACTTGATGCCGGTTCGATGACGCCAGAGTTTGAACAGTTTGACATCCATGAGCTCTTGCAGGAGCTTGAAATTGAAATGGGTCCTCTGGCCGAACAATATGGTCTGGAGTTAGTTACCCGCAAGCGGCACATAGGTGTGCGCAGCGACCGAAGACTATTAAGGTCGATGCTTCAGAACTTCGTCTCCAACGCAATTCGATACACTGAACGCGGTTCAATTCTAATTGGTTGCCGTAAACGAGGAGATAACTTAGAGATCCAGGTGTTTGACACAGGAGTCGGTATCGAAAAAGACAATCTCCAGCTGATCTTTAAGGAGTTCCACCGAATCCAGCCTTCAAACAACAATTTAGGTGAAAAAGGACTTGGCCTGGGTCTTGCGATTACGCAGAGGCTTTCTCAAATTTTACATCACCCCATTGACGTTCATTCTTCGTATGGGAAAGGCAGCAGATTCAGTGTGACCTTACCGCTGCAGAAAGGAAACGTCATCCGCCACCCAGCGCGCAAGACCTGGAGTCCTATGGGCAAACTTGGTGGCCTCAAAGTACTTTGTCTCGAGGATGTTGAAGAAGTATTGGATGCCACGCGAATACTTCTTACAAAATGGGATTGTCAGGTTACTGCATGCCGCAATATAGATCAGGCCAGGGCCGCCGCAGAACAGGGCAGTTTCAATATAATTCTCGCAGATTACAGTCTTGGTGGAGAATTAACCGGTTTGGACTTCCTTGTTGAAGCAAAAAAATCGGGGTGTTGCGATTATGGAATTATAATATCCGCTGAACAGGACCTGAGCATACGATCTGAATCAAAAAAGCTAGGATTCTACTTTCTCTCTAAACCCGTAGACCCCTCCTCCCTTCGAACATTGTTAAGGCGCGCCCGCCCTGATCGAGCAGACCAAACACCTTTGATGGAAGAAGCCTGATTAGTTCTCGTCCGAAAGAACAAAATCGAGCTGCTTTGCAAGTACAACCGCCTGGGTTCTGGTGCGAACATGTAGCTTCTTGAAGATCGCAGTGACATGGGACTTTACCGTCGCTTCGGAAATTTCCATGTCATAAGCAATTTGTTTGTTTAGCATCCCTTCCGTTATTCTAACTAAAACCTTGAGTTGGGTCGGCGTTAACAACGAGATATTCTCGATTGCTTCGAGCTCTCTTTGTTCCTGATCAGAAACTCCAGTCAGAGCATTTGATGGAATCGCAATCTCGCCGTTGGTCACCTTCCCGATAGACTCTCTGATTTGCTCAGGAGATGCAGATTTAAACACATAACCGGAAGCGCCAGCTTGGATTGCTGCCCGTACTGTCTCTGCACCCTCACTCGCGGACACAACGATAACTGGTATCTCAGGGAAGCTGCCTTTAATAATCATCAAACCAGCAAGCCCTCGACTATCACTCATTCGTAGATCCAGAAACAGAAGGTCTACCTGTCTCTGTTGAAAAATATCCTGAGTTGCAGCCAGAGTTTCAACCTCAATAATCTCCGCTCCTTCAAACAATGGTGTGATTGCTGCTCGTAGCGCCTGACGAAAAAGCGGATGATCGTCGGAGATGATTATTGTTTTGCTCATGATCTACGTAGGAGTAAACTCTCCGTTGAGCGATAATATGGTTATTCGTCTGCTCAGTCCAGTTTTACCTTGCTTAGACCATGTCTCCAGATCTTCTCATCCCCCCGCAATTTGAAAAAGAAAACATCTCACTAGAGGGTCGCTCAATACTCATATCTGATGCCGCGACAGATATCGGACGCAGTTTGAGCATTGCCCTGGCAGAACGTGGCGCTACGCTGCTGCTATTAGCGCGAAAAGGTAAAACCCTCAATCCCTTGTATGATCTGATCGTTGATCAGGACGGTCCAGAACCAATGATTATTGAAATGGATCTGACAAAGGCCAACGACGATCACTATACGGCACTACTGCAGAGTCTTCAGGAGTCGTATTGTGCTCTGCATGGATTGGTCAACCTATCACTATCCAGCGCTCCGTTAGCCCCTACAACATTGACCTCAGCCACCACCTGGCACCAATGCTACGAATTTAACTTGATCAGGCCTATGTTATTGACCCGAGCATTGCTACCGATGCTGGAGAAATCGGACAATGCTTCTGTAGTTTTTTACTCACTGTCCGCTGGCCGCCAAGGTACCGCATACTGGGGTCCTCTCGGAGCAGCCTGTGCGGGAATTGAGAACATGAGTCAAACGCTAGCGCAGGAGTTTCCCTCCGTGCGTTTCAATACACTTGACGTTGGAAAAGTCAGCACAGATCTAAGACACACGTTTTATCCTGCTGAAGCCAGGTCTGAGCTACGAAGAGTGGACGACGACTGCGTGATGGATCATTTTTTATACTTATTGTCCAATGCTAGTAAAGATATTTCTGGAGCGGCGTTTACTATTCCTAATTTGTAGCGCACCTGTTCTGCGACCAGATATTTCTCTTAGGTCTGGTAACACTCTTTGTTGACTTGCTGAGCAGCTTATCGGAAAGTTTAAAATTTAACTTAACCAGGATGACAGCAAGGGCATTTCGGAATCTGGTTTATAACATTCGTATCGAGCCGTAGTTAATAAATAAGTGATAATCATTCAATATTGCAGTTCGATCTGACCAGCGCACTTTATTGGTACCGCAAAATAGATTTAAATATAGAAATCGGCAAATTGTTGCAACCATCTCTTTAACTCACCGCCGTTTCCGGTCATTTATAAATTTAACGTTAACTGATGGGTTCGGCTAATATCGATCGAATACTGCGCTTCAGTAAAGGAATCTGCTTACGTCGAGTAGTGTGGCCATTCGTTTAAGACACCGACCGCTAAAGTGGATACCTTCATGACCTATCGCGGCAATTCATTGATTTAACCGATTACCAGCACCGCTGATTCTACATCTGATACAGTGATGTGATGTGGATCTGGCGATAAAGGCAACGCCGATAATGAATGTTAAATCCAATGACGAGCAACCCGGTCCGACCGGTTTGCGCGCTATCCCAAAGAGTATTTGGGCTTTGGGCTTAGTCAGCTTGTTCATGGATACCTCTTCAGAATTAATTCACAGTCTGCTTCCGGTATTCTTGGTCTCCGTGCTCGGGGCCAGTTCACTATCCTTAGGCATGATCAAGGGGGTAGCCGAGGCAGCCGCAGCCATCACCAAAATTTTTTCTGGAACACTCAGCGACTATTTAGCAAAGCGCAAGCTACTGGTTGTGATTGGCTATGGACGAAGCTCGGTCGCCAATCCAGTTACAGGACTTAGGCCAAATCGGGGCAGCCTACTGGTGGCTGGTGATCGTTGGTGCGGTGTTGTCATTAGCACGTTTCAGCGAAGCATTTTTGGTGCTTCGTGCCGAAGACGTCGGCCTTGCGATTGCCCTGGTACCGATAGTTTTCATCATAATGAACGTCGTCTATGCGGCCTCGGCTTATCCGGCCGGCACCCTGTCGGGTCGGATGGATCGGCGCCTTATTCTGGCAGTCGGTTTTGTTGTTCTTATTGCGGCAGACGCCGTCCTTGCATTGGCGACAGACATATGGGTGGTCATGGTGGGTACTGTTTTGTGGGGCCTGCACATGGGGCTGACTCAGTGCCTGCTGGCTGCCATGTTAGCGGATGCGACGCTGCCGAGAATCCGCGGAACCGCCTTCGGTATCTTCAACTTGGTGACCGGCATGGCGTTACTGAGTGGGAACTTACTTGCCGGATTTCTCTGGGATCACTACCGACCATCCACTACATTCTTTGCGGGTGCGGAAATAACGGCGGTTGCCTTGGTTGGTTTGATCACCTTGCAGGATAGCAGGCTTTCTTTTCGTATGACTGATGAAAAATGAAGCAAAAAGTTAAGCCTCCAATATTCGCCATATCTGATTGGCCTATTGCCAGTAACCGCCACCAAATATCGGTGTCATTGCAAAAAATGTATGTTTATGCTTCCCTTTCGTATAGAGCTGGTAATCTATAAATGAAATCGAATCGATAGGGGGCGTATTTAATGTGTCGTTGGCTGGCATACTCGGGGGGCGATATTCCGCTCGCAGAGCTGATTTTTAACACTCGTCATTCTCTGATTGACCAGAGCCTATCATCACATTCCAGCCCCCAGACAACCAACGGCGACGGCTTCGGGGTGGGATGGTACGACGGACTAGATGCGCCTGGGCTCTACAAACACACGCAGCCGGCCTGGAACGACGCGAATTTCAATGATCTCTGCACCCACATCAGATCACCACTATTCATTGCCCACGTGCGCGCATCGACCGGCACCGCTATCCAGCACTCCAACTGTCATCCTTTCCGCTACGGGCCACTGTTGTTAGTGCACAATGGTCATATCCGTGATTTCCATCGACTGCGGCGCCAACTGGCTATCGAGCTGGAGGACAACTATTTCCGAGAGATTGCCGGTAGCACTGACTCGGAGTTGATGTTTCTACTGGCGTTGCAGTTCGGTATGGCAACGGATGTCTACGAGGGCGTGGCGCGTATGGTGGGCTTTGTCGAACAGGTCGGCCGGGCGGCTGGGATAGAGCACCCAATGCAAATGACACTTGGCATCAGTGACGGTAAAAAATTGTATGCCGTGCGTTACTCCAGCGAGGGCAATTCACGTACCTTGTTCTGCAGTCGCGACGTAAGGGCGCTGCAGGAAGAATTAAGCCCAGAACAAACAGCTCTGGCGAAGCAATTAACTAACGACGCACGCTGTGTCGTATCGGAACCCCTGTCCGACCTTAGGGAGTTATGGGAGCCGATCGCCGAATCGACCTTTGTCACGATTGAGGGTGGCCACTTAGAGAGCCGGCCGTTTCAACCTATTCAACCTTGAGATCCGACTATTTGGTTTCTCGAGAACGGTCGCTCGTATCGTATAGCTGAGCGACTGTACACGGCACCTGGCGGACACTGAATAGTGCTTATGTTAGATTGTATCTTCCCCCAGCTGGTTACGAATATCATTGTCTGTAGAACCTGAAACTTTACCCGTTATCAATGTCGAACCTTTGTTTGAAGATAATCCTGCGGCCAGGAATCCAATCGATGAAACCATGGGGAACGCATGCGCGACCTGCGCCGGGTTTGTGGTGGTTGGATTACCTCAATCGACACGACCAGAACATGACCAGATCAAGAAATTGCTCTCCGTTTTCGATCTGCCACAACCGTTGCTTGACGGGATTGGCAAGAAAGAGATGCGCAGCGAGAGCAAACGCAGCTTCCGTGGTTACGTGGCCAGGCGCAACTGCGGTTTTGCCTATAACGAAATCTTCGATATCGGACCCGAGCCCCCCGTTAGTGGCCCTCCGATCAATAATATTGAGGTGCTGATTGAGTCGAACGCCTGGCCGGCGAGAGAGCCAGCTCCCGGCTGGCGAGATCAAATGATAAACCAGTACAAACAGATGGAGGATTTCGGTATTCGGCTTGTTGGCTGTTTGGCTCGATATTTGGGAGTCGATGAAACCGCCGCGGCTGCCCGCTATCAAAACAGTAATTCGACTTTCAGGTTACTTAAATACCCCGAGCGTCCAACAGGTATCGAAATTAGAGGGGAGAAGGATGCAATGCGCGCGCATCATGGGCGTAAGTATCCGTTGATCGGTAGTGAACACACGGATAATGGCGGTCTTACTCTTTTATGGCAGGATCAACCGGGTTTGCAATTTCAATCACCTGCCGGAGATTGGCTGGATGTGCCCGATATACCTGACAGTTTCTCGATTCTTGTGGGAGAGTCGCTACAATCGCAATCCTCTAACCGAATTATCGCTACCCCGCATCGTATTCTCGGTCGGAGCCAAGTGCGGCATTCGATGGTTTTCTTTCTTGAGCCAAATTTATTTAGCAGTATTCGGGCCTTCAGCAAAGACTCAAATGAGGAAACACCGGTTGACGAAGATACTTACGCGGCATCGATGCTTGAGACACTGCGAAAAACCGGTCGCGCCTGATCATCTAGCTCTTGCTCTAAAGTGTCGGCAATAAGGTATATTTCCTAGACTTGGATGACTCAGGGCGTGAAGCAGACTGTCGCATGAACTAGACCTATGGTCTCAGTTATAATCGTTACTGTCATCTAACTATTTTCGACCTGAAGAATTAATCTAAGAAAGCAGTCATTAAGATGTAATTCAATCATCCCAATCATATTGCAGAATTAAGACAGAGATAGGAGCGAAAGTGTCTGCCAAAAAAAGTATCCTAGTATTTATCGCCGCTCCAGGTGATCTCGCCGAAGAGCGGGCAAAGTTTAAGGAAGCTATTGATGAATTGAATGGGGGGTTTGGAATTGGCGCTGACATCGAATTTGAACCGTTGGGATGGGAAGATACGCTTGCTTTGACGGGCAGAAGAAATCAATCCGTGATCAATCATGAAATAGATCGATGTGAGGTTTTCATTCTTTGCTTACACAGACGATGGGGGCAAGAAGCACCGGATTCCACCTACTCGTCGTATACCGAGGAGGAGTTTCATCGGGCACTGGAAAGATTCAAGGAAAGTGAAAAACCAGAAATATTAGTCTTCTTTAAACGTGTCGATCCGGGTCAGGAAGCAGACCCTGGGGAACAGCTTGAAAACGTGATGCGCTTTCGTCGTCAGTTAGAGGAATCAAGGCAGGTAATGTATCGCTACTTCGACGATAAAGAAGCCTTCAAAGAAGAGGTTTTTACACACCTTATCGCCGTCGCTAAAGGTGAGATTCCAAAAGTACAGAAAAAAGTAGTTAATTTACTGCCTTTATCCGCCATAGAAGAAATAGAGACAGCGAAGAAGCAAGCGGAAGAAGCCCTAAAGGAAGCGGAAGAAGCACGTGAACAGGCTGATCAAGCCTATTTACGAGCAGAGATATTGCAACTTGAATTTGCAGAAGAGGCTGCAGAAGCCGATAAAGAGGGGAAGCTTGAAACAGCACGGCAGAGATTTGCCAAGGCAGTTGATGGGACAACGAATTTAAAAGTGCTCTATTTGGCTTATGAGTTTCACCATAGGACAGGTGAATTAAGTTTGGCTGAGATGTATCTTAATAGATGGTTAGCTATCAGTGGGAAAGACAGTCAGTCTAGCGATACAGCGGCTGTCTATGGCAACCTGGGGAATATCTATGAAACCCGAGGGGAGTTGGATAAGGCCGAAGAGTTTTATCTCACATCGCTGGACATTGATGAGTCACTGGGTCGAAAAGAAGGCATGGCCCGTGACTATGGCAACCTGGGGAATATCTACGAAGCCCAAGGGGAGTTGGATAAGGCCGAAGGGTTTCATCTCAAAGCGCTTGAGATCAATGAGTCACTGGGTCGAAAAGAAGGCATGGCCAATGTCTATGGCAACCTGGGGAATATCTATGAAACCCGAGGGGAGTTGGATAAGGCCGAAGAGTTTCATCTCAAATCGTTGGACATTGAAGAGTCACTGGGTCGAAAAGAAGGCATGGCCAGTGACTATGGCAACCTGGGGAATATCTACGAAGCCCGAGGGGAGTTGGATAAGGCCGAAGGGTTTCATCTCAAAGCGCTTGAGATCAATGAGTCACTGGGTCGAAAAGAAGGCATGGCCCGTGACTATGGCAACCTGGGGTTAATCTACGAAGCCCGAGCCGATCTGGACAAGGCGAAAGAAATCTGGAAAAAATCTGTAATCCTCTCCAAGGAAATTGGAGCTATTCCGATGGTGGAGAAAGTGCAAAGTTATATTGACCAATTGAAAGAATAGAATGACTGTTAACAGGTAAACTAAATGGAAAATTAGATAATGACAGTGACCCTGTAAATATTTCTGTGTATCCACTCATGTGCGGTTTACAGGTGTTGGGTGATACGATCACCAAACTCAATACTAAAACGATTTAAAGCCATCTTCCAGTTTTGAATCGGCATTGTCCATTTCTTGGATGCCTGATTCACCGCGAGATAGACTACTTTTAAAGCCGAATCATCCGTTGGAAACAACTTCCTCTTTTTCGTTGCCTTGCGAATAACGCTATTCAGAGACTCAATCGCATTCGTCGTATAAATCGCTTTACGGATTTGTGGTGGATAGTCGAATATCGTAATCAGATTCGGCCAGTGCGTCCGCCAGGACTTACTGATCTGCGGATACTTTTCGTCCCAGGTTTCGGCAAAAGCATCTAACGCTGCGCTGGCCTCAGATTCGGATGCTGACTGATAGATCTTTTTGAGATCAGCCGTTACCCCTTTATAGTCCTTCCAGGGAACCAGTTTGAGCGAGTTTCTGACCATATGGACAATGCAGAGCTGAACCTTGGTGTCAGGGTATTCGGCTGCGATGGCATCTGGAAACCCCTTCAGACCATCAACACTTGCTATCAGGATATCGTCTAACCCCCGAGTCTTTAGCTCAGCTAATACTGACAGCCAGAACTTTGCACCTTCCGTTTCTGCCAGCCACATACCCAGTAGCTCTTTGTGACCCTGCAGATTGATTCCAAGGGCTAGGTACAGTGATTTATTGATCACCCGTTTATCCTGCCGGATCTTCAGCACAATGCAGTCTAAATAGACGACCGGATAAATCGCATCAAGAGGACGATGCTGCCACTCGACAACCTGATCGAGAACCCGATCTGTGACCTTGGAAATCAGGGTCGGCGAGACATCCGCATCGTACAGTTCCTTGAAGCTATCCACGATCTCTCGTGTCGTCAGCCCTTTGGCGTAAAGAAACAATATCTGATCATCCATCTGGGTCAGACGGGTTTGACCTTTCTGGATGAAAGCAGGCTCAAACGAGCCATTACGATCACGGGGTGTTTGAATCTCTATTTCGCCATGATCGCCCTTGAGGATCTTGGATGTGGCGCCATTGCGGCTATTGCCACTCCCTCGACCTTTGGCTTCATGCTTGGCATAACCGAGATGTTCTTCCATCTCAGCGCCAAGGGCGGTCTCTACGGTGAGTTTCAAAAGTTGAGAGCTCAACGCGCTTAGGTCTTTCTCTGATTTAATATCTTTGGCTAATTCAGTAGCCAGTTCTTTAAGCCTTTTCTCGTCCAAAACAATATTCATGATGTTTATCTCCAGTGTAAGATAAGTTAATCATGAGTGGTTACACAATTTAATTTACAGGGTCCCTGATCATACCAAGTACGTATTACACCTTTAAAACGAACTTATTTGTTGCGGTTCATCGGATAGCAGCATTTTCATCAATAAGCCGGTCCATAAGATC
>CAMYNW010000014.1 GCA_947259885.1 uncultured Gammaproteobacteria bacterium
GATCAGCCTCAGTCTCTAGTTGCGCTGCGACTATGTGACGTGTGGCCGGACGGTGCCAGCACACTGATCACCCGAGGCCTGCAGAATCTAAGTCAGCGAAACAGTAAAACCGATCCAGAGCCGCTGATTCCTGGTCAAGACTATACGGTCAACATCAAACTTAATCACGTAGGCTACAGGGTTCCGTCAGGTCATAAATTAAGATTGGCGATTTCCACAACGTATTGGCCAATTGCCTGGCCATCGCCCAGCAAAACAACGGTCAGCGTAATTACCGGGGCAAGCAAGTTATTTCTACCGCTGCGATCAACCGATGCCAGCAGCGGAAGGCTCACACGGTTCGAGTCAACCGAGACTGGAAAGCCCTTGGCTACAACTCAGCTTCGGGATATTGAGCAGGATCGGACCACTACTATCGATCCCGATAGCGGGGTCCATAAATTAGAGATCTATGCTGATAATGGCAGGGTTCGATTCGATAATAGTCGACTGGAAATGGATTCCGTCAATCGCCAACGCTATACCATTCATCCAGATAATCCGTTATCAGCACGAGCAGAGTATCAGTGGGAGTGGGGATTTAGCAGAGGCGAAGCATGGCAAACAAGAGTTTCTACCCACACTGAAATAACCTGCAACGAATCTTCTTTTTTCTTGAAAGCAGAATGCACCGCCTGGGAACAAGACGAAATAGTGTTCAGTAAGACCTGGGAGAGCAAATACCCTAGAGATTTTTTCTAACGCACTGAATGGTGACAAAACTGAGCCAATTGTGTCAGGCGGGCAGAGATATGGAAATTAGCTGACAGTGTGCTATTTTTGATGCGTCAAATGGCAGGTTAAGTAGACCGTTTTCGGATCGATCATACGTTAACTTTTGGTTATCAAAAGGGCTAGATTCAATTGAATTAATGATCCGATCTTCTCTCTCAAGAAGTACGCCCTGAGGTCTGCGGGATCTGGTGCTGAGTAAGACGAATGCTAACACGCCTCCGTGGGCATCTTTTCTGCTCCAGGTTATACTTTTTTAAAAATAAACTAAGTTCTAATAAAAAGCACCCAATTAATTTTTCCAGTTCTGGTGCATAGCGTACGTTGTAAGCGCTTTATTTAGAGGGTACTGTTAGACACTTTAATCTCCTCAATCAGCTGCATTACCTTTTCCTTGATCGTATTGCGAACCGCTATAAATTCTTCCATCTCCATGTGCTTTGGATCGGGTATCTTCCAGTCCTCTCGGTTTTTTGCCCGGACATAGGGACATTCGTCACCACAACCCATGGTGATGACATAATCAAATTCTATCTGTGGAACAGCATCCAGCGATTTTGATTTATGAGATGTTAAGTCATATCCGCTATCTATCATTGCAGCGATGGCTTTCTCATTCACCACTCCGGACGGGCGGGAGCCCGCTGAGTAGGCGTCGATTACACCCGCACCATGGACTATTCCAAGCGCTTCCGCCATCTGACTGCGGCAGGAGTTTTCAATACATACAAAAAGGACTTTCAATATCATAGTTAGAAAAGGTAAGTTCTACTAATAATTCTGCCTCGTTTCTTAAAGTTTGGCTTATCTAAAACGCAGCACTTGCATTTGAGGCATTCTGACTCAAAAGGACGCTTAAAGCCATATCCTAAGCTAAGTCGGCATCTGATTTTTCGATCTATAAATTAGGGCTCGATTAAGTCTTACATTGGAAAAGTTGTCGTTTACCAAAATCGCCCGAACGGTTCAAGATGTTTCAACACGGACCTTCGGTTGAAAACGAAATAATTATCAGGCGAGTCTGCAAGCTGTGCTTCGCTTTCTACTTATCTCAGGTATAACGCCCCTGTCGTTGCAGAACTTCAATCTTGTAACCATCGGGGTCCTTGACAAAAAAGAATTTTGCAATTAATTCATCATTTCGATGGAATTCTTTAACCGGTGTGGGTTCAATCCCAAGTGCTTCCATTCGAGAGTGTTCCGCTCCAATGTTATCAACACTGACAGCCAGATGACCATATCCATCCCCATGGGTGTATTCTTCGTTTTGGTCGTGATTAACGGTTAATTCGATTTCAAAATCGTTCTCTTTATTCTTTAAATATACCAAGTTAAATCCATCAAACTCAAAACGGTCCTTGATGCCTAAATCGAAAGCTTTTGAATAGAAATCAATTGATCTGGTTTCATCCAGTACGCGTATCATAGAGTGTATTGCTTTGGCCACGTATAATTTCTCCAATAATATTGTCAAATTATAGGATAGATATAACTATCGGTGTGCGAGATCATTAATATTATCAATAGATTAACGGTTACATTACCTGCGCACCCTCTTACTTGATTCCTCAAGTGCTACTAAAGAATATAGCTCGTTTCCGAAAAGCTGCTTAAAGATGGGTCGTTCAATTCGGGAAAGAGCAAACACCTGGCAACCACGAACATCTTGTAGAGCATGATGCGCCTTTTTCCGGTTAAAAAATTGTCTGTGCATCAAGACGAGTTCAGGCAAGTTGATTACAATGAACCGATGCATGGCGAACGACAGACATCCTCTACTCCCCTTTGGTGCTTCCAGATCCTGGTGCTATCGATCCTGGTTGTGTCGCCGGTCGCCGCGGGTGAGCTGGATTCCTTAAAGGATTTGAGGGAATTTCTCAGGGGCGAGCCCTATGTCAACAGAGGTACAGACGATAAGCTCACTCCATTACCGGATGAAACGCAGGTGTTGATCACCAAGGGTCGAGCGGTTTACGCAAAGCATTGTGCAGCATGCCATGGTGATAATTTGCAGGGGCAGCCAAACTGGAACACGCGCCAAAAATCCGGTCTGCTGCCTGCGCCGCCTCATAATGAGACAGGTCACACCTGGCACCATGCAGATGACCAGCTCTTTGAGTTCGTCAAATACGGGCCGACTGTTGCCGTGGGCGATCCCAAGTACCGCTCTTCCATGCCCTCATTTGCCGATGTTCTTGAGGATGACAATATTTTTGCGGTATTGGTGTATATCCGCAGTACCTGGCCGGAGGAGTTGCGTCGCTGGCAAGCTGGAACTAACGACTTTCAGTCCGAAAAATAACATGGCCGTGCAGGCCGCGTGGGTTAAAGAAACTCTGCCCTCAATTTATTGGGCAGCTTTAGCTGGCTCGCATAACAAGTATCAGGGATGATACGAACAAACCGGGTCAACTTTACTCTATGATCGAGGATCAGAGACTCTAACCTGGCAATGAAGTCCAACGGTTCCAGGACGATGTATAAGATTCGGTCTCGTTAGGTTGTTTTCAAAGTAACAGTCGAAGATTTAAAATATTTCTATGCCAGTTTTCTCGTGATCATAGCCGATCAACCAGAATCCAATCGTCAGGACTATCGTGACGATTTCAAGCTCGACTAGGTTTTAAATAAAATATCTACAGTATGCGAATCAGAAAAACTCTATTTTGGATCGTCTATTTTCTGATGATACTGGTTCTAGTAGAAGCAACCGGCCATTAGGCATTTCGCATAACCCAGAATAAATGGTTTTTATTTTCGGAGCTCAAGGGACAAAGATTGACGCTACTGGAAAAACTTCGTTTGCGAGACAAAGCGTTAACTGACGAAGCAAATCAAAAACCAAATGCTGAGGGTGGCTGGAGCGTGCAAATTTTGCATCCCTACACCGGGTATGTAGTGGATTTTAACGAAAAAGACTGCGGCACTACTGGCTTTTGTGACGATCGTATCCGCGCGTACAACCGGCAATTTCCGGGACAGAATTTCGTGCCGAAAACCGGTAAAAATCTCATCGTTGCACTAACTGGTGGGTCATTTGCTTATGGAGTTGGAAATACATCGACACCGGGAAAATGGGAAGGCGCCCTGGCATCAATTCCAGCATTCGCGGATAAGAAAATATACATTTACACACTTGCCCTGGGTGGATTTAAACAACCCCAGCAGTTGAACGCAATGTCGATGTTTCTTGGTATAGGTGTGAAGTTTGACATGATTATTAATGTCGATGGATTTAATGAGGTAGCACTCTCGGTTTCAGAGAATGCTCCTTGGGGCATTAGCCCATTTTTTCCCCGTTTATGGAGTAGATTGGTGCGTGGTTCAAAGGCTGATTCCAAATTACGCCGACTGGAAGGGGAGGTGTCGTTTTATCAGAATCAGCAGGTTGAATATGCCAATCTGATACCGTAACTCTGCTCTTGCAAATTTGCTGTGGGTTTACGGTAACCAAAAACTCGACGCGCAAATAGGCCGCGCCAAGATTAACCTTCTTGACTATGGCAAGAGCACTAAGAAAAAGCCGACATCAACGCTGGAAGCCACCGGCCCTTCGATTGTTTCAAAGGAATATGATGCCGTGATGGCCAGCTCGGTAGATTTTTGGGCCAGGAGTTCGCAATCATTCCAGGCAATCGCCAACGCTCACTACGTACCGTATTTTCATTTTCTGCAGCCAAACCAGTATGTCGAGGGCTCTAAAGTTTTGTCTGAAAAAGAGCTAAAGGACGCGATTATTGTGGAGGGTAACCCCTATGCTCGCGCGGCCAAGGCTGGCTATCCGTTACTATCAGAAACAGGCAAGCAACTGATTGCCAGTCAGGTTAACTTTACTGATTTAACCCAAATGTTTGCCAATAACAGCGAAGATCTCTATGTCGACAGCTGTTGTCATGTTAATCAGCGCGGTTATGACTATGTTATTGACGAGATCATCAAAGTTGTTCGCGGGCATTTTCAGCCTGAATAAGTATTAATAACTTCCAAGTATAGGGAGGGTAAAGCACATGTCTACACGATTAATACAGAATTATCTGGGTGTGCAGCAGTTGGGGTTTGCACGATGTGAAATTTCAGACCTGGGAAAACAGCGCGCAGGTATCCACCACGTTGTCAGATCAGATTGGAAATGGATATCCGCACCGTTTGAGGAGATTCCAACTTCTACAAGGTAGTATTGCAATGGCCGGGTTATCCGGTCGCCCCCTTCCGTTTGTCGGTGGGCAATAGGTCGTGCTCGGCATGTGTCAGGGGTCGATCGTGTTCGAGGGCGGGTATGCGCGAACGGGCCTCGGTGACTTTCTGCAGGTCGATCTCAGCAAGCACTACATCCGGAGTGTCCTCGGCACCTTCCGCCAGAATTTGCCCCCAGGGATCAATGATCAGGGAATGACCATAAGTTCGACCTTTACCATGGAAACCGTATTGACAGGGCGCGAACACAAAACTCCCTGTTTCAATGGCGCGGGCACGCAGCAGGACATGCCAATGCGCTTTGCCGGTAGTGTGCGTGAATGCGGCCGGAACGGTCAGCACGTTGGCACCGCTCTGCGCCAATAAACGGTAGAGTGCGGCAAAGCGCAGATCGTAGCAGATGGTAAGCCCGAGACGGGCAAAAGGAGTGTCCACGATCACTGCCTTATCACCAGCAGTAAACGTATCTGATTCTCGATACACCTCGCCATCACCCAGACTGACATCGAACATGTGTATCTTGTCATATCGTGCAGTCAGTTCTCCAAAGGGGTCGATCAGTAATGAGCGATTGCGCTTGTTACCATCCTGATCCACCACTGCAATCGACCCGACCAGGATCCAGGTCGACAAGGAGTGAGCCAGATCTCTGAATGTAGCCAAAGCTGGGTGGGAGGATTCAGCAGCAGCACCGGTTTCGAATATCTTCTCCTCTACATGAAGATGTGCGCAGAACTCCGTCAGGCATATCAAGTCTGCACCCTGATCGTGGGCTTTTTTAATCAGAGAGACGCATTCGGTGACACTTTTATCTGTATTATTGACTGCGCAATTTTGAACGCATGCTGCGGTAAAGGATTGGCTCATGGTGTTGCTCATGCCCCATAGGAAAATCGACTGACATAGACATTGGATAGACTAGCATAGATCTGCGTGCAGGGACGGGTGTGCTGGGAAACTGAGCCAGATAAAGGATCACGCGAATAAAGGACTAATAATCCGTTATCGTTATTCTATCGATCCAGGCCCACTTCCTTGAAACGCGAGCGCACCTTGAAGAAAGCCGCAATGTCCAACAGCGGCCGTGGCGGCATCCATGCGGCTGGAGCGGATGCCAGACAGTTGCTGACCGTTGGCGATGTTTCGCCACTGGCATAGTCGGCAATAGCTGTACCGAAAGCGGTGCCGCGACTGACACCAGAACCGTTGTAACCGCCCGCAAGATAAACATTAGTGCGCTGACGCCCGAAGAAATTGGTGCCGTTACGGGAAATACCTTCGACCCCCGACCAACCAAACTCAAACGGCACATGGGTCAGCTTCGGAAAACGTTTGTCGAAGGCCGCACGATGAATTGTTTGGCGCTTCGCCAGCTCGCCGTCGGTCAGGAGAACCGAACCATGGTATTCCGCGGTATTGCGGATGCTGATGCGATGATCCGCAGTCAACCGAAGCGTGGCACCACCACTATGGAGAGAGATCGCTCCCCATTGGGTCAGACTGCCGAGGCTATCCAGTTCCTCTCGGTCCAACTTGCGGGTGAAGCTACCGGCCAGTGTGCTGCCAACCATATAGGATTTTAGAAAACCCAGCGTCGCCGATTCGAAATTCATTGTCAGGATGAGCTTGTCGGTTTTAACAGTGGCAGTTGTAAGGCGAAGTGTAAGTGGCGATCCCTGCCCCACTTCGAGTACCGGACTTTGTTCATGCAGTTTCACATTAGCTGGCAGGGAGTCAGCAAGTCCGTATACTAGCGCGGCCGGTTGCACCAGCGCGCCATCAGCAATATGAATACCGGCCTGGTAAAGATCAGTCCCCAGCAATTCTTGCATCAGGTCCTTATCGAGCGGTTGGTGCGCGACCTCCAGGACTTCGAGATAACGTAGAAAGTGTTGATACTCCTTGAGCGCCACCGCGCCGGCTGCGGTGTGATGAAAGCCATCCCGGCGCCATTGGCAATCAATGGCATTAGCTGCGATCTGGGAGTGCAGTAACTCGAGCCCAGCCTGGTTGATACGATTAATGCGGCGATAGTTTTCCAATTGATCTACATCAATCGCGCCGGGAAACTGGCTGGTGGAAACGACAAAACCCGAATTCCGTCCTGAGGCCGCTTGCCCGACACAACGCGCCTCTAATAGCAAAATTTCCTCATCTGGATGGAGTTCGGCCAGCCGACGAGCGCACGCCAAACCGGTCAGTCCCGCACCGACTACTGTCCACGATACCCGCTGATCGCTATATAGAGCAGACGTGGCCTGACGTTTCGGCAAGAGTTCAGCCCACCCATGCTGGTCTGTCGAAAAGGTATTGCGTGCTGCGGTCATGAAGACAATATAGGGAGTTAACTATTAATCTTTATAGAATCACGAAACTGCTAAAATCTTAATCCTTCCGTAACCATTTTTCATTTACATTCATGCTATGGACGTATTGATATGTGGAGATTAATTAGCGGTGCAAAAAATACTGGTAACCGGCTTTGAGCCGTATGGTGGTGTAAGTTTCAATCCCTCGGAGCTCATTGTCAAAGAACTGGCTGCTTTTAAAGAACCTGGTGTAGTGACCGCGTTAATCCCAACATCATACCATCGGGCGGAAGCCGACATTGTCGATCTGATTCATATTCATCAACCATCCGTGTTGTTGATGCTTGGATTGAAACGACGCGCATCCAGGTTATGCCTAGAGCAATTGGCGCTCAACATGGACAACTCGATTACGCCAGACAACGACGGTGAAATTCGAGTGCATGAGCGTATTATTAAGGAAGCACCTGACCACTACTCGAATTCATTGCAGCTTGATCATATGGCGGATATTGCCGGCGATCAGGGCGAGCCGGTTGATTTTTCAAGCGACGCAGGAGGTTTCGTTTGTAACCACCTGTTCTTCATTGCAGCACATCTCGCTGCCACTGAGTTCGACAATTGCCGTTGTGGTTTTGTGCATGTCCCGCCGATGGAGGAGTCCTCGGAACGTCTGCCGCGTGTTGTTGAAATTACCCGTGACTGGGTTAGGTTATTGAAGAAACCGGGGGATGTTTGAAGCCCATTCAGTGAAGTCAAATGAATATTGGCTCTGCACCCAAATAAATTAATCGCCGCTTAACTCAGTCAACTATTAATGATCCTAAACAGCAGTAACGCGTCATGAGCGTATACTCCGAGCCCTACAACTTCACCTCATAACTTTCTTCCTGGGCTTTATCCTGATTCATCTTCATATTGAGCATACGCAGAGTCGCGCCAATTCCAGCAAAAACCTGGTTGGCGCTGACGCCCCGGGTTCTTACTTTTCTTCCCTGATCCTGCCAGGTGATGAAACATTCGACCAGTGCGCTGGCTGTGCCTCCTCTCGGGATTCTCACCTGGTAGTCAACCAGTTCCGGGAACTCAATCTTTCGCCGATCGAGGATTTTACGGATCGCCACCACAAAAGCATCGAATCCGCCGTTGCCGGCGCCGGTGGATTTAAAAGTATCGTCATATATCCGCACTCGGATACTCACCACCGACTCCAGATCCAGCCCACTGGTAATGGAGCAGTTGAGCAACTCTAGATGACGATCCCCCTTGCTTTCAAGAATATCCGCAATAATAAACGGCAAATCTTCCGGCGTAATGGTGGCCTTGGAATCCCCCAGTTTGACGATCCGCTTCAACACCTTGGCCTGATCCTCCTCTGACAGGCTGATACCCAGCGTCTCCAGGTTTTTCTTCAATGAAGCCTTGCCGCTCATTTTACCAAGGGCATAAGAACGTGATCGGTTGAAACGATCCGGGCTCAGGTCGGTCTGGTACAGGTCGCCCTTCGAATCGCCATCCGCATGGATGCCTGCAGTCTGAGTAAATACATCAGCACCCACTATGGGAGCGTTCTCGGCAACCATCTTGCCGGAGAAGTTTTCTACCATTTGGCTCAAGGTATAGATTTCGGTTTCGTCAACGGAGATTTGCGCATCCATCTTATCCCTCAGGACCATGCACACTTCCGCCAGCGATGCATTCCCTGCTCGTTCGCCGAGGCAGTTAATGGTGCAGTGTATCGTGGAAGCCCCTGCTTTGACCGCCGCCATACTGTTAGCGGTGCCGAGGCCGTAATCATTGTGAGGATGAAAATCAAAATTACAGTCCGCGAATCGATCCTTCATATCCGAGATGCTGGCGAATACCTCTTCGGGGGACATTACCCCGAGCGTATCCGGCAACATATAGTGGCTAATGGGTAACTGCCGCAGGCTTTCCATCATTTCATAAACATATTCTGGACTGTCGGCAAAGCCATTGGACCAGTCCTCCAAATAAACATTCACCAGCAGTCCCTGTTCCTTGGCATAGTCGACGGTGCGTCGGATACCATCCAGATGCTCGCTCAGCGATTGACGCAATTGTTCGCGACAATGTTTTTCACTGCCCTTTGTCAGCAAATTCAGCACTTTACCGCCGGCACTGGTAATCCAGTCCACGCTGCGTTTATGGTTGGTAAAACCGAGCACTTCTACCCGCTCCAGGAAGCCCTCCTCCGCTGCCCAGTCGTTGATTCGAGTTACCGCTTCTAGCTCACCGCTGGATATCCCGGCGGAGGCTACTTCGATTCGATCTACCTTAAGCGAATGCAGAAGCGCTTTGGCAATACTGACCTTTTCAGCCTGGGAGAATGAGACTCCTTGGGTCTGTTCGCCATCACGCAGGGTGACGTCCATTAGTTCAACTTTTGGGCCAGGGTTTGGCATGGTAGCTTTTTTCAATTAATACTTAAAAATCTTGCTGATGCGGATTATTGCTCACGCAGGATATTAAAGTCCAATCTGATCGACTTCGAGGCAGTTGACCTATCAGTGGAGTTAATTGATGGCTCCATGATGATCGCATGAAATATCAGATGACAGACAAAAGGATCAAGTCCGCTTTCACTTTTTTGGCGGATAAGTGAGGTTTATACTGTCTGGGAGGAGGTCAAATATCATCAATGGCAGTTGTGGAACTGGCCCCAGAGCATACAACTAGACTTGCTGATCTGATCAGGACTTAAAATTAAGTTATCGTTAAAGGTGCTTAATTGCTTACCGGCAATCGTAAAATTAGAGTTATGGATATAGAGATTCCAAGAAATACTGAAGGGTATTTGATTGTTCCAGATGATTGGAACAAAGATATTGCAATTGAATTAGCTCGGGAGGAAGGCATTACGTTAAGTGAGGCCTACTGGCCGTTACTTCATTTCATGAGAACGTATTACAGTGAGCATGCGGTTGCGCCCGATGTTCGTCATGTTGCGGATTTCCTGATGAAGGAAAAAGGCTGTGGAAAAAAGCAGGCCAAGACAGAAATTTTTAACCTGTTTCCATATGGCTATGTGAAACAGGCATGTAAGATCGCGGGAATGAAACGGCCGCGCGCATGGAGTACCGGTTAGAGCATGCCATTTAGCGGCATGCGCCCAAATAGCATAAATTTTTGCCCGGCTCTCATTCTATATAATGTTAATCGTGTAATACCGCGTTATATGACAAGTACTCACGATAGTTTGCGGAGAAATTTATATGAAGATATATCTGGCGCAACACGCGGAAGCGATCGATAAGTCTGCGGATCCAGCAAGGCCAATATCAAGAGATGGGGCGGTGACTGCCGCCCGGGTGGCTGCCCACATTGCCAGACATGACATTGGCATCACCGCCATTCGTCACAGCGGTAAACTTCGTTCAAAACAAACGGCTGAAGTTTATGCCGAGCACCTGGGTGTGAGTGATATTTCAGAAATGTCGGGCATGAATCCTAACGATGACGTTAGAGCTTTCATAAGCGGACTGAACCTGGATAGCACTTTGTATGTTGGTCACCTGCCCCACCTGGATAAGACCTTGTCGTGTCTCATTGGGGGCAATCGTGACCAGGGCGTGCTCATATTTAAAAATTCAGGTATCGCCTGCATCGAACTTGGTGGCGCGGAACCGTCCTTGCTTTGGTACCTTTCTCCGGATATCTGTTAATGGTTCGGTTTTAGGTCAAACACTTAAAGGAGATGACGAAGCACGAGCGAATCTTATACCACTAGCCCACTGTTAAAGAGATTGAGCAGACGACCATTCCTGCGCGATTCGAGTTGTAAGTAAAGCTTTATGGATCACGGATTGCGGTCTACACGGAAGATCAATGTATTATCTACCGCCAGCTCGACCAAGCGACGGGCAGTCTCGCCAACACAATCTTGCGACAAAGCGGTCGCTAAGCCCAACCTAACCTAACCGCACCGGATTTGGTGGCCACATCCCATTGGGTCAGAGTCGAAATAAGTAAATATCGTCGAGCGAAATAGAATTTACCCAGTTGAACTAGTGATCTATTTAAGCCTTCAGTCAAATGAATCGCTTTCCAGGGTTTGCTGTTCCATAATCTCCATCAGGTTAACCGCGACATCGACAAAATCAGAGTCGGTGATAATTCCAACCAGGCCTCCCTCTTTCGTGACCGGCAGACAACCGTGTTTGGTGTCCAAAAGGTGAAGTGCAGCCGAACGCAGGCTATCATTTTCGTCAACCGTTGCTACTGGTGCGGTCATCACTTCCCTGACTCGGTGTTGCTTTTCTAGTGCTGTCCGTGAATCCTCACTTTGTTCATGTAGACTGGACTCAGACGCTGCTAACACATCACTGAAGGTGATTACCCCCACGGGTATGTTGTTCTTATCGACAACAGGAATGTGACGGACATCGTGCTTCTGCATCAGCAGTCGGGCATTGTAAACAGTTTCCTTGGGACTAATCGTATACGGTTCGGTAGTCATGATTTCCTCAATCGTCATCATGTCAGCTGTCTCCTTATTTTCAAATCTTAATAGGGCTACTGTATCTGAATGTGTTGAAGATGTCTGCGCTGTAAACAATCGGAAATTCCAAACCGTCCAGCGGGCTTTCTTGCTCAAGCTTTAAATGCTTTAGAGCCGGAGACCCTTTACCACCGTGGTCTGTAAATGTCGGGTCATCTCCAAGCCAACGCACAGTAAATTATCGATACCATTTAACTTGGACTAAAAATTTTAAACCTTCTGTTTTCGGGGCATAATGACAAAATATATTGCCAATTGTCGTCAATAATTTCCGCTCGATGTTCTGTTACGAAATGGAACCGTTTTATGAAAGTCAGGATTTCACTGGTTTTCCCGCTAAAAGCTGAAAATATGCTTTCTAAAGCTATCACTGGCATGCTTTTTGCTGGTTATATAAGGAAGATTAGACGTGTGGAGGTGAAAGGCGCACTTGTTATCCGAATTGCTCCACTGTGTAATGAAGTTGCGCCTGTACTTTAAAATGAATACGAAATCTACGATTGCTTGGCGATCAATTGTGATTGGACTACTAGCGGTAACTGCGCCGTTAAGTATTCACTGGTATGAAAAATGGCGACAGGTGGATACCGAAACCATGCTCAATGTATCCGTGTCGATTAAAACTATCTCGTATGTGCAGGTAGACTCGGTCGGAGATTCGGTGTGGAGTACCGCAGGTGGCTCCGGAATTTTAATCTCCAATCAAGATTGCGAAGTTCTTACCAATCATCATGTGGTTGAAAATGCTGCACACATAGAGGTGTTTCCACGGCAATGGCCAAATACATCTGGAATTCCGGCAAAGGTAGTAAATTCTAATCCGCGAACAGATGTCGCGATTTTGCGCATTTCACGTTGCGATGGTTTGCCCCAGGCCTTGTTAGGCGACTCGGATTTCGTATCGCCCGGTGACGAAGTCTATGCAGTTGGAAATCCACTTGGCAAGAATCCCGATTCCATAAGTCGCGGAATTTTGTCACACACAGAACGATTCCAAAACGATGGATTACCCTACTTGCAAACCGATGCAAATATTAATCATGGGAACTCGGGTGGCGCGCTGTTCAATCGTAACGCAGAAGTCATTGGTGTAAATACCGGTATTCTGGCTACGTCAAGTGGCCAAAAATTTGGAATTGCTTACGCGCTTCCGATCAATTTAGTCAAATCTGAGGCCGGTAAACTTCGAACTGGTTCACCAAGCTGGGGCGATGCCGGTATTGACGATTTGGTCGCTGAACTGACGCCCGACGAGGCGTCTGTTTTTAATGTTCCCGATGGACGTGGGGCGATAATCCTGACCAAATCGGCACAACAAGGACCCGGTCTAAATAAGCTATTTGCAAAAGATGTAGTGTATAAAATTAATAAGGTGAGCGTTAATAATCTAGATCAAGTAAAGCTGCTGATTAGTAGCCACAGTCCTGGTGATACTGTTAATTTCGAGTTGATCAGACAGGGTGAGACCTTTGACGTTGAGATCGAATTGATAGATGGCTGGAAGACCCAGCAAGCTCCGGGTGCCGATTACTATGAAGGACATTTGGGTTTGACTCTAGAAATGTGGGATACGAACAGTCTTGGTGGGCACTTCGAATCCCCGGTCATTACAAACGTCAAAAGTCTTAGTCCATCTCATTTAGCCTATATCTCGAGTTCGCAAAAAACAGTGTTGAGCCGAGGCCCGGTCACTATTCCGATCCAGCTAAGTGTTAAATCTGTAACTGGAATTGTTATCGAAGGAAATTATTTTCCAATAACAGATGTCGCTGAATTGGAGAAACACGCGTATGAAGCTTATCAAGCAAACACCCCTCTTCTGCTTGAGATTGAAGCTTGGGGGAGAACTAATCCGATGAACTTTCAGGAGCCGTTGACTTTACAAAAAACATCCTTCCATAGGGTCATACCTGGGGTGGCCGCTGCATCAGCACCAGCGACACCAAGAATAATTGGCAGATTCGACGCGGTTGCAGTTAATCGCTAATTTTTAATCTAAGTTAATATTCTTCGATTCACCCCGAGTATAAACAGCGGACGAAATATTGTTGGTTTGCGCTCGATTGTGAGGAACGGACAGGTCCGCATGTAGATTCAAAGGGATACTAATGGCCTCGCAACGAGAAGTTCGCAAGAGAGTTGCGTCTAATAAATAAGTGCTTGATTGTTCCCGTTAGATTTCAGGATGATATACTCATTTAACCGAAATAAGTTCTGAAGACGGAGCATCGCGATGAAAATCTCCAGCCACTCCAAGGAAATTCTAATCAACCAATGGGGATTGGATGGCAGCGAGATGGAAGTCAATCAGTTTGCTTTTGATCATAAGGATACTCATGGTCTGCGGCTCGATGAAGCTGAGTTTTTGACGCGCCACCAAGGGGCGTTTATTCGCGAACCTTTGTTGATGGATGCCGCCTCGATTGGTGTTATCAAGCAATTAAACAACGCTCTCCATAAATTATGATCGGAGAGAATACATTTTTCCAAAACGGTAGTAGATGTGACTGATTATCGCGTTGAATCTGATTCGTTCGGCAAACTAAATGTACCTGCCGACCGATACTGGGGTGCCCAGACACAGCGGTCACTCGGTAATTTTAAAATTGGTGGCGAGCGCATTCCTCCTTCCTTGATTCGGGCCCTCGGGATCGTAAAGCGCTGCGCAGCGGCGGTCAATATGGCGCAGGGGATCCTTGACAAAGAGATCGGCGTCGCGATTGCAGACGCCGCTCAGGATGTGATTAATGGGGAGCTCAACGATCACTTCCCTTTGGTTGTGTGGCAGACCGGATCGGGCACCCAATCAAATATGAATGCTAACGAGGTGATTTCTAACCTTGCGATTAAACGACTGGGTGGTGAGATGGGGTCCAAGACACCCGTCCACCCAAATGATCATTGCAATCTTAGTCAATCGTCTAACGACACTTTCCCAACCGCGATGCATGTCGCGACAGTGGAACAACTCCATCAAACATTAATCCCGTCCCTGAAAAATTTGCAGGCCGCCTTGCATGAAAAGTCACGTATCTGGAAAGACGTAGTTAAGATTGGCCGCACACACTTGCAGGATGCGACACCGCTGACCCTGGGACAGGAGTTCTCGGGGTATGCAGCCCAGGTCGCATTAGGGGTGGAGCGGATTAAGACCGCTCTACCGAGGCTGTATTCATTAGCTCAAGGTGGAACAGCTGTGGGCACTGGTGTGAATTCAGTGAAGGGTTTTGATCAGTTGTTTGCCAGTGAAGTAGCTAAATTGACAGGTTTGCCATTTGTGACGGCGGAAAATAAATTTGAATCTCTAGCTGCTCATGATGCCATGGTCGAAATTTCTGGGGTGTTGAATACGGTTGCCGTGAGTTTGAACAAAATTGCCAACGACATTCGTTTGCTTGGTTCCGGTCCCCGCTCAGGAATTGGAGAATTGCAATTACCGGAAAACGAACCTGGATCATCTATTATGCCTGGCAAGGTGAATCCGACACAGTGCGAGGCGCTGACAATGGTGTGTGCCCAGGTAATGGGCAATCACACTACAGTTACTGTTGCAGGTGCACAAGGGCACTTTGAATTGAACGTTTTTAAACCGGTCATTGCTTATAACGTCCTGCAATCTATTAGATTGCTTAGCGAATCGGCGGTGAGTTTTAACGAGAAATGTGTGGCTGGAATTCAATACGATGAGGATCGTATAACTGAGTTGGTTGGTAATTCATTGATGTTAGTAACTGCGTTAGTGCCGCATATTGGTTACGACAATGCCACAACCATAGCTAAGAGTGCGCATCGAAATGGGACTACGCTGCGCCAGGAGGCAATTAAAGGAGGTTATGTTACTGCGGAAGAATTTGACAAGATTGTACGCCCGGAAAAAATGACCAGGCCGAGATCCTGATCGAGATTGGAGAGGGAAGTTAATTCGTTTTATTGTATCTCTAACCTTGATAGGCAGAAACCACAGTGAGATGATCGATTATCGAATTAACGCCTGATATACCCTTTAATTCCTGATAAAGCGCTTGACCTATTTTGCGATTCTCAATTAGGCCGGTTAAGACTAACTCCCCATCACCAAACGAAATGTCGACATTTCTGACCGATATCGCAAGATCTTCTTTGCTGGCGATGGCATTGCGAACACGGTGTTCAACGATCAGATCGGAAAGAATCTGTTGTGAACTTGTCGTTTTCTCAAAGGCGGTACTTCCCGCAAGTGCGACGACCTGTCTTACACAGTCGCTGACCGGCACGCGTTCGGTGTTCATCACTAGATCGTAATTCAGAGGGCCTTGCCAGTCGCTTTTCAGGAGACCATGTACTGCACGCGTGTGTGCGGCATCATTGCGTTCTATCTCTCGCCGCACATCTTGTTCGTTCTCCAAACCGAGTCGATCTTGCATGACCCGCACGCGGAACGACATGGGCGCACAAACCCGTACTCTCAAAATATGCGGAACGGAACGCAAAAGTACTATTGCCCCCCAGCCGCGAATCACCGCCTTGTCTTCGAGAGCGATATCGTAAATCTCTTCGGCGGTGTAATGTGAGAGCTGATCCTTGTCGATTTTCAATCGATCCGATAGTGCAGGCTTGCCTTCTAGGAAACGATTCACATCACTTTCACCCAGCTTCATCCGATCTGCTATATCACGCTCAATGACCTCATGATAGACAACCTGTAAACCCAGAGTTTCTGCCACACCAGATGCGACGTCCTTGCCCAGCGAACCCATTTCCCTGGTCATTGTAATAACTGTCATCGGTAACTCCTTACACTCTAGTACCAAGAGTATACAACTCTATCGCGCTATCGTCGTATCCATATGGAGTAATGTTTAACAAACACGCGGCAGCCCTTTAAATGTGCAAAACATCAAGCACCCTCATGGAAATGTTCACGATTCGAGGTATTATTATTTTTTTTCTGTCTCAAGCCTTTACGCATTATTATGCACGGCAACGGGGTAGCTGAGACTTAACTGGAATCTATATGCAGGTGAAACGGCCATTTAAAATTACTTTTACCGACCAACGGCGGCATAACATCCGCAACCCTGACACATATATTTGATGACCGGTGTCAATAACAAAATGGTCAGCATGCCCTATAAATTGGTTACGCTGGACAGTATTAAAATTTGTTATACAGTGCGTACCCTGCTCTTTTCTATTTACTTCGAATCATTTTCGATTGGCGCACATATAAAATTCCCATGAAAGCGATAGTGTTTACCCAATATGGTTCGCCGGATAATCTTGAACTAAGGGAGGTCCCAGATCCTGTTCCGAAGGACAATGAATTATTGGTACGTGTTCATGCTTCGTCGATCAATTCCTGGGACTGGGAATTTCTCAACGGTGTGCCGTTTATAAATCGGCTTTTGAATGGACTCCTAAAGCCCAAACCAGGGAAGCAAATACTCGGCGCTGACATTGCGGGGACGGTTGAAGCTGCCGGTAAGCAGGTCACACGATTCAAGCCAGGAGACAAAGTGTTTGGGGATCTTTGGGACAATTGGGGTGGTTTTGCTGAATTTGCCTGCGCCAATGAAACCGCCCTGGAGCAGATGCCTGCAAATTCGACATTTGAAGAAGCGGCTACTGTGCCTCAAGCGGGTGTTTTGGCTTTGCAAGGTCTTCGCAAATCTGGAAATCTAAAACCGGGACAGAAGGTATTGATCAATGGTGCTGGTGGTGGTGTCGGCACTTTTGCGGTTCAGCTTGCCAAACTTTCTGGAACTGAAGTAACAGGTGTGGATGCCTCGTATAAGCTGGAGGTTATTCGCTCTCTAGGCGCAGACCATGTTATCGATTTTACGCAACAAGATTTCACAAAAACCGGAGAGCGCTACGACCTGATTGTCGATTGTCAGAATTTTCGGTCCATGCTCGACAATAAGCGCACATTAAAGCCAGGAGGAACCTACGCCATGATTGGAGGTTCCATTCCACGAGTCTACCAACTTTGGCTGCTAAATTTCGCTGCACTATTTATCCGTGAGGACCGAAAACTTTGCTTGGTGGCTGAGGGGCCAAATAAAGGATTGAAAGACCTTAAGGATCTAATTGAAGCCAGTAAGCTTATCCCCACGATTGACAGGACCTACCAATTGAATGAAGTGCCGGAAGCGTTACGTTATTTTGGCGAGGGGCGCCACAAAGGGAAAATAGTGATCAAATTAAAAAATTAGATATTCTTCCTGGGCCGCCTCCTCTCTTCAGTCTATTCATGATCTAAAATCAAGGACTCTTAGAATAAAAGAAACGATGTATATAATCATTGCAGCACCAATCGCGAAAATCAATCCTACTATCCAAAACCAAGGATCTGAGACTATATCTTGAACGGTCAGCGTCTGGTTAGATGACCATTTCCTAGGATTTGTTATAAAGAAGATAAGCATTCCTGCTAAAACTATCAATATGTAGATTGTTAGATAACTCATCAATCTCGATGCACTAATTTTTTGTTTCGATGATCTAGTCTCCACAGGTTTGTGCAATGAGCTTTTTCCTTTCGTCCTGTGAATCGCGTGCGGAGGGATTTCCAAGGGTTGAGGTGGTGAGAGCCGACTATTTGTAGATGGATAGTCAAGCGGCGAAAGGTAACCATTCGAAGATTCACGATCAAGGGGCGCAAGAAATTCGTCCGCAAGAGACGTCCCGCAACGCGGACAGTAGTTATACTCGTCTTTATACTTTCGGCCGCAGTCAGTGCAATAGCGCATGGAGTTAATTTAGATGACGTAATACAGTGTTGATAGCAGATTTAACCATTATGCCGAGTTTAGTACCAACCTTGGTACAGTCGGTATCGGTGCAACTCGAGTCATTCAATTCGGCTCAAAACTATGCATCGCCGGTCTATTACTCCCCTGCCCCATCCAGATAGGGTATTTGTAACATCTAGTTAAACCGGTATGATCGCTTTTCAACCTAAAATCAACTTTCTTCGTTTGGAGTTAATAATGAATAGACTGATATCAGCTTTGCTGTTATTGAACATAGTGAGCGTTTCCCTGCCAGCCTATGCAGACAACGTGTCTAAGACCCGTGAACTTGTCGATAATGCGACTGCTTCGGTCAAGAATTTTACCTCAGATCCTGATATGACATACTTACGCAGACATCTTGGGGCTGCAGAAGGACTGTTGATTATTCCTTCCATGGTCAAGGGAGCGTTTATCGTAGGTGGGTCTGGTGGAAGTGGAGTTTTACTGGCAAAAGGTAAAAACAAGCAATGGAGCAGCCCGGCGTTCTACACTATGGGCTCCGGCAGCATTGGGTTTCAGTGGGGTGGCGAGGTGTCTGAAATCATTTTGATGGTCATGACACAAAACGGAATGGACCATCTTATGAGCTCCTCTTTCAAGCTGGGCGCTGATGCAAGCGTGGCAGCCGGGCCGACTGGAGTGGGCTCTAAGGCACAGACTGCGGACATCCTGGCCTACTCCAGAACTAAGGGTGTGTATGCTGGTTTTAGTTTAGAGGGTGCGGTCGTTAGTGTTCGTCCTGAATATAATACCGCCTATTATGGCAAGGCGGTTCGTCCGCTTGAAATTCTAGCCACTCGCAGCGTTAGCAGTCCGCACGCAGACAAATTGCGACAATCGGTGGCTGATATGATTGCGGATGCTAGTAAGCAGAGTTCACAGTAGAAGTATTAATTAAGTGACTGATTAAAATATAAAAACATATTTAGGAAAACAAATAAGTCATCTTAGAAACTTCTTAATGCCGTCCCTCGTTCTTGTCATACTGGCCTTTTTTCTATCTGGCTGCAGCGGCTACGAAATTAAGAATCTCGCCAAGTCTGACACAGATTTGGTGGCGGACAAGTTTGTCAACGAAACTCGTCATCTGGTCAAAGAGCTGACCGTCAAGCTTTATAAACGCAACCCGGATCAGCTCAGGAAAACGCCGGGAATCACCGCCGAAAAGCGGTTTAATCAGCTCACCAGTCAACCTGGTCCGTTAGTTTTTTCCGAACTTGGAAATAGGCAGAGCATCGCCGCGCTTGAGTTGGTTTTTTCTCCTGAATATAAAGGTGATCGGGTATTCGCCCTGGTTGTGGGTCTCGGCGATATGCTCCGCTCGGCTTACGGTTATCACGAAGAATTTTTCATGTTTGACCGCCTCAATGCAGATGTACTGCTGACCAGTGCACGAAATATAGAAATTTTACTATGGCGACTTAAAAACAATCGCAAACCGGACGGCTCTCCTTGGCTAATTACCAGTGAGTACCAAGGTGTTACCGACAATCTGAGTTTCGAAAGACTATTTGGAAAATTAATTGTCTTGCAGGAAATGATGGCAACGATTACCGACGATTCGGTTAATCGACGCGTCACAGGTACGGTGCATGCGGTGTCTTCCGTGTTTATACCGCTGCCAATTTAGATACATAACGAACATTCGCCCGTTTCATATCGAGTACTGTCGTGCTCACTCAGTACGTGAGGTGATATGATAAACATTAATCGTCATCAGTTTCAGGCGTATGGCTATCGTTAACTTCACGCAAAATCTCAAGCGACACGTTAACTGTCCCGAGACGGTCTCTGAGGGAACAACCGTTGCGGAGGTTCTTGGTAAGGTGTTTGAGCAAGAGCCCTTTCTAGAGGGTTACATCGTTGACGAGCAGGGAGCGCTTCGTAAACATATGGTGATTTTTATCGACGGTATTGCACTGAAAGATAGAGCTAAACTAAGTGATCCGATACCTCGAGAAGACAGCGAGATTTTTGTCATGCAGGCGCTGTCTGGGGGCTGAGCAATCTGGGGAAATTATTATGAAAACAAGTGGACTTCGCATCGCAACCCGAAAAGGCCTCTTTTTCTCCTCTAAGAAAAACAACTGGAAGCTGGGCGAGCCAAGTTTTCTCGGCGATAACTGCAGTGCGGTGCTACGCCATCCTGTATCCAATGCGATTTATGTCGCCCTTGATCATGGTCACTTCGGCGTCAAGCTGCATCGATCTCGAAATGATGGGGAGTCGTTCTCGGAAACAGCCACGCCTGCTTACCCGCCACATGACGACGATGCAGAACCCTGGGTCGATATGATGGGCCGCACCATACCCGACTCGCTGCAGTTGATCTGGTGTTTGGAGTCGGGACACGCCGATCAGGGAGAAAGAATTTGGGCCGGCACAATTCCCGGTGGATTGTTTCGTTCTGATGACGGTGGCGACAGTTGGCAATTGATTGAAAGCCTTTGGGATGATCCACAAAGACGTAAATGGTTTGGTGGCGGAATGGATTTCCCGGGTATCCATTCGATACTCGTACACCCCGAAAGGCCAGAAGACATCACCATTGCGGTATCCTGCGGCGGAATCTGGCACAGCGATGACGATGGTAATAGCTGGTCAAATATTGGCGAAGGCATGGAGGCGCCTTACACACCGCCAGACGTCGCCAATGATCCTGGAATACAGGATGTGCATCGACTTACGCGATGCCGCAGCTATCCAGATCAAATGTGGCTGCAGCATCACGCGGGAATTTATCGATCTGAGGATGCCGGCAGTCACTGGCAACAAGTAGAGAACGTCAAACCCTCGAGCTTTGGATTCGCCGTGGCGGTGCACCCGCAAAATCCCGATACCGCCTGGTTTGTTCCAGAGATAAAGGACGAGCATCGAATTCCGGCGGATGGCAGGGTCGTGGTCAATCGCACTGATGACGGCGGTAAATCATTCTCCAGTTTTTCCAATGGCCTGCCAGGGCCAATGGCCTACGATCTCGTGTTCCGCCACGCCTTTGAAATTGATCAGAGAGGAGAAATTCTCGCCATGGGCAGCACAACGGGTTCGCTCTGGGTCAGCGAAGACGGTGGTGAAAATTGGCAAACCATATCCAATCATTTACCGCCCATTTACGCGCTTCGATTCGAGTAGCGAAATTGATGTATTGTTTGCACGAGTATTCCTGAATCGGGCCGTGCAATTGTTTCAGGATCTCCCGGTCGATATCGTGGTGTAGTCTCTTCTGTTGAAGAGCAAGGAATCCCTGGTTTGGGTCAGGATGACGTTGGGTGTTTAATCCAGCCTCTTTCAGTTTTCCCGGCTTTTCGGCTTTTCGACTTTATTTAGAAAGACGTTGAGTGATTCGGAGGTATGCTTCCTTAAGCTCTTCCCCCACTATCTTGGTCTTGGCTATAAATTCTTCGGAAGTTTCCTTTGTATCATCTGCTATATCTGCTGCTTCGGCTCTAATATGTACCCACTTCTTCTCCGCCTTCTGAAATTCCTCTTTAGCTTCCATTGAAGCCAGATGCATCTGCAAATTTAATTCATCGCGCTCAACCTTGAGTTTTTCCATTAAGTTTTCAAATTCTTCTTTAACTGACATGATATGTCTTACCTATATTTAGATTGTTTAAAATAATGATATCAAGAATAAACATCCACGCTTAAATAAAATGTGGTCTTTATAACGCAGTATTCTGGATGTTAGTTCCTACACTCATCAGACAAATTTTCAGCGCCAGTGCGGGTACATGTCAATGATTAAACTATGCACTATTTAAAATGAAATATCTTCATCTATGGCTTCTATTCCCGCTAACGCGCACAGATCATCTAGTTCACCACCTGGTGCGCCAGAAACGCCTATCGCGCCGACCAGCGAACCGCCTGCGTCAATGAGCATACCACCACCAATTATTAGTGCGTCGGTAACGTGTCGAATCCCGGCTTGTGGCTGCCCAGGGCCGGTGATTTCGAGTAAGTCGGTTGTATTAGTACGGAAGCTGGTCGCAGTCCAGGCCTTGCGCCTGGCTGTTTCGGGAGTATGCGCACCGGCGTAGCGATCGCGGATCATTACCTGCATATTACCCATTCGGTCAACTATTGCCACGGCTACCTGATAACCTTCAGTGCGGCATTTTTCCAGTGCCGCCGTTGCCGCTTTGAGGGCAGTCTCCGGGGTTAAGTTTTTAGTCGTAAACAGCGCGTCTTCATCAGCACTGACCATGCCCGAAATCAGCATAGTGTTTAAAGTCAGTGCCGAAAGGATTCCAGCAATCTTCATCTGCATTTCCTTCTAAAGTATATGATTAGAAAAGGATACACCTTGTGGCCGCTAAAAATGACTAAGTAAGCCATGTAGTTTGATCCATGTCAGATTACTGATGTAATCTGTTGCCATTCAGCTTGTTAGTTATTCATGCCATTATATTGGCGCCTGAACGCGTGACACGCAATCTGCCGCCGCAGATGGCAACTTCCGCGCATATAGCGTTAATCGTAATCGGGTTGGGCTATCCCTCTCTATTGGTGGAAACGGATACCTCACCAATCGCAGGATCTACTGTGACGATATCACCGGTTTGAATCAGGGTCGTGACATCGCCGTCTTCGAATCGGTCGCAAAGCGCCATATTCGCAAGTGCTCCGCCCTGGGCTAGGATTGGATTGACCCGGTTAAATAATATCGCTTTCGGTGCGATGCCTCTCGACCTCATTTCATGCAACATCCAGGCGCTGGCGACGCCGCCTTTGGCGGTGTTCACGACAAGGATCTTATCGACATAGCTTTCGCCAGCCAGTTTGTGCTGCGGGCGTGAAAAAATACCTTTGATTCGATCTAAGTCATAGCGGGCGGAAAAATTATCATCGGTCACCAATGCCTCACCGGTAACTCTTGGGCCGACGCCAACGTGGCACTTCAACAGGCGTGTAGTCATTAGACAATCTCCCCTGCAACAGCGGATTCAACGCAACTCTTCATTGTCGCAAGCGCCGGCTTATAACCGTAGCCTCCGATAATGTTCACAAGTTTTGCGGAATTACTCAGCAACGTACTCCAACCGTTGGCTTCTCCCATTTCCCTGGCGTAGCTCTGGTAAAAGCACATTCCTTGCAGCACCTTACCTCCAGAATTTTCGATTCTTGAAGAAATGCCCAGGCGTCGTGCGTCGGCGGCGACTGCGGGTGAGGTTACTGCAAGCAGCGTTGTGTCAGGATGTATTTTCTTACCTTCAAGTAACGATGCCAATTCGCTCATTTCGATAATAGAGAGCTGAGGGGCGGAAAAGACCACCACATCTACCTTATCTCCCTTGCCACCATAGGACCCAAAGAATGATTCAAAGTCGGAAGCGGCAATAACTTTGCGAGGCAGTTCTTCCGGGTCACAAACAGCGGACAGTGAGGGGGCTTCTGGCGTAACACCAACCATGTGAAATAGCGGGACCGATCCGAAGCTGGCAATTGCCGCACCCATATGCTTGAGGTCGTCGGAGCCAGGGGCCCGATCGATGCCTTCTATCACCGGCACGTCCCAGTATGATCCGGTATGTTTACCGATTAGCGCGCCCAGCGCTCCCCATTCGACCAGATTGTCTGGCAGGTATTCGACCGAAAAGCGTAAAGTGGCGCGTCGATTATGATCCAGATGCATACCGTAACGTGGCGCGCGGCCAGTGAGTCCGGCTGCGAGAGCGGAAGGCCCTCCCTCGAAATTAGAGTATGCGCCCAGCACACTGTTGCAGTAGATCACCACACCCGTGTCGCCATAGGCCAGATGTTCGCCCCGGACCGGCGGCATGATGGTCTGGTAGTTAATACAGGTATCCGTCATCAAGATACCGAGAGATTGAAAGGCGTCGATGGCACGTCGCTCAAGATTTGCCATCTCGTCGGTCTGATTGAGGGCTTTGTAGTGATCAAAGTCGATTCCCCTGGGATCGGTAATCATGGGAATCTGAACCGTTCTCTCCTGTTTCGCATAGCTGGCCAGCTTTTCAACAAACTCAACCCCGGCAATTCCGAGGGATTCGGTGTCAGCCATCATGTGGGCCTGGCTGACTTCGACAAAGTCTTCGGCATCAAAAAAGTTTCCGACCTGGATCATATGCTCCATCGCCCATTGGCGCGGGTAACCCCCATCGCCATTCAGCATGGCTTGCTCTATTTTCGAAATCCTCATTTAATCATTAAGTTATAAGATAAATCTAAACTGGCTATTAGTTGAATTTGCTTGGGTAAATTCGAGGCCACTGAACCAGAGTTCAGACCTTCCACGGCGCCGGCTGTTTATCAAAGAACGCCTTGATACCCGACTGGGCTTCCTCGCCTTCCCAGCAGTCCGCCAGCAATGCCGACGTGTGGTCGCGGATCTGATCCGGTGTTCGGGTGCTGACATGCCGAATCAATTCTTTGGTCATGGCTACCGCCTCTGGCGCGCAATCCAGTAGCTCTTTGATTTCGACAGCAATTGCGTCATCCAATTGGTCCGCGGCCACTACTTTGTCCAGAAGGCCGAGAGTCGCTGCCTCTTCGCCACTAAAGAAATGCGCGTTTAAAAAAGTGCGCCGTGCGTTTCGAACGCCAATTCGACCAATTAGATAAGGGGAGATGTTCGCCGGGGTGAGTCCGAGACGCACTTCTGTTACTGAGAACCTGGCTTCAGGTATGCCGATGGCAATGTCACACACTGAAATCAGCCCAATACCCCCTGCGTAGGCCTGGCCATTCACTTTTGCGATCAGCGGTTTGTTGAGTCGGTCCAGAGCTTGCAACATGTCAGCAAGGATTTCGCTCTCGGCAATTCTCTCTTCTCTACTACGCTCAAAGTTCTCCCGCATCCACCCGAGGTCAGCGCCGGCGCAGAAGCTTTTACCTGCGCCTGTAATGACCACACCGCGGACCTGGTGGTCCTGGTCAAGTGCAGCGGCAGTCGCGGTGATCTCCCGCATCATTTGCGAGCTCATAGCGTTATGTTTATCCGGTCGATTAAGCGTTAAGGTGGCGATGCCACGCTCATCGACATCGATTGTGATGGTCTGGTAATTCATGGTTACTGTTCTCTCCACTTGGGAATCTGGGTGGGTTCAAGATCTTGGAGCGTATTGTCGTTACGGCAGGATTTGCGATCAATTTTTCCGGGATACGCCATACTGTAATTCTGAGTGAGTCCTCTCGCCGCAGTCTGGGGGTGATCGAATATTTCACTGGGAAGCGGAATTGGCTCGAAACAACAATCAACTTTTTCGAAGAGTTTGCACCAATTTGCAAGCGTATCATTTTTAATTAGAGATCGAACTTCATCAATCAACGCCTGCTGAGGATAAGTTTCGTATTGACGGGAAATCCAGTCTGTTTTGCCGAGCGCCTGGCAAAAATTTACCCAGAACTTTTCTTCCAAAGCACCGAGAGTAACGTGACGGCCATCGAGGGTTTGATAAATGTTATAGCAGGCCGCGCCGCCGGTCAGCAAAGTCAATTCAGTGTTGACCTGATTTTGTACATTACCAATAGCTGGATACTGCCAGCCGAGAATTGCCTCGTATAGAGCGATATCGAGATAAGAGCCCTGCCCCGTTTTCAAGCGCGAAACGAGAGCCGCCAGAATCGCATTCACCGCATTCATGCTGCCGGAATGGTCTGCTACAAGGGGAAACATTGGTTTTGGGTCTTCAATAAAACTTAAAAATCCAGCGGCTGCACAATAATTGATGTCGTGACCTGCAGCGTTCAGGGAAGGCCCGTCCTGTCCATATCCGGTTAAAGAGCAATAGACCAGGCCAGGATTAAGCTGGTGACAGCGGGTTTCGCTCAAGCCTAATCGATTCATCACACCAGGCCGGAAGGATTCGAGGAGTACATCCGCTGACTTAATTAAGGGTTCGAGGTCGCGCACAACGCTCTTGTCTTTAAGGTTGAGTCGCGCGATCTGTTTACCCTTGTTGAGAAACTGATAGATGGACGATAGGAGTTCTGGGCCGGTATGAAACATCCCTCGCATGGGATCTCCGTTGGGTGCTTCGATTTTAATCACTTCCGCACCTAAGTCACAAAGCAGACGGGTGGCATAAGGCCCTGGTGCGTACTGGGTAAAGTCGAGTACCCGAATCCCCTCAAGTAATGATTGTTCCACGGAACATTTAGTCGTACTTACGAATATCTTCGATCACGATGCCGTCGTTGGGTAGGCTGCCGCGCTCAACCAGCTCGACGTTTCCCCCGACCTTGCAGAAATCACGCACTGACTGACCGATCTGTTCGATCAAGTGCTCATCAGATTGATCAGACTCGCATCTCAATGTCATGGCGTCTTTTTGATCCACCCATTCGACCATCAATCGGGCACGTGCTATTTCGGGATGTTTGTGGACGATTTGCTGAATCTGTTCTGGGTGAATAAACATGCCCTTAACCTTAGCCGTCTGGTCAGCACGTCCCATCCATCCCGCAATCCGCTTGTTGGTTCGTCCACATGGGCTCTCGCCAGCGAGCATTGCCGACAAATCTCCGGTGGCAAATCGAATCAACGGATAGTCCGGATTGAGGGTGGTGACCACCACCTCGCCAACTTCGCCGTCCGGCACGCGCTCTCCTGTACCTGGTCTGACAATCTCGATATACACATCTTCATCTACAATTAATCCTGAATCAGTGCAGGATTCGTAAGCGATTAAACCGAGGTCGGCGGTACCATAACACTGCAGTGCATGGATGCCTTTCTCAGCCAGCAGCTTTCTAGTGGATGGGGGGAAGGCTTCACCGGAAACCATCGCTTTATTGATGCTGCTTATGTCCTTTCTCAGCTCTTCAGCCTTCTCCAGCAGGATTTTCAGAAATGACGGCGTACCGCTGTAGCCGACTGGTTTTAAAGCGGCGATAGCATCGAGCTGTTGTTCAGTCTGGCCAACGCCGCCGGGAAAAACTGCTGCGCCCAGTGCGTGGCAAGCGGAGTCGAACATCGCTCCAGCAGGAGTCATGTGATAAGAGAAAGAATTTATCAGCAGGTCACCCGCGCGAATGCCGGTGGCATAAAGAAAGCGTGCGAATCGCCAATAATCGGCCCGATGTGTTTGTGGCTCATAGATTGGGCCGGGAGAAGAAAATACATACTTGAGCTCTCCTTGCTTAAACGCGGCATAACCTCCAAAAGGTGGCGACTCGGCCAGCAGTTCAACAAGCGCTGACTTGCGTGTGACCGGGAGTTTGATAAGGTCGTCGAGTGAAGTGAATTCCTCGACGGTAATATCGGCGTATAGATGGTTATATGCAGGTGCGTTGGACTTGGCGTGGACAAGCTGTGAAATGATGTCCGCCGTTAGTTCCGTTGTCCGTTTTTCATCAAGGCGGGTTTCCCGCTCATCATAATACTCGCTCATCGAGTCCCCTGGTCATTGTTTGATTGATTAAGCAAGCCAGCGTTTTCTGCGGCGATAGTGTTTGACATCCCGAAAGCTTTTTCTGTCTCCGCCGCTCATGCCCAGATAAAATTCTTTAACGTCTTCGTTCTCCGCAAGCATTGCCGCATCACCATCCATAACTACCCGGCCATTTTCGAGAATATAGCCGTAGGTGGCATAACGCAGTGCTACGTTCGTATTTTGTTCCGCCAGCAGGAAAGTTACACCCTCCTTTTCATTCAACGCTTTTACGATTTGAAAGATCTCTTCGACAAGCTGCGGGGCAAGCCCCATAGAGGGTTCGTCAAGGAGTATGACGCTCGGCTTTGCCATCAGCGCTCGGCCCACGGCGATCATCTGTTGCTCTCCGCCGGATGTATATCCAGCCTGGCTCCTGCGGCGCTCTTTGAGTCGAGGGAAATAGCTGTAAACCATCTCGAGATCATCCTGCACTTCTTTACGTGCTGCCCTGCGCGTATAGGCGCCAGTCAGTAAATTCTCTTCTACGGTCAGATGTTCGAAACAGTGACGCCCCTCCATGACCTGCACTACTCCCCGTTTGACCAGTTCATTCGGCCCCAGGGATTCGACCCGCTCTCCAAGAAATTCGATAGAACCTTTAGTGACTTCTCCTCTCTCGGTGCCGAGAATGTTCGATATGGATTTAATTGTCGTGGTCTTGCCAGCGCCATTGGCGCCCAGAAGCGCCACGATCCCTCCCTTTGGAACATCCAGCGATACACCTTTCAACACCAGTATGACGTGATCATAGATCACCTCTATGTTCTTGACGCTCAGAACAGGTTCTTGGTTACTCACGGTTTATCGTGTTTGTTATATAAAGTTAATACCAAATAAAGCAGGCGGCCACCGGTGACGATGACCGCCCGCTTTCTGGCTTAATATTAGCCGCAGGTGCGAGGAGTAATACTGTTCTCCGCAGCGTAGGCCGCGGAGTCTTCCATAATCAATGCATCGACAACCTCTCGATCAGCACCGGTGTAATCCGTTATCAGAGACCAAGTCTTAGCCCCTGCATCCCACTGCATGATCGCAGCTTGACCAGGGCCGCCGTGGCTATCACAGCTGACGTTGATATCAGGGCCAAAATTAGGCAGCCCAATTTCGGCCATTCGCGCCTGATCAATCTTAAGTGCTTCCATCCCGTCCCGCATCTGAGCTGAGGTTATATTGCTCACGCCGTGAATCTCTTGCGCAGTGCGAGCGGCTTCGGATGCCAGCATGGCGGCGTACATTCCTCGGTTGTACAGCACAGTACCCAGGTTAGAACCGTCTCCTGCCGCCTTGCCTGCGTCCACTACGTGCTTCTGCAGATCATCGTAAAGAGGAAAACCCTTACCTACGCCGTGGAAATTGATGGCTTTGTATCCGTTCGCACCATCGCCAGCCGGCAGCACATCGTTTTCCGATGCCGACCACCACACACCAATAAAGTGATCCATCGGGAAGCGGGTATTGGCTGCTTCCTGGACCGCCACCTGGTTCATAACGCCCCAGCCCCACATCAGAACATAGTCAGGGCGTTCGCGGCGAATCTGCAGCCACTGCGACTTCTGTTCCTGTCCGGGGTGATCCACCGCCAGCAGGGTCAGGTTGAAACCATGTTTCTTGGCCAGTTCCTCCAGGGTGCGGATCGGCTCTTTACCATATGCAGAGTTGTGATAGACCAGTGCGATGGTTTTACCGTTTACATCACCGCCTTCCTGATCAAGGATATGTTTAACGATGATTGACGCCGCGTCCCAGTATGTGCCGGGGTAGTTAAAGATGTGGCTGAACACCTTGCCGTTGGCGGCAGAAGTACGACCATAACCCATTGAATGCACCGGAATATCGTCCGCGGTAGCCTTAGGAATTAACTGGTATGTGATGCCAGTAGACAATGGCTGATAGACCAGTGCGCCCTGACCTTTGGTGGATTCATAACACTCAACACCTTTCTCCGTGTTGTATCCAGTCTCACATTCTATAAAGTTAATTTTTTCCCCACCAATTCCCCCGTCACGCTCGTTGAGCAGGGTGAAATAATCGGCGTAGCCATCGGCGAAGGGAATGCCGTTTGGTGCGTAAGGACCGGTACGGTAGCTGAGAGACGGAAAGGTCAGGTCAGCGGAGACAGCACCGGCTCCCAGCGCCATGGCTGCGGCGAGAGAAGCAGCGATTAAAGATTTAAGTTTCATTTATTAACTCCAAAGTGTTTATGTTAAAAATAATTAATCCGTACTAACCTTGACTAGTGCGGAAACGGCCATAGTCGAAGCTTTTCCTTGGTCACGCGCCATAGTTGCGCCAGGCCGTGAGGTTCGACGATCAGGAAGAACATGATCAGCCCGCCTACCAGCATGAAAATAAAATGCTGGACCATATCGGTAGGCCAGCCGAACCCTCCTACCATGATATTTTTAAACAGTACCGGCAACAAGGTCATAAAGGCAGCCCCCACAAAAGAGCCGAAAATGGAGCCAAGCCCGCCGATAATGATCATGAAAAGTACTAGAAAAGACTTATCGATTCCAAATGCTTCGGTCGGCTCCACCGCGCCCAGATAGACACCAAAGAATAGTGCCCCAGAGAGTCCAATATAAAAAGAGCTGACCGCAAAAGCGGATAGTTTTGCTTGCAGTGGGGGTACACCGATAATTTCGGCCGCAATATCCATATCTCGAATCGCCATCCACGAGCGCCCCAGTCTGCCGCGGGTCAAGTTCCGCGCAATAAAGGCAAACACTACGACAAATAGAAGACTGAACAAATAGGTTGCCCAAGGGGTAGCCGCGGATCCGGTGACAGCAGTTCCAAACAAGGTTCGCTCGGGCATGCTAATCTGGCCTGACGCCGAGTAGTTATAAAACCACGGGACTTTATTAAACAACCAGACCAGGAAAAATTGAGATGCCAGGGTTGCTACCGCGAGATAAAATCCCTTGATCCGCAAGCTCGGCAGCCCGAAGACAATTCCAACTAAAGCAGTAATTCCGCCTGATAACAGGATCACGAAAATAATATTGAGATCCGGGAAACCGGTAGTCAATTTGTAGCAGGCATAAGCGCCGACAGCCATAAAACCACCAGTACCGAGGCTGACCTGACCGCAATAACCGGTCAGGATATTGAGACCGAGAGCAGCCAGCGACCAAACCAGGAACGGCAATAGAATCGACTTTTCCCAATAGTCATTAATGAAAAAAGGGACTACTGCAAAAGCGAACACCAGTACCAGTGCGATGACGATACGGTCGAACCGGATCGGGAAAGTCTGCTGGTCGGCAGCGTAGCTGGTTTTAAAGTCTCCTGATTCTCGATAGAACATGTCGTTTTCCTATACCCGTTCGATTATCTTATCGCCATAGAGGCCCTGAGGACGGAACATCAGGAACACAAGTGCCAGCACATAGGCAAACCAGTTTTCAGTGGCACCGCCAATCAGCGGACCAATAGTGAATTCAAATAGCTTCTCTCCGACACCAATAATCAATCCGCCGACAATTGCACCCGGAATCGAAGTGAAGCCACCAAGGATCAATACCGGTAGTGCTTTGAGTGCGATCAGTGATAACGAAAACTGAATTCCGGACTTTGAACCCCACATTATTCCTGCCACCAGCGCGACGAAGCCGGCTATGGACCAGACCACGATCCATATGGTGCGCAGTGAGATTCCCACAGTCAGCGCGGCCTGATGATCATCCGCCACTGCTCTCAGTGCGCGGCCAGTTTTGGTGTACTGGGAGAACAGGGTCAGTGCAACCACCAGCACGATCGCGATTCCGGCGGCCCATAGATCGAGCACATCGATATACATGCCATAATAATCTGAGCCTTCGGTGGCCCAGACTCTGGTGACATCCTCCCACCAGAATGAGCCGCCAGACGGCAGTCCGATATCCAAAACCTTGATATTGGCGCCCCACATCATATCGCCCAGGCCTTCCATGAAAAACGCGAGTCCAATGGTGGCCATAAACAGGATGATGGGTTCCTGGTTAACGAGATGCCTGAGGACCAGCCTTTCGACCAGCCAGGCCAGCAAAACCATCACAGCCATGGTCAGAAGAATGGCAAGAAACGCATTCATTCCCGGGCCCCAATTGTGATAGTCAGTGCCGAACACCACATTGATTAAGTGGGAAAACGGAATCTGACCTGACTGGAAACCAACCAGAGTGAGTGCGGCAAACAATGCCATCACGCCCTGTGCATAGTTAAAAATTCCGGAGGCTTTGAAGATCAACACAAACCCTAATGCGACCAGAGAGTACATGACTCCAGTCATTAAACCGTTCAACATTACCTCGATGGTATTCAATATCATCGGGCTCATAGTGCTTGCTCCATATATACTTTGACTCTTCGCGGGTTAGTCATGCGCAACTCCCAGATAAGCATCAATAACGTCCTTATCGTTTCGTACTTCATCAGGATAACCATCTCCAATCTTCTTTCCATAGTCAAGTACGACTACCCGATCGGCAATATCCATGACCACGCTCATATCGTGTTCGATCAAGGCGATGGTAGTTCCAAACTGATCATTAACCTCTAAAATAAAACGGCACATGTCCTGTTTTTCTTCCAGGTTCATCCCGGCCATGGGCTCGTCTAATAATAGAAGCTTGGATTCGGCAGCGAGCGCCCTGCCTAGTTCAACCCGTTTCTGTAAACCGTAAGGCAGACGACCCACCGGTGTCTTACGGATGGCTTGAATTTCCAGGAAGTCAATAATGTGTTCGACTCGCTCTCTGTGTTCCAACTCTTCATTTTCGGCTTTGCCTTTCCACAATGCCTGCCAGAACATGTTGGCATGCATCTTGGTAATGCGCCCTGTCATCAGATTGTCCAGAGTCGACATACCCTTGAACAATGCAATGTTCTGAAACGTACGAGCAATTCCCTGGCGCGCAATTTCATAGGGTCTAAGGGGTCCGCGCAGCTTGCCGTCGAACCACACTTCTCCTTCCTGGGGTTGGTAAAAGCCGTTTATCACGTTGAGCATTGAGCTCTTGCCCGCGCCGTTGGGGCCGATGATAGCGCGTATTTCTCCTTGTAAGATATCGAAACTGATGTCAGTCAGCGCCTTAACGCCACCAAAAGACAGCGAAATATTGTTGACCGCCAGGATAGGATCGCCGAACTTACGTGTTGAGTTCATGGATGGATACTAAGCGCTCTTGCTCATGGGTGGAAAAGTAGCTACATCCATAATCGTTATGTCCGCTTCTATAGCTCCGGTCCGACCGTCCTCAAAAGTGACTTGGGTGCTGATATGCTGACTCACGCTGCCATCGTAAAGCGCTTCGACCAGTGCGCCATATTTTTCGAAGATAGTGGAACGTCTGACTTTGCGTGTACGCGTCATCTCGCCGTCATCAGGATCGAGTTCTTTATGCAGGATTAAAAACCGATGGATCTGCGAGCCTGACATTGCGCTGTCAGTGGCGAGAGCGGCATTAGTCTGCTGAATGCTTTCCTCCATCATCTTGTAGACCTCGGGCCGTGAGGCTAATTCCTGGTAGCTGGCATAGGGAATATTGTTTCGTTCAGCCCAGTTACCGACCGCGTCGAGTTCAATATTGATAAACGCGGTCACGAAATCGCGCTCGTTGCCGAAGGTCACGACTTCTTTAATATGCGGGAAGAACTTGAGTTTATTCTCCAGATATTTTGGCGCAAAAATCGAACTGTCGTTGAGCCGACCAACATCTTTGGCTCTGTCGATTATCTTAAGATGACCGTGATCATCAAAATAACCGGCATCACCGGTCATTACCCAGCCCTCTTCATTTTTAGTCTCCCGGGTCGCCTGTTCATTTTTGTAATAACTGTCGAATACACCCGGGCCTCTGTAGATCACTTCGCCGTCATCGGTGATTTTTATTTCAACGCCGGGTGCCGGAACCCCCACAGTGTCCGCGAACACCTCGCCATCCGGTTGCAGGGTGATAAACACAGCGGCTTCAGTTTGACCGTATAGCTGTTTAATATTGATACCTAGAGAGCGATAAAAGTCGAAGATCTCCGGGCCGATTGCTTCCCCAGCGGTATAAGCAAGTTTAATGCGGCTAAATCCCATAGTGTTCTTCAGCGGCGCATAGATTAATAAGTTGCCAAGCCAATATTTGAAGCGACCCATGCCAGATACCGGTTTTCCATCCAGAATATTAATACCCACCTCCTTGGCTACTTTCATGAAGTAATGAAACAGTTTCTGTTTCATGGCGCTGGCGTCTTCCATGCGTATCATGACTTGGGTCAGAAGACCTTCAAAAACTCTGGGCGGTGCAAAATAATAGGTTGGACCGATCTCTCTGAGATCCGTACTCACGGTCTCTTCACTTTCGGGGCAATTGATGCAAAAGCCCGCCACATAAGCTTGTCCATGAGAGAAGATATGATCACCAACCCAGGCCAGCGGTAAATAGCTGAGGGTCTCTTCGTGTTCGGTGAGCTTGTCGAACTCGACACTGTTACGCGATGTAACGATTATATTATCGTTGGTGAGCACGACCCCTTTAGGCTTTCCTGTGGTACCGGAGGTATAAAGAAATATACCGACATCACTACCCATGCCCGCCTCAATACGCGCATCAAGCAATGAAGGATTTTTTGCCAGCGCTTCGCGTCCGAGTTTTTGTACATCAGTGAAATCGTGCAGTTTGGTTTTGTCGTAATCTCGAAGTCCACGCGTGTCATCGTAGATAATCTGGTCGAGCCTATTCAACCGGTCGCTGATTTCTAACACTTTATCGACCTGCTCCTGGTTCTCGGCAAGTGCAAATCGCACTTCCGCGTGATTCAGAACATACTCCATTTCTTCTGCAACAGAATCCGCGTATACGGGAACCGGAACACCACCCAGACACTGGGCTGCGGTGATTCCCCAGTAGAGCCGTGGTCGATTACGGCCAATGATGGCTATTTTGTCGCCTGGTGCATAGCCGAGCACATCCAGGCCTGCGGCAAATGACAAGACCTCATCTTTAACTTCGCTCCAAGTCCAGGTCTGCCAGATCCCGAATTCCTTCTCACGCACAGCCGGTCGATTGGCGAATCGCTGCGCGTTGTGGATCAGAAGTTTGGGGAAGGTGTCCAGAGCGTTCGACGCTGTGCTACTCATATAATCAAGTCAAACTGGTATTGGTGTTTATAATAATCGTCAGCCTGGTGAGGCTGAATCCGGTGTCGAGCCAAAGGATGCCCCTGGACCGTTACCGATAGTGCATACTATCGCAAATTGGTTTGAAAAATCTAACTAAACACCATCATGCTAAAGATTAGCGCTACATATTTCGGCGGTACTGCCCCCCTACCTGATAAAGGGTGTCAGAGATTTGACCGAGAGAGCAGCAGCGGACGGCGTCCATGATTTCTACAAAAATATTACGATTGTGTAATACCGCCTGGCGAATTCTTTCCAAGGCCTGTTCCGAGTGCTGTCCGTGACGTTCCTGAAACTGTTGCAGGCGTTGAATTTGACTCTGTTTTTCTTGCTCGCTTGAGCGCGCGAGTTCGATCTCGGTGCGCTCGGGGGTACCTTTTCTTAGGAACGTGTTGACGCCGATAATAGGCAGGGAGCCATCGTGTTTGCGGTGCTCATATTCTAGTGATTCTTCCTGGATTTTTCCGCGTTGATAACCCGTTTCCATCGCGCCAAGTACGCCGCCTCGCTCTGAAATTTTCTCAAACTCTGTCAATACCGCTTCTTCCACCAATTCGGTGAGCTCTTCGATGATGAAACTGCCCTGATTCGGGTTTTCATTGATCGCCAGCCCCCATTCATTGTTAATGATTAGCTGAATTGCCAGGGCCCGCCTGACCGATTCCTCAGTAGGTGTGGTGATGGCTTCATCGTAGGCGTTGGTGTGCAGACTGTTACAGTTGTCGTAAATCGCGATTAACGCCTGTAATGTGGTGCGGATATCGTTGAAATCCATTTCCTGGGCATGCAGAGATCGCCCAGAGGTCTGGATGTGATACTTAAGTTTTTGCGAGCGCTGGTTAGCACCATACCGGTCACGCATGGCTACCGCCCAAATTCGCCTGGCCACGCGACCCATCACGGTGTATTCAGGATCCATACCGTTACTGAAAAAGAACGAAAGATTGGGTGCGAACTCGTCGATCTCCATGCCCCTGGCGAGGTAACTCTCAACAAAGGTGAAACCGTTCGACAATGTGAACGCCAGCTGGGAAATGGGATTCGCGCCCGCCTCGGCAATATGGTACCCCGAGATCGAAACAGAATAGAAATTTCTGACCCGGTGGTCGACGAAATATTGCTGAATATCTCCCATCAACTTGAGTGCAAATTCGGTAGAGAATATACAAGTATTTTGACCTTGATCTTCTTTAAGAATATCTGCCTGCACCGTGCCGCGAACGTTTTCGAGCGCCCATTCTCGCAGCCGCTGAAGCTCGTCTTTGTTTGGCTGTCTCTGGTTGTTCTGGACAAATCGATCAACGCCCTGATCAATCGCAGTGTTCAAGAACATTGCGAGGATCATTGGTGCCGGCCCGTTGATGGTCATCGAAACTGAGGTTGCAGGATCACATAGATCGAAGCCATCGTAGAGCACTTTCATGTCGTCCAGGGTCGCAATCGAAACACCGGAATTGCCAACCTTACCGTAGATGTCCGGCCGTTCATCCGGGTCGCAGCCATACAATGTGACCGAATCGAATGCGGTTGACAGTCGCTTTGCCGGGGAATGCTCTGATAACTGCTTGAATCTGCGGTTAGTGCGAAAAGCATCGCCCTCTCCTGCAAACATGCGAGTGGGATCCTCATTGTCGCGCTTAAACGGAAATACACCCGCGGTGAATGGAAAAAAGCCAGGTAGGTTGTCGAGCATCAGCCAGCGTAATAACTCGCCATGATCCTGGCATAGCGGCACCGATACTCTCGATATCTGGCTGCCAGACAGACTTGTTCTTTTCAACTTATTGGTGAATTCGCGGTCTCGCACCTTGGTGACCAATTCGGTGCCGAGATACTCCTGCTTAAGCGTTGGCCATTGATCGAGAAGTGCCTTTGAATTTGAATTCAATCGGTTGCTACGCTGTTTGATCAGCGAATCGAGTTCATGATCATCTTTGTTGGCCTGCCGCAGCATTCTTGCAGTCTCACTCAGTTGCTGACGTTCTCGTGCAATCAGTGATTGACTGTGCGCATGTTTTTTATATTCGCGCAAGGTGTCGGCAATTTCGCTTAAATAGCGAATCCGCTTACCTGGGATCAATTCATGTTGATCGCTGGAAAATCGTGTTTGCTGATGTGGTAAGTGGTCTTCTATTGCGCTTAGACCCTTTTGTTTCAGCAGATTGAGAATCTCGTGGTAGAGCGCGGTAACGCCATCGTCATTAAATCTTGCCGCGATGGTGCCGAACACTGGCATGGACTCGGGATTCTGTGAGAACGCTTTGCGGTTACGTTGCACCTGTTTGCAGACATCTCGGTAGGCATCCTGTGCACCCTTGCGATCAAACTTGTTGATGGCCACGACATCGGCAAAATCCAGCATGTCAATTTTTTCGAGCTGACTCTGGGCGCCAAATTCCGGGGTCATGACATACAGGGAACAGTCCACCAGCTCACTAATGGCCGCATTGCCCTGGCCTATACCCGGTGTCTCCACAACGATCAGGTCAAACCCCGAAATACTGCATGCGGCAAGAATATCTGGGATCGTCTCTGGCAGCTCTCCCGAGGCTTCGCGAGTGGCCATCGAGCGCATAAATATATTGGCATGATTAATCGCGTTCATACGTATACGATCACCGAGCAGTGCGCCCCCCGTTTTGCGGCGCGACGGATCTACCGCAATGATGGCTATCTTCAATCCTTCCTTTTGTCCAAGGCGGAATCGTAAAATCAATTCGTCAGTGAGTGAGGACTTTCCGGCACCACCCGTTCCGGTAATGCCAAGGATCGGGACCGCCTGTTGCGTTGCCGCCTGTCTTATTTCGCTCAGCACCGCGTGATCGGCGGTATTGTTTTCCAGCGCGGTAATAAGATGAGACAAGGCGCGCCAATCGCCCTGCTTGAGCGGATCTGTGGTCGTTGGTGCCGATTGGCCCGGATCAAAAAGGCTCAGCTCCATGGTTTCACGAATCATCCCCTCGAGGCCCATCGCCTGGCCGTCTTCCGGCGAGTACACCCTTGTTACACCATATTCCTGCAGCGCCTTAATTTCATCAGGAATGATGACACCGCCGCCGCCGGCGAAGATACGGATGTCGGCACCGTTTCGTTCTTTCAGCATATCGACCATGTACTTCAAATATTCGATATGTCCGCCCTGGTATGAACTGATAGCAATGCCCTGAACGTCCTCCTGCAGCGCTGCGGTCACGATTTCTTCTACCGAGCGGTTGTGCCCCAGATGGATCACTTCGGCGCCACAGGATTGCAGGATGCGGCGCATGATATTGATCGCCGCATCGTGGCCGTCAAACAGGCTGGCAGCGGTGACAAATCGCATGTTTTTATAGCGGGAAGACTGCTGTGGCTTGAGTTTATCGAGCATCTGGTTGGGATTCGTGGTGACGAGACTCTGGCAGAATCAGGAATCATCGCATGACGTTTACGTAAACGTCAACATGCCTTAAACTTTAAGAATGGTACAAACCTACTCTATTTCCGAACTTTCCGAGCAGTTCGATATCACCGCTCGGACCATTCGATTCTATGAGGACCAGGGCCTGATCTCACCACGACGAGAAGGCACCCGCCGCATCTATGAGGAGCGTGACAGGGTCCGAATGAAGCTGATTTTGCGGGCCAAGCGACTGGGGTTTACCCTTTCGGAAATTCGTGAAACTTTGGACCTGTACGATTCCGCATCCGGTGGAGAGCTAGCCCAGGGCAAATTCGTGCTGGAAGTGATTAATCATCATCGTGCCATTCTTATGCAACAGCAGAACGATATACTTGATGTACTACAGGATATGAAAAACGTTGAACAGCGTATCCTCAACAGAATGAAATCCCCCGAACAAAAAGCTCAATAACACTATGGCATGCCAATACTTTAGTCGTTGCGAACACGGTGCGGATAGCTTCACCGTCATGATGCCCAAACTAACCTTCGGGCGCGGTTGCTTAAGAGAGATCGGAGATCGAGCCAAGGTAAGAAAACTATCCAGGGTCGCACTGTATACCGACCCCTACCTTAAAGATGGTCCGTATGTGCGGACTGTTTTGCGATCGCTTACATCTGCGGGTATTGAGGCTGAAGTTTTTTCCGAAATCAGAATAGAGCCAGATGACGCCACAGTAGTGGAAGCCGCGGCATTTCTGTCTCAAGGCCAGTTTGATGGAGTGGTCTCAGTTGGCGGTGGTTCCTCTATTGATATTGCTAAAGCGGCAATGGTCTATGCCTGTTACCCCGCGGATGTAACGGATTACTTTGCACCACCGGTGGGCGCGGCACGAGCAGTGCCCGGCCCATTACTTCCTCATATCGCCTGCCCGACTACATCTGGAACCGGGTCAGAGTGCACTTCCGTTTCGGTGATCAGAATCAACGCACTGAATACCAAATTTGTTTTGGGCTCGCCGCATCTATTGCCCGTCGAGGCTTTGGTGGACCCTGCCTGTACCGATACGCTGCCTTCAAACGCCATTGCTTCGACTGGTTTTGATCTCCTCTGTCACGCCATCGAGTGTTACACCGCTCGGGCGTATACACGCTGGGACAAGGTTGATGACCCGAATAGTCGTACCCTTCTTCAGGGCGCAAACCCATGGAGCGATATGTCGGCTCGAAGAGCGCTTGAGATTGTCGGAGAGTATCTGGATCGTGGAGTAAACGATTATTCCGATACTGAGGCACGGGACAATCTAATGTGGGGGGCTACATTGGCCGGCATGGCTTTCGGAAATTCCGGCACCCACCTACCCCATGCAATGTCCTATGGCGTCACCCACCTTATGCAAAACATTACAACGGATGGATATCCTGTCGCCTCTCCGTTTGTTCCACATGGTATTAGTGTGCTGGTCAATGCACCGGCCATATTCCAGTACCTGGCTGAAGGAGCACCTGAACGTCATCTTGAAGCTGCGCAATTTCTAGGTGCAGATACCGTAGACGCCACACCTTTAGATTCAGGAGAGATTGTATCAAAGAGGATTGTGCAGATGATGCAGCAAACTGGCGTGCCCAATGGACTGAGCGGAGTTGGATTCGGTGCGGGCGACGTGAAGGCCCTCGCTGAATCATCAATTCGACAAACCAGAGCAATTAATAATGCCCCGAAAGTTGCTAATCAGTCTGACATGGAATCGATCTACTCCAATTCAATCCGCTATTGGTGATGCTGATCTGCCCTATGCTGCTTTATTGACTTTTCTGGCGAAGCTCGTAATCGATGCCACCACGGTATCTGGGGCTGAGTGGTGCGGCGCATGTCCCATTTGCTTCAGTTCGACGACCTCCAGCTGCTTGGTTTGCTGGGAGAGAGATCCGATATGGATGTCATTAGAGACTACAGTGTCCTGATCCCCAATTATCGCCATAAGCGGATGTTTGATCCAATCGTAGAACTGCTCTTGATATTTCAGATACTTGTTTAATAAGGACAGGTCATCGGCATTGGCGAGCCAGGAATGTGGGCGCAGTATTAGATCAATACCGGCTCGTCTTCGGTAACCCTTGGGGACGTTGTTGTTGAAAAATACTGTTTCGATACCCTGATCAACAAAGTATTTGCCAATCGGAAATACTGCAGTATAGGCAAACAGTGAACCAAGAAGAGGTATGCGACTGATACGATTGTAGAGTGCAGGGGGCGTATCCCAGGAATGCGTAGCCGGAGTAATTAGAACTGCGCCGGCAACTTCTCTCGGGTAGTGCAGCAGGTAACTGAGCACCAGAGCAGCTGACCAGGAATGCCCAACCAGAATGGGCTTTTCAATTTTTTCTTTTTGCAATACATCCCGCACCAGGTTGGCCTGGTCAAGTGGATTCAACCAACTTCCTCGCCCTCGCTTGCTATGGCCAAGTCCTGGTCGGTCGATTGTGATGACTTTGAACATCTTTGCCAGCACCGGCGCAATACTTGATTGGTAATCGAGTGCGTTGGCGCTGGCACCATGCAATAAAACCAGAGGCCTGCCCTCACCTTGCACCGTGTAGTGAATCTTGTTGTCCCCAAACTCCACAAACTGACCCTGTGGAGGATATTTTCGCTCGAGCAGCCAGCTGCTGTACCGTGTGTAGACCGCGGCCCCAACCAGGATTAGTAAAACTAATGCGAAAAATATTGATCCAATGTCCATATTCAATTATTAGTTTAATTTAACCTTCTAACCTATTATATATTAACAATAAAATTATAACTAATCTTATATCATGGAGGGCTTTATGTACATACCTTAGGAGAGTGAAAAATTATTATTGTTTCGTACGATACAATTCTATTATGGCACACAACCCGACCGCAGAGTTTTATGAGCTGTTAAATCAGGCCTACCAGCATTTCAATAACAGGTTATTCGAGGATCAACTGCCATGGTGCATGTTGACCCTGCAACGTAGTCGCAACACCATGGGATATTTCTCACCAGAAAGATGGGTTGATGGCAAAGGTTACAAGGCCCACGAAATCGCCCTGAATCCCGCCTACTTTGCCCGTCACAGGGTCATAGATGTACTTCAGACATTAGTGCACGAGCAGAGTCACCTTTGGCAGCATCTTCATGGCCGTCATCGCAGTCGATCTGGTTATCACAATAAAGAATGGGCACATAAGATGGAATCTATCGGACTGGTTCCAAGCAGCACGGGTGAGGTTGGAGGGGGTCGAACCGGTCAGTCGATGTCGGATTATCCTGAGCCTGGGGGAAGGTTTCTCGAAGCTTGCATGGCGCTGTGTCAGGGTGGGTACCAGCTAAAGTGGATTGATACCGAGCCTGCCTGGCAACCTTCAAGTCAGCCCCGATTTAAGAATGAAGACGATGAGATGCTGGTCGAACTATTGGAGCACGCACCCGCCCTACTTCGGCCCGTGACCACTTCTAATGCAAGTGAAGAGATCAACTGGGAACCTCCCGATAAAACGAAGGCTTTAAGCAAGAGTAAATATACCTGTGTACAATGTCATATTAACGTCTGGGGAAAGCCGACGCTCAATATTTTGTGTGGTAACTGTATGCTACCACTCGAAATTTAGTTAGAAGGCGGAATCGAGTAGGTGCCGGTGACATGGGCTACGGGTTCATCAATCCCTAGTTCCTTGGTATAAATAAGTCCTTCGCATACCGCCAATCTCTTTCCCAGTTTGAGCAGGGTTGCACGACAGTAAACATCGCCCGGACCGGGTTTTCTCAAAAAGTTTATGGTTAGATTGGTGGTGACCGCCAGCGATACCATGCCAATATTTGCCAGCACTATGGCATAGAAAGCGGCATCCGCCAGTCCCATCATCACCGGGCCGGCTACGGTGCCGCCAGGACGCAGTGATTTCTCATCGCAATTGGCACGAAGCACAGCATACTCTTTTTCAATCGCTTCTGCCTCTACGTTCATGAGATCCATGAACGGAAGATGATCTACAGCCAGTCGTTTAAATTCTTCAGTAGTTATTGCCGCCATTTTTTATCCGAAATTTGATTATTACTTTACTGGTAAATCTGAATTATCAGGTCGTTCGCGGGATGGTAGCAATGGCTTCGAACTCAGTGACCATTCCTGGATAACAAAGATTGTTGAGCGGAATTCCGGTAGAAGCCGGCCCTGGGCGCTTGAAATAGCCCGCCCGAATTTCAAGATTGCAATGGAGTTCCTCGGGCTGTCCCCCGCCTTGATAGAAACAATTCATTTTGATGATATCTTCAAAATCAGCGCCGAACTCTGATAGCACCGCGCGCAGGTTTTCCATGCTTGTAATCGTCTGTTTGGGCATATCATCGGGATCTAGAATTCTAGCCGCCGAATCCATCGAGACCTGCCCACCCACAAAGATGAAACCACCGCATTGCACACCATGTTTGAACGGCAGGTGAATCGGCCAGTCCCAATGCCCATCAGGCCAGCTATATTTTTTCTCTAGTGAAGCATCATGCTGATCCTGCATGGTCCAGAACTCTGTTTGAATCATTGCACCTTTTGGTTGCATAGCATGCAGCGGCATCCCAGTCGCCACGGGGCCCGGTTCGGGATACCAATCTGCTCGCACCTTTGCGCTTTGTGACCAAATTTCCGTATTGTCGACACCGACAAACCAGTTGTTTACCTTAACGATGTCCTCTCGTCTTGCGTTGATCTGCTGCAATAGTGCGTCAATTTTTTCCTGCACCAGGTAACTCTGTGCCACTGCATCTCCGGGATCCAATGCTCTGCCATTTGAATCTAATGCTCGGACTGCGCCTGACAGAGTAAACCCGTTTTGTTTTACCGCCTGACTAAAGGGATGCACTGAAGATGGAATCACAACCCGATTATTTTTAGGACCAACAAAGCCAAATGCATCGATTTCCACCATCAGTCCCGGATAGAAGAAGTGCTTAAGGGGTACCATGGTGATTGCTGGTAGAGGCGAAAATTCAAGTGCCTCTGCGATAAACTCAATATAAGTCAGTTCGTCGGTTTCGCCATTATTAACATAATAAATTACCAGCTTCGCCAGATCGGACATGGAGCAATCGAGGTCCTCGACAATGTTCAGAATATGTCGAAGCGAAGCCTGAGTTTGGGCGTAGAGATCGTGCGCATGTTGCACCTCCCCCTTCCCCTTGAGATCAGCCTGGCCACATAACATAAATAGACCATGGTCCATTACCCCCATGCTAAACGGAATCTCCACCTGCATGCGCCAGTGATTATCAGGATAACTCGTTACTCGCATGGCATAACGCGTTTCTATTTGTGTTCATTCAATGAATGTGATCCTGCTGCCTGCAGAGTTTGCGTATTGTGCACCGAACCAAAGAATAACCCTTGATCCTGGCGGTAGTTATCCTGCTCTATTAAATCAGTAAACTGACATACGATACTGTGTGACCAGTGATTGAACTGGGCCATCATTGGGTGCAGATTGTTCATGTACAGATTTCAACGGTGCGGTATTTTAGGCCTACGGTATGCAGTTCTCGCTCGTAATGCCATTTCTCGCCTGAGAATGTATAAGTTACTACCGATCAATAAGGTGATCCCAAAAATCGTCCATATCGACGGCAGTTCTCGCCATAAAACGAATCCGAACAATGCACCCCAGACAATATACAGGTATTCAAACGGCGCCACGGCGCTGAATTCGGCAACCATATAGGCTTTTACCAGCAAGTAGAATCCTCCTGCGGCAATAAAGCCTAGCAGCACCATCATCCATTGATCAATTTCTGTAGGATTGGTCCAACGCCGTAATAAAAAAGCCAGTTGAACAGGGCCCTCCTCATTCCCCTCAAAAAATACGAGCACTAGGGCGCTGACCAGGATGCTCCACGCTAGAAAAGTAGCCATCGAGTAGAAAGCTGCCGTAATGGCTGAGTCCCGCGCATCGATATAACGTGTCGATATTGTGGAAATTGCATAAGTAAAGGCTGCTGTTAACGCGAGAACTACTGACAAATTGTTAAAGTAACCCTTTGGACCGACAACCATGGTAATGGCAACGAAACCGATCAACACAGCACACCATCGTCGCCATCCTACTGACTCACGAAACAGGATTGCTGACAATGCTGTCACCATAATCGGTGCCGAGAATGTGATTGTCGCGGCGTCGGCCAAGGGTAATCCTGTCAATGCCATGTAGTAGCAAAGGTAGGATAAAAAGCCGCAGGTGCCTTTAAATATTATTGGCCAAAGATTGTGTACCTTGAATGAAGTGCCATTTTTGGTGGCCAGAATTACCGTTAGCATAATGAGCAAAGCGGTAACGCTACGAGTGAAAACGATTTGCAGGACCGAGTAGCGATCACTGAAAGACTTGATGATTACGTCCTGGACGGAGAACAGGAATAAACCGAGGCTTACAGAATAAATGCCTGACACGGAGTCCGACGGAATTAGTCGAGCCACTCCGTGTTTGCCGGTCATGGTTGGTACGCAGCCATTTGCCTTTTGGCCGGAGTTGGGCTCCTGTGTGAATTGACCATCGAAGTATCTTCACTTTATGTCCCACGGGACGTTACTCCTCTTACGACCTCATCCACAAGCAAAATTTGCGACAGGTGTGACGCTTTCAGGGTTTTCTGCGATTCTTTCCCTGCAAAGCAAACATCCAATCACCCAAGCATATTCTGATTAGACCCGTATCGGACTGCATCTTTGTGCTGATAGGTACTTTTAGAAACGGGTCAAAATTAAATCAGTTGCTCCCCTTACACTGTTTGTTATCGTATCCTTGGGGAGCGTCTGCATTAATGGCTTTTAACGAGGAGACTGAGTTTTGGATACACATGGTTTGATGTTCAACGTCGTGGTATATCTTTCTGCTGCTGTAATAGCTGTCCCAGTATTTGCTCGTCTGGGTCTTGGTTCTGTTTTAGGCTATTTGGTTGCCGGGATTTGTATTGGTCCTTTCGGACTTGGACTGATCACTAACGTTGAAGATATTCTCCACTTTTCCGAATTTGGGGTCGTGCTTCTGTTATTTCTGATCGGGCTCGAACTTGAACCGCGAAAGCTGTGGAACATGCGCCGCCCTATTCTCGGCACTGGTGGTCTGCAGGTTATTAGTACTGCGGTCTTACTATTTGTAATCGCAATGTCTGTTGGTCTCAGATGGCAGACCGCAGTGGTAGCAGCACTCGGCCTGGCGCTCTCTTCGACCGCTATTGCGCTGCAGATATTGGGAGAGAAAAGTCTGCTGGGTACTCCTGCGGGACGCACTGGATTTTCGATTTTGCTGTTTCAGGATATTGCGGTCATACCAATTATCGCGGTTATTCCTCTATTGGGATTTGAGCTGATTAATGAACAAGGAGGCAGTGGGGAACTTTCCACTCTAACCATCATTGGTGTAATAACCATAATATTTGTTGTCGGCAGATTCTTCCTACATCAGGTAATGCGGATTGTGGCATCGACTCATCTTCGAGAAGTGTTCACTGCCCTTTCTCTTTTGCTTGTATTCGGCATTGCAATGTTCATGGATTCAATCGGCGTTTCAATGGCGCTGGGAGCTTTTGTTGCAGGTGTGCTGATGGCAGATTCTCCTTATCGTCACGCACTTGAATCGGATATCGAACCTTTTAAAGGACTGCTACTGGGGCTGTTTTTTATTTCTGTGGGGATGTCCATGGATTTCGCTCTATTGTTCGAAAATCCAATGATCATAGTAGCAATAACGCTCACTCTGATGCTGGTTAAATCGGCTGTGCTTTATATTATCGCCAGGGCGAGTAGACTTCCTGAGAGTCAACGATGGTTTTTTCCTATTCTTCTTTGCCAGGGAGGTGAATTCGGATTTGTCCTTTTTGGTTTTGCAAATGCTGCGGGTGCAATGGAGTCCTCTATTGCAAGCCTGTTGATATTGTCGGTTGCATTGTCGATGGCTCTGACCCCGATACTCATGTTGATGCATAGTCGATTCATAGAACCACGATTTCACTTAATTGATGAAATGGAGGTAGAACAATTTGATGAAACAGATAATCCTGTCATTATTATCGGGTTTGGACGTTTTGGTCAGGTCGTAGGCAGATTGCTTCTTGCCAATAAGATTACGCCCACATTGATTGATCATAATCCGGAACAATTGGAGCGTGTTCGTCGGTTCGGCTACAAATCATATTATGGCGATGCACTAAGACTGGATGTGCTGCAAGCAGCCGGAGCTGATAGGGCTAAGATTATTGTTTTAGCAGTAGATGATCCCGTAGTGGTCAATCAGGCAGTAATGTTAATCAGGTCCTCTTTTCCTCAGGCCAAAATTATGGCCAGAGCCTATGATCGAGGGCATGCCATGGAGTTAATCGACGTTAGTATTGATGGTTTTACACGAGAAACATTTTATTCCGCGCTCGAAATGGGCAAAGAAACGCTAGTCAACCTTGGGTATGATAAGAATTTTGCCGCCAAACAAGCTGAAACGATGCGAATAATGGACTTGGAGACGCTGCATGAGCAGGTCAAGGTCCGGCACGATGAAAAAGCGATCATATCGATCGCGCATACTGCACGTGAAAACCTGGAACAAACTTTATCGGCAGATATTGGCGAAAATCCTCACTTAGATTCGTCCAAATAGATCAAGCATAATTACGACTGGAGTCTGTACAACGAAGTTTGACGGCGTGAAGCAGGTCGGTGTCTTGTATGCGTTCATGGCCATTCAGGTCCGCTACCGTTCGGGCCAGTTTCAAAATACGGTGGCTGCCCCTGCTGGAAAGCATGAAACGATTGACTACGTTTTCAAGCAGTTCCGCTTGACTGATACTCAAGCTGCAGTAGCGTTGTATTCCTGAGGTATTCAGAAAGCCATTGGGGGTCTGTTGCCGCCGTAGTTGCCTTACCCGGGCCCGCTCAACTCGGTCCCGTATTGCCGTGCTGCTTTCGGAATCGCTGATCGGGCTGAGCAGCGCCGATTGCTTGATAGGATAAACAGACAGGTGCATATCAATGCGGTCTAGCAAAGGACCTGAAAGTCGTGCCTGATATCTATCGATCTGCTGTGGCGTGCAGTGACATCTGTTTGCGTTACCCAAGTAACCACATGGACAAGGATTGGCGGCGGCGACCAGCAGGAAACGGGCCATAAAACTAGACTGACGTGCCGCCCTCGAGATATGCACCGATCCGGATTCCATTGGCTCTCTAAGTAATTCGAGTACATGTCGCTGGAATTCCGGTAATTCGTCCAGGAATAGCACACCATTATGCGCCAGGGACACTTCGCCCGGCGCCGGATTGCTTCCACCTCCAATGATTGCCGCACCTGAGGCACTGTGATGGGGTGCTCGGAACGGTCTCTTTCGCCAATGACAGAGCTGAAACCCTTGGTGACTCAATGAAGAAATTGCCGCGGATTCTAAAGCCTCGCCTACGGACATGGTCGGAAGTATGCTGCCAAGTCGGCTTGCCAACATTGTTTTTCCTGCGCCTGGTGGGCCTGTCATGAGCAGACTATGGTGCCCCGCTGCGGCAATTTCCATCGCCCGTTTGGTAAATTGCTGTCCGATGACGTCACCGAAGTCTGGTGATTCATGCGACGCTGGAATTGGAGTAGGGTCTGGTTGTGCAAGAGTTGACAGACCGTTTAGCGCGGCTGCCACTTCGCTCAATGTCGAGGCCTGTCTTATCGAGACCTCGTCGGCGAGAGCCGCCTGTTTTGCGCTTCCCGTTGGCAGTACTAATAGCTTGGTGGATCCACGAAGCGCTAGTGCAGCGATCAAAGCACCACGTATATCTCTCAGCGCTCCAGATAAAGCAAGCTCGCCAAGGAAAACATACTGCTGTGTATCATTACCACGCACCTGCCCCGATGCCATGAGAATTCCAAGGGCAATCGCAAGATCGAACCTACCTCCTTCCTTTGGCAGGTCAGCGGGCGCAAGATTAACCGTGATTCTTTTTCGCGGAAAATCAAAGCCTGAGTTCAAGATTGCGCCACGTACCCGGTCGCGGCTTTCCTTTACCGCTTTTTCAGGCAATCCGACGATGGAGCATGAGGGTAATCCGCGCGCGAGATGTACTTCTACGGTAACCACTGGCGCAGTAGTCCCTACGCCTGCACGGCTATATACGACTGATAGTGACATTCCATTGTCTCCCTATTTCTACATTAAAACTTATCCTTTCCCGATATTACTGATTCTTCTGATGTTTTTCCAGTTCTTCGATTTGCTGCTCAAGTTGGTTTACCCGTTCCCGGGTGCGTCTCAATATCTTCTCCTGAATTTCGAGCTGTTCCCTGGTGGCAAGATTCATCTGCTCAAAATGGCCTTGAATAACCGCTTCTATATTTTTCTTTTGTTCTTCTCTAGCTTCAGATGGAAGCAAATTCAGAATCGAGTCGACTAGTTGATTCAGCATTCGATTATTGATTCGCTAATATCAGACGCCGACGTATTCAACAAACGCCTGTTCGCGTACCGTACGGAACCAATTGCTGAATAATTCCTCTGCTTTTCGGCGGAAGATTTCCTCTCGCGCAAGATCTTCAGCATTTTCATTCGACATATCGGTTTGGCGTCGATCCACAACCTGGATGATATGAAATCCAAAGCGAGTCTTTACAGGTTCGCTTATGCTACCGACTGGTAACGATTCAGCTGTTTGGCGAAAGCTGGGTACGACATCTCCTGGACCAATCCACCCTAGCGAACCGCCGTTCTGTCGCGATTGTGAATCATCGGAATAGAGCCTGGCTAGCTTTTCAAACGACTCACCGTTTTGCAGCTGTTGATAAAGATCCAGAGCAAGTGTCTCCGCCTCTTCAGAGGTGTTGTTGTCGTTAGGCTGAATTAAAATATGTTTTACCAGAAGCTGGTCGATCAGTTGGCCACTGCCCTTGAGATCATGAAGCTTTAGAAGATGCAGGCCATTATCACTTTGTAACACACCAGAAATATTAGCAGTAGAAGGGTTCATCTCGCGCAGCGCATCAATAAATAATTTCGGCAACTGGTCTGAGGTTCGCCATCCTAGATAACCTTTGTCGTCCTTATCGGATGCGTCAGAAAAGCTCATTACCGCTTGTTCGAACGGTTGTCCTTCAGTAATCGCTTTTCGAATAAATTCCATGTTTTCCTTTTCTGATTTAATTTCCTCGTCGGATTTTCCTTGGGTCAGCACAATTAGATGAGAGATCTCATAAGATTCATCAGAGCTCTGTAATTCCGAATGAGAATTTAAATAATTTTCGATCTCCAGGTCACTGACAACGACTCTTGAATTCGCCACCGCATCTACTAGTTTCCGAATTAACTGCTGTACCCGAAGACTTTCACGAAACTGATCGTAGGTAAAACCATCGTTCTCTAACTGGGCGATCAGAGATTCGACTGTCAGATCATTTTGTTGTGCAATTAACTGTACTGCACCATCAATTTCTCCTTCACTAACCTGGATGCCGCGCGCTAAAGCCTGAGAGGTTTGTATCCGTTCGTCGATCATTCTCTCGAGTATTCGCGGATTTACTTGACCGGAGTATTTACCCAGATTCCGATTCTCAAGGCGTTGTTGTTCATGTCTAGAGACGTACTCACTGAGCGTGATTGCTTCGCTATTCACTATCGCGATGACTTGATCGATAGTCTGAGTTTGAGCGATCGCAGAACTACCTCCAATAGCTCCTGTAGTGATTGCGAATACAAATAGGAGATACTTAATTTGACAAAAATTCACTTGAATAATATTAATTAGAGGCCTGAACGGATTCTGCCAAGGTCATCGAGTTCGAGTGTAATCAGGAACCTGTCTTTAAACTCTCCAGCACCATCAAGATACCTCTGGGCGGTAGTCCTAACCGCCCAGCAGCAGCCGTCATAACTAATCCCAATTGCAGCGGCTCGAAGGTCGCTATCTTCAAGCGAATAGGCGCTTTGGACATCCAGTTGCCAACGTGGCCCCAATGGCGTTTCAAAATCCAGGTTGACTTGCTCTGAGCCACCGATAACCTCAGAATATGCAATAGACGCGTTTCGCCGCAGGCTGTTATTGTAGTCCGCGGCGAAACGTAATACACCAAAATCATCTAGTTGATTGTCCCAAAGGGTAAATCCGGTAAGGCTCCAATCTTGATTGAGATTAGCCGTCAATTCCGCGATAAAGTCGGAGGTATCTTCGGTGTCAGGTTCAGCTTCAGGATCCAAACTTATGACACGATCGGAAATGTAGAAAATCTGTCCCAGGCTTAGTTTCATTCTCTGACTACCGTCGTTATCGTTGACAATTCGACTAGTCAAACCGAGGCTGACCTGCTCGGTATCTCCGACACGGTCACCACCGAAAAATCTGTTTTCCCGGAAAAACTGACCAAAACTGCTGGGAGTGTTTTCGCCGGTATCAAAGATCGGAAAATCATTCTGCTCAGATTTATCGGGAACATTAAGATAATAAAGTCTGGGTTCAAGAGTCTGAAAATACGGCGTCCCGCCAGATTCAAAAAGTCGCTCAAAAGTCAGGCCGCTGTCAATGCTATATGCTGGAATAGAGGCGGACGGTGAGCTATCAGATTCTGCGTTATCAAGAGAATAGCTGATGCTGTAAAGTGATATCCGGGGTTCGATGTAGCCGTAGATTTTCTCAAGTGGTGCTGAAATGTAAGGATTCAGTCTGGTACGAGAACCGGTCACGCGGGTGCCATCGTCCGCATCGAATTGGGTAAAGTTTGTCAGAACGCCGCCTTTGAACACACCGAGCTTTTGCGGTTTCAGGTTGAAGTTTACCGACGGTAATATATCGAATGGCAAACTGGACTCATCGATATCATTATTAACGGACTCAACACTCTGCACTCGGGCATTGAAATTAATATACTCTCCATTGCGGGATAGCCTTGCCCTTTGTGGCACATAGCTTGAAGCAACAATATCCACGTTATTTGCGAAGTCCCGCAGATACTCACTGTCTGATACTTCTTGCAGATCGACTTCAGCACGCCAGTCATCGGCAAAGGTTTGTCGGTGATCAAAACCAAAGGCATAGCGGTCTTCATTAAGAAACTCATCATCTGATGGTAGAAATTCTGCCTTGAGCGAACCTTCAGTGTCTTTGGCGATATATCTTAACTCTGAATAGAGTTGAACTCCGCGTTTTGCCAGAATCCGCGGGGTAATCGTGGCATCCACCTGCGGTGCGATATTTATGTAGTAAGGAACTTCCAGGATAAAACCAGAATTGGTTTCACTACCGATTGCAGGAAACAGAAAACCAGTTTTCCGTTCATCGTTTATTGGAAAAGAAACTGTGGGAAAATAAAAAATTGGCACATTTTTTAGTCGTACTGTCATATTCTTGGCCGTTCCAATGCCAGAGGCATGATCGAGCTCAATTCTTTTGGCGCTTAACGTGACATCCTCATTACCATCAGCGCAAGTAGTCATCACCGCATTCTGCAATACTTGGAAATCTTTTCCTTCAAATTGTATTGATTCTCCGGCGGCTCTTGCGCGCTGGTAGTAAACCTTCTCCTTCTCCTCATCAGACTTTTTCTGTTTCCTTATATCGACTCTATTGCGAAAGGGCGCAAAAACCGAATAGTCCTCAACAAATCCTAAACTGCGACGATTTAGATACTCTGGGTTGGTGTCAACAATTTTAATTTTGACCTGCTCTGCATTCCCGATGAACGTATCGACTTCGATGTTCATTGAATCAGCCTGAATTTCATCCCCATTGGAAGTATAAAATTTGACGTTTCCACTGGCCAATGCCTGGTAACTCTCCTGGTCGTACTCTATGTTATCGGCATATACACCACGATTTCCTTGTATCACCTGGGCGTTACCCCGTAATGTGATTTTTGATCCATCGTCGGTTTCAATCTCGTCGGCCTGAATAGCCGTAGGTTGTTCGTCCAGATTCCCTCCAGGGGCATCACGCAGTGCCTGTGGCACATCGATAAGGCCAGGCATACAGACCGCAATATCGGCAAACCCCACAGGCTCACCCTCTTGAGCATTAACCAGTATCGGCGCTGTTCCAAGAGACAGACTGAACAAGCTAACGGACAAGAACTTCAGATAGTTTCTGTGGATCATGTTGGAGACAGTGAGGTGGCGAGTTCGATAAGCGGATTATAGGGTTTCAACCGTTTATAATCCACGTTGACAATATGTTCTGTCACATACTATCAATACCAACTATGACTGAGATCCGGCGGATGAAAACGGCAATGATTTTGGCTGCCGGGCGAGGACAAAGGCTGCGACCGCTCACGGATACAACTCCAAAGCCGTTAATCAAAGTTGGGTCGCGTTCATTGGTGGAGCATCACCTTCGAGCCCTGAAAGAGGCGGGGTTCACTGAAATTGTGATTAACCTTTGCCATCTCGGCGAAAAAATTAGTAAATATCTTGGTGATGGCGAGCGATTTGGCGTCAAAATCAGTTATTCCTGGGAACCTCCCGGTGCGCTCGAAACGGCAGGTGGCATTCGGCATGCTCTAGAATTACTCGATACGGATCAGTTTTTAGTGGTGAATGGAGATATTCGATGTGATTTAGCGTTTGAGAATCTCACCCTGCCAGACGATTCTGCCATGCATTTAGTTCTGGTACCTAATCCTGCAGATCATATTGAGGGTGATTTCAGTTTAGACTCTGCATTTTCGCCAGCACGTCTTTGTATCCAAAACCCGGACGGTCCAACCTACACATTCTCTGGAATCGGCATCTATAAAAGATCTGTTTTTCAGGGCTTGTTAGACCGGGTCCAGCCCCTGGCTCCTATTATTGCGCAAAACATCAAACTCAATCTGGCTACCGCTGAGATCTACCAAGGACACTGGTTTGATATTGGCACTGCAGAGCGACTTGCGAAAGCGCGTGAAGCTGAACCGGTTCAGTCGATTGAATCCCATTGAAACTGCTTTTGCATTGTGTCAATTAAATCGTCACCAACTTGACGAATGTTGTGGTGTATTCCTAAATCAGTGAGCTGTGTAACCGTCATTCCCGGATATCCACACGGGTCAATCAACTGAAATGGTGTGAGATCCATGTCCACGTTGAGGCTTAGTCCATGAAAGCACTTGCCGTTGCGGATTCGCAGGCCAAGGGCGGCAATTTTAGCGCTATTGACGTATACCCCAGGAGCACCTTGCCTTCGTTCACTTAAAAGTCCATAACTACCTAACAATTGGATAATCGCCTGTTCCACATGGTTGACTAATGATTTTGGACCAATCCCAAGGCGTTTAATATCGAACAGTAGATAAGCAATTAATTGCCCTGGCCCGTGATAGCTGATCTGACCCCCACGACTGCTCTTTACCACCGGAATACCGGTCGGATTTGTGCGCGGCTGTTGGTTACAACTAGTTCCTTGTGTGAAAACAGGATGGTGTTGCAATAACCACAGCTCATCGTCGGTGTCTTTGGTGCGACCGTCGGTGAATGCAAGCATTTCATTGGCCACCTGAACATAGTCTCGAAAGCCGCTCCTGCGAATTCTGCAGGACTTGTTCATATCACCATTAAAATATCCGGATGCTCGGTGAGAGTGACGAATACTTTATCAAGTTCCGGTCGGTTATCAGCACGAACTCTGCAGCTGAGTGAATGATAATTACCCTTTGCGCTTTCCTTTATTCGAATTGACTCAACCTGATCCGGTTTTAAATGCAGTTCAAGCAGCTGACGGATTTGTTGTTCGAGTCGATCGCCTGCTCGGGCGAATACCTTTATATCCACCTGACAAGGGAACGTCATGCCCTCGGTATCAGTATCTGTTGAAATCAATGATCGGGGGGGCGTGTTGACGATTAAAACAAACGTTTTACAGAGTCCAACAGCTTCGACCACCACGGTCCCTCGATATAATCATCGTCGACATATAATCTCTGCTCGAGCAGCGGCTCACCGCCATACTTGACCACGATCAAGCCTGCATCTGAACCTTTCTCGAGTGGGGCCTCTAGGCTCTCTGGTATATCGAGTGCCGCCGAGAGGTTGTCTTTCTGGCCTTTAGGAAACACCAGACCTAAATGTCGATTCACGCTTAGACTTGCTTCGCTGACATCCCCCATCCAGAGCGGAACCGAGGTCACTTCATTACCAGGGGAGTAAAGGAGCAACCCATCATAGGCGGCATAACCGTATTGTAACAATGACTGCACAGCATCAGCCCGCTGTTTTCGACTGTCGGCACCAGTGACAATAGCCATCAGCCGCATATCGTCTCTCTTCGCAGTTCCGACTAGACAATAACCGGCAGCTTTAGTGTATCCCGTTTTGAGACCATCAACACTTGGATCCCTCCATAACAGAGAGTTGCGATTCTTCTGTGTGATATCGTTGTAGGTGAATTCTCTATTTGAATACAGCGTAAACAAATCAGGAAAATTACGGATTAAGGCTCGTCCTAAAATAATAATATCTTCAGCGGTTGAATAGTGATCGGGATCGGGCAGACCATTACTGTTCGTGAAGTGAGAATTAACCATTCCGAGTTCCGCGGCTTTGTGGTTCATACGCACTGTAAATCCCTCTTCACTGCCACCGAGGTGCTCGGCGAGTGCTACTGAAGCGTCGTTACCGGATTGAATGATTAATCCCTTTAGGAGACTTTCTACCTCGACGCGGGTATCGACCTGTATGAACATTCTTGAGCCACCTGTTTTCCACGCCTTTTTACTGACATAAACCTGATCTGTCAGCTTTATTTCTCCCTTGGTTAGAGCTTCAAATACCAGAAAGCTGGTCATCAGCTTAGTCAGGCTGGCGGGTTCAATTCGCAGGTTGCGATTTTCGCTGCCGAGTATCCAGCCGCTTTCGAAATCGATCAACATCCATGATTTCGCGGCTATTTCCGGCGTTGGCACTACCGATTTAACCGAACCAGGAATTTCAGCCAGTCCGCCAGGACTTGGGTTGGACGCTACCGTGCCAGTGGTCTGGGCAAAAACATCGGTGCCGATGTTTACGGATACCAAAGGTAATGCTGTCAACATTACCAATAGAACGGAGAAAGCGTGCAGAAAGTGTTTCAATGTGGTTTTTATGGCGTTGTTTCCGAGAAAATTATACCGATTCAAACGGTATATTGTACTGGCAATAACATGACAAATTTTTAGCCGGCATTACATCATTACGTAGTCATTCAGCGACAGTAGCTCGGGTAAGTTGATTAATCATAAGTGACGACCCCTCGCAGGTGGTCGCAGACTTCATTTCGCCATGGCACTTAAATTTCCTTAAGCTGGATATTTTCACCTGTCAAAAGTTGCAGTGCTGCTTTTGCACTTTCCGCTGCGGAACGCTCAGGAAAGGGCCCCGCGATGACTCGATACGGTGAGCCATTCTGCGCAAGTTCCTGATCAGATTCAGGTCTGACAGGATACCCGTTCTGCCGTAGCTGTTTACGAAGATCTAGTGCGTTCGCTAGTTCGGAGAAGGCCCCAATTTGCAGGGCAAATCCACCGTGTGCGGATTGAATACCTGTGCCTGCCGTACCCGTATATTTTTGCCGTGGCGCCTGAGTAACTGCTGCAACCTGGGGATCTAGTGCCACCACTTCTACCCGGCCCGTCCCAGCGCCGCTTATCCCTAATTTCCATGCTGCGGCATAGGAAAGATCGATCAATCTATTGTGCAAGAATGGGCCACGATCGTTGACTTTGACAACAACCGTTCTGCCATTGTCGAGATTGGTGACTCTAGCAAAGCTGGGTATTGGTAATATAGTGTGTGCGGCACTCATTGCAAACATGTCATAAGGCTCCCCACTTGATGTGCGGCGTCCATGGAACTTTTTGCCGTACCATGATGCGGTGCCGCGCGCTGTATAACCTCGCGCATCAGCCATTGGTCGATAAGTCTTTCCAAGGGCTTGGTATGGTTTGTTGCCTGTTTTGCTGAGCGGTAACTTAACCGGTACTGCATCCGGTACGCTCGACAAGTCTTTATCGATATTTGTTGGGGGCCTGTCTCCGCCGTAAAATCCACCCGGGGTGCTGGGGCGGACATCTTTACCTTGACACCCCGCAAGCGACAAGCATATCGCTACAATCTTTAGCCAGTGCATGCAGTCGAAATGCTTTTGACGTTTGGCCGTCCTTAATCGCACCGACATTTGTTCAACCCTGTTGCTGATATCGAGCCCCAATCTGCAGCGATAACTCTGTGACCGCCATTGCATAGTTAATGCTGGGGTTGTAACGAGTAATTGCGTAGAAGTTTCTAAATCCCACAAAATAGCTTTTTCCTTGTTTCTGCGTCAGGGCAAGTAAAGCAACTTTCTTACTTGCGCCTCGAGAGTCAAAATCGACTTCCAAAGCGATGAGTTCTTGCGCTTTGATATTTGGCTTGGCACGCTTGCTGATACGTTCTTTGGCCGCATCAGACAAGTTGGAGTTAACCGACGCGAATATGCTCTGCCCACGTCGCCATCCATGTTCATTCAGGTAGTTCGCAACGCTGCCGATGGCATCTTCCATTTCATTCACAAGGTCTCGTTTGCCGTTACCATTAAAGTCAACAGAATACGCTTTGTAGCTCGTTGGCATGAATTGTGGAATTCCAATAGCACCCGCATACGAGCCTAGGACAGTATCTGGCGCAATGTTTTCGTTTCGCGTGGTGTTGAGAAATGTTCTAAGCTCAGAACCGAAGAATTCACTGCGGCGAGGAAAGTCTGCGGTCAGCGTCACCAGACTATCAAGGACACGCCGATCTCCCATACGTGTACCGTAATGAGTTTCAACACCAATCAAGGAAACAATCACTGCAGCTGGGACGCCATATTCTTTTTCGGCCGCGTCAAGTATCTCTTTATTCTGCTGCCAGAATTCAACACCCTTATCTATCCTTGCCTGGTTAATGAATATTTCTCGGTACTTATGCCAGGGCAATGCCTCATATTGGCGGTTCATCAGTTCGATTGTTTTCTGATCAACTTTTGCACCGGACAATACTGACAACAATTGGTCTTTCGGGTAACCGTCCTGCTTGGTCATGGTTTGAACCAGTTCCATCAGGGCAGGATAATTGTTTACCTCAAGGGCGGAAGCTGATCCCGGCAGGCAAGTAAAAACGTAAACTACTAATGCATTAATGGGTGTGTTATTTATCATCTCGACAGTGCCCTTTTGTCGCTGTGAATACTCATCAGCATGCCAAAGCCAATCATTAGGGTAACCATCGAAGTGCCGCCATAGCTAATCAATGGTAGCGGTATTCCCACAACAGGCAGGATACCTGAAACCATGCCGATATTGACAAATACATAAAGGAAGAAAGTAACAGACAACGCCCCTGCCAATAATCTTGAATATGTCCCGCGTGCATAGAATGCAATCATTAATCCGCGAAATACCAGAAACAGATAAAGGCACAGCAATAACAGCACGCCGACCAGTCCAAACTCCTCTGCGTATACTGCGAAAATAAAATCTGTCGAACGCTCAGGAATAAATTCTAGTTGTGATTGCGTGCCGCCGAGCCACCCTTTTCCGCTGACCCCACCTGATCCGATTGCGATAATTGATTGAATGGTATGGTAACCCGCTCCTAATGGATCCGCCCATGGATCAAACAACGTCAGAATGCGTCTTTGCTGGTAAGGGTGCAGTACAAAAAACCATAGCAGCGGCGCTATGGCTCCGAGGATTGCGCACACGCCCGCAATCAATTTCCAACCGATTCCCGCGAGAAAGATTACAATTACACCGGTAGATGCAATCAGAATGGCGGTGCCAAGATCCGGTTGCAGCACTACTAGGATCGTGGGCAACAGTACGATACAAATTGAAACGATCAAATAAGGAATTCTGGGTGGCAGATTGGATCTGGTCATGACCCATGCCACCATCATTGGCACAGCCAGCTTCATAATTTCGGCGGGTTGAAAACGAAATACGCCAAGATCAAGCCATCGCTGCGCGCCTTTACCAATGAAACCAAAGGCCAGTACGATAAACAAAAGAACCAATCCGAAGCCATATATATAGGGAGACCACCGCATCAGTGTCTGAGGTGAAATGCGGCTGAAAATCAACATCAGAACCAGAGCGAACGCGATGCGCAGGGATTGTCTGATTAACAGCGCCGTGCTTTCGCCACCGGCACTATAAATAACTACCAGGCTAAGTAAAAGTGTCATCAGAACTGCAGCGACCAGAGGCAGGTCCAGGGGCAGCGCTGAATCTGCCCGGTTGATGCTTCGTGTTGTGCCTGTCCAGCTCATCATGATTGCTATCCGGATTCCCTGGTATCAGCGCGGTTATTTACCAGTTTCCGTGTCTCTGCTTGCTCCGGAAACATGTCCAATCTATCCAATAGATAGTAGTCAATTAGTTTGCGCGCGATCGGGGCAGCGGTTCGACTGCCGCTACCAGCATGCTCAATCACCACTGCGATCGCAATTTTTGGATTATCAAGAGGCGCAAAGCCGACAAATAGTGAATGATCCCGAAACTTCTTCTCGGTATCTTTTTCCCGATAGGTTTCATTCTGGGCAATACTCTTGACTTGGGCGGTTCCCGTTTTTCCAGCCATTTCGTAGCGAATATTTTTGTTGATTCGTCTCGCGGTTCCCTTCTTACCGTGGACAACATCATGCATAGCGTTGATCACCAGGTCATATGCTCTTTCGTTACCGGTTTCGATAAATCCAGTTACTCTAGGCGGAATGTCTTCCCGGGTTTGGCTTTGTGGATTTTCTATTGCGGTCAAGAATCGTGGAGTAACCTGTTTGCCGCGATTGGCAAGTGTTGCAGTCGCGGCTGCAAGTTGAAGTGGTGTAACTAACATGTAGCCTTGACCAATACCAGTAATAATTGTTTCTCCTGGGTACCAGGGCTGCCCCCGAGCCTCAAGTTTCCACTTCTTTGACGGCATTAGTCCGCTTGGTTCTCCCAACAAGTCGATACCTGAAGGCTTGCCGAAGCCGAACCGACTCATGCCTTCGTGCATTAGGTCTATCCCGAGTCGCTTGGCAAGGCGGTAGAAATACACATCGCAGGACTGCACTATCGCATTGTGACCGTCGACAGTCCCATGCCCGGATTTTTTCCAGTCACGATAACGGTGCCTGTATCCGGGAAGCCGGTAATAACCGCCACAAAAGATCGAATTATCATGGTTGACACCGTTTTCCATTCCGACCAGAGCCATAAACCCCTTGATGGTCGAGCCTGGTGCATAGCGGCCATAGAGTGATCGATTCAGTAATGGACGTTCTTCGGAGGCGCGTAATACCGAGTAGTCTTTCTTACTGATGCCGTTGACGAATGGATTAGGGTCGTATCCTGGGACGCTGGCAAACGCCAGAACGTCACCGGTCTGCGGCTCTATGGCTACTACCGAGCCTTCGTAACCCTCAAGCGCTTCAACGCTCTTTCGCTGCAATGGAGTATCCAGGCTCAGGTGGATCGTTTTACCGGCGTCCGAAGCTATCTGCTCTAGACTCCGAATAACTTTTCCGTGCGCATTTGTCTCCACTCGCTCATATCCGGATCTACCAAGTAGAGTCGATTCATAGAAAGCTTCAATACCGCTTCTACCGATGTACTCAAGTCCTCGATACTTCTTGTTATCAATCTGTTCTAGATCGTCAACACTGATACGCCCGACGTATCCGACTACGTGAGCGGTGAGATCTCCTTGAGTGTAATTCCGCTGCAGTCGAGCTTTAAGCTCAGCGCCAGAGTAACGATGCAGGTTTACCGCAAGTCGTGAAGCTTCTCTTTCGCTCAGGTTGGCGCGCAATGTTTGTCGCTCAAAAGAAGGACGACGGCGGAGCAAAGTGCGAAACCGTTCGAGATCCTCATCCGTCAGTTTTACAAGTCGGCCTAATTGATCCAGAAGTTTGTCCATATCAGGAACCTTGTCCGGCAAAATCTCAAGATTGTAGACGCGAAAGTTCTGGGCCAGGATAACTCCGTTACGGTCGTAGATCAGACCTCGCACTGGCGGCAACGGTACCAGGTCAACGCGATTATCCTGCGCTAACTTGTAAAAGCGCAGGTGCTCAGTGATTTGCAGATAACCGATTCTAAGAACAAGCAGCAACGAAAGAAAAACGACAATGCCGAAAGTCAGCACGATCCTGTTGTGCACGATGCGGCTCTCCAGCAGATAGTTTCTTACCGGAATCATCGTTTCATCTGTCCTCAGCGATACCGCTTTGCTGCCGGGCATATCGAAGGATGGTATATACCACCGGCCAAACCAGGGCTGAAGTCAGGGCTGATTGCCAGAATATCAGACGCATGTCGACATCGTTTGTAAGGTGAAAAACCCAATTCACGAATGCGATTTCCACAGCACTGATAATAAACACAATTATGCACTGTTGCCATAGGTGATACATTCTCAGCCTACGATGTGCGGTAACAGCGATCATCGCAACAAATGCCTTGGTGATCGCATGCAAGCCAAATAGAGTATGTAACAGAAGATCGACTAGGATTCCTGTGATCCAGCCGCTACCGACGCCGACCTTTTTTGGTGTCGCAAGGCACCAGTAAAACAATACCAGCGTGACCCAGTTCGGCACCGCGAAGAGCATCCAGTCAGGATACGGGAGCACCGTAAGCAGCATCGCTATTGCCAGCGACCCTGGTATCACCCACCGGTAGCCAGTAGCAGAGGATCTTCTGGAAATCATTCCGATGCCAGACGTTCGTTGTCCCATACCAACAAAACCTGTTTGACAAAATCAATTCGAGCGGTAGTACGAGCATTAATGCTCAGAAACGCCGCATTGGCGTCAGTAATAATTTCAACTACTTCAGCAACTTTATATCCGGCTGGGAAACGGCCCCCCATTCCCGAGGTCACCAGGATGTCTCCCTTGCGAATATCCGCCAGTCTCGGTAGGTAGGGTACGCCGACCTCATCTGTCGCGCCCTGCCCCTGAACAATGGTGCGAAGCCCGTTACGCTGGACCTGAACCGGAATGCCGTGACTGCGATCAGTAACCAAGGTAACGACGCTTTGATTGAGATTAACTTCTGAAACCTGGCCCAACACCCCATCAGGTGCGATTACCGGTTGGCCGATAAACACGCCTGACTCGGCACCACGATTAATGAGAATGCGATGGCTGTATGGATCTAGTCCTGTGTTCACAATGCTGGCAAGAATGACCTGATCTTCTGAACGTTGGGCAGCCGCTAGAAGTCGTGATAGTCGGCTGTTTTCTGCAACCAGCGCATCATATCTCTGGAGATGGCTTTCCAGTTTGAGTTGTTTTTTTCTCAGTTCTTCTAGCTCGCGATAGACCGAATCGTCCGGGTAATAGGAGCGAACTTTGGTGACTACGCTACCTGGCAACTCTCCGACAGCGTGAAATGGTAAAGTTAATAGAGAAGCCATCGATCTTACCGCGCGAAGGTTGTCACTTCGATGATCTACAATCATCAAGCCTACGGATAGCAGTATCAGAAAAAGAAACCGGTAGAGAGTGCTTATTTGGAGCAGATTCATCGCACAGAGTATATTGAAACTGCAGGGACAGCGGTGCCTTTGTTGATTGTGGCGTTATTCGCTGTTGCTTCCAATTATCTTAAATTATGCGGACGGCATATGAATTGATCTTGATCATCCGTCGTTGGCGAATACATCTCCAAGCATATCCATCTCCTCGAGCGCCCTGCCGCAACCTCTAGCTACACAGGTAAGAGGTCCCTCTGCAATGACCACCGGCAGTCCGGTATCCTGCATCAGTCTCCGGTCCATGTCTCTGAGCAAAGCCCCGCCTCCCGCGATGACCATCCCTTTCTCACCGATATCAGCGCTTAATTCAGGAGGTGTCTTCTCTAGAGCCTGACGCACCGCTTGCACAATTTGATCCAGGGCGTCACCGATCGCGTCATAGATTTCTTCGCTGCTGATCACCAGGCTTCGCGACATACCTTCCGAAATATCGCGACCTTTGATTTCCATTTCCATGTGTTCTGATTCTGACCAGGCAGCGGCGATGGTCTGTTTAACCTTTTCCGCGGTGGCTTCACCAATCAGTACGCCGTGACGGCGTCTGACGTAGTTAATGATGGCATCATCAAATGTATCCCCCGCTACTCTTAAAGAGTTTGAATACACCATACCTCCAAGAGACAGTATGCCTACTTCGGTGGTACCGCCTCCGATATCTACTACCATCGAGCCAGTTGGCTCTGCTACCGGCAGGTTGGCGCCTATGGCCACCGCCATCGGCTCCTCGATCAGATATACCTCCCTGGCTCCAGCGCTGGTAGCGGACTCCCGGATAGCCCGACGCTCCACCTGGGTTGAGCCGCAAGGCACACAGATAATGATGCGCGGACTGGAGAAGAACCGGTTCTCTTGAACTTTTCGGATAAAATACTTCAACATGTCCTCGGTGACATTGAAGTCGGCAATCACCCCGTCTTTCATAGGCCTGATCGCACGAATAGAACCTGGGGTTCGGCCCAGCATTAACTTTGCGTCGTGACCCACAGCGAGCACGCTTTTTCCGGATCCGCCATCGCTGGCGCTCTTAATAGCCACTACCGAAGGTTCGTTCAGTATGATCCCTTTGTTGCGGACGTAAATGAGTGTGTTTGCAGTGCCAAGATCGATCGCAAGATCATTGGAAAAGAAGCCAGCAAGGCGCTTTAGCATTGTAATTTCGGGGGTACGGGAGGGGTTAAAATACGGAGAAAATCCTAAGCACCTAGCTTAACAACCGAGCCCGTACTATTCAACAGCACAAAGCTATGGTAAGTTGCTGCGGAATTAATGTTAACCAGCGTTTCTTCAACGATCTATAGTCCCTTTCCGAAATCGAAATCATGTCTATCAGCAGCGAGCAAGTGACCCATATTGCGAGATTGGCACGGCTTAAAACAGATCCGGAGAAATCCGAATATTTTGCTAAAAACCTGAGCCGAATCATGGGTCTGGTCGAGCAGATGAACCAGATCGACACAGATGGCATTGAGCCCATGTCCCATCCCCAGGACACGGCGTTAAGACTGCGAGAGGATGTCGTAACCGCAAAAAATTTACGGGAACAGTACCAGGCCCTCGCACCCAGTGCACAGGATGGACTTTATCTAGTGCCAAAAGTAATCGAATAATTCCTCTAATTAGATCGGTTTGGCCCCAAAAAAGACAGCCTATCTGCTCGCGATTTAGCGCTGGCCGGTTGGCATTAAAGACCTCATAGTCAAACACTCGGGATAAAAGTCAGGCGGTTTTATTCTAATTCGGGCAGCTAGTTCAGATTCGAGCTCTAAATAACCTATGCACCAAAAATCTATTGCTGAGCATGCTAATTCCCTTGCCAAAGGCGAATACAGTAGCGTTGAACTGACTGAGCACTTTCTTAAGAGGATTGAATCCAACAGCGATCTCAATGCTTTTATCACGGTTACAGACCAGCTGGCTCGCGAGCAGGCAACCCAGGCCGATCAATTAATTAAAGCAGGTAAAGCTGGCTTGCTGACCGGTATTCCGATTGCACAAAAGGATTTGTTGTGTGCCAAGGGTGTTCTCACTACCTGTGGCTCGCGAATTCTGGAGAATTTTATATCGCCCTACGACGCAACTGTGATCACGAAGCTTCATGAACAGGGCATGGTCACTCTGGGAAAAACCAACATGGATGAATTCGCCATGGGGTCTTCGAATGAAACCAGCTTCTACGGTCCGGTTAAAAACCCATGGGATCTTGAGCGCGTGCCAGGCGGAAGCTCCGGAGGATCGGCAGCTGCCGTGGCAGCAATGCTCGCGCCTGTAGCTACCGCTACGGACACTGGTGGCTCTATCAGACAGCCGGCGGCGTTATGCGGTCTGACAGGTATCAAACCGAGCTATGGCAGGGTTTCAAGGTTCGGCATGGTGGCTTTTGCATCTTCGCTCGACCAGGCGGGTGTAATTACCAGGAATGCAGAGGATGCTGCGCTTGTGCTGGCGGCGATGAGCGGGTTTGACCCGCGCGATTCAACCTCACTTGATGTGCCGGTTCCAGACTACGTGGCGTCTTTGCAAGACTCAATCAAAGGCAAGGTCATAGGCTTACCAAAAGAGTTTTTCGGTGATGGGGTTGAGCCAGACGTGGCCGACGCTGTGCAGGCTTCAATCAGGGAACTCGAAGCGCTGGGGGCAAAAACTATTGAAGTAGAGTTGCCCAATAGTGAGGTGGGTATCCCTTGCTACTACGTCCTGGCGCCTGCGGAGGCCAGTTCGAATCTATCCCGATTTGACGGCGTTCGATATGGTTTTCGTGCAGATGAGTACTTGGATCTGAACGACATGTATGAACAGACGCGGGCACAAGGATTTGGTGAAGAGGTCCAACGCCGAATTATGATCGGTACCTATGTATTGTCGTCTGGGTATTATGACGCCTACTACATCAAGGCGCAGAAGTTACGTCGTTTGATTTCTGATGATTTCACCAAGGCATTCGAAAAATGCGATCTGATAGCGGGACCTACCGCGCCAGATACAGCTTTTCGAATCGGAGATAAGAACGACGACCCGGTAGCGATGTATCTGAATGACATTTTCACCAACTCGGTAAACCTCGCCGGATTGCCAGGAATTTCTGTAGCGGCAGGCATGGATCGTAAAAATTTACCTGTAGGGCTGCATTTGATCGGCAGATACCTGGATGAATCCACGATCCTGAATGTTGCGCACCAATTTCAGCGCGCCACTGGCTGGCATCTTAAAATGCCCGGGGGGTATGAATAATGCAATGGGAAACCGTTATTGGGCTGGAAATTCATGTTCAGCTTCAGACTCGCAGCAAGATTTTCTCTGGTGCCTCTACGGCATACGGTGCGGAACCGAATACCCAGGCGTGTGATGTGAGTATTGCGCTTCCGGGCGTATTACCGGTAATGAATATTGAAGCTGCCCGACTAGCGGTTAAATTTGGCCTAGCTATCGGTGCCCAAATCAATCGACGCTCTGTTTTTGCGCGTAAGAATTATTTCTATCCAGATCTTCCTAAAGGATATCAGATCAGCCAGTTTGAAATTCCTATTGTCGGAAAAGGCGCGATCGAAATCGAGACGCCAGATGGACCGAAAAGTGTTGGAATTACCCGAGCACATCTCGAAGAAGACGCTGGAAAATCCCTGCATGAAAATCTTGATGGACAAAGTGGAATTGACCTAAATCGTGCCGGCACGCCGCTTATTGAAATTGTTTCCGATCCTGATATGCGCTCGGCCACGGAAGCCGTGTCCTACTTACGTAAGTTGCATAGCCTGGTCCGTTATCTTGGAATTTCAGATGGCAATATGCAGGAAGGTTCTTTTCGCTGTGACGCCAATGTTTCAATACGACCTTTTGGTCAGGAAGAATATGGCACGCGGGCCGAGATCAAGAACATCAACTCGTTCCGTTTCGTTGAAAAAGCGATTAATTATGAAGTAGATCGACAAATTGATTTGTTGGAAGATGACTCCAAAGTGATTCAGGAGACTCGATTGTATGACGCTGACAAAGACGAAACGCGCTCAATGCGCTCCAAGGAGGAGGCACATGATTATCGATATTTCCCCGATCCAGATCTGCCCCCCATGGTCTTGGATGACGCTTTTATAGCCGAAATTCTAGAAAGCCTGCCGGAACTGCCTCATCAGCGTCAGCTTAGATTCGTCAAGGAATTTGAACTCAATGCTCGGGATGCTGATCAGCTGACCAGTGACCGTGCGCTGGCTGACTACTTTGAATCTCTTCAGGCGCTCACAAAGGTCAGTCCCAGGATTGCCAGTAATTGGGTTTTAGGCGATTTAAGCGCGGCGCTAAATCAGAGTGAAATAGAGATTACTGATATTCGGATAAGTGCCAAAGAGTTGGCGACCCTGCTTGACCGTATCGAAGACAAAACAATTTCTGGAAAGATTGCTAAGGAAGTTTTTACCGCAATGTGGAACGGTGAGGGCAGCGCTGATCAGATTATTAAATCGAAAGGATTGAAGCAGATTACGGATACAGACGCTATCGAAAGTATTGTGGAACAGGTACTTGCTGAATCTGAGGAACAAGTGTTGCAGTACCGTGATGGTAATCAGAAAGTAATTGGCTACTTCGTTGGGCAGATCATGAAAAAAACTGCGGGAAAAGCGAATCCGCAGCAAGTTAACGAAATTTTGCGTAACAAGCTTGGGCAATAGAACAGGACTCGACTAAGCTTGCGTTTTACTGTACAAACCAATGTCTGCGGGCCTGTAGCTCAGCTGGATAGAGTACCTGGCTTCGAACCAGGTGGTCGGGGGTTCGAGTCCCTCCGGGCCCGCCATTTTCTTGTAGCGTTATGTCACATTCAACTCCCTCTGACCCGGTAGCAATTCCTCTTATTCTCGCTTCTTCGTCTGTTTACCGCAGAGAAATACTGGAACGTATCGGACTTAACTTCACCGTACATGCGTCAGAAATTGACGAGTCGTTGGTCAAGGACGAAACCCCTGTTCAGGCTGTAGAGCGGTTAGCCGATAAAAAGGCAAGAACAGTAGGAGCACTCTATGATAAAGGCCTGATAATTGGATCGGATCAATTGTCAGAGCAAGATGGCAGAATCATTGGAAAGCCTCGTGATCATGAAGATGCGGTGGCGCAGCTGAGGGCCGCTTCTGGATCGACTGCAATACTTCACAGTGGAATTGCCGTATTCAATGCGGCCAGTGGTCGAATGCAATCTGATGTGGTGCAGGTTGAAGTAGAATGCCGCGAACTCAGTGATGAGGAAATAAACCGCTACCTGGAGAGAGACCAACCCTATAACTCCTGTGGAAGTCTCAAAGTGGAAAGTCTTGGCATCGCCTTGTTGAAATCTATTCGCAGCGATGATCCAAACGCCATCACCGGGTTGCCTGTAATCCGCTTGCTGGAAATGTTGAAAAATGAAGGGATTGCTGTGCTCTAGTTTATACAGTTTTGGTGAGCACCCCGATCGATTTAATCAGGAATTTTATGATTTTCCGAAGGTCTGAATAGGGCGAATTCCAAACTTTGCATTTCACGATCAGGCTCATATCAATCGGATATGGTCTTGTGGCTTATTTATTAATATCTGCTGAGTCGCGGCATCAGCTGGCCTTCTGTAAAAACCTTCCTTCACGAATGCGGTTTATACGATCTCTAACCTGGGCCGCCTGTTCGAATTCCAAATTTTTAGCGTGCTGATACATTTGTTTTTCCAGCTTGCTTAAGAGTTTGCCCAGTTGTTTAGGTGAAAGTCTCCCGTACTCTTCTTTACCTTCCGCGACTTCAGACATCTCCGGTAGGTCGTTCCACGCAGAATCATTTGCGGTCACGCCATCGATAATATCCTTGACCGGCTTAATAATCGATTTTGGTGTTATGTTCTGCTCGAGATTGTGTTCATGTTGCTTGTCGCGGCGTCTCTTTGTTTCATCCAACGCATATTGAATTGAGGGCGTAATCTTATCCGCATAGAGGATAACGAAGCCGTTTATGTTGCGTGCGGCGCGGCCAATGGTTTGAATCAGAGAGCGTGAAGACCTTAGAAAACCTTCCTTATCAGCATCGAGGATCGCGACCAGAGATACTTCCGGTATATCTAAGCCTTCACGTAAAAGGTTAATGCCGACCAGCACATCAAAAGTGCCCTTTCTGAGATCGCGAATAATCTCTACTCTTTCTACCGTATCGATATCGGAGTGAAGATATCGCACCCGTGCATGATGTTCGTGGAAATATTCAGTAAGGTCCTCAGCCATGCGCTTGGTCAGTGTTGTTACCAAAACTCTTTCATTCTGTGCCACCCTTTTGCGAATCTCCGACAACAAGTCATCCACCTGTGTTGATACAGGTCGAATAGTGACTTCGGGATCAAGTAACCCGGTCGGTCTAACCACCTGCTCAATGACTTCAGGCGCATGTTGCTCTTCGTAAGATCCCGGAGTGGCGGAGACAAATATTACCTGACCCAACATCGACTCAAATTCATCAAACCGCAGAGGTCTGTTATCCAGAGCAGACGGAAGCCGGAATCCATACTCCACCAGTGTTTCCTTGCGTGACCGATCGCCTTTATACATAGCGCCAATTTGAGGAATTGTGGCATGGCTTTCGTCGATAAAAACAATTGCATCTGCAGGGAGGTAATCGATCAATGTAGGGGGTGGCTCCCCTGGATTGCGTCCGGATAAGTACCGCGAATAGTTTTCAATCCCATTGCAATACCCCAGCTCTCGCATCATCTCCAGGTCGTAACGCGTGCGCTGCTCGAGACGCTGGGCTTCCACAAGCTTGCCAGCGTCATACAGCTCCTTTAGCCTCGTTTTTAACTCTTCCGCAATGTCATCGACTACATCCAGGATTGTTTGTCGTGGAGTGACATAATGACTCTTCGGGTACACCGTGACACGGGTCAGGCTGCCCTCACCGCTGCCAGTGAGCGGATCAAATCGCGATAATTGATCAACTTCATCGCCAAACAACTCAATACGAATAGCCAGGCGTTCGGACTCTGATGGATAGACGTCGATAACGTCGCCTCGGACTCTGAATGTACCGCGCCGCAGCTCTAGGTCATTGCGCATATATTGCATTTCAGCTAACCGTTTAAGAATTGCGCGCTGGTCTATACGATCACCCTTCTTCAGGTGAAGAATCATGCCGTGATAAGAAGCCGGATCTCCAAGGCCATATATAGCGGATACCGTCGCGACGATGACTACATCTCGTCGCTCAAGCAGGGCCTTGGTGGCTGACAAGCGCATCTGGTCGATATGGTCGTTAACGGATGCGTCTTTCTCGATAAAAGTATCAGAGCTTGGTACGTAGGCTTCTGGCTGATAGTAGTCGTAGTAAGAGACGAAGTACTCCACGGAATTCTGCGGAAAGAAATCCCGCATTTCAGAATAAAGCTGGGCTGCGAGGGTTTTGTTATGGGCCATGATCAGTGCGGGTCGTCCTGTACGGGCGATGATGTTCGCCATGGTGAAGGTCTTGCCGGAGCCCGTTACACCGAGAAGGGTTTGGTAGGCTTCTCCATCACCTAGCCCTTCAATGAGACAATCGATTGCCTCTGGTTGATCACCAGCAGGTTTGAAATCACTTTGAAGCTGGTATTCGACCAGGGGGGGCATGGATTTACAGTTAATTTTGAAGGCAAAAGGAGATTGTATCTGACGCTCTATTTCATAAACAGCAGGTTTTGTGCGTATGCGCACATTTCTGATCGTATATTAGGGTAATGATCGGCGATTCATGGACTGAGTAAATATTATCAATGAAGAGCATGCGTTTAATTACAGATCGTAATGGGTTTACCTTAATCGAGCTGCTGATCGTTCTCACCATTGCTGCCATTTTGACTTTTCAAATAGCTCCCTCTTTCGGGCGCCTAATCCAGTCTATGCGAATCAGCGCCGCGGCCAGTAATATGGAACGTACCTTGAGAATTGCGCGAAGTGCTGCACTTCTTAGGAGAGAGCTAATACGAATATGCCCAAGTGAAGACGGGTACTGGTGCAGTAATAATAATGATTGGTCAACGGGCTGGATTACTTACGTGGATCAAACTGGCGAAGCAATTCGTAACCCGGAAGACATCATTATCGCCACCCAGGGTCCTTATAAAGCCATAGGGATATACTACAACAGAGGTGGTCGAGTGTCGGTAAACGCTCTTGGCAGGATAACTCAGAGCGGCACTATCAGGATTTGTGACCGAAAATACCCCGATAATTCAGTCAACCTCGTGATGATTCACAGCGCAAGGTTAAAACGGGTAAATGCGTGGGAATCTTGTTCTTGATTGTTTATTGAGGCAGGCGGGAGCTCGTGCCAGTTTTGCGGCATGTACAGTAGTATATCTATTTCCTAATATAACCCTAGCGAAAATCAGTCAGCATCCTTGCTGAAAAAATGTAAATTGTTGTCGATTAGATGGTTAACTTATGGTTAATTTTCGGTCACACCAAATTTGGCGCAGACAAAAGACTCCATCTCCAAATGTTGATGCTGACTTTTTGGGCGCCAGCTTCTCTATCTGATTTTACTTAACTGCTTTTTTCTTTAAATTTCAAGAGCCTATATTGCAATCATCAAGACGATTATCAAACTGGTCATTGCCAATAATACGGCTATATTACTAGTGTCGTTCACCTTATTTCTCCTAATACTAGTTAACATAACCCTTCATTTTTATTATCCTTTTATTTATTGATACTACCCTGTTCCCACCATTGGTATTCTAGTCTAAACGCTTCCATGCATGCCACTTAAATAAGCGTGAATATTACCGATTTAGCAGAGAAATTTTTAAAGAATTACCGCCTGTAGATCAAACTATACCGTTTGTCAGATTAGGCTAATTTTAAGAAAAATAGGATGGCGCAGGACTAAGCTAGTTGAAGTTTTGAAACACGTCATTGGCGAATGGTTTTTGTCGGCCGAGTTCATTTATCTCCAGTATCTTCATCCTGAGGTTGATTCAAGGTCTCCAATCGATGTTAAAGACAAATTCCCTTTTGAGTCCGCTCTCAGGAAGACCCGGCAGATAAATACGAATGTATTTTTTCTCTGTCGGGTCACCAATAGCAGCCGTTACCGTATTGCTTTTGCTTATAATGGATTGAAGGTCCTAGAAATGTAAAGATCATGGTGCGTAAAATCGTATTCCCGGATGCTGAGGAATCATTGGCACCAATGTTTAAAGGACCGCGGTTGTCTAAATTGGAAGAACTAGGTGAATTTATCATCTACTATGGAAATCAACCAGACGATGAAACTTTTATCCATCGTATAGCTGATGCGAATGCGGTTATTTCAGGTTGGGGGTTAAGTAATACAGTATTAGCTGCACTGCCCAATCTCGAAATAATATCTTTCACCGGCTTGGGCGTATCAACTTTTATTGATTTAGCCGAGACCACTCGTAGAAACATTACCGTAACCCACACTCTATCGACCTCTGAAACTATTGCAGAACATACAATGGGGTTGATGCTCGACGCTGCTCGACATATTTCTCGGCTTGATCGAGATATTCGTAAAGGTTTTTGGAACAAGGAGTTGGTCGGTTTGGATTTAAGAGGCAAGACTCTTGGGCTAGTCGGATTTGGTCGAATTGCCCAAGCGGTAGTGCCGCTTGCACAAGCTTTTGGAATGAAAGTTATTTCCTGGACTCGCAATCCGGATAAGCAACGCGCCGCGCAATGCAATATCAAATTCATGGAACTCGACCATTTATTAGCTTCCAGTGATGTCGTTTCCCTGCATCTCTCCTTAACACCAGAGACTGAAAGGCTAATTAATGCAGACCGGCTGCGCTTGTTGAAGCCTGGAGCTTTGATCGTTAATACGGCACGATCAAAAATAATCGACGGGAGGGCATTTATTGAGTCGCTGAGATCGGGCCATATAGGGGCAGCGGGAATTGATGTATTCGACGATGAACCAATATCTTCAAACCACCCGCTAATCGAGTTTGACAATGTCGTAATGACGCCTCACGTCGCGTATAACACGCCAGAAGCACTGGAAGAGATGTTCGATACCGCAATTCAAAACCTAGTCGCATTTTATTCTGGGAGACCACAGAATGTGGCGCCTAATTCGAAAGCTTAAAATACAGATTTCACATTTTATATGACCACGCAGCGTTCGACTGGCTTTAGACATCTGAGGCGTATACAGCAAGATCTTATGGGGTGATTGTGATTCGCTCAGATCATTGGGAGCAGCGACTGAATCTTTATTGTGCTTGCCTCTGTATCTACCACACTAGGCTGATTTTTATTACTTTTTACTACTTCTAATTAGATTTCATTCAACATATAATCGCTCCTCGAAAGCTAGGCACGATAAGGCTTTCCCGCGTGTTTGTTGAATATTCCCCAGTAGCTCAGTTGGTAGAGCAGTTGACTGTTAATCAATTGGTCCCTGGTTCGAGTCCGGGCTGGGGAGCCACCCTCGCTGTTGACTCATTAATAGGTGCTCGCCAGTCAATCTCGATTTACTCATTTACCAGTCGTTATTCGCCTGCATCATGTCATTTGATGTGAAAACTGAGGCGGGTTTTTTTATCTAGATAACGTCCCGATTATTGAGTACCCGGGCACAGTTAAGCGCGACCTAATTACTGAACAGTCTTTTGGGTGCCAAACGGTTATCTTCTGTGACTTCAGCAAGGCCCAGAAATCCGTTTGTTTCGGCATAGACGCGCACAAGTCCTGGAGTGGTGGACTGCGAGGTTCGTACCGATTGTCCCAGCTGAATATAGCGAGCGAGGTTGTCTGGAATACGGACCTCTGGTAGATGGGCCAGGCCATTTTCTGTTGGCACAAGAAGACTTTCACGCTGTCGAGGTGAAACCACGGCTTCAAGCTGCTCGAGGCTGATTGCTTGCTCAAGGGTAAATTCCCCGACACGGGTTCTGCGGAGAGATGCAACGTGAGCGCCACAACCAAGATCTCGACCGATTTCCTCGGCCAGTGTTCTAATGTAAAAGCCCCTTGAGCAGGATACTGTAAGCGTAATAACGTCAACCTCTCGATTTTCCATGACCAGAGAATATACGCACACTGGTCGCGCTTCACGTTCAAGTGTGATGCCTTGTCGGGCAAGCTTGTATAGGGGTTGCCCATTCTTTTTAAGCGCGGAAAACATCGGCGGTACCTGATCATAGTGACCGCGGTATCGCTTCAGCACCGGTTCAATCTGTTCCAGTTCGACCTGTACAGGTTTTTCTTCAACCACCTTGCCTTCGCAATCACCGGTTTCGGTGGAAACTCCGAGCTTGATTGCGACCCGATATGTCTTGTCCGCATTCAAGAAGAGACCGGAGATTTTTGTCGTTTCGCCAAAACAAAGCGGCAGCAGTCCAGTGGCAATCGGATCAAGGCTGCCAGTATGCCCGGCTTTGCGAGCATTAAGTAAATATTTGGCTTTTTGCAAAGCCTGATTGGATGAACATCCGGAGGGTTTATCAAGCAGTAACATCCCATTGATCGGGGTTCCCTTGCGTTGTTTATTACGTGCCATGTTTCTTGTTTAATGAATCAATCAGGGAAGATATTTCCACGCCCCTCTGGATACTATCGTCATACTTGAAACGAAGGCTGGGTGTAACTCGAAGTTCGGCGTGTTGGCTTAACAAATGTCTTAGAAACCCAGAAGCGTTGTTAAGCAATTTCTCTAATCCAGGGATATCGATATCTGGTTTGGTTCCAGCTTTTTTAACCGGATCAGTTGCCAATGAGTCCATGGAGGAAACAAAGACGGTGGCATGATTGAGATCTTTTGACACACTCACGGCGTTTACGGATACTTTTCGAATCCGAGGATCATTCAGTTCGCGAGCGATCAGCGTCGCAAGTTCACGTTTAAGTAACTCCGATACCCTGCGGGTTCGGTCTATTTCATGCATCGTGCTGGAAGCGAACTATAATGATTGAGCTTTTTCGACCATCTGAAAAACTTCTATCTGGTCGCCAACCTTAATATCATTGTAGTTCTTAATACCAATCCCGCACTCGAAACCATTTTTCACCTCTTGCACGTCATCTTTAAAACGTCGCAGTGAATCTATAGCGCCTTCGAAGATGACGATGTTATCCCTTAATACCCTTACAGGAAGACTACGTTTTACATAGCCCTCTAATACGTAGCAACCCGCAATGGAACCAATTTTTGGGGCCCGGAATACATCGCGAACCTCTACTAGTCCTACGTGCTCTTCTTGAATAATTGGTGACAACATACCGGTCATCGCCGACTTCACAAGATCTACTACGTCATAAATCACGTTGTAATAATGAACATCGACTTCCTCTGACTCGATCAGCTTGCGCGCGGTTGCATCCGCTCGCACATTAAAACCAACAATGATTGCGCCGGAGGCAAGGGCCAGGTTGACATCTGATTCATTGATTCCACCCACCATGCCGTGCACAACTTTGACTGTGACTTCATCGTTAGAGAGTTTTTCCAGAGAATCCGTAAGTGCTTCAACCGAGCCCTGCACGTCAGCTTTAACTACAAGATTGAGAGTTTGAAGTTCGCCTTCTTCCATGCTGTTGAACATGCTTTCCAGTTTTGCTTTTTGTTGCTTGGCAAGTTTCACTTCCTTGTATTTGCCTTGGCGATGCAGCGCAACCTCTCTCGCTTTTCGTTCGTCACTGACAGACACTATTTCATCCCCTGCGACCGGTACGCCTCCTAATCCCTGGATTTCCACAGGTGTTGATGGGCCTGCCTCATTGACTGGTTTTCCTAAGTCGTCAAGCAAAACTCGAACACGTCCCGACTCTCTGCCGGCCAAAACAATGTCGCCTCTCTTGAGCAGACCTTCTCGAATCAAAACTGTGGCTACCGGGCCGCGACCTTTGTCCAACCTGGCCTCGACTACCAATCCGGTCGCAGGTCCTGAGTTTCGAGCCTTTAAATCGGCAACCTCTGCCTGCAGGAGCACAGATTCCAGCAGCTCTTCTATGCCCTGGCCGGTCAGCGCGGAAACTTCATTCATTAATGTATCACCGCCCCACTCTTCCGAAATCACCTCGTGATTTGCCAGTTCCTGCTTAACGCGGTCCGGATCCGCCTGCTCGCGATCTATCTTGTTGATCGCCACGATAATAGGCACGTTAGCAGCTTTGGCATGACGGATAGCTTCTATGGTTTGCGGTTTGACTCCATCGTCGGCAGCGACTACGAGGATGACCAGGTCGGTTGCACTGGCGCCACGCGCACGCATAGCAGAAAATGCTTCGTGTCCCGGCGTGTCCAAAAAGCAAATATCATTGCCGTTAATACTTACTTTGTAGGCGCCAATATGTTGGGTAATTCCACCCGCTTCTCCGGATGCCACCTTAGTTTTTCGGAGGTAATCGAGCAAAGAGGTTTTACCGTGATCGACGTGTCCCATCACAGTCACCACGGGCGCTCGCGGCATTGACTCATCATCTTCGCCTTTTATTGCTGAAAGCAATGCCTCCGGATCTTCATCTGCGGCGGCCATGCCGACATGTCCCATTTCTTCCACCAGTAACAGGGCTGTATCCTGGTCCAGAATCTGGTTGATTGTTACCATGGAACCCATCGACATCATGGTTTTAATCACTTCCCCCGCTTTGATGGACATTGCCTGAGCTAGCTCGCCAACGGTAATGGTCTCGGGAACATGAATTTCATGCACTACCGGCGCGGTCGGTTTTGCGAATGCGTGCTGATCAGCAACCGAAGAAGATATATTGCCTGGCTTCCGACCAAGGAGACGGCGAGGCCGTTCTCTTCGTCGTTTCGACGCGTGCAATTCCTGCCGTACAGCTGTTTCCGGTTTGCCTTTACGCCCTTTTTTGCCACGTCGGTCATCTTCTTTAGGACGCACCGGCTCTTTTGCTGCTGCAGTTTTTGGCTGCTTTTCTGGCTGCTTTTCTGCCAGCTCTCTTTCCACTTGTTCAGGCGCTGTATTGTCGAGTTCGAGGTGTTCTTTTTGTGACCGTTCCTGCTCTTCTTTCTCGCGCTGTTCCTGCTCTTGACGCTCTCTTTCCTCAGCGTCTTTGACGGCCTTTTCTGCTTCCTCGCGTTCCTGTTGTTCCTGTTCCACTCGCAGGCGTTCTGCCTCGATTTCCTCCTGCTTCCTTTGTTCTTCAAGCTCTATTTTTTTCTGTTCTTCAGCTTGTTCTGCTTCGAGGACGCTACGTTTAACAAATGTACGCTTCTTTCGAGTCTCGACATGGACAGTACGTGCGGCCCCAGTCTTAGAGGTTTGACGGATTTCGTTGGTTGTCTTACGCTTAAGCGTGATGCGCTGGCGTCCAGGTTGTTCCCGTGTGGTATCACCTTTTAAGAACTGGAGTAGCTTGATCTTTTCATTGTCTTCCAATAGGTCATCTGCGCCTTTACCCTGGATACCGGCTTGGTCAAGCTGCTCCAGTAGCTTATCGATAGTGATACCGATTTGCTTTGCAAAGCTGCTAATTGTTACTTGTGACATGTCTAAATCTATTCGCTGTCGGTTATCCTGATCTCAGGGTGTATGGCCTCGTTTGACTGGGCCTTTTATTCATTAAATTCTGTAACATTTATTCAAACCATGGCGCTCGGGCGGTCATGATCAGCTCACTTGCGCGTTCCTTACTCATTTCCACCACATCCAGTAATTCGTCTAACGCGCACTCAGCAAGTTCCTCCATTGTTCTGACGCCACCAGCGGCCAGTGCACGAGCAGTTTCTTCATCCATCCCCTCCATGGTCAACAGATCTTCGCTTGGTTCTTTCTGTTCCTGCGAAGCAATTGCGCTGGTCAGCAGGGTATCTTGGGCCCGGTTGCGCAATTCATCGACAATCTCTTCTTCAAACTCTTCGATATCGAGAAGCTCCTGCTTCGGTACATATGCAATTTCTTCAAGTGTGTTAAAACCTTCCTGAGCGAGTATTGACGCAACATTCTCATCAATATCGAGCTGGCTCATAAAGGTGGCAACAAGCTCACGTTGCTCATTGTCCTGTTTCTCCGCTGCATCCTTATCTGTCATAAGATTAAGTTCCCAGCCGGTCAGCTCTGAGGCCAGACGAACATTCTGGCCACCACGACCGATTGCGCGTGATAGGTTTTCCTCAGTGACGACAACGTCCATTTGGCGGGTTTCTTCGTCTACCAGAATCGACTCGACTTCCGCTGGAGCAAGCGCCTGTATAACAAACTCAGCGATGTTGTCGGACCATACGATAATATCGACCCGTTCCCCGGCAATTTCGTTTGACACGCTCTGAACGCGCGAGCCACGAATTCCCACACATGCCCCGACTGGGTCGACATTGTTATCGTTGGATCGGACTGAGATCTTAGCTCTTGAGCCTGGATCGCGTGCAGCACCAAGGATCTCGATAATGCCTTCGCTGACTTCCGGCACTTCAAGTTTAAAAAGTTCAATCAAATAATCCGATGACAGCCTACTTAGTATTAATTGGGGGCCACGCGCTTCATCGTCAATTTTCTCAAGCAATGCGCGAATACGGTCGCCTGGCCGCAGACCTTCACGAGGAATCATCCCACTTTTTGGTAACAGCGATTCTGCGTCGCCAAGATCTATAATCGCGTTACCGCGCTCCATACGTTTTACAGTGCCGGATACTAAGGTGTTAACTTTATCTGCATATCGTTCGGCGACCTGATTCCGTTCTGCTTCGCGCACTTTCTGCATGATTACCTGCTTAGCGGCCTGAGCAGCGATTCGGCCGAACTCAACCTTATCCATGGGCTCTTCGATCACATCGCCAACGTCTATATCTTCACCGCTTTCGAGCGCTTCGGTAAGTGGAATCTGGGCGCCAGGAAATTCAATCTCGGCATCGTCCGGAATTACTTCCCATACCCTGTAGGTATCGTAGTCTCCAGTATCCCGGTGAATACTCACTCTAGCGTCGATATCCCCTGAATACCATTTACGGGTTGCGGTCGCGAGCGCCGCCTCAATGGCCGAAAAGATAATTTCCTTTTCCAGGTCTTTCTCCCTGGAAACAACTTCTGCCATCAACAGTATTTCGTTATTTGTAATCGCCATAATCTTTCGATATTTAAAATTTAACTGATCAGGTAATACTCTGTCCCAGTATGAACACCTTCGCAGGGTTTAGTTTACGAGTTATCATCAATTTAACGCCGGGCTTCAAAAACCGGCTCCAGCCGCGCCGACTCCATCAACTCATATGGAAGCTCATAGCTTTCACCGTCTGTTTCAAGTACAACCTGGGTATTGTCCGCCTCAATCAGTTTCCCGATGAACCGTCTTCTACCCAATATATGGGTATGCATAACAATCTTTGCTAGCTCCCCTGCAAATTTCTGAAAATGCTCGGGCTTCACCAGCGGGCGATCCAGGCCCGGCGATGAAACCTCCAACGTATAAGCGTTTTTTAGCGGATCTTCTACATCAAGAATAAGACTGACTTGTCGACTCACAGTTTCACAATCATCAACCTCGATCCCGCCTGGCGCATCAATATATAGCCGCAGAATACTGCCTCCCGGGCCGGCAAACTCGATATGCAGAAGCTCATAACCCAGGGATTCCACCGAAGGTTCCAGTAACGCTCTCAGTTGTTCAATATTCCGCATCTCTCTTCACCGACCGATCCCGCGTTTACGAGACGTCAAGTTCCACTTCCCCAGGCCACAAAAAATGGGCCCTTGGCCCATTAGCTAGCAGTCTCCGAAGATATGCGTGCAAACCCGGCCTGACGAACCTGCACAACCCCAACACATCATCGGCCGCCCGTAAAAACAAAACCCCGCATACAGCGGGGTCGTATTCCTACCTGACGGCAAAATTGGTAGCGGGGGCAGGATTCGAACCTACGACCTTCGGGTTATGAGCCCGACGAGCTGCCAGACTGCTCCACCCCGCATCAGAGGCCGGATTTTAGCTCATTCAAACAGTAATTTACAATCGAAAATTGAATTAAAACAAAGCGCTGACGCAAGCTCATTTATCTAAATCGAAACCACGGGATAAATTAGGTTAGTTCAAGATTTGTCGGCTAAACAATTGATTTTTAAATCAATTGAAAATTGCCCTTCGGGACGGCCTGATCTTCTCTCAGCACTTGGCTTAGTCATGCACGTTTGATCAGGGTGCCTTCAGGGCCGTCTTCTATTTCATAGCCGAGTTCGATGATCTGATCTCTAACGGCATCCGCTCGCGCCCAGTCCTTATTCTCACGTGCAATGTTTCTCTTCTCTGCCATCTGCAGGACTGCTTCGGGAATCTCTTTTAGCTGCGGAGTCCAGTTCGCAAGACCGAGTCCCAGTACCTGGTCCATTGCGAGTATAGTGGCTTTTTTTACATTATCGGGCAACGGCTCCTTTACCAGTCCCCAGACTACAGCGAGTGCCTTAGATGTGTTCAGGTCCCGGGCTACCTCCTTTTGAAATCGGCGCAACCAGTCAGAATCTTCTTTACCAGCCGGGCCCCATCCATGCACGCAGGATCGCAGACGATTTAGGGTGGTGACTGCACTATCAAGGCTCTCCCAGGTAAATTTCAGGTCGCTGCGATAGTGGGCGGTGAGGCATAAATAACGGTAGGCCAACGGATCGTAGCCTTTATCGAGCAGGGTCTGCAGACGCAGAAACTCTCCTTGGGATTTAGACATTTTATCCTGCTCAGTCTGCAGAAAATATCCATGCAGCCAGTAGTTAGCAAGGTGAGTACCGTGACAAGCTTCCGATTGCGCAATTTCATTGGAGTGGTGCACTGGAATATGATCTTTACCCCCGCAGTGAATATCAAATAATTTACCCAGAAACTTGACCGACATTGCCGAACATTCGATATGCCAGCCCGGAAACCCGACACCCCAGGGACTATCCCATTCCATTTGGCGCTTCTGATTTTGTGGGCTAAATTTCCAAAGTGCGAAATCAGTGGCGTTACGCTTTTCTCCAAGTTCTACCCTGGACCCTGATTTAAGTCCTTCAACATCGAGTCTGGCAAGGTGACCATAATGCTCCAGCTTTGAGGTATCAAAGTACACCCCATCACTTGTGATATAGGTATAGCCTGCATTTTCAATCGTCTGGATGTCCTGAATCTGTTCCGCAATGTGATCTGTTGCACGGCACCAGGTTACTGGCTCCAGAATATTCAACAACTCCAGATCAATTTTGAATGCCTGGGTATAAAGATTCGCAATTTCCCAAGCACTTTTCCCGGTACGCTGGGCGCCCTTCTCCATTTTGTCTTCACCGGTATCGGCATCCGAGGTCAGATGACCTACGTCCGTGATATTAACTACATGATTGACGGTGTAGCCGGCCATTTCCAGAGTTCGGCGTAAAACATCCTCAAACACATATGTTCTGAGATTGCCGATGTGTGCGAAGTTATAGACAGTAGGACCACAGGCGTAAATCCCGACCTGGCCGGGCTTTAACGGCTTGAATTCCCGTAAGCTCCGGGTGTAGGTGTCGTACAGTTCTATTTTCATTGACCGCGAGTCGAGCTGTATCAGATTGCCATGATGTCGGGGTCGCGATGGTACAATAATCCCCTGCGCCTTGCATGCCATCCCGTCACCGTGACCATCGCTTTTATATCAGACTTACACCTTACGCCCGATCGACCCGTATCCACTCGGCTGTTCGAAGACTTTATTGCGGATGCTGGGCATTTCCTGAATCAGCTATATATTCTCGGAGACTTGTTCGAATACTGGATAGGTGACGACGGTGCAGAATTGCTGGGCCATGAAAGTGTTGAAGCGGCTATTCGTAAAACAGTAGAGAATGGAACAGAGGTGTTTTTCCTGCATGGCAATCGCGATTTTCTGGTGGGAAAGTTTTTTGCTGAACGCACTGGTTGCGTTTTGTTACCTGATCCAGTGGTCATTGAGCCAGATCAGACACGAATTCTCCTGACTCACGGTGATGCTCTGTGTACAGACGATGTAGAACACCAGGAGGCGCGCAGAGAAATGTTATCTTCTAAATGGAAAATGGCCTTTCTTAGAAAAACCCTGGACCAGCGTTATCAAACCGCTGGTACCCTGAGACAGCAAAGCGAGAAAAGCAAACAGAGTAAATCCATGGAAATTATGGACGTCAACCAACAGGCAGTAGAGGCGCTGATGCAAGATCACGATGCCGATATCATGATTCATGGTCACACTCACAATCCGGCGGCCCATGAGTTCACGCTGGATGGGAAGTTAAAAAGGCGCTTCGTTCTGGGTGACTGGTACACCCAGAAAAGCGCAATTTTTTACAACGATGGAAAGCTGGTGTTAAGACGCTGAACGAATCTTAACCTTGCGCAGCCTGCACGTCAGTAATTTCCGAAAGATCTAGTTCGCCTTTATTTTCGTCAGATTTGGCATGATCATTTCGTGAGCTGTCGACCAGTTCCAAATAGGCCGCAGTGACGTCGCCAGTGACATATTTACCGCTAAAACACGAGGTATCGAATTCTTTCAGATTTCGATTGCAGCTCGACACGGCTTCCACCATATCATCGATATCCTGATACAGAAGCTTATCTGCACCGATCTGTTGACAGATTTCTTTATCGGTGCGGTTGTGGGCTACTAATTCTGAAGCCGATGGCATGTCGATTCCATACACATTGGGATAACGCACCGGCGGTGCCGCAGAGGCAAAATAAACTTTTCGAGCGCCAGCATCTCGTGCCAGCTCAATAATTTTTGATGAGGTAGTTCCTCGTACGATTGAGTCGTCTACCAATAGGACATTTTTATCACGAAACTCGCCTTCGATAGCATTAAGTTTCTGGCGCACGGATTTCTTGCGTTCTGCCTGGCCCGGCATGATAAATGTTCGCCCGATGTAACGGTTCTTGATGAAGCCCTCGCGGTACGATACGCGCATGTCCTTAGCCATTTCAAGCGCAGCCGTACGGCTGGTGTCGGGAACTGGAATGATTACATCGATATCGTGGTTCGGCCATTCGCGCAGTAGTTTCTTTCCTAATTGTTTGCCCATTTCCATGCGCGACTTATAGACCGACACGTCGTCAATAATTGAATCTGGTCGGGCCAGATATACATATTCAAAAATGCAGGTGTTATATCGAGTATTAGCGGCACAGACCTGGTTATGAACATTTCCCCGCATATCGATAAAAATCGCTTCACCTGGGGCCACATCCCGCTCACGCTCGTATCCAATTACGTCAAGGGCAACGCTTTCACTGGCAAACATATGCGCAGTATGACCATTATTCTGCCGGGTGCCGTAGATCAGCGGCCGAATGCCATAGGGGTCGCGAAATGCCACAATGCCCACCCCGACGATCATGGTAATTACCGCATACGCTCCCTTACAGCGTTCCATCACTCCACTGACCGCCTGAAAAATGTCGCCGGGTTCAGCGCGCAGGCTCGAACCGCCAATTGCATCACGTAATTCGTGTGCAAAGATGTTTAAAATGATTTCTGAATCTGATGTGGTGTTTAACTGACGCAGGTCCTGCCTAAACAGTTCATCGCGCAATGGTTCGGCATTGATCAGGTTGCCGTTGTGGGCCAGAGCCAATCCAAATGGAGAGTTCACATAAAAAGGCTGGGCTTCGGCGCGAGAGTCACATCCAGCGGTGGGATATCGGGTATGCCCAATTCCCATATTGCCCTTCAGCTGCATCATATGGCGGGTGTGAAAAACGTCTCGCACTAATCCATTATCTTTGCGCAAGAAAACTCGGTTTCCGTCACTGGTTATGATTCCTGCCGCATCCTGGCCTCGGTGTTGCACCACCGTCAGCCCATCGTAGAGTTGCTGGTTCACACGCTCTGAATCCATGATACCAACGATTCCGCACATAATCAGGTCACCTTGGGACGAAAATTTTCAACGATATCTTGTGGCATCAAGGATAGCAGGAAGTCGGTAACCGGTGTGAAATATCCAACCAGTTTTGAATCCTGCCACCAGGGCTGGGTGGCGAAGTCTATATAAACGCCGGCTAATATCAGTAAAGCGATGATCATGATGCCCCTTGCAACACCAAATAATCCGCCTAGCGATCGGTCGATACCAGTGATCCCAGCTAAGGCAAATAATCGGTAGATCAGATAACTGATGATGGAAACGAGTATGAGTACGACAACGAAAATTCCGGCGAAAGCGGCAACTACTCGCAGTGGCGGCTGGCTGATATAAGGCTCTAGATAATCCGCACCCATTTCAGCAAATGTCCAGGCGACAAACACTGCGATAATCCATGACGCCAGGGACAGGATTTCGCGAACAAATCCACGGAAAATCCCAATCAAGATTGAGACAAGCAGAATAGCAATAATAGCAATATCAACCGGACTCATGACGAAGTAAGATCAGTTAGGAGCTGGTTCGGGTAACGTAGCCTTTTTCGCCAGTCAAAGACTTCAGGCGATCACTGATTTTATCGGCAGTTTCTCTTTTGGCATAGGGTCCAAGCCATACCCTGGTTGATGGACCTAGAGACGTGCTGACCGATGTGGTTTTTGGTTTGAAGCCGCTGTTGGTTAACATTGAAGAAATCGAATCGACATTAGCTTTCTTGGAGAAAGTCCCTACCCTTACCACCCAACCTTCGAGGTCTTGTTCTTCAGGTATTTTGGCGACTTTTTCAGGCTGTTTTTCATTTGTCGCTGGCGGTGCCTGCTCTTGTTTTGGTTTCTTCTGGTTTTCTAACGACTGAGAAGTGTTGGTCGTAGCCGCTGTGGTTGGCTCTTGCGTCATCACCAAAGCGGTTTTAGTGCTGCTCTCTTCGGATTTTTGCTGCGCCGGCTGTGATTTAGTCAAATCAAGCAGAGCGGGCCTGCTATCGTCGATGACGATCGTTTCGGATTGCTCTATATCATCCACATTACGCACGATTTTCGAGCGAAAAGTCTTGTTTCCCGACTGTTGCGTTTGAAGTCCATCGTTATTGGCTTCAAGCGAAGGCTGAGATAACAGTAGAGGGATGACGACAACAGCCAACATCACCATGATAATTGCACCCGTGAGCCTGTGTTTGAGCTCGTACTCAGGTACTGGATTACTGACAGATTTGTTCATACTTGGAAATGGTCCCTTCCCGGGCTAGCTGAACGCCGCCGGTTTAAAGAACGTAAGAATCATGTTCGAAGGCTTCGATTATATCACCGACTGTATAGAATGAACCAAAGACGACAATACGATCTTCATTATCCGCACTTTGTCTTGCCGCGGTAAATGCCTCTAACGGATTGTCGAACTGACGGACTATCTGATCGGGATAAATATTTGTAAATTTCTCGGCAAGCTCTGCGGCGGTTTGCCCGCGATCTCCTTCAAGCGACGCCAAGTACCAAAAATCCACATGCGGCACGATACCTGAAAACACGGGTTCCGGCGCTTTATCTTTCAGAATTCCCACGACAGCATGGGTTTTACCATCAACAGGATGTGCTTGCAGAAAGTTCGCCAGTTCACGAGCCGAATCGGCATTGTGAGCGACGTCGAGGATGACCATCGGCTTTTCACAGATCATCTGACACCGAGCCGGCAGCGTCACCGCATCGAGCCCACGGTGAAGATGTTTGATTGATATCTGGGACATTTCGCTGGTAACGGCCAATGCAGCGACAACGCCGGCCAGGTTATGGCGCTGATGAACGCCGTAGAATGGTGCTTGAAGATTGGCAATTTGTCGCCAATCTTCAGGAATCTGCTGATGATTGCTGCGCCAGCTAATAAATTTATCGGCGTGATCCGACGTAATGTGAAAGTCCGTTCCCAGTTGCAGCAAAGTTGCGCCCATAGAATCGGCGATCTTCGCAATGGAGTCAGGTGGACTAGGGTCTGAACATACCGCTACACCACGGGGTTTAATCACTCCCGCTTTCTCTGCACCAATCTGTTCTCTATCGGATCCCAGCCACTGTTCGTGATCAAGACCCACAGACGTTATCAGCGCGAGATCGTTATCAATCATATTAACCGCGTCCAGGCGGCCTCCCATTCCAGTCTCCAGGACACTAACATCTAAATTCTGTGTCTGGAAAATCAGCAATGCACAGAGGGTACTATATTCGAAATACGTGAGCGGGATGTTTTCGCGAGTGGCCTCGATGGTGCAGAACGCATCGAGAATCAGTTGATCTGGCGCCGCTTGGCCGTCGATACATATACGCTCGTTATATCGAACTAGATGCGGTGATGTGTAGCTGCCGGTTTGCAATCCCGCGTATCGGAAAACCGATTCGAGCATAGCAACGCTTGATCCTTTGCCGTTAGTCCCTGCCACAGTCACCACCAGGGGTGAACGCGCACCTCCAAGTTTTTTCCAGACTTCTTCAATTCGATCCAGTTTGAGATCGATACTGCGCCAGTGCTGATTCTGAATATGTGACAGCCATTGATTGAGGCTGTACTGGCGAAAATCAGCCAATAGGGTCTTCCTTCACCGGAGCATTAAAATCGCTGTCCCCAGGTTGCGCATCCAGTGTCTCGATCTCGGCGTCCTGAAACGCGGAATCTTGAATCCGTTCAGACTCAATCAATTCACCTTCGAGAACTTCGCTCATTGTTTCATCTACGCCCTCCTTCGCGGGGCGGAATCCAAGCTTGTCCAGCAAGGAGGCGATTTCCTGACGTAATTCCCGGCGATCGAGGATCATGTCAATGGCACCGTGTTCAAGCAGGAATTCAGCCCGTTGAAATCCGTCCGGTAAGGTCTCTCTCACGGTCTGTTCGATTACGCGCGGTCCAGCAAACCCGACCAAAGCATTGGGTTCTGAGATTATGATGTCGCCGAGCATTGCAACACTGGCGGATACACCCCCCATTGTCGGATCCGTCAAGACCGATACAAACGGAATCCCTGCGTCCCGATTACGGGCAATTGCAGCGGAAGTCTTGGCCATTTGCATCAGGGAAAACAGGGCTTCCTGCATACGTGCCCCGCCGGACGCGGAAAAACATACTAATGGCATTCTATTTTCAAGACTAAGATTTGCGGCCAGGACGAAGCGTTCACCCACTACGGAACCCATTGAGCCACCAAGAAAACGAAAATCGAATGCCAGTGCGGCCAATGGAATTCCAACTAGTGTTCCACTCGCTGCCAGAATTGCTTCCGACACGCCACTGGTCTTGCGCGCTTCCGTTAATCTGTCACGATATCGTTTCTGATCTTTAAATTTGAGAATATCAACGGGTTGAATCTGTTCTCCGATATATGAGATGGAGTCTGCGTCGAGAAAGGATTCGAGTCGTGCTGTGCTGCCAATACGCATATGGTGCCCGCACTTTGGGCAAACCTGCAGGCTTAGATCTAGTTCTTCAGCATAAAGCACAGCCTGGCAGGCGGTGCACTTGCTCCACACCCCTTCGGGAACTCCCCTCTTTCCTATCCGCGCCCGGGTCTGAATTTTAGGCGGGATTATTTTATCCAGCCAGTTCATGTTTGCTGGTGCTCCCGCAATTGAGACAACAAACTACGCATAGTTTCGAACCGCTTTACAGAAATCAATCATCTTTTGTATGTCTTTTTTACCGCAAGTTTCTACACCAGTGCTGACATCAACCCCGTACGGACAAGAAATCGTGAGCGCTTGTTGCACATTTTGCGGGTTGAGTCCGCCCGCGAGTATGACAGGCTTGCTACCCTTATAATGCGCTTGTTCCCAGTCGAAGGACTTACCACTTCCGCCGTAAACATTTGCAATATGTGTGTCCAATAGAACTCCGCAACTGTGGGGGTAACGATTTTCTTCAATAGCCGGATCGACAGTTTTAGATATTCTTATTGCTTTGATATAAGGCCTGCCAAAACTGGTACAGAATTCATCCTCTTCCTCGCCGTGGAACTGCAGCAAATCCACCTGCACTTTATTAACGATCTCGGCGACATACCCGGCTTCAGGATTAACCATCACCGCAACTGGGGTAATAAATGGTGGCAGTGATTGTCTGATTGCGGCGGCCCGTTCAATCTCGAGATGACGAGGACTTGGAGAATAGAATATGAAGCCCAATGCATCTGCCCCCGCCTCGGTTGCAGCCGACGCGGCAGATTCACTGGTAATCCCACAAATTTTAATCCGAGGCAGAGACAATGTTCACAACGTCGTACAAACAGCGAATTCTACCAAAAACAGCACACCGGCGGCGCCGGCGGTAAATTAAAGTCTGGATCATAGTCGACTCGGGCAAAGTAGAGCCCACCTGGTGGAAAGGTCACACCTGCCTGTCGACGATCTCGAGTTTTAAGCACCTGACTAGCCCAATTGACGGGTTTTTCGCCATTGCCGATGCGACATAATACGCCTACCAGATTCCGCACCATATGTTGAAGGAATCCATCGGCCACCACGTCGAACCAGAACCACTCTCCTTGTTGATTTACCTCCAGTTTGCGAAGGTCTTTGGTCGGATTTTTCGATTGACATCCTGCAGCACGAAAAGCGCTGAAATCGTGCTGCCCTATTAGTTCCATGGCTGCACGTTGCATCGGTTCTAGTGTCAAAGGAGGTCGATGCCATGCCACTCTGCCATGCAGATAAGAAGGGCTCATTTGACGATTCAACAAAACATAGCGGTACCAGCGCTGTCGGGCACTGAATCTCGCATGAAAATCGGCGCTCACCGGGTGTGTCCAGATCAAGGATATGTCATTCGGTAGACAGGCGTTTACTCCGCGCAGCCAATTCTCTTTGCTACGTCTGCTGTTTGTTTCAAAGTGGACAACTTGCCCGATTCCGTGCACCCCGGTATCTGTCCGTCCTGCTGTGACCACTCGAACCTCATGGTCGGCGACCTGGCCAATGGCCTTTTCAACTTCTTCCTGTACAGAGGGGGCGTTTTTTTGGCGCTGCCAACCGGCGTAGTGCAATCCGCAGTATTCGATACAGGCGGCAAACCGTTGATCGGTGGCCGATTTTTCGGTCATGATAAATTAAACCGATCTCAACTATGAATGGTTTTACGCTCGGCAAAAGCCTGATTGAGAGTACCAGAATCCATATACTCAAGTTCACCTCCCATTGGGAGACCGCGGGCCAATCGAGATACGGGTACTCCAAGCGGTTCCATAAGGTCGACAATAAAATCCGAAGTCGCCTGCCCTTCCATGGTCAGATTGGTCGCTAAAATCAATTCTTCTATTGTTTCAGCGTTTACCAATGCGAGTAACCGATCAATGCCTAACTGCTCTGGTCCAATGTCGTCAAGAGGAGAAAGACTGCCCATGAGCACAAAATACATACCTTGGTAAACTCCTGCCTGCTCGATGGCTTCAAGATCGGCCGGGGTTTCTACTACGCAAAGTCTGACCTTGTCGCGTTTACTGGAGCTACAAATTCCACACAGTTCAGTCTCGCTGAAATTATTGCAGCGACTGCAATGGTTAACCTTGAGCAGTGCGTGACGCAGCGCTTCGCCTATCTGCTGTGCGCCCTCACGATCACGTTCTAAAAGATGGAACGCCATTCTTTGGGCCGATTTAGGGCCAACGCCCGGCAGCCGCTGCAGCGCTTCTTTAAGAACCTCAACCGATTGTGGATCGGCCACGAATAGTCAGAATGGAAGTTTCATACCAGGGATGTTTAACCCTGCGGTGAGTCCACCCATCTTTTCTTCAGTGGTCTTTTCTACTTTGCGGACCGCATCGTTCATCGCCGCCGCAATCAGGTCCTCGAGCACCTCCCTATCGTCCTCCATCAAAGCAGGATCAATCGATATTTTTTTGACGTCGTGGCGGCAGGTCATCACGACTTCAACCAGCCCGGCACCTGATTGGCCGGTAACCTCAGTGTTGGCAAGCTCCTCCTGTGCTTTTTGCATATTCTCTTGCATGGCTTGAGCCTGCTTCATGATATTTCCTAGCTGACCTTTCATATTAATAAGTACGTTTAAATATTTGAATAAAAATGATTATTTTGTTGGGGGTTGAATTGACTCGGGCACTATTTCGGCATCGAACAGCTCAACCAGGGTCTGCACATTTTGATCCTGATTGAACGCCTGCTCTGCAGATTTCTGGCGCTCTCTAGCATAACGTTGTTTCTGCTGAGACGGCGTTTCCGCCTCCTCCTGTTCAATGTCGTCTACATCTAATTTGAGCCGAATTTCCAGGCCAAGAGTCTCCGCGCAGTGCTGTTCTATTTTTTTCAGCCTGCTCTGATTTAATAGATGTCGAGATTTTTGGTCCAGCAACAGATGCAGATGATGTCCGTCCAGTGATCGGGGGATCATATTCATTACCAGCTCCCTGGAGATTCCGCTCAATCCTGAGCCTTCGACAAACCCGGTCCAACCGGCCTGGCTGGCCAGCATCTCTAAAGTAAAAGAGGTCGCCGTTACCATCGCACCTTCTGCCACTTTTTCAGTTACGACCGCCTCCGATGCAGTTGTTATCTGTTCTGGATTGGTGTTGCGGGAAACGGTTTTTTTGTTGGCTTTGCGGATTGCGGTTGGACGATTTGGCGTCTTCTCTGTGTTGGGTGCTAATTCCTGGGCCGGTTGCGCACTGGCGGCAGGCTGGAAAGCGTTCATCCTAAGTAGAATCATTTCAAAACCGGTGCGGGGGTCAGGTGCGAGTCCCAAATCACGTTTACCGATCAGTGCAATCTGGAACAACAGCTGCAATAGTTCTGCATCGGCAAGTGCTGCCAGCGGTGCCACTGCATCGCGGGCTACGCCTTTCCATTCTATGGCCTGAGGATTTACCTGGTATAGCGCCGCGTTATGCAATGCACTTAATATGTCATCTAATGCGGATCGATAGTCGAGCGATCTTTCGGACATTCTTGCTACCGTCTCCATCAAGCCTGGGCCATCGCGGGCGCAGACCCTTTCAAGTAGTTCCTGAGTAAACTGATCATCAATCATACCCAGCATGCTGCGCACCTGGTCTACTCTAACAGAGCCGTTTCCGAATGCGATCGCCTGGTCTAAAAGACTCAATGCGTCTCGCACGCTGCCGTCCGCCGAGCGCGACAAAACCATAATAGCATCTGCGTCGAATTCAATTTTTTCGGCCTGCAAGATTTTAATGAGCTGTCCACTCAGTTTCTCCAGATCCATGGACTTTAAGTTGAACTGAATACATCTTGAGAGAATTGTCGCCGGCAGCTTTTGTGGGTCGGTGGTCGCGAGTAGAAATTTAACGTGTGGGGGTGGCTCTTCCAGTGTTTTCAGTAAAGCGTTAAAGCTATGTGCTGAAAGCATATGTACTTCATCGATCAAATAAATCTTGAAGCGTCCCTGGGACGGAGCGTATTGCACATTATCAAGCAGCTCACGTGTGTCGTCGACCCGGGTGCGGGAAGCGGCATCTACTTCAATCAGGTCAATATAATTACCTTGGTCGACACTTTTACAGGTATTACATTTCCCGCAAGGTGACGCGCTGATGCCGGTTTCGCAATTGAGCGCCCGGGCAAAAATACGGGCCAAGGTTGTTTTACCGACTCCGCGGGTGCCGGTGAACAAGTAAGCATGGTGCACCCGTTGGCTGTCCAAGGCATTGGTCAGAGCTGATACCACATGCTCTTGACCAACCACCTCTTCAAAGTTCCTGGGCCGCCATTTGCGCGCAAGTGCCTGGTAACTCATCGATGGTCAGATATGTAATTCAGCGAAATTAAATTGCGATAACAGGATTGTTATGGGAATAGAGGTGGCGGATCCAATCAGCCTTACCCTGGCACCCGAATCGGCTGCTGCGGCTGCTTCCTTCCGGATCTGACCGGGTTCACAACGTATCGCCACCAGGGAGACCGGTTTTCACCGCCATAGATGATCAAGCCTCTGAGCCGATTGTAATCAATTTCATGATACGCCGAAAGAAGTTCAGCAATATGTTGAATGGCTTTCATTGACAGCACACAGATAAATCAACAGACTCCACGGCCAGCTTAACCTCCAAGCCAGACCATGACCAAACTCGACATCGACTATGTCCGCAGCTGCTTCCCGGCATTCGAGCAACCTCTGCCCAGTAAAACCGCCTTGTTTGAAAACGCCGGTGGCAGCTATGTTGCCGGCGCGGTGCTTGACCGATATTTTCATTTCTACACCGCCAACAAGGTGCAGCCTTATGGCGCCAGCGAAATCTGCCATGCGGCTGGCGAGCAGATGGATGCTGGTCGACAGGCTATGGCGGATTTGCTGGGGATTTCAACCCAAAGTCTCACTCTCGGGCCATCTACCACGCAGAATTTCAACACCCTGGCTATTGCCTGTGGCGCCATTGTCGGTAAAGGCCATGCCGTGATTGTCACCGATCAGGATCATGAGGCGAACATCGGCGCTTGGGAGAGACTTTGCGAGCGGCTTGGTGCAAATCTGCGCACCTGGCCGATCAACTCTGAAGGGGAGCTATGTCTTGAAGGCCTGGAACCTTTGATCGATGAATCAGTCAAGGTGATCTGCATGACCCACAGCTCTAACATTGTCGGTACGATTAATCCTGTGGAGAAAGTGATTGAAATGGTCCGGCCGATGGGGATTGGCGTAATTGTGGATGGCGTGTCGTACGCGCCGCATCAGTGGCCGGCGATACCGGATCTGAAGCCAGATGCATATTGTTTCAGCACCTATAAAACCTACGCGACGCATCTTGGCGTGATGTATGTGGCGCCAGATTTTGCTCAGCGACTGGACCCGCAGTGCCATTACTTCAATATCCAGTATCCCGAAAAAAGATTCGATACCGCGGGGCCGGATCACGCATCAATTGCGGCGCTTGCGGGTTTAGGTGACTATTTCGCTGACAGCCACCTGCATCATTTCGGCGCGACATCCTCTGACCTTTACAGTCGTACCCAGGAGATTTCTAAACTCATGCACGAGCATGAAACAGAACTGTGTCAACTGCTATTGGATGGGATAGCGGAACTGCCGTTATCTATTCTGGGACGCAGCACAATGCAGGGCCGCGAAGCCAATATCGCCTTGCGGTCGAGTCAGTATAGCTCCAGCGCGCTCTCGGAAGCCCTCGCCAAAGCTGATATTGCGGCAGGTCATGGAAATTTTTATGCCAAAAGGCTGCTCGAAAAAGTCGGCATTGAGGACAGCGAAGAAGGCGTGCTTCGGATCAGCTTTTCTCATTACAACACCCGCGAGGAAACGCAGCGGGTGGTGGACGTTTTGCAGCAGATACACAGATCGGAATGACCCACCAGGCTTGAATATTTGTCATAATGCAAATCCGTCCCCCAGTTGAGCAGCACTATGACACATTATCTTATCGCAGACGTTAAAGTAAACGACGATTCCTGGATCCCCGATTATGCGGCTAAGGTGCACGATATCGTGCATAAGCACGGCGGCAAATATCTCTCACGCAGCGGCAATATCACGAACATCGAAGGAGAAGATCTCGATACCACTCTGATCGCCCTTCTGGAGTTTCCTTCTCTCGAAGCGCTTCGCGCTTTTGTCGATGACCCTGACTATGCGCAGTTTGCTAAAGCAAGGCAAGCGGGGACTGAAAGTCGATTTAATGCGATCGATGATACCGATGTCGCTGGTACCATTCCTTATCTCGAGAAAGGATAGTTTAAAGCGCAGTAAAATCACGCGTTATGGCCGGTTGTGCAGCCTGCATTGAAATTTAAAAAAAGCCCCGTTTAGCGGGGCTTTTTTGTTTCATAGTATTTTGCTTTAGCAATCGAGAGTGTTTTGCCTTTCCCAGTCACTAATTGAACGGGTGAAGTCATTCCACTGAACAAGTTTCAATTTACAGTAGGCTTTGATTAATTCTTCACCCATAGCTTCTTTAAGGGAGCTGCTTTTTTCAGTGATCCGGATGGCGTCAAGCAGGTTAAGCGGTAGTTTTGTGAGTCCGCGAACCTTGTGTCCCTCAGTGTACATATTGATATCGAGACGTTTACCAGGATCATGCTTCATGGCGATCCCGTCGAGACCCGAGGCAAGGATACCAGCCTGCATCAGATAGGGATTTGCCGCGCCATCCATCAGTCGCAGCTCGAATCGCCCCGGGTCGGGTATGCGCACCATGTGTGTTCTGTTATTGCCACTATAGCTTACTGCATTGGGTGACCAGGTCGCACCAGATAAAGTACGCGGAGCGTTGATTCTTTTATAACTATTCACCGTGGGATTGAAGATCGAGGCAAGCGCCTCGACGTTGTGCATGATTCCGCCAAGGAAATGGTAGGCCTTCTTGGATAGGCCCATTTCGTCACCTTTATCAGCGAACAGATTCTTATTTCCCGCTTTGTCCCATAGGGAGACGTGAGCATGGCAACCATTTCCGGTTAAATGAGCGAAAGGTTTTGGCATGAAGGTGGCGCGTAGTCCATTGTTTTCAGCGATTTGTCTGACCATGTACTTGAAGAACACATGCCGGTCGGCTGTTTTGAGGCAATCGTCGTAGTCCCAGTTCATTTCAAACTGTCCGTTAGCATCTTCATGATCGTTCTGATACGGCCCCCACTCAAGCTCGATCATGGCGTCACAGACCTGGGTGATTACCTCATATTGACGCATCAACGCAGACTGGTCGTAACAAGGTTTGGATTGTGTATCCTGGTCGTCAGATATCGCAGTGCCATCACTATTAACCAGAAAGTACTCGCACTCTACGCCGGTTTTCATTCGACAGCCTTTTTTCGCCGCCTTTTCTATTTGTCGTTTGAGTGCAATACGGGGCGATGCTTCTATCGGTTTACCGTCGAGATATAGATCGCTCGCAAGCCAGCCTACTTCCTTTTTCCATGGCAATTGAATCAGGCTTTCTGGATCCGGGATTGCAAACATGTCTCCATCCGCGGGGCTCATATCGAGCCAGGCGGCAAATCCGGCGAAACCGGCTCCATTTTGTTGCATATCGCCGATTGCCCGGGCGGGCACCAGCTTAGATCGCAGTACACCAAATAGATCGACAAAGCTGATCAGGAAGTATTCGATTTTTTTCTGTTTTGCAACGTTAGCAAGGTTGATAGCCATGATTAAGTTCTGCCTGTTTATGTTTTTTGATAGTGATGATTATGGCAAATTTTGTGAGACCGATGAAATACGAGGAGTTTTCCCATGCTTATTCCAAATCTGTCTAAAACTTGCCACTAAATCCTGGAATCCAGTCAGTTCCTGCCAGTGGTATTCTTGCCATCGCAGAAGCTTCTATGGTGAGTGCAACCATATCCTGGGGTTCCAGATTGCGCACATTAGTTTTGCCCGCTGCACGTGCCAACGTCTGCGTTTCCAGAGTTAGACAGCGCAGGTAGTTAGCAACCCGCCGACCGGCCAATTCTGGATCCAGTCGCTCTCCGAGATCTGGATCTTGAGTGGAAATGCCCGATGGGTCTCTGCCGTCCTGCCAGTCGTCATAAAAGCCCGCAGTAGTGCCAAGGTCGTTATACTCCTGTTCATGCTCCGGGGCATTGTCACCCATCGCGATCAAGGCAGCGGTACCAATGGATACCGCGTCAGCGCCCATCGCAAGAGCCTTGGCTACGTCAGCGCCAGAACGAATACCGCCAGATACAATAAGTTGAACTTCGCGGTGCATCCCCAGGTCTTTAAGCGCATCAACCGCAAGCCGTGTTGCAGGCAGAGTTGGGATCCCGACATGCTCAATAAACACATCCTGGGTCGCCGCGGTGCCCCCCTGCATACCGTCCACAACCACGACATCTGCCCCGGCTTTAACTGCCAGCTGCACGTCAAAGAAGGTGCGTGTAGCCCCGACTTTGATATAAATCGGCACCTGCCAATCAGTGATCTCTCTTAATTCCTGGACTTTTATTTCAAGGTCATCGGGTCCTGTCCAATCCGGGTGGCGACAAGCACTGCGTTGATCGATACCCTTTGGCAGGTTGCGCATTTCCGCTACCCGGTCACTGATCTTCTGGCCCAACAGCATTCCGCCGCCACCTGGCTTTGCGCCCTGCCCGACAACCACCTCAATGGCGTCTGCTTTTCGCAAGTCGTCCGGGTTCATGCCATAACGAGAGGGTAAGTATTGGTACACCAGCAGTTTTGAGTGTCCACGTTCCTCTGGTGTCATGCCACCATCACCCGTAGTAGTGCTGGTCCCGACTTCCGTCGCCCCGCGTCCAAGCGCTTCCTTGGCCTGCGCCGACAGGGCACCAAAACTCATGCCGGCAATAGTGATCGGGGTTGAGATTGTGATCGGTTTTTTTGCGAATCTGGTACCCAGGGTGACAGTCGTTTCACATTTCTCACGATAGCCTTCTAACGGATAACGTGACATGCTGGCACCTAAAAATAATAAATCATCAAAGGTTGGAATCGTTCGTTTGGCGCCCGCTCCGCGTATGTCATAAATACCTTCCCGCGCTGCGCGTTGAATTTCCCTGATGACAGGTTTTGAAAAGGTCGCGGATTCGCGTAACCAGCTGGTATCGATTTTACTACTCATGTCAGTATGCCCCCACGTTGTCGACCTGGAAGTTATAGAGCTTTCTGGCCGATCCGTAGCGTTTGAATTCAGCAGGATCATGTTTGATTCCCGCCTTGTTCAACAAATCCTTTAGCTCTTCGATATGTTCAGTTTCCATTGGCTTTTCGATGCAATCAGTGCCCAGACTCGTCGGCTCTCCGCGGAGATAAATTCTTGCTTCATAAATGGAGTCACCGAGCGATTCTCCGGCGTCGCCACAGATAACCAGGCGACCGCTTTGCGCCATAAACGCACTCATGTGGCCGATTGAGCCGCCAACGACGATATCAACGCCTTTCATCGAAATACCGCATCGTGCCGCCGCATCCCCTTCTACGATCAGCAAACCACCATGGGCTGTTGCGCCGCAATATTGCGACGCGTTGCCTTTAACCGTCACCGAGCCAGACATCATATTTTCCGCCAGCCCAGGGCCCGCATTGCCGTGAACAGTAATCCGGGCGTTCTGGTTCATCCCTGCGCAGTAGTAGCCTACGTGACCACGAATATCCACTTGTGTTTCAAACTGCGCACCCGCAGCGACGTTATGCTTGCCTCCTGGATTAACCACCTCGATCGACTGCCCCGCCAAGTCACTGCCATGCAGAGCCTGGTTCAGCAAACGGACCTCGGCATTCTGTAAGTCAAATTCCCTCATTTTACTTCTCTCTCCCAACTGTAGATCCTGGCAGGATCAGGCTCCCAGATGCGCGCATTCTCGCTGTTAGGAAGTTGTGCTATGGCGCGATATTCGGAAGACATTGCGACCCAGTCATCGGTTTCTGCAAGGACCGCGGGTTTACATGCGATGGGATCGCGCAGAACCGCAAACCCATCCCGAGTGCCTACCGCAAAGGTGTAAAACCCGTCTAGATCTTTAATCGCGTTTTCCAGCGCCTGATTAAGCGTCGCGCCCTGGCCTAGCCGCCAGGTCAGATAACCTGCGGCAACTTCGCTGTCGTTGTCAGTCTGGAAGCGGATCCCTTCCGAGCGCAATCTATCTCTCCACTGGTTGTGGTTTGATAGTGAACCGTTATGCACCAGGCATAAATCTCGTCCGGTCGAGAAAGGGTGAGAATGTTCCGTGGTGACCGCACTTTCTGTTGCCATGCGCGTATGGCCGAGTGCATGCGTTCCGTGCATATTCCTTATTTTAAATTTTTTAATCACCTGATCAGGAAGACCTTTCTCCTTGAATATTTCGATGGCGCTTCCAAGACTGGTGATCTTGACGTTGTCGAGATTGGATTCGATCCATCCGGCAATGTCGTCGGACTGCGCAGCGTCTGAGGCGCCGGCAATCATTACTGCATGATTGGCCAAAGGGGTGACCGAGACATGTTGGCCAAGCCCCTCCACCAGTTTGCTTTCTATCGCAATCCAGTCCACGTCATCCGGTCCTTGAAGCGTAATTTTCACCGACTTCGCGTCGACTGGGTCGTGATATATCGCTACCCCTGCGCTGTCTGGACCTCGATCGGTCATCTGCACCAGCATATCAGCCAGCATTGTTCCCAGATGCTGCTCTAACGCCGGATTTTTAAGGTATAAGCCAACTATTCCACACATTTCAGTGTTTGCCTCGATTCTTTGCAGGACGGTTGTATGTTGGAATGGATGGTATCAGTGTTCGAATCGTTTATCTACTCACATGAAACTAATTTTAACATGAAGAAATAACCTAACTCTCATTGCCGTGCCTGCCGACGATAACTGCTAACATTTTGACCGGTAAGGCAATGAGTTCCTCCGGGCCGTGGGGGGCCTCCGAATCGAAATATAGTGAATCACCGGGAGACATTGGATAGGTCTTGTTTGCATGGCGGTAAACCATTTCTCCTGCTAACAGATGAATAAACTCGACTCCATCATGCTGGAACAGGGGGAACACATCTGACTTCTCGATCAAGGTAATCAGGTAAGGTTCTACCATCGGTGATTGACCGCTTGAATGCCCAAGCAGTTGATACTGATGACCGGCACGCGTACCTTGACGCTCAATGGTGAGTCCACTGCCAGCTGGCACGTAAGTGGCTTCCCTGGTGTCCTCATACATGCGGAACAAAGAAGTAACTGGAACATTTAATGCGGCGGCTAAACTATTCAACGTGGCAAGGGACGGAGAGGTCAGGCCGTTTTCTACCTTTGACAGCATTCCAGGTGAGAGCCCCGACTGGCGCGCCAGATCCGCGACAGTCATCCCTTGTTGAACTCGATAAGCTCTGACTTGACGGCCGATCGCAAGCTCAAGCGCATTGTGAGGAACATATCTTGATGGGTCTGAACCTGGGTCTGTCATTACCGTTAACTTTAGTTTCACTTCCTAAGGTTATACTATCGTTTTAACTATTGTAAAAGCCAGCAGTCATATGAAAGGCACTATTCTCTTGGTGGAAGATCACCGCGATCTGGCGGAAACCGTCTCCATGACATTAGAGGCGGCAGGATTTGTTATCGATTACGCAGCGGACGGCTTGCAAGCAATACAACTTGCAACAACCCAGGTATTCGATGCAATTATTCTCGATGTCATGTTGCCTGGGATTGACGGCTTCTCGGTTTGTCAGCGACTTAGAGATGAGTTTAATCTCGATACTCCAATATTGATGCTTACTGCGCGGGATCAGATTGAAGACAAGCTCGAGGGATTCGAACACGGAGCCGATGACTATCTGGTAAAACCATTTGTAATGGCGGAATTAGTTGCCAGAGTGACCGCGCTGGTAAATCGCAAACGCGGTGAAATGGCGAACACACAAATTTCCCTGGGTGACCTGAGTCTTGATTCTCGAACTCGTAAAGTCAGTCGCGCAGGTCAGGACATCATATTGTCTCCAACCGGATTTCGTATATTGCGAATATTGTTGCGTGAATCACCCGCTGTGGTGTCGAGAGACGCGCTTGAAAACGAGCTTTGGGGCGATGAAGTGCCAGACAGCGATGCGCTGCGCAGTCATATTTATATTCTTCGTAAAGCTATTGACCGGCCATTTGAAGATGAGCACGGCGCGCTGATAAAAACTATAAAAGGGGTTGGACTTAAGATTGAGGCTTGAGTGTAGTTTGGGCCAAGGACAAAATTTTAAGTAGTTAGTTAACTTTTAGAGGTCCTAAATCGGGTTATGGACGACGCTGCGGTTTCAAAAAACAACCCGAAACACCATCCCTCTGTCCACCGAATATTCCCCCTCGACCTGCCAGCCGAATAGCTCGCAAAGACGTTTAACTATATCCAGTCCAACTCCGTAGCCGCTTGAACTGGTACTCCCCTGCCCTCGGACGAAGGGCTCGAACAGCTTTTCACTGTCGGCCGGTAATACCCCTTCACCATGGTTGCATACCTCCAAAAGGTTATCATCCAGCACTACCGTCACTTCGCCCTTTCTAGTGTAGTTAAATGCGTTTCTCAGTAAATTCCCGATTACCGCTTCGGCAAACTGGCGTGTGGCGGTGACTTTGACCTGTTTGCGATCCTGAAGATTAATTGATACATGTCGATCTTGATTGTGGGTCAACGCCAGCTGTTCGAGCTGACTTTCCACAATCTCATTAATGGAAACTTCAGTCATACCTGGTAACTCTTTGCTGCCCCGCGCGAGGATCAGTAATGCCGTCACCAGTTCATTCATGTCCTTAACAGTTCGAAGGATGCGCGCTAACGACTTCTTCTGATTTGGTCCGAGATTGGTGTTCTCCGAAAGGAACTCTGCTGATCCCTGGATGACGGTTAATGGGGTGCGTAATTCGTGACTGGCGTCGCGAGTAAAGCGTCGTTCACGATCGATGAATTCGTTGATTTCAACAGTGAAAGAATTCAATGAGTCGACCAGCACGTTTATCTCATCATCGACATGTGTCGTTTTTAGGTTGGAAAGCTCAAGATCAATGACTTGATATTGTGATGGATCGAACTTTCTCAATCGATTTGCCAGTGCGACTAGAGGGGACACGGCTTTCCGAGACTGTCTGAATGCGACGTAGGCGGACAGGTATATCACGATCAAAACCAGACTGAGCGGCACCACACCAAAATAGAATGACAGTGCGGCTACACTTTCTTCATCGAATACCAGATACAGGGTGGCGGTTTGTCCTCTATGGATTCGACGATCCACCAG
>CAMYNW010000015.1 GCA_947259885.1 uncultured Gammaproteobacteria bacterium
CCGTGGTTTATCGCGTCTCGCAGGAATTCCTGCAACCCGTTCACTGAGATTTAACGATGCCCGAACACTATGCAGGCCATTGCTGGATTTTCCACGACAATCACTGTTGGATTATCTGGATAGAGCCCAGTTAGATTGGATTGAAGATCCCACTAACCAGGATCAACGACACACCCGAAACTTTATACGGGCGCAGTTAATGCCTCTTATCAATCGTCGCTGGCCTTCCGCATTAGGATCGATTTGTGTCAGTGCTTCCAGTCTGGCTGAGGCAAACAAGTTGCTCGAGCTAGAGCTGGCCCGATCACTGGAGAGAATTAAAGAGGATGGCGCTAGACGCCTGTTTTGCCTGGCGCCGCCTGTAAAAATTGATAAGCTGATTGGGCGCTCCAAATTTGAGTTTTTCCAACTCCTTCGATACTGGGTCCACAGTGCGGGATTAGTCTCCCCCGGTCACGCCCAAATTGTGTCTTTATACAGACAGTTGATGCGTGGTCAAAACCAAATTGGTGACAAGAATCCAAAAAGACACGTGGCGCAAAGTAAAATATGTTGGAAAGGAATAAGTATCGTTAGCTATAGAAGTCACCTGTTCTTGATTCGAAATATACTGAAAACTGTATCGGAAACCATTCCATGCAGACTTGTGCAAACCATTTTCGCACCAGGTTTTTCGGTGGACTTTCAACAAGTTCAGGAAGGCGGTATTTCCAGGTCGTTGATAGCCGGCGGCGAACTCAATTGGTGCTGGCGTCGTGGCGGTGAAAAAATTAAACTTCTAAATCGGCAACATCGCTCAAGCCTTAAAAAGCTTTTGCAGTATCAAAGAGTGCCAGAATGGGAGCGGAAATTGTTGCCATACCTTGAAAGCAAGGGTGAAATTGTCTGGGTGCGCGGTATTGGTGTTACCAGAGATTTGGCCGTTTCCGGAGAATCAATTGAGCAGGTTTTGCCTAGGTTTCACTATGATCCAAAGGTGGAATAATTAGTCCTAAACTCACCGCCTTGTCTTGAGGCCTGAGCGGAAGTTTGATAACCTGTCTTCCCGTCCGGAACACGTCGTTTAGCGTGCTCCAATATTCGAGGAGGCACCATATTGCTATCCTCCAGTCTTTCAAATGCACATGCAACAAGCAGTGTCTGGTTTGTTTGTATTCGAGTATTTTTTAGCTGGATCGCTGAAATGCAAGCTGTTAAAGGTCCGTCCTCGCAATCGCGACAACACACTGGTGGAGTTAACAGCTGGAGTTGGCGCTAATTCACATAGCAATGACAAAGTACGTATTTATTACAGGCGGGGTAGTTTCTTCATTAGGTAAGGGCATCGCCGCGGCGTCTCTAGGTAGCGTGCTTGAAGCCAGAGGCATTAAAGTGACCATGATGAAACTGGATCCATATATCAATGTGGACCCAGGCACCATGAGCCCGTTCCAACATGGCGAGGTGTTCGTCACTGAGGATGGAGCTGAAACCGATCTCGATCTCGGGCATTACGAGCGATTTGTCTCCACCGTAATGGGCAAGCGTAATAATTTTACCACTGGCCAGATCTACGAACGTGTCATTCGAAACGAACGCCGAGGTGATTATCTGGGCGGTACGGTGCAAGTAATTCCTCACATCACAGACGAAATAAAAAGCTGCATTAGGGCCGGGGCTGAAGGCTCAGAACTGGCGATGGTTGAAATTGGGGGTACGGTCGGAGATATTGAATCTCAGCCATTTCTTGAAGCCATCCGTCAAATGCGGATGGAACTTGGTCGTAACAACACTCTTTTCCTGCATCTCACGCTAGTGCCAGAAATCAGTGTAGCGGGCGAAATTAAAACTAAACCAACCCAGCACTCAGTTAAAGAGATGCGCTCAATCGGACTACAGCCGGATATCCTGCTTTGCCGTGTGAGGGAAACATTACCAGAATCGGCACGTAGAAAAATCGCACTTTTTACCAACGTTGAAGAAAGAGCGGTAATCTCAGGCGTTGATGTAGACAATATTTATCGTATTCCACAACTGTATGTCGAACAAGGAGTGGATCAGATCGTGACTGAACAGTTGGAAATTGATGCTGGCAATCCAGACATGCGGGAGTGGGACCGCGTATTACGCAACAGCCTCAATCCCCGTCATGCGGTAACTATCGCGATGGTGGGTAAGTATGTCAGTTTGACTGAATCCTATAAGTCTTTATCCGAAGCACTGGTGCATGCTGGCATTCAGACGCAGACGCAAATTAATATTAAATATGTAGATTCATCAACGTTGGAGAGTGATGGTACTGCCGCACTGGAGAATGTGGATGCGATTCTTGTTCCAGGAGGTTTTGGAGAACGAGGAGTCGACGGTATGATCATTGCGGCTGGGTATGCGCGAACGAATAATATTCCTTACCTTGGCATTTGTTTGGGTATGCAGGTTGCAACTATTGAGTTTGCGCGCAATGTGGCTAATCTCAAGGATGCACACAGCACGGAATTCGATAAATCTACAAAACATCCGGTAATTGCCCTGATAACGGAGTGGGTTAGCGATGATGGTGAAATTGAAACAAGGAACGCGGATACCGATCTGGGTGGAACAATGCGTCTTGGTGCCCAGGAAATTCATTTGAAGAAAGGGTCCTGCTATCAACAGATTTACCAGACTGATGTTATTCGAGAACGCCATCGGCACCGCTATGAGTTCAATAATAATTATATGCAGCAGTTGGAAGAAGCGGGGTTGTTATTTTCAGGATTGTCTGCGAATGGGCTAGTTGAAGTGATAGAAATCCCTGGTCACCCATGGTTCATCGCTTGCCAGTTCCATCCGGAATTTACTTCTACGCCGAGGGCAGGCCATAGAATGTTTACTGCATTTATTTCCGCGGCGTTGGCGCACCAAACAACGAGTAAGGCTGCCTGACCGAGGCCGTTCCTTAGGAGCAGGTAAAGCTAATGAAATTGATGAATTTCCGGATTGGTGGCAGCCATCCATTTTTTCTGATTGCGGGCCCCTGTGTCATTGAGACAGAAGACATGGCCATATCTACCGCATCTCGATTAAGAGACATCACGGAAAAACTGGGAATCCCATTTATCTATAAATCGTCTTTTGACAAAGCTAATCGAACCTCTTATAGCTCTGAGCGCGGTCCGGGGCGGGATCAGGGGCTTGAAATATTAGCCCGCGTAAGAGAAAAAACCGGAGCCCCAATTTTGACTGATGTACATTCGGTAGCTGACGTAGAGGCCGCAGCAAAGGTTGTAGATGTGCTGCAAACCCCCGCATTTCTTTGTCGCCAAACTGATTTAATTGAAGCGGTGGGAAGGAGTGGTAAACCATGCAATATTAAAAAGGGCCAGTTTTTATCTCCGCAGGAAATGCAACATGTAGTCGCGAAAGCAAAAGCTGTAAATCCAGCTGCGCCAATTATGGTCTGTGAAAGGGGGTCGTCATTCGGATACAACAACCTGGTGGTCGATATGCGAAGTCTGGCAATAATGCGAGATACCGGATGCCCAGTGGTCTTCGACGCCACCCACTCGGTGCAGTTACCTGGAGGTGCTGGAGGTAAATCTGGAGGCCAGCGAGAGTTCGTACCCACTTTAGCCCGAGCTGCAGTGGCTGCGGGTATCGCCGGAATTTTTATGGAGACTCATCCAGATCCAGACAATGCCTTTAGCGACGGTCCCAATGCATGGCCGCTTGACAAAATTGAGGCGTTATTACGGAAACTCCAGCAACTGGACCATGTGGTTAAAAGTTAACCCGGTATCATCCGGTTGTTGTATCTCTGTCAACCCAACATTAATTATTAACTCTCGATCATGTCAAAACAGGAAAAAGCGGCAATTAAACATGTTCATGCCCGGGAAATTCTTGATTCCCGAGGCAATCCGACGATTCAGGTTGAAATCAGCTTAGACAGTGGGGTGCGCGGACTTGCTTCAGTACCCTCAGGAGCCTCAACAGGGACCTTGGAAGCCTTAGAGTTGCGTGATGGTGATCAGTCCAGGTACCTCGGAAAAGGAGTGTTAGCTGCCGTTGGCAATGTTAATACACTGCTAAACGACGCAATCATTGGTTTGGATTCTCGTGACCAGAAAGTGGTTGACGCAACGATGATCAGTCTCGATGGTACACCGAATAAAAGCCACATTGGTGCCAATGCGATTCTAGGGGTATCTCTTGCCGTAGCGCATGCTGCTGCGGCCTATGAAAACATACCTCTTTACCGTCACCTTGGGAAATTATTCGGGAATGACCGTTATTGTTTACCAGTCCCCCAGATGAATATTATTAATGGCGGCCAACATGCAGACAATGCAATTGACTTTCAGGAGTTTATGATCCTGCCAGTGGGCATGGACAGTTTTTCTGAGGCACTACGTTGCGGCGCTGAAATATTTCATACCCTAAAATCTGTTCTAAACCAAAAGAAGCTTGCAACCAGCGTTGGAGATGAAGGCGGATTCGCGCCTGAGTGTAAATCTAACGAAGAGGGAATTTCTCTTATTATGCTGGCGATTGAAAAAGCTGGTTATCATGCTGGCGATCAGGTCATGATCGGCCTGGATGCAGCTAGTTCTGAGTTTCATCGCGATGGACGCTACCATCTTGAAGCCGAAGGACTTTCAATGGAGGCTGAAGAGTTTGCTGATTACCTTGAAAACTGGGTAAGAAAGTATCCGATTATCAGCATAGAAGATGGGATGGCGGAAGCAGATTGGGACGGTTGGGATATTCTTACAAAGCGAATTGGAAATCAGGTGCAGCTCACAGGTGACGATCTATTCGTGACTAATACTGAAATCCTGCGAAAGGGCATTGAACAGGGGGTCGCGAACTCGATATTGATTAAAGTGAATCAAATTGGCACTTTGAGCGAAACCTTCGACGCTATCAAGTTAAGTCACAAAGCAGGGTACTGTTCTACTATCTCGCATCGCTCAGGGGAAACCGAGGACACCACAATAGCGGATTTGGCCGTGGCCACCGCTGCGGGACAGATCAAAACCGGATCCCTATGTCGTTCAGAACGAATTGCAAAATACAACAGATTGCTTACAATCGAGGAACAATTGGGGGAGGGAGCGGTGTATCCCGGAAAAAATGCATTTACAAACCTCAGCTTTTAAAGAGTTGACCAGTGATCAACCATAGTCTTAGATTATGATAAATAGAGACTTTAGTTCACAGGTCCACAAATACGCACCGGTTTCACTTTGTGCGCTTGGGCTCAAGTCCACACACATGGGTCAATGTGTGACGATCGATACAGGGTCAATTAAAACCGCACGGTTTGGAATTGCAGTCGAATGAGGAAAACAATACCGATAGCGCTTACCACCATATTGCTCTTGTTACAGTATGCACTATGGATTGGGGACAAGAATTTTATTGATCTACAGCGACTGGAATCTGCGGTAACAGATACCGAGATCAACAATGCCAGACTACATCAACGTAATCAAAAATTGCTGGCAGAAGTAATCGATTTAAAGCAGGGAGGGGAGACTATAGAAACCTTAGCTAGATCCGAACTTGGTTTGATCAAGTCCGGTGAAACCTTTTATCAGATAATCGAATAATTTAATCGCGGTAGCTGCAGAACGTGGCGAACAATTTGCGCTGCGAAATAGGATTAGCTCAGCTGTTGTCAATTGTTATCGGATAGGGTAGTGGGATTCTATCGATTATCGGACCTTCCGAGTTTCCGACTCTTATTAGGCCTTTCTCGATATGGCTTGAAGGCACTGTTGCAAGAACATAAGTCGTCTGTCCACATTGCGCGGATTCCACTATTGCACCGGCTTTCTGATTGCCTTTTTCGGCAATGTAAACTGGACTTCCGGGCTCGCAATTCGTTGCATTCGTTACTGTACCAGCGATCATGCGCTGTTTTAATTTACCAAGATATCTGAGTCTAGCGACAATTTCCTGACCCGGGTAACAACCCTTGGTGAAGCTGACACCCGATATCAGGTCGAGATTGATATGTTGAGGTATAAATTCTTCAGAAGTTGATTCATAGACCTGGGGCGTTCCGCTGATAATTTCCCCAATGCGCCATAATTCTGAACCTGGCAGATTGTTGCCGTACCTGTTCTCGAAATCTGATTGTTTTTCGAGGTCGATCAATCCTATCGCCCTGTGAGCATCCAGTTGCCAGGTATGAAGAAATAAGTCTGCATTCTCAATATCAAAGTTCAATGCACCCACTATTGACAGATTATCTGCAAGTGTGATTTCTACTTTTGCTCGCATTTTGTATAGCTGAAGGCGTTTTAACAATGCAGTTGACAGGTCTGCGGGCAATAATATATAAAATTCTTGCCCGCTTCTCAGCAATCTGAATACGCTCAATGCGCGTCCTTTTGGGTTGCAATAACCATTAATCTGATGGGCACCGGGTTTTAATTCGGCAATATCATTGGTAAGCTGACTCTGAAGAAAGCTTTCTGATTCTTCACCACTAAGCCGAATACAGCAATAATCGTTCAGGCGAACCAGGGTCCGTGGCAGACATTCCAAATCGGTTGCCGGCTGCTCTAGAGCAACAAATGCATCAATATTGGGCGTGTTGATTGAGATATCGGTCATGTTAAAGTCCTGGGTAACGGGAATTTTCAGCCTGTCGAGCCGCAAACCACTTATTCTGTTTCCGGAAAGCTCCTCGTTCTAAAATAAGTCTTCATAGTGATAATCCAATGAGTCAAAGTTCTAAACTTCAAGAAACCCATAAAAAGCCAGGTCCTTTATCCGAGTCTAAGCAAGAAACTGGTACTGGATTCCAATCGGAGCGCATTTCAAATACGACTGATGTGAATTCTACTGATCTTGGACAAACATTAGACACAGATAACTCCGTTGCACAAGAAGAAATTGGCGGTCGCCCGGGACCCGATCCAACCCGGTATGGCGATTGGGAGAAAAACGGCCGCTGCATTGATTTTTAGTGCATTCTGCGGGCATCTAGAACCAAGGTATGATCACAAATGATCTTATGCTGAGTGGGAAAAAGCACCTGCCTGATCTACAATACAGCCCTTTAATTGCCAGGGTTTGAAAGTTCTTTGAGTAACAAAAATCGGCCGCTGTCGCCCCATCTTCAGATCTACCGTCCGCAGCTAACTTCAGTATTGTCAGTATTACACCGTGCCAGTGGCATTCTACTGGCGTTGGGTTCAATTCTAGTTGCCTGGTGGTTCTGGTCAATAATGTCAGGGCCCTCTGCCTACAGCAGCGCACACGGATTCTTTAATTCGATATTCGGGATTCTATTGCTATTTATCTGGTCGCTTTGCACGTTTTATCATTTGTGCAACGGGATTCGACACCTGGTTTGGGACACTGGCTACGCTCTTGATATCAAGCAAGCATATTTTGCTGGCAAACTTGTGGTAGGGGCAGCGCTATTGTTAACTTTACTGGCATGGATAACATGAACCTTAGAAATCCTCTGGCTAGAGCTAAAGGACTTGGTGCATCAGGCGAGGGATCTCATCATTGGTGGGTACAACGGGTAACCGCGATCGCACTGGTTCCCCTGTCTCTGTGGTTTGTGTTTTCCATTATTAATCATATCGGTAATTCTCATGAGGAAGTCACCATTTGGATTGCCCAGCCATCAGTTGCTTTATTACTCATAATCTATCTTGGGTTTATGTTTTATCACGCGCAACTTGGGATACAAGTAGTGATAGAAGACTATGTTCACTCAGAACTGGTAAAGGTTGTGTCACTATTGTTAGTTAAGGGAATTATTTTAGTCGCCGGTCTTGCCTCAATACTGTCTGTTCTGCGGCTTGCACTATAAAGCGTGCAATGTTCTTGAAGCATTGAGAATTCCAACAAATAAACCCATTTTTACATTAATTAAGAAGTAATCTGGAGAGAACGTGTCAGAAGCCTACCCGATCATTGATCACCAATACGATGTAGTGGTCGTCGGCGCCGGTGGCGCAGGCCTGCGTGCAACCTTCGGAATGGCGGTAGAGGGTTTGAGCACGGCGTGTATTACCAAACTGTTTCCAACTAGAAGTCACACTGTAGCGGCCCAAGGAGGCATGAGTGCCGCGCTTGGCAACAACGGTGAAGATGATTGGCGCTGGCATATGTACGATACCGTCAAAGGCTCGGACTGGCTTGGTGATCAGGATGCTATTGAGTATATGTGTCGTGAAGCACCCGATGCGGTCATCGAGCTGGAACACTATGGGGTGCCGTTTTCGCGCACACCGGAAGGAAAAATCTACCAGCGAGCGTTTGGTGGGATGACCACTCATTTCGGCGAGGGTCAGGCTCAACGGACCTGCGCCGCCGCAGATCGAACCGGTCATGCAATTCTGCACACCTTGTACCAACAGTCATTAAAGCACAAGGCAGAGTTTTTTATCGAGTACTTTGCTATTGATCTGATAATGGAGAATGGTGAATGTCGAGGTGTAATGGCGTGGGACCTCGACAAGGGAGAGTTACACCGGTTTGCCGCCAAGCTTGTAGTTTTGGCGACCGGGGGCTATGGCCGTAGCTATTTTTCCGCAACTTCGGCACATAGTTGTACCGGAGATGGAGGCGGCATGGTATTGCGCGCTGGGTTACCCCTGCAGGACATGGAATTTACTCAGTTCCATCCTACCGGAATATACGGAGCAGGATGTCTCATTACGGAAGGAGCTCGAGGTGAAGGCGGTTACTTGACCAATTCCAAGGGTGAACGGTTTATGGAACGCTACGCACCTAATGCCAAGGACCTTGCTTCCAGGGATGTAGTGAGTCGGTCGATGACACTCGAGATTCGAGCTGGACTAGGTGTTGGGGAGGAAGCTGACCATATTCATCTTCACTTAGAGCATCTTGGGCCAGAAGTACTTGCGGAGCGGTTACCTGGAATTTCGGAGTCGGCAAGAATTTTTGCGGGCGTTGACGTCACGCGTGAACCCATCCCGGTTTTGCCAACAGTGCACTACAACATGGGTGGAATTCAGACCAATATGTATGGAGAGGTGGTTACCTTAGAAGACGGCAATCCGGAAACGGTTGTACCTGGGCTTATGGCTATAGGAGAGGCTGCTTGTGTTTCTGTGCACGGGGCGAATCGACTCGGATCCAATTCTTTGCTAGATATTGTTGTATTTGGTCGTGCGGCTGCGCATAGAGCCCGCGATTTAATCCAGCCAGGCGAAGGTCGAGTGCGTCTAAGTCCCGAAGCGGGAAATCATATTGTAGATCGTTTTGACAGACTTCGTTACTCAACCGGGGGATCACCAACTTCTGAGATTCGGCTCGATATGCAAAAAACCATGCAGAATTACTGCGCTGTATTTCGTACGGGGGAGGTGATGCGTGAAGGAATTGAAAAACTGGAGAAAACTTGCAGCAGGTTCAACGATATTGGGGTCACTGATAGATCAATGGTGTGGAATACTGATTTAGTCGAAACTCTTGAACTGGAAAATCTGCTTGAGCAGTCAAAAGTATCCATCTATTCTGCTGAGAACCGGGAGGAGAGTCGAGGTGCCCATGCACGGGAAGATTTTCCCGATCGGGATGACGAAAAATGGATGAAACATTCTTTGATCTGGCTGGATGAACTAGGAAACAAGCCGCAAATTGACTATAGACCAGTTCATAATTTTACCCTGACCGATGAGGTCGAATATATTAAACCTAAAAAGCGGGTCTACTAGATACCATGGCAGAATTTACATTACCGGCAAATTCGCGGATTAGTGGTGGCAAGCGTCATAAAGATCCGAGCAACGGGCGATTGCGCAGTGTCAAGGTGTACAGATGGGATCCCGATAGTGGCGAGAACCCTCGGCTCGATATTTATGAAGTCGATATGGACGCATGTGGGCCGATGGTGCTTGACGTTCTGATTAGAATTAAGAACAACATTGACAGCACGCTTACTTTTCGCAGATCCTGCCGTGAAGGAATATGTGGTTCATGTGCGATGAATATAAATGGCATCAATACTCTTGCATGTACGCAATCTGCTGTGGAAATAGATGGCGATATCAGCATTTATCCATTGCCTCACATGTCAGTGATCAAGGATCTCGTTCCTGATCTGAATAACTTTTACGCACAATACGCTTCCATCAAACCCTGGCTTCAGTCCGACAGTCCAGCACCGGACAGAGAAAGACTGCAATCTGAGCAGGATCGATCAAAACTAGACGGTCTCTATGAATGCATCCTTTGCGCATGCTGCTCCACCAGCTGTCCTAGTTACTGGTGGAACAGCGATAAATATCTGGGTCCAGCAGCGCTACTACAAGCAAATCGTTGGATCGCTGACAGTCGTGACGATGCGACAGGTGAAAGACTCGATGAACTTGACGACGCCTTCAAGTTGTATCGGTGTCATACTATAATGAACTGCACCAATGCCTGTCCCAAGGGATTGAATCCAGCCAAGGCGATTGCAGATATCAAAAAAACCATCATCAGTAGAAAATAAGTTAACAAAACAACCTTATACCAGGTCTATTCGTTGCCTGATTTCGATATTAAAAGGGTGTTGTGGCGCTGCCGACGAGGCACTAAGGAGTTAGATTTGATACTTGGTAAATTTGCTAAGAGCAGGTATCAATTTCTAGATCAGTCTCTTAAGAATCAATTTAACAAGCTGCTTGAAATGCAGGACCCAGTACTCATCGAGTGGTTGTGTTTCGAGCAGGAGCCTATAAAAGAATACAAGCAAATAGTATCGAAGATACTCGCAAGCAAATAGTTTTAGCGGTGCGGCGCCGAAAGTCCTGATTCGAATCAGTAATTGGGATAAAAAAATGATACGCTAGGCGATCACAAACTACATAAAAACGCGATCATGGATTGGATCTGCATGGAGGTTGATCATGGACTGTCGATTCTGTTTTCCGGTAAAGATTGATCTGAGGCACCGGGATTATCTGAAATTGTTTATAGTTGTACTGCACTTTTCTAGTTTTTCAATATTGCTGGTTTCAATAGGTCCTTTTTGGGGCGTTCTGGCTCTTGGTGGCGCGATTGTTTCATTGCGGTATTATTTTGAGCAGCAAAATACAATTGAAAAATACGATGGCTTGCACGGATTGGGTGTAAATCAATGGCAACTTATTCGTTCGGATGGTCAGACATGTTCTGTGCATTTAGAACAGGTAGCCATAATTGGTCCGTTCCTGATAATCAAGCTGAAGCGCTATGGTGAGTCCATTAGCTGGGTGACAACCGCAGCTTACCAGGCTAAACATCACTGGCACAAAATGCGAGTTTTGGCGAGATTCAATTAAACCGGGGGTGCGTCCGGAGTTAAGATCGATTCCAGCGCAGGAGTCGATTCATCTGCCTCAGGGTAATCTCGTGTCGTGTGGAGCCCCCGGCTTTCTTTGCGCATCATGGCGCAGCGGACCGTTAATTCAGCAACCTGGACCAGGTTGCGCAATTCGATCAGGTCATTACTTATTCGGAAATTACTGTAAAACTCTCGGATTTCATCTTTTAACAGAAGTATTCTGTTTAATGCTCTGGCAAGTCGTTTGTCGGTACGGACTATCCCGACATAATCCCACATGCATCTTCTCAGCTCGTCCCAGTTATGGGACACCACAATCCTTTCATCTGGATCAGTAACTTGACTCTCATCCCACCCCGGAAGAGGTGGAACATTTTTGTGTTCAGTTATTCGCTCGGCAATCTGATTAGCCGCTGATTGAGCAAACACGAGACACTCCAGTAACGAGTTGCTGGCCAGTCTGTTGGCGCCATGTAATCCCGTATAGCTAGTTTCACCGACCGCATAAAGGTTGGAAATATCACTCTGACCATTGAGATCGGTGATGACGCCACCGCATGTGTAGTGAGCAGCAGGCACTACCGGAACAGCTTGTGTGGTCATGTCGAGGCCGAGTTCAAGGCATCTGGCGGAGATTGTCGGAAAGTGTTTATGGATGAATTCAGCAGGCTTGTGGCTGATATCGAGGAATACACAGTCGTGTCCGCGGCGCTTCATCTCAAAATCGATTGTGCGAGCGACAATATCTCGGGGTGCTAACTCGGCTCGTTCATCGTACTTCATCATAAAACGAGTCCCATCCGCGAGCAGTAACCTTCCGCCTTCACCACGAACTGCCTCTGAGATCAGGAATGATTTTGCGTGAGGATGATATAAACAGGTTGGGTGGAACTGAACAAATTCCATATTAGCTACGCGACAGCCAGCACGCCAGGCCATTGCAATACCGTCGCCGGTTGAGGTATCTGGGTTGCTGGTATACAAATAAACTTTGCTGGCACCTCCTGTTGCTAGGACCATGTGCTGGCAGGGAAGAGTGACTGTGCGGTTGTCCTCGATATCGTGAACGTAAACGCCCAGGACGCGATTTTCACCGGGCTTTCCAAGTTTTTGTGAAGTAATCAGGTCAATCGCAATATGGTTTTCGAGGAGTGTGATATGAGGGTGGCGCCTTACGATTTGTTCCAATGTGCCTTCGACGGCTTCCCCTGTAGCGTCTGCGGCGTGGATAATTCTGCGGTGGCTATGTCCACCTTCCTTGGTAAGGTGATATTCGTTTTCGCCCAATTCATCTGAAAGACTGAAACTAACGCCACGATCGATTAACCACTTTATCGAATCCGGGGCATGTTTGATAACGAATTCCACAGCCTCATCCTGACATAGTCCCGCGCCAGCAATATGAGTGTCACTGATATGTGATTGAAAGGAGTCCTCTTCTGTCATTACCGCGGCAATCCCGCCTTGCGCATAACGAGTCGAGCCCTCGCCGAGCTCCGTTTTTGCGAGAATAGTGACGTTAACGTCCTGATCAGCAAGATGTAACGCCAGAGAAAGCCCCGCAAGTCCACCACCAATTACAATAACAGGGTGGTTCGGGTATTCTTTTTGTTTTGACATAGCTGAATTATCGCAGATTTCAAATCGTTGCGAGATCATTCAAAGATCGTCATTAACCCTTTAATGCACAATCAACGTGCTCTAAAATTGAATCAGACTTTAATTGGACACTGTGGATGGAATTTTTAGTGTTTCAACACATCGCATGTGAACATCCAGGAATCTTTAGAGACCTAATGCGTGCTGATGGAGTTAAATGGAAAGCAGTACAGTTAAATGAAGGTGAGCAGATACCCTCCTTTGATGGTTATGATGCCTTGTTCGTTATGGGTGGGCCAATGGATGTGTGGCAGCAACAGGAGCATCCATGGCTTGTTGCGGAAATAGATGCGATCGCCCGGTGGGTGCGATCTGGCAAGCCTTACCTTGGTTTTTGCCTTGGACATCAGTTGCTTGCGATGGCTCTTGGAGGGCAGGTTGGACCGTCTGTAATGCCAGAAATTGGAGTGCTCGCAGTGGAACTTACAAAACTTGGAGGCAATCATTGGTTTTTTAACAACTGTCAGGAGCGCATCTTGTCCTTGCAGTGGCACTCAGCTGAGATCACTGAGCTGCCAGAGGGGGGCAAAATACTCGCGCGGTCGGAAGCGTGCAAGATCAATGCAATGGCCTGGGGGGATGTCGCGGTCTCGGTGCAATTTCATGTTGAACTTACTGAGAATACCGTTTCCGAATGGGGCGAAGTTCCGGCTTACGCTTCGGCCCTTGAAACAGCAATGGGAGAAGACGCACTAGGAAATATAAAAGCGTTGGCGGATCAACATATGGCTGAATTTAATGGAGTCTCAGCTATTCTCTACAGAAACTTTTTTGAGCGTGTAAAAAGTCGAATGCAGGTTCCCGCAAGCGTAATGTGATCGAAAGCGCGCGAGATAGCTGTCATCGATTTATTTTTGACGACAGTGGAATTCGAGGTCAGATTGTATCGCTGTCAAGTAGCGTTAAAATCGCGCTTGAACATAAAAATTATCCTGCGCCACTTTCATCGTTACTTGGCCAGGCAATGACTGCAGCAGCATTGCTCGCGGATACGATAAAGATGGAAGGCTCACTGATTTTGCAGGTTCAAGGAGACGGACCTGCGCATACACTTGTTGCTCAGGCTACGGATGATGGAGATTTGCGCGGAATGATTCATTACACTGAGGGTGTCATTGAGGGCAATGATTTTCGTGGATTGGTAGGTGACGGTAAGCTAGTACTGACTATCGACGCCAGCGGTAGCGAACGTTATCAAGGCGTCGTTGCAATAGAAGGTGGTAGTCTAGCCGAGGCAATCGAATTTTACTTCGATCAGTCGGAGCAATTACCAACACGCGTCTGGTTGTCGTCAAGCGGACAGCGCGCTGGGGGAATAATGCTGCAGAAGATTCCAGGCGAAAACGAGGAGAGGTTTCGGTGGGACCATCTTGTGGCGCTTACCCATACTGTTACTGATACTGAACTCATAGAATTGGATCCTGTAGATCTTATTCAGCGGTTGTATCATCAGGAGTCTGTTACTATTTATCAGCCTGTGATGCTCCGTTTTCGTTGCGGGTGTTCGCGGGGAAAAATTGAATCAGTATTACTTCAACTGGGTCAGTCGGAAATTGAACAGATTGCTGAAAATTCAGGCGAGGTCAGCGTCGAATGTGAGTTTTGTAACCAGAAATATGACTTCGATGCGGTGGATATTTCAGCATTATTCAGAGCCACCACTGCGGTGCCGGAACTAAGGCAATGAATATAGATATTGGAATATGGCTGCTGAGACCGATAAATTACTAAAAATCAATATTTTGATGTTTCCGGGACTTTCAAGGAACATTATTTGCATGTAAAAAAATCTTATTTCCAGATAATACAATACGCAGAAAATATTACTATCTGTATGCTATTATTCTTGCCAAGAAGTAAATTTATGTTTTTGAATTGCCACATAAAGAAAAAATTTCGCTTGACCAGGTAGACCGTAAAATCCTTCATTTTCTGCAACGGGATGCCAGCATTACAATCAAAGAGCTTGCGGAAAAGGTGCATCTTTCACCCACCCCGTGCTGGAAGAGAATCCAACGAATGGAGGAGAACGGGGTAATCCGCTCTCGGGTTGTATTGCTCGATCCAGATAAGGTGGACGCAGGAATTACCGTATTTTTAGCCATTAAAACTGATAAACATAACGCCGATTGGAGCCAAAAATTTTCCGAAGTGATGTCCTCATTTCCGGAAATCGTCGAAATTTATCGAATGAGCGGCGAAGTAGACTACCTGGTGCGCATTGTTGTACCGGACATACCAGCTTATGACGCCCTGTATAAAAACATCATTGGCAAGATCGCGTTGACCGATATGACCTCTATGTTTGCGATGGAGCAGATGAAATACACGACAGCGCTGCCGGTATTGGAGCAGGAGTAGACGGATTTTTCGCCAGTTACATGTGGTATCTTGCTGCTATTTATGTAATATTTATCGCCTAATAACAATAACTATTTAATCCAAGAGGTTGTATTCCGGTGTTTTTTTTCTCGGGATTGGTCTCAAAATAAGCAAATCCCGCGGTTGTTCATGCGGAATTATGGGGGGCAGACGTCGGACAATTATAACGACAGCCATAGGCTCAATCCGAGCAACAACGCCAATTGCTCAAGATCAGCTAGAAGATCTATAGCAACAATCGTGCCGCTCGATTGACCAACCCGGCACTCGCATGTTGCGTACAGCACGAAACACTCTAAATATGGCAGAAAACCAAATCCTTGATGTGATTTCTCAGTATCTGGCTTCTGAGCAAACAGGTACGATCATGGCGGTTTTTGAGGACAATAGTCTCGGTAGATTCTATGTCGTAAGCGGAGTTTTAGCCACGGCGCGTTACCGAAACAAGGAAGGTCGCGAAGCGGTCAACATGGCAAAAAGCGTTGTAGTGACGACTGCTAGATTCCATGAAAACGCAGATTTGGTTAGGTCCGGGGATTTAATTGATGGAATTGCGCTACCTCAGGTCGCTTCAGAAAAACTGCCATCATCTCAGCCAGTTGGGCCGCAATTGACCAATGTTATGAAGGCCGGCGTTGTTGACTTGCTAATGGAGTATGTCGGACCCGTGGCGCCATTAATAATGTCTGATTTGCCGGATGCAATTGATATTGAGTCAGCTTTGGACCAGTTGGCCAGTGAAATAGATGACGCTAAATCCGCTGCAGAATTCGTTCGCACAGCCCGCAGAATAACCCTCGGATAGGTTGCGGTTAAAATATCCTATTTCCGGCGAATTAGAAGCTAAAATTCGCTAATTCGCGTATAACCTCCCGAATCTGGACATTAAATCCCGTGCAATGCGATAATGAAGATTCACTCGCTGCTACATATCTCTATGTCGAAACTGCTTGTTCTACACGGACCGAATCTGAACCTGCTTGGCGTTAGAGAGCCCGCTCATTATGGAACGATGCAGCTTGATGATATCAATAGGCATCTGGGCGCAGTGGCTAAGAGTCACCAGATCACGATCGAGTGCCGCCAAAGTAATGCCGAGCATGAAATAGTCGAGTGGATTCAACACGCTGGATCCGAGGGCATAGACTTCATAATTATTAATCCAGCAGCTTTTACTCATACCAGTGTGGCTATACGGGACGCTCTTGCTGCAGTAGCAATACCATTCATAGAGGTACATCTTTCGAACGTGCACCGCCGAGAAAATTTCCGGCATCATTCTTATGTTTCAGATATTGCTGAAGGTGTTATCAGTGGTTTGGGTGCACAGGGATATGAGTTTGCAGTATTAGGCGCTATACAGTACCTGTCGACGCATGAATGACAATTTTAAATATTTGGAGAAATTGTGGATCTCAGAAAAGTAAAAAAGCTAATCGAATTGCTTGAGGAGTCAGCGTTGATTGAAATGGAAATAACCGAAGGTGAAAACACCATTCGCTTGAGTCGTTCGAATGTAGTCGCAACTCCAGTTGTACATCAGGCGGCCACCCCGGTTCAGTTGGCCGAATCCGTCACGAATTCAGATGTATTGCCATCGGACTCAAACCAAGACTCAGCTCATGATTCCGCCGGGACGTTAGTGGAATCACCAATGGTTGGCACATATTACGACGCGCCATCGCCAGACACTGATTCCTTTGTGAAAGTCGGGTCCAGGGTAAGGGCGGGTGATACCCTTTGTATTATCGAGGCGATGAAAACATTTAACCAGATCGAAGCGGAGATAGACGGTACAGTTAAGGCGATTCATAAGTCCAGTGGGGATCCGGTGGAATATGGAGAAGCCTTGTTCACGATCGCATAGACCTGGCTATGATCGGAAACATTGACAAGTTGGTGATTGCCAACCGTGGTGAAATTGCGCTCAGAATTTTAAGGGCCTGCCATCAACTTGGTATCAAGACGGTTGCGCTATATTCCACAGCGGACAGCGACGCCAAGTATGTGCGACTCGCGGATGAATCTGTTTGTATTGGACCGGCTCAGGCTTCCTCCAGCTATCTCGACATCGCCTCGGTTATCGCTGCTGCGGAAGTGACCGGAGCACATGCGATTCATCCTGGTTACGGGTTTCTCTCGGAAAATGCCGATTTTGCTGACCGGGTAGAGCAAAGTGGATTCGTTTTTGTCGGCCCTAAGGCGGAAACGATACGCACACTGGGTGACAAGATCTCGGCTATTAAGGTAATGCAGGAAGCCGGCGTGCCGTGTGTACCTGGATCAAATGGTCCGGTCCCTGAAAACGATATAGAAATCCTGGAGCTGGCTAATCAAATTGGATTTCCACTCATGATAAAGGCAAGTGGCGGGGGTGGTGGGAAAGGTATGCGCGTTTGCCGGGATCAAAGCGATTTGTTACAGGCTGTGCAATTGACTCGAAAGGAAGCTGCTGCGGCCTTTGGTAATGATACGATCTACATGGAACGCTTTCTTGAGCATCCTCGACATATAGAGTTTCAGCTTCTAGCTGATGGTCTGGGTAATGCAATCCATCTCGGAGAGCGCGATTGCTCGATGCAACGGCGCCATCAAAAAGTAATTGAAGAAGCGCCCGCGCCAGGAATTACCGAACAACAACGTCAAGAGATAGGTGGGAGATGTGTTGAGGCATGCAAATATCTTCGCTATCGTGGCGCGGGAACTTTTGAGTTTCTATACGAGAATGGTGAATTTTATTTTATTGAGGTTAACACTCGTATCCAAGTAGAACATCCTGTAACGGAAATGATTACCGGTATCGACCTACTTCAGGAACAAATTCGAATTGCGGCTGGTGAACCGCTCCGATTTCGTCAGGATCAAATCAGGATTACAGGCCATGCATTTGAATGTCGGATAAATGCAGAGGACCCGCAGACGTTTGTGCCGTCTCCAGGGCGTATAACGAACTATCACATGGCAGGTGGACCGGGGGTCCGAGTTGACTCGCACGTATACAGTAATTACGTTGTGCCACCATATTACGATTCAATGATTGGGAAAGTCATTACTCATGGTATGAATCGAAGAGAGGCTCTCTCGCGAATGCATGGGGCACTGCAAGAAATGGTTGTAGACGGCATTAAAACAAATATCCCCTTACACAGAGAGCTTGTAGTCGATCCAAGATTCGTTGAAGGTGGTCTCGACATTCATTATCTAGAAAAAAAGCTGAACCTTTGAGCATGCAATATCTGCAGGTAGCGGTGACCGCCGAACGAAAAGATGCGGAAACAATATCCGATTGGTTGAACAATCAAGGCGCTCTATCGGTGACTGTGGAAAGCGCAAATGAACAGGAAATTTATGATATCGCAGCACCAGGGGATCCCACGTGGGAAGTTCAAAGACTCACAGCATTATTTGGATCCGATATTCCAGGCGAATCGCTCGGGATCGGCTTATCTCGATTTTCTCTGATTGAAGAACCTCAAATTTCAAGACTCGAGGACCAAGATTGGGAACGTAAATGGCTCGATCAGTTTGTACCAATTAAAACTGGACGGAATCTTTGGGTATGTCCAAGTTGGCTTACGCCACCTGACCCAAATTCTGTTAATCTGATTATAGATCCCGGCCTCGCATTTGGCACGGGAACCCATCCAACTACAATTCAGATTCTTGATTATCTTTCTAGGCACCCATTACAAAACAAGAACATCGTAGACTACGGGTGTGGATCTGGAATTTTGGCTATTGCAGCACTGGCACTCGGCGCGCGCAAAGCCATAGGTGTCGATGTCGATCCTAAGGCAGTCAAGGCAGCAGTCGAAAATGCGCGTAAAAATGGTGTGCAGAACAGATTTACAGGAATTTCGCCCAAGCAATTCGATGAGAACTATGCCGGACATAAGGCAGATGTTGTCATCGCCAATATCCTGGCAAGCACTTTACTTACGTTGCGCGAAAAATTGACGAATTTGGCTGCGTCAAATGCCACGATATTGTTATCGGGTGTTCTGGAACATCAGGGAGATGAAATCAAGGATAGTTTTGCCGATGATTTCGAATTTGATCAAACACAGCGACAACACTGGCTGCTATTAGTTGGGACTAAACGATCAAAAAAAGTATGACTGAACTTACACCAGACAACATAGTACCGCCAGGCTACAGTCCAAATCAGTACGCTCGTTGTCCCTATTGCATGGCGGTATTTCGTACCAACCAGGAAAAAATTAGTGCCCGACAGGGGAAAGTGCGCTGTGGTGCGTGCAGGGAAGTTTTTAACGCGCTTGAGCATGCTGTTGAGATGGACGATAGCGGCGGCTTTCGAAGGCTGAGTCACGACCAAAGCGCTTTAGCTTCTGATATTTCAATTAGTAGATCTGGTGTTGCTGATTTAGACCATCCTGACTCCGAAGTTGAGAAAAAAATTGAAACCACCTTTGAAGACACCGCGGAAAAGCAGCCTGAGGAGGACCAAGCCAAAGCAGAGGAGTCCGAAACTCAAGAGGCCCTAAAAGAGGAGTACCAAACTCAAGAGGCCCTAGAGGAAGAGTCCGAAACTGAAGAGACCAGTAAAGAAGAATCGGTGACTGAAAAGGTCCCAATGGATGTAAGCGATGAGGAATATGGAAGCGAGGACAGAACTCCCGCTGACGCTGCGGCATTCGATAGTCCGGGGCTGGAAAGTATTGCTGCGGAAGGAAAGCCTCTCATGCAAATAAAGGAAAAGGCGCAAGGTATTTTATCAACAGCAGAGAACTCAGATCAGCTCGTGGGAGAGTCCGAGAATGTATATTCCAGCGCCGAGACAGACACATCCCATCCCCAAAGCGAATATCTGGATTCAGAGAACAGCGGTGCTGTAGAAAACGATGATGAATCTTCGGCATCGCTAGATGTCGTCAGCGCATATGTTCAAGACCCGGAATGGGACAAGGAGTGGCTAGAATTCAGCGAGCAGGAAGTTGAATCCGCTGTCCTGGATACATATATAGAAAATCGCAGCGAAGCAGTTGGGCAATATAAAGCCGAGAATAGTCAAGACTCTGCGAAAAAACCACAGGTGCAAACCTGGTTTAACGCCGAGCCGGATTCACTTCTCGATAATAATCCCTTCTCTACAGGTGATACCGCGAGCCCGGAGTCAGCGGAAGATCAAAAGCCAAGCTTGATAAACATGAGTGGGGTCGATCACTACATTGTTGATCAACCCAATCCCTTAGTGAACATTTTTTGGTCACTAGTATCCATAGCATTCGTGGTTTTACTCGGTCTTCAAGTTAAATACTTCTTTGTAGAAAAATATGCACAGGATGACCGGTACCGCTCTTACCTGGGACTCTTTTGCAAGATAGCGCAATGTGAGTTATCCCCAAGACGCGATGCTTTTCGGTTTACAATTACCAACACAAGAATTGATCTGCATCCTGAGGAGCCTGGTGCACTCCGAATTACGGTGAAACTCCTTAATCAAGCGAAATTTACTCAGCCGTTTCCAGGACTGCAGCTCACTCTCACAGATCGAGTTGGTAGAGTAGTAGGACGCCGCACATTTGAACCCGAATTTTACCTCGCGGCTGCGCAACGTAAACAGTTGGCTTCCGGGGAGCTTGGAATAGTGACTTTTGACCTCGCTCATCCCCATGAGAAGGCCGTAGGTTTTGTTGTGGATGTTGTCACCAAAACAAGATCATCTTGAATATTGGTGGCTACAATCTTCCGAATAATGTTGCTCTGGCCCCCATGGCAGGCATAACTGACCTGCCGTTTAGGAAGATTTGTCGGAAACTGGGGGCAGGTTATGTAGTAGGTGAGATGGTGACTTCGGACCCTGCTTTGTACAAAAGCGAGAAAAGCAGACTGCGAGGGGTGCATCTTGAAGAGCCAAGCCCGCGAGCGATTCAGATTGTAGGCTGGGACCCACAGATACTGGCCGATTCCGCACGTTATAATGTTGACCTGGGCGCGTCAGTTATTGACATCAATATGGGTTGTCCTGCCAAGAAAATATGTCGGCGCTTCGCTGGTTCGGCACTATTGCAGGATGAGGCTTTGGTGGGGCGAATTCTCGATGCAGTGGTTGCAGCCGTGGAGGTGCCGGTGACGCTTAAAATCCGAACGGGTGTCAGTCCCACGCAGCGCAACGGTTTGGCTATTGCCCGGATTGCGGAATCTGCTGGAATCAGTTGTCTAGCCGTGCATGGAAGAACCCGCGCTTGTAAATACAATGGGATTGCTGAATACGAAACCATAAAGAAGATTTGTAGCGCAGTCTCGATTCCGGTTTTTGCCAATGGCGATATCAACGGATTTGAACAATCAGCCAGAGTACTTCGGTATACCGGTGCCGATGGAATAATGATAGGCCGAGCAGCCCATGGGGCGCCCTGGTTGCCTGGTCAGATAGCCAAATTTCTGAAATCAGATGTAAAACCAGAAGATCCCGAAATTTCATTACAGTCAAAGATTGTTCTTAACCACTTGGAGCAGATTTATAGTTTCTATGGTTCCGAGCGGGGTGTGCGAATTGCCCGAAAACATATAAAATGGTACACGCAGGATCATTCTGATTCAGGTTCATTCCGAAATGCATTTAACCGAGTCGCAACCCCGCGCCAGCAGCTACATATTACTGCGCGGTACTATCTTGAAATAACTGAACGCTTGCAGAAGACATTCGCTTGGCAAAAACGAGAAACAAAGCAAAGAAAGCAAATACCAAACGCAACCGCCTTGGCGACTGTGTAAAAAAATCAGTGGCTCGGTATTTGAAGGATCTAAATGGTGAAGAAGCGACACGGGTATATAAAATGGTTATTAATGAAGTTGAAAAACCGTTGCTGGAAATAGTGATGCAACATAGTGAGTATAACCAGAGTAAAGCGGCTAGATTGCTCGGGATAAACCGCAACACCTTAAGAAAAAAACTAGATGAACACGGGATCACGGAAGTAGAGAATCGCACATGACGAACCAACCTATTCGTACCGCTTTGATAAGCGTATCGGATAAATCAGGAATAGTAGAGTTTTCAAAAAATCTGGTAGATCAAGGTATTAATATTCTGTCTACGGGTGGAACCGCGCGACTTCTGATGGAAAATGGAATTAGTGTGGTCGATGTGAGTGAACATACCGGATTCAATGAAATTATGGATGGTAGGGTTAAGACCCTGCATCCAAAGATACACGGCGGAATTCTGGGCAGGAGGGATACCGATCGTCAGGTCATGCAGGCCAATGATATCGAGCCTATTGACCTGGTTGTTGTCAATTTGTATCCATTTGAGAGGACAATTGAGGCCGGAGGCTGTGACGTTGAAACGGCTATCGAAAATATCGATATTGGAGGCCCAGCAATGTTGCGCGCGGCCGCTAAAAATTATGCCTGGGTGACTGTAATTGTAGATCAGAGCGATTATCAGGTGGTTCTTGATGCAATGATTTCTGGTAATGGATCGATCGAACATGCTACAAGATTTGATCTCGCTCTGAAGGCATTTGAGCACACCGCGCATTATGATGGGGTGATTTCAAACTATCTTGGCAAGACCCTGGAAAAAAAATCGGAGTTTCCTCGAACTTGGAATATGCAGCTAAGCCGCAAGCAGGGAATGCGATACGGGGAAAACCCTCATCAGGCGGCCGCATTCTATATCGAGAATGTAGATTCACAATCTGATCAGGCGAGCATCTCATCAGCAATTCAGCTTCAAGGCAAAGATTTATCCTATAACAATATAGCGGATACAGATGCAGCGTTGGAGTGCGTAAAGCAATTTGACAAGGGCGCGGCCTGCGTAATCGTAAAACATGCAAACCCATGTGGTGTTGCAGTCGCTGAGAATATTATCGACGCCTATCGAAGCGCATTCAGTACTGATCCTGAATCAGCATTTGGAGGGATTATCGCTTTTAACAGGGAGCTAGATGAGGCTACCGCCGGGGAAATAATAAAAAAGCAGTTTGTTGAAGTTATAATTGCCCCATCTGTTTCTTCAGATGCGCGGGATGTGCTTGAGCGGAAAGAAAATATAAGAGTTCTTGTCTGTGGTCAGTGGACTGAACCATCTGCACAATACGATTTTAAGAGAGTTGCAGGTGGTTTATTGGTCCAACAATCTGACCGGGAGCTCTATAATGAATTGAATACCGTGACCGATCGCAAACCAACCGAAAGCGAAACGAAAAACATGATTTTTGCATGGAAAGTTGCCAAGTTTGTTAAATCAAATGCGATTGTGTACGCCAGCAATATGATGACCATTGGAGTTGGAGCAGGGCAAATGAGCAGGATTAACTCCGCCAGGATCGCTGGAATAAAGGCCGAGTATGCAGGACTCTCAGTATCTGGCGCAGTAATGGCTTCTGATGCTTTCTTTCCATTTCGCGATGGTCTCGATAACGCCGGTGAGGCGGGAATTTCTGCCGTGATACAACCTGGGGGATCCCTGAGAGATAACGAAGTCATTGCGGCGGCAAATGAGCATAATATCGCCATGATATTTACTGGCATGCGGCATTTTCGGCACTAACAAATATCGAGGAACCGGTCAGTGGAAGAGTTTACTAAATACAAAGTAGTCCTGAAGGGCACTATCCTTCCGGATCAGGATCAAGAACAGGTGATCCGGGAGCTTTGCGAGCTATTTCATTCTCGTCCATCAAGAATGGAGAGACTGGTTCGAGGAAAGGAAGTGCATCTTAAGAAGGAGTATTCAAGATCGGAGGCTGAAAAAATTTGTGGGGCAATCCGCGCGGCGGGAGCGGAGGTGAAAATGCTTCCGATCCAACAAAAGGCATTAGAAGTGCTTGACGATGACTATAGCACTTTGAGCGGTTTCAGCCTAAGCGAACACGCTTCAGGTATCGCCTGCCCGAATTGCCATCAGGAATGCGATCCAGAAGGGGAGAGCTGTCCTCACTGCGGACACAGTTTGGTGCGAAAAGAGGCCGACAGTGGATTTTCATTTGGTGGTGATGACGCGAAAGAGCCCGAGGCTGAAGTGCCGCAGGAGGAAATCAAAGTTTCCACTAAATCGTATTTAATGCGTTTCATCGGTCCCAATTCAAACTACTATATAGAGAAATTTAGGCAGATGGGCACTGTGCGTAATCCGAAATTTCGCATAAGCTGGCACTGGCCTGCCCTGTTTGCGTTTTTTTTCTGGGCTCTATATCGAAAAATGTGGTTGTGGGCAGCTGTGAATTATGCCTGCACCTTGGGTCTTGTAATGTATACCACACCAACCCCTTTGTGGTTGGCCTATTCTCTTGTATGGCCGTTGGCAGCGAACTATCTATATTATCGTCACGCAGCTGGCCATGTTCGAAAAGTTAAATCTGATGAAATTGAGGAAGATCGTGAGGATTATCTTAGTAGTAAAGGCGGAGTCAGTAAGCTGGCAATGTGGATTGGGATTGCTGTCACTTTTACGGCATCGCTGATTACATCTAATATGGTGGCTACAAGAATGCTTGAGACTTACAGTGAACAATTTGGTGATCAATCTGGAGCTCTTGTACAAATGCGGGGTGACGGAAGTGTATTAACCAACCCTGGCTCCGCTGATTCTAATTTGGGTAGAACATCTAAGGCTCTAAACGTCATGGCGACTGGTCTTAAAGTGGTGATCGGGACGGGCAACGAGGAGCTAATTGCCAAAACTATAGATAATCTAGTGCAGAAATCTGAGAACGAAGAAATCCTTGATGCATGGGGGCACCCCATGATAATCGAGCGTGAAGCTGGCAGAATTGTCATTTTATCTCTTGGACCTGATGGAAAAGAATTGACAGACGACGACGTGCTGCAGACAGTCGATTACTGATCGATTATTTCGATCCATAGACTATCCTAGTGAAAGTACTGATCATCGGTAGTGGTGGCAGGGAACATGCTCTTGCGTGGAAAGTAGCGAGCTCTTCTCAAGTTCAAATCGTATACGTAGCTCCCGGAAATGCGGGAACTGCGATAGAGCCAGGTGTGCAGAATATCGATATCGGAATAATGGAAATCGAAGAGCTGCTTAGTTTTGCTACCAAGGAAAAAGTTGATCTGACCATTGTTGGACCAGAAGCCCCTCTGGTCGCCGGGATCGTTGATGTTTTTACTGAAGCTGGAGTCGCTTGCTTTGGTCCTACCAAAAAGGCAGCCGCTTTAGAGGGCTCAAAGTCCTTTGCCAAAGAGTTCATGATGCGTCATCACATCCCCACCGCTGGATACGCATGTTTTACTGATCCGCAAAGCGCTATTCGCCATCTTCAACAAGTAGAATATCCGACAGTTATCAAAGCAGACGGTTTGGCCGCTGGTAAAGGTGTCATCATTGCAGAAGACTTCAAACACGGCGAGGAAACTGTAATGGATATGTTGTTAGGGAATGTATTCGGAACTGCTGGAAGTCGCGTTGTCATAGAACAGTTCCTGCAAGGGGAAGAAGCGAGTTTTATCTGTATGGTTGACGGTCATAATGCACTGGCTATGGCTTCAAGTCAGGATCACAAGTTGGCTTATGATGGCGATACAGGCCCTAATACTGGCGGCATGGGGGCATATTCTCCGTCACCCTTAGTTGATCAGAAGATGCACGAAAAGATTATGAAGATGGTGATCAACCCTACGGTGGCCGGCATGGCTGCAGAAGGAATGCCATATACCGGTTTCCTTTACGCAGGACTTATGATTGGCGATGACGAGGTTCCCAAGGTAGTGGAGTTCAACTGTAGGTTCGGCGATCCTGAGGCACAACCTGTGTTATTTAGACTTAAGTCTGATCTGGTTCAACATTGCATGGCGGCAATGCGTATTGAACTGTTAACAGAGGTGACAGAGTGGGACCCGCAGCCATGTCTTGGGGTTGTGATGGCTGCGAAAGGATATCCGGCTAGTTACTCAAAGGGGCATACAATTACAGGCCTCGAAGAGGAGGTGCCCGGGACTAAAGTTTTTCATGCCGGTACTTGTTTAAAGCATGACGCGGTAGTAACAAATGGTGGCCGTGTTCTATGTGTGACCGCATCGGGTAAATCAGTGTCAGAAGCCCAAGCTCTAGCCTATCAGAGGCTGGATAAAATTAATTGGTCAGGAGCATGGGTTCGCACTGACATAGGGCACCGTGCCGTTGCGCGTGAGAAATCCTCCAATTCGTCCAGGGCATAGTGGGCCGAATTTGGTTGTGGATCAGATTCATCGGGCCGCGCAAGTGATTCGTAAAGGAGGGGTTATCGCTTATCCTACTGAGTCATGCTATGGATTGGGTTGTGATCCAGATAACATCGCTGCGATTAAACGAATTTTAAAGATAAAGAAGCGGTCTCGAGATAAAGGTTTGATCCTGATCTCTGATCGTATCGGTAGGCTACTTCGCTATCTTGAGCCACTACAAATCGATAGGCAAATAATGATTTTAGAAAGCTGGCCAGGTCCGGTAACCTGGTTGTGGCCGGCCCGATCGGGGACATCGCGCTGGTTAAAGGGAGAACACGACACACTTGGTGTTCGGGTTACCGCGCATCCAGTTGCTGCAAAAATATGCAGGGCTTCAGGTATGCCTTTGGTTTCTACCAGCGCCAATTTGGCAATGCGGCCCCCACTGCGTCATTCACGAATAGTGAACAAAGTGTTTTCAGATAAACTGGACTATGTGGTGGAGGCAGCTATAGGTCAGCAACTGCAGCCATCGCGAATCATACATGCATTAACCGGAGAGGTGATTAGGCCGTGACCGAAAATGGCCCAAATATTGACAGCGTGATTCGGTATTTTAAATCACTGCAAGACAGCATATGTAAAGATGTCTCGAAGGCTGACGGTGGGTCAGGATTCGAACAGGATGTGTGGCAGCACGACAATGGCGGGGGGGGGCGATCCAGGGTACTGGAGGGAGGGGTAGTTTTTGAAAAAGCTGGAATTAACTTTTCCCATGTTCGTGGCGAACAATTGCCTGCATCGGCGACCGTCGACCGAACCCACATAGCAGGCAAGCCTTTTGAGGCAACAGGAGTGTCCCTGGTCCTGCATCCATTAAATCCGTATGTGCCTACCACACACATGAATGTACGCCTGTTTGTAGCCGATCTAAATGGAGAACAACCGATTTGGTGGTTTGGTGGTGGCTATGATCTAACACCGTACTACCCTTTTGTTGAAGATTGTTGTCACTGGCATCGAACTGCAAAAAAAGCCTGCGACAAGATAAATCCAGAATACTATCCACGCTTTAAAGAATGGTGCGATCGCTACTTCTATCTCAAACATCGTGGAGAAACACGAGGAATTGGTGGATTGTTTTTTGACGATTTTTGTGAGGGCGGATTTGATCACGCTTTTGCTCTGGCGCAATCGGTTGGAAACAGCTTTGTCGAAGCTTATCTGCCTATTGTAGAACTAAGAAAGGATCACCCATGGAATGAGCGACACCAGATATTTCAGCATTACCGCCGTGGGCGTTACGTAGAGTTTAATCTGGTCTACGATCGCGGCACTATTTTTGGACTGCAGTCAGGGGGACGGACCGAATCAATCTTAATGTCGCTGCCTCCAAAGGTGCAATGGCAATACGACTGGCATCCGCAACCCGGATCAGAAGAAGCCCGTCTATATGAAGAGTTTCTTGGCTCAAAAGATTGGCTTGGAGAATCATGCTGATAATCTATCGCCTGATTCTTTACATTTCACTGCCGGTACTTATTGTCCGCTTTTTACTACGAGGATTAAGCAACAGAAGTTATTTTGAACGGATCACAGAACGCTTCGGCTTCAGTGAGACCAACCCGGCTCCAGGTGGTGTTTGGATACATGCTGTGTCTGTGGGTGAAGTCAATGCCGCAGTACCCCTTGTAAACAGAATAATGAAGACTTGGCCGGATAAGTCGATTACGGTTACGACTATGACTACTACTGGTTCAGATCGGGTGCAAAAGGTATTTGGCTCCAGTGTTTCTCATTGCTACTTGCCTTACGACTTCCCTGGTGCAGTGCGCAGATTTGTACAAAGAATTTCTCCACAGCTGGGGCTGGTCATGGAAACTGAGATATGGCCGAACCTTATTTTTTATTGTCACCAGCAGGGAATACCTCTTATCTATACCAATGTTCGGCTATCTGAACGGTCCTGGCGAGGGTACAATCGATTCAGATTTTTATTTAGTCAAATATTAAAACTGGTGAGTAAGTTTGCAGTGCAGTCGGAGTCCGATGCCAGACGTCTTATTCAGTTGGGAGCACCTGAGCACAAACTCTCTATCACCGGTAGTCTCAAATTTGACATCAACTTACCACCAAGTGTTAGTGAAGCTGGTGAATCAATCCGACGCCAGATTGGTTGGAATCGCCCAGTATTGATAGCGGCAAGCACTCATGAAGGTGAAGAGCTATTGGTAATAGAGGTCTATCACAGGATCAGATCGAATCTGCCGGAGTTGCTGCTGATCATCGTACCGAGACACCCGGAGCGTTTCACTGCAGTGGCAAAAATGTGTGTCAAAGACGGTTTGAATACCATTCAACGTACGGAAATGTCAGCACAACTTTCCTCTGATATCGAGGTGCTTGTGGTGGATACCATGGGCGAGCTCCCTATGTTTATTGCTGCTGGTGACGTCACATTTATGGGCGGCAGCTTAGTACCCGTGGGAGGCCATAACCTTCTTGAGGCAGCTGCGCTTGGTCAGCCGGTCGTATTTGGACCTCATATGTTTAACTTTGCTGAAATTTCCGAAATGTTCCTTCAACAGGGAGCTGGAGTCCAGGTTTTTGGTATAGATGAACTCGCCGAAGTTTGTGAACGTCTACTTTTAGACGGCGTGATACGAGATCAATATGGAACTCAAGGTGAAAAATTAGTACAACAAAATCGGGGTGCTCTCGAGCAAGTCATGGAATTCATCAGAGCTGAGTTAGAGGCTTAAATTAACCGTTGAAGAATATTTCTTTACAATCGAAAATCGAACGCTTGAGATGACAAAGTCAATACTGAATAAATTGAAGCTCCGTTTGTGTCTAATCTTTACTGTCATGATTTTTCTTTTTCTTGTGGGCTGTGAGCAACAGAGTTCTGAAACACAGCAGGTGGAAGTGATCGATATTGGCAATGGGGCTCAAATTACTAAAACAGAATCAGTTAGTCAGGCCGTTCAAGAGGGTAGTAATCAATCGACTGTCGAGCGGACTGATCAAACCGGGCGTTATAGTTTGGAGTTGAGCAACGGAACGGTGACCCTTGAAGCGAACGACGCAAACCGGATGACAATTATCAATGACATCGCATCTCGAATCGGTATGAAAGTTGCGGCTAGCAATAATGTAGATAAACTTGTTTCGATTAAACTAAAGTCGGTCACCATTGATGTGGCGCTGCGGGAAATACTGAATGATATTAAGTATCGGGCAGACTATGGAGAAACTGCTAACGACATGGGCTTCCGAATAAATAGTCTGGCAGTTGGTTCCGCGGCGGGTGAGCTATCCTCTGTGAGAAATGATGGTAGCTCGGCCGATGGCGTCTCAAAAGGGCTTGAGCTACCTCAGGCAACGGGAGAGATAAATCTTGGATCAGAACCTGAGGAGGTTGAACTCGTTCAAAGACTCCAGTTTGGGACAGCTGAAGATCGCGCTATTGCAGTAAGTGAACTCATGATGGATCCCCTAGGATTTGATGCAGCCTATCAAATATTCACCCGTGATGAGTCTCCCGAGGTCCGACTAGCAGTATTGGAATTAATAGAATCCGAGGATTATTTCGTCGCCAGGCAGATGGTCGTATCGGCACTTCAAGATCCAAATAAACAGGTTGTACTATATGCGCTGGGAATAATTGATTCACATGGTGATTTTTCACTGGCCCCGCAAGTTGAAGCACTAACAAATCATTTTGATACAGAAGTTGTCGAATATGCCAAGGAGGTTCGAGAATCTCTTACCGCCGGATACTTTGATTCGAACGAATAGGATTCCACCGTAATTCGTTATCAGTCCCTGATTTATTAATCGGTTGGTTGTGCAAGTGCGCGGGATACAACTTCACTGACGTCTGGAGACAGATTGTCGATGGAAGCAATCTGTTTCAGCTCGTTTCGCATCTGTTTGCCAAGTAATGGAATCATATCTTGCCAGTTGTTGAAGGCAGAAATCAACCGCGAGCTCACTTGAGGATTAATTGGGTCAAGTTCAGTAACCCAGTGAGTAAGAAAACGATAGCCAGATCCGTCAGACTGATGAAAACCTGATGGATTACCGTGGGTGAATCCTAGTATCAGAGCATAGACCTTATTAGGATTCGTGGGATCGAAAGCAGGATGTTTACAAAGTTCCTTTACCGTCGTGAGGACATCCTTTTGCACTGCCGTGGCTTGCACGCGAAACCATTTATCTAAAACCAGCGCCTGGTTATGCCATTTCTGATAGAAGTCTTCTAATATGCTGAACCTTTCTACGGAGCTCGAACTCGCAATTGCAGACAATGCTGCCATTCGATCCGTCATATTCATAGATTCTCGAAGTTGTGATATCGCGAGTTGATGCGTGGTTTCGATATCCAGACTTGTAAGGTACTCCAGGCATATGTCTCGCATACTTCTGACGGCTACCTGCTCCTGGCTGATCGCGCCTGTATTGCGGGATTGAAGAGATTGATAACAGGCAGTGAGTTGATCATAAAGGGAAGCGCCAATCTTTTGCTGTAGTCCAAGCCTAGCACCAGTGATCGCCGCTGGATCTATCGGTTTGGATAGTTGTGCCAACCATGACTCACCTGGCAGCGAAAGCAATCTCGCGACAAAAGCAAGGTCTTGCTGAGCAGATTCCAACGCATCACCTACCAGGTCAACCAATTCGTCGTCATAGCGGCACTCCTTTCCTTGTTGTAAACGTTGAATATTTTTAAGAATGCAGGATTGGAATAGCTGTTGTCCTGCTTCCCAGCGTGCGAAAGGGTCATTTTCGTGTCTGAAAATTACGCCTAGTTCGCAGGTAGAAAGATTCGCATTTAATTTAACCGGGCTGGTAAATTTTCGTAATAAAGAGGGCACCGGTCGCTTCGATATTCCCCGAAAAGAGAAAGTTTGCTGTTTCTGATTGAGAACTATAATCTCCGAATCATCGCCCGATGAAGTAGGTAGAAAGCCATCTTCAGGATGTATTAACGCCACCGAAATTGGTATCACAAAAGATTTCTTTTTTGTTTGACCTGGGGTTGGAGCACAATGTTGTTCGAGGTGCAATTGATAGAGTTGTTTTGATTCGTCGTATTCCGAGGTTGCAATAATTTCAGGTGTGCCAGCTTGTTTATACCAGTTCTTGAATTGTTCAAGATCCACTCCAGATGCATCCGAAATTGCCGCAACAAAATCATCAGTGGTGACAGCTTGTCCATCATGCCGATTAAAGTAAAGATCGGTTCCTTTGCGAAACAACTCTTTACCCACAAGAGTGCGCAACATTCTGACGACTTCGGCGCCTTTTTCGTAAATGGTCACGGTGTAAAAGTTATTAATCTCGCTATAAGACTCAGGCCTGATTGGGTGTGCCATAGGGCCTGCATCTTCTGGAAACTGATGATTGCGCAGCACATTTACATCGTTTATGCGCTGCACGCCAGGGGATCCCATATCTGCGCTGAATTCTTGATCACGAAAAACCGTAAATCCTTCTTTTAGACTGAGCTGGAACCAGTCGCGGCAAGTTACGCGATTACCTGACCAATTATGGAAGTATTCGTGACCAATGACCCGTTCGACATTAAGAAAATCAGTATCGGTAGCGGTATCTGTATCCGCCAGGACATATTTGGTATTGAATATATTGAGGCTTTTGTTTTCCATAGCGCCCATATTAAAGTCACTAACCGCTACCACATTAAAGAGATCCAGATCGTATTCACGGCCATATACCTCTTCGTCCCACTTCATTGAACGTTTCAAGGCATCCATCGCATATTCGCATTTTTCAATGTCCTGGTCCCGAGCATAAAAGCGAAGGTCTACAACCCTTCCATTCATAGTGGTGAAAGTGTCCCTAAGTTCTGAGAGCGATCCAGCTACTACTGCGAATAAGTAAGTTGGTTTAGGAAAGGGGTCGTCCCACACAGTGCAATTTCGACCCCCAACGGTCTCACTGGCTACAAGATTTCCATTGCATAGTAGAACCGGAAATTGCTGGTGGTCCCCCCGCAATGTGACAGTGTAAGTCGCAAGATTATCGGGCCTATCGATGGCGGGTGTGATTCTCCGATACCCTTCAGCTTCGCACTGTGTGCACAACATATCCCCAGAACGATAAAGGCCACTTAACTGGGTGTTGTCGGTGGGATTAAAACTGTTGAATATTTCGAGCTGAAAACGATCTGGAATATTGCAGATGACCACCTTATTCTCTGTCTTTGACCAGGAATCCGGACTCAATTCCTGATCATCGATTTTTATCGTCTCAATGTTAATTCGCTCGCAATCAAGTTCTAGATCCGCAGTGCCCGGCATCTGACGCTCGACCTGATGAATAGCCCGCACACGGGTGTTCTCCCATTCGAGATCAATTTCAAGAGTACTATGGGTAATCTTGAACGGATGTGGTTGGTAGTCCTTCAGGCAGATAACGGTAGAGTCTGTTTTCATTATTTCAATTTTTAAAGAGATATACTGGAAATTTTGGCATGTCGTTAAGAAACGGGTGCTTCACGCCAGATCTGGCAATTAACTAATAGGTAATTATAGCGATGAACATTGTGGGACTTGATCACTTGGTATTAACTGTAAAAGACATCAATGAAACAGTGAAGTTCTACACCGACGTTCTTGGAATGGTAGTGGAAAAATTTACTGCAGGGGATCAGCAGAGAATAGCGCTTAAGTTCGGTAATCAGAAGATAAATCTCCACCAACAGGGCCGAGAGTTTAAACCCGGGGCACTGGTACCACTTCCCGGGGCCGGCGATTTCTGCTTGATTTGTGACACACCGGTTGAGCAGATAAAGCAGGAACTTGAGCAACGTGAGATTCCGATTTTGCAGGGCCCGGTTGAGAAGACAGGGGCAACCGGGCCGTTACAGTCGATTTACATCAGGGATCCGGATCAGAATTTAGTGGAGTTGTCCAACCAAACCAGGTGATCGTTGGATGCAGGCTACCGTTCGAGATACTCTAGCTTATCTTTAACCTCTTCCCATTCCTTCGCATCCGCAGGGGATGGTTTCATTTCCGTGATGACGGGCCAGATCTGGCTAAGTTCTGTGTTCAGTTCAAGGAAGTGCTCCTGGTTTTCAGGTAGTTCATCCTCGGCGTAAATTGCATCAACCGGACACTCAGGCTCGCATAAACTGCAGTCAATGCATTCTTCGGGGTCAATGACCAGAAAATTAGGCCCTTCATGGAAGCAGTCGACTGGGCACACCTCTACGCAATCGGTGTATTTACATTTGATGCAGGATTCGACGACAACGTATGTCATTACTTATCGATTCAGATTGGTTTTTTAACAGGGTCCGGATTGTACTACTTTCACTTAATGTTTCGCAGCACATCCACTTTTTTACGTGGTCGCTAAAGGCTTCGCTGGGTCTATGAACTTCACTTTTTACGGCTTAGCCCCAGCATCTTGTGTAAATCAAATATCAGATCGAGAGCCTGCCGGGGGGTGGTGTCGTTAGGTGATTGTCCCTTAATCCGTGCAATTACTGCCTGTTCTTCTGGGCGGCTTTCGGGAAACAGGCTGGACTGCGATTTAACCTCACCGGAATCCGATTCAGTTAGCTCGGCATATTGTTCCTCGAGACAAGCGAGCTTGTGGCGAGATTCTTCAATTACAGCATCCGGCACGCCAGCAAGGCGCGCTACCTGGAGTCCATAACTCTGACTGGCGGGGCCTGATTTAACGCTATATAAGAATACGATCTTATGACCATGCTCGACCGCATCCAGATGGACATTTACTGCATTCTTTAGCTGGTCAGCAAGGGATGTCAGCTCGAAATAATGGGTCGAGAATAGGGTAAATGCTCCGACTCTTCGAGCCAGATCACCGGCACAGGCCCAGGCCAGAGAAAGGCCATCGAAGGTGCTGGTGCCGCGGCCAATCTCATCTACTAAAACAAGGCTCAAATCCGTAGCATTACGCAGTATATTTGCCATCTCAGTCATCTCCACCATGAAAGTGGATCTGCCCCCTGCGACATCATCAGCGGCACCGATGCGGCTATAGATACGGTCGATCGGGCCAGTTGTTACTGACTCCGCTGCCACGTAACTACCCGTGTGCGCCAACAATGCAATCAGCGCTACCTGTCGCATGTAGGTGCTCTTGCCACCCATGTTGGGTCCAGTGATGAGTTGCATACGCGTGCTGCCGTTGAGTCGCGTGCTGTTTGCGATAAATGGACTATCGAGGTTCTTTTCGACTACAGGATGTCGACCGTTCTTGATCTCAAGAATAGATTGTTCACTGAATTCAGGCCTATTCCAGGAGAGTGTGACCGCTCGCTCAGCAAGGTTCTGCAGTGTATCTAGTTCGGCCAGACTGTGAGCGCATTGCATCAATGTAAAAACATCCTGTCCCAGGGTTTCCAGTAATTGATCATAGAGCCATTTCTCTCTTGCCAGAGCCTTGCCCTTGGCACTTAATATACGATCTTCAAACTGTTTTAGTTCTTCGGTAACGAATCTCTCGGCATTTTTTATAGTCTGACGTCGTATATAGTGTTGTGGAACATCTTCTGACTGTGACCGAGGCAGTTCGATGTAATAACCATGCACTCTGTTGTATCTGACTCTAAGGTTGGCGATCCCGGTCAGTTCTTTTTCCCTTTGTTCAAGCTCCAGGAGATATTCGCTTGAGTCGCGTTGAAGGTGGCGTAACTCACTTAATTCCTCATCATAGTCGTCTTTCAGAACACCTCCATCTCGGATTACAGCTGCAGGCTCATCTTTCACTGCACGAAATAACAAGTCTTCGATTTCAGGCCGTGGCATCAGCTGAGAGCGCAGCTTGGAAAGCATCTCAGAAGATGTCGGTTCCAGTAGATCAAACAGTGTTTGCAGCACACTCAGGCCGGTACGTAACCTGACCAGGTCGCGCGGCCTTGCTGTTTTCATTGCAATTCTTGCAAGTATCCGCTCCATATCGCCTACCTGACGCAGAGCCGGAACAAAGTCACTAAAACGCTTTTCATAGATCAGCCAGTCGATAGCGTCATGTCGGATGCTCAGCATCGGATGATCCCTGCTTGGACTGCCGATCCAGCGCCGTAGCATCCGAGCACCCATGGGGCTGGCGCAACCATCTATTAAATTGATCAGAGAGTGCTGGTCGTTTCCACTCTGGCTGTGTTCAAGTTCAAGATTGACACGAGTAACCTGATCAACCACGAGAATCTGATCGTCTCTCTGGAACTTGATTTCCCGAACATGGGGCGTGTCGGCACCGTGTAAATCACGAATGTATTGAATAAGTGCTCCCGCTGCCCGTGTCGCGAGAGGGAATGAGTGGCAGTCAAAAGCGGTTAGATCATGGGTGGCAAATAGCGCGCAAAGAATCTGTTCGGCGCGGGTCGATTCAAAATACCAGTCTGGAATTCCACTGACCGATTCAATCCCAAGAGCGTGCTGTTGGTTTTCTCCAACCAGAACTTCCGCCACTCCCAATCGTTCCAGTTCGGCTTGCAGGCGATCAGGTTCCGAAATTTCAAATCCTTCGAAGCGACCACTTGAAATTTCTAAGGTAGCAATGCCAATTCGATCATCGGTACGAATCACCGCGGCCGTTATATTTTGCTGTCGGTCAGACAGCAAATTTTCCTCCGTCAGTGTTCCCGGAGTGATCACTCGAACGACCTTGCGTTCTACAGGCCCTTTGGATGCGCCAGGATCACCAATTTGTTCGCAAATTGCTACCGGCATATTGGCCCGAACCAGTTTTGCCAGATATTGGTCAGCACTATGAAAAGGCACTCCTGCCATCGGAATAGGAGAACCCGCTGATTTGCCTCTTGCAGTGAGCGTAATGTCCAGTAATCGGGACGCCTTCTCGGCGTCGTCATAGAACAGTTCGTAAAAGTCCCCCATACGGTAGAACAACAGAGTGTCAGGGTATTCCGCTTTGATCGCCAGATACTGGCGCATCATAGGCGTATGACCATCCGGATTGCTCACGCTTTTTGGACGAACCGGCTCTTGACGATACCCATGAGCTCATTAAACATTTTCGGATTGGCTGCGACTACATTCCCGGTTTCGAAGAATTCCTGACCGCCATCAAAATCCGCAACAAGACCCCCGGCTTCCCTGACCAAGAGACTGCCAGCGGCGGTGTCCCAGGGCTGAAGACCCGCTTCCCAGTAACCATCAAGACGCCCACAGGCAACGTAAGCCAGGTCCAATGCTGCTGAACCGCTGACCTTGATATCGCTGACTTTCGGTAACACCGCTCTGAGTACACGAAGAGTGCCATCAAGTCGCTCGATATTACGTAGTGGAAAACCTGACGCCACCAGTGATTCGTCCAGTGCTCCCTTGCCGCTGACTCGCATACGTCGATTGTCGAGTTGTGCACCCTGGTTTCTCGAGGCGGTGAACAATTCATCTCGCAATGGATCGTAGATAATGGCATGTTCCATGACACCGCCACGACGGACGCCAAGAGAGATTCCGAAATGCGGATGACCGTGCAAAAAATTGGTGGTGCCGTCCAGGGGATCAATCACCCACTCAAACTCGTCAGCTTCACTGTCTTTAGAAGTGTGCTTGTCACCACTTTCCTCCGCCAGAATTCGGTGATTAGGGAAGAGATAGTGGATTGTCTCGATAATATCCTGTTCCGCCATGCGATCTATTTCGCTGACATAATCTCTTCGTCCTTTCTTCTCAACGGAAAGCTGTTCCAGCCGATCGAGATAACGCACAGCTAGGCTGCCGGCGCGGCGCGCAGCCTTGATACCGACTTTTACGATGGGATCCATTGAAGTTTCCGGGGAACAGGGTTGTTGCAGTTGATTGAATGATCGACGTCGTATTCCCAAGGCAGCGTTTCTTTTCGCCTCACCTTAATGCAGAATCTGATCGATGAGAACGCTGGATTATATCCGAGTCGTCCTGATTCAACCTACTCATCCAGGTAATATCGGAGCGACCGCAAGAGCTATGGCGAATATGGGAGTATCCCAGCTGGTGTTGGTGGATCCAGTAGACTTTCCAAGTCCAGTTGCTACCGCCCGTGCGGCTGGCGCAGATGCGATCCTTGAGAATGCCCTCGTAGTTGATACCCTCGACACAGCGGTGGCGGATTGCACGCTTGTAATCGGAACGACAGCTCGTTCACGCTCGATAAAATGGCCCGAAAAATCTCCCTCTGAGGCGGTGGAAACGCTTAATACTGGCCAGCATTCGCAGATTGCATACGTATTTGGTCGAGAGAGTAGCGGCCTGACGAACCAGGAGTTGGAGCGCTGTCATTTCCTGATCAGAATACCAGTTGAAGAATCATTTTCATCACTCAATCTCGCCTCGGCAGTAACGGTCATTCTGTATGAGAGCAGAAAGCAATTGCTGCAATCGACAGAGGAGATGCCCGCCAAAAGCGATAAACTGGCTACGGCTGAAGAAATGCGACATTTTCTGGAACATCTAGAGCAATTCGTTAAAAAAATAGAATTCAGCGACGGTCGATCTAGCAAATTGCAGCGCAAAATGGCGCGGATGTTTAACCGAATTCATATGTATGCCCAGGAAGTCCGCATGGTTCGCGGATTGTTTAAGTCAGTCGAAGATAAGCTGGATGGCAAATACTAGCAGAACCAAAGCGCAATTCTTTTTTCCTTCATGCCGCAATACATTATTAAGACAGTCACCAGCAGGAGGTGGAGGCTAGAGAGCGGTTATAAGACAATAATGCAGGCTTAGATCAGATTACTCGAACCGACCAGGAGATCAGAAGTCATCAGGTAATTCCGCTCGCTTGTATTCCGGAGCAGCCTATGGAAAATTTGTGTGAAACCGGGCTTGCTAAAATGTGGCATACTAAGCCAGTGTTATAAAGCGCTATTCCTGGTTCAGAGAAATGTCCATCTGGTAAGTGTTCCACATGGTCTTTGTGGCGAGCTGATCATAAAGCGCTCTTGCACGATAGTTATCGTCTGCAGTAATCCAGCGAATGATTGACCACTTGTGCTCCCGGGCATGGTCTTCAAGGGCACCAAACAAAGCCTTTCCGATATTTGCACCGCGAGCATCAGGATCAACGAATAGATCGTCCAGGAAACCGACATCAGTGCCGCGAAGTGGGCTTGGCATGCGACGCACATGGGCAAATCCACTTGGCAGATCATCCTCATCGACAAATGCGACTAGACAGTTTATCTCGTGATGCGGATCATGTATCCAACCCCATAAGGTTTCAAGAATTCTATCGTTCATAGGTACTTTGTAAAATTCCGCATAGCCGCGGTAAAGGTCACACCAACCAGGAAAATCTGTGGTGTTCGCTTTTCTGATACGAACTTGATTATTCATTTGAATCAATTAACATTTCTTTTGTGAGTTTACTCAACGACTTTTTTTGTTGGCCTTTAGCATTAAAATTTTGTGGTGATAACCAGGTATTGTAAACGAGTTGCAGCTGTGGCCAATCACGATCAATGATCGAAAACCAAGCGGTATCACGATTGCGTCCTTTATATATTGTGGCCTGCCTGAAAATACCTTCAAACTGAAATCCGAGTCGCGCGGCTGCATTTCTCGATCGTTGATTCAATGCATCACACTTCCACTCATAGCGTCGATAGCCGAGATTAAAGGCATTTTGCATCATTATGAACATGGCTTCGGTAGCGGCGATAGAATTTTGCAGAAGTGGAGAAAAATTGATATGACCGACCTCAATTGAACCGTTAGGGGGATCGATGCGCAGATAACTGGCGACGCCGACTGCTTGTTGCCTCTTGTAATCGACGATGGCGTAGAACTTTGGGTCATCTTTACTGCAAACCGTATCGACCCAGGAAAGGTATTGATCTAATTTTGCAAAAGGACCGTAAGGAAGATAAACCCAAATACGATCTTGCTGATCCAATTTATTCGCTTTAAACAGATGTTCTCCATGTTTTGCGCTATCGAGCGGTTCCAGTCGACAGAATGTTCCATCAAGAGAATGATCGTCAGGCTTTTCAGGTCTGCACCAATCTTTAATTGGAATGCCAACGGGCAGACCGAGCCCGTTAACTATACTGCGGGATGACATAGGCACATGCTTAGTGAATGTGTATTGATTATCCATTAGTGGATGAACTTTCGGGTAGTTTATTAATTGTCATGTAATAATACATCGCTCAATTTCAGGAATATTACGTAGTTATATTGCAATGCGCCGTCACCGAAAAGCAAAAATTGTCGCCACACTTGGTCCTGCGAGTTCCAGCCCTGAAGTGATTCGCCAACTGTTTGATACTGGGGTAGACGTATTCCGATTAAACTTCAGCCATGGCAGTCACGAGGATCACAAGCAACGCCATCGAATCATCAGAGAAATGGAAATCGAGACAGGGCGGCCGATTGGCATTCTTCTTGATATTCAAGGCCCGAAACTGCGTTTAGGGGAAATCAGCGAAAAATCGATATGGCTCACCGAGGGCCGCCAATTCCGCCTGGATATGGAGCAGGTGCCAGGGGATCAAGACCGCGCCGAACTGCCTCATCCGGAAATCTTCGCGGCATTGAAACCGGGCAACGAACTTTTAATTAATGACGGGCGAGTGAAACTGAAGGTTCTTAAATGTGACCAATCCCATGCCATCACCCAAGTGATGGTGCGTGGTGAGATCAGTAGCCACAAAGGTGTGAACGTACCGGGGGTGATTTTACCTATTTCAGTTATTACAGAGAAAGATCGTGAGGACATTGAGTATGGCTTGTCACTTGGCGTCGATTGGGTTGCTCAGTCCTTCGTTCAGCAGGCCAGTGATGTTAAAGAATTACGTGGATTGATAGGTAATCAACCGTCGATTATGGTTAAGCTCGAGAAGCCATCAGCGCTTGAAAATCTCGACCAGATACTCGCGCTCTCGGATGGTGCGATGGTGGCCAGAGGAGACTTGGGGGTTGAGCTACCGCCGGAGCAGGTACCGGTGGTACAGAAAGAAATTATCAGGCGCTGTCGTAAGGTAGGCAAGCCCGTAGTAATTGCCACCCACATGCTTGATTCCATGGTGCATGCGCCGGTCCCGACTCGGGCCGAGGCATCGGATGTTGCTACGGCGGTGTATGATGGTGCCGACGCAGTGATGTTGTCAGCTGAATCAGCGGCCGGTGACTATCCGGTGGAGTCGGTACTGATGATGGACAATATTATTAGTGCGGTAGAACAAGATTCGCTATACGGGAATATTCTTGATGCACAGCGTCCGCCCCCTGAAAGTACGGTTGCTGATGCAATTTGTAATGCTCTGCAAAGTATCACCGGCATCCTCTCTTCGACCGCTACCGTTACCTATACCACCTCGGGTAGCACCAGCCTGCGGGCGGCAAGGGAACGTCCGGGCGCGCCAATTCTCAGTATTACTCCAGAAACCAACACCGCACGTTATTTATCCATGGCCTGGGGGGTGCATCCAGTGATCTTGGATGTTGCTAATAAAGATGCAGATTTGTTACAGGTCATCGATGCCGCTAAACAGATTGCGGTAAAAGAGGAGTTTGCTACTTCCGGGCAGGCGATCATTGTCGCGGCGGGTATTCCATTCGGTATTTCAGGCACCACAAACTCACTCCACGTAGCCACGATTGACTGACCAGATCTGTGCGCTAATACAGAGAACCTTATTGCATTGAGTTCCAGTAATTTTTATTGTGCGTTGTAATTTACCGATCGACTTTGATATGTTCATACAAAACCTGTGAGTTAAGAAATTGAAAGCGATACTCCTTAAAGAGTTCGGTGGCCCCGAAATGATGTTTTACGGTGATACGGATACTCCCGCACCCAAGGCGGGGCAAGTGCTGATAAAGGTCGCCGCCACCTCGGTAAACAGACCAGATATTATGCAGCGAGAGGGAAGCTATGGTCCGCCACCCGGAGACTCGGAAATTATGGGCCTGGAAGTTGCAGGAACGGTGGAAAAGCTTGGACAAGGAGTAACCGACTGGCAGCCAGGCCAGCGTGTCATGGCGCTTATTGGTGGCGGTGGATACGCCGAGTATGCGGTCGCTCATGCGGGTCACATGATGCCGATTCCTGAAAATATGTCCTTCGAGCAAGCTGCATGCGTATGCGAGACATATCTGACTGCATATCTGAACCTGTTTTTACTTGCGGGTCTAAAAGACGGCGAAACAGTTTTACTCCATGGCGGGGGCGGAGGTGTCAATACCGCGGCGATCCATCTTTGCAAACAGTTGGTGCCTGACGCAACCATTGTGGTGACAGCCTCAACGGGAAAAATACAGCGTGTCGAGGCTCTGGGTGCGCATCATGTTATCGACTACCGAACCCAGTCTTTCGCGGAACAAGTTAAACAGATTACCTCAGGTAAGGGAGTAGATGTGATTTTGGATCACATCGGAGCCGACTATTTATCGCATAACATGAAATCGCTGGCTGTCTATGGTCGCTTGCTGGCGATTGGAGTGATGAGTGGGATAAAAGCAGAACTTAATCTCGCTCTGATGATGGTGAAACGTCAGCAGATCATCGGATCAGTGTTACGTCCACGTCCGGTTGATGAAAAAGCTGAGATTATTGCTGCATTTGCAGCTGCCACCTTAGACCACATGGCGACTGGATCTATCGTACCTCTGGTTTCGGATGTCTTTCCGCTAGACCAGGTAGCAGAAGCACATCGAGAGATGGAAGCCAGCACCCACTTTGGGAAAATTGTGCTGCGGGTTTGATTTGGTACATAATGAAAGCTCAACTGTCTGCCACTGATTCAGCGAGAGGATAAACAATAGTATGGATCTTCATGAGTATCAAGCCAAACGACTACTAAAGGATAACAGCATCCGAGTACCCGAAGGTGACGTGGCTGATTCTCCTGAAAGAGCAGAACAAGTGGCCAATCAGATCCCAGGCAAATCGTGGATGGTGAAAGCACAAATTCTTTCTGGAGGCCGAGGGCAAGGACACTTTAAAGGCGACGAAATGAAATCCGGCGTAAGGCCGGCGGCGACCCCAGAGCATGTGTCGACCCATGCGCGCAGTATGCTCGGTCGTTCGCTGATAACTGCGCAAACGGGCCAGGATGGGCTGCCTGTGAGAGAGGTTTACATTGAGCAGGCAATGGATCCGAGCCAGGAGCTTTCTTTGTCATTAGTCCTCGACGAAGCGAACAAGACGCTGATGTTACTGCTATCAGCACACGGCGGAGTCGCGATGGAAGAAATGGCCAAAAAACAACCTTTATCTGTCACCAAACTGCCAGTGAGTATTTTGCACGGGGTCGATCAGCAACTTCTTGCGGATACTATTGATGGATACCAACTCGGTAAAAAAGCCTCGGCTTCGTTTAAGACTCTAATTGGGCAAGCGATCGATCTAGTAAAAATTAAAGACCTGACGTTGCTTGAAATCAATCCAGTGGGCATCGTTAACGACGAATGTATCGCGCTCGATGCCAAGGTAACAGTCGATGACAACAGTCTTTTTCGACAAGCCGAAATTCGTGCAATAGATGAACAAAGTGACAGGATTGGTACTCGCCGCAGAGCAAGTAAGGATGGTTTTAACTTTATTCAGATGAATGGCGATATTGCCTGCATGACTGTTGGCGCCGGCCTTTCCATGGCGACGCTTGACTCTCTAGTGCAATTCTCTGGGAACCCCGCGAATTTCCTCGATCTACCTCCAGATTCAAAAGTCAACCGCGTCACCAGTGCGCTCGAACTATTACTGTCTAATCCTCAAATTAAATGTTTGCTGATTAATGTATTTGGTGGTGGCATTATGCGGTGCGACACCGTTTCTGATGCGATACAGGTGGTGAATCGTTTGAATCCTATAAAGGTTCCGATGGTGGTTCGGCTTGCAGGCACCAACGCTAAATTGGCTAATCGACGATTAAAAGAAGGTGTGCCTGGAATCGTTCTCGCTTCAAATCTTTCGGAGGCCGCAAAAATTGCGGCGCATCTTGCAGCAACTCCTCAAGACGTGCCATCTGCCTCAGAATCCGATGAGGGGTGGCTGAAGAAAATTATCCATAAGGTCAGTCACTGACGACGTTTATATTCTCAACATGTCAATTCTAGTCGACAAATCTACACGTGTAATCTGCCAGGGTATTACCGGCAGCCAGGCCAGTTTCTATATCGAAAGAGCGATCTCATTTGGCACGCAAATGGTGGGTGGGGTGCGACCCGGTAAAGGTGGTACGAGTCATCTCGGACTTCCAGTGTTTGACGATGTAAGCACAGCCATGGCACAAACTGGAGCCACTGCGAGCGTTATCTTTGTGCCGAAAGAAAATGCGGCCAATGCCATTATTGAGGCAATCGACGCAGAAATGCCATTAATCATCTGCATTACTGAGCACATGCCGGTCCTCGATATGGTGAAAGTCTCGGAACTCCTTAAGAATAGTCGGTCTAGACTCTTAGGACCAAACACCCCGGGGGTGATCACACCCGAGCAGTGCAGAATTGGCATTATGCCTGCCGAAATATTTAAAAGAGGAAACATCGGGATCATCTCTCGTTCCAGCACCCTTACCTATGAAGCGGCGTGGCAAACTACCGATGCTGGATTGGGGCAATCCACGTGTGTCGGTATTGGTGGAGACCCGATACACGGTCTCGGTTTTGTCGAGTGTCTTCAGATGTTTGATGAAGATGAAGAAACGAGGGCTGTGGTGGTTATTGGAGAAATCGGTGGATCGGAAGAAGAGCGCGCGTCCGCTTATCTTGCAAACGGCAATTATTCCAAGCCTGTTCTCGCCTATATTGCCGGTCAGCATGCGCCGTTAGACACGCGGATGGGGCATGCCAGCGCAATCATAAAATCAGGAAGTGGCGATGCCGTCTCAAAGAAAAAGGCTCTAAGTTCTGCTGGCGTCAAAGTCATCGAGTCGCCGGTAGAGATTGGATTGTGCGTCAGAAAAGCACTCGCTGAATAACGTTAAAACAAAAAGATAATAAGAAAAGTTTCTAAGTATTCTTAATATTTTGAAATGTTTTGCGGTCCTGGATTGTGGTTAAATTATCTGTCATACAGAAACTCTCGCCAACGACTTTACAATAGTCTGCTGGCGCAGTATTCTCTCGTCTGGTATTTGGTATACCAAATACCAATATAGCTATAAACTATTTCCCTTGGAGGAAAAATAAAGATGTCTAACGTACTACACAGAGTTAAAAAGACGGCTATTCCGGCCGTGATCGCCGCGGCGACTTCTTTAGGAATGTCCGCACCGGCGATGGCCGAATGGTCACCCAAGAAACCCATTGAACTGATTATTATGGCGGGCGCAGGTGGCGGCGCTGATCAAATTGCTCGTCTACTGCAGGGTCTCATCGAAAAGAACAAACTGTCACCGCGTCCTGTTATTCCAATAAATAAAGCTGGAGGTTCGGGTGCTGAAGCGCTTCGCTACATTCAGGACAAGGCAGGGGACGACCACACTCTTCTGGTCACCCTGAACAGTTTCTACACTACCCCGGTTATTCAAGAAGGTATTGGTGTGGATGTCTCCAACTTTACCCCGATTGGCCGTATGGCAATTGATAACTTCCTGCTTTGGGTGCACCAGGATATGACTGACATTACCGACTTGGACAGCTATGTTGCAGCAGTTAAAGCCGCGGGGAACAGCTGGAAAGTTGGTGGTACTGGTACCGGTCAGGAAGATTCCATTCTTACTGCAATGATGGAGAAGGAATTTGGCTATGACGTTATCTACATTCCTTTTCCAGGTGGCGGTACAGTGGCCAAGAACCTGGTGGGAAAACACATTGACTCCACAGTGAACAATCCTGCGGAACAAAACGAGTTCTTCCGGGCAGGCAACACCAAACCCCTTGTTCAGTTTACCGCAGAGCGGCTGCCGGCGTATCCGGATGTTCCGACCGCCAAGGAGCTGGGTGTGAACATGGAATACTATATGCAGCGTTCAATCAACGGACCTCCTGGAATGTCCGCTGAAGCGCAGGAATGGTACATTAATCTGTTCAAGACCCTGTTTGAGTCAGAAGAATGGCAGAAGTTCTGTGTTGAAGATGGTCTTGCCTGTGATACCTATGTCTCAGGCGCCGAACTTGGTACTTATCACCAGCAGCAGATTGCCTTGCACAAGGAGCTGATTGAAGCCGTAGGGGCGTCTGCAATTACTGGCGAGTAAATTCGCCCAAGGAGCGTGGTCGGGTGTTGACCACGCTCTTTTATCAATTCTGTAACACCTTACCAAGCTCAGCCTTTTGCGGCAGTTTACGGTAGAGGCATGCCTTCATAAATTAATGAAAAAACTATGACAGTCAGAACTGCAGAAATCCTGATGGCGGTCCTATGTGCATTGTGCTCAATCGGCCTGATGATAAAAAGCGCTGAGTTGAAGATAGGCTGGGTGCCGGAACGGGGTCCAGGATCAGGCGCCTGGCCATTCTGGTTGTCATCCGGCATGTTGCTGGCCTCCATGGCGACTATCTACAGGTGGTTCCGTGGTGTAACCCCGGAATCACGCAATCTGCAGCTTTATATGACCCGTGAGACAGTTGTGGTAGTAGGAATCTCCGCAGGCTCAATTGTGTTCCTTCTCGTCACAACGCATCTGGTTGGAATCTATATCGCACTTTTTTTCTTCCTGCTGTTTTATCTCAAGTTTGTTGGCCGCCACTCCTGGAAATTAACCGTAAGTATGATGGTGCTGGTGCCTATCGCCGTGTTCTGTTTATTTGAGTGGGCACTTAAAATCCCGCTGCCAAAATCCATCAGTGAGCCGTTGTTCTATCCGATCTACGATTTGATGTATTCCTTTTAAACGAATCTACCAAAATTAAACACATAGAGGCATAGGGTGGAAGAAATACTACTACATCTCGCTGGCGGTCTGAGTCAAGCCATGGAGCCGCTGAACTTTATGATGATTATCCTGGGCTGTGCGCTAGGTCTTCTGATCGGTGCAATGCCTGGACTGGGTTCGGTAAACGGGGTTGCGATTCTGTTGCCGATTACCTTTCTTGTGCCTCCTACGTCTGCAATTATATTTCTGGCTGCGATTTACTACGGTGCGATGTACGGTGGCGCAATCAGCTCGATTACGCTTGGGATACCCGGGGCGTCAACCGCGGTGGCTACGGTTTTCGACGGGCGTCCACTGGCCCAGGCGGGTCATGCTGATAAGGCGCTGACCGCTGCGGCGGTCGCTTCGTTTATCGGCGGCACAATCTCAGTCATACTGTTTACGTTGTTTGCGCCACCGCTCGCGACATTTGCACTCAAGTTTGGTCCAGCGGAGGAATTTTCATTGATGTTGCTGGCTTTTGCGACATTCATCGGTCTTGGCGGCGACGATATTCCCAAGACCATATTCTCGATTCTGGTTGGCCTGGTGTTAGCGGCGGTAGGCCTGGATATCATATCTGGCCAGCCCAGACTGGTCTTCGGTGACATCGATGGCTTTCTGCACGGCATCAACTTCTTGGTATTGGCCATCGGAATTTATGGTATCGGTGAAATGTTGTGGACGCTTGAATCTACTCAGGGAGAGGTCGTGGTTCACAAAGTGAAGATGTCATTGTCCCAACTCATAGAAAACCTAAAAGATGTCAAATCCTATATCGCCACTACTTCACTGGGTTCTGTCCTGGGATACTTTGTTGGGACTTTGCCGGCAGCCGGTGCGACACCCGCGTCGCTGATGGCCTATGGTTTGGCTAAAACTTTTTCAAAAGACCCCGACAGCTTCGGCAAGGGTAATGTTGCCGGAGTAGCGGCCCCAGAAGCGGCAAATAACGCTGCTTCTACTGGTTCTATGCTGCCGATGATCACTCTGGGAATACCTGGTTCGCCGACCACTGCAATATTACTCGGTGGCATGATTATTTGGGGATTGCGGCCAGGACCACTGCTGTTTACTGAGAACCCGGAGTTTGTATGGGGATTGATTGGATCACTTTACATCGCGAATTTTGCGACCCTGGTGATCAACATTGCGTTTATTCCACTATTCGTAAAAGTTCTTACCATCCCGTTTACGATTCTTGCGCCTATCATCTACATTCTATGCGTTGTTGGTGGCTATGCGCCGACACAGACCATGCACGATGTGTGGTTAATGCTGCTGTTTGGTGTGGTGGGGTACCTGTTGCGCAAACTTAACTATCCAGTTGCTCCGGCAGTGCTTGCTATAGTGCTGGGTCCCCTTGCGGAGCGATCACTAAGGCAATCACTCCTCAGCTCGCAGGGGGAGTTATCAATTTTTGTTACGCGACCCATTTCCGCTGTGTGCATCCTGATCGCTGTAGGACTTGTCTGCTATCCCCTAGTGAGGAAGTTTAAGAAGAAAACCGGTGAAACCGCGAGTTAAAGCAGTGGATCGAAGCAAATGAGAGAAGCATCCTATAGAAATGAATCTACTAGACGTGCTTTTTCTTTATCAGCACTAACAATTTGATTTGAACATCGCTTATATGTTTGACACTTTTCTGATTAATTTCCATGTATACCAGATACAAAATACCTGGGGGGTATTGTATGTCTAGTGACAGTCTGGTTCGACTTAAACCCATAGATGTCAATCCAAAGCTCAAGGATGCGGTTTATCGGTCCTTGAAAGATGCGATCTCCAAGATGGATATCTACTCGGGGGATGGCCCCCCAAAGCTTGACGAACGCAAACTCGCAGATGACCTCGGCGTCAGCCGCACTCCTATCCGTGAGGCGATCACCCGTCTGGAACAGGAGGGTCTGGTGGTTACCTATCCGAGAAGAGGGGCGTTTGTGGTGCGCAAAAACAAAGAGGAAATACTGGAAATTATCTGTGTCTGGGCAGGACTCGAAGGCATGGCAGCACGCCTGGTGACTGAGCATGCGAGTGATGAAGAGATTGCTTCTATGCGAAAGCTATTTGCGACCTTTGACGACAGCGACGAGGCACGAGCGCATATCGATGAGTACTCCGAAAAAAATATCGAATTCCATCAATGTCTTATTGAGCTAAGTAAATGTAAGTTACTAAAAGAAATCGCTGACGGGTTGTTCGTTCATATGCGTGCGATCCGCAGAAAGACCATCGGTGAGCGTGACCGTGCGGCAGAATCCATTATCGATCATATGAGGATCATTCAATCTTTAGAGGAACGTGATGCCACCATGGCAGAGCAACTGGTGCGTGAGCACGCCATGTACCTGGCCAACCACATTAAGCAGCATGTCGATTACCTCGACTAGTTTTTTACCTGACAGCTATACACTGGAGACAGAAACCCAATGACAAACAAGACAGATACAGCATCCGATACCTTGGCTCGCAAGGACAAGAGTGGAAGTGTGATATCCGGCGGCCACCTGGTGGCGAAAGCGCTGAAAAATGAAGGCGTGGATACTGTTTTCACCCTTTGCGGGGGCCATATTATTGATATATACGATGGCTGTATCGACGAAGGTATTCGTATTGTCGATGTGCGTCATGAACAAACTGCGGCGCATGCCGCGGATGGCTATGCGCGCCAGACCGGTAAGCTTGGCTGTGTGGTCACGACCGCAGGCCCAGGATGCACTAATGCGGTGACGGGTGTTGCCACCGCATTTCGCTCGGAAAGTCCGATTCTGCATATTGGCGGTCAGAGTTCATTGACCCAACACAAAATGGGTTCACTGCAGGATCTGCCGCATGTGGACATGATGACACCCATCACTAAATTTGCCTCGGGTGTGTTCTCTACCGAAAGAGTAGCAGACATGGTGTCTATGGCTGCACGGGAGTGTTTTAACGGCGCTTATGGTCCTTCGTACCTTGAAATTCCCAGGGATGTGTTAGACCGGGAGGTGCCCATCGAAAATGCGGTGATTCCTGAGCCAGGATCCTACCGCGCTTCATTGCGTTCGATCGGTGACCCCGCCGACATAGAAAAGCTCGCAGATATTCTGGTGAAGTCTGAGCGTCCAGCAGTATTATTTGGGCAACAGGTCTGGGCTTCACAGGGCCATAACGATGCGATCAATTTTGTTCGAGAACTCGATATTCCGGCTTATATGAACGGTGCCAGCCGCGGAATGTTAGGACAGGATGATCCACATCATTTTGATCGCACTCGACGCGATGCGTTTAATAATGCCGATGTCATTCTGATTGTTGGTACCCCATTCGATTTTCGTATGGGATACGGTAAGCGCATATCGCATAAGGCGACCCTGGTACAGATTGATCAAAGTTACAGCACTGTGGGCAAGAATCGTGACATTGACCTGGGACTTGCGGGTGATCCAGGGGCAATCCTCTCTGCAGTGGCCCAGGCGGCTTCGGGGCGTATTGATGACGGCGCACGCCAGAAGCGTCAGACCTGGATGAAAGAACTGCGTGGTATCGAGGCAACCAAACTCGAGAAGCTGATGCCGATGTTTACCACTGATCAAAATCCGATTCATCCTTATCGTCTGGCCTGGGAGATCAACGAATTTCTGGGTGAAGATACGATTTATATTGGCGACGGTGGTGATATCGTCACGATCTCTGCGCAGGCGGTGCGTCCGCGTAATCCGGGACAATGGATGGATCCAGGCGCTCTGGGCTCACTAGGGGTCGGCACCGGGTTTTCAATGGCGGCAAAGCTCGCTAATCCAGACAAGGAAGTGGTGTGTTTGTATGGCGACGGTTCTTTTGGCATGACTTCATTTGATATGGAAACCGCGCAACGGTTCGGTGCGCCATACCTTGCCGTAGTAGGAAACAATTCTCATATGAATCAAATCCGCTATGGTCAGATCGCCAAATATGGCGAAGAGCGCGGCAATATAGGAAACAAGTTGGGAGATATTCCGTTTGGCAAGTTTGGCGAGATGATCGGTGGGTATGGCGAGGAGGTACATGAAGCCAGCCAAATACAGCCTGCATTGCTTCGTGCTCGGGAGTCCATCGCAAAAACAGGAAAATGTGCGGTCGTGAATGTATGGGTAGATCCAGATGAATACGCTCCTGGCACCAAAGCCCAGACCATGTACAAGTAATCTATTTGATTTAATCGGAGTTTTAAAACATGAAGGCACTTGAAGGTGTAAAAATTCTTGACTTCACCCATGTACAGTCTGGCCCGACCTGTACCCAACTACTTGGATGGTTTGGCGCCGACGTTATCAAGGTAGAGCGTCCTGGCGTAGGGGATGCGACCAGAAAGCAACTGGTGGACGTGCCGGGTGCCGACTCGCTTTACTTTACGATGCTCAACCACAATAAACGTTCACTGACTCTAAATACAAAAACCAAGGAAGGTAAGCAGGTTCTTGAACGGTTGGTGAAGGAATGCGATGTAATGGTTGAAAACTTTGCTCCTGGCGCGTTGGATCGAATGGGATTTGGCTGGGAACGGATTCAGGAACTCAATCCACGCATGATCATGGCTTCGGTCAAAGGCTTTGGGCCTGGTCCATATGAACACTGCAAGGTTTATGAAAACGTGGCACAGTGCGCGGGCGGCTCTGCGTCTACGACTGGTTTTCTTGATGGACCACCTCTGGTAACCGGTTCACAGATTGGAGATTCTGGGACTGGGCTTCATCTTGCACTCGGCATCATGACTGCACTTTATCAGCGAGAAAAATCGGGGCGTGGTCAGAAAGTTTTAGCGCCCATGCAGGACGGGGTGTTAAACCTTTGCCGGGTTAAATTGCGCGATCAGCAACGGCTGAAAGCAGGACCACTCAGGGAGTACTCGCAGTTTGGTGAAGGAATAGAATTTGGGGAAGCCACGCCCCGAGCGGGTAACGATTCTGGTGGTGGTCAGCCTGGACGTATTCTTAAATGTAAAGGCTGGGAGAACGACCCCAATGCCTACACTTACTTCATAACCCAAGCAGCGGTTTGGCAAAAAATATGTGATGTGATTGGAAAACCGGAGTGGAAAGAAGATGCCGACTTAGCCACTCCTGAGGCCAGGCTACCGCGGCTGAACGAAGTCTTTGGTGCCATTGAAGAATGGACAATGACAAAAACAAAGTTCGAGGTCATGGATATCTGTAATCCGCTGGATATTCCAGTTGGTCCAATACTTTCGATGAAAGAACTTGCGGAAGAACCGTCGCTGCGGGAAACAGGCACAATCGTTGAAGTCGATCATCCGGAGCGTGGTCCTTACCTGACTGTAGGGTGCCCGATAAAACTTTCCGATTCTCCAGTAGAGGTGGTTCGTTCTCCACTTTTGGGGGAGCATTCCGAAGAAGTCCTTGAGCAGCTTGGGTATTCTGCGGACGAAATCATATCGATGCGTGAAGTCGGCGCAATTTAGTAATCATCAATTAGCGCCGGTAAACTCCTACGGCGATACAACCGAGAAAACGTTATGAGAATAGTAGTTCATGGACAGCAGGCTTTTGGTCAGGCAGTACTCCAGAAGTTATTGGATAGGGGCGAAAATGTAGTCGCGATCTGCACCGCTCCGGACAAAGAGGGTAAGCCGATCGACCCTCTCAAGCAACTCGCTTTAGAAAAAGATTTGCCTGTGCACCAGCCGGCTTCGTGGAAGACAGATGAAGCAGAGGCGCTTATGACGTCATTCGAGGCGGATGTTTGCATGATGGCGTATGTACTGTTATTCGTACCCACGAAGGTATTGAATACCCCGAAATACGGATCATTTCAGTATCACCCATCGCTGCTGCCCATGCATCGGGGGCCCTCGTCGATTAACTGGCCGATCGCCACGGGTGCGACCGAAACAGGTCTGACTATTTTCTGGCCCGATGATGGCCTTGATGAAGGGCCAATCTTGTTGCAGAAGACATGCCCGATAGGTGCGGATGAGACATTGGGAGACGTTTACTTTAATAAGCTGTTTCCGATGGGTGTAGACGCGATGATCGAATCATTAGACCTGCTCAAGGATGGCAAGGCGCCTAAGATCGCACAGAATCTCGACCAGGGCTCGTATGAGTCGTGGTTTGGAAAGAAGGAAGCGAAGCTGGACTGGACCCAACCCGCACAACAGGTCTATAACGTGATCCGCGCCGCTAATCCTCAGCCAGGCGCCTGGACTACCCATGGCGATGCAGAGTTGAAGATTTTCAACTCAAGTCTTAGTAATGGCGATGGGGCACCTGGTGCAGTGATTGCCATAGACTCAGATGGGTTTGAGGTGGCTGCTGCAGAAGGCTCAATAAAAATTGGCAGGGTAAGGGCGGATGCAGGTAAGGTCCCTGCTTCAGATTATGTCTCTGCAGCCGGACTTAAAGTGGGCGACGTCCTGGGAAGTTGAGACTTGGCGGGCTATTCAGAATTGACAGACAGCATCCCTGTTAAACCATAGGGATCAATACTAAACACGATTAAAAGAGAACTAGATAATGAGTGATATCGAAATTGCGCGTGCGGCAAGGATTAAACCTATTGGTGAAATTGCTGACAAGCTAGGTATTCCTAAGGATGCATTGGTGCCTTTCGGCCATACCAAGGCTAAGGTCAGTCTGGACCATATAAACACTTTGAAAGACAAACCGGACGGCAAACTAATCTTGGTGACAGCTATTACACCAACCCCTGCGGGTGAAGGTAAGACCACCACCTCTGTGGGACTGACAGACGGCCTGAATAAGATTGGTAAAAATGCAATGGTGTGCCTTCGTGAGCCCTCCCTTGGCCCGTGCTTCGGAATGAAGGGTGGCGCTGCTGGGGGAGGATACGCTCAGGTGATCCCGATGGAAGATATCAATCTTCATTTCACCGGCGATTTTCATGCAATTACTTCCGCGCACAGTTTACTTTCCGCCCTGATTGACAATCACATTTATTGGGGTAATGAAGCGGGTTTGGACACTCGGCGGGTCGCATGGCGACGAGTGGTAGATATGAACGATCGATCTCTGCGCCAGATCACCAGTTCGCTGGGTGGCGTATCCAATGGTTTTGCCCGGGAAGACGGTTTTGATATCACCGTAGCGTCCGAGGTCATGGCGATTTTTTGTTTATCAAAAAACCTGGAAGACCTGCAACAGCGACTGAGTAAAATAGTAATTGGTTACACGCGGGATCGGAAGCCAATCACTGCAGACGCTGTTAAAGCCCCTGGTCCGATGACAGTGTTGTTGAAAGACGCGATTGCTCCCAACCTGGTACAAACCCTTGAACATAATCCTGCGTTTATCCATGGTGGCCCATTTGCAAATATTGCACATGGCTGTAACTCGGTTATCGCTACCCGAAGCGCTCTTAAGATGGCAGACTTTGTGGTTACAGAAGCCGGATTTGGAGCAGATCTGGGCGCGGAGAAATTCTTTGATATTAAGTGTCGAAGTGCGGGTCTTGCGCCCGATGCAGCAGTGATAGTGGCGACGGTCCGGGCGCTTAAAATGCACGGTGGTGTCGCCAAAGATGATCTCGGCACGGAGAACGTTCAGGCTGTTCGAGATGGTTGCGTTAATCTGCAGCGTCATGTTGAAAACGTAAAATCATTTGGCGTGCCGGTTGTGGTGGCGATCAACCGTTTTGTCGCGGACACTGATGCGGAAATGGCGGCGGTACGTGAAATTGCCGATAGCCTTGGCGTTAAAGCTATCGATGCCACGCACTGGGCCGACGGCGGTGCTGGGACTATGGAACTAGCCGAACAGGTAGCTGCCATGGCCGAGAGTGGCGAAAGTAAATTTGCACCAAGCTATCCTTCAGAAATGCCGATTTGGGAAAAAATTGAAACCATCGCGACCAAGCTTTACCGGGCAGACGGAATCAGCGCAGATCAGAAGACGCGTAACCAGATCAAGGATCTTCAAGAGGGCGGATTTGGTGATCTGCCAGTTTGTATTGCCAAAACCCAGTATAGCTTTTCTTCGGATCCTAATAAAAAGGGTGCGCCAACCGGCCATACTTTACCTGTTAGAGAAGTCAGGCTTTCTGCTGGTGCAGGTTTCATTGTTGCGGTCTGTGGTGACATCATGACCATGCCGGGACTACCTAGGATACCCTCCGCTAATAGCATACGCTTGAACGAACAGGGTCAGGTAGAAGGCTTGTTTTAATCCATAACAGGAGCACTACGGCAATGACGATTAAAGCAATACTCGTTCCAACAGATGGGGAAGCAACTTTATCAGCAGTTCTGGAAACTGCGCTGGTGGTAGCGCGTCGTTTCGATGCGCATATTACAGTATTGAATGTTTCCGATAGCGCACTGCAAAGTGCGATGTACACCAACATGTCGAGAGATCTCAAACAGAAGGTCCTGGACGAAGAGAAGAAGATCCTTGTTGCCAATGCCGATGAGATCAGAAAAAGAGTCGAAGCTTTCGCACAAGAGCGGAGCATCAATCTATCTGACGAGCCGATAAAAGAGGGTGGGATTACACTTTCTTTTCATCATGAGCTTGGCAACAAGAAGGAGACCCTCGTGCGCTGGGCCAGACTGTTCGATACCACAGCCGTGATGCGGCCGGCAAAAACTAAAGGAAGGCTTGGCCGCGCCCTGTATGGCAATGCGCTAGAGGCAATCATGCTCCAATCCGGTAAGCCAGTGCTGATGGTTCCTCCAGACTGGGAACCTCACCGCACACAAAGTGCTGTAGTGGCATGGAATCACAGTCTTGAAGCATCGCGTGCGCTGGCGATGACTATTCCTTGGCTGGTTCAGATGGATAAGGTTACGGTTGTGGTGCCTAAGCGAATGATTGAGAGTGGTGAACGAGTTGTAGAACACCTGGCATGGCATGGCGCTAAAGCGGAGGTAGAAATGCTCAATCGACGAACTTATTCGGCCGGCAAACGTATACTTAATATTTGCGACAAAGTGGGGGCGGAGTTTCTGGTAATGGGCGGATATAGCCACTCCCGTATGCAGGAACATGTACTGGGTGGTGTGACCGATCACATTTTACGACATAGTAAAGTGATCACTGTGATGGTGCATTAAAAGCAATTTTTTCAGCACTTTTAAGTGCACCGTCAGGATGCCTGAGAAAGGCCGCATTCAGACTTCAATTGCATATCGATTCTTAATGGTAACTATACCTAATTTAAGGGGTTATCTGGTTGCCGTAAATATCCTATTCACTAGAATCAACGGTTTTTCAAGGAGCAAACCAGAATGAAAATTTGCGTAATCGGAGCGGGTGCGATTGGTGGATTTATGGGGGCGCGACTGGCCCAGCACGACCACGAAATATCGTTAATCGCGAGAGGAGCACACCTCGAGGCGATCAAAAATAATGGATTAAAGCTACTCCAGGATGGAAAAGAGATTGTTGCCGACAATGTAAATGCAACGGATGATATCGGTGATCTTGATGTTCAAGATGTCGTTTTGCTTGCGCTTAAATCCCACCAGATTGCGGCGGTGATGGATAAGTTACCAGCGTTAATTGGCCCGCAAACGGTGATGGTAACGCTACAGAACGGAATACCGTGGTGGTACTTTCAGAAGCTTGGCGGTGAATATGAAAATCGAACCGTGGAAACCGTTGATCCAGCTGGAGTGTTGATGTCTGGTATCGATCCGGATTGCCTTCTGGGTTGCATCGCCTATCCCGCTGCAGTGATTGCAGAGCCGGGAGTGATTCACCATGTAGAGGGCGTTCGTTTTCCCCTGGGCGAATTGGACGGTAGCGTTTCCGAACGTGCCCAGCGGGTATCCGAAGCCTTTATTGAAGCTGGCTTCAAGTCTCCCGTACTTGAGGATATTCGTTCTGAAATCTGGCTCAAACTATGGGGCAATCTGACCTTCAATCCGATCAGCGCCATGACCCATTCGACCCTTGAGGCAATCTGTCAGTTTCCTCTCACTCGTGAATTGGCCGCGACCATGATGACGGAGGCCAAAACAGTTGCAGAGAAACTTGGTGCGACTTTTCGAGTGTCGCTGGAACGTCGAATCGAAGGCGCCGAAAAAGTCGGGAAACATAAAACCTCTATGCTGCAGGACGTGGAGGCCGGGAAACCCCTCGAGATCGACGGCATGCTTGGCGTCGTGATAGAACTGGCTGAAATAACGGGTACCGATATCCCAACCTTAAAAGCGGTGTATGCCTGCGTATCGCTACTTAATCACACAATGTCACAACACGGGGTTTACATTCGGGCACAGACTTTATAGATTAATCATTGGACGGCGGTTGTCTGCCATAAGCTAAGAATCTTTTCTCTATATCAGTTGGCTATAGCGTAGAATACGCCGCCGCCAGCGATAAACCAGCCGCCCCTCCATGGATTTCAAAAAACTTGCCCTTGAGTATCACCAGTTTCCCAGACCGGGTAAAACATCGATTCAGCCTACTAAGCCCTTTGAGAGTCAAAACGACCTTTCACTAGCTTATACGCCAGGGGTGGCGGGTCCAGTAGAGGCAATTGCCAAAGATCAGGCTGATGCCTATCTGTATACTAATAAAGGCAATCTGGTAGCGGTCATCACTGACGGCTCGGCGGTTCTCGGACTTGGCAACGTCGGCGCAATAGCTGGCAAACCGGTGATGGAAGGGAAGGCGGTGTTGTTTAAATTATTTGCGGATATTGATGTATTTGATATCGAAGTAGACGCGCCCAGCACAGAAGCGTTTATTGAGACGGTAGCCAATATTGCGCCCACATTCGGTGGAATAAACCTCGAAGATATCGCTGCCCCAAAGTGCTTTGCCATAGAAGAATCACTTAAAGAACGACTTAGCATTCCAGTTTTTCATGATGATCAACATGGCACCGCAGTAGTCGTATGTGCCGGGCTTTTAAACGCCCTTGAAATTCAGGGCAAGCGTCTGGAAGATGTAAAGATTGTCGTTCAAGGTGCAGGATCGGCGGGTATCGCCACTGCAAAATTACTCTGTAACTTGGGTGCTAACCGTGATCACATCGTAATGGTAGACAGCAAGGGAGTGATCCATAGCGGGCGCATAGATCTAAACGTCTACAAACAAGCATTTGCGATCAATACACCGATGCGTTCAGTGTCCGAAGCAATGATTGACGCCGATGTGCTGATCGGGCTTTCCGGTCCAAATACCATTACCCCGGACATGATTAAACGCATGACCAGGCGCTCCATCGTATTCGCTTTGTCTAATCCGGATCCAGAAATTTACCCGGAACAAGTTAATGCTATAAGTGATTCGATCATCGTTGCTACTGGACGTTCAGATTACCCGAACCAGGTGAATAACTCTCTGGTGTTTCCGTTTATCTTTCGTGCTGCGTTAGACGAGAAGATCAGTCAGATTGATCAACAGCTTCTCACCGCAGCGGTGAAATGCCTGGCCAGTCTCGCGCATCAGCCCGTGCCGCAGAAGGTTCGAGACATATACGCCACTGAAACCCTTGAATTTGGTCCCGGATATATTCTGCCCAAACAATTTGATCCTCGTCTGGGAGAGCATATGATCAACGGCTTGAAACAGTCGATAAGAGAAAAAAGTAATCAGAGTTGAGCGTATTAAATCCGAGTGTGAATTGAAAGCGGGCTAACTGGTGTGGTTAGCCCGTTTCCTTGAGCTAAATTAGAACTGATCCTCTTCAGTAGATCCTTCCATCGCTGTAACAGAGGAAGAACCGCCCTGAATAGTGGTAGTGACATCATCGAAATAACCCGCACCGACTTCCTGCTGGTGGGCAACAAAAGTATAGCCTCGAGAAGATGCGGCAAACTCAGGCTCCTGTACTTGATTAACATAGTGCTTCATACCTTCGCCTTCCGCATAGTCTTTAGATAGCTGAAACATGTTGTACCACATGTTGTGAATGCCGGCGAGAGTAATGAACTGGTAGGTATAACCCATGGCTGCGAGCTCATCCTGGAATGATGCAATCGTGCTGTCATCCAGATTTTTCTTCCAGTTGAATGACGGGGAGCAGTTATAAGCCAGCAGTTGTCCTGGATTCTCAGCGCGCACCGCTTGGGCCCACTCACGGGCAAAACCAAGATCTGGAGTTCCCGTTTCACACCAGACCATATCAGCGTAGGGCGCATAAGAAACGCCACGTGATATGGACTGCTCGAGTCCGTTCTTGACTCGATAGAATCCTTCAGATGTGCGTTCCCCAGCAAGGAAAGGCTGGTCACGCATATCAAAATCGGATGTCAGAAGATTAGCGGCCTCGGCGTCAGTACGGGCCAGAATTAAAGTTGGCACACCAAGGACGTCACAGGCAAGTCGCGCTGAAACTAATTTCTGAATTGCTTCTTCTGTTGGTATAAGTACCTTGCCTCCCATATGACCACATTTTTTTACTGCAGCCAGCTGGTCTTCAAAATGTACCCCGGCAGCGCCGGCGGTAACCATGTTCTTAGTCAGCTCAAATGCGTTAAGTACACCGCCAAATCCTGCCTCAGCATCGGCAACTATGGGTAGAAAGTAATCGATATATTCGTCACTACCCGGCTCCACGCCACGCTGCCACTGAATCTGGTCAGTCCGTGCAAACGAGTTGTTTATTCGTCGAACTACAGTGGGAACAGAATCATAAGCATACAGCGACTGATCCGGGTACATGGTTTCCGAGGAATTATTATCAGCTGCTACCTGCCAACCAGAAAGGTAAATCGCTTCAATTCCGGCCTTGGCCTGCTGCACTGCCTGTCCGGCGGTCAAAGCACCCAGGCAATTAACATAACCCTTCTTTGCCTTACCGTGGATCAGCTCAAACAGTTTCTCCGCACCGCGTCTTGCATAAGTCAATTCAGGCTGAACCGAACCGCGCAAACGCACAACGTCTTCTGCCGAGTAATTTCGCTTAATGTTGCGCCATCGCGAACTCTCCGCCCACTCTTTTGCTAACGCGGCAATCTGCTCCGCGCGAGTCATATTTCTGGTCATTGCACTGTCTCCAGGTAGTAAAATTAGTGGGCCAATGATCTGGCATGGTTGATATACGAACAACCGGTTTAAGTATAGTTATTTCAATATGAAGGATTGAAAATAATTATGATAACCATCCCTAATGTTAAATATTTACAATAATAATTAACAGTAATGTGTTGGTAAAAATAGATAAGTTAAATATTATAGTTTTTAAATATTATCCCAAGGAATTACTCAATTGAATAAGCCCGGAGAATCCGAAAGTCAGCAAGTTGCTCGTGATGCGCTTGATGAGTTCAATTTATTTTATAGTTTTTTCAAACAGATACCAAATAAAGCTAAAGTAGCGTTTGAACAACGGGATCATGCGGAATCCTTACGTCTTAGTAATCGGAGGCTTCAGCTTTACAGTATCAGCATCCGAGAATTCAGCGAAAAGGTAAAGAAACAGCACTCAGTATTGACGTCTGATGAATCTCGATGGGACCAGGTTGAGACAGCTTATCAATCGATGGTGGTCGAAGACTATTCCGCTGATCTGGCCATGGCCTACCTGCATTCGATCCGCCGCAAAATCTACCAAGGGGAGTGGCGGGTAGCGGACTACGCGATTTATCGCAATAAGTACGAAACTGACCAAGGCGTTGCGGAACAGTTAAACCGCTACGTCATAGACAACACACTGGAAACAGCCCCGCTGGTTGAAATACTTAATCAGGAAAGTTTTTCGATTGATTATGAAGATATTCAGCGGGATGCTGGACTATTGGCAGAACGGGCACGACGGAATCTGGATCTCGATCGACGACTTGGGGAAGGTGCTATGACGTTAGAGATGTTCAAGGCTGGTTTTTACCGCAATAGGGGCGCTTATCTAGTCGGTCGGATCAGTTTCGACAATGTCAAATATCGTCCATTTATTATTGCGCTGCTGAATGGTGATAACGGGCTATACGTGGATGCGCTGATCACCAGCTCGACCTACGCGCACAATATGTTCAGCTCCACGCTAGCAAATTTTCATGTAACCAACGCACACTACCATGAACTCTGCCGATTTTTGCGCAGCATCATGCCCATGCGCCCTTTAGGCCTGCATTACTCAACAATCGGCTATAACCACCTCGGAAAAGTAGCCGTTATGAACGAACTGGAAGGTGAACGCGAAGCCCTCGATCAAGTAATGGAAACCGCTCCTGGTACTCCGGGCACCGTGGCAATGGGATTCTGTATGTCGGATAGCGCCTATGTACTCAAGGTGATCCGTGATACGCCTACCAGTGGATACAAATGGGGTAAATTTGATGGCGTTCAGTCTGTTTTAAGAAAATATACCAAGGTGCATGAAATAAACCGGACCGATAGCATGTTGGATAGTATGTTATTTTATAACCTTAGATTGGACACTGACTGGTTTGACACCGGTTTGATGGAACAACTGCTGGAATATGCAAGCGAGAGTGTTCACCAGGATAAAGAGGCGCTGGTGTTCAAGTATCTGATCGTGCAACGAAAGCTCACACCACTTCCCGTTTATTTAAAGAATGCCACCCAGAAACAGGCCGAAACGGCGATGGTGAACCTGGGCTACTGTATTAAGAATAATGCCGCCGGAAATATTTTCAACCGGGATTTGGATGCGCGAAATTATGGCGTTACCTCATATTTAAAAGTCTATCTCTTTGACTACGACGCGCTTGAAGAGCTCACCGACGTAAAAGTTCGCACCAACACGGATCGGATCGAAGGTGAAGAGGATGTCCCCGATTGGTATTTCGAGGACGGCGTAGTATTCCTTCCAGAGGAGCTTACAACTGGGCTTTGCCTTCCACATCGGGATCTAAGGCGATTATTTTCAGACCAGCACTGGATGCTGCACACAACAGGCTACTGGGAATCGATACAGAAAGATTTGCAGGAAGGAAAGGTGCCTAGCGTAGCGGTGTACCCAGATACGGAAAAACTAACAGTTGAGCCGTAGAAAGTAACTCGGATTCAACCAGCGGCCAAAGTCTCTCATCTGCGCACTCTGGCCTAATCTGATTCGAACTCTACCTCCATCCTGGTTTTGCCTATATCCTGCAGCAAATAATCCTCCAGTGACAAATGCTCACAGTGATTCTTGTGCCGCTGATGCCGCTCTTCGATTGCTTGGGCTAATTTTACCAAGTATGGTTTTCTGCGCTTGGGTGAATTTAAAGTTTTGTTTGCATGAGTTTGCATGGACGCTGCCTCACTTAGTCTGAATACTGCATTCATCTGTAATCCTCGCTTAATTTGTCGACGAAAATACAAGATTCCACAAACATCCTGAATTTAGTAAACCTATCTTATAAAAACATATCATTCAAATCTGTGAATTAATGCACATTATTGGATTTTACTTTTGCACCATCCGGAGCTAATGTCAGGACTTACGGGCGACATAAAGGTCCTGAACTAAATTCACAGGTTGGTAGGCAGGTATAACCCTATCGTGAGCAATCTCGGGCCTTCGGGGTATATTCTGAGATCGCAAATCAAGTTTGGTCGACCTGCCTAACCACCCAATTTTCTGACCAATCTCATGCTGCAAGAATCGAGCAAGCGCCTCGAATCAAGTATACGGCTGCGTAACTCCAACAAGGGAATCGATCTATTTTATTAGGTCGTCACTAAGCAATAATCACGATAGTATTCTTGTATACCGATCATTTCACCTGAGGGAGCTCAATGGAGCAGAATAAGACGCGAAAGCTTGCTGTTGTCTTACATGCTGATGTAGTTGGCTCCACCAAGCTTGTTCAACGGAATGAAACGCTCGCCCATAATCGAGTTCAGGACGCTTTTCGTCGATTCTCTGAAATAATCACTGCCTACGGCGGTATTGCGCGGGAAATACGAGGTGATGCGCTCATAGCCGAGTTTCCTCGAGCTTCTGACGCTGTCTGTGCCGCGCTGCGTTTCCAGCAGTTAAATGCCCAACACAACAACCAGTTCGAAGACGACATTGCTCCAACCATTAGAATCGGAATTGCGCTAGGGGAAGAAGTATTTGCAGACAATACGGTAACCGGTCCAGGAGTGGTGCTGGCGCAACGTGTCGAACAACTGTCGATACCAGGAGGGGTTTGCGTAACCAGCGCAATTCATGAGGCCATCCCAACACGGATGCCATTTGATCAGGAGAACATGGGCGAACAGCAGATAAAAGGATTTGAAGAATTTGTCCGAGTTTATAGGGTCAGGTTAAAGCAGGGCGAAACTATACCTGAAGCGGAATTATTCAATCCACCTCGACGCTCTTCAACAAAACGTAATCTGGTTTTCGGCATCAGCGCAATCGGGTTAATAGCGGCTGTCGGAATAATTTTATGGTTGCAACCCTGGATCAATAGAGACAACCAAGTAACCACCATTGTGGCTCAGGATGTGGAACCGGACAAACCATCGATTGCGGTATTACCATTTGACAATTTGAGCGGAGATCAGGAGCAGCGTTACTTCGCGGATGGCTTGGCCGACGATCTGATCACCGATCTGTCGAAGTTATCAGGATTGCATGTAATTGCTCGAACATCGAGTTTCGCTTATAGAGGGGTATCTGAAGGGATAAAGCAAGTGGCCATGGAATTGGGCGTGAAATACATTCTGAATGGAAGCGTTCGTCGATCAGATAAGACGGTACGCATAAATGCTCAACTTGTCGACTCAGTCACGGGTCAACATGTATGGTCTGAACGGTTTGATCGGGACCTCACCGACATCTTCACAATTCAAGATGAAGTCACCGATCAAATTGTGAGGGCTCTAGAGTTAAGTCTCAATTCAAACGAAAGAGAGCGTTTAGATCGCCCGCGTGCTGCAAATTTCGACGCTTTCGATATGTTACTTCGTGCAAGAGAAATCCAAGCAAGGTTCACGCCTGAAGATAATGCAGCAGGGCGCGAGCTGTACAAGAAAGCAGCCCAGCTCGATCCAGATTATGCAAGGGCTTATGCAGGGGTTGCGTTCACTCATGCAATAGACGTGAACATGAACTGGTCCGACAATCAAAAACAGTCGATAAAGCTAGGGCGCGAAGCAGTTGCCAGAGCTTTCGAGCTCGATGATTCACTTGGTCAAGTTTATTTCTCCCAAGGATCCCTTCACCTTGCGGAGGGACGGTACCAAGAATCGGTTGAAGTAATGAAAAGGGGAATTGAGATAGCGCCCAGTTACGCTGATGGAATCGCTAATCTAGCGTTTTCGCTGGTAAACTGGGGTCACCACGCAGAGGGATTAGAGGCGATCAACAACGCTAAGAAATTTAATCCGCGATTTACTCAGGTGTATCTTTATGTCGAGTCACTCGCGTTGTTTCACCTGATGCGTTTTGAAGATGCTATCCCTCTGCTGCAAACAGCTATTGAACGTAATCCCGCTTTCGACCGATTGCAGTTACTGTTAGCTGCAACGTTGGCACACCTAGGAAAACTGGAGGAAGCTGAATGGGCGCTCCAAGAAGCACTTTTTGTGCGACCAGACCTGTCGCTCTCGGACGAACGCAGTGATTCAATTCTCGCGAGAGATGAAGACATTGAACGATATATCAAAGGTCTAAAAATAGCGGGATTGGAGTAGTGGAAATTAATTGCAGGCTGCTGGTAACCCGCCTGGCAGGCGGTAAACTTGAGTATGATGGCGATATCTGTGTGCGCTACATAATCAGTTGTAACAATAATCAGTTGTAAAAGTTAGGATTAAACCTTTCAGTTCCGGAACCACAGCTCGATTTGATCTGACAATCCCAAAAAAACAGACATTCGTTCGGATACCATTAAAGGTCTGAGAATGCTCCAGGCCGTGTGAAAACGCGAAAGGAAAATCAGCGGTGGGACAAAGGATAAAATTTGCTGTAACTATCTCGCTTTTGGTGGGGTATCAAAAGCGTATTTTCCGCTCTGGATATCTATTGTGGAACGCTGTCCCAAACACCTCAAAATTTTTTACGTTTGCACACAACCTGGCTCCACAGCAATGGGTCATTGGGTAACGCACACATCAGCGGACGACGCGAGCGCAGCTCGCGGCGATCCGACTGCATGTGAGTGTTAGGCGCCATTGCTATCGGTCCTATAAAATTTATATCTGAAGTCGCAGAGGTTATCTCCTTTCATAATTGTTTTATCTATGTTTAGGTGAACTTCTTGTTGAGATACGGCAGTCATGTGGTGATCCACTTCGCACGTTAAAATTGCCCCTAGTTCAGGCTCACCAAACTCTTTGAAAAATTGAGCAAATTTACAGCTGGTAACATTGAGATCCAATGCTTCAGAATCTTCTCTTAAAGTTTCATATTCGATGTCATCGCCAGTTAAGGCACCCAGTTCTTCATCCATTGCACTCCAGATTTCGAACCCACTACCTTCTTTCTTAGATCCCACTTCCGAAAATACTTCTCGTGACCAATCTCGCAACGCACCGTAGACGAGTTCGTTTGCCCGGTCGTTACCAAGCTCCTTTCTAAGGCGTTTTAGCACTGGTATGAGAACCTCCGATTGTGCTTTCACTCGGCTTAGATAAGAAATCTGTGATTCTAGTGGGTTTAACATTTTAAACTCCGATTGGTTATATTTGACGCCTAACGTCCGAATAACCACCCAACGCGAAGCGCTGGTGCGGCGAGCTTGCGAGCAAAGTTCATTCGCTTGTTATGTGCCTACTCATTACCCTGAAAATGAGCAAATACTTCAGCGCCAGTCATGTTTTCAGTTTCGTTAGAAAAATCATAGTACTCAGGTTTTTCATCAATGAAAATTTGATGGCTAAATTTGTATTCTGCTTCGATTCCCAGTAATCCTGCAGGGAGGTGGTACTGATTGTTTGGTTTTAGGAAATAAAACAGATGAGTGCCACACTTCGCGCAGAACCCTCTCTCTGCCCACTCTGATGATTGATACCTAGTTACTGGTTCTTCATCAGATACTTTCAAAGAGTCTCCGCAATCGATAACCATCATTGGCCCTCCAGACCAATTTCTACACATACTACAATGACACGCTGCCACTTCAGTACTAGATAAATCCACTTCTAGTTCTACGATACCGCAGAGACATTTTCCGTTTGCTTTCATATCAGTCTTTCCGATTGGTTAGTTTGATAAAGTTTAATTTGTATATAACAGTAGCATACAAGGAGCCCTCGCTTTTTTCGTTGTCCTATTATCCATCAAAGCCGTTACTTTTTTCACAATCACTTCAACAACTTAAATTTCAACGCCGCTTTAAAGCGAGCTTCATTTCGCACATTCACATACCATTTGTGGCGATCAACGAATGGCGGAAATGAGTATTTCTCGGTAGTTCAAAGATTTCTAATGAGCGTCCGCTTACTGGAATTTTCTGTTAAATAGTCAGTTCAAATTAAAACTCATAATCTAGATTGTTCGATCGAGCCCCCAATTTCTACAAATCAGGAAATCCCTATTACGATCTCCTGCGTTATGAGGCGAGAGATCAATTAATACCGCAATCCAGAATCCCACCAGATCCTGATCATCTCTTCTTTCCTTCCCACCCTGAGTACCCAGATAGGCCTGCGTGCTAATTTCTCCGAACATGGGGGGCTAAATTATTATTCCAGCAAGTAGAAACAATGCTGTTACGTACTTCCAGTACGTATCCTATAGCCCAATTACCCAACTGTGGTATGCATAGATTGCGCAATAATAAACAGTCAAGAGCTGTCCCAACATCAAAAGTGTGCCGGTAAACCTAATGGTTTTAATTGAAGACTCGCTGGGCTGCCCACTGTCTTTACGAATGAGAGACATTGAAAAAGACCGATGAAGCTTAGTCAACGGCCAGCCAACAATTAGGCCCGAAAACAATACCCCACCTAAAATATATATCAGCCCGCGTAAAGAGAACATCATCGCCCAGTGATTTCCTTGCCACGTCAGAAACAACGACACGCCTATGAACACCATCGCAGAGAAATTGAGAACGAAGTCTCTGGGTATCTTCCAACGCATTTTGATATAAGCGAATATTAATTATTTACAGTTCAAGAATCTGAGTAGGTGTTTAAAAGCTCCCCTATACCTTCGATCTCAATTCGCACGGTCCAGCCGTCTTTCATGGCTCCAGCACCAATGGACGTGCCACATGCAATAATATCGCCGGATTTAAGTGTCATATCATGAGATAGATGGCTGACTATTTCATAGGGCGAATAGATCATATCGCTGACTGGATAATTTTGTCGCTCTTGCACCTGACCGTCCCCCTCAAGAAACGTCTTGATCACTAATTTGGAAGGATCTATGTCGGTAGTGATACCTGGGCCAATCACAGCAAAACCATCGAAGCACTTGGCCCGACTCCAGTGGGCGAAAGCTTCTTCTTTAAATAGGTATTCGAGGGCGGTCACATCATTAATGCAGGTGTATCCAAAAACATAATTCTTAGCATCTTGTGCAGTAACTGCACTGCACGGTTTTCCTATAACGATACCGAGTTCGCCTTCAAACAGTATTTTGCCTTGGCAGGTTGTAGGCCGTGTGATTTGTGAATAGGCCGGTGCATAGGTGTTCGGTGTTTTTACAAAATACCAGGGGTGCTCAGGTTTCGGTAGACCTGTCTTTTCTGACGTAGTGTGAAAGTTGTTCCATAGCGCTAGAATCTTTTCGGGTACACACGGAATCTGCAGTTCGACATTATCGAACGTAATCTCCTCACCTGTAGCCTGGCATTGGTCGAACATATCTCCGCTGTGAACGACGATCCGATTGTCCACAACAGTGCCAAATTTAGGTTCTTGTTGATGCAGGAAACGTATCCAGTTTGCCATAATCAGATCTTGTGAGTATCCAGGGTGATTTTTACAAATTCAGTTGCCGGGAATTGACAATATAATCTCGACAGCATTGTGCGATCTATAACGAGGTGCTATTCTTGGTATATGGTATACAAAATACAAGATTCTATAGAGTTTTGTATTTATCCAGGTAAGGTCTGAATCTTAGCATCGGTGCGGTCTATTTCTGGTTCATTTCCTCGCTCGCTACCGTGGAGATGTAAATCATTTGCAGGTCCGGACTTTTGTGCTGTATTCCCCACGGGTTGGTTATGGTATTTTGCCGCGTTCTGTTTCAATCTTCAGCTTCTCACATAATAGAGGTAAACAAGATTAATCAGGATTTCTGACAATATTAATCACTCATCTAAAAGTACCACAAGAATATGAATATCCATGAGTATCAGGCCAAGCAGCTGCTTGGAGATTTCGGTGTCGCTGTGCCCCGAGGGCAGGTGGCGTTTAGCGTTGACGAAGCGGTCAGCGCGGCGGAACAATTAGGCGGACCGGTTTGGGTTGTTAAGGCGCAGATTCACGCAGGTGGCCGAGGAAAGGGGGGTGGTGTCAAAGTTGTCGATAGCATAGATAAAGTGCGAGAGTCCGCGGACAGCATCCTTGGTATGCAGTTGGTTACGCACCAAACGGGACCGGAAGGAAAGGAAGTCAAACGAATTTATATTGAAGAAGGGTGCGACATCGCCCGGGAGCTTTATCTTGGACTTCTGATCGATCGTGCCTCCAGTAGGGTAACCATTATCGCCTCGACTGAAGGTGGTATGGATATCGAAGAGGTTGCCGCAAATACACCCGAAAAAATAATCACGGTGGTCATTGATCCGGCGATCGGACTGCAACCGTTTCACTCGCGTCGATTAGCTTTTGGTCTAGGACTAGAAGGAGCGCAAGTTAAATCGGCAGTAAAATTCCTTGGCGCCATGTACAGATCTTTTATTGAGTTGGATGCCAGCATGGTGGAGATCAACCCGCTTGTGGTCAAAGGAGATGGAGAGTTAATCGCCCTTGATGCAAAAATGAACTTTGATAGTAACGCCCTATATCGCCATCCCAATGTTCTTGATTTACGGGATGAAGATGAGGAAGATCCTGCGGAGATAGAGGCTAGTAAACATGAACTAAGTTACATCAAGCTCGACGGATCGATAGGCTGCATGGTAAACGGAGCCGGCCTGGCTATGGCAACCATGGATATTATCCAGCTGTATGGTAGTTCTCCAGCAAACTTTCTTGATGTTGGCGGAGGTGCGACCGCGGAGCGCGTGACCGCTGCATTTAAAATCATCCTGGCGGACGATAACGTTAAAGGTATTCTAGTCAATATTTTTGGTGGCATTATGCGATGTGACGTTATTGCTGAGGGTATTGTTACCGCGGCTAAGGAGGTGGAGCTGGACGTGCCCCTGGTGGTGCGCCTTGAAGGCACTAACGTAGATAAAGGCAAGAAGATTTTAGCCGACTCAGGATTGCCTATACTTTCTGCTGATGATCTGGCGGACGCCGCCGAAAAAGCGGTTAAAGCCGTAAAGGAGGCCGCGTAATGTCCGTATTAGTTGATAAAAACACGAAAGTCATCTGCCAGGGTTTTACCGGTTCCACGGCCACATTTCACAGCGAACAGGCAATTGCTTATGGCACCAATATGGTTGGCGGAGTAACGCCGGGAAAGGGCGGCATGAAGCATCTAGGACTGCCTGTATTTAACACCGTGGTTGACGCTGTAAATCAAACCGGTGCAGACGCATCTGTAATATACGTACCGCCACCTTTTGCCGCCGATGCCATCATGGAGGCGGTCGACGCAGAGATACCTCTTATCGTTTGTATCACTGAAGGGGTGCCGGTTCTTGATATGGTCAAAGTGAAACGCATGCTGGAAGGATCGAAAAGTCGTCTGGTTGGTCCGAACTGTCCGGGAGTGATCACACCGGACGAGTGCAAGATCGGCATCATGCCGGGTCATATTCATAAGAAGGGCAGTGTCGGAATCGTCTCACGGTCGGGAACACTCACCTACGAAGCGGTGGCCCAGACTACCGCCGCGGGTATGGGTCAAAGTACCTGTATCGGCATTGGCGGAGACCCGGTGAACGGGACTAATTTCATTGATTGTCTGGAGATGTTTCTTTCGGACCCTGAAACCGAATCCATGATCATGATTGGTGAAATAGGTGGCACCGCAGAGGAAGAAGCCGCTGACTTCATCAAACAACACAAGACAAAGAAGCCTATGTGTGGCTTTATAGCCGGCGTTACCGCACCTCCCGGCAGGCGAATGGGCCATGCGGGTGCAATCATTGCAGGTGGGAAAGGCAGCGCAGCGGACAAAATAGAAGCGTTGAAGTCGGCCGGTATTTCAGTGGCTGATTCTCCCGCGTCTCTCGGAAGTACCCTAAAGACAGCCCTTGGATAACCTGACTGATAGACAGATTGCTCCGTGTTCAACGAGGATTCAGGGCGGTCGGTAAAGCGATATTTCATGCCGTAGCAGGGGGCGATATGGGACCCTTTATACGGTACAAACCCGTCCTGACAATGACCTTACTGGTCTGGCCGGATTTTAGAGTGATGCCGTATTGCATGGCGTGAATAAACCTATGCTGCGCGTACCTGGTATCGGAGAAATTAACAGAATTTAGGTAAGCACAATGGGCGTGGTATCGGATGTTGCACAAAAACGCGGTCACCCTGGCAGCGGCCGGAAAAAGACCCGTGGTCAGCCGAAAGGCCGCCAGGTTAATCCAGATGCTCTAGAACAGATTCAGCAATTGATCGGATCACCGATCAGGCGGGATTTGTTGATTGAGTATCTGCATCAGATTCAGGATAAATGGGGATGCTTGTCTTCTGATCACCTTACAGCTCTGGCAGCGCATATGCGCCTGTCCCTTACCGAAGTTTACGAAGTCGCTACCTTCTACGCCCATTTCGATGTCATCCTTGACGACCAAGAGACGCCGCCAGAAGTCACTATAAGAGTCTGCGATAGTATTTCGTGCCAACTGGCTGGGGCGGAACAACTGATCGAGCAGTTAGATAGTTCCGCTGGCAATGATGTTCGCATTTTACGTGCTCCGTGCATGGGAAGGTGCGATCTGGCACCGGTGGCTGAGGTAGGCCACAATCATATAGTGAAAGCAGATGCAGAGTCTTTGCTGGATGCCGCAAAGGAGCGCAAGGTGCATCCCGTTATACCCGACTATAAAGGTTTCGACGAGTATACAGGGGAGGGTGGATACCAGCTTCTTAAATCCTGCCTTGCTGGCGAGCGCAGCGTAGACGAGATTATCGAGATTCTTAATCAGTCTTCGCTTCAAGGATTGGGTGGCGCCGGCTTTCCTGCAGGAAGAAAGTGGAGCATTGTTCGCGGATTTGACGGTCCAAGATTGATGGCAGTCAACGGTGACGAGGGGGAACCTGGAACATTCAAAGACCGTTTTTATATGGAATCCGACCCCCATCGATTTATTGAAGGCATGCTCATTGCGGCCTGGGCGGTGGATATCGAAACTTGCTACATCTATATGCGGGATGAATACCCCGCTGTAATCAGCATACTGAAAACCGAGTTGGAGAAGGTGAAAGCTGCCGGATTATCCGATCACGTCGGGCTCGAATTGCGTCGCGGCGCGGGTGCATACATCTGCGGTGAAGAGTCTTCCATGATCGAGTCGATAGAGGGTAAGCGCGGTCTGCCTCGAAATCGGCCACCTTATGTGGCTGAAGTCGGCGTTTTTGGTCGACCAACTCTGGTAAATAATCTCGAGACGTTATATTGGGTGCGGGATATTGTAGAGCGAGGCGCCGAGTGGTTTGCTAACGCTGGAGCTAACGGCAGAAAAGGCTGGCGCTCATACTCAGTGTCCGGCCGAGTGAATAATCCTGGTATGAAACTAGCCCCCGCCGGCACTACGGTTAACGATCTGATAGAAAATTATTGTGGCGGGATGCATGAAGGGCACACATTTAAAGGCTATCTTCCCGGCGGTGCGTCAGGGGGGATTCTTCCTGCGAGCTTGGGGGATGTGCCTTTAGATTTTGGAACCCTGCAGGAACATGGATGCTTCATTGGGTCCGCTGCAATCGTGATTTTTAGCGACCAGGACAATATGAAGGACGTCGCCTTGAACCTTATGCGATTTTTCGAAGATGAAAGTTGCGGTCAATGCACCCCCTGCAGGGTCGGTACCGAAAAAGCAGTGAAATTGATGGTGAAACCAGATTGGGATACCGGTCTGCTGTCAGAACTTAGCCAGGTGATGACCGATGCCTCGATCTGTGGCCTCGGCCAGGCTGCGGGCAATCCTATAAACTGCGTCCTTAAATACTTTAAAGAGGATCTGTAAGTGTCTGATAAAATTAAATTATATATTAACGAAAAAGAAGTTGTAGCAGATGCGAATCAGAGCATCTGGCAGATCGCGCAGGCCCACGATATCGACATACCACATCTTTGCTATTCCCCTAAACCGGACTACCGGGCAGACGGTAATTGCCGGGCCTGCATGGTCGAAATTGAGGGAGAGAGAGTACTTGCGGCATCCTGCCTGCGTAAGCCTACTGATGGAATGAAAGTCACGACCAATAATCTGCGTGCTAAGACCGCGCAGAATATGGTGATGGAACTACTGGTTACTGATCAGCCGGCAAGAGAAGTCGCCCATGACCAGTCCTCGCAATTATGGCAGTGGGCGGACAAGCTTGCGGTGAGTGAAAGCCGTTTTGAGCCTAGAGAAGCCCTCCAGGCAGATACAAGTCATTTGGCCATGCACGTCGCGCTGGATGCCTGTATTCAATGCAATCTGTGTGTACGCGCGTGTCGTGAGGTCCAGGTCAATGATGTGATCGGTATGGCGCATCGTGGCGCGCAGGCCAAGATTGTGTTTGATTTTGATGATCCTATGGGTGCCAGCACCTGCGTAGCCTGTGGTGAATGTGTACAAGCATGTCCCACCGGGGCGTTAATGGAGGCAAGCCTGGTAGATGAAAAAGGAATAGGGGTCCAGGATCCACTGGAGGAAGTGGATAGTGTGTGTCCATATTGTGGTGTTGGCTGTCAACTCACTTACCAGATTAAGAACAATGAAATCGTTGCGGTTCAAGGTCGTGACGGACCCTCTAACAATAACCGCTTGTGCGTCAAAGGCCGCTTCGGCTTTGACTACGTAAAACATCCTCATCGACTGACCGTTCCTCTAATTCGTAAGGAAGGGGTGGAGAAGAAAGGTGATATGGATCTCGATCCAAGCAATCCATATACCCATTTTCGTGATGCAACCTGGCAGGAAGCTTTGGACCTTGCCGGGAATGGACTCAAACAAATTAGAGATAACCGGGGCAGCTCGGCTCTGGCAGGCTTCGGCTCGGCGAAATGCTCGAATGAGGAAGCTTATATGTTTCAAAAGCTGGTGCGCACCGGCTTCGGCACTAATAATGTCGATCACTGCACCCGCTTGTGTCATGCGTCATCGGTAGCCGCTCTCTTGGAAGGCGTAGGGTCCGGAGCAGTTTCGGCACCTTTCAATGCGGTTAAAGATGCAGACTGCGTGATAGTGATTGGTGCCAATCCAGTGGAAAACCATCCGGTGGCAGCGACCTTTTTTAAGCAGGCGGCAAAACGCGGTACGTTGATTGTGATGGATCCGCGCGGCACAGCGTTGAAACGCCATGCGACCCACATGCTGCAGTTCAATCCAGGTGCTGACGTATCGATGCTGAATGCGATTCTTAACGTGATCATTACCGAAGACCTGGTGGACAAGGATTACGTGGCAAAGAACACGGAAGGGTTCGAAAACCTTAAGCAGCACATCGCCGAGTTTACGCCTGAGGCTATGGAGTCGATTTGCGGAATTGATGCAGAAACTCTCCGGACCGTGGCGCGTAAATTTGCGACCTCAAAGGCCTCGATCATTTTTTGGGGAATGGGGGTGTCGCAACATGTGCACGGTACCGATAATGCTCGGTGTTTAATTGCATTGTCACTTATTACAGGCCAAGTAGGTCGTCCTGGAACAGGCTTACACCCTCTACGCGGCCAGAATAACGTCCAAGGCGCATCCGATGCTGGTTTGATTCCCATGATGCTTCCCGACTATCGGCTTGTGGACGCGGATAATTTGCGGGCTCAGTTTGAGGACGCGTGGGGAACCAAATTAGATCCCAATAGAGGTCTGACCGTAGTGGAAATCATGCACGCGATTCACAATGATGAAATTTCCGGCATGTACATCATGGGGGAAAATCCAGCAATGTCAGACCCGGATGTCCAACACGCTCGTGACGCGCTGGCCAAACTCGATCATTTGGTGGTCCAGGATCTGTTCTTAACCGAAACTGCATTCTATGCCGATGTGATCCTGCCAGCGTCGGCCTGGCCTGAGAAAGACGGAACCGTGACCAACACCAACAGACAAGTTCAACTTGGACGTGCTGCACTCGATTTACCCGGTGACGCTCGTCAGGATTGGTGGATTACACAGGAAATTGCGCGTCGCCTCGATCTGAATTGGCAGTACACACATCCCTCCGATGTGTTCAAGGAAATGACCACGGTCATGCCTTCCCTGAATAACATCACATGGGATCGTCTGGTCAGGGAAAGCGCGGTCACATATCCTTGTGATGGACCGGATCAGCCAGGTAACGATATTGTATTTTCAGATGGTTTCCCAACCCAGAGTGGAAAAGGAAAGCTGGTTCCGGCTAACCTTATTTCTCCTGATGAACTACCTGATGAAGAGTATCCCATGGTACTCACGACCGGTCGGCAATTGGAACATTGGCACACAGGCACAATGACCCGTCGGAGTCAGGTTCTGGATCAGATTGAACCAGAAGCTATCGCCTCAATTTCCCCGACACTGCTTAAAAAAATGAATATCCGAGCAGGAGAAAAGATAAAGGTATCTACCCGTCGAGGCGTGATTGAATTAAAAGCGCGCGCAGATACCGCGATACCAGAAGGAATGATATTTATACCGTTTTGTTACGCCGAAGCCGCGGCAAATACGTTGACTAACTCGGCGCTGGACCCAGTTGGAAAGATTCCGGAGTTCAAGTTCTGCGCAGCTAGAGTGGAAGCCGCCTGAGCGTTAAACAATATTTCATTTTGCGCGGATCAAGAGCCGATCGCAGGATTGACTCTCATGGGTAGAAATCGGGTTCCAATTTAACGGTATGGATATTCAGTTTCAACCTGATCTGGCAACTAGACGTATATTTAGATATCTCGGTAGTGAAGTCGATGATGCAATGGAACTGGCTGAGCAGACGGAGGTGTTGTATTAACACCGCCACCGTTTGCGTTAGATTGTCGCCTGATCACAACAATGGCAGTAAGATATTACTCAAGCCGCCATTCGGAATGTAGAATCAGATATTCATGAAAACGTGATCTGTCCGCGACTTACCGCAACTACCTCCGGTAAGATGATCGTTCAACTCGCTGGCTAGTGCGTGACCATGGCAAACAAACAAGTAACCGGAAGCTGCTTTTGTGGTGCAGTACAGTTCATTATCGAACTCCCCACTTTGTTTTGTGGTCATTGCCATTGCAGTATGTGCCGGCGTCCGCACGGCGCGGCGTTTGTCACTTGGACCGCAGTACCTCCTGACCAACTGACCATCACCGCTGGCAAAGAGCGGATAGCACGGTATCAGAGTTCCGCGAACGGTAGACGTAGTTTCTGCAGTAACTGTGGCAGCCAGCTATTTTGTCAGGTGGAAGAAGGAGTGGTCGATATCGCCATGGCTGCATTGCACGGACCCATAGACCGGCTACCTGAAAAACATTACTACTACGACTCACGTGCCGCCTGGGTGGAAATCAACGACAATTTGCCTAAACTCGGCGGTACGGGCGGCATGCAACCACTCGATTGAAACCGACACGCAATTCTTAATTAATTTTCTATATCAAAAACGCTCGCCGAAAGACCGGCAACATCCAAACTTTAATTCAATTTTAACGATCGACCGCTTCCCGGGAATACTCTGAATTCGCGAAAGAAGACGTTCTACTAGAAATAGTAATCTTCCGAGTTATACACTTTGCTGACCTTAGGCTTTCAGAAACAGAAAGGACCATCTTGCCCAGAGAGGCCATTTTCTATTTCGTATCTTACAGCTTCTCTCTTTAGCGATCTGGAAATTACCAGTTCTGGCCAAAGCAAGCAGGATTTCTTTTAAGAAATTATTATTCTGTCGAGCTTTGCGGTTAAAAATGGTTTACATGCGGAACTGACAATTTCCGCCTCACCACTAAAAATCAGACTCTGGGCTGCTGAAAGTTCAGCTTTTGTCAGCGTGTCAAGACGCAGGTTGCTGCCGCCACTCACAGATTTTCGTAATCGTTTCAGGGTCTTTGCGGGGTCCTCCCGTTCATGTTGGGTTTTCGGCATATCTAAAATATTCCTGAGAGATGCAGTCCAAGAATTATACTCCCTGTAAAACTTCAAATGAAATAATGGGTCTTTTACCGAATACTGATATAACTCAGCGCCCGATTTGAGTTTCTACTTGCCCTCCATCGCTATTTTTAGAACGGCTGGTATCAGGGAATTGAGATGAATCGAAAAAGCTGACGATCACCGGGATTTTTCGGATGCCCGGATTTGCTCCATGACCGCCGTTCCAGTGCGGCACTGCACGATTTCGCAATCGGCCAGGAGCGGTCGTCCAGTATTATTTTGATTGAGATAAGTTAATGTCTACATAAGATTTCTAAAATAAAGGACATGGTAGGATATTTCCTCTGGATTACCTGTGTCATAACTATGCATTCAAATTTGGAAGAAAAAGAAAACCCTCAGATAAAAGTCTGGGACATTGGTGTTCGCATATTTCACTGGTCATTGGTGTTGTTTTATACAATAGCCTACATCAGTGAGGATATTGTACTAAATATGCACGATTTAACAATTTCATATATGGCAAGAAAGCCGCCTTTGCTTACCTCAAAACTTTATTTACAAAGAAGCCAAAACATTATATCGGGCACAACCCAATAGCAGGCTGGATGATAATTGCACTGCTCATAACAATATTCCTGGTCGCCTGGTCCGGGCTGCTACTGTATGCAGATGCTGGCAAAGGCCCACTGGCCGAGGTTATCGTTGAACCAATTTCGGAGGCTTATGCTGATGATGACAAGGAACAAACGGAAAGCATTTGGGAAGAGATACATGAAGCTCTAGCAAGCCTAACCTTATTGCTGGTATGCATTCATGTTGCAGGAGTTTTTTTTTCGAGCAGGATTCACGAGGAAAACCTGATCAGATCAATGATTACAGGTTACAAAAAATCGAGATAATGATGAAGGCATGAGGCCTTTTCTCTGTGAAGAGTAAAGATCTAAACTGGAAAAGCCGACGTTCAACAGGGTTTTTTGGAGGCCCGGAAATGCTCCTGGTACTAAGAGCTATGAGCATTTAACTACGGCAGTTGGTCATGAGCGGACCTTCTCCACAAACCCTTAAAATCACCCTTTAATATTCGAATCGGTTTTTCACAGATTTCAGACCAGATGTAAAACTGTTTCTCGCACTAACGACTACTAATTTTTCTGAATTCACCAGGAGTCATTCCTGACCATCGCTTAAAAGCCCGGATGAAGTGGGCATCATCCGAGTACCCCAGCTCCAGGGAAGTATCTCGGATACTCCAGGCTTTACTCTTCAGTTTGGTTTTGGCAAGTTTGAACCTGATTTCTCCTAGCAGTTCATTGAAACTGGTTCCAAACGCCTTGAGTCGCCGTTGAAGCGTGCGGCTAGGCATATCGATGGCTTTTGCAATAGAGTCAATCTTGCATTCGCCATGGGTAATGTAGATTTCAAGAATCAGCTTTAAACTATCTATGAAATTAGCATTGATGTCATAGTTGTTGAGATTGACCTGGCTAACCGGGATTTCCAGCTCGACCGGCAGTTCGAGCGCAACATCAGGAATCGCAATAGCAGTTTGGCGGCAGGAAAACTCAATCTCTGACACGGCTATAAGTGGACATGAGTTTGTAAGACTCATATTGGGCATAAACAATCTAACTCTTTCCGGTCGCCATCCCGACCCCGCTGCAAGCTGAACTAACTGGATCATGCAGGTTACCCGATATAGCTCCATCTGGGTGTCATTCCTGACCAATGGATTTCCATTAGCAGCAAACCAGTAACGACCATTGCGTGTTTCAAGTTCAAATCTCACCTGTGAACTTTGGCTGGAAGCCACTTCGCAAAAGGTGATGAGTAGTTCTTTCAGGTTTTTGCTGTTCCCGATCAATGGTGCCAGGGTTTCCACACGATGCCATGGATACCTCACCGCAACCTGGCTACCGAAATCGGGAATGTTTCGATCCCCGGCCACCAGATTAACCAGCCGCCAGAACGGTTTTTCCGGAAGCAGACTTTCTGGATCTTCGGATTCGGTAACGGGCAACCCAACCCGCCGATAATACTTCACCGCATCGATACCATTGGCCTGCATGGTTTCGGTAAACTGACTGCGGAAGGCAGTCCTGACCATGTGAATTTCCTGCCCGGTTTTATCCAATCTCTTTATTACTTGCGAAAAATGTGACGTTGTTATATCGACATTGGCGCAAAATGGCAATGGATTGGCCATTCCAGTTTGTGATAATCGCCCGCTCAAAGCATTCTATCGAGATATCTCATGAATAAGTTCACCCGGAATTTTTGTCTAGCTGGAAGTTCTGCACTTTTGATCTCTGCCAGTTGCGTTTTTTCATCGGCATTTGCACAGGATGAAAAACCGCTTCAGGTAATTTTCACCAACGTAAACATTTTCGATGGTTTTGCCGATTCCTTGCAAAACGACATGAGTGTCCTGGTCGAGGGCAACTTTATAAAGGAAGTGGGTAAATCCATCACTGCGACGGATGCTATCGTGGTGGACGGCGAGGGGCGCACCATGACGCCGGGCCTGATCGATATGCATCAACATGTGATGCTCAACCCGCCAGAAGGTACCGCAAGTTATCAGACGCGTTGGGATGATGCCGCCGGCGGCGCGTTTGCCCAACATCACCTGGTCAACAATATGCTGTTAAAAGGGATCACTACGGTGCGCGACATCGCCGGTGACCCACTCGATCTCGCCAAAGCCATCGATATGGGCCAGTTACCGGGACCGCGTATTTATTCCTCGGGCGGTGCGATTTCCCAAACC
>CAMYNW010000016.1 GCA_947259885.1 uncultured Gammaproteobacteria bacterium
GGCGGGAAACGCACGTAATAGCAGGGCTATCGCGAAGTTTTCCAACGAAGAAATAGGTCATTTTGGGCTCAAATTGATCGTTCATGTTTTGATCAGAGGCTCCTTAACTCTCGAATGATGCTGTTCCTTTAAGCTATCGAGAATTTTTCCTATATAAACGCTAAAATTAAGTATATGTTTTCAGAAATCCCGCGCCAGTCTGGATGAATTGAGTTGATAGTCCGGTTCATCATGAATAAGTTGGAATACGAACGCTAAACTGAATTATCGAGCATTGCGCTGCAAAGATTACAATCGATTTGGTTGCGCTCAATTTGATGAGCATACTGGTCCATTAATTGCTATAGACAGATTTATATGATCCTGCACTGCTATGATCCTGCACCGTGCTGGCAATACAGAGCTCTATGCCAATACCCGATAATCTATTTGTCATAACAGTTTTAAATCATGTTATTAAATCATATTGTGTAGATCATCCATATGACAGTAGTGGCTAAACTACAATGAACACCAACATTTTCGATCCAATCAGAGCGTTTTATTGCATCTGTGTATTGGCCAGCCTGGCTGCGTGTTCGAGTATAGGTCCTGGCACCATTGCGCGTGACCGTGCTAACTATATCGACAGTGTGGGCATGTCATGGAAAAACCAGACGCTGCTAAATATTGTAAAACTGCGATACGCTGACACCCCGGTATTCCTTGAGGTGGCTCAGATTGTCAGTGGCTACACCTTGGAGAGAACGCTGGCCGCAAATGCCGATGCGTCCGACTTTCGGGACACGCTGTCCTTGGGCGCCGAGGGAACGTTGACAGACCGCCCAACGATCACGTACTCACCCCTGACGGGAGCCAATTTCGTTCGCAAACTTCTGGCACCGATCCCACCAAGTGCGGTATTGTCCTTGATCCAGTCGGGCTGGCCTGCCGATCTGGTGTTGCGAACCACAGTGCAAGCTATTAACGGGCGTAGCAATCAGTCTGGTATGGATCAACGAAAAAGCCCGGCTGATAAGGATTTTCATTATTTGATCAGTCTACTGCGATCTATCCAGCAATCCGGCGCGTTTGGCATGCGTTTCGAGCAGGGCAGCGCCGAACGCGACACTACCGTCCTGTTCTTCTATCACGAAGAACTGGATCCCAATGTTGCAATTACGATTAAAGCGCTAAAAGATCTTCTCAACCTTAACCCCGATTCACGACGCTACCGCATCGCCTATGGTGCAATCCCTAGTGGAAACGATGAAATCGCCATTCTCACCCGGTCAGTTATACAGATTCTGATTGAGCTCTCTTCCTATATACAGGTGCCACAGGATCATATCGACAGAAACCTGACCCAACAAACGTCTGCCCTGCGTACCGATTTTGATGCTGGCGTTGCGCCTCTAATACAAATTGAAAGCGGAGTGGAAAAGTCTGAAGATACATTTGTCCAAGTACAATACCAGAATTACTGGTACTGGATCGATGCGGAAGATTTTGCATCCAAACGGGTATTCACTTTTCTCATGCTGATACTTATGCTTTCGGAAACAGGAGAGGGAGGAAAGCTTCCGGTGCTGACAATTCCAGCCGGATAGAATACTACTGGTTCACGAAGGAGCCAGGCTAAGTTTGATGAATCCAGGTGTTAGTGTTACGACTTTCCTATTGCAGTTGAAGGGCCAGTGGTAGACTAACTCTGATCCTATTTGTCAAAAATATACAACACATACATGCTCCATATTTAGTAAAATTGGATGTTCTGATGCGTTCTCGTTTACTTTACGGTAGTGTCAAATATCTTTCGCACTTTTTATTGGCGGTAGTCCGTTGTCAGTCCAAGCTACCTTGTATTGCTTTTCAGTATCGAGCTCTTTTAGTAAATTCATATTCATATATTTTCTCATCCCCCAGTGGGTCGTTGATACATGCCTGAGTCGAGCTGATACCAACATCAAAGCTGACTTGCCATCCGGGAATGCTCCGACTACTCTGGTTCGCCGTCTGATTTCTTTCATCAACCGTTCCATCGGATTGTTGGTTCTCAGTTTACTTACCTTAAACCTAGAAAAATGAGTGCACTTACACCTCCATTTTTGCCAGATTAAGACACTTAATAATTTACTAACAGAATGAGGAAGATTTTAATGTTAAAAAAACTTGGCTGCATTGCATTCTTGCTGACCCTGGGCAGTACTGCTGTTAATGCTGATCGTGGCTTATATATTGGCGCTGGATTTGGATCTTCTGATATTAATGAACCCGGCGAATTGCGTGACCTCTGCTCTGAATATGGCATAGACTGCGGTAAGAGCGAATCAGATACCCAGATTAAAGGAATCTTGGGCTACAAATTTAACGATTACTTTGCCCTCGAAGGCACTATTTTCGACGCCGGCTCGCCTGCGTTGATTGCTGAAGAGTTTGTCACTGCAGAAGCAGCCTTTGAATTAAAGGGAATATCGTTTTCTCTATTGCCTCAGGTACCTCTGGGCCAGAGCGCCTACCTTTTTGGACGACTTGGCCTCGCTGCTGCGGATGCGACTCTTACGGTTGGCGTCCCATCCCTTAACTTAGTCGAAACCGACAGCAGTGAAGCAGCGGCCATACTCTATGGAGTTGGTGCTGGCGTAAAGTTAGGCGATTCCGTATCGCTGCGCCTGGAATGGGAAAGATACAATTTTGACGAAGCCCTTAAGATTGCAAATATTGACGTTGACGCTCCGGAGCTAGACGTCGTCTCAGGATCAATTATCTTTTCATTTAGCCCCTGATCCGTAATCCCTGATTCGGGGATTATTAGAACAGTTCAATCTCTATAATCAGGAATATCGTTCACAGAGAATCCCCGTTGCTGAAGGAATCTAGCCTGTCGGGCCCACTCTTTGTAGTCGGCTGGTGGAGCTGTTCCGAATTTCTTAATACGGGCAAATTCTGCACGCTGTGCCCATTCATCATGGTAGATTTGCATCACCGCATCTATGATGAGTGGATCAAGCCGATGCTGCTTGAGTTCTTGTTCAAGCAACACCGGACCCTTGCCTGCATTGACACGTGCACGACCGAGCTGCTCGGCAAACCTCAAATCTGATTGCGCGTTCAACTGAATCAGTTCCCGCAGCAGTTGCTCCACCTGGTGAAACTGGTCAATTCGCCCGAGTTTCTGTCGAAGCTCGTGCTGGCTATACTCTCGCCTAGCGAGACATTGATAAGCCCTATCCCGCAGCAGCAGGTATCCTTCACGGCGAATTGACCCTTCCAGATCCGGATTGACCGAATCGCCAGCCTTCTTTTCAATGTTTAGAGTATCCCCTCCTCGCTTCAAGGAAACACCCGCTCAAAAGGTTGCGTTCTGTCAAGCTTCTTAAGTTGTTCCATACTCTTCGGGCGGTGCAGACCTATCAGATTTCCACCGCCGCATCCGCTGCAAGATCTACGTCCGCATCCACTTCCATCGATTCGTCGCTCTTTATCAAGCCTTTCTTCTGACGAATGATGCGTTCGATTTCATCCGCCATGCTCTGGTTTTCCTTTAAAAATTCACGCACATTATCACGGCCCTGGCCAATTCGATCCGATCCGTAGCTGTACCAGGCCCCGGACTTTTCGATTACGCCAAGCTCAACGCCTAGGTCGATCAATTCGCCTTGCTTAGAAATACCTTCATTGTAAAGAATGTCGAATTCTGTCTGCCTGAAAGGTGGTGCAACTTTATTCTTGATGACCTTCACCCTGGTCTGGTTTCCTAGCACTTCATCCCCTTTCTTGATAGCACCAATACGTCGAATATCCAGCCGCACTGATGAATAAAACTTGAGCGCATTACCCCCGGTAGTAGTTTCCGGATTACCAAACATGACTCCAATTTTCATTCTTATCTGGTTGATGAAGATCACCATGGTATTGGATTTCTTAATATTGGCAGTGAGTTTTCTCAATGCTTGGGACATCAATCGCGCCTGCAGACCGACATGGTGATCTCCCATTTCACCTTCAATCTCTGCTTTCGGTGTTAGCGCGGCAACCGAATCCACAACAATGACGTCTACCGCCGAGGACCGCACCAGCATGTCGGCAATTTCTAAAGCTTGCTCACCAGTATCGGGTTGAGAGACCAGCAGTTCATCGATATTTACACCCAATCGCTCTGCATAGGCAGGATCAAGTGCATGCTCTGCATCAATAAATGCAGCAGTACCACCAAGTTTCTGCGCCTGCGCCACTACCGACAATGTCAGAGTGGTTTTACCAGATGATTCCGGGCCGTAAATTTCGATTACCCGGCCGCGGGGCAAACCCCCAATTCCAAGCGCGATATCCAAGCCAAGGGAGCCTGTTGAATAAGCTTGGATATCATCGGCGATACTGGAGTCACCAAGACGCATTACAGATCCTTTGCCAAACTGACGGTCAATCTGACCAAGCGCCGCATCGAGCGCCTTTCGTTTATTCTCATCCATTTTAGTAAATTCTCGTAAAGTGGTTATCGACATTTGCAAGAGACAGCATGTTCTCTATTTTGAGAACATACCAGAAATCTACCGGTAATTACAACCGTCCCGGCAACCGGATTATCCCACAGGGAGGGGACTTAAAAAATCAGAGAATTCAAAAATTCATCAATTAAATCAATTAAATAGAGTTAATTTACGTGCGAAATCTGATGCCTGGCATCGATAGTGTGCATTAACACGTTGATATTCTTGTAGATAAAAATCTCGACACTGAGGCCAATGCAGATCTATCAAACCTCAGGAATTATCTGGACGCTTAAGGTGAGTCAATGTGACGGTTCCGATATCATCAAAATCAATGACTGCCACGCAGCATGTTGTCATCAGCTTCCCGTCAGATGGAATTTGGACATCCGGAACCAGACATAAAAGGGCCATCTCGAACCCAGGATTGTGCCCAATCAACATCACGTTCTGTTGATCCAGAAGATATTGTTCGGCAATTTCAACAACCTCCGTGTCGCTGGCATGATATAGCTCCTCCAAATAGTTTATCTCGACATCCGTTAAGTCGAGTTCGGTGCCGACAAGCTCCAGGGTTTCTCGGGTACGAGCAGCGCTCGAACAATAAATAACGTCCGGATACAGATTATTTGAATGCAACCAGCGTCCGACTCGCGGCGCGTCCCTTCGGCCTCGATGATTAAGGGGCCGATCAAAATCTGTTGCCGCCCCACTATGCCAGTCTGACTTCGCATGTCGCAACAAAATCAAACGCCTGGTCGCCATGGTCAACTCCTATCAGTACAATACGGCGTTTATTTTAACCTCCCTGAGTGTTGCTGATGGCAAAAAAAGAAAAGACTCCGCGTCCAGGTACCATTGCGTATACAGCTGACCGACACGAATACTACGAAAAAGCGGTGCAATGCGTGGAATCGGAAATAGACATGGTTGCCGAAACCTATGAGAACCTGCGTGGAAAGAAGGCTCGGTTTCTTAGAGAAGATTTCTGTGGTACAGGAAACACAAGTTGTGAATGGGTCCGCCGACATCCCAAGAATACTGCTATTGGTCTCGACCTCGATCAAGAGGTTCTCGACTGGGGCAGACAAAACAAGATCGCGGCTCTCAGTCCCAAGCAACAGGCGCGTATAAGTTTAATCAATCAAAATGTTCTGAGCGCGAATTGCCCGCCAGCGGATGTCATTCTGGCCATGAATTTCAGTTACCAGTTATTCAAGGCCAGGGATGCCCTTCTCAATTATTTCAAACAAGCCCGTGAGGGCTTAGCGGACGATGGGGTATTTTTCATCGACGCCTATGGAGGCCATGAGTCATACCGGCAGATAAAGGAGAAAACCAGTTTTGATGACTTCGATTACTACTGGCACCAGAAAAAATACAACCCGATCACGGGCCACATGCTGTGCCATATCCATTTCAAATTCAAAGACAAATCATGGCTTAAGAAAGCATTCACTTATGACTGGCGATTATGGACACTTCCTGAAATCCAGGAACTGTTGGAGGAGGCAGGATTCAGTAAAGTACAGGTTTACTGGGAAGGCACTGATAAAAAGACCGGAGAAGGCAATGGAGAATACTTTCCCACTAACGAAGGAGAGGATGATCCCAGCTGGATCGTTTATGTCGTTAGCGAGAAGTAGCGCACCTCACAATTGACTCTGGTGCTCCAACCTGTAACTATAAATATTCAGTACGATTTTGTAATTGTGAAATAGAAGCAAATTCGAATACGAAAGATTCGAAAAATCGGACGTTCGCCAAATTTAAAAATGCCGGGAGCAGCTCCAATTCAATCCTTCACAAACTTCTTTAATCGTCCTGATAATAATCGAGATATCATCGTCGATGCCGCGGTGTTGTAAATTTTAGCTAACTAAGATTTATGGTTTCTAATGACTACCGTTCCTGCAAGCTTGTCATGCCATCCTTGTTTGCGTCTATCGAAAGCAACCCAAATTAACCCAAGAAAAAATGGAATCGTCGATATATAATAGCCTAGGTATCGCCCTATGAATTGACCGGTAGAGGGTTTAGCTCCGGTTTTAGCGTCAACTATGGTCAGTTTTGTCAGTATTTTTCCAGGGGTGGCAGATTTATAGGTCCAGAATAAAATAACCACAATCGCTGGAAACAAATAATTAAACAGGACATCCCAAAACCCGTGTAAAAGAGACTCGCTGTCCCAATAGCCTGTACCATATCCAACAGTGAGTAATGGCAGCATCACTATCACTATTAATATTGTATCGATTATTGCCGCCCCTGTTCTAATCCAAAAACCAGCATAATTCGGTTCTTTCATACCTCTATTCTCATAAAAGTATTGCCTTAATCCAGCCTGCTACTGATTTTGCGCCCCGCCTCAGTAAATGCGATATAGCGCCCTCTAAAGATCATCTCAAAACAGCCCCATAGTATCACTCCACTCATTTTAATCTTTATTTCCACATACCAAGCCAAACTATCCCGAAAGGTTGTCGATTAATTGACAAATGATTAATGTAAAATCAGCCAAAAATCCAAGTATTTACAGATTGAATCAAAGGATGGCTTATTTCAATCCTATGCAAGCATAATCAGTAGACATTCGGTAGACCGTTGCCAGGATTCCATCTTTGTGTCTACTTTTCGATTTTCAATTCTGATTCCCTAGCGTGAGTTGGAAATACTCTCTCATCAACCACTAATAAACCGATTGAATTGAACATAACCTGTCTTCAGAACCCCGCTAACAATACACACAGAAGAATCTGAAAAAGCAACAATGAAAAAGGCGATTTTCTTCAGCATCACTGGTTGCGCACTGCTACTTATGCTTTTAGCGGCAATCAAGTATGACCAGATTAACACCTTGATTAAGTCCGGAGAGGGTATGCAGCCACCACCGGAGACCGTGTCGAGTTTCACTGTGCAGCAACTGGAGAGAGAGAACATCCTTGCTGCAGTAGGCACACTGGAGTCTGTTCGTGGCGTCACCCTCACAGCAGACATCCCCGGCCGGGTCATCGAAGTGGCGTTTGCTTCCGGTGTTGAAGTCAATCAGGGCGAGGTTCTGGTCCGTCAAGATATATCTTCCGAACAGGCTCAGTTGCGGGCTGCAGAAGCCAACTTAGAACTGGCCCGCGCCAATCTAAAGCGACTCAATGATCTGGTTAAAAAGAAAGTAGTCTCCGTTTCCGAGTATGACACTGCACAAGCGCAAGCTAAATCAACCGAAGCGGAAGCGGACACGATCCGCACCACCATTGCAAAAAAAACCATCTCTGCGCCTTTTTCCGGCCGCCTTGGAATACGTTTGATCAATCTAGGACAAGATCTCCGTGAAGGTGCCCCCATTGTCTCTCTGCAAGCGGTTGATCCTCTATTTGTCAATTTCTATATACCGCAGCAACATCTGGCACAGTTGCGAACTGGTTTAAAAGTGAGGGTTACTTCGGACACAGCACCTGGCATCATGTTTGTTGGGAGTATCACAGCAGTAAACGCGGAGGTAGATCCAAAAACCCGCAATATTCTTGTACAGGCGACTTTAGCCAACCCCGAGGAAAGTTTATTACCCGGCATGTACGTCAAGCTAGAAGTCATACTGGCCGATAGTGAGATGGTGACGGCGATTCCAATCACTGCTGTGTCATTCGCCACCTATGGCGATTCGGTTTTCGTACTAGAAGAAAAGGACGGGCAATTAATTGCGCGACAGCAGTTTGTGCAACTGGGTGAAACACGGGGTGATTTCGTAGCCGTCAAAGGAGGCGTCGAGCCTGGCGTTCTGGTCGCCAGCTCAGGAGTCTTCAAGTTGCGTGGGGGGATGACAGTCGCCATTAACAACGAGGTTGCGCCCACATTTAGCGCTGACCCCGACCCCATCGATAAATAGCGAATCTCACTCCGGCAATGGTATTGACCGATATTTTTATACGCCGACCTGTGCTGGCGATCGTTATCAGTTTGCTGATCATCATTGCCGGTTTGCAGTCGATCAGTTCCTTGACCGTGCGCCAGTATCCGCGCAACGACAATGCGGTCATTACCATAACTACCATATATGTGGGTGCCAGTGCGGAGCTTGTGCGCGGTTTTATTACTACGCCACTCGAGCGCGCAGTTGCCGGCGCCGATGGTATCGACTATATCGCCTCCCAGAGCAAGCAGGGAATGTCTACTATCAATGTGCGTCTGGAGTTAAATTACGATCCCATAAAAGCGCTTTCGGAAATAAACAGTAAGGTCAACCAGGTGCGGGGGGATCTGCCGCCAGAAGCCGAGGTGCCCACTCTAAACGTACAGTCCGCCGATAGCGCGTTTGCCGCTGCCTATTTAAGCTTCACCTCGGACATCCTTGAGCAAAATCAGATTACTGACTACCTGGTGAGAGTGGTGCAGCCGCGCTTGTCTGCTCTGGAGGGTGTGCAACGGGCGGATGTTCTGGGTGAACGCACTTATGCCATGCGCATCTGGCTCAAGCCGGATCGTATGGCAGCCCACGGTATCACACCGCTACAGGTGCGTCAGGCGTTGGCCGCCAATAACTATCTTGCCGCATTGGGCACCACCAAAGGGGCCCTGGTGCAGGTTAATCTCTCTGCTAATACCGACCTCAGTACCGTTAAAGAATTCCAGGATCTGGTTCTACGTTCCTCGAATGGGAGCTTGATTCGCCTCAAAGATATCGCCGATGTCGCTCTCGGTTCCGAGTTCTACGACACGGAGGTACGTTATTCGGGGCAGACTGCAACATTTATGGGTATCTGGCCATTGCCCAATGCTAATTCTCTTGACGTAATTCGCCTTGTGCGCGCGGAAATGAAGGAGATCCAGCGGACTTTACCTTCTGGGCTTGACGGTCGCATCGCCTATGATGCGACTGAGTACATTGAAAATGCAATTATTGAGGTGATCACCACTTTAAGTGAAACACTTTTAATTGTCGTTTTGGTGATCTTTCTGTTTTTAGGCTCGATCCGCTCGGTATTGATTCCTGTGGTGGCCATACCTGTGTCCCTAATCGGTGCGGTATTCCTGATGCAAATTTTTGGTTTCAGCATCAATTTATTAACTCTGCTGGCGGTGGTCCTTTCTGTGGGGCTGGTGGTCGACGACGCCATCGTCATTGTCGAAAATGTGGTGCGCCATATCTCCAAAGGTGAGTCACCCTTTGACGCAGCTATTCTCGGCGCGCGTGAACTGGTGGGTCCGGTGATCGCCATGACGATCACTCTGGTTGCCGTTTATCTGCCAATAGGTATACAGGGCGGTCTGACCGGATCACTGTTTAAGGAGTTCGCCTTCACCCTTGCGGGCGCAGTGTTCATCTCCGGGGTCGTAGCTTTGACCTTGTCACCAATGATGTCATCCAAACTGTTGACCCAGGGTATTGAAGAGCGAGGTTTTGCAAAAATGGTTGCACAGGTGTTTGAACGCATTAAGCGGGGCTACGCTCGCCTGCTAGACCGGACCCTTAATGCCCGGCCGGCTGTTTATGGCGCTTGGATATTCATCAGTCTGCTTAGCATTCCGATGTTTTCCATGTCCAGCAAAGAATTAGCACCCACCGAGGATCAAGGTGTGATTTTTGGTATCGTGAAGGGTAGCCCTAACGCCACAATGGAACAAGCCTTAATATATGCTAATGAGGCCAATCGAATTTTTCAGAGCTTTCCCGAGACGGAATTTACTTTTCAATTGACCTTTCCGGATTCCGGTTTCGGTGGCATGGTCTTGCAGCCCTGGGACCAGCGTGAACGCACCGTGTTTGACCTGTTGCCAGAAGCGCAAATACAGCTTGCGCAGATTCCCGGCATCTCGATGTTTCCCGTCACGCCACCGGCCCTGCCCGGTGGCGGCGATTTCCCGGTAGAATTTATTCTGGCGTCGACCGCTGAACCTGCAGAAATTGTTAAGTTTGCAGAGCAGTTACAACTGAAAGCGGCAATGAGTGGCATTTTTGCTTTTCCCCCGGATATCGATACCAAAATAGATCAGCCGGAGACCGAGGTTGTTTTTGATCGAGACAAAGTCGCCGACCTCGGACTCAACATGCAACAGGTGGGTGCCGATGTCAGTATCATGCTGGGTGGAAATTTTGTAAACCGTTTTAACATCGAAGGCCGAAGCTACCGGGTAATTCCGCAGGTTAAGCGAGCTCAACGATTATCTCCGGAACAACTTAAAGATATTTATATCACCGGACCCGACGGTAAACTGGTACCGCTGATCACGGTCGCGACCTTACACAACAAAACGGTTCCGCGTTCCTTAAATCGGTTTCAGCAAATGAATGCGGTTAAATTAAGTGGTGTCGCCATCCGTCCGCTGGACGAAGCACTTACTTTTTTAGAACAAGAGGCCGCCGCGATTCTGCCGGCGGGGTATAGTCTTGACTACACTGGAGAATCGCGTCAGCTGCGGCGGGAAGGAAATAAATTCATTCCCGCTTTTGCGCTTTCCATAGTGCTTATTTTTATGGTGCTGGCGGCCCAGTTTAACTCTTTCCGTGATCCGCTGATTGTGCTTGCTGGGTCCGTGCCCCTGGCCATGTTTGGCGCGATGATATTTACTTTTTTAAAGATGCCGAACCCCAATCTTTCCTATTGGACCGACAGTTGGACCACCACATTAAATATTTATTCACAGGTAGGGTTGGTCACTTTAATCGGCCTGGTCGCAAAAAACGGTATTCTGGTGGTTGAATTTGCCAATAAACTGCAGGAGCAGGGCTTGACCAAACTGGCCGCGGTGCGTGAATCGGCCGCCACCCGTTTACGCCCCGTCCTGATGACTACCGTGGCGACGGTCGCTGGTCACTTTCCCCTGACCCTCGTTACCGGCGCCGGTGCCGAAGCCAGGAACTCTATTGGCCTCGTACTGGTCGGTGGCATGAGTGTTGGCACATTGTTCACTCTGTTTATTATTCCTTCTATTTATATGTTGATCGCAAAAGATCTGAAGGGTGAACAGGAAAACGTCACCGATTTGGCAGTCCAGGCAGTAAGCTAGCTGAACGAAAAGCCCCAATTGAGGATGAAAGGACCGACAATCACACCAATCCTCACCTCAAGCACTGCGATCAGAAAATTGGAGTCAGGAATCCTTCAATTAAATTCATAAGTCGGAAAAAATCAAGCTCCAGCTATCTGATGGATACCCGATCAAATATGCAACGCGTTGACGCGAAGCAATCTGACGCATGGTCATAATCCGCGCAACCTGCGTCTGATTGACGCTTTGAGAATTGATATATTTATTCCTGAGCTTGTTTGAAGCAATGCAGGCAGCGGCTCTACTGCGAGGTTTCAATAATCATCACAACCGCTTGCAGAAGGCAGGTCTATATAATTCTTACCGAGAATTCTGCGTTGGAGCCGATATGAGATCGATTCCAGGTAATAGCAAATTAATAAACCCCGGTGCGCATGCTGTGGACCGGGGTTTATCGGGGATGGTTCAGGCTATCGAGGGAACTCGTACTTAATACCCAAAGAAAGAATATCGGTGGTCAGATCGTTAACGTCGGTATTGACCGCCGAAAATTCCCCAAAAATATTCCAGGTTCCAAAGTCATATTCAACGCCGACCCCGCCGTAAACTTCCGTAGATGAATCGTCGAATTCGGTCAAATTGGAATTCGTATCCAAGACGAAAGCGCCAAGCTTTGCGTACAAATCCCAGTTTTCTGCAGGAGTGAAGTTCAATACACCTGCAAGATACCATCCTTCAGCGTCCAAATTCAGGTTAAGCCCCTTCTCATTTCCCTTGGTCTTGTAATCTCCAAGGTCAATATATCCTGCCTCGATACCAAAAAGGTTAGTGAACATGTAACCGCCCTTGAGACCGAAAGCATTATCGCTATCCTCAAAATCAACGTCTTCAACCGATTTCTGATCGGCGCTCAGGCGATTGACAGATGCGCCCAGGAACCACCCACTATCATCATCCGCAAAAGCCGGAGATACGAAAACTGAAAATAAAATAGATCCTGCGGCAAGTAAATTTACTGGTTTCATTTGGTAATAATCCTGTGTGTCTATGAGTTTATATCCAGGCAATTCATTATGATATTCAGCATATCCATGCTTACCCTTCATGAGGTTAGAATCCTAACATAAGCAACAAAATAGCTCCAATAAACATTCCGTGGAAAAATGGACATTAACTTCACAGTCCATGCCTTTAGTTATGTTCAGATTGCTGAATTAAATAAGCATATCGAGATGCTAGAGAAGTTCAGATGTCTGGGAGAGGCATTAAACCTGTCGCCGGCGGCACCAGCTACGAGAAAGTCTTCCTAACTTTATTTTCCAGATAATCCCGAATTATCTGCATTCGGCACCCCGGGTACGTGGTTGAACTGAAGCAAGTGTAACTAAACACTGTTGGGCTGAGAAAACAATTGGTTCCGAGTCGCCAAGGTTACCTCTAAACGCTTACTCTAACTGCTGATTCACCGGGCTGTAGAACAACATCACCATTGCTCCCTCTTCACTCCCTGCGCTATGCATCGCGCCCGGGGCACGCAGAATGTATTCCCCTGCCTGATAGACCCTGTCCTGATCGTAGAACGATCCCTGGATCACATACACCTGCTCGAGCTCTTCGTGTGCATGCATCGGAGAGTAGGCGCCTGGATCAACCTTCATCAACCAGGTTCTGAGGCTTCGCTGCTTATCTTCAAACAGTGGTTTGATCCAGAAACCCTCACTACCACTCTCCTGCCATGGCAGATCCTCATGATTGAGCCAACAGGAGTCTCCTTCAGAGAAACTCAGGCCACTAGATTTTGACTGGTTCGAGAATTCTCCAGTCATCAGACTCTCGAACGCTCTGAAGCTGGGTCCCAAACTGGCTCCGATAGCACCGTTACCGATCTTTTTTGGCCCAGCAACTCAACCTCAAATTGCTTACCATCCGCTGCATAAGAAGTTTCTACATAGCCAAATCCAAGGCTCTTACTCGTGTAGTGTCCATAACCGCCGGAAGTCGTAATGCCAATCACTTTTTCTCCGTCCATCAATGGTTCTCCACCCACGATATCGTTATCACCCGCCTCGACTTCAAGATACACGATCTTGATCTTCGGCCCTTCAGCACGCACCTTAAGGGCCCCCTCGCGGCCAATAAAAGACTCTTTCGACTCATTGAAGAATCGCTCCACCCCGGCTTCGATCGGGGTAATTTCATTGGTCAGCTCCGCACCCCAACCCTTATAGGCTTTTTCCATGCGAAGAGAGTTCACGGCATAGGTGCCAAAATTGGCGATACCAAACTCCTCTCCTGCCTGCCATATCGAATCGTATAGCGACAACATCTGACCCATCGGGCAATGCAGCTCCCAACCAAGCTCACCCACATAGTTCACCCTCAACGCCCGAACAGAAACTCCTGCAACTGTGATCTCTTTACCCGTTAGCCAGCGAAAGCTATCGTTGGACAGATCAGCATCCGTGACCTTACGGAGCAAGTCTCTCCCACAAGGCCCTGCAACAACCAGCACCCCCCAATCGTTCGTGATATTTTGTATTGAAACGTCTTCCCCAGCCTCAACTCCCTGGTTCAATATGGCGAGATCACGCTCTTCGCAGTTAGCACCTGACAGAACATAGTAATAATTTTCTGCGAGCCGTGTAATGGTCGACTCACCATTTAAACGACCCTCAGGCGACAAATAGTGGGTCAGGGTAATACCTCCCTCACGGCCTGGCATTTTATTGGCACTGATTCGATTCAGCAGTGTTTCTGCGCCGGTACCGACCACATCATACTTGGCAAAACTTGAGAGATCTAGAACCCCGACACGCTCTCGCACGGCACGACATTCTTCCGCGACAACTTCGAAAGTATTGTTATGCCGGAAACCAATTTCCTCTTCGCGACCATCGAGTGAAAACCACTTTGGGCGCTCCCAGCCATTGGCTTCAGTAAAAACACAGCCTTGATCAAAGAGACGATCATATAGTGGCGTAGTGCGTTGTTTTCGCCCCGCTGCACGTTCTTCCCCAGGCAGATGCAGCTTGTACATGTGCTCATAATCTTCGTGTGATTTGGCTTTGGTATATTGGCCCGGCGCAAAATCGCTGAATCGTCGAGGATCCACTCCGGCCATATTAATTTCGGCGTCGCCATGAATCATCCATTGGGACAGGTATTTGCCTGATCCCGCGCCAGCGGCAATTCCTATGGAAGCACCGTTGCAATGCCAGAAGTTTTTAAGGCCTGTGGCAGGACCGAGAAACGGATTGCTATCCGGTGTGTGTGGAATAGCGCCGCAAACAACACGCTTTATCCCCAGATCCCCCCACATCGGTACCCTTTCCATGACACGTTCAATGTAGGGCATGATGTTGTCAAAGTCGGGATCAAACAATTCATTCTCAGAGTCCCATTCCGGCCATCCATCGCGGTGGGTCCAGCACTCCTCGGAATTGGCCATTTCATAGATGCCGATCAACCCTGACTTTTGCTCCTGTCGATAATAAGAAGATGGATACGGATCACGGATAACCGGCATTTCGGCGTCGGTTTCAACAAAAGTCTGTACTGTGTCAGTAACGATATAGGTATGCTTCATATTGATCATGGGAATATCTGTTCCCACCATCTGCGAGACCTGACGTGCATAACAACCTGCCGCGTTGACCACATGCTCGGCAATGACATTCCCCTGCTCGGTGATCACCTCCCAGTCCCCTGATACCCGTGGCTTGATATCGAGCACGCGATTGCGGGTCACAATACTGGCTCCGAACTGCCGAGCGCCCTTGGCCATTGCATTGCAAACTCCTGCCGGATCCACATGTCCATCGTGCAGAGTCCACGCTCCCGCCAGAACCCCATCGATATTGGCATAAGGCACCAAATCTTTGATCTTGGCCGGATCGACGATCTCACATTCAAATCCGATCAGTTTTCCCACACTTGCAACACGCTCGAACCACTCTACCTCGGCTGGTTTGAGCGCAAAGCGGATGCCCCCGCAACCGTGCCAACTGACATACTGACCCGTCATTTGTTCCAGCTTGGGGTAAAGATTGACACCATAATCGTGAATCTTTGCCATATTGTAGTCAGCGATAAAACTTGGGCACTGACCCGCCGCATGCCAGGTAGAGCCTGACGTTAATTCACCCTTTTCGATCAGCAAACAGTCTGTCCAGCCTTCTTCAGCAAGGTGATAAAGCAGGCTGGCGCCCATAATTCCACCGCCAACAATTACAACCCTTGCTTCAGTTGGGAGTTTTAATTCAGTCATACTTTATATCTATATATTAATTAGTTACACGCATTTTTTCACGTGGAATAAGAATTTTGAACTGCTCCCTGATACGCTGATCCATCTCATCTGAAATATGCGCAGGAAAATGGGTTGCCAGTATTTCCATGGTTTTCTGCCGCGACCTCACTTCGATTTTATTGGCGCCCAACTCCATCCACTCAGCAGGCGTCAGCCGATCACCCAGATCAGGATAAACATAGTCTTTTTGCATTCTGGACAGGGTCGCATCATGACCTAGAAAATGCTCTGGCCCATTCAGGCACACGTCAGTGATGGTTTCCAACGCAAGGTTCTCGGCATCCGTCTCAATTCCGCGGATGCTTCGATTAATCGCGCCAAGCATATCATTATCAATGGTGCAGCCTTCGAAACTGAAACCCAGCAAACTCGCCTGCATACCGGCGGACTCATAAATTAAATTGGCACCAGAGTGTCCGGCCAGAGACAGGGTATATCCCTTTTCATAACCGGACTGAGCGTCGGGTACTTTTGAATCCGCCATTCCCGCAGCAATCCCTGTGGGCAAATCGTAAAATCTGCCCATCTGACCACAGGCTGCCATGAGCACCGCTTGTTCTCCACTGCCGCCACTCATAGCACCTGTCCGCAGATCGGACACAAATGGCCACGGACCGGCGATACATGGATGCCCTGGTACGATCGCGTTAGCGTAAACCAATGCGCCCAGAACTTCGGCCCACTCCTGCACCACCGCTCCCGCCAGGGATGCCGGGCTGGTCGCCCCGGCCTGACCGGCAGCAAGCAACAACACTGGCATACCACCTTTGATACATACCTCCATTACTCTGCATGCATCTTCCGCAAATCGCATTGGCGGCACAACGAAACAACAGGAGACACTGGCAAACGGTCGTTCACGCCACTTCGCTTCACCACCGGCAATTTCATACAGCAAATTAAGACCTTCCTGCGCGTGCTCCGGATCTACATAACTGACGCCACAATGCTTAGCAGTACCCATGACCGATGCATAAGTTGTGTTGAGATCCATGGCCCTCGGATCCTCAATATCTCTCGCCACCATACAACGCTGAAAGAAGTGAATATGCTCAAGCTTATCGACCAGTCTCGCAGCATCGTATAAATCCAGGGCTGTCGACTCACGGTACATCCCTTTTCCTGGATACGCGTCATGAGTCTTCCACTCATCAACCACATGTACCGCTGCACCCGCAGTACCAAAATGCACTTTATAATTACTGAGGTGCATATCGTGAACCGGGTCCTGCGCGTATAGCGTAATGTCTCTCGCCGCATTGGCGATGGTATCTTCAACCAGGCTACGTGGAAACTTTAACCGTCCGTCCTCAAACACACCGCCCGCCTGGGTGACGTACTCAATGCAACTGGGTATCGATCTGGAAAACCCGACGTTTTCAAGCAGTTCGAAAATTGTCTCTTGAATGCGCGCAATATCCCCTTCCGAAAGTGGCAGATATCGTCCGCCCTCCATCCCTGGGCGCACGGGCTTATTTTCTTCCGTCAGCGGGGCAGCCCGCAACGCTTTACGCGCTACCCTGCCCCCGGCTCTTCGACTTGCCATATGTTAGGTTGCCATAATTAGAGGTTGTATTTCGGCAAGTATTAAGAAATTGGACTTATCAAGTCTCAGGATTTACGACTGCAAATGATTGTTTCGCGCCTTCGTTCAATTTTTAAAAGCAGATATTAAACAATCAGGCTTTTCTGCTATCTCTGGGCGTGACCCCGAAGCTCGAGTAGTAGCGACTGCTGAAATGGCCGGCAGATTTGAAGCCACAGGCCACCGCCACATCGATAATTTTCATCGAGCTTTTCTCTAACATGCGACGGGCTGTTTCCAGTCGAAGGGTTAAATAGTATCTCGCCGGTGTGGTATTTAGATAACGACGAAACAGCCGTTCAAGTTGCCGTTTGGAAATGCCGACAAGATCCGCGAGCTCTGCTGGTGTAAGTGGCTGCTCAATATTTGCCTCGATCAATTCAATACATTCGATGAGATCAGGGTGGGTAACACCGGTACGTGACTTAATGTCCATTCGCTGGGGCTCCCCCGCATGGCGAATGTGCGGATGAATCATGCTATCAGCTATCGATGCCGCCAATTCATGTCCATGATGCTGCTCAATGACATAGAGCATCATATCCATAGAGGCCGCACCTCCCGAGCAGGTCAATCGCCGCTGATCGACCTCATAGACGTCCGAAGTGACCCTATAGTCAGGCCAGGTCTCTTTAAAATCCCCCATATTCTCCCAATGTGTGGTGCACTGCAGCCCCTCAAGTAAGCCCGCTTGTGCCAGCAGGTGACAGCCGGTTTCGAGTCCAGCGATAACCGTGTCAGTTTCACCAACATCGTGCAACCACTTTATGACTGCTTCATTTACGAATTTTTCTGGATAAAACGGACCCGACACCACCAGCATTGAAAACTCCTGGGCCACAGTTATCGACATATCTGCTGTCTGGATCATGCCACTAGAGGAAGTAACCTGCTGTCCGTCATCGCTAATTATTCGCCATTGATATAGTGGCTTTTTAGACAGACGGTTTGCAATCCGTAAGGGTTCAAGCGCTGAGATAAATGGCAGCATATTGAACGAATCAACCAGGTAGAACCCAATGGTTCGGTCTGCCCCTTCATGGACTCGGCCATATTCAATTTGATTCATGGGAACAGTACACACGACGGCTGCAAATTACGATGCTATTATCATGACGAATCGCATTAATAACAAGATCGGGGCTTCACAATTTACATACACCACAGGCACGTAGAATGTTGAATATCGCAGTGATAGGAACCGGGAACATGGGTGCACCGATGTCTATTAATCTAGCCAAGGCGGGACACCATGTAATGGCGTTTGATATTGTTCCGGAAAAGATGGAGCCGCTTAAGGCCCACGGTATTGTTGCCGCTGAGGATCATCGTAGTGCTGTCGTTGACGCAGATATGATTCTGACCATGTTGCCCACAGGGGTTGAAGTCAAGGAAGTTTTCTTTAAACAGGCGATGGAGCATGCGGCTGCAGGAAGCATACTCGTCGACAGCTCTACCATAGATATTAGTGACGCCCATACTGTGCATGCCGCTGCCAAGGATAAGGGATTCTTGATGATTGACGCCCCGGTGTCAGGAGGCACCGCTGGCGCCGCTGCCGGTACGCTCACTTTTATGGTGGGTGGAAGTGAACATGCACTACGCATGGCTTCTCCCGCGCTCTCGGCGATGGGCAACAGAGTCGTTCACTGTGGTGATTCTGGTATGGGGCAAGCCGCCAAAATGTGCAACAACATGATGCTCGGCATTCAAATGGCTTCAGTAGTAGAAGGTTTCCATCTTGCACGAAGAGTTGGGCTTAGCAATGAAAAGCTTTATGAGGTAGCTTCCAGTTCATCTGGTAATTGTTTCTCGCTCACCGCATTTTGTCCCGTACCAGGGATAGTCGAAGTTTCACCTTCAAATAATGATTATCGCCCCGGGTTTTCAACAGATTTAATGCTAAAAGATATGCGTCTGGCGCTTAATGCGGCACAACAACGAGGCCTTGAGCTCGACATGGCACCGATCGCAGCCGGTTTGTACCAGCAATTCAGTGATGATGAGCATGGCGATCTGGACTTTTCGGCAATTTATAAAATGCTCGAATAGTCATAATAAAATCGCTCTAATAGAAGTACCCAAACTAGTCGTCGGCAGGTATAGAACTTATCTTAATTGTTTATCATGACATTTACACCCCAGTCACAGCATTAGGTTTGACAGTTATTGAATCAATGGCGCCGAGATCGGCGTCGGAAGATACAGCAAAAAAACGCTAAAGGATTTTGGTTTTTTTGATTGCCTGATCGAGTTGGACAATATTCTGCGCCATTCGAATCGAGGCTATATCGATCATTTTACCCGCAAGGGTTGCGGCACCACGTCCTTCATTTTGTGCTTCCCGCATTGCCTGCAACACCCTCTGTGCATGTTCAACCTCCCCCTTAGACGGTGTCATCACCTCATTTGCCAATTCAATTTGTGACGGATGTATGGCCCATTTACCGCTATATCCAAGTGCCGCAGCGCGTTTTACTGAGGCCAGATATCCATCACGATCCTGATAATCTCCAAACGCGCTGTCAACTGGTCGCAGTCCATTTGCTCGGCACGCCACCACAATATCTTGTAGCACAGGATGCCAAAGATCGCCTGGAAAATCAGGATTGAGTCCACCAATATTAACCGTTCGGGCACCACAGCTCGCGGCAAAATCCCCAGCCCCGAAATGAAGAGCCTGTAAACGATCACTCGACGCTGCAATCTCTTTCACGTTGATCGCTCCCAATGCAGATTCAATCATTGCTTCAATGGCAATGCGATTGCTCATACCAATTGCAGTTTCAATTTGCGAAAGCAGGCAATCTAAAACGTAGATGTCACTTGCGCATCCCGCCTTGGGCAACATCACACTTCGGATAGCAGTACCCCCCTGCTCTACGATGTCTACAACGTCGCGGTAAGAAAAATGGGTGTCGAGACCGTTAATCCGCACCATCAGATTTTTACCTCTGGCTTCCCAGTCAATTTCCCTTAACGCCGCAATCACATTATTGCGCGCCTGAGGCTTGTCCGCTGGAGAGACCGAATCTTCACAATCCAGCATGACGTAATCGGCATCGCTGTTGAGTGCTTTCTCAAACAGTTTAGGATTAATTGCGGGCACGGACAGGACACTGCGCTGTAACCTGAATTCCCGCTCTGGGACGCTGGTAAAACTCATATTCTTATGACCTGAGTTAGGTTTTTTATCCGAAGCGGATTGCAACAGCGGCGGCACCCATGACCTGGTCCCGGAAGACACAATGACCGCGGTCATCTCTCCCAGCTCCCGATGCGACCATCAAGGGTAACAGGTGTTCCTCACGAGGATGGACTTCGCGAGCCGCAGGTGCTGCAAGCCAGTTGATCAGGCTTTGACTTCTCTCTCTGCATGGTTCAGCACACGCTTTGACCATCCAATCATTAAATTCCTCAGATCCCGAAAGTTCCGCTTCGGGATCCATCATTAGCGAAAGATTGTGACTGCTGAGGCCACTGCCAACTATCAGCACCCGATCTTCACGCAACGGCGAGAGTGCTTCGCCAATAGCGAGGTGTGTTGCAGGATCAAGCCCAGATAACAGGGACAGTTGAACAATCGGTACATCTGCATCAGGATAAATCAACTTAAATGGAATAAACACCCCATGGTCTAACCCTCTTTCCTGGTCCTGCACAACATCCAAACCACGATCGAGCAAAAAGTCGCGAATTGATTCCGCTAATACCGAATCGCCGCGCACCGGGTACTGCAGCTTATAAGTGTGAGGCGGAAATCCATAGTAGTCATAAATTAATGAGGGCCTATCCTTGGCGGTGACGGTAAGTATGGGGGACTCCCAATGTGCGGAAACAACCAGTATCGCGCGCGGCCTTTGCGGCAATGTCTCGGCAACGGATGACAACCAGTCTGCCATGGAATTCCAGGTATCCGCGGGCCCCCAATTCCACTCCATAAAAAAACAAGGCCCGCCACCGTGAGGGATATAGAACACTGGTTGAGAATGATTACCATGCATCCTGGAATTATAAGGATTAATTACGTTTTTCACTCAGGTTAGGGCAAAACTTTGGCAATTTCAGGTGCTTTACGGCTTACAAAGGATTTGCAACTGAATTACATCCGTGGTATCTAGACATTCAGGGGTTCTGGCGGCACTGATACAATAAATTCTAGCAGGAGCCATTACTCGTTACTTTTCACTAAAATAATAATAAAAACGCCTTAGGTTTCGGGGGAGTTGCTATGGCAAAACGGTCTTATTTCAATAGTCTGCGCGGTAAGATTACTAATCGCGCATTGGTTCTCGGAATCTTGCCTATCGTGCTGATCGGCATTCTCGCCTATTTAGGCTTATCACGCTTAATCCAGGAAGCGGATCAGGGACTGGAAGAAAGCCGGTCTGAACTTCTTGATAAGGTGGTCGGGGCCAACTTGAGTGCGACAGCGAACCGAGTTGTGCAACAGCTCGATGGATTTATGCTCGAGCGAATCTCAGATGCAGTGACATGGGCATCGGCGCCGGCAGTAATCAGCGCCGCGCGAGAGGCGGCCGCAGTCCATAACGAGCGCGGTTTACCTGATCTATCCATTGATGAAGTTGAAGCCCAGTTCGAGACACAAAAGAGCCTCAATCTATATCCTGTAACGGATAAATACTTGAGAACCCAGATCGCTAATTCACTGCACTTTGGTGAGGTATTTATCACCGATGAGTTCGGGTTTAATGTAGCGCTGACAAATCCAACTTCAGATTTCGTGCAGAGCGATGAAGGATGGTGGAGGACCGCCATGGGTAATGGAATCTCGGTCGGGCAGGTAGAGTTTGATGCGTCAGCTGGCATCTGGTCTATCGACATCTCGGTTCGAATTGATGACGATCTAACCGGCAAACGGCTTGGCGTCATGAAATCCGTACTGGGAGTAAGCCTGATTCAGGAAGTTGCGGACCGCCGTGCTAACGAAGTATCCGGAGGCAATGTTACGGTTGCCAACAACCGAGGCTTACTGCTCGCTGAAACGGCAACGAGGCACGATGAAGACCGGATCATGAATGACAGCGCCAATCTCAACACTGTCAGTGATTCGTCTATTATCAATGCACTGCAGGAAACAGGGAGCGGTTATACTATTGGCGATCAAAACGTATTGGGTTATGCGCATTCCGCAGGCGCCGATCTGTATGGAAACGTCGTTCAGGGGTTCAGCGGATTTGATTGGTTGGTTTTGGTGCAGCAGCCGACTGAAGTCGCCTTGGCACCCATTCGCAATCTAAGCGAAGTGCAAGCAAATCTTGCAGACTCTCGAAAAAGTACACTGTTGGTAATAGGCATATCAATTGGCGTGATTGCACTGATAGCCGTGGCGATGGCAAATATGCTGGCGCGCGGGATTATCAATCCGCTCAACCAATTGCAGGAATCCGCTGAACGAGTAGCCAAAGGCGACACCTCAAGAGCGATCAGTATTCAGTCTAATGATGAGATAGAGGACTTGGCTAAAAACTTCGATCGAATGCGCAACAGCGTTTCTATTCTGATATCGAGGTATAAAAAGATACAGGGCGAAAGAAGAGCGTCCTGAGAGGCGCAAGACTCTGGCGGCAATGCTCGGATGCGTTCCTGCCGACGACTTTTCTAGAGTTCTATTTCAGGTTTTCTCCAAAACGCGCAATGCGCTCGCAGGCCTGGGCCAGATCATCATCTGCGGCCGCGAAAGACAGACGAAAGTACCCATCGGTCCCAAAGGCAGAGCCAGGCACTACAGATACGCCCTGCTCCTCCATCAGCGCCATGACCCAGTCAACATCACTGTCAAGCACAGCACCAGAGCTGCTGGACCTGCCAAGGTGGTCTTGTATTGATACGAAAAGATAAAAAGCACCACGCGGGGCAAAGCAGTGAAGACCATCGATAGCATTTAAACTGGCCATAGTCGAAGCTCTCCGACGGTCAAACGTTGCCACCATTTCACTAAGAATATCTTGAGGCCCTTCAAGAGCCTCTACCGCAGCCCATTGGGTAATTGAACAAGGGTGTAAAGTAGATTGCCCCTGAATCTTTGTCATCGCCTTTATCAAATCTTTATCACCAGCTCCGTACCCAACGCGCCATCCGGTCATAGCATGGGATTTAGACAGGCCATTAACCGTGAGTGTTCGATCCTTTAGCTCCGGAACAGCTTGCGCAAAACTTGTAAAGCGAGCACCTTCAAACACAATAGATTCGTATATGTCGTCCGACATTACCCAGACATCAGGATAGGATCGCAACACTTCACCTAGAGCCTTAAAGTCATTTTCTGAATAAACTGCGCCGGTTGGGTTAGAGGGTGAATTAATAAACAACCAGCGCGTTCGTGGCGTGATCGCAGCCTCCAGTTGAGAGGTTGTCATGAGAAAACCGTTATCTTCCGTCGATTCGACAATCACCGGACTAGCGTCAAAAAGCAAGACGATATCGGGGTAGCTGACCCAGTAAGGCGCCTGAATAATTACTTCATCACCTGGCTCGAGAGTTGCCATCATTGCATTAAAGATCACCTGCTTGGCGCCGGCCCCAACAATAATTTCCTCAGGCTTATAATCAAGTAGGTTATCGCGTTTAAACTTGTTACATACAGCCTGCCGAAGATCAATAATTCCTTCAGCCATAGTGTAATGCGTTTCGCCTCTGTCTATGGCTGCTCGGGCAGCCCTCTGGACATTGCTTGGTGTATCAAAGTCCGGTTCACCTGCGGATAACGGGATGATGTCCCGTCCCGCTGCCTTCAATTCCTTTGCTCGGTTGGATATGGCTACTGTGGGAGAAACACGTACTTTGGACAGCCTACTTGCCAGTTTAATTTTGCTCATTTTTTCAGTTAGTTGGTTACACGTTTTACATCGAGAACATTTTGAATTTTTGACAACTGCCCCAGTGCTCGACTGAGAGTTTTAATCCCTGAAACTTCCAGCCGCAGAGTTACCCGTGCGATGTTTTCACTATCAGTTTCCATATTGACCTTAAGCAGATCTATCTTAGAGTCCTTCAACACCTGGGTGATATCATGCAATATACCGCTCCGATGATACGCGGACAGGAGCACTTCAACTGGATAAGCTGCAGCCGCATCTCCGCCCCACTCTACCTCAATGAGTCGATTCTGGGAATTCTTCGGTAAATCCTGGATGTTTCGACAACGCTGATTATGAATCGTAACTCCACGACCAGCTGTAATGTACCCGACTATATGATCTCCAGGCACTGGCTGACAGCAACGAGCCATAGTTGTAAGGAGATTACCGACGCCATTTACCCGGAGTGCATTGCTGCGTGCTGCCGGCTTGCTGCGCCTCTCTTCGATAACGGGTTCAGTTCGGCGTTCCAACTCACGCTTGAACGGAAGCAAAGCTCTAGATAATTTGTAATCCCCGGCACCCAGTGCGGCGAGTAAATCCTCCGTTCTGGCAAACGGTGTATGTTCAGCAACTCGGTCATAACCGAGGTCTTCAAGGCCGAGTCTACCTAATTCTCGTTCCAGCATGCTGCGTCCTTCAGCAAGATTATGGTCATAGTCCTTGTGTTTAAACCATTGCTGAATGCGCGTGCGAGCGCGTTGCGTTCTAATATACTCGAGGTCCGGACGTAACCAATCTCGGCTCGGCGCGGCCGATTTAACGGTCTGAATCTGAACCTGGTCACCGGTTTTAAGGTGATAACCGAGCGGCACCATCTTACCGTTTACCCGCGCACCACGTGTTGAATGGCCTACTTCGGTGTGAATTGCGTAGGCAAAATCAATAGGGGTTGCACCCTCAGGCAAATCAATCACGGTACCCTTAGGAGTAAATACGTATACCCGGCGATTTTCAACCCTCTCTCTAAACGCTTCGGCGAGTGAATCGGTATCTGAAAGTTCTTGCTTCCACTCAAGAAGTTGTCGCAACCAAAGCACTTTACTATCGATACTTTCTTCCTCGTGACGACGCTCCTTATAGCGCCAGTGAGCCGCGATACCGAGCTCATTTTCTTCATGCATTTCTCGTGTACGAATCTGAACCTCGACACTTTTGTCTTCAGGACCAATTACTACAGTGTGTATGGATCGATACCCGTTTGCTTTTGGTGTTGCAATATAGTCATCAAATTCACCCGGCAGGTGACGCCACAAAGTATGTACAACACCCAGCACCGAATAACATTCAGCAACAGATTCAACTACAATCCTGACCGCGCGAATATCCCATAGATTTTCAAATGACAGCCCCTTCTGTCGCATTTTTTTCCAGATACTATAGATATGTTTGGGGCGTCCATAAATTTCTGAAGAGATCCCCATGTCGTTCAGGGATGATCTCAGGGCGTCGATCAGTGATTGTATATATTGCTCCCTTGCTTCGCGTTTTTCATCGAGCTGCGCCGCCAACTGGCGATAGACTTCAGGATCACTGTACCTTAAAGCAAAATCCTCCATTTCCCATTTTAGCTGCCAAATACCCAAGCGATTTGCCAGTGGCGCAAAAAGATCAAGCGTCAACTGGCTGAGATGATTCTGATACTCGCGACTCTTGTCACGCGCCCCCCTCAATAACCTGAGCTGGTCTGCCAGTTTGATTAACACCACGCGCACATCATCCACCATAGTAATCAGCATTTTGCGTAGATTATCTTCGTTGGTTTCAGAATCAACATGGCCGTCGCCAAGGCGTGAGAAAGAAGATAATTTCTGCAGCTGATAGACGCCTTGATAAAGACTGATTATTGGTGGCTCAAACTGTTTTGTAAGTTTAGCGGCATCTAAGAATTCGATCGGAACAGCGCAATGGAGTAGCGCTGCCACACAGCCTTGATCATCCATACCTAATGTCTGCAGAATCGCGACAGCCTGAAGCCCCTGGTTTACCTCGTCGTTATCTATACCCGGCTGCGAACGCAGCCACTGACAGCAGTCATTGACTGAATCTGGAATATCTGGATTTGCTCTCGGATTAGCGGTCATCAAGTGGCCGAAAAGGCTATAATTCGAACCCTAATTTTAACGCGGACTCGGTCCAACTGTTATCTGAATTCAACACAAGTATGCTGGAAAAAATACCTTGCGCAACAGACGGATTCGAACTAGAAGAAATTGACGGTGAGATTCTACTGTATTCACCCTCCTCGACTCGGTCTGTCTACCTTAATGCCACTGCTTCATTGATCTGGCGCCTGTGTGATGGTAAACGCAATGTGCGGCAAATCGTGGATCAGCTGAAACAGGCGTTTCCAGAGGCGGAACAGAGTATCGAACAGGACGTTACGAAATCAATTCAGCTGTTTGTAGATAACGACGCCATCCAGCTTGAACAGATTTCCTGAGACCTGATTAGTAGTTTCCTATGTCGTGAATTCCCGCGAGATTACGTTCGACGGACATACCGTCTTGATTGAGTTCGAAAAGGACGAGGTTGATCCACTGCTTGATTTCTTATTTGGTGACCTTGAGAAGCAAGAGAAATTCGAAGTACAAGCTGTTTTTCGAGTTAACTTCCGGTCAGCCGAGTCACAATGGGAACTCACTCGCAATCAATGCGAGATGTTTAACGGTAAGAACCTAAATGATTTGGGAAATGTCCTCGCGGGCGAAGTATTGTTCAGTCTGATTGAAAACAACCATACAGGTATGGCGATTCACGCCGGGCTGGTTTCAAACGATCGAGGATGTATGCTGCTACCCGCAGACAGTGGTTCCGGTAAAAGCTCAGTTACCACATGGTTACTGACACAGGGCTGGCACTACCACACTGACGAACTGGTAATAATCGATCTGAAAGGTGGCCACCTTAGAGCTTTCACCAGGCCGTTAAATATCAAAACTGGCGGAATCGAGCCGATTTCAAAGATTTTTGATATTGCCAGTCATCGATCTGAGTTGCGATCTTGCGATATGGCTACGATGATTCCCCATCGCTTGATAAATCCAGACTACATATCCGACATCCCACAGCTCGGTGCAATTGTTTTCCCGCACTATACGGCCAACTCCCAACCTGGGATTCAACGCATTTCGGGAGCTGAAGCAGGGCTTGAACTGATGCGCAGCAATGTAATTGCACGCAATCTTCCGGGGCATGGATTTCGTAGTGTCACCCAGTTGGTGAGGAGCATTCCGGGGTACCGATTGCATTATCAGCATTTTGACGATCTCTGGGATTGTTTTGCCAAGGTTGCGTTCTGACTCTTACAGTATTTTTCCGCAGTGAACGTAGATCCTGTTCCCAGCCCTCAGATTGCCCTCCTCAGGCGATGTGCGGTAATCGAACCGGACCACGATGCCTGCACAGCAATTCGCGATCTAGTGTCGGACCTGGGGAACTGGCAAGATCTAATTTCGTGTGCAGAAAAACATGGACTATCTAATCTTTTACACAGTCATCTGCAAAGCCTCGGGATCGAGATACCTGACATCGCTCGACAGCAGTTACTATCCCTCCGGGTCCGGCATCGCCGAGCCAATCAGGCGCGTATAAAAGCGATGCAAGAAATCGTGGATGTCCTGTCACGACACCAAATCGAGTCCGCATTACTGAAGGGCGCCGCCCTGATTCATGTTTTATACCCATCCCCGGAACTACGTCCAATGAGCGATATCGATGTATTAGTACATGCCGACCAGGCGCAGCATGCACAACAATGCTTGCGCGATATAGGATATTTTGCGGAACAACAAAAGACGGGATATTTATCTGAACACCATCATTTACCAATAGCTTCCCGCTCTCTTGACGGTATTTCCATTCATGTCGAAATCCATAAAGACGCATTATCGGGTGACGTAACCGAGTCAATTCGATTGGACAGCCTTAGTAGCCCGTTAGTCGATTTTGAAATTGAAGGTATCCAGTGTTGGACACTAGGACATATAGACATGTTGAGACATCTATGTCACCACACTCTCGAGCCAATCGAAGAAATAAAGCTCGGGGCTATTGCTGATCTCTATGGTTATGCTGCGCGCTATCGTGATGAACTAGATATCGATTCAATCGATTCTCAATATCCATTCGTAACGAATATGTTCTCCCTGCTGCATTTCGTTTCCCCCCTGCCAAGAAACCTGCGTGACTGGGTTGCACCGCCGACCGCCCCTCCGCCCCGTGGAGTCGGATACGGATTCACACCAATGTCACAAATTATTGCCAATGAAAAAAAACTGCTGTCACGCGTTCAAAAGTTGATGCAAGCGCCGGATTGGTGGCTGCACGGATACTACAACGTGCCTCCGAATAGCTCCCTCTTATCAACAAAACTGTTGCACCACCCGCTTCGAGTTGCGAGATGGCTAATAAGGCGTATTCGCGCAAAATCTAAAAGTGAGCCATAAGTGTGGGCCCATAAATTCCAAATCAGGCTTTTCTCACGATTACATTTCTTTTCCAATCCCACGTCATCCTGTGCCTGATTCAGGATCTTTTTAAGCAACGTAGAAAAAAATTGGCGGCTCGATCTCCAATAAGATTAAAATTCAGTTCGCAGCTCCCAGCTCAAGACAAAGAAACGTCAAATTCAAGACGTTTGCAGATGCACAATAATTTTTCTTTTGTGATCACCATGTCGATGTTCCCAAAGAAAAATTCCCTGCCAGGTGCCGAGCGCGAGTGTTCCATCAATAATCGGTACCGACAAGGAGGACTGTGTCAGCATCGACTTTATATGTGCAGGCATGTCATCGGCCCCTTCCATCGTATGGGTATAGAGGAGATCATTTTCAGGGACCAGGCGATTTAGCCAATTTTCAAGGTCTCTACGGGCACTTGGATCTGCATTTTCTTGTATCAGAAGGCTAGCCGAAGTGTGCTGGATAAAAATCGTACAAAGTCCAGCAGTAATATCTACCGGCTGCAAAACTGCGCGAATTGCGTCAGTGACTTCTATCAATCCCTGACCTTTAGCCGCAACTTTTAGAATCTCGATCATATCTATCCTCGTGGATGATGACTTTTATGCAAGGATTGAAGTCTCGCTCTGGCGACATGGGTATAAATCTGCGTAGTGGAAAGGCTTGAATGTCCCAGCAGCATCTGCACGCTGCGTAAATCAGCCCCATGATTCAACAGGTGCGTTGCGAAGGCATGGCGCAATGTATGAGGAGACAGTGTGGAAGTAATTCCAGCCACCAGCGCGTAGCGTTTAATATTTTGCCAGAATGCCTGTCGGCTCATCCCGACCCCGCGTCGCGTGACAAAGATTACTTCACTTACTCGCTGCCCAAGCAGGCAATATCGAGCTTCGGAAATATACCTTTCTATCCAGCCCAGCGCTTCCTCTCCTAGTGGCACCAGTCGTTCTTTCTGACCCTTCCCCAAAACCCTACATGCTCCAGCAACTAAATCAATTTCATGCATACGCAGTGAGATCAACTCGCTTACCCTAAGACCAGTCGCATATAGCATTTCCAGCATCGCTCGATCTCTTAAACCGAGATCAGTGCGAATATCCGGCGCTCTGATTAAATCCTCGACTTGTGTCTCTGATAAGGTTTTCGGCAGTGTTTTACCCAGTGACGGTGCGGCAATATCGGCGCTGGGGTCCATGTCCATTAACTCCTCTGTTAAAGCATAACGATATAAGCGCCTGATTGTCGACAGACTGCGAGAAACCGTGCGCCGACTGCCTGTAGCACCACGCTGGTCTAAATAGTCTCTTAGTGTCTGTCGATCGGTTGAGAAAAACGTTTGATTGAGATTTGCCAGATGCGCTGCAACGTGTTTGAGATCAGAGCGGTATGCGATGATGGTGTTTTCGCTCAAGCCAGATTCAAGCCAAATAGTATCCAAGAACCCGTCAATTAATGTCAGGTCTTCCGAGCTAATTTTAGTTGAGTGAGGCACTTGCCGGCGTGGGTTTCAGACTGGATTCCTTCAACCACAATTGCTGTAGCTTTTGCTGTAAAGCGTGCTTACGAGAATCCTCGGTAGCGCGTTGCAGTAAATCTTCAAATAAGTTTCTCGCATCACTGAACAAGTTGCCCTCCATCAAGGCATCTGCGGCCTTGTAGCGTGCAGATTCGCCCCATTGATCAAATCCATTGTTTTTCTGCATCGCGGAATAAAGGAAGTAGTCAGCGGCTTTGATATGTTGCCTGGTAGCACTATATGATTCAGCTATCCAAAATGCGATTTCCCGGGGGTAATCTCCACCAGGCGACCTGCGGTTGACCTGTTCCAATAATGGAATCGCCAGCTCATGCTGATCAACAGTTTGCAAGTCAAATATCGCCTGCAGAACCTTGTCGGTCTGCTCCGGAGTCAAGCGTTGATTTGAGGTTATCCATTTCTCAAGCTGAGATGCGCCCTCCTGATAGCGCCCAGCAATAATCGCAATTCGACCTGTGTAAATTAGCCATTCATCGTAAGCCATTCCCGGCGGCGGCCCAGAAACATTAGCATTGGCGTCTGCCGCTAACTGCACGTCACCCTGTTCGATCGCAAGATTGGATAACCGAAGGGCCGTAATCGGGGTCAATAGTAATTTACCTAATGGTTTATCGTCGCCAAACAAGTGATGGATCAGCGCCGTTCGATCCGCATCAATTAGTGTATTTACATAATTATCTATAGCGACTTGGCGTGCCAGAGAATTATCTGCTCGCAGTGCGATGTAGGCCCAAACTGCACTTCTGGTGTCGGTCTGCCGAATCGGAATCAGCCGAGCAAATTTATCCCATCCGTCTTCTTCGCCTCCAAGATAACCAGCACGATTTGCTTCTTGTCTGGCAATTTCACTGTAAATTCTCACGAGGTCGTCTGTCATAAAGGACGGTACTGACCGATTTAATGAATGATCTGGGGCATCCTGGGCCAGTAAATATTGCTCCAGCAGATTCGACATTTCGATTCTCGAGCCGGCCTGGCTGGCCGCTTCTACCATAACACCCAATATTGGTTTAACGAGATTACGGTACTCTTCCTGCTCCCTGAAGCGCGCGCCATTCTCCAGCACTTGTCGCGGCTGCATCGATTCGTTTTTTAGCCGCGCATAGGATCGAAGCAATCTTGCCTTGGGTTCATCCAGCGGGGCCAGAAGATTTACCGCTCGATCAGGATCACCAGACTGCAGTGCAATTCTGGCACCAAGTATCAACCAGTCACTATCCTGCGTGCGATAATCTTGTTGAAATGCAGTCGCACCAGCGTTGGCTTCGACAAGCATGTCATCCGCCAGATAGCTCTCTATAACCTGTTGCCGAAGTTTAATTTTGTCACGTTCGGAAATTGCTCCTGACAAAAGCTGTTTCCTCAACTGACGTCGAGCCCGTTTTCCATCACCTAACGCAATAAGTGCCGTGACCGCCTCCATATCAGCCTCAAGCTGCACGGATATTGGGAAGGCTGGTGGTATTGATTGCACTCGATCGTACAGTTTTCGCCAACTACCCTTTGCACGATATAGGGCCCACAGCTGCCGCTCCCAGTTAAGCCACACCCCATTCGGCAATAACGGCGGTCCCTGTTGTTCCATAACTCGTTCAGCCAGATCCAGCACATTAGCGCGAATTAATGTACGCACCCTGAGCAACTCAACTGATGCCGGAACCTCCTGAATTAAACCCTGACTCTGTGCTATCGACTTTTGCGGAGCAAGCAGCGCCAGAGTAATCACAATTACTCCATATACAACCAAAAAACGGGCCAGCAATTGGCCCGTTCTGAGTGTGGGTAAAACCTTCATTACCAGTACAATATGTTTTCTTCGCTTACCTTCGGATCTTTTCTTTAATCCTTGCCGCCTTTCCAGTCAGCTCCCGCAAATAATATAATTTGGCCCGCCGCACATCGCCTCGTCTAACAACCTGAATATCCGCAATCAGTGGACTATGCGTCTGAAACACGCGCTCCACCCCTTCCCCGCCTGAACTCTTACGTACAGTGAAGGATGAATTCAATCCTCGATTTTTCTTGGCGATCACCACGCCCTCATAGGATTGAAGGCGCTCGCGCTCCCCTTCCTTAACTCGTACCTGCACTTTGACAGTATCCCCAGGGCTAAACTCAGGGACATTCTCTTTGATTTGCTCTGCTTCAAGTTGTTGAATTATGTTAGTCATCGTGTTGCTCCAGTTGAAACTCTTTCAATAATCTCTGTTCTACTTCATCAAGTCGACGACCACGGATCAGATCCGGTCGTCGCGTCCAAGTTCTTCCAAGCGATTGTTTCAGTCTCCAATGAGCAATCCTCTCATGGTTACCGCTCAACAATACTGAAGGCACTTCGCCTCCTTCAAAAACCTCAGGTCGAGTATAGTGCGGACAATCCAACAAGCCATCGGCAAACGAGTCCTCGGCAGCTGAACTCGCGTTTCCGAGCACACCTGGCACCAGTCGTGCAATTGCTTCGACGACCACCATGGCAGGAAATTCGCCTCCAGCCACAACGTAGTCTCCGATGGAAATTTCCCGATCCACGCGAGAGTCCAATATTCTTTCGTCAATGCCCTCATAGCGACCGCATAACAGCGCTAAACTGGGCCACTGCGCCAGCTCAACTACCAGTCTCTGATCAAGTTTCTCACCCTGGGGCGAGAGACAGATCAAGGGACCAGAATTCTGTTCCCGCATCGCATCAATGCACTTTGCCAGAGGTTCTGACATCATCACCATCCCCGGACCACCACCATAGGGCCGATCGTCCACTGTACGGTAATTGTCATCGCTGTAGTCACGCGGATTGTAACATCCCACGCTCACTAAACGTTTTTCCAGCGCCACCCTCGTAATGCCAAATTCCCGCAGCGCATCAAACATTTGCGGGAAGAGTGTAATGACATCGATCTGCATGCTACTTCCGCTCACCCGTATAAAGCCAGTCTCAGTTAAAAGTCTGCATCCCAGTCAACCATTATGGTCCCCTGTTCAAGATCAACGTCTAACACAACCTGCTCGGACCAGGGCAATAATCGTTCGATGCTATTATCGTTCTGGTCGAAATCCGAAACGACCAATACGTCATTCGCTCCGGTTTCCAACAGATGATCAACCTGTCCGAGATCGGCTCCTGCAACATTAGTCACCTTTAGCCCGATCAACTGGGACCAGTAATATTCCCCATTATCAGGGGCCGGCAACCAAGCCTCTGGAATCTCAATTGATTTCCCAATCAGGCTCTCAGCAGCCTCTCGCGAATCAACCCCCGAGAGCCATGCAACTAAGTTTTTGCCTATTTTTTTTCCAGACTTAAGGTTGAACGGACCTAATCGAGAGTTTAATCCCCAGCCTTTTCGCTTCCGATTCGTCTTATCTAAGGATAAATACCAATCGGGGTACTCGAAAATCTGTTGAAAAGGACGGGTATAAGATTTAACCTTTACCCAGCCCTTGATTCCATAATGTCCTGTAATCTCCCCCAGGACTATGTACTTCTCAGGTGAACTATAGGCGTGAAGGTTCAATCTGCGCTGTTATTCACCTACCAACTAATTCAAGCAGACCGTTTACCAGCCTCGCTATACCCTCGATCAGTCAGCACTGGCGGCGCTGGCTGATTCCGCTTTGGCTCGCTTGTAAAGCTCCGCGGCCCGGTCAGTTGGCCTCGCACCCTGTCCAACCCAGTGATCATATCTAACTGTGTCAAGATTGAGACTCTGGTCTTTACCGGCAGCCACCGGATTAAAAAAGCCGACGCGTTCGATAAATCGACCACGGCTAGAGCGGCGCTGGTCAGCTACCACGATTGAATAAAAAGGTCGTTTCTTGGATCCGCCACGAGCCAAACGAATAGTTACCATGAGTTATGTGTCTCCGAAGAGCAATCAAGCCGTTTTTCAAGGGCGCGGATTCTATCATGAAAACAAAGGGATAAAAAACAAATTTATGGGTCCCGAAGCCAATATCCGAGAAGCCTCGGAGTTCGGTTACCCAGTGAGGCTCATTTGGCGATAAAATCGCCGTATTGCTTGCTTTCATCTTCCACAACTACGATGTTTTTTGGCCACAAAAATCTTGCCTCTATGGCCATTGCGCTAACCATCGCTGGATGCGCCAGCCAGCCAACCCCCTCATCGGACACGGACGGGGGCCAGCTCGGTGAAATCGAACAAAACCTTGCCATCCTGCAAGCACAGGCTGATCTCGACCAGGCAAGGAGCCTCAATGCAGAATGGATGGTTAGGGAGGAAACCGTGCACCATAATCCGGTCACATTAGGAGAGATCCTTACACGAGCCCAACAAGCACATCAAGATGGTGACGAAGCCGAAGCAATTCGGTTAGCTCGAATAGTCTCGCGTTTTGCCAGATTAGGACTAGAACAGACGAAAGCCCAGTCCAACGCCTCCCCCTACTACCCGCAGTAAATCCCTCTGAAGGAAGTCAAGTTGCCGCAGTCCTCAGATATCTACTCAGTTGGAGAACTTGTAAGTGAGCTTCGAAATCTGCTTGAGTCCAGCTATAGAAAGGTTTGGGTTGAGGGGGAAATATCCAACCTGGCGACGCCGGCATCTGGACATCTCTATTTCTCTCTTAAAGAAGCCAACGCGGTAGTTCGTTGCGCATTCTTTCGCAATCGAAGAGCCGGATCCGATACACCCAAAGAAGGTATGCAGGTCCTGATTCGGGGTCAGATATCGGTATATGAAAACCGTGGCGATCTTCAATTGATCGTCAGTCATCTTGAACCTGCCGGTGAAGGCGCATTACGGCGCGCGTTCGAGGCACTTAAGAAAAAGCTATTGAATGAGGGATTGTTCGATGCCAAACTAAAGCAGGATCTTCCTCATTTTCCGCTCACGGTAGGTGTTATCACTTCAATTTCAGGTGCCGCCCTACACGACGTCAGGATCACGCTCAAACGACGTTATCCACTTGCACGTCTAATTGTCTATCCCTGTATGGTACAAGGTGAAGAGGCAGTTAAATCAATTTGCGACATGTTTACGATAAGTACTCAGCGAGCAGAAGTTGACGTGATTATACTGGCGCGAGGTGGTGGCTCCCTCGAAGACCTGCAGGCTTTTAACGATGAGTCCGTAGCAAGGGCTATTTTTGCCTGCCCTATTCCGGTTGTCACCGGCATTGGGCATGAAACCGACCTCACCATTGCCGACATGGTTGCAGATCAACGCGCCGCGACGCCCACCGCCGCAGCTGAATCGGTTTCCCCTCCTGTCAACGAGCTTGCGCGAGATCTCAGATACCTACAACAACGTATAGTGCGTAATGCGGAAAGGCACCTAGACCAGTTACGCCAGCAAGTCGATTACATCTGTGCAAAGCTAGTGCATCCAACTCAGCGACTTGACCGCTATGAAATGCATAGAGCGGCTCTACAAAATCAACTCGTGGCTACTATCAGGCAAATTTTAACGAAAATAAATCATGATATTGAAAGAGCACACGACAACCTATCTCATAACAGCCCCGCGCGCCGACTTACCCAATGTCGACAGCTGGTAATAGAAGATCGTCGCCGTTTGCGGCAACAATCATCTTTTCATCTATCGCAACTACAACTGAATTTAAAACACTTGACTTCGACGCTTAATCTAATGAGTCCATTATCTACTCTCGATCGCGGATACAGTATATTGCAGGACCAGAACGGTAACGTTGTCTCTTCAGTTAAATCTGTAAAATCAGGACAAGAATTGCTGGCTACGGTTTCCGATGGAAAATTTAACGTTAAGGTCAATCCTGAACAACAATAACCTACTTCAATTGAACGCACCCCGATCGCTGGTTGGAATTATCAGTTTTCTAATCATACTGCCCGTAACGACCAGCTCTATAGCAGATCTGCCAACCCATTCCCCAGTCCCTGGTGGAGTTGCAGTGTTAACGCTCGCCCCACTTTCTTTGGTGAGACCCATCGCTCATTTTGGTAACAGGGAGCTCCTCGTCGTAAAAAGCAACCAGAGCTGGGTAGCGCTGGTTGGACTCCCCTGTGAAATATTGCCAGGTAACTATATTGTCAGAACCGAGGATGATGAGGGAGAAGTCGGCTCAGTTGAACTTGCGGTATTTCCCATAGCACCAAAAATAGTTAATCAAATTGAAAACGCGGAATCTTCATCTAATCAAGCACAATATGCTGGAATAAAGCAGTCAAGTCTAATTGTTGGAATGGTCGAGCCTGATGACAGTAGCTTATTTAATCAAAGCATCAAGCCGGTGGCTCGAGAAAGAGCAGTTTTTTCAGGCAGGATACGACCAGATTTCGAGTTTGTACCGATCGTGGATTCAAGGGAAACCGTGCCCTATGGAAAGCTCATTCAGGGCAAAAGAACCATAACTCATGATTACATCAGCTATCTTGGCACACCTGGCGACCAGGTATATTCACCCGCGGCAGGAAATGTAGTGGAAGTAATCGAATCAGCTGACAATGGGTTCACCATACATATCAGTCACGGCGGAAACGTTTTTTCGATACTCGGCCACTTAGCACAGGTGTCAATCCACGAAGGGCAACCACTGGACGCAGGCGAGCAGGTTGGCTCTACTCGACAATTGAATATAGGTGAACGAGGTAAGCTTGACTGGGGACTGCAGATGAACGGTTTTCTTGTGAATCCGTTTCTTCTTAGTCGAAAAGTTGATCCAGCCTCAGAGTGATTCCATCCTCAGGCCATCATCATTCGGGCAGTCCGGCATTTCTTAAACCATTTATATACCAGTCAAGGTGACGTTTCAGCTTATAGGGGACCTGATCTATTTCTTGAGCGATAGAAAAGTCCGGTTGTAAAACCAAAATCTCCGCCGCTTTCCACTCTGCCTCATCCGATGGGCCGATATTCCCATAGATTGCAGCTAGAGTAAGAAGCGCCCCAGGAAAAAAAGCGTTGCGCTCGACAACCTCTTCAAATTTAATAATTGCCTCGTCGAAATTGCCTTGCAACATCATGGCATGGCCAATAATCCAGGTGTAAAAGAAGGCATAGCGAGGATTGAGTCTGATAGCCGAAGCCATTAATTCGAGCGCTTCTTCCGGTCGGCCTGCGTAAACCAATGCCTGTGCAAGATTGGCATAACCATCGGCGTAATTAGGATCGACTCTAATCGCTTCGCGACCCGCACTTATGGCCTTATCATGTTCCTTAAGAACAGTGTACACAGAACAGAGCGCAAAATGCACTTGGCGCACGTTTGGGTTTAGTTCGAGTGCTTTTTGACTGTGTGCTAATGCTTCCTCCACGATTGCCTCGGTAGGCAGTTCCCAATTAAACTGAATGTCCATAGACAATGATAATGCGATGTCCGCATGTGCCCGCGCAAAATCAGGTTCAAGGGCAATCGCCCTTTTAAAATAGTAACGTGCTTCCGCGTTAGTCTCCCGTGTAAATCGACGAAACAAGCCTAAGCCCCGAAGAAGCAAGTCGTAAGCCTCTGGATTAGTCTGCATAGCTTCACTGAGACTGGCCTCTTCATTAGGTGTCAGATTTACTGCCAGGGCGGATACTATTCGCTGACTAACCTCGTCCTGCAAAGCAAAGATATCTGTCAATTGACGATCAAACCGCTCAGCCCAAAGATGATGTCCTGATTCTGCATTGACGAGTTGAGCATTTATACGCACACGGTCTCCAGATCGCTGAATGCTTCCTTCGAGTACGTACTTGACTCCAAGCTCTCTGCCAACTTCCTGCACTTTTACCGGCACCCCCTTGTAAGTAAAAACGGAGTTGCTGGCGATTACGAACAAACCAGAGAGACGGGATAGATCGGTGATAATGTCTCGGGTTATACCGTCAATATAATAGTCTTCGTCTGGATCATTACTAACATTGGTGAAAGGTAAAACTGCAATCGATGCATCTGGAATAGCAGATGGCTGAATTATTTCTCTTTTTTCTATTTGTGCCACTTCAACGGTGGCTTGAGAGTCTGTTGACTCCATTTCCTGGTTACTGAGAAACCACACGCCAGCAGCCGCGACGATAATCAGCACAAACAACGTTGCTAACAATAGCCACTGCCCCCCTTTAGCACGATGCATTTCAGGAGTCGTGCCTGCATCATTAGGAAATACGAAGTACGCCTGCACCGGCTTAGCGATATTTTTGACTTGTTGTTTACCGATATCCTTGTAAGACAACGCAAGCTTATTTCCCACCGCTGTATAGACAGCCTCAGAAATGCAAATGCCTCCGGGCTGTGCAAGACTTTCAAGTCGCGCAGCTACATTAACGCCATCACCATAGATATCATTGCGATCCTCAATTACGTCACCTAGATTTATACCAATGCGGAACTGAACTTTACGTTCATCAGGCAGACCTTTATTTTTCTGACTGAGAATATTTTGTATAGCGACAGCAGCTGACAAAGCATCAACTACGGCATCAAACCTGGACAACACGGCGTCACCAGCATAGTGCATAACTTTGCCACGATTCGACTCAATGTTGCTCGCAATCAGCTCGAGGTACTCGGACAGCCTGAGGTGAGTTGTATCTTCGTCTTCGCCGGTGAGACGGCTGTATTCCGCTACATCAGCATAGACGATTACAGCCAGCCGTCTAGGTAAGCGTTCGGTTTCTATCACAAGTCGAGCATCACACTAAATTTTTTGTGTCCATTCAAATCGGCATGCGGTGGTAATAATGTATTGAACATTACTGAGAGTATGACATTGAAATAGATCACGGTCATCACTTTCAATTATCGCCGTACTGCCTTTCCAGATCATTTGGTGAACTGCATCCGACTAAGTTTGATCAGATGAAATTTTCAGATAAAAATAAGTGGCTTTGAATAACTATACAAGTGTTGGCAACCCAGTAGCCTGAAGGTCGCCAAAGATCTGAGGGCAATTCATACGTATGCTCAATACTCTACGATTACGACCAGCCGGACTAAAAAATCTAAGCAACTAGATTTTTCTCCGCCTACCGGTGCGCTTTTTAAATTGCGTCCCTTTCGGCTTCATTATCTTGAAAGGATTCTCGCCACTTCTCGGAATTATTCGTACACGTGTCCCCTTTAGTTGATAGGTAGTGGCAAAAAATTTCGACAAGTAGCGCAGGTATGCGTCTGGCAGCTTTTCCGCCTGGTTGCCATGAACAACGACTATGGGTGGATTTTTACCAGCCTGGTGGGCAAACTTTAGTTTAACAGGCCGGCCATTTCGCATTGGTGGAGGTGCTTGTGCAAGCGCCGTCGCAAGCGTTCGGTTGAGACTCGAAGTCGAAAGCTCAGCCATAGCTGACTCAAATGCCCGCTGCGCTGCAGGCATAATTTTCGCTAGATTCGAACCGTGCAAAGCGGAAACAAACAAAATCTCGGGATCAGGTAAGAAGGGTAGCTTTATCTCCAACTCATCCTTAATCTTTCGTCGCTGTCGCCCCTCTAATCGGTCCCACTTATTGACCACAACAACCATTGACCGTCCTAGATCCTGAATCATCCCAGCTATAGTGGCGTCCTGTGCTCCAATTTCGGATGATGCGTCCAGAACTAATAACACCACATGCGAATCTTCAATAGCCTGCAGAGTTTTAATTACAGAAAACTTTTCTACAGCCTGATCGACACGTGATTTACGACGGACGCCAGCGGTATCTACCAGCAGATAGTCCCGATCCTCAATACGAAGCGGCACTCGAACACTGTCGCGTGTGGTACCTGGAATTTCGCTGACGATCACTCTATATTCACCTACCAATTTATTAGTTAATGTCGACTTACCGACATTGGGGCGACCGACCAGGGCAAATCGCGGGATCAGCGCTTCGTTATCTTCTTGCTCAACGTCGAAATCAGCCAGCACCTGTTCCAACATTTCGGCAATCCCATCGCCGCGCAGAGCAGATACAGCGGACGGAGGGCCCAAGCCGAGTTCCTGAAATTCCGAAACCGCTAACTCTGATTCCTCACCCTCAGTTTTATTGACGACCACCTTTACCTTTCTACCGCCCTGTCGCAATTGTTCTCCAATCTCCCTGTCTTGTGGTACAAGACCATCTTTGCCATCTACCAGCAATACTACCCCCTGCGCTTCCTCTAAAACCTGTTCGACTTGTTGCCTGATCATGGCACCGAGGTGACTTTGTTCTGACTCCAATCCACCGGTATCAACCACTAGAAACGGCTTGTCACCCATTTTTCCGCGACCGTATAGCCGATCACGGGTCACGCCCGGCTGGCCATCAACGATAGCATCCCGGCTCTTTGTCAGTCGATTGAATAGCGTGGACTTACCTACGTTAGGGCGCCCAACTAGCGCGATTACAGGAATCATAATTTAGGACTTTCGGCCAGGTGAACCATCAACCTGGTCAGCATCAGTCTAGACTCAGTTTTTTGTAATCATAATCGCGGAAACCGCACCGCGTACTGAAAACGCGATTAATCCCTCACCCCATGAATTCAGAGATGTTATCGCGCCTTTGGATAATTTCTGTGTCTGAAGGAGTGCGCCATCTTCAGCATCGAGCATGTGTATATTTCCATTTGCGTCGCCAATAACAACACGCGACCCGATAATCAGGGGATTGCTGATGCCTCTTCCTTTGAAACTCGGCTGCGACCATATCTCTTCCCCAGTGCTGGTATTGAGCGCAGACACCCCGCCAAGCGCATCCGTCAAGACAATCGTTTCTTTTAACACCGACATAGGCAAGCGTGTTGATATGCTTCTCCTCCATTGTATTGCTGAAGATTCCAGATCAACCGACACGACGTCACCCTGATAAGTTGCAGCATACAGTTTCGCGCCCACTAATACAGGCGGAGAGTCAATATCTGAGAGTCTTTCCAGTTCATTGGTTCCACGTATAAAAGAGAGATCCGTCTCCCAGTAATCACGTCCATTGATAACTGCATTCGCCATCAGCTTCCCATTTGCAAGACCGGTAATAACCGTGTCGCCCGCAATCAATGGAGTGGAATCCCCGTGCACACTCAACCCTGGGGTATTCCTCTGCAACGACCAAACTGTCTTTCCACTGAGGCTATCAAGCCCCATTAAAAATCCGTCTACAGTGCGGATAATCACTCGACCACCACCTACTGCAGGCACAGCTGAGATTTGGCGGTTAATTTGCACCTCCCATGCCTGCTCCCCGGTATCAGTCCTGAGCGCAACTACTGTCCCGTTGTCTAACGCCACCACCGCCAGGCCTTCCCCTGCCCCTACTCCTGCGAAGGTGTCTTTATTTAACCGAGTCTGCCACATCATCTTTCCCGTTTCAGGATCGATCCTCTGAACACCCCCGCGTCGATTAGTAACGTAGACACCCTCATTATCAACTGCAGGTTTCAAAATCGCATAGCCGTCATCGCCCGCTTCGCCAACGTCCCGCTCCCACTTAACAGATAATTCATTAAGCCCTGCGGTTTCTGGTAGCTCAACTACTTCAACCGGTTCGTTAAAAATACCCCACTCAGTTTCTTTTTCCTTGCCGCCACAGGCAGCAACAAGCAGCGCTAAAGCAAGTACCGTTGAATATTTTTTCATGGCTCGAACCGCAGGATATTAAGATCAATAAAAAGGTTGGAATAATGCACTACTTAAACTTTCCTAGATTTTCAATTTTCAATTTTAGTAGAGCCCCACTTTGCGAACCTGGCTCCTGAGTCTCCTGGCTACGTTCATAGGCTTTTGTTGCTGCGTCAATATCTCCCCCCAAGGCATAGGCATCTCCAGCAATTTCAAAATATCGGGCCTTAAATTCGCCCCCACTTTCACCGCCATCAACCTCTTGTAACAATTCCAGAACACCCGCATCATTCTGTTGTGCAAGCAGTAACATGCCTAGTCGCAGTCTGGCAATGTGACGAATACCTTCCACCTTTGAATTGTTGAGCACCCATCTAAGCTGCGTATCGGCTTTATCTAAATTACCGGCTTCGACCTCTCTTTTAGCCATCAGAAACGAGCCGTGCGCAGCATAAGGTGAGCTGCTAAAGTCCAGCTTTAGATCATTCGCAAGACCTTCCGCCGCCTCATCGCTTACTGCCGGATCGCTGAGGGTTTCAAATAGCGTCGAGGCATTTTCGCCTTGCGACTGTTGCCAGGAATTCCAGCCGTTATAGCCTGCGATAGCGCCTAACCCCAAAACCACACCCGCGGTGATGGACCGGCCGTTTTCTTTCCAGAATTTCTTGGCCCGTTCGAGGTCTTCATCCTCGGCGAACTGTGGCTCCAAATGCTCTGCCATATCTATTAATTCTACTCTTTTGTTTTATTCAATCTAATCGTCATTCAACATTCAGTTTGAAAGACGTTTGTGTAAGCTCGATACAACATCAGTTCGAGCGATCTGTTGCTGTCCCTCTTTACCTCGCAAATCCTTAAGTTGAACGATTCCTTTCTTAAGCTCATCTTCTCCAACAATCAAGGCATAACGCGCCCCGCTGCTATCCGCCCTCTTCATCTGGTTTTTAATTTTACCGCCGCCGCAGTGCTCACAAACTCTGATACCAGCATCACGCAAAGTTTCTCCTAGCTCCACCGCTGTTTGTTGTCCAACCATAGAAATCAGGTAGACATCTAGAATTGAATGACTACTAGCCTTTTCTTGAGCAGAAATCAGCTCTACCAGTCTTTCAATACCCATAGCAAACCCCACCGCTGGTGTAGCGCCACCTCCGCGTTGCTCAATAAGGCGATCGTAACGTCCACCGGCACATACCGCATTTTGGGCGCCGAGTTTATCAGTCACCCACTCGAATACGGTACTAGTATAGTAATCAAGTCCGCGAACCAATCGCATATTTATTTCCGGGGTTATTCCAGACCGTTCTAAAGATTCACATAAATCTTCAAAGTGCTGCCTCGATTCGGGATCAAGAAAATCAAGTATCGAAGGCGCCCGTTCGATTATCTCCTGGGTCGAGGCGACCTTGCTGTCAAGTATACGTAACGGATTTCGTTCCAGACGTCTTTGGCTGTCGCTATCCAGTGTGTCCAGGTTGCGGCTAAAAAATTGATAAAGCGCCTCCCGGTAAATCGTCCGTGTTGCGGGCGAGCCCAGTGTATTAAGTTGTAGTGATACGTTTTCGACCCCAAGTTCTTTCCAGATTCGAGCACCAACCCGAATAATTTCTGCATCGATATCCGCGCCGGGCCAGCCGAATGCTTCAATACCAAACTGGTGGAACTGTCGATAGCGTCCTTTTTGTGGTTTTTCTCTACGAAACATTGGCCCCATATACCAGAGCCGCTGCTGCTGATTGTAGAATAATCCATGTTGGTTGCCGGCGCGAACCGTACTCGCGGTGGCTTCAGGACGCAAAGCCAGGCTTACTTCACCGGCATCATCGAACACATACATCTCTTTTTCGACAATATCAGTCTGATCTCCTATGGATTGTTTAAACAGTTCTGTCCTCTCAACAACAGGAGTTCGGATTTCCTGATATCCATAACGCCATGCAACGCTCCTTAACACTTCCTCCACATGGTGCCAAATCTCGATCTGCCCGGGTAACAGATCATTCATACCTTTAACAGATTGTATTTTACGACTCATAGTTTCGCCGCGACTAATTTCCGACTTCAAAACGAGCAAATAACCCGCTCTCATGAGCCTTGAAAGGTACTTCTCGACCCTGATACTGAACAGTTACACCCTCAGCGCTACCAATAAACACCGAATATGGCGGCTGCCCCTGGAGACGAATATCTTCACCTCGATTTACAGTTCGATAGATTAACCGCTCCCCTGTGGCATCTCTGACATCGATCCAAGATTCTTTCTCTACTTTAAACACAATCTTACGGTCGCCGCTTTCTGACGCTGTTGTCGATTGTTGTTGAGACGGCTGCACTTCGATTGTTTCTACTTTGATCTGCTGCGTGGTAGATGAACTTTGCGCTACAGAGGTAGCGTTATTTACACTATTTTGAGAGTTTGCACTCGTATCCCCACTTTCACCGGTCTGGCCAGATTCCAATGCAGCCGCTTCGGAGTCTGCCTCGGGCTCCTCTTTTAACTGATAGATCAAGTTTGGCCTCGATAACGGCAGGTCTGCAATTGATACTTCGTAACCTCTGGTGTTGATTTCGACTGTCTCCTGATCCCCAGCAAAGTTTGGAACTGGTAATGCAAGCACGGACTCTGTTTGCTGCGCAGTTAAGGATTTAGTTGCGCTTTCATTCGCCAGCTGCTGCTGATCTTCGACAACAGGTACCATGCTTTCGGGCAGCTCTTTATTTGAAAAATTATCGATCCCAATATTGATCCACTTACCTATGGAAATCTCCGGGTGTTGCCAAAACCAGATTGCGCCTAAAACCACAAGCAGCAGTCCTGCAAATAATAAAGCCACTCTTTGGCGAGATCGTTCGTCACTTCCGTGTGACCCGCGGTGTCCAGGTTCCAGGAGATTGTCCCGCGCACCGCCAGAAAGTTCGGCCCGATGAACCTGGACGGAGTCTTCTATTTGTATCTGCAGTAGCTGGGAATAGCTGCGCCAATAACCCATGACATACGTTTTACCCGGAAGATTATCGTAATCATCCTCCTCGATCGCTTCTATCTGGCGCTCAGACAAGCGCAGAGCGCGCGCTACATCTTGGATCGACCAACCATATTCCTGTCTTCTAGCCTTAAGCAGCGAGCCGGGCGAGGGTATCCCTAGATTTACGATATCAATTTCTGTAATCCTGCTCATCCGTTGGTGAGCAAGGACCTAAATTTTTCGAGTTCCGAGGAGGTTGGATATGACCGTCGCAATTCCTTTGCGTATTGGCGTGCTTTTTCTTTGTCACCCAGTTCCAGTTCCGTGTTAACACCAAGAACTAAAATTTTTTCCGACAAAACACCAGAGGCGATAAAGCGTTCGATAAACGCTCGAGCAGAAAGGTAATTTTGTTCCTGAAATGAGATTTCAGCCATTGGCTGCAGCGCTTGATGGAGAGTCGGCGAAACAATTAATACTGCACGAAAATGCTTCTTTGCCTCAGCCATATCGTCCTGCTCAAAATTACAGACCCCAAGGCCAAGTTGGGTATTAGTAGCCAACCGGTTATCGGCTCGTGATTCTACACGCTTTAAAACATCAATCCCTTTCTGGATTTCGCCATTTTGACAAAGGTATGTGCCGTAATCATTTACTGCCAAGAAATTATTTGCATCTATCCCAACGGCCTTTGAAAATAACTTTTTTGCGTCTTCAGTGTATCCACTTTGCGCCATCAGCAGGCCCTTACCATGATAGGCATTGGCGGACTGTGGGTCTATCGATATCGCCAGATCAAATTCTTCTCTTGCAGTCTTAAACTGCCCGCGGCGAAGATAGTCTAACCCCAAATCAACATGAGCCTGGGCCCGTTTATCAGGTTTCCATTTTTCAGGCTGACTCGGAAGGGAACCAGTAGTAGTACAAGCGCTTAATGCCACTACGACTGCGCTTAGAACAACACCCCTGAAATTTATCATGACAACATTACCCTTTGAGAATCGCGAGCCATCCGTTCAGAACGTCGTGTACGGTCGATGAACTCGCCAGCCAGTTGACCACACGCCGCCTCGATATCGTCTCCCCGCGTTTTTCTTATCACGGTAAAAATATCGCGCGACAAAAGTTCATCTCGAAATCTATTGATGGCGCTAGTGTTACTGCGCCTATATGGAATCCCACTAAAGGGATTAAATGGAATCAAATTCACCTTGGCGGGCACATAACGAAGAATTTTTGCCAACTGTACCGCGTGCGAGGGACTATCATTTACCCCGTCTAACATGACGTACTCAAAGGTTACCCGCTGGCGACCACTGCCAGCGACATATCGTTTGCAGGCTGCGAGTAGCTCCTTGATTGGATACTTGCGGTTAAGAGGCACCAGTTCATCACGAAGACAATCGTCAGGCGCATGCAGAGAAACTGCAAGACTGACCGGGCAGATTTGCGCCAATCTATCAATTGCCGGCACCATTCCAGCAGTACTTAAGGTTACTCTGCGCCGCGACAATCCAAAACTATAGTCGTCCATCATTAATCGCATCGCGGATACGACGTTGTCAAAATTTATGAGCGGCTCACCCATGCCCATCATGACGACATTAGTGACAGGTCTGCGGTGATCAGAGGGATTTTTTGAATCTGCTGTGGAATACCCACTTTTCTCTAACGCATCATTAGCAATCCATAGCTGGGCGATTATTTCGTCCACCTCAAGGTTACGACTATACCCCTGTCTCGCAGTTGCACAGAAAGTGCAGTTAAGACTACAACCAACCTGGGAAGACACACATAAGGTACCGCGGTCGTCCTCTGGAATAAAAACGGTTTCAATACAATTGCCATCCCGTAATCGGAGTAGCCACTTACAGGTTCCGTCAGTAGAGGTTTGCTGACTGACAATCTCAGGTAAATTGCAACAAGTAGTATCACCAAGACGCTGTCGCAGCACCTTACTTAGATCGGTCATACCGTCAACTTTTGTAATCTTACGCTGGTAAATCCATTGCAGAACTTGCTGCGTACGAAAACGCTTTTCCCCCATGTCCGTGAAGAATGCGTCCATTGCCAGCCGGTCCATGGACATTAAATTTATGGGGGCGTTCTGCATCACTCAATCAGCCGCAGCTAAGGAATTCAATTTATCCGTTATCGGGTTCGGGGACAAATCTGATCCTGCCTAAAAAAGAATCCAATTTCCTCTGCAGCGGTTTCAGGCGCATCAGAACCATGCACTGCATTTTCGTCTACGGTCTCGGCAAAATCAGCACGAATTGTGCCCATTGCGGCTTCTGCTGGATTGGTAGCCCCCATTACTTCCCGATTTTTCGCAATAGCGTCCTCACCTTCAAGCACCTGCACCATAACAGGTCCAGAAATCATGAACTCCACCAGGTCATTGTAAAACGGGCGCTCTTTGTGAACAGCATAAAACTCACCAGCTTGTTCCCGGGTCAGATGCACCATCCGCGCAGCAATAATTTTCAGACCCGCATCTTCAAATCGCTGATAAATTTTTCCAATCAGGTTCTTGCTCACCGCGTCCGGTTTGACAATGGAAAAGGTTCGCTCTATAGCCATTAATAACTCCAGTTAGAAGGGTTTGATTTTCGAACCTGAGGCAGTCCGAAAAGGATAAAAATGCGCCGCCGATTGTACCCTTTAGGTCGACCTGCGGGCAATCAGGGAATCCTTGCCAAATCCAGTAATTTCAACATTTTGCCAGCCATTCGAGTCACTCTCAGCGCTTTCGAGAAACACCGTAAAGTAATTCGCCGCACGGGCTCTCAACATCTCGCCATTTGCATCAGACGCAGCGTCTTCCAGCAGTACGCGCTGGGTTGTTCCCACAAGACGTTGTGCAACTTCTCGCCAAACCTTCCTTCCCGCTGCTCTAATCTGTTGGGCGCGCAATTTTTTCACCGGGGCCAGGACCTGCCTTGGGATCCTCGCCGCAGGCGTACCAGGCCTTTGGGAATAACTGAACACGTGGGGAAACGGTACCTCTAGTTCATGCACGGCGGCCAGTGTTTGGGCGAAATGCGCGTCAGATTCTGTCGGGAATCCAACCATGACGTCCGCACTCAGAATTAATTCAGGAATTGATTTCCTTATCGCTCCGATTCGTTCATAAAGTACATCTCGAGTCGCGCGTCGCTTCATCCTCTTCAATATCAGAGTATTACCACTCTGCAGAGACAGGTGAAGCTGCGGACATATCATATGATCATCCGTCATACAGTTAATCAGCCGGTCAGAAATGTGAGCAGGATCAATTGAGCTCAGACGCAGCCGAAAGTCACCAGGCAACTCTCGGAGCTCATGCAGCAGCGCTGCCAAGTCAAAATCGCCAGCAAAATCGCTACCGTAAGATCCAATATCTACACCACAAAGTACGATTTCTCGGTAGCCATTGAGTACAAGTCGCTCGACTTGACGTTTAATCAGGGTGGGCGCAAACGATCTGTTAGGCCCTCTAGCAGTATGAATAATGCAGAATGTGCAACCCTGATCGCAACCTTGTTGAATTTGCACAAATGCGCGGGTCCTGCCTTCAAAACCACTAACTAGTTGGTCAGGTAGACTGATTTCTGTATCTACATCGTTCACCATAACCGGAGGTAGCTCGCCTGCATAGAGAGATTCCAGCAATGCAGGTATATCCAGTTTTCTGCTATTTCCCACCACCAAATCAACGCCTGGAATGCGCGCGCAAGCCTCCGGGTCGACCTGAGCATAACAACCTGTAACAACCACCCAAGCGTCTGGATTTGCTCGAATTGCACGTCGCACTTGTTGTCTCGCCTGACGGTCCGCTTCTGCGGTAACTGTGCAGGTATTTATCAAAAACACGTCGGCAGATTCAGTGCGCTGCACGCGCCGATAAGCCATATCAGATAGTTTCTGCGACAGTAACTCTGATTCAAATGCGTTGACCTTGCAGCCCATGGTGGCAATCGCCACCGTCTTGGACAACTTAAGGGGCTGTTTGGAATCGCTGCAGTGACTTAAACTTGGCGGATCAACATTTACAGAGTTCATTGGATTACATCCGCGCGAAGTGACCCTAGAAGGTGGGTTTTTAGCTATTTCGACAGTGTGACTGCGGCGCTGTATGTCCTACTGCAAGTGATACAGCCGGGAGGTGTGTTTAATTTACAGTAAAGCTCTCACCACATCCACACTGCTCGGTGACATTGGGATTGTTGAAATGAAATGCAGACGACAATCCGTCTTCGACATAATCAATCTGTGTTCCATTAAGGAATTCAAGGTGCTCATTGTTTACGATGACTTTTACTCCATTCGTCTCAAATACCTGATCCCCAGCGGTCAATGTGTCCGCATAGTCTAGGATATATGCGAAACCGGAGCACCCAGCGTTTTTCACCCCAAACTTCAACCCCTCATCACTTCCACGAGCCTGCAATTGAGACCGCACCCGCTTGGCAGCTGATTCTGTTAGTGTAATAGGCATTAATCTATATTTTTCAGAGGGATAAAACGATAATGTAAGTGACATGAAGTGCTTATTTCACTTCCCAATTCCAAGCAAATTATACCATCTTGGGCTCAAGCAGCCACCTTTGGTTTAAATGTGACTTAAATCCTAAATTTTCAAGTGCTTGGATTTGAAAAAGCTGCGTTAAAAACGCGCGTGCAACGCTGACACTATACAGATCCGTCTTAATGCGCGTTCAATTCAGCGAGATGACAAATCGCCTGGCAGGCAATTAGTGGGAATTTAGCTGAGATAACCCATACATCGGCCATAAGATCTTCTGTTCATCCCGATTCCTAACAACTAGCAGATGGTCCAGTCTGATAATGATACTTTTAAGCTCTGAAATATTTTCCAGCCGACTAGCAGGTCGCTGATTTAAATAATTTGCAATGCGCTGATTTAGCCCCTGGGTATACTGTTGGAAGCGAAGGAACTGCTGACTCCGAGGATCATCCTTCAGTGCGTGATTTAGGTAAACATAAAGTTCCAAACTCACTATTTTTAAGTACTTTTTTATGGCCAGCTTGTAAGCCTCGAACTCAATATCGAATTGACCAAGGTTTTGTTTCGATAGCCATAAAAAAGCAATCCTTCCCTGATGTCGAGCCATCTTTAACTCGTCCTTAATACAGGTTGGTAAGGTGGGATCAAAAGGCACGGGATTTGCCATAAACCGAAAACTTCTATGCTTCCCATGGCTAGAGCCTGTGGCTGATTGGGCCAGCATTTATTAGTTTCTCCGATAGTTATTTACAGTCACTATTATCTTCACAAGTCCTGAACAGAAAATGAGATTTGACTGAATAACGGCTGAATAAATCGGCTAGAATACCGGCCTTTATCGACCCGCCGAACTCACGGAACCCGGTCAAACCCACCCAAAGATCTCTATGAACACAAAACCTTTCGGCGTTTTTAGCATAGCGCTGGCCTCCCTATTGCTGGAACTCGTGCTGATCAGGGTCTTCGATGTTCTTTGGTACCCCAATATGGCCTATATGATCATAACCTTGGCGGTTTTCTCATTTGGTCTGGCGGGTGTATTCCTCTCTCTGTGGCCGATTAAGCTGACGGATCGAACCTGGATCTGGCTAGCTATGGCTACCGCGCTGATGGCCGTAGCAACTCTGATCTTTCTTCCGATAATTAATCGACTGCCATTTGATTACCAGCAGCTTACTGGCGATCAAATGGCCACAACCGCTAGGAATTTTTTCTTAATTTATCTCGCGATCTGTGGCCCGTTCTTCCTTGCAGGTTTCACCCTGTCGCTGGTGTTTTCGCACTACGCAAGCCAGATAAGAAGATTGTATTTTTTTGATCTGATAGGCGCGGCGCTTGGCAGTATCTTACTGATCCCACTATTACCGATGCTCGGCACGGTTGGGGTACTTTGGGTGGTGGCAGGATTCTCACTTCTGTCCTCGGCTTTCTTTGCCGGCACCAGACTATGGGGCCGGGTGGCACTATTGGCAGCGATTGCTTTGACCATCGTACCGTTTACCTGGGACCAGATACAAACCTTCTCACCTCATATGGATAAGCGGAATTTCCGCTCTTTGCAGGGCGCGCTAGAAGGCACCTACTGGGATCCTATTTCTAAAATTGACATTATCGACTACGAGAAAGTCGGACAAGTTCAGGGACGAGATTATACTTTTAAGTGGATCGCCTATGACGGAGGTACTCAGACCAGTTACTACTATCGTTTCGACGGTGACTACGAAGCCATCAGAAAAAGTCTGCCTGAAAATGCTCGTAGGCATTTTTGGGAAAGCTACCTGGCAATTTCTCACTACCTGAAAGCCGATACTGATGCAGAGGTTTTGATTATTGGTAGCGCCGGTGGTCAGGAAACCAAGGCCGCACTTACCTATAATGCCGCCCACGTAGATGGTATTGAGCTAGTCAGCAAAGTGGTCGATCTTGGTAAGACCGTTTATGACGACTACATTGGCGGTATCATGAACGATTCGCGAGCAAATATTCGTGCCGGAGAAGGACGCAGCTTTCTAAGATCAAGCGATAAGAACTACGACATTATCCAGATTAACAGCAATCATACGAGTTCCAGTATCGCAGCTGGAAGTGGTGCGATGCAGTCAGCATATTTACAGACCGTTGAGGCCTACCGAGAATTCTTCAGCCACCTTGGTCAGGAAGGCATCCTGCACATCAATCATCACATCTATCCCAAGATGGTGGCCACCGCGGCACAGGCATGGGCAGACCTAGGGCGCGACAATTTCCGTGATCACGTTATGGTTTTTGAGGCTTCAGGGGAGCTGGACAATCTACCCACGCTGCTGATCAAAATGGCGCCTTGGACCGCAGAAGAAATCGGCAAAACTCAAGACTTCCTTAAGACCTTCGATTTGGTAGTCAATCCGCTTGAACCTGACTCTGCATTTTTAACCGATGCGTTTTTTGAACCCGATTTTCCTAGAGAATTAGCCACTAAGATTCCATACCGAGTTATTCCACCTACAGATAATCAGCCTTTCTTCAATTCGTTGCGTAAGTCCCTTGATGTCTTGCCCTTCGAAAAAGCAGACGTTTTTGTTAATTCGTCCATATCGGGTTTAATGAACTCTCAGCGTTCAACCGGGTTTCCAATAGACATCGTACACCTGTTTGTGACCGCCGGGGCCGCACTGGTGTTCGCTCTGATCTTTACCTGTGTGCCACTTATCTTTTCTAAAGCCGGAAGAGCAAGGTGGGAAGGTAAGAGCAATGTTCTGGTCTATTTCTCCTGTCTCGGGTCGGGATACATCATCCTGCAGCTGGTGTTTATACAAATATTCATGAAACTTATCGGCTATCCTTTATATGCCTACACAACGGTAGTTTTTACCTTTCTGTTTGCTGCCGGCGTTGGCAGTCTGCTGTCCGAAAAGATGCAACTGCTGGAAAAGCAGCGCTGGTGGGTTCCATTTATTGGGATATTCATCTCGGCTCTGCTATTGATATTTTACAAGCAGGTCCTGTTTGACCAGTTTCTTCAGTATGCAACAGGAACGCGAATAATGATCTCGGTAGCAATGATCTTCCCGCTTGCGTTCTTCTTGGGTATGCCTTTTCCACTTGGCATTCTGGCGGTTCAACACAAACCAGAAGGCACCGTGGCTTGGGCATGGGCGTTCAACGGACTGTTTACCGTTATTGGAGGCGTTTTCTGTGCAATTTTCTCGGTGTATTTTGGTTTTCAGATTACCATGTTGGTAGCGATCGCCATCTACTTGCTCGCTCTTATTGTCTATAGAGGCCTGCATAGAGGATTTTTACTTGATCGTTTGGCTGCGGAGAAAGACGTATGACTCAGGAAACAGCTGTTACCTCTGTATTGTTTGATGTGGATGGTCTGCTGCTTAACACCGAGATTGTTTACACAAAAGTAACTCAGAAAATAGCGGCACGGTTCGGTAAAACTTTCGACTGGTCAATAAAAGCCAATATGATTGGCAGGGCAGAAACAGAATCTGCTCGCTACCTGGTGGACACACTTGATCTACCGATAAGCGCTGAAGATTATCTTGAAGAGAGAAATGATATGTTGCGTAAGGGCCTGGCGAAATGCGACGCAATGTCTGGCGCTGAAGCCTTAGTGCGCCACTTAAAGAAAGAAAACGTTCCAATTGCGGTAGCCACCAGTTCAACCACCGAATTATTCGAAATTAAAAAATCTCGGCACACCGAGTGGTTTTCACTTTTCGATGTCACTGTGACCGGAGATGATTCTGACGTAACCAGGGCCAAGCCTGCCCCTGACATTTTTTTAACTGCTGCCTGTCGGCTTGGTACCGAGCCACAAGAAACCATGGTATTCGAAGACGCACCCTCCGGTTTAGCAGCAGGCATCACCGCAGGCATGCGGGTCATCGTGGTTCCAGACCCAAATATGGATCGCGCCCGCTACCAGGGAGCAACAGAAATTCTGAATAGTCTCGAAGATTTCAAGCCAGAACGCTACGCACTGCCAGCATATAAGTAACTCTAGCTAAACGATGACTCCTTAGCCACTCTTTTCATCTAACAAATGCCTCAGATCACGCTTGAGTACAGCGACAATTGCCTGCATGAAGGTGAGTTTGCCGGACTGTTTCGCAAAATTCACAGCGTCTTGCAGCAAACCGGTGGCATCCGCATTGAAAACTGCAAGAGTCGTGCACTGGAGCGCGAAAAATACTTTATCGCTGATGGTGATCCTGTGCACGCATACGCCCACCTGGAAATTCGATTTATCGAGGGGCGATCCGAGGATATCCGCGAATCTGTTGGTCAGCAGTGTTTAGAACTTTTGAAAGAGTTCTTTAAAAAATCAATCAAAGTCAGGGAGATTCAAATAACCGTGGAAGTTGCCGATATAAGAAGACAGGACTACACTAAATTTCCGCCTGGCACGCTGACCCAGCAAGTTCAATAAAAACTAACTTAACCGCGCATGCGTTCGGCTTTATGATCGAACAAAACTTGGTCAATCATCACCGCATTTCGCATTTCACCGAGAATTTCAATTTCAACTTCAACCCCGGGGGAAATCATCTCCACTGGTAAAAACCCGATCGCTACACTTTTCCCAGAAAAGTGCGCAAACCCACCTGAGGTCACGAACCCAACAATCTTATTGTTTTTCCAGATTGGCTCGTCTGCCACGGCGTCCGCATCCTGAGCGTCAACGATAAAAGTACAAAGCCTGCGCGACACGCCACGGGTTTTTTCCTCCAGCGCAGCTACTTTGCCTATAAATTCAGCTTCCTTGTTATAGGCGACGAACCGATCGAGCCCGGTTTCAAGGGGAGTGTAATCGGGCTTGTATTCCGCCAGCCAAGAACCGAATGATTTCTCAAGTCTAAGACTCATCATTGCACGCATGCCAAACGGCCGTAAGCCCAAGTCTTGTCCAGCCCGGCTTAACGCAGAGTAGAGTGCAACCTGATGATTTGCAGGAACATATATCTCATACCCAAGATCTCCAGTATAGGAAACCCGTTGCACAATCGCATCACAATTTCCGACCTGCATCCGCTTCACAGATAAAAACGGAAATACTTTAGTAGACACATCTACTCGTGTTACGCGGTCTAGAAGGTGTCTTGACTCGGGGCCAGCTATCTGGAAACCGAGACGGTCCTGAGAAATATTCTTGAGTTGCACATCGCTCTGGGGAGGATGCTGTTCAAACCAACGTTGATGATAGTTCTGAGATCCATAGGAGGCTGTCAGCTGGAACAAATTCTGCGCAAGCTTAGAAACTGTAAAATCTCCAATCAGTTTGCCTTTTGGGCTCAACATTGGACACAGCGTCAGGCGCCCCGTCTTCGGCATTCGACCAGCCATTATCCAGTCCAGCCAGCTTTCCGCTCCACTACCGGCAACCTCAAACTTGCTGAAGTTGTGGATTTCGTTGATACCGACCCCGGTGCGCACAGCTCTGCATTCCTGCTCGATGACTGCAAAGGCGTTCGAACGTCGAAAAGAAGGAATCTCCCATGGTTCCTCCCCTCTGGGTGCAAAATAGTTCACATGCTCCATACCATAGCCTGAACCGAATACAGCATTCTGCTGTTGCCACAATCCATAAGCCGGCGTGGTGTGAAAAGGCCTTGCCGCTGGTAATTCTTCGTTGGGATAAGATACCGAAAACCGCCGCTGATAATTTTCACGTACCTTTATTCGCGTGTAAGCAGCCGTTGGGAAATCGCCGAACCTGGACACATCCATCGCAAATACATCTCTTGAGGGCTCTCCTTCGACCATCCATTCCGCTAAAGTAAGTCCCACTCCTCCCCCTTGACTGAAGCCCGCCATCACACCGCAGGCCGACCAGAAATTAGTGAGCCCCTGGACCGGCCCCACCAGTGGATTGCCATCCGGAGCAAAGGTAAACGGCCCGTTAATAATCGTTTTAATCCCAGCTCTCTCAAGCACCGGATAACGACTATAAGCTGTAGCCAACGACTCACCGATTCGCTCGAGATTATCCGGCAGCAATTCATGGCCGAAATTCCAACTAGTTCCGTCCACCGCCCATGGATCACAGTCCTGCTCGTAAAAGCCGATCACCAGTCCGTCACGCTCCTGGCGCAGATAACTCTCTCCTTCGGGATCCATTACATGGGGCAACTCGGTAGGATGATTAACTACTTCATCAATAGTATCGGTTGCTAAATATTGATGTTCCATTGGATGTAAAGGCAAGTAAACTCCGGCCATCGCACCCACTTCCCTGGCCCACAAACCCGCTGCATTCACTATGTGTTCGGCCTTTATTTTGCCCTTTTCAGTCACTAGTTCCCAACTGCCATCCCCCAAGGGATTCAGTTCCAGGACACGATTGCGCAAAACTATCTCGGCACCGTTATTTTTTGCCGCGCGTGCGTAAGCATGTGTGGTCCCCGAAGGATCAAGGTGCCCATCTAGGGGATCATAAAGGCCCCCGATAATGCCGTCTATATTGGTGATCGGAGACAATTCACTAATTTCATCTGGCGTCAACAGATGTGTATCCAGGCCCATGTAGCGATGTTTGGCCCGTTCTGCGCGCAGAAAATCCATGCGGTCTGGAGTTCCAGCCAAAGTGATTCCGCCAACATGATGAAGGCCACAACTCTGACCTGATTGTTGTTCCAGCTCCTTGTACAATTTAATGGTATAGCCCTGCAATGCCGCCATATTTGTATCGGCGTTCAGCGTATGGAAACCTCCCGCTGCATGCCAGGTAGATCCCGAAGTGAGCTCGGATCTTTCAATTAATGTGACATCGGTCCAACCTAGCTTTGTCAAATGATACAGGACACTGCACCCAACCACACCGCCGCCGATAATCACTACCCGAGCATGAGATTTCATTTTATTTTTTCATTCCATTAATCAATGACCGAAGATAATCTCTTATCTCATTGGGCTGAACTGTCGCACACCGAACGAGTTCATCAAATCGTTTTGAAAACATGCGGATGTGTTCAGTACTGTTCAATACCAGGTAAGACTGGCCGATGAATACCACGGCCCTAATTGGACCAAACAGAGTAAACGCTGCCGTATAAATTTCCCGCCCATCAAAAAGAAACCAACGAAAACGTGGATACAACTCGTCTACCAATGCAATCATATGCTCAAGTTGCGCTATCCGGTCTTTCAGAGACAGGTCACGCCAAATGCCTTCACCACGCGCAAAGCCCTCAATATCCTGCGTTGACTGACAGGATTCTAATTCGGACTCGGCTTTTCTTTGTTGGACCAGTAGGACATGGGTATCCCGAATACTCTGATCGGTGCGTCCGAGACCATATCGGCGAAACTCATAAGTGGCCGTTTGCTCCGTCTTAAGCAAATCGGGGAGTGTGGCAGGAATGTAGCGCACCTTATAACCACTTGCTTCCTGGTGCCACTCAAGCAATCGTTGATTAGCAGAAGATTCCGAAAAGTCTTCGAATTCCAGGGGCCCTCGCAGCAAATCAGCGCCAATCACACCCTGATTAGTGAGCCCGAGCAACCAATCAACGCTGACCTGATACTGTTCAGCAATCGCTGCAATGGTATCCGCCCTAGGCAAGCGCAAATTATTGTTGGATAAAAGTTGCGAAAGGGTTGATCGATCAATCCCGATTGATGCCGCAAAACGGGAATGATTAAGCCCGCTATTGGCGATAACTTCGCCAATACGCGATCGAAACACTTCTACTCTTTCTTGATACTTCACCAGGACGGTTTTATTTCCGCGTGTCTCTTTTCAACATAGGCGGTCAGTTCCTCTTCCACCGCTGGGTCAATCGGCGGTTTTTCGTAGATTTCCAGCAACTGTTTATACATCTCGTTCGCTCTCTGGGTCGCGGTCTTTTCTCCATTCTCCTGCCAGGTCTCAAAATTACTCCAGTCCGACACTAACGGTTTATAGAACGCATCCTTATACCTTGACATGGTGTGACTGGTACCGAAATGGTGCCCACCCGCACCGACTTCTTTGATCGCGTCTAACGCGAGATCCTCCTCGGTAACCTCAATTGGCTGCAGTGTCTGCGTGATCATCTGAACCATTTCCATATCGAGCACCAGTTTTTCGAAAGATGCACAAAGCCCTCCTTCGAGCCAGCCTCCGCTATGTTTTACCAGGTTGCCATGTGCCATGACCGCACTCCACAAAGACATTTCCGACTCCCAAGCTGCCTGAGCATCTGGGGTGTTGGACGCATTCACATTGGAAGTTCGGTATGGAATGTTATATCGGCGCGCTAGCTGACCACCTGCTAAAACTGCTCTGGCGTATTCTGGCGTACCAAATGCCGGCGCACCGGTTTTCATATCGACATTAGAAGTAAATCCACCATACATTGCGGGTGAACCTGGGTTCACCATCTGTGTAACCGCAATAACCCCAAGTGCCTCGGCATTTTGCTGTGCTAAGGCCCCAGCTAGAGTGACTGGGCACATTGCACCCGCCAAGGTAAACGGCGTCACAACCGTTGGCTGGCCATATTCAGCCAGTAGCATCAATCCATCCAGCATCGGAACATCTACCTTTAGCGGCGAATTAGTATTGACCACAGTCATGATACTTGGCTGGGCTTTTAGCGTTTGATCATCTATTCCTCGCGATATCTTAACCATCGCCAAAGCGTCTTCGACCTTACCGTTGCCAAGACTGTAACAGTGCCACGGCTTTTCAGTCAGCGTAGTAAACGCAAGATACGCATCAAGATGCCGAGTATGTGCAGGCAGATCGATGGGTTCTACCGGGTAACCCGAAAACAACCGTACAACGTTGAACATCTGCCCCAGCTTGAGAAAGCGACAATAATCTTCAAAGTTGCCTGTTCGCCTGCCGTGATCAAGATCCGAGCTATTCGGCGGGCTGGCCACGATCGTAAAATTAATATGATTGCCGCCAATCACCGAATCATAAACTGGATTTCTGGCGTGCAGCCTAAACTCCGACGGGACCGTTGAGATTTTCTCCAACACCAACTCTCGATCCATGCAAACGTATCCTGTACCGGTATCGATCGTCGCGCCATGCTGAACCATCAGGTTACGGGCTTTATCATTCATGATTTCAAGTCCGATCTGCTCAAGAATCCGCATCGAACCATCATGTATTAAATCAAGCGAGTTTTGGCTCAAGACCTCAATCGGGGGAAACGGATTACGCAGTTGCTCTATCGGTAATTGTTCCAGTTCAAATGCCGGTTTTTCCCTTCCTCGTCTTGATCTTCTGCTCATTTCGGCTTACCGCGTGACGTTACATCTCTAAATTTAATCCTTATTGGTGATTAAGTACAATCTAGTTAATTAATATAAACAAAATTGACTATTCGTTTAACTTATTACTAATGTGCGCACAATTCCCTTATTGATGGTATGGAAACCGTCGGATATAAATTTATCCCCACAACCATAATTAATACAACGGCGTGAAATCGGAGACTGCCCCTATTGAATGGACGACACTTTTGTCAGTAGTCGCAACTTACATCGTATGGTGGGTGGTGATCTCAAAGTTCAGTATCAATCCTGTGTTGATGACGCCCGTCCTGATGCTGCTTCTGGCTTTCCATACATCGTTGGTCCATGAACTACTGCATGGACACCCTACTCGTTCACAGTGGTTTAATGACTTACTCGGTACTCCCCCGGTCGCGTTAATTTATCCTTACGCAGTATTTAAAGATACGCACCTCAGGCATCACCGAAACGACCACTTAACAATACCAGGTGTCGATCCGGAAAGTTTTTTCCATTGTTCTGAAGACTGGAACAAGAAACCCAAATTTTTGCGGATAGTGGCTTGGATAAATATGGCGCTTGCAGGCAGGTTACTTCTAAGTCCAATGTTCAGTGTAATCCAAATGCTGAAGCTGTGCATGGTTCAACTGTTCTCGGGCACGCTGAAGCAAAAGCTAACCTGGTTGATTCATATTCCAGCTGTTATTGGAGTGTTATATGTCGCAACGAACTATTACGCAGTGCCGCTATGGATATACCTGTTGTCTGCGTATGGTGCGCATTCTTTAATCAGCCTGCGCTCATTTTTCGAACACCGCACCTCTGAAGATCCTGACCAAAGAATAGTGATCGTTAGATCATGCTGGTTTTTCAAACTGCTGTTTCTCAACAACAATTTTCATGCCACGCATCATCGCTATCCATACTTACCCTGGTATAAGATCGAAAACCGTTTTAATAAGGATGGCGGAACGGTACTGAAGAGAAACGGTAATTTTTATTTTTCCGGATACCGTGACTGGTTACAGTTCTTATTTCATCCAGTGGCGTCACCAGTTTATCCTTACCCGGTCAAACATTACACAGCTCTAGAGTTCAAATAAATGTCAACTGCAAAGCCAACACGACTGCTGGCGTGTGGCATGTATGCATTCACAGAACCTTTACGTGAGGCATGGACAGTTCTCCTATCACCCCTCACTAAGATACTTGAACAAACTGATCACTCATCGCTAAGCGGTGCCCTGCAACTGCTTTTTGATACCAGTTCGGATATCTACCAATCGCCACAGCTTTTTCTTGGGCATACTTGCGGCTATCCATACATGACCCGATGGATACAAACCCACCAACTTGTCTGTGTACCAGAATTTGAAATTTCCGGATGTTCTGGTACACAGTACTCGAGCTGGTTTATTTGCCGCTCTGACGACCAACGATCAACTATTAAGTCATTTGTGGGGGCGATTGCTGCAATCAATGGAACTAATTCAAATAGCGGTATGAATGTACTTCGCTACCAGGCGAGTCTGCATGCCACCAATGGCAAATTTTTCAGCAACATCAACACTTCTGGGTCGCATACGGAAAGCATGCGCGCAGTAGCGGCCGGTGATGCAGATATTGCTTCAGTTGACGCGATCAGTTACCACCACATTGTTGAATCGGATCCAATGCTGGCGAGTGCCGTCAGAGTGATGGGGCAATCAGTCCATACGACTGGCCTGCCTTTTATCATGCACAACAACGAGCAAATGGATCGCTCAACTCTTGTTGATGCCCTGAACCAATGTGTCGAACAATTGAGCGACACTTATCGGGAACACCTGAAACTGATTCGCTTTAGCGAAGTCAGCGAAACGGATTATGAAGCCCTGATAAGACTTGAAACAGAGGCTGTCGCAACAGGCTATCCGACGCTCTCCTGAGTCAACAATTTAACTTTTACTGCGAGGTAGCCGCGATGGCGAAATTTGCCAGCGCATCCGAAATTTTTTCAAGCAACGATGCTACATTTTCGCAAGCTTGCATACCGTGTCGCGACGCTAGGTATCCTGCATCGTTATAGCCAAACCATACCTGACCGTTCTGATCCTCCCAGATCAGCGCTTTCATCGGCAGATCGATAGCACTGCTCTGAGCGCATTTTATTAGTCCCGTTCCAACTTTAGGATTGCCGAAGATCACAAGCTCAGTAGGCGCTATAGAGTCGCCTATGGATGCTGCACCCGCAGCATGATCGATACGCGCGAAGACTTTCATGCCCTTTTCAGCTAAAACACCCTCTAGCTTATCCGCCGTTACCTTTACATCGTGAGCACTTTCAACTATGACTAATCCCTGTTGAGCAACAGCAACATGGTTAAACAGAATGCATAGCGCCAGACTCAGCAAAATTTGGATTTTTTTCATTTGATTTAATCTCTCCCTTGAAGATGTGTAGTTGAAGAATAGGTATACTCTCTGGCCCCCTACCCGAAGTAAAGAAATTTTGACCTAGCGGTGGACAAGCGAGTTGACCAAAGAGTTAATTCAACTGGATTATAGTCCCTATATGACGGACGGTCGATTTACTGAGATGAGCGGCAATCCATTAATTTTACGAACAAAATTTAATGTTTCATGTTGTAAATAATGTTGAGTACGCTTGATTCATTGGTTAGTATTAACGTCCAAGCGGGACAATTCGAGCAATGGCTTAATAATAAAAAACTCGGAATAAAAAGCTCGGACTGTTTGGGAATTTAATCGAAGGGGATATAGGAGATTATTATGGGTGTCAAAGATAAGGCATTCACTTGGTCGGCAGCCACTAACAAGGCGGTCTATGGCGTAAACAGCTTTCACACGTCTGGTTATCCGGTAAAACCGGATGATCTCCAATCCCTGAATGATTCCATTGAACGATGGGGCCAGTTCCTCCGCCATATTTTTCTTGGTTCTTCAGTGGGCTACGTTAATAAGGAAGTTCTCGAGCAATACACACTTGAAGATACAGAACTCTATCTTGACGTAAAGATTCAACTTTCGCAGGCGATGGCATCGGTCCAGGACGACATTCTCGCGAATCGTCTTGAAATGATCTGTAATGAGATTCGCAAGAACAGCTACAAATTCATCAGCAGCACCCTACCGATGCTTAATGAAAACAGCCGAAATTTGGTTGAGCTCAAGGACAATAATGGTCTGATCAAGACTCATGCTGACAAAGCCCTTTATATTGGAGCGACCAGAAGGAGTGTTAATGGAGGTACAGATCATCAGGAAAGCTTGTCATTACGTCGCAAACAGATCATGGCAGTTATCAATCGACAGCATCGCGATGTGATTCAAAATCTGGCTCAGATTTCCAGCAAAATAAATAGCAGCCTATATTCCGACGAGTACGAACTTTAACTGAGTTTCAGTGCCCGGGGTGACCCGTAGGCGCCCGGCGCAGCCCAATCCTCTGCCAGAATAGAGGTAAGAGCGTCAACTAGTTGGTTCGCATTGTCTCGGTTAAAAACCATTGGAGGTTTTATTTTAAGTACATTGTGACAAGGACCGTCTGTACTAAGCAGTATCCCCTGCTGCTTCATTCGCTCTGAAATATACGCGGCCTGTTGTGCGGCTGGAGCCATAGTTTCCCTGCAACTCACCAATTCAACCCCGATGAACAGACCTTCTCCCCTGACCTCCGCAATTAGTGGGAACCTAGTTTTAAGTAGGCCCAGTCCATTCATTAAGTAATTGCCGGTATCCAAGGCGTGTGATTGAAGTTTTTCCCGTTCGATAACATCGAGTACCGCGTTACCAATTGCACAAGATACTGGATTCCCGCCGAAAGTATTGAAGTACTCCATTCCCGTCACAAAGCTCTGGGCCACTTCTTTGGTTGTCACTACTGCAGCGAGCGGATGACCATTACCGGCGGGCTTCCCCAGTGTCACAATATCCGGTACCACTTGCTGTAATTCGAAAGCCCAGAAACAACTCCCTACCCGTCCAAATCCGGTCTGTACTTCGTCAGCAATACAGACTCCGCCCTGAGCGCGCACACTCTGGTAAACAGAGTTCAGATAACCCCCAGGTAAAACGACTTGACCCCCACATCCCAGTATCGATTCACAAATAAACGCCGCAACGCCTCGTGTTTTATCCGCATCTGAAAGGGTTTTATGAACGAGACTTGCATACTTCTCCGCATAATCTGGATCGGTTTGCCGGTATTGGCCTCGTAAACCATCAGGCATGGGCACTTTGTGAACCCAGGAAGGATTACCTGTTCCTCCCGGGCCATCATGTTTATATGGGCTTAAGTCTATAAGTGCAGTGAGGTTGCCATGATAGGCATGATCAAGCACCACAATATCTTTACGCTTGGTATGACACCACGCCAATCGCAACGCCAGATCATTGGCTTCACTTCCGCTGTTAACCAGAAACACCACGGAAAGCGGTTTGGGGAATGTTGCGAGCAAGCGCTCTGCGTAATTAGTAATACCCGGATAGAGATATCGGGTGTTGGTATTCAAAACACCCGCAGCGAGCTGACCAGCTTGCACCACATGGGGGTGACAGTGTCCTACATGGGGAACATTGTTTACTGCATCAATGTACCTTTTGCCATTGGCATCGAATAGGTACTGTCCTACACCCCGCGCCACTACAATCGGATCCCGATACGATAAACTCAAGCTGCCGGACAAATGTTGCTGCCGCGATTTTAGCAATGGCGCGGCTTCCCGTTGCAAATCCGAACGTGGTTGATTGAGCACCAGGTCCGGAATTTTCAGGATCAGATTGGGATCTGGACATAAACTGATCCAAACATTTCTATGCGCATGGTTACCAACGCCAAAGAACGTGTCGGTACATTCAAGCATATCCAGGATAATTTCAAAATGTACGTGGGGCGGCCAGAAACCATTCTGATGAATCTCACCCATACAGCCAAGGAGTTCCCCAGCAGTCACCTCTTCCCCGACCTGAAGATGGGAAAATGATTCAGCGTCAAGGTGTCCATATAAAGAATAGAAAACCAGTTCGTCTCCATGTTCATCGGCCACCTCATGAACGAGGATCAGGCAGCCACCATAATCCAATGGGCTGGTGTTTTCGGAGCTTGACCACACTCTACCGGACAAGGGTGCAAAAACTCGAGAGCCGGCTGACTGAAACACGTCAAGGCCAATATGAAGAGTGCGACGATGACCTGAAAAATCCGCAAAATCTTCGTTACCGTAAATTAAGCGATATTCATCATACCTGCCAATGCCTGCCACAGCGCCGGCGTCTTCGATGGCACTAAACAAGTTTCGAGTCATTCGCTCTGGATCATGAGCGTCGTCTCCCGCGTTCAAGTAAGGGCTGGACACACTAGTATCGAGCACTAACAAAGGATCACGTTGCAAGTTAACGTCAACTAGAGACTCGAAGTGGGATTGTGATTGCAACCAATTTAATACTTTTTTATTCGTCGGTGCCGGCTCCATATCGCAAGCATCGCGAAACACATAGTGGGCGTAGTTTTCGGGAACTTTTCTAAGGTCTTCTAGCAGCTCCCATGCAGATCGCTCACTGATAGAAAGATAATCGTTGTCCGGTTCCAGAGATTTCTGGTATGCGCATATACAAACACTCATACTCAAACGCATGCAGATCAGACTGAATATTGCCTGGACTTCTTCAGGACGTAACGGCATCACGCTTTGGTAACCTTTCACAATACTGGCCGCCACATCAAGTGGTCGTGGTTGTCCTAACATCGCGTAAGCACATGCTATTGCAAGATCAGCCACCAACCACGAGTGAACCATATCTCCGAAGTCTATTAACCCAATGACCTGCTGGTCCCATGGCCCGTCATCTGTGACCACTATGTTATTGTCATTAGAGTCATTGTGTATCACCCCGCTTCGCAACCGGTTTTTCACCGACAACACTTGTCGACGAAACATGTGCTGATACGAATCAATCAGCACTATACGATCCGGGTCTGAGAGCAGCGGCTTAAACCGAGCTAACGTGTCTTCCACATCTTGCATAATCCAAAGCAGCGGGCGATCGAGGGCGGGATCCGCAAAACCGTCGAGGCACACGTCCACTCGTGCCACAGCCCGTCCCAAAGATTCAAGCAATTCTGATGAACGTGGATTAATTTCCGAAAGCAGAGGTCCTGCTAGAAAAGTAGTCAATCTGCACAGATATTCCACTCCGTCATCACCTATAATCTGCTCGATGGTGTGACCGGCGGTAGAGCGAACAACTTCAATTGTTTCGATTTCGTCAGCGCATGATAAACGACTGAACACTTGCTCCTGACAACTTAAGATCGCCGGATCTTCTTGCTGGTTCGCAATCTTGAACACAAACCGCTTAGATTTGTTCTGATACTGTGTGGTGATTAGAAAGTTCCGATCACGCTCCCCATTTAGTGACTTTATTTCTCCTTCTAAGCCATATAACTTTCTTAACTGTGTCTTGATCGACCCAATGGAAATGGTTGGTAATTTGCAAACGTCAGCGGCACTGGAGGCAGAGGTTACAGGAATCATTGCAATGCGGATGACTACTGGGTTCGTTCAGGCGAACTTTCCCTCTGAGAGCCTTGCCAGTTATCGGCAAGTTCAATAGATGCATTTAGGGAGGCGAGCATTCCTTTGCCTTTGATTAAATCAGCCGCTCTCTCGGCGGCCATGATCGTAGGTGCGTTGAGATTTCCATTGGTAATCACCGGAAAAATCGAAGAATCTACGACCCGCAGTCGATCTATTCCACGAACCCGGGTGTCAGGATCCACCACCGCCATATCATCAGTCCCCATTCGACAACTGCAAGATGGGTGATAAGCACTTTCGACGTCCTGGCGAATCCATTGGTCGATTTCCTGATCCGACTGAATATTGACTCCAGGCTGGATTTCCTCGCCCCTGAATGGATCCATCGCTGCCTGCGCTATGATTTCTCTGCTTAAGTGCACACTGTTTCGGAATCCTACAACGTCGTCGGGGTGTTGCAAATAGTTAAACAATATAGAAGGCTTGTCCGTGGGATCCGGAGTACGTATTCGGACTCTACCGCGACTTTTCGGTTTGTTATGTCCAACATGAAGCTGGAATCCGTGCCCGTCGAATGCTGCGCGACCATCGTAGCGCATTGCTGCAGGCAGAAAGTGGTACTGAATATCTGGCGCATCCATTCCAGCTTTAGACCGAATAAAACCACACGACTCGAAATGATTGGTGGCACCAAGCCCTGATTTTAAAAATTGCCAGCGCGCACCAATCAGAAATTTGCTGAACGAACCTAGTTTTCCGTTCAGAGTAATTGGTTGCTTGCAACGAAATTGAAAATAAAACTCAAGATGGTCCTGAAGATTCTCACCGACACCCGGTAAATCAAGTTGGACTGGTATTCCAGCCGCATTCAACACTTCACCCGGACCGATTCCAGATAACTGCAGCAGGTGTGGAGAACCGATTGATCCAGCACACAGGATTACTTCTGCGCGCGCCTTTGCCTGTTGAACTTCCTTGCCGATTTGGTACTCCACCCCGGTCGCGGCGGTTCGATCCATTAGAATTCGCCGACTCCTAGCACGGGTGACTACTTTTAAGTTAGGCCGAGACATTGCCGGCCGTAAATATGCATTGGCGCTCGACCAGCGCACACCATCCTTAACCGTCATGTGCATGGGCCCGAATCCTTCCTGTCTTGCGCCATTGTAATCTCCAGTCACACCGTATCCCGCTTGTTTACCGGCATCAATAAAAGCGCGATAGAGTGGATTCTGCATGTTATTGCCATTGTTTACGTGCAATGGGCCCTGCTGTGAACGATAGACGTCGCTGCCGAATTTCCAGTTATCTGCTTTATGAAAGTACGGCAGACAATTCTGATACCCCCAGCCGGTGGCACCGCTTTGCTCCCATTGCTCAAAATCAGCCGCGTGACCACGCACGTATACCATCCCGTTGATAGATGAAGAGCCACCCAGGACTTTACCGCGGGGACAGTGCATTTCCCGATTATCTAGATAGGGCTCGGGCTCTGAGTGAAATTGCCAAGCGAATCGGTCAGTGTTCATCGGAATTGACAACGCCGTTGGCATTTGTATGAAAATACTCTTATCTGAGCCCCCGAACTCCAGCAAAAGAACCGAGGACTTTGGATCTTCGGTTAGGCGGTTTGCCAGCACACAGCCTGCGGATCCGGCTCCCACGATTATGTAGTCAAATTCCTGGCTCATTCTGCAGATTCGATAATGTTCTCAGTTTACCCTCAAAAAAATGGCACTTGCCCAAGTCCGTTTATCAAATCTTACGTATTCCCCCTATCATCGCACCCAGTATAGACTTTAGGTCTTAGGCTACACGCAATAACTCCGGCTGAAAATCAGCGACCAAGGCAATAATTTATAATGGCGCCAGGGTTTGACTCAATAAACAATGGCCACGAGTGTATATCAGCGAACTCAGAGCGCCAACAATCAGTATGATTACCGATGCGGAACGCACACGCCGAGGGAACTTTTCGGCCAATTTGAGCTCTTCGTAGTATGTTCAATATAGATTTTATCGGTAATTAGAATGAAACAACTGTCACGGGTTATCAGCTCAATCGTTTTAGTGCTAGCCCTTAGCGCCCCGGCCATTGCGGCGGAAGATCCCATCTACACCTCACTGTTTTCCAGCAATGCGGCAGGTGGATATGATGTCACCGCATATTTCACCGATATGAAACCAGTCAAGGGAAGAAAAGAATTTAAAACTGAGTACATGGGTGCCACATGGCTCTTCACGAGCCAGGAAAATCTGGATAAATTTATTCAGAATCCGGAAAAGTATGCTCCCCAATATGGCGGATATTGCGCATGGGCCGCAGCGAGGGGTGACACCTACAAGGGCGACCCAGAACATTGGAGCCTGTATAACGGTAAGCTCTATCTTAATTTCGATCGTGAAGTAAAGGAAAAGTGGCTGCAAGACAAGGAAACTTTTATTTCCCAAGCAGACGCCAGGTGGCCGGCGTTGCTTAAAAACTAAATCTGTTTGCAGGCGACAGCTACTCTTTCTCCTGCGCCTGCTTGTTCTTATATAGCCTGCATACGCTCAGGTCTTTTCCTGTGGGCGTCGGCGCACGGCCGATGGTAAGCTTAGTGGTTGATTTACTTCTTAGAGCAAAATGGGCCACACTCGAGACTTCACTATTCGTCGGGCAATCTCCTCTGATATTGACGAAATCGCCAGGTTCAACATGCAAATGGCGATGGAAACCGAAAAATTGGAATTACTTCCAGATGTAATTACCAATGGTGTGGCGAATATGGTCAACCACCCGGACAGAGGATTTTATCTAGTAGTCGCAGTTTGTGATCAGGGCAAATCTGAAATCGCAGCTTCGCTGATGGTCACTACTGAGTGGAGTGATTGGCGAAATGGCATGTTTTGGTGGATCCAGAGCGTATATGTCTTACCGGTCTGGCGCCGCAAGGGTTTGTATAGACTGATGTATGAAAAAGTGAAGTCGCTAGCGGATGAAGACGGAAATGTGTGTGGATTCCGACTCTACGTTGAACAAGAAAATGCGGCAGCTCAGCAAACTTACCAAGCCCTGGGTATGGCGTCGACTCACTATCTTCTATACGAAGAGCTGTTGCCAAATCTAGTCTTTAGTAAAAATTGAAAAATTAGCAGTATCTTATTGAAATAAATAAGATAAATAAAAAATAAATCTAGTGTTTTGACGACCAAGGGATCTAGTCGTATAGTGGTAGAGACGCAAAACGATATGGAGTTCACATATGTCAAACCTTCACATCCTCCAGCAGGTGATTGTGACCAGCCTGGAACCTATGTATCAGGAAGCAGAAGAGCGCGGCCTATGGTTCTTCCACTGCACCGAAACTGACGAAGAAATTTGGTGTTCACCTGGCTTCCTACAAAAAGAACAGGAAGCTGGACGTCTGATTATTGCACCCGAGCATTGGGAGCTTCGCGATCCCGCAGGATATATGAGCAAACTGGTAAAGGATTGTCAATCCATAATCGATGAATACAATGAGATGGCACGGCGACTAAAAATTGAAGAGACTTTGGAACTGATTTCCCACTCAACAAATCCGGCGGATGCCAGATAAAAATCAGTGTAATCAATACCTAACGCCAGGAACTATCTCCAGCTTCGATCCTTGACGATCGCCACACGCTCCCCCTCCCCTGTCACTACTTTCAATAAACAGCCAGGCGCGGCAGATTCAGTATTAACTATAGCAAAAGCAAGGTTTGCCCCATATTTTTTTGAATAAGCAAGACTGGTCACAATTCCCACTTTAACCCCAGCTTGCCCGACCACATCAAATGTCGCACGTGGTGCAGATTGAGGCTCCCCCTCGATCATCAGATTTACCTTAATTTTATCTACTCCATTTCTATTAATTTTATCCAGCGCTTCTCTGGACATGTATTCGGCAGGTTTATCCAGGTCGAGAAAACGCTCTAATCCGCATTCAATCGGGTTATTTTCCAGCGTCATATCACTGCCGTAAGACATCAATCCTGACTCAAGCCTCTCAATTAGATTGGGACATCCTGCTCGAATATGAAAGGTCTGCCCTTTTTTCCAGATCGCATCCCACAACTCTATTCCCTTGCTTGAATCTTGTAGATAAATCTCAAATCCGCCCTGGCCGCTCCAGCCTGATCTAGCCAGATATACTGGTGTACCGACAATTTCAGTTTCAATAAAACGAAAAAATTTTATCTCCCGCACTTCCGGACCAACCACCTCAGTCATCAAATCATCTGCTTTTGGTCCCTGGACTGCCAGTGGACTGACATCGGGTTCAAACACCTTGACCTCCATGCCGCTTCCATAAGTAATACCTTTTAACCATAACAACACGTCCGAGTCTGCAATAGAAACCCAGAATCGATCATCGGCTAAACGCAGAATAATCGGGTCATTGACTATGCCGCCATGCTCGTCAACCAGGGGGGCATACACACACTGCCCGATCGCGCAGCGGGATATATCCCGAGGTGTGATCAGCTCCACCAACGCAAGGGCATCCGGACCGACTACTTCTACCTGGCGCTCCGCGGAAACATCCCAAAGCTGCACATGGGTGCACAGATGCTCATAGTCTTCCTGGGGCGACCGGTAAACCGATGACAATGTCATGTGGTTATAAACACTAAACACCTTAGGGCCCTGTTCCAGGACCCTACTCTCAAATGGCGTAGAGCGAATTCGGCGTGACAATGCGAGCTGTGATGATGTCATGTTAATGCTGCAATTAAACCGGCGCGGATAATACAGAATAGAGTGATACATTCCAGCCAGAAAAGCGACCAAATCATATCGGTTTTTCCTCCCAACTGGATATGATAATCTCAGACAAAATAAGCCCCCCCCCCACTCATGAGACAAAACTACGATGCTCTCGACCCAGTCAGCGGTCTGAATTACGTCGAACTGACCCCAATCTCCATCCTGGCCCGCGCTGGTGATGCTTACCCAGAGCATCCAGCCATCATCTACGGTCATAGAAAATACACCTGGTCCGAACTGGCTGATCGGGCTAAGCGTCTAGCTACCGGGTTGCAAACCCTCGGCGTTGAGCGAGGGTCCACTGTCTCGTTTATGGCCGGCAATACACCGGAGCTGCTGGAAGCCCATTACGGGGTGCCAATGTCAGGCGGCGTGTTGAACGCTATCAACGTCAGACTCGACGCAGAAACGGTGGCCTATATTTTGGAACATAGCGATTGCAAGGTTCTGGTCTGCGATACCCATTACTCAGCGACAGTAAAGCAGGCGCTAACCAAGCTGGATCACCCACCCATGATTGTCGATATTGTTGATGACCAATCACAGGCAGCAGAGGGAAATGGCGAAAAACTTGGCCAACTTACTTATGAAGAACTGCTGTCAAAGGGATTTACCAGTGAAGGCTGGGGTTTTCCAGAAAGTGAATGGGATGCGCTAACGCTCAATTACACCTCTGGCACCAGCGGCCGTCCCAAAGGCGTGGTTTACCATCACCGTGGCGCATATCTAATGTCGATGGGTACGATTGCTGCCTGGCAGATTCCGAAGCACCCCGTTTATCTCTACACGGTGCCATTGTTTCACTGCAATGGATGGGGCCATATCTGGTCGATTGGGATCATGGGCGGCACGTTTATCTGCAACCGTGTAATATCCGCGGAAGTTATATTTGATGCCATTCGCGAGCACGATGTTACGCATTTCGGCGCCGCACCAATCATCCTTTCAATGCTTGCCTCGGCACCGGAAGAGGTCAAGTTCAGACCGGATCATACTGTACAGGTTATGACTGCAGGTGCGCCTCCCCCCAGCAAAGTTTTAGAGGAAGTGGCGAAGCTCGATATGAATGTCATTCATGTGTATGGCCTCACCGAAACCTATGGCCATGTCGTGTATTGCGACTGGAATCCGGAGTGGGATACCCTGCCAATTGACCAGCAGGCTGAAATCAAGTCACGTCAGGGTATCAGATTCCCAATGATGGACGCAGTGCGCGTAGTCGATGTTAACTCTGGTGATGAAGTTGTCGCCGATGGAAAAAGCATGGGGGAGATACTGCTGCGGGGTAACACCACAATGAAAGGCTACTATAAAAATGAGGACGCTACCGCGGCCGCCTTCAAGGGTGGATGGTTTCACAGTGGCGACTTAGCCGTGGTCTATCCAGATGGTTATCTACAGATCAAGGATCGATTGAAAGACATCATTATTTCCGGTGGTGAAAATATATCCTCGATCGAGGTTGAATCTGTTATATACCGACACCCCAAGGTAGCTGCCGCTGCAGTGGTCGCGAAGCCTGACGAGAAATGGGGTGAAACACCTTGTGCATTTGTTGAGTTGAAAGCGGGTGAAGATGCGAGCGAAGATGAAATCATCGGCTTCTGTAGAGAGAATATGGCCGGATACAAACGACCCAGTAAAGTAGTTTTTATGGAATTGCCAAAAACTTCGACCGGGAAAATTCAGAAATTCACTTTACGGGAACTGATCAAAAGTGGTCAGGCCTGAAGGATTCCTAAATTACATTAATCAGAAAACGAGAATGAGCCAAATCAAAAAAGTTGCGGTGCTAGGCGCTGGTACCATGGGATCCGGTATTGCCGGAGTGTGCGCAAACGCTGGATGTCAAATATTACTGCTGGACCTTGAGCAGTCCGCCTGCGAGGATGCAAAAGAAAGACTGGCCGCCGGCCGCTCACCGGTTGTAAAGGATCCCGCAATTCTAGACCAGATACAGACTGGTTCGTTTGAAAACGATCTAGACAAAATTGCCGGCCACGACTGGATTTGTGAAGTAGTTATCGAGAACGTGGACATAAAACGCGACCTGCTCGAGAAAGTGGAAAAGATACGTAGTGATGGTTCTATCGTCAGCAGCAACACTTCCGGAATCCCACTGCGCGATATTTATCGCGATATGCCACAACGACTGCAACAGGATATAGCAGTCACCCACTTCTTCAATCCTGTGCACATCATGAAGCTGGTAGAGCTGGTACCCGGCGAACAAACTAGACCTGAGGTCATTAGCACACTAGCTGATTTTCTCGGCGTCACCCTCGGCAAGGGTGTAGTTTACGCAAAGGACACTGTTAATTTTATAGGCAATCGCATTGGCTGCATGTGGATGCTATCCGGGCTGCATATTGCTGAGCAAGCGATGCGTGATGACAACCTCAACATTGAAACCATTGACGCGTTGATGTCCGCTCCAGTGGGTTTACCTGCCACGGGTCTTTATGGCCTGGTGGACCTAATCGGTCTGGATGTCATGTATAACGTTGGTAAAAATCTGGAAATCAACCTACCCCAAAATGACATCGGCAGAAAGTACGTGAACTTTACTGACGGCGTTCAGAAGCTCTATGACCGAGGCCAGCTGGGACGTAAAACTGGTGGCGGCTTTTACAAACTGACCCGACATGATGACGGCACTAAGTCGATGGAGGTTTTTGATCTGCAAAACGATAGTTGGCGCCCTGCCGAAAAAGGCACCGTGCCCGACGACGAAGACAGCATCTCAAAATTGTTTTCTGCGGACACCGCCAGCGGCCGTTTTGTCCGCGACGTAATGACTACGACGCTTTGTTATAGCGCCGATCGCGTTCCAGAAATCGCAGATGACATTGTGAACGTGGATCGCGCAATGCGCTGGGGATTTGGCTGGAAATTCGGCCCATTCCAGCTAATAGACCAACTGGGCATCAAAAATCTCACTCAAGTAATTGAGGAAAAAGGAATGCCCATGCCTAAGATGCTCAAATCACTTATCGATAACGGCGAAGCAAGCTTTTATCGTAGTGAAGGAAAAGAGTTTTTCGGCACCGATGGCGCCTGGCATGCCGTGAAGGGCTGATAAAGTGCACATACATCGTCCCGGACATGTTCCGGGACCTCTTCGAACCCATACCTCTTCGAACCCATACCTCTTCGAACCCATACCTCTTCGAACCTAACAGTTTTCTGAATCGAGCTGAGTATGAACCGTGTCCGTGATTCCGGGCTACGAACTGGGTTCTAAGGCTAAGTATTTTGATCCTTAACCGAGTTCAATATTACCCTAGTTGTAGAAGTTAGAGTCTTATCAGGCAGGATGGATATCCAGTTTAAATCTGATCTAACAACCCCGTGGAAATCTAAATTTCTCGATAGCGGACTTTCGATAAAAGCAACCGAACTACTGCATAATACTCTTTGCCGACTTTCGGCTTTCAAAAATAAAGGAGTGCTACTTGCCCTGACCGGACATTCCACCTTTTTGTTGTTATAGTCCAAGGCACTGGAATAGACCCTCATCAAGGAGTGAGACCGGGATGTCCTCTATCAAGGCCAGGCAGGCCGCGCACGGAAAGACTCAATGGCGCTACGAACTCCACCGTCCGGAACAATCCCTGCTGTATCAAACTGTCGAGAAGCATTATCCGGATTTTCTTGAGCAGTTAGCCAATCAAGGTAAGTCATTACCCAGGTACGTGCAGCGAGAATTCGAAGAGTATCTCAAGTGCGGTAGATTGGAGCACGGCTTCCTGCGCGTTAAATGTGAAGATTGCCATAGTGAACGCCTGGTTGCATTCAGCTGCAAACGACGTGGTTTCTGCCCGAGCTGCGGTGCCAGACGAATGGTCGAAAGTGCTGCACTACTGATCGACGAGGTCTTACCCCGGTTACCGATGCGTCAATGGATATTGAGCGTTCCATTCCAGTTACGATTTTTGTTTGCCAGTCAGTCTCATGTGATGGGCCAGGTATTGGGTATCGTCTATCGTGCTATCGAGACCCATCTGATTCACCAGGACGAACTGACCAGAAGGAATACTCCCGACTTAATATAACTCGTTTATCACACGTACTTAACCCCATCGATGGCATATTTTAGGCTGACCGAGAATCTTGACTCTATTGGATCTTTGCTCGACCAGATAACTACCGCTCGCTAGCTAAGCTGCAACGTCCGATTTTGCGCTGTTGTAAGATTATTGGCCAAGATAACTCTTTCATGGTTATTGGGTAATTCTGGTTTGTAATTCTGTCATCAGATTCTGACTTCCAATATAACCACCGTCTGTTTGCCGCATATTTCTTCTAATTCAATAGTGTATTGAGATGAAATTCTGGTGGTCGGCTCCGGAAATATGCCTTCCCGGGTCTCATGGTCCCGGGAAGGAGAGGACGATTTAATTTTGAATTGATATATCCATCAGTTTTGCAAACATGCTGTTGGCAACTACCGGGTAGCGCTCTTATTCATTTCTTCGATCTGTTTCTGCATCTTCGTCAAATTGAACGAACCTGGTGTTTGACTGGGCGGGTAGTCCTTGAAGGTCATGAGGAACTCCCCAACCTCTTGAGTGATTGGCACAATAGCAAAAGCGTGATCGAGCCACCAGTCGTAATAAGTGTTCGAGTTTTCCTGGGCTCTTTCATACGGATCGCGTCGCAGATTGAAAATCAATGGGGCGCGC
>CAMYNW010000017.1 GCA_947259885.1 uncultured Gammaproteobacteria bacterium
AGTGAGCTAAAAATGCTTTTGAAGCCCCACTATCAACGATGTGCGCCGAGAAATATCTGCCGTTGCCCCACTGATAGTTTTCGTTTCGCGTTTTCACACAACCTGGAGCAAACTGAGCCGTTTGTGCTATTTTGGAGAACGTCCGCTTTGTTCCTGATTGTCAGATCAAATTGAGTTTCAGTTTTTAAACTGAAAGATCAAATCTAAGCTTTTACAAATTAGGCGTGTTACAAATTAGGCGTGCATCACATCTGATACATCCGCTATGGTTGTCGATCACGCGGCAGGGATCAGTCATTAACCTAGTATGGATTACCCTATAGAAGCCGTAGACAGTAGCCACAACCCAAATACCGTATAGCCCACCATAAGAATTGCCATAAAGGCCTGACTTATACCTGTCACCCACATGCTTTGATTACTGGAATGATAAAGCTCTTTGGCAATTAAATGCGCAACAACAATGCCGAGTATATGCCCAATGACAATTACAACAGTCTGGATAGTCCAGATTATGGACACGCTGTAAATATTACTGAGGAACGACGTTGTGACATGAAGAGCATGTGAATCACTGGTCCAGCCCATGTTGAGCGGATCTGAAAATGCAATCAGAGCATACTGGCCGTTTACCAGTAAGACAGTAAGATAATGGGCCAGGTGAAACGCGATAGAAATCGGGATAATGGAATACACCAGTCTTCCACTAGCCGCAACCCAGGGAGCGGAGCCGGACCCCTGGTTGTTTCCAGTTGCGATTTTCCCTCCAAACAACACAGCACACGAGAACAAGGTGGCGAGTACGGTAAAACCAAGGCATATACCCAACGTATTTTCAAACTGAACAACACTTCGTCCAGGAAAGTACAATGGATTGATACCTGTCCAGCTCAGCCAAGTAAATGTTTTTGAAAATCCGTCAAACGAAACAGAGCTCAAGGTTAATAGAACAAACAACGTTCCCGATAAAGTCAACGCCGGGAGAAAAACTAGAGATCTCCCGGGCCATGTTAAATAAAAGCGTACTTTTTGTCTGCCAAGTTTTGCATCCATGTGCCGCTCACGAACTAGAGGCGAACAATGGCCAACTAATCTAAAGAATATTGAAAACGGTTCCGCTCGGGAGCGCCATGTCTGCTCGCCAAAAAGCAAGATGCCGATAAAATGCACCGACCAGTATATTGAGATCGCTATGGCCAACCTCGGCGGACTCTCAGGCGCCAGGTCGACAAGCTCAAACCAAATAAATCCGAAATAAAACAGAATCGCTGGGGAATAACCAAGAGCTCTGGGAAACTTAAATGGTGGAATCTTGAGGCTGCTAGAACGGCGAAGCAGCCACACGGGGCCGCTCCAAGGATTTAAATGATTCCAAAGATTTCCAACTAGAAACTGCAGCAAGGTAAATCCAACCCACCACAAGGTCCAGATGAATAATGGCAACGGATTTGAAAGCGGATCACTTGAGCCTGTGAGCCCGGCGATAACAAGGAGCAGTAGCAGCAGGAATGAGAGATTACTGCTCCAAATATTACTTATCACAGGTAGCGAAAAAATAGCTCGGCGGTAATTCACTAGCACCGCAAGCCACTCTGTGCGCGCTAAAGACACCAATATAAAAGTTATCAAAACTGCGAGTGCGCCGCCTGCAATGTAGTACCCTGTGGGCAGCAACATCACCAATCCACGCTCTGCACTATGGGACAAGGCGGCAGCAGGAAACAATAGAACGACTAAGACCGAGAGGAATCTCAGGAAATATATCGTTCCCACAAAGTCATTGGGTATAATTCTGTGAAACATAGTCAGGTTAGAAACATGAATAGTTCTGAGAGCACTGCGTTAATTGTAATTGATGTTCAGAACGACTTTTGTCCCGGTGGTGCACTCGCCATAAATAAGGGTGACGAAATTGTAGCCCCCGTCAATAAGCTGATGGATCAGTTTAATAATATCGTGTTTACTCAAGACTGGCACCCCGAAGACCATGTGAGTTTCGCGGCTAACCAGCCAAACTCAGCTCCTTTTGAAACCATTGAACTAAGCTATGGCACGCAGACACTATGGCCATCGCATTGCGTCATGGGTAGTAATGGCGCCGCGTTTCATGCTGATCTCGACACAAGCAAGTGCCAGATGATCGTTCGAAAAGGATTTCGATCCAAAATCGATAGTTACTCTGCTTTTTTTGAAAACGATCATACAACTGCAACAGGTTTACATGGATACCTTAGGGATCGTTCGATATCAAATGTTGTAATGGTCGGTCTCGCCACCGATTACTGCGTAGCCTGGTCCGCTATCGACGCCGCAAATTTAGGGCTTGAGACCACGGTTGTTCTCTCCGCATGCCGCGCTATTGATCTCGATGGTTCACTTGAGGCACAGACGCAGGCAATGAAGCGGGCGGGTGTTAACTTAGTGGAGACGCTTTAAATACCAACATAGTGGCGCATTAAATCCGGTTCGTTTGCCAGTTCGTCGCGCTCCATTTCAGCCTTAACATAGCCGTTTTCGATGAAGGCTACGCGGTTAGCGACTGGTAGTACTGCATCAATCCGCTGCTCCACCAACAGTATTCCTACGCCCTGCTCACGAAGTTTAAGAACCACATCTCGAATGCTTGCGATCATTGAGGGCATGAGCCCTTCTGTTGGCTCGTCCAGTAATAAAACCCCGGGCTGCAGACACAATGCCCTAGCCATCGCCAACATCTGCTGCTCACCGCCACTCAAGGTACCGGACTCTTGTTTAAGGCGCTCTTTTAGGACCGGGAACAGCTTAAATATTCTGTCAAGGGAATGACTATCCTCGCCTTTGATCAACATGCCAATTTGCAGATTTTCCTTTACCGTCAACTCGGCAAATAACCTTCGCCCCTGTGGAACATAACCAATACCTTTACGCGGTATTTCATGGGCGCCCAGTCCGCTGATTTCACAGTCACCCAACATGATAGAGCCATTATGCTCGACTAAGCCCATGATCGACTTCAGTATTGTTGTCTTACCTGCGCCATTACGCCCGAGCAAGCATAAGACCTCGCCCGTATTCACATGTAGCGTCAACTCGCGAAGAACCTGAACGCTGCCGTAGAAACTGTTTAGATTTTCAATTGATAGCTTCATGATCCAAGATAGGCGGCCTGCACCGCATCATTTCTCCGAATCTCTTCTGGCAATCCTTCTGCTAACACCCGACCCCGATCCATCACAGTAATTCTCTGTGCAAGTTTCATTACAACATGCATATTATGTTCGATCAGTAAAACAGTCGCAGTATTATTGATGTCCGACACGAGTTCGCAAAACTGTTCGATCTCCATATCGGACAGGCCCTGAGTGGGCTCATCGAGTATCAACAATTTCGGTGACATGGCGAGCCCCATTGCCACTTCAAGCACACGCTGATGACCGTAGGCAAGAGATCCAGCAATCTCATCTGCAAGCTCTGGAATACCCGACCTTGTAAGAGCGTCTTGCACTCTATAAGCCGCATCCCGGGATTTATCAGTGGCGTTTTGCGCAGCAATGGCAACGTTTTCTCTTACGCTCAGTTTGGAATAGATGCTGGTTATTTGGAATGTATAGGCGATACCTTGTCGTGCGCGTTTAAAAGCAGGCAGCCCAGTTATATCCTGGTTTTCAAAAATAATACTCCCGTCAGTAGCTTCGAGACGTCCGCACAATAAGCTGACAAAAGTAGTTTTTCCGGCACCATTGGGGCCAATAATGGCGCGAATCTCTCCTGTCTCAAGCTCGAAATTAACTTCATCCACCGCGCGCAGTCCACCAAAGTATTTGCTAAGTCGGCGTGCACTCAATAATGTCATGGCAACCACCCAAACCATCGATTACGTACCGCTCCTAAAAGGCCCCGGGGGAAAAATAACACCAGTATGACTAGAACAATTCCAGCTACTAACAAATAGGCTGAGGTGTACTCACTGGTAATGTCTATTAAATAAAACATTAGAGCCGTGCCGAGAAACGGCCCCAGAACTGTTCCCGCACCACCCAGCAAAGTGTAGAGTAACGGATCGATAGAGTATTGAATGGTTGCAAACGAAGAGCCTATGTAGGCAAACATCAATGCATATCCGGCACCCGAAGAAGCTGAGATGGTACCGGAAACCACCAATACCTTTAATTTGATCAGAAAGGTGTTGTATCCAAGCATTTTGGTTCTAGCCTCGTTTTCGCGAATAGCAATTAACGACCGGCCGAAATCTCCTCGTACAAGTAACCAAACTGATGCCATCACAATTGCCAGTAACATCAATGCCAAGTTATAACGTGTTCCGGGGTGTGTCAGGGAAAGCTGCTGACCGAATAACACGAATTGCCTGGCAGATTCGGGCATCACCAACCCCTCATCACCTCTCGTATAGGTAGTGAAGTAAACAATGGTGAGATAAGCGACCTGGGAAAACATCAGAGTTACAATCATGAATGCAACGCCTGTAGTCCGTAACGCAATCAATCCGATGGCCAGCGATAGAACGACACCACACGCGATGCCGACCATAAAGGAGAGGGGCACACTCCAACCCAGGTGATAAGCCGAAAGGCCTGCGCCATACATGCCCGCCGCAAAAAACATAGCATGGCCTAGGCTAAGCAGGCCGGTGTAACCAAAAAGCAGATTAAATCCCATTGCGAATACGGCCAGCAGCATGATGCGGGTGACCGACAGATGATGATACTCTGGGAGAAAAAACTGGAGTAAAAATAGCCCGGCCAGCACCCCGGCATGAAGAAAAATAGATTTGGCTTGCTCACTGCTCATAGCTAAAGCTGGCTTCGACTACCGAATAATCCTTCAGGCTTAAAAACCAGCACCATTGCAACTAGCAAGGTAGATACCATTTTGGCAAGTGTTGGCGAAAAGAAAACTGAAATAATGCCGTCGCTAAGGCCAATGATCAGTGCTGCCACAAGGGTCCCGCGAATACTCCCAAGACCACCAATAATCACAACAATAAAAGATAGTAACAACGGGTCCCTACCCATCAGATAGTGCGCTTGCTGGATCGGCACAATAAGCACTGCTGCAACAGCGGCGAGTCCTGCGCCAGTTGCAAACACGATGGCATACACCTGATTCACCGCGATTCCAAAATTTTGAGCGGTTTCGCGGTCATATTGTGTCGCCCGCATCACCAGCCCCAGGCGAGTGCGGGTGATTACATACCACACTGCAAGTAACAGCATAATTGCAGCACAGATAACAAGCAGTTTGTACCCAGAGTATCCAAACCATGGAAACTCGATCAGAAAGTAAAACGGCGTATCCACCGGTCGCGCATCCGGACCGAAAGTGATCAACACAAGTTGCTGGACGATATAAAGAATGCCTATAGTGGCAACGATTGTTGCCTCCGGGTCATATTCAACTTTTCTTAGAATAAGTCGTTCAACAAAATACGCAATGACACCTACTAGAAGTGGGCCGATAATTATTGCTGCTACGAATCCAATAGCAGGGTTCCCTGCAAACCAGCCGGTGATCCACCAAGCCAGCACTGCTCCCAGCATATAAAATTCTCCATGGGCCACATTTACCACGCGCATCACGCCAAATACCAAGGAAAGGCCTAAGGCAATAAGGCAAAGAACTGCCGCTTGCACCAAACCTTCCAGAGTGGCGAGAAAAAGGAATGGACCGAAATCCATACTAGCTCAACGATAAATTGTTGGGTAAAAAATAAAGGCAATGACCCGATTGGATCATTGCCTTAAAGAAGTAGATTTCCGATTAGAGCGCCATCTTTGTGTAGTCCCCTTCGGGTTCATACATGCCATCTTCAATGGATGTCTTCTGCACCACATTTAGCCTTTGCCCTTCTACCTTGGAAATGTATTGATGACCAAATGATTGGTGTATTTGCGGATTAAAGACCTTAGAACCTTGGGGATGGTTCCGACTCTCTTCAAATGTTGTCAATGCTTCCATCGCTTCGATAAAAGCAGGACGATCAGCCGCGCTATTGTAACCACAGGCCTCCATGGCCTGCTTAATAATAAACAGGGTTTCCCAGCAACCGAACATATGAGCATAAGTTGAAACATCCTTGGGATCACTAAGACTGGCGCCATTTCCATCAACCCCTACTGCAGCACGGAAAAACTTATCGTACTCAGTTTGGTTTGCCTGTGCATAGCGTGGATTACCTTCCCAAAAATAAGTCCCCTCAAGAAACTCCAGCTGTGGGGTTGCAAGATCCACAGCCTCAAGTGAATCGATAAATCCGAAAATTTCAGGACGCTTGCTGCCGAAATGCTGACCCATTTCTTTAACGAAAGTAAGCACACCAGGCCCAACCATAACGTGATAGAGCACCTCTGTATCCTTGGGGACGCGTGGAAAATAACGTGTAAAAGAAGTCTCGGTGGGTGGTATGGCTATAAGCTCGAGAACCTCTCCACCCTGTTGTGCAATGGCAGTAGAAAAGTAATCTCGATGATCATGGCCAAAAGCAAAGTCCGGAAAGATCATAGTTACTTTTTTGCCTAGATTGCCGGCTACCCATGGCGCCATGGAAATCACCTGGGATTTTACATCGGTAATTCCTGGTTGAAACACATAGCGATTTAACTTTCCGGACGCCACGTGATGACCTTCCGAAACTACTATATATGGCAACTTCAATTCGCCGGCGCGTGGTGAGGAACCAATGACCACATGGGAGAACAAGGTACCGTAGGCGACATCTACTTTATGCTGGGTCGCAAATTTTTCAACCACTTCCGCGCCGCGTTTAGGATCAGTACCGTCATCTTCCACAATCAACTCTATAGGTCGGCCATTTATCCCACCTTCATCATTGATCAATTTTACCGCGGCTGCAGCAGTGCGTTCATACCAGCGACCATAAGATGCTCCAATCCCGGTTCGATGAAACTGGGCTCCGATTTTAATAGGCTCACTGGCAGCATAGGCGCGTGGAAATAAGCTTGGTGAATATTTAGAAACCAGGCCGACCCCAGCTGCGACGCCTAGTGTTTTAATGGTCCGACGACGATCTTGCTGGTGTATTTGTTTATGTATTTTTTTACTCATGACTAATTCCTCTTCTTGGTGGATTGCGGTTAGCTTTTACGCGCAAGTATTCTCACTCCACCTAGTTTACCTGAACGAAAATGCCGGTTAACCAGGTCATAAAATTCTTCCATTGCGTTAAATGTGGGCTCACCTTGAACCCGTATATGCCGATCCTTAGCATTTCGATAATGGGCTAACCGATCAGTGGTAAATTGGGTCCAGTCTTCGGACATATCGTCACATTCAAGGATTTCAAAACCGGCTTTCACAAAATCCATTTTATATCCGTCCATACCCGGCAGGTAGGCCGCGTATATGCCGGTCTTGAGTTCTTCAGTCTCCTCTCGACTCATCACATTTCGACTGAACAAATCCTCGGCGAAATAAAGACCACCGGGCTCCAGAATCTCGCGTGAAATTTCAAGTAACTTAGGACGATCCGGAATATGATATATCGCCAACCAGCTTACAATGCAGTCGAATTTTTGGTCTCCCCAACCATAGTTAAGAAAATCTCCTGCCAGGTGTTCAACACTAGCCGATAAACCACAACGTTCGGTTAACTCTGCAGCAAGCTCGTTCTGATCTGGCTGTAGTTCAAGAGCGGTCACATTGGCCTGGGTCTTGGCTGCAATATGCCGAGCCGGCCCACCTAGACCCGAACCAATTTCAAGCACCCTGGAGTTATCCTGGATCGACAGCATGTCAATTGCGTGGTCTACCGCATCGGTGCCGTGATAGTGAAGTTGGTCAAATGCGCTAAGTTCGCTGGCTTCAAGAGGCGCATTCTTGTCCTTGCCAATTTCAGCCAGTTCGTTATGAATTCGCTCTATATGAGTGTAGAGCTTCATCGACTTTATCTGTGTAGCATGATCAGACATAGGTTTTCTTAATGCCGATGCGTAAGGATTGCCTCATTATAACGACAACCCTGGATTAATATATACCCGCATCCAGACCCGCCGCCATCATCAATCCGAGTTCTTTGCAGTCAGACACAAAGGCATCACAAAAGTCCCCTTTCATCACCAATGGCTCCCGGATATGCTTCCATCGCAGGCCGGTCACGATTCTCTCCACGCTTGTTTTTGCTCCCTGGCCGTCCAGCCCGCCCTTCACATATAGCGCAAACGGCAGCGCTTCAGTATGTTCCAGACATGGGTAGTAAATCCGTTCAAGAAAATCTTTAATCAGGCCGCTCATGTACCCAAAATTTTCAGTCGTCCCAAGAATAAATCCGTCAGCCCACAACACGTTGTCGGGCTCCGCATCCAGTGGCTCCAGGTTCACTATATTTAGATCTTCAAACTGCTCCTGAGTGGCGCCGCTTACCACTGCCTGTTGCAACACTCTGGTGTTGTCTGATGGGCAGTTAGAAACAATCAGAAGATTAGGCATGCAGGTTTATTGACTCTGAAATCGCAGCAGAAAATTTATACCCTAGCAGAATATCGACACTAGACTGGACATTTCTCAATTGTAAAACAAATCAAGGACAAGACTGGTGTTATACCAGTAGCCGGGTTTGAGTAATACGATCTCCGCATTCCTAAAGGAGAATACTGAACCGTTCCCTGATTTTTTTATCGATACCCGGCTCGATGTACTCTGGGTAATGTGAAGACAGAATCTCCTTTGCCCGCATATTAGCCCGCTCCCACATTTGTGTTTTACCTGACTCCTCCCAGCTCCGCGGCTCAAGTCGATCAGACAGACTGGGATAAAAATGATCCCTTTGCATGGCATCCATGGTGTGTTGCCCACCAAGAAAATGCCCCTCACCGGTCACAGCCTCTCGAATAGCCTCGAATCCCAATGTCTCTTCATTGACTTCGACACCCCGTAATATTCGATACACGTGGGAAAGCATTTCGTCGTCCACTAGAAAGGCTTCAAAAGAGACACCGAGCAGGCTCGCAGTCATGCCGGATGATTCATAAATCATATTGCCTCCAGCGAGTCCAGTGGCCAACGCAGATAGTGCTTTCTCCATCCCCATCTGCGCGTCCACCGCCTTGGCATCTGCCATAGAGCACGCCACACCGGACGGTAAACCAAGCCAATTAGAAAGCTGCGCCGAAGCCGCATTCAACAACGAGATTTCTCCGCCTCCTCCAGCAAATGCGCCAGTCCTTAGATCGATCACTAACGGCCAGTTCGAGAAAATCATTGGATACCCAGGCTCGAAAACATTGACCATCACCAAAGCTGCAAGCGTCTCAGCCAGTGTCGAAGCCAACATGCCGGCAATCGTTGCTGGTGAAGTGGCGCCAGACTGCGCCGCCACAATATTGTTGATCGGCATCCGCGATTCCATGCACGCCAGGGTTACCGCTAACGCATCTTCACCAAAACGTAACGGTGAAATGACCGGGCTGATATGGGCTTTGCAGCATGGCCGATTGCGAAACTTACCCTCTCCTCCGAGGGCCAGGTCGAACATATCAACCACAGGCTTGACATGATCAGAAACAAAAAAGCTGGTGCCAACCGGTTTGGTCGTTCCCTTCAATAGTGCGTACGCCGTATTGATATCAAGATCAAAGTTATCCGGGACATTGGTTGCCACACAGCAGCGTGTAAACCACGAGACATTCTTGAGTGTGTCCATGAGCCGCGTGAAATCATAGAGATCCTTGAGCGTAGAGGGGCGGTATACACTCGAATCAAGATCCAGCGTCTGAACTGCCGCACCGCCGGTACCGAAATAAACACGATCTCCGCCCACCTCAAAATCATGTTTGGGATCACGGCCATAAAATACAAACGACTTGCACGCCCGCTCGACGATATCCTCCACCATTGACTGTGGAAAACACAATCTTCCTAGCTCGTTGAGGAAAGCACCTTTGTTGACCGCCTGATCAATTAACACCTGGGGCGATTCGCCCATACCCAGTTCTTTAAGTATGCGGATTGCGGTGTGATATATCGATTGAATGTCAAAATCTTTGAGTGGTCGATACTGGCCTCCAATCTGACCGGGCGGGCATGGATCTATTTCTGGCGGCTTAGCACGCAAGGCGTGCATGACTTCACGGCTTGTCTGTTTACCCCGCCTGGTGCGTCTGCGCCCATTCATCAGGCTCTCACACGCGTGTTGCCAGAATCATACAGACAAGGCTCCACCACCTTCGCCGGATAGCGTTGACCAAGAATACCGATCTCAAGCGAAGAATCGATAGCTGCAGCATCGGGTTCAACATATGCCATCGCAATATTTTGCTTCACCCGATGGCCATATCCACCCGAGGTGACGCTGCCCACCTGACGACCATTCTGATACACAGGATCTCCTCCATGAGCAGGCGCATACTCACAATTTACCTGCATCGAAACAAACAACTTACGATGCCCTCGATCAAGTTGAGAAAGTAAAGCTTTTTTGCCCACGAATTCAGGCTTATCCAGTTTTACAAATCGCTCAAGCGCGGACTCAATCGGGTTGTGCTCATAAATCAGATCGGCTTTCCAGTGACGATAGCCTTTTTCCAGTCGCATAGACTCAGTGGCGTAAAGACCGAACTGCACCAGATTGAACTGGTCCCCAGCCTCTAAAAGTGATTTCCAAACCAGGTAAAGATACTCGTTCGGCACATGTAATTCATAGGCAAGCTCGCCAGAAAAACTGACGCTCATTGCCATCACTTCTGCGTACCCAACTATCATTTCCTTTGCCCGCATCCATGGGAAGCTTTGACTGGACCAATCACACCGCGGCGAAACCGATTGCAATAACTGTCTGGATTTTGGCCCTGCCACCACCAGAATGGTATGCGTCGTTGCCATCTCAATGATATTTACGTTTTCGGGCTTATATTGCAAAAGCCAGTCACGATCATGCCATTCCGCGCCAGCGGCGGAGCCATACCAGTAGTGATCTTCGCCCAGCTTGGCGATAGTCGCCTCGGTCAGAATATTGCCTTTTTCAGTGAGTAAGTAACAAAGATTAACTTTACCGACGGACTTTGGTATCGCACTGCAGGTCATTCTATCGAGAAACTCTCCGGCACCAGGACCCTTAATCTCATAGCGGTTAAAGCCCGAAACTTCCATCATTCCGACACCCGCGGCTAAGCTCTCGACCTCTCTGGCAACAACATCATGGGTCGGGGTGAATCGATAACGGTGCTGGTCTACAAATTCAGGACCTGGCTTGAAAAAGAGCGCTCGCTCCCAGCCGTTGACTACCCCCCACTCACAGTTGTGCTGATCAAGTGCTGCATAGAGTGGTGTCGTGCGCGCCAGTCTCGCCGCAGGCCTGTGTTCATGCGGCATGTGGTAGTGAAACTCATTCTGATAGTCCTCGATCGCTTTTAGACAGGTGTGTTCGGTGTTGGCATACTGGGTAAAGCGACGTGGATCCAGAAACCATGCATCCCATTCGCATTCTCCATGGACCATGATCTGCGCCAGCACTTTGCCGTGACCACCGCCCTCGCCTATACCAGCTCTAAGACCAGTGCATGCAAACGCATTAATCACGCCGGGCACTGGTCCTACTAACGGGGCACCGTCTATGGTGTAAGTAATCGGTCCGTTGATGACGGTATGGATACCGGTTTCGGTCAAACACGGCAGGCGCTCAAAAATACGCTCCATATTGTCGAGGCAACGATCGAGATCGGAGGGACACAACGACTTTGTAAAGTTGGGATCAATACCATCCATACCGAAAGTTTTACAACCCTGTTCGTAAACCCCTACCAGAAGTCCTGTTTTTTCCTGGCGGCTGTAAAAATCGTCTCCCGGGTCACGAATAATCGGAACTCGGTGATCAAGCTGTTCGATTGCAGGGATGGATTCGGTAAGGAAATACATATGTTCCATCGATATCACTGGATGAGTGATCCCCAGCATTCTGCCAACTTCATTGACCCGATAGCCGGAGGCATTCACCACCATCTCGCAAGTAATGTCACCCTTCTGTGTGTGCACGATAAATTCGCCACCAGACTTTTGAGTGATCTCTTCCACCGGATTGAATCGAGACACTTCGGCTCCGGCTTTACGCGCCCGACGCGCCAACGCGAACACCAGCTGCGCCGGATCAATGTCGCCATCCAGAGGATCCCACCAGGCACCTAGCAAGCCAGCTGTGGTGATCAGCGGATGTCTGCGTCCTGCCTCAGTGGCGTCGATATACTCCGTCTCCACCCCCATACCACCTGCCATACCGACAAAGTGCTTGTAGGTATCCACCTGATCCTCGGTATAGGCCAGACGCATTCCGCCGGTAATGTGGTAGTTGATCGGGAAATCTGAATCAGCGGCCAGCTCCCGATACAAATCAATACTGTGGCGTTTGAGCGCTACCATGGTTTGGTTAGCACCGAACTGTGTCACCTGCGCCGCAGCATGCCAGGTGGAACCCGATGTCAACTCATCGCGATCTACCAGGACCACGTCAGACCATCCTTCTTGGGTTAGATGGTAAAGTGTTGATGCTCCAGCAATACCCCCGCCAATCACCACTACCCGGGCATGGGTTCGCAGATTTTTTTGAGCCATTACAAATACTTGGGTTGTTAACGGGATTCCATTATTGATCAGTGCAGGGCTTCAGGCAAACGAAAAATATTACACTATAGTTAAATATTTTTGTACTATGAGATCTGTTAGTTTGAAGTCTTGTCGATGAAACACTCACTACCCCCACTAGACGGTTTGAAGGTATTCGAGGCCGCAGCCAGGCACCTAAGTTTCAGCAAAGCCGCTGAAGAACTCTGCATCACTAAAGGTGCCGTGAGCTACCAGGTCAAGCGCCTGGAACAGCAAATAGACTGTCAGCTATTCAAGCGAAGTGTGCGCCAGGTCTATCTCACCGATGCGGGTCAAAGACTCTTTCACACGACCCGCGAAGTTTTCGATCTTCTGCAATCCAGTTTAGAACGCTTGAAACCGACTAGTTCCTATGACGTCTCAATTGCGGCAACGACTTATGTTGCCGCCAGATGGTTGTCTCCTCGTGTCGCTAAGTTTCTTGAAAAGCACCCCGAAACTTCGATCCAGTTTGAACACGGTATTAACCAAGACAGCTTTGTCCTCGAAAAAGTCGATATCGCAATGCATTGGGGTATATGTGATGGTCGGTCTGGTGTTGATCGTTTACTGGAAATACCCATGCCACTGTTTCCTGTCTGCAATCCGCAGCTGGCAATCGATCTTAAAAAAAACCCGGACCGCCTTCATCAAACCACTCTGTTGTCAGAAAATCGAGATCAGGATTTATGGTTAGAATGGTTTGAACGTGATCACCTCGACAATCCGCGACAGGTGATTGAAGATGCGAATGTCCGGGTCCAGGCAGCGATTGATGGGCAGGGATTGATCCTGGCGGATGCAATGATGAAATCCGAACTCGATGCGGGACTGTTGCGTGCACCGTTTAACAAGCAACTGTCAGGCTATGGTTATGTTCTTTTACGTGCGGCTAAAGGTAGGTACAACAAGGAGGCATTAGCCATGGCGGACTGGTTAATGAGCAACTAATAATCACTTAAGGTATTCTGACATACCTTCGCCGGCGAGTTTAATCAGGAACGCCAGATCAGGCGCATGCTCTTTACTCGCGTTTAGGATTTCCATACTCATGGGGATCGTTAAAATCTAACTTCTTGCGGTAATTTAATATGACGCCTTTGTTTAATCAATCCTGTTCAACACGGGGCAGCATGGAGTACTCTATCTCTCAGGTATAGATTAAAACTGCATCCACTCTACAACTCCCTGACTATGACCTCATCGTTCAATCAACCCCTCGGCGGCAACGAAATGCCGCGGTTTGCCGGTCCAGGCACTATGTTCCGGTTACCTTCTCATGCCTCTGCGAAGGATCTGGATATCGCCATTATTGGTGTGCCTCTGGATATAGGCACCAGTAATCGTTCTGGCACACGATTTGGACCGCGAGAAATTCGCGGTGAATCTGTGTTAATCCGGCCTTACGGCATGTATACCCGCGCCGCGCCGTTTGACAGCTTTCAGATTGGCGATGTCGGTGATGTTCCTCTAAATACTTTTAATTTACCTAAGTCCATCGACATCATCGAAGGCTTCTATGACCAGGTCGTGTCATCTGACGCCAAACCATTGAGTATTGGCGGCGACCACACCATTGCGCTGCCAATATTGAGGGCATTGCACCGCAAACACGGAAAGATGGCATTGGTGCATGTGGACGCGCATGCCGACATTAACGACGTGATGTTTGGAGAGAAGATCGCACACGGTACTATCTTCAGGCGTGCGGTAGAAGAAGGTTTAGTTGCTGGTAATAAAATGTTTCAGATCGGATTGCGCACCACTGGCTACAGCGCCGAAGATTTTGACTGGTCGAGAGACCAGGGAGCCCGAGTAGTGCCCGCTGAAGAATGCTGGTATCAATCCTTGGTGCCGCTGATGAAAGAGATCAACGAATCTATTGGCTCGGATACCCCGACCTATCTGAGCTTTGACATTGATGGACTGGATCCTTCTGTCGCGCCAGGAACCGGCACACCGGAGCCGGGCGGATTGACCGCATCCCAGGGAATCGAAATTATCCGCGGCACCTGGGGCCTCAATCTGGTTGGAGCGGATCTGGTCGAAGTCTCTCCTCCATACGATACCACAGGAAATACCTCGCTTTTAGCCGCTAACTTATTGTTTGAAATGCTCTGCAGTTTTCCAGGCTGTATCAGGCGAACTTAATCTAAGGCTTCTTTAGATATTGACTTAAGCTGCAAAATTTGTTCTCATTATTGAGAACAAATATCAATACTTGTCATGCGAGAAATCGAGCAAAAGATTCTGGATTTTACAGCCCGGTACTGCTTCGAGGAGCAGTGCTCCCCTACTCTGGCGCAAATTGCCGAGGGCGTAGGCTATACATCACGAGGTTCAATTCATCGCTATGTTAAATCGCTTCTGGATCAGGGATATCTGCAAAGCGAAGGTGGCAATAAGAACCTGCAATGCACCGGCAAACCGACCAGCGATCTAAGCTTACCCCTGCTTGGAAAAGTCGCCGCAGGGCGCCCCATTGAAGCCATCGCACAAAGCATGGAGCTCAATATCACCAATCTTTTTGCGGGACCGAATCGCTTCGTCCTTCAAGTCACTGGCGACTCCATGATTGATGCCGGCATACACGACGGAGACTATGTGATCGTGCAGCAATCAAACATCGCGCGTAATGGCGATATTGTGATTGCACTGGTCGACGACTATGAAGCGACACTTAAACGCTATTACACCATTTCGGATAATCGTATCCGGCTGGTACCGGAAAACACGTCTATGGAGCCCATGAATTTTCGTGCTGACCAGGTGCAGATACAGGGTATAGTGGTCGGCCAGATGCGCAAGTACTGATCGAAAATACTAAGCGAGAAAGCGCAAACGCTACCTGGCGGGATCCGGCACTGCTCTCAGAACATTAACCCGACTAAGTGTTGCCTCGCGGTGCATGGTATAGACGCCACTTGCGATGATGACGAGAATACCCGACAAGCTTAACGCATCAGGTACTTCCGACCAGAACAGGTAACCAAAGATACCGCCAATAACGATCATTATGTACTTAAGCGGAGATACCAATCCCACTTCGGCATGTTTGAAGCTCACAGTCATAAAGTATTGTGCGCAGCCGCCCAGTACACCCACCGCCATCAACAGCAGTAGATCACCGGCGGGCGGCATCGCCCAGCCGTAATACAAAGAAAGTATGGCGCTCACAATCGTTGCCGCGAAAGTAAAATAGAACGTTATGCAGGCGGGATCTTCGGTCTTGCTCAAAACGCGGATGATATTGCTGCCGAGCCCCACAGCAAATGCTGCGGCGACCATAAATATTGCGCCACTACTGAATACTTCTGTTCCCGGTTTCACCACCATAAGCACCCCCATGAAACCCACTAGAACCGCCATCCAGCGGCGGATTCCGACTTTTTCCTTTAACAATGGTATCGAAAGTACCGTCATCAAAATCGGTGCGGAATGAAATATTGCCATGGCATCGGCAAGAGGCAGTCTGGCTATTCCGGTAAACGCACATCCCATGGCGCTTACCCCAATGCAAGAACGGAAAAGATGCAACCATGGCCGTCGCGTTCTGAGAACAGAAATTCCGCCCGCCCGCGCAATAAAAAATGAGACCGGAAGCAATGCTACCGCGCTACGAAAGAACATGATTTGGTACGTCGGGTATCCAGCACTTAGCCATTTCACCAGTGAATCCATAGTGGCGAACAGCAGCACACTCAGCAACATCGACATGATACCGAGAGCAGGTCTTTGAGAGTCGTGGGCAGAATGCATCGGCGGAGCTTATTCGTTTTGTTTGATAAAGCAAGGGGTGGCTTGACCAAAGAGATCAGATCACCATAATGGCGCTTTGATGACTCACGTAATCTGAGAAACCATTGTGAACAAAAGCCTGCTAACTAACCTGATCGCCGCGGCGATCCTATTTGCTGGATACGTGTTACCCAATCCGACCATAATGGCGATCGGCTTGTTTGCAGTATCCGGCGCTATTACAAACTGGCTGGCCGTCTACATGCTGTTTGATAAAGTGCCCGGACTTTATGGTTCCGGTGTGATCCCGCTGCATTTTGATGATTTTCGGGCTGGGATTCGCAATCTAATGATGAATCAGTTCTTCACCACGGACAACATCGAGCGGTTTCTGTCCGATTCGCAGAACAACCAAATAGACTTGACCGAGGTCGTTGACTCAATGGATCTATCTCCGACTTTTGACGGGCTGGTCAAGACCATCGAAGAGTCTTCGTTCGGTGGCATGTTATCCATGATCGGAGGCGCCGATGGACTTTCGGGACTTAAGCAGCCGTTCATAAAAAGAATGAAAAGCTCGCTTACTAAAATCGCTTCGAGCGAGCGGGTACAGCAGGCTATCCATTCAGGGCTTCAGAAATCTAACCATAAAGATGCCATTTCAGATCGCATCAGTGAAATCATCGAGAAAAGACTGGAAGAGCTGACACCTGAAACAGTCAAACAAATTATCCAGGATATGATTCGAAAGCACCTGGGCTGGCTTGTGGTCTGGGGCGGTGTATTGGGCGGATTAATCGGATTTCTGTCTACTCTAGTGAATCACTGATCATTCAAACTCAAGGACAAAGCTGTCGCGCCAGGTACTGAGTGAACTCATGGTTTTCCTTTTCCAGCCAACATAGCGGCCCCGGTATAGATAGTGGCGCTTGTGCACCGCGGTAGATTCCTTCTACCACCATACGGTCTTCAGCATTTACTTGATCAAGGAAAGAACGAGTTTCGTTGATTATTTTTTCGGGATCTTCACTTGCCGCAAGAACTTCGGGCGCCAGAGCTGCACCATAAAGTATCGCCACCTCTCCGGGTCCAAGCGGCTGCAACGAAAGATACCAAAAGTGATCTGGCGCCAGAGCATACATATGAGACGGAAAAACTGAAGGCAGAATTGATGTTCTCCGTTGTTTTCCCTTCAAGTGCCTGTTATCCGGATGCGCAGTGCCAACCGGCGCATCGCCGGTCTTGGTAAAAAACTGATAAGTGAACGCAGGATCAGGTTTCTGCTCCGAGAATTGTGTGTCCTCGACCGGAAAATATCCACCCACCGTTGCCTTGTGCGTGACCGGCAGATGATAACCCTCCATAAAGTTTTCCGTCAGATGCTTCCAGTTAGTTGACCATACGTGCTGCTGACGGGCGATGGGCATATAATGTTGCATATTGTAAGGGGATACCAGTGGCTCCAGTCCTGCCAGCAACTCAGACACCGGCTCTACATCTCGATCCAGAGTCAGGTATATCCATCCATGCCAGACCTCGCATCGAATTTTTGGCAAACAGATCCCACTCTTTTTAAAACCCGGTCGCTCTTGCATGTGAGGTGCCGTAATCAGCTGCCCATCAATTCCATACGTCCACGCATGGTAAGGGCACACGATTCGACGGCAGCTTCCGCTTCCTTCCAGTAATGTCATCATGCGATGACGGCAGATGTTGGAAAAGGCCTCGATCTTCCCGTCCGACTGACGCATGATGACGATCGGTTGGGCATCTATATCAAAGCAGGTGTAATTCCCAGGTTCCGGAATATCGGCACTTAGTCCAGCGCATATCCATTGCCGCTGAAATATTTTTTCACGTTCCAGCGCGAGAAACGCCGCCGAAGTATAGACACCTGGATCCATAGCTGTTGCTTCCTCGAGAGGAAGTAACGCGAGAGTTCTTAGGTCGTCTAGAATATTCTCGAGAGGCTTGCTGGCATTCAGTGACATAACGCAGAGGCATCGGATACAGGCTTCAGCGGATTAGAACACAAACCGTGAACTACTCGCCAGGGTGTAATTCCACGCCAGCACTATCCTTTCAAAGTCTGTTATCAGTTAGTGCGTTCGATTCCCTGATTCAACCATTGGGCGATAGCACCGCGTACCCGTCCGGCCTCGGCTTCGACTATCGGTTGTTGCATCGAATTCTGCAACCAGCGCTCCACTCGATTCGGCAGTTTCAAGCTGTGTCCCATATGTTCGAGTATATCGAGACCCATATAAATGGTCGGCGGGAAAACCCAATCTGCCACGCATAACTGCTTAGCGTTTTGGATTGGATCCGATGCGATGATCTTATCCAGACGGAATAAGCGGTCAAACAGCTGATCTTTTGCAATATTAATATGCTGCTCTCTGTCACTTGAATCCGGTTGACGTACAAGAGGAACGAGGCTCCTGACTGCTGGTTCTAATTTACTGTCATGATAGTTGACCAATGCACGCTGTTCGGCTCGTTGCTGTGGGTCTTCACTCCATACCGAAGGATCGGGGTACATTTCCTCAAGATATTCGACGATCGCCTGTGAGTCATACAACATCCAGTCCCCTAACTGAATTGCCGGAATCGAGCCTGCGGCGACAATGCGCTGATAGTCAGTGGTCTGATAGCTACCGCCATGCGGTTCCTGTTCTTCATACTCAATCCCTTTGAACTGGAGTGCGCCCCTTACCTTGGCGCAGAACGAACTTTGGGGAAGTGCATAAAGAATCAACATATGACCGCACCCCCTAGTTGTGAACTAATCGGAGCGCAATCGCTCGATTGCCAGCTCCAGCATTTTCTGATGAAAATGATCAAGGGTCAATTTAAGGCGATCGCAAATTTCCAGTAGTGCATTGGATGATTTACAGGATATGTTTATGTGCCCTAGTTTTCGGTTCTCACGCCAGGACTTACCATACCACCAGCATTGTATGCCCGGTAAAGAATTCCACTCTGGATTCCACTCACATCCAATCAAATTGAGCATCATTGAACTGGTTTTAATCCGCTCTGGCGCTTGCACCGATCGCCCAAGTATAGCGAACAGGTGCAAATCAAACTGACTATAATCGGTGCCAGCCTGGGTCCAGTGGCCGCTGTTATGAACCCGCGGCGCAAGCTCATTGACCAGCAATCCGAATTCACTTTCGAAGCATTCCATCGCCATCACCCCGACATAATTCAGATTGTCCATCACCGTTTGCAACATTTGCTCCGCCTGGGCTTGCAGTTCAACACATTCGCTTGCTGGCGCCAGCGTGTAGCGCAACATACCCTTCTGATGGTAATTTTCCACCAGCGGAAAAAATCGACACTGACCATCCGCAAATCGTGCGCCGACTAAAGAAAGCTCTCGCGTGAAATTTATTTTTCTTTCCGCGATGATATTGCCGTATGCAGATGAAGGAATATCATCTACCCCACCTTGCGAAACAATCCATTGACCCTTCCCGTCGTAACCATCGCGGATGGTTTTTACAACCAGATCGGATCCGAGTTTGACCTGTGCTGAATCAAGATCGTCAGGCTTCGTAATAGCTTGCCACGGTGAGGTCGCCACCCCGAGCTGATCGAGCAATGCTTTTTGCTGGTCTCTCGCCGGCAACAGCGCCATCGCTTCAGTATTCAACCAGGCGGGAAACTCTCGAAGTCCTTCGACAATATCATTGCCAAGTAAATGTTCAAGCTCGGCAGTAATCACTGGGTAATTCTCGATAATTTTTTCGAGACTCATCTTGATCCGAGTGCGGGAAGTCCCAGGGAGTATTTCTCCGGTAACATGATCCATTCGATCTACAGAGATTCCGAAGCGCGCACCGGCTACTGCCATCATCAGACCCAGCTGGCCAGCACCCACCACAAGAATATCGGACATCTCAGTCCCTGGGATCAGGATTATCCAGAACCGATTGAGTAGTCTCGGCACGAAGCTGATCGAGCCGTTGAGCCAAATCTGAATCACTTAGCGCTAATATCTGACACGCAAGCAAGCCAGCATTAGCCGCTCCACTGGCGCCAATGGCAAGTGTAGCGACAGCAATTCCCTTAGGCATTTGAACAATGGACAACAAACTATCCAGCCCCTTTAGCGACTTACTCTTCACCGGAACACCTAACACAGGTAGCGGCGTAATCGCGGCAACCATGCCGGGTAAATGCGCAGCGCCGCCCGCGCCCGCAATAATCACTTTAAAACCGTTATCTCTTGCGGACTCGGCAAATTCGAGCATGCGTTTCGGCGTACGATGCGCCGATACGACTTCGCAGTGGTAAGGCACCTCTAACTGATCCAGTATTTCACATGCATGCGACATGGTTTTCCAGTCACTCTTTGATCCCATGATCACCGCAACTTTTGCATTCGCGCTCAATTTTCGAGCCCTCTTTCAAAACAGGTTATTGTAACCGCGAATGGCAACATTGAAGACCTCGAATCCCGCTGCAAGGTTCTTTTTTATTTCACCTATTCCCGCCGAACACCACCCTGAGTACAATACCCCCACTCACCTCAGTCGGGGTGTAGCTCAGCCTGGTAGAGTACTGCCTTCGGGAGGCAGGAGTCGGAGGTTCGAATCCTCTCACCCCGACCATTTAGTAAAAAGTTATCTGATTCTTACTGAACACGAGTTATTTGCGTCATTATTTCAGGAGAACAAATAGAGCGAAAGAGTTCAACTAGCAAGAAATAGTTACTGTAAATTTAGCCCGTATTTTGTTAAAATTATCGCTATTGCACAGCATAATTAACCGGGATTCCCTGATGGTTAATAGACGCCCAAATACCGACTGAACGGCGGCGCTGATGAAACGCAATTGTTAATCGTGCATCAACAATTTTTCTGAATTTTCAAATTGCCATAGTGTATTAATTCAAGCAATCACGAATGTTGATTGAGTCAAAGAATTATTAAATCATTCACATTGCAAATTGATTTGTGTCAAATGAATTGAAAAGAGCTTCGAAAACAATTTGTCAACGTCTAGACTAATGAGGATCTTATTACGAAAAAAAAACATATCAGTAGTTTTTTTGCATTGGCTCTGTTTGCGGCCAGCTTAGCGGTGGTTCCTGCATATGGACAATCAAAAAGTGACTCCTGGGAATATACTGCATCTTTGAACCTGTGGGGTGCAGGTGTCCAAGGCACCACTCAGAGTGGTGCAGTAATCGACATGAGTTTCAGCGATATATTAGACAATCTCGATTTTACTTTCATGGGCGCCTTCGAGGCACGCAAGGCCAAATGGTCGTTGCTTGCAGATTTGGTATACCTGAACATGTCAGCCGACCAAAGTGGGAATTTGCCTGGTCCGGGAGGGGCACTTGCCCGACTGGATGTTGGCGTTGAAGGCGTGGTGCTAGGTCTGGGGGCGGGATACAATCTGGCGGACACTGAAAGAGGAGTTCACGATGTCGTATTTGGGGCACGTTACCTGAATCTTGACACTAGCCTAAAATTTACAATTGGGAAGGAAAGCGCGGGAACGTCGGAATCCGGAGGTATTTGGGACGGGATTGTAGGTTTCCGTGGTAGGGCGAATCTTCAAGGAAAGTGGTACCTGCCGTACTATATAGATATCGGCACCGGTCAATCTGATATGACCTGGCAAGCACTCGTTGGGGTCGGTTATAAATACAACTGGGGTGACCTGGTCTTCTCTTACCGCCATCTTGAATGGGAATTTGACGCAGATAGTCCAATCAAAGATATCAATTTCAGTGGGCCGAACGTCCAATTCAAGTGGTATTTCTAGCGGCCCATCATTGGACAGACAAGTTAAGTTAGATTTCACAGCTCTCGTTACCAGTGTTAGGACACAGATCGTAATTTCGAAGCCTTCCAGGTTCGCCATACTTTTCAAGGCATGTCCTCATTACTAAAATAAGTATACTGTCCTCAGTACTCGCACGATTCAGGGAGAAGTCGATGATCAATACGGTAGCAGAAAAATTAATCGTGCTAGCTCTGATCTTAGCTGCTAGCACTCATGTCAGTGCCCAAACCAATTATGCAGTGGTCGTCGGCATCGACGATTACACTGCGGCTAATCTGGTTCCACTAGGCAACGCCGAGAATGATGCCCTAAGAGTTGCAACATATTTTCGATCCCAGGGTTATCAGGTCGTTGAAATAATCGGTTCCAGGGAAAACGCGAATAGAGGAGAGCTGGAATCCGCCATTTCCGATTTGAAAAATGAAATTAAGCCAGCTGACACGATTGTCTTTTTTTTCGCTGGCCATGGACTTACTGAAGTAAAGAACGATATTAAATTAGGATACTTTGTGATGTTACCGGATCAGTCCGGTTCAGATCGAAATCTGATTTCTTCAGGAGATATCTTCCGCTATTCTGACATGCTTGACAACGCTCGCCATCAGCTGTTTATTTTTGATTTTTGTTACAGCGGCCTGTTAGGCCGACTGCCGACTAGAGGTGCTTCACCTGTGGGTGCTGCTCCCGAAGATAATCTAAAAGATGCCTTGTATTCGCGCAAAGCCCGCCAGTACTTGAGCGCCGGTGGTGACGAACAGCAGGTCCTGGATACCGGTCCTGCAGGCCTTAGCTGGTTCACTTATTTCTTGCTTAAGGGACTTGAGCCGGGTGTAGTGAATTCTAGAGATAGCGGATTAATTATTTTTACCGAATTGTCAGCCTATGTGAAAGTAAATTCAGCAAATCGATACCATACCCCCTCCGGGGGTTCGATGCTTGGACACGAAGGCGGGGACTACCTTCTATACAATACTTCGTACAGTCGCCCTCCAAATGAACCGCTACCAAAGTTTGATCGTCAGACTCTGACAGATCTTGGATTCATTGCCCGGGGCGAACCCGACAAGATCCGACACACCTTAGAGGATATGCAGCAACCGATCGACCTGCTTTATTCAGCATGGCAAAAACTCGATGTTGAGCAGTATCTGGCGCAACTGCATCCCGAAATTGAACAAACATTTCTAAAAAAAAGCGGCGAACGCGTATCTCGACGCTTCAGCGAGATAGCGAGTAAGCGACGACAACAGTTTCCGCGTCTGGCACAGGTAGATGTGGTTAACTATGAAGTGATGTACCAGGGTGGTAATGAAGACGAAGCGACATTTGGCGTTCGATACAGCATGGACTTCCACTTTACTGATCGCGCATCACCCATACGCGAACATAACAAGAAAGAATGTTACAAGGTGCGGTTTAATTCAGAAGTGGATCGCTGGCAGATCGTTCGCAATGACGACTATTTAAAGCGAATATGCACCTATGAATAGGCAGTTTCCTTAAAGGACCGCCTGGTTTGATGTTGTAGAGACTGAATTTCCAAGGCGCCTCGATAGCTGCGTCAGTTTGAAAAGACTAGCCGAACACTTCACTACCATCAGGCTCCATATGGGGCGTGTTATTCACTTCCTGTCGAAATTTAGAGAGCTCGTAGTACATACGCCTGCGCGCCCGATTCTGATTTCCAAGTGGTCGATGATCATGCAGGCAGTGCCACGGATTTATCGATAATCTTTTTGTAAACTCAAACTGCTCCGGCGAGTCGAATTTTTGTTTCGGAATGTGGATCGTCGCGGCGGGGATAAAAGGTGAAAGTTTCTCGGGCCAGCGAACAGCCGCATTTTCTATAGGCATGCGATGCGGATCGGTCTGCACTTGCGCTAGAAAATCAAATTCCACGTCCTGTTCGTTCAAGGTTTTGACCATGTTATCTCTTAGGTAATTGAAAGGCACCTTGCCAAATGGAACGCCAGGAATACTACGAACAACTTCTGTTTTCGGATAATAGGAGTAAATCATGGCCTGGCCCTCGCCCAGCAGATACGGAACACAGCTCCAAAACCGATGACCCAAAGGATTAAACTGCGTTTCCGTCCATAGTGCCTGCATAAAAAAATCAAGAATATGTGAATCCCGCGGATCCCAGAAATAATAAAGCGGCATATCATGCAGGCTCCAGTACTGTAACCGGGCATTTGAACGCGTATCAGGGGTCACAAAGGTCGGGGTACAGATCGCGGGAAAATCCTGGGTGAATTTTTCATCGTCCATAATTTTCTCTCCCGGTACGTCCATAATCTTAAGCGCCATACTGGAAAAACCGGCATCACGGATATCAGACGGGACGTCCGGACCAGGCCCCGAATACCTGACATATGCCGGATAGCTCCTGACCTCGGAGAATATCCCCTTACGCATATGCTCAGGCAAATCATCCCGCACTGTTACCGTTGCACGAACGATGCCGTGGGTTTTGGTATTACCACCGCGCTCATATTTTCCAGGTTGAAAGTGACCACGCATTTGATCTGCCATAAGCTCGATGATGGCGTTAAGACTCTCTTCTTCGTAGTCAAAAATAGTTTCTTGCGCTAATGCAAGGCCTTCGTCCTTGCGTTTCCTGTTAATGAGATATTGCAGGAACCGAGCCGATGGTTCCCTGGTCAGCCGGTTAAGAGCAGGCCTGAAAAAAGGTTCAAGGCGACGCTCTATGTGCAAAAGTTCTGTTAATCCTCTGTGAATGGCCCTTAATAAGGTGTTCATCATCATCCTCCGTCTGTGCCAAAAGGTGTTTCAGCGATGTATTTCAAGGCACGGATTCCAGGCAGGAAAAAATACGCTCCGCCCTGCACAGTCACAAATTGCGGTATTCCGCGCATGCACTGCGCGGGGCCGGATTTTTGTGGTCGACTGAAGCGATCAGTTGGACTTCCATTGTTGAGTGGCTGACGATTTCCGAGTAGCGGGTCTGTCTCATCCTGCAATCCACCGAATTTGGCATTGGCAATCCAGGCGTTTTGTACAAATTCAAATTGCCTCGCTATATTGGCTGACAGACAAATAAAATGGAGCCCACGTTGATAGTCACTACTGTTCTGCACTGGCCCATATTGCCTGCCCCGGCGCAAGATTCGGTGATAACGCGTTGAAGCAATCAGATCCTGACTCCGGCTTTTTTTGCCAAAACCAAAGAGACTAAGCAGGCGCTTTATGAAGCTAGCATTTCCCGGCGGATAATCCCCTGTACGAGGATTTGACCGACGTACATGTGCACCGACGGGACAAACAAGGCCTCCAGGGTCTGCATTAAAATCAAATTGATTGATGCCTTTATCCTTGTCTACACCAGGTATCGAATACGGGGTCTCAGACATTAACGGCGAGCCGTCACGCCGGCGCCCTACCATTGCTTCAGCGAGAGCTTCCATTTTGTTAGAGTCGCCATCGGAAGCACCTTTTAGATGCCGCCAGAATCCGTCCACGTCCTGCTCTAGCTGGCGAAACACGAGATAACTGCCATTTCGCCCGAGGTCCCGTAGTCTGGGATTTTCCTCCGCACGAGGCAGTACTTTCGCAAGCGCATCCAAATCAGATTCGAGCAATGGGCGATCCGTATACTCACCATATTCATTGCGGTATCCAAGTAGAATTTCACCCAGCGCCAGCAAATTGGAATATGTATAACGACTATGTATATCGGTAGCTTGTTGCTGACCCCAGTCGATCTCTGGTTGACTTATTCCGTCAGCAAAACCAAACGGTTCGGTTCGCACCTCATCGTTGGTACGCAAACAATGCTGCAAATCGAAAGCCTGGTTAAATTTCATACCCATAACCTCGCTTTGCCAGCCGTCCAGTTTTTCAGGTGCAGCGTAGAGCATGAGCAATACATCGGGAGAGGCAACATCGTCGCCGCCCCAGAGCCATGTCGAGGGTGAGTTATTTCCCACATCTCCCAGGCGACGCGAACGATTTTTAGCCGTCATACCAGAAACGAATGGTTCAGAGAATCCCGAAAGTATTTGTTCGCTGAGCCCGAGCTTGATTAGTCCCGTGGCGGTGAAAGCGATATGCATTGCCGTTTCGGGCACAGGGGATTTCGATTCAGCTGTTGAAACAGGTGCCTGGGACAACCACTGTTTCGCTACCTCAACATCTTTGATCTTTAGTAACAGGAACTCTGCATTGGTAAGTCTTCCATGTGCAAAGCGGCAAATTCCTTGTACATCACTGAAATCAATTTTTTCACGTTTTGACATCCCTTTATCACTCCATGATCAGATTAACTGCACCCATTTCTGGGCGTCCTGTTCACTGGCAAATCGCTGTTTTTCCAGTCCCTGACGAATTTCACTATTACGGGCAATATCAACCGCCGTTGCATCTGGATAGGCTTTGTACCAGACGTCGGATAAGTGTTGATGCCTGCGCAAGTAGTATTTAAATTTCTGCTCGTGCAGTGATCCGCCTTTTATCAGCCAGCGAGTCCGCGGCCACCCTATTCCATTACTGAAGACTAGATTCAGTCCCCAGCCCACCTTATTAATAAAATCATCCATATAACTTTCAAGATCTCCATCGTAATTGCTTGCGAACAACACTCTTGTTTTGTCATCCAGCAATACCCAGCGTGCGAAATGTATGGTTTGCACTCTCGTAAGGAAACCTCGGTTATAAATATGTCGGGCCGCATAGTTAAGCATGAACAAAAGAAAGATGATGGTGTAGCGGCGAAACAGTCCCGGTTTTACATCGCCAAATGCAGTGAACTGATTGGTGACCATGCGGTCTTCGTGAGCCGCCAGTTTACTTATGTGATCCGGATCAGGACGAGGCGTGATTTCCAGATCTGACCTTTCAAGCATGCGTAGCTTCAGGGCATAAAATGGTGCCAGCACCAGAAATAATGGCGTCAGCAGAAGCAGTGCCAGCGGGACCGTAACTTTATGAAAGAAATTCCCCACCCTCCATTTAACTGGTGTCCTGGGTTCCTTGCTCAGTTCCAGGTTGTTCGAATCTATCTCGCTACGCACAAATTGCCGAAGATCCTGATGCAGACCTAGCGCACTTTCGACACCATTTTCCTGTTGCATCTGGCGCACACGTTCATTTAGAAGCCTGTGAAGCTGAATTTCTTCGTGCACCTGAGTGACTGTTCTACCGATCCAGTTAATGTAGTTTGCGGTCGGTTTTTTATTATTCTCTAGCATCCACTCCAGCAGAATTTCACTTTCGGGATTGAAATTAACGCAGTGACTGAATATTTTTCGCAACCCGGGCCCAGCCCTTACCGCTACTTCAGCGAGAAACAAATCATACGGCCCGTCGCAATCTCCCAGAAAAATAAGTGTAGGCGGCCAACGTTTTAGCGATATGTTATAGGCTTCTACATCATCGTTTGTCTGCGATTCGATGATTGCGAATCTTGCTACGTGCAGCCCCTTGAATTGCGCAAAAGGGACCAGTGAATTATTTGGATCAACGACGCCAGGTTCACAATTCATACCGCCCAGCAGTTGTCGCAGATTTTCCACCTGATCGCCAATGATCTCTGCGCAAACCATGAATGTCGACTGAGGCACCATTGTTCAATCCCGATGCGTCATCCTGATCGAGCCATAATCCGGGTATATCACTACTGGGCACCCTTGTAGCTCAGAGCAAAATCGAGAATCCGGGTCTTGCCCCACCACACTTTCCCAAGATACACCCCGGGTTCCACTTCACGGATCTCGTCGCGGATTTTTTTGGCGAGAAACGAGGTCGTTGAATAATCGATGACAATGGTGTCTTTGTCGTCCATCCAACTCTTGTCGATATAAACTTTAGCAACGATAAATGTGAGGCTGAATGGCGTTATTTTGTTGATCAAAATCCCGTTCTCCTTATTTGGCGGGAATAGATCAAACACCTTTCCCTGCCAGGCCAGGATCCTCGCAACGTATGCAATGATTCTCGATAATCCTGAACCTGCCACTATTGCCGTTCCCCTGGTATCCCCATCTGGAATAGTCCCAGCCTCTGCGCTCATGTAAATTTCGTCGAGCAGCTCCCGAGACATTCCGAGCCATTTACTGATCGTACTGTTCATCTTTAATCCCTCATTCTGCATTGGCATGGTTACGAAACTGCGCCATTTCCTCGTAAATCACTTTTCTAACCCTGTTAATACCTCCCAAAGGCTGATGCTCTTGAAAACACTGCCACGGATTAAAACTGATGCGCTCACAAGCCAGCATGGACTGTTGTGAATCAAACGGTTGATTGTTGATTTTTATAGTCGCGACTTTTTGAAACGGCGAAGTCTGCTCGTCCCACTCGACTGAAGCGTCCTCAATTGGCATATCAGCGGGACTCTTCTGAAACTGCACCATAAAATCAAAACAAGCGGGTTGGCCTTCAAGGTGTCTTTTCATTGCAGCGGTTAGAAAGTTTTCATCATCTTCCGTGGCAGCATCTGTCGCCTTGACCGAGCAAGGTTGCACTGAATACTTCACCGCCACAGATTGATCCGTTCCGAACCGATAGGGAGTCGTACTCCAGTATCGAATCGCAAATGGATTTTGTATTTTCCGCCGACCCTCCAATACTACTCTCAACGCGCCCCAGTGATACGGATTAATAAAAAAGGACCAAAGCCGGCCCTTCTCCATGGCACGGGTAAAGGCAAGAAATTCTTCTGGCGTTGCAGCAAACAAGGCTGGATGGCTGTTAAGCACAAAATCTTGCGTTCCTGGTGCACCCCATAGTGGCTCTCCCGTCAATCCTGAAACCTTAATAGACATGCCTCGAAAGTCCTTTTTTCGGTCGTCAAATTTGCTCGCATTGGCGAATCGGATGCGCGCCGGATAGATTCCAGGTTGAGCAAAAATTCCTCGCGTCAGGTTCGGATCGAGCTGCTCTTTGATGTGAAATTCCGCATCAAAACAACCCAGGCTTTTGGGTTGGTTAAACCGGCGTAGAGCATCTCCATCACTGCGATTTACAGTGATCTGCTTCATCACCTCAATTATTTCGGCGGTCACTTCACGCTCATTATCCGCAAATTTCTCTTCCCCTGGCCCGAGCTGTCCCATCTCGTTATCGCAACCCGTAATTAACGCAACAATTGAAACAACTACAATCCATAACCGCCTTAAGTTGGACAGAGAGTTCATTGAATACCTGCATGCCAAGCTACTGGCTGAAAGCGGGATCCTGCTCTGCTCCCTTCCGCGCCACCCAGTCAAGCGAGTAGTACTCGCCCCGATCTCTCGCCCAGGGATCGAAGGTATTCACAACCGGCAGCAGCTCGTCCCTCAGCTCGGGAATGTTGCGCATGATCGTGCGCTTTAAAGGCGCCACTTGAATCTGGTAGCCATTGGAATACTCAGGCTCAAGACACTGAAATACGCCATCCTTGCCCTCTTCTGGTGGATAGGGACAATCTTCCAATGGACCGTTATTCATCACCCAGTCATAGCCAACATTTGAGTAGAACTCCGGTCGAAAGCTGGAGGTAAAGAAACGATCACTGAACAGCCTTCTGGAGGCGTTGATAATGAATATGTGGAACTGTGTCTCAGATATTGCGAATCCGTGAGGGCGGGTGTACTCCGCTAACCAGCCGACAACCACATCGACGTCCTCAATATTGTCAACAATTGATCCATCAGGATGCCCATGGCAATCGTTGATAAACTGACCCTCATCATCTCTTTGAACGTCGGTAATAGCCTTGCTCGCATCACAAATGTGCGTGCCATAGATTTCCCGCATTACCTCGATGGTCTTTTGTTGTGCCCTGCGTGCAGGCGAATCTTGCGGCAGTCTCTGGTCTACAAAGTCGTCAAAGCCGCGCAGCGACTTCAATCCGATTTGTCTGCGGAATTCGTTAAACCTTGGTATCCCTCGTTCGCGATCACGGATCAGATCGAGAGCCGCAACGTCAATCTTCTTGGTTGCACTATCTAAATGTGGCATGTCCAGGTTCTGCAGAAACATCGGGTGATTATTCAGGTGCAGCAAACCCAATCGCTGCCGCCCCATACTTAAGCCCCAGTTTTCTAATCCATGAGACTTTATATACTGACTACCTGCGGCACGAACTGTGTTTACCACAGGAATCTTCTTGTTTATCTCATTAGGATTCTCCCAGTCACGCATCTCAATCAGATCCGGCATCAGCGGATGCAAGCGGTATACCGACGTAAACTCTTCAGGAAAATTAAACGGCGAGCCAAAATGATTTATGCCACCATTTACGTCCTCAGGATTAGAAACCTCCCAGGCATCTTCCTTCCACCACAAGAGGCCTTCTTCACGGCTATTGTTAAGACCAAATATCCCTGCGCCTGAAGCCAGAACAGAATAAACGCCATGGGACTTAGAGGATTTTGGCTCAAGTCCAAGCATCCGCGCCACCTTGCTGGACATTCGACTTAGGAAGTTCTTATCCTGGTCAAACATCTTTTTCAGGACGGTGGACACGTCATCTTCGCCAATATTAAACAAACCAAACCAATTAGAGTTCATGGCTTTATACATTGGCTCGTCATAGAGCAGCTGAGTGGTCCATTCTATGGTGTGAATTTTTGCAATCATTGCCGAAATAACCAGTCGGGCGATCTGATACAGCTCCTCGTCGGTGACGTCAGAAAAAGTAATGACCTGTTGTGGCTGTTGTGGATTTCGTAACCCTGAATCCTGATCCGGATTCTGTTTCTGTATTTCCCGAAAGTGTTTGATAAAGCTGTTGTGTTCGCGAACGAATAGATTGTGATAAAAGCTCAATCCAATATTCCAGTTATCTGGAAATGCCGCAGCTTCTTGGCCGAGCCACTGCGGCTGCACCACACAGTCAGGATCGTTCTGAACGCTGCATGGTTTAAATGTCGGCAGATAGCCATCATTTTGAAGTAACTTTGCCAGATCGTCCGGATCGCGAACTACCCGCTTAATAGATGTTTCATCGTAGCCATAAATCTGCGAAGCATCCCACCAGGCCGTAACGGTGTTACGCGTAGTTTTGTGGGACCGCTTCAGATAACTCTTACCCTCGTACTCAAAATTTTCTGGCTCGCTATCTTCGGCAAATAGCGAGGGCTCAATCCGATCGTCCGGCCGACAGCCTAATTCTTCGGCTCGTTCAACCGGGCAACCTACCTCCATCGAACCGGGATGATTTCCGCCCTCTTCAAGATGGGAAAACCAATCGTGGGTCATAAATTGAATCCAGAACGCAGCAAGCACATTAAAAAATGGGGCCTGCTGATAGGCACAATCGCTGTCCATTGCATCCCCACCGATACCTTTTCCCGCATTGCATGTTTCCTGATTCTTTTGCAAGCGAGCAAACAGTTTCCTGCTGATGACTTGCGGATCGGGTTTGAGTACATCGATACGCATACCATTATCAGGATCGCTATGGCGATTCCGCGCCAGCACATTTTTACCAAATCGCGGAAAAGTTGAATCAAAGGAAACGTTTCGGCTGAAGTAGGTGCCCGTAGAACCCATTTTCGGATTCATGATGTCATTGCATATTCCACTCGGTGTTCGAGCTCTAATAAGATCTCCGGCACACTGCTGATCTCCTTCTCCGCCAACCTCTACATAGTTGGGATGGTCTGGCTCAAGGCGCATCTCATTCCACTGACGAATAGAAACACCTGGTTTGCCCCCCAGACCCTTTATATAAGTTTCGTAGGTGTAGTTATCGAACAGATTAAACTTGATCAGTTCAATCCGTTGATATTCGAGATCCATAAGCGAACCATCAATACCCCGACCATTTGGTTTTAAGTGGTCCCCAAGTTTAGTGACCGCTTCAGCACCTTCTTTTTTACTGCCCTGATCACCCGTTGCCCAATAGTTGGGCCAGTCTACCCATGGTGTGTGTCTGTACTTCGCTGCTTGTTCTCCGCCCCGGCAACGTGCAGTGGTTTCTGCAACTTTTCCAAGAAAACGTTCTGACCGATCATCACCAAAATCGCGAAATCCGCCTTTTGCCATTTCCAAGCAGGCATCAATATCGCTGTTGGTCGCGGATTCGTCAGCGACAACCGGTGCGGTAAGAACCCCTATTAACAACCCCGCTATATAATTCCTGTTCATCGTCAAATCTCCTCGATACCATGTTGTTCCTTACATCCCATAACCGCAGAAAACTTGGGAAGATAAAGCCTTCGTCGCATCGATTTCCCCAAATCCTGATTACCACGGCATTTTAATTTTTAACATCGCCCAACGGCGGCCAAACCATTGACCCCTTAAAACAATCTAGATTATTTCATTTACTGTTATTACAGTCCGTGAAATAGGTCACACTTAAGTACTCTGATTTCTCTTCCTCTTACCATCTATCTACATACAGTTGTCACAAACCGCCGGATTGCATGAGCAATTCGCGCAGCCGCGAAGACAAATCCTGGTTCAATAAGGATGCTCTTATTCGACTCATTGGTTCATCGCCACGCTGCCCGGCAACCACCGCATCGATAGTGCGTTGCACATCCTCATTAACGGTATAGTGGTACATGATCTCGGTTTCAAACATACTTAATTTAACTATTGAACTATCTTCGGCTGAATTTAAGATGGTACGAAAATCTGAAGTTATTTGGGCTGCCGGGGATTGCTCTGGGTAGAGCGAAACGAAAAGTGGAATATGCTCCAGTTCCGGATCCCCCATCCGCCGTGCTTCCATTTCCTGCAGCGGCACGTCGAGTAACGCATTGATGTTCAGTATCCCAGGACCATATTTTTTGCTGTCCCAATCGAAGTTATCGCAGTGAGAGCCAACAGGATCGGCCGAGGTACCGGTAGGTTGCCATGCACTTTGCGCAAGGGCATTTCTGAATGCTTTGGTTACTTCTCCAGTTCGCTGTAATTCGGCGAGCTCGGGATCGTCTCTATGCCAGGAAAGCCACAGGGCGGCAGCTGAGGTCGTGTTGCCTGTGGCGAAGGTCGTGCCTTTTCCCATAAAGTTAATAAAATCCCCGTCTTTATTTAACGTGGCGCGCCACACCGACTCTCCGGGTGCACTGATATCTACGCTCTTTCCCCTTGAGCTGTGCTTCCAGGGCCGGCATCGAACATTTACCGCCGCCGCCGCAATGGTCGAATCAAATCGAGCTGGCCACACGACCGTGCGCACATAGTTCCCCGCAGCGGCGATCATGAGAATGCCGTTCTCCTCTGCGGCTTTAACCGCCTTGGATAAATCTAAGGTAGGTGGACCACCCATGGCGGTTGAGATCACTTTAGGCTCTCCCTTGACATTACCGTTGGCAACGTCCCTTATTGCTTTGGCCAGATTGCTGGTGTCAAATTGACTCACGGTGCGATGCACCCGTAAAGGAGCGAGTTGAGCGCCACGCGCTACGCCATACACGCATCCAGGGGTATTAGGTAGTTGACAGCCAAAAGGGCTGACGATCACGCTTCCGGAAGCTGTTCCATGCCCGGGATTATCGAGCTTGTTGTCTGAAAGTAGCGGATCAATAGGATCGTCATCATCGTCAAAATAATCATGCCCCTTCGCAGGATCGATGGGGCGCTTACCATTAACTTCCTGCCAGTTTTCCGGGTGGGGTAAATAACCGGTATCAGTGTGCGCGACAATTATTCCATCACCTTCCTGACCTTCGACAACTCCATAGCGGTCTCGAATTTTTTGCCATGCAGGCATTACTTGAATCTGTTTTAGGTTCCATTGATCATCATTTTGCGCTGCCTCATCGTGACTGCTGTCTCCAAGAATTTCCCGCTTATCGACACCTTGTTGATCAACCACTCCAGGTGCTTCTACCTCGAGCTTAGGTTCGACCCTAATGGCACCAGTTTGATCCTGTATCTGATAAGCCTCCTCAAAAATCGCGCCAATGGACCTGTTTTCTGAATCAGAACGCTTTAACTTCCTGGAGTCGATTTCAAAAAGAGTGCTTTCTGCATCAAGGGCTCTTAAAGAGAAACACGAACTCGATACAGGGTCCTGGCCCTCCTGGCATACGTTACGGGAAGCCCCAAGAGTGCCTGGAATTTCATCTGCAGGCTGAGGCTCATCGAAGTGCAATGTGAAGCCAGATGTTCTAGCAGCAGGTGGTCTGATAACAAGGGAATGTTGACGGGTCACCCAAGAATCGACTTCCACCGGCGCTGCGCCACGGGTGCCGCGTGAGGCCTCTGCAAGGAATTTTGCCAGTGGGTCGCTCACTGATCTCACACCTTGAGGTAAAGGTGCACTGCGAACCGCACCCTGTGGAAATATCGCCGGATCAATGTATCGAGTTGTGGAAATCACCTTGAATACGTCAGTGACTGAACGATGTGTTGGCGGTAAAAACATTTCCACCTCTCGCTCCAGCACCGCGCCTGGAGCCAGTTCTTGCTGCTCACCCATGGGTGGATATAGCAGCGCAACGCTTCCGTCACTGGAGATATCGAGCACATACACAAATAAAGGTGTATTACTCTCGAGATTTTTAACCTGGTAGATAATACGTTCGCCCGGCGTTACCGTGGCTGAATCACTGAGCTTTGTGGAAGCATTCTTGATATAGGTTTCAAATCCGACCTTCAAACTGGATCCGGGATTCTGCAAGTCGCGCAGTGTGCGCCAATGCACAATATCCTTGACCTGGTTGGTAACGTGCTTGACGTGATCCGGATCTTCGATTGAAACCGGGGGCGCGAGTTGCTCCAGGTCTCCACTACGAACAGAGATCGCATCGTCCTGCTGCTCGACCACGAGGAGTGCTCGATCCTGTGAATCCACGAGAACCAATGCGTTTGATTCAGCCAATAATTGTTTGACTTCAGACATTGACGCAGATTGCGAGGCATTGACATAGACCGTCGCGGTCGCCCCTGCAAAGTTCGTATATTCAATCAAGGCTCTTGATTGCGGTGGAACTTCAGCACCCTCAACAATCTCAGCCTGGGCCGTGAAATCATCAACAGCGACAATCTTTATCGAAGCAATGGGCTCAGCATTATCAAGATCAGATGTACCGGGTGCGTATGCTTTGAGTAGCGCGTCTTTTTTCAATCCGACAAGGCTTCCGCCATTCAGCTTGAGCGTTGAGCCATCTACAGCGCTCACCAGGATATATGGTTGGGCATTGATTTTATCGGTACCGAAGACCTTGAGATCCATACCGGGTCCTTCGATCTGAGGATGCTGCGAAGGAAACCTATTTGTTACGTTGGCCTGCACGCTATCCATCACACTTCTATAGGTCGCGTCCGGTTTGGCCGCCTGTAGCGCCTCAGCCAGAAACCACGTCATCGCACCGTGTCGACGGCTATTAAATTCGGTTTCGTTCGAAAGCTCAGTCGCCAGACAACCAGAAATCAATACATAGTCCGCACCGTTCAGACGAATTCCAGCGTCACCTTCTCCGCCTCGGCTGCTGACGGCAAAATCTGCGGCGGCTGGCGGTGGACGATCGTCGGGTTCCACCATACGTACAGCGTTCCCGGCACGGGCGGCTGCACCAGAATGGCAGCTGTCCAGGATAAAGGTGACGTTTTTTGTTCGCTCCGTCAGTTTACGCAACAGTCCGTTGATTTCATCGTCACTGATATCAAACACGCCTTCGGTGCGGCTATCGTGAGGCACAATTGTTTCATCGTATCCATCAATTTCATCTCCGCCGGGCTGATCCAACATTTGAGAACCATGACCACTGTAATGCAGCAGCACAACGTCTCCCGGATTAGCCCTGTTAATGAGATGGGTCTGGATTGAATTGATTATTTCTGCTCTTGTTGCCTCCTCGTTTTTTAGCAGCTTTATATTTTCGTCAGGAATATCAAACTTTCCGATAAGGATACTTCGCATCAACTCGATATCGTTAACACAGCCATTCAAATCGCCGACAGCCTTATACTCATCAATTCCTATTAGCAGGGCATGTTTGGTCGGCGCATCCGTGTGCGCGTTGTTCAATAAAAAGAATGTAAGGACGATCCCTAATATGCTGCGCCAACACTGAGCGTGACAAAGCCTCATATTCAATTTATTCATGATTAATTCTATCCTCATGGTTATTTTCCAATGCAGGAATTTGGGAAGCTGTCTAATTTCTGTTTAACCAGCTCAGCCGCCACCAGGTTAGAAACTTGGCTTTGACTTTGCTTTTGCATTTGGTTCTCTTGATCTTGCATCAGATACGCATCCTGCAATGTTGGCTCAAGTGATTTGTAATACTGGTAACACTCTTTTGGAACCTGCGTTCGATTTTTACCCTTCATGTTTGACATCAGCGCATAAAGACGGAAGTTATCCCCTCGGTCAATCAATCCTTCAACGACCCACCCCGCTAACACGATCTTATGCTGTGCTTCGACTTCCGCAGTTAATACGACATTGTCATCAGCGCGTTTTGCCAACTTGATGGACTTGGTCGCAACGGAAGTTCCAGTGACTGGTGTGGTCTGAATAACTTTACCGACCTTCATTTTTGGCGCTACCGCAACTGTGGCAGTTTGGGTTGAATCTGTCCTACTAAGCACACCCGCCGGGGCTTCTGCTTCAGCACCTGCCGTGCCAGCTAACACATGACGCTCGAGAGAAGTCTTTTCTTCAACATAGACCTGGAGCTCCTTAGTTTCGACGATAGAATCCCCATTCGCGTCTGCTCTGCCTGCCAACCCTTTGGCAAGTAACCGAACTAACGAGTCCGCATTTTCAGTTTTCTCGTCTCTTGCATCTACTTCAGACAAGACGACTCGATCCTCACCTAGTGAAGCCAATTGCTTTGAAACAATTGATTGGAGACCAGTTCGAGTAGGTTGTAGTAAGCTGCTGCCAGAAACCGAAGTAGACTGCCGCACCTTCGTGCCCTGGGTATCCAAAACCAGGGCAACAAGCTGATTTTCACTCCTGATCTCATCCAGCAAGTCCCCCAGCCGACGCAGACTCAGGCCGTCATACTCAATGTCATCTACCCGTGTATCCTGAAAAGGGATATAAACAACTTCATTTCTATCGGTAGTAACGATTCCAGCGCTCAATACAACCATCATCACATCATTCGCATTGACGCGATAAATCAAATCATTAAAAGCGCGGAGTACGTTTCGTCTGGAGCCGTTGTTAAGAAACTGAACCTGAAATCCCTCACTTTGTAAAGTACGCCGCAATATTGGAATACTTGGATCTCCAATCCTCGGTGAAAGAAATTCATAATTTTTAATCTCAACAACCAAGGCATACTTTTTTTGCTGTTGATCCGCGCTCATGACAGAAGGAGAAAATAACTGCGCCGATATCAAAATCACGCCGATAGTCCACTGCAGTATAAAATGACATACTTTTGAATGTTGACTCGAGCGACTCATCCTATTGAAGACCGTATATATGCTTTAACTCTTGATTGAGAATTTCAGCAACAGTTTCGGCATTTGCCGGATCCTGCGCCAGAAAATCCATATTTCCCCTTAAGTTATCCATTGCCGACCTATCCATCGTATTCAACATTGCAAGATTTGCATCGGCCGCTACCCAGGCGCCCAGTGTCTGATAAATCTTGAACTTGACCTGCTGGTCGATTAACGGTGGGTCCGTGGTCGCCCACTTCACGAGGAACGATTTATATTCAGCACTTATTTCCGCAGCCTGGGGCTCGTTTTCGGGCAAAGAAAAGAGCGCCCATTCCGAGATACCTTGCGCATTGATCACGCTCACTGGTCTTTGAGCAGTGCCAAGGGACCGAGAAAGCTCAACCACTTGAACATTAAGGAAATCTTCGAGCTCGGACAGACTTAACACCCCATCATTACTTATATCTGCATCTCGCGTGTCCATGGCCCGAATCAACGCTTCGGTAAAAATCCCATTTTGATATTCTGCATGCTCGAACGCCTGATCCCTTGCAGCTGCCAGGATTGCGATACCTTGGGACTGGTTACCACCGAGGGATTGTAATTCCTGTACAGGCAGTGCACCCCTGGAAATATTTGCTTCTATCCCAGCAGAGTCGCGAGCCAATCCAAGCTGAGGAGCATCAAAACTCATATCACCGCTAAAGCAATGATCGAGCAACACCAGTTTTTTACTAGCCTTGATATCGCCGATGTAATCCATAAGGTGAGACAGTCGTATGCCGTTATGATCCAGATTCGATAATTTAGTATCGTAAGTGAGCCAGAATGTATGTTCTATCTGCGCATCTCGCATACCGTGCCCTGCGAAGAACAATATGAACGAGTCTTCTTCGGTAATGATTTCCCGTAGCTGAACAAATGCGGAGATAATATCCTGCCGTTCAGCCTTCTCATCTATTAATGAAATAACCTTATAGCCCTTAGCTTCAAGAGACACCTTAAGGTCGCGGGCATCGTCATCTGGAAATCCAAGTGGAATGATCCCTTCCCTGGTCGCGACGTAATCGTAATTACTAATCCCGATAACCAAAGCATAGTTTTCCGCATGGGAAGCTGTGCTAGAAAACAGCTGAAGAGCCGCGAAAAAAAACAGAAATTGCGTTAATGCAAAAACACGGTTGAAGATCACGGATATACCAATACGTAAACGATGGCATGCATCATCAATTTGATCAGGTGACGAGGGACGGGAGCTTTGAATATTTGTACATAGAACCCCCTGCAAGAGCAGGCCCCACAATCTTGGAACTACATCCCGCTTCATATTTCTTCCTTCGAACCGTGCTTTTATTCTTCCAGCCGTCATCTTGCCCTCTTGGCAAAAATAACCGACTTTTCAATTTACTCCTTCATATTTTCACTGTCAATTTGTTCTTATCGTGAATAGTGCACACTATTACAGAAACAATTTGAAACAAATTGAAACAATTCTGTTTTGAATTGTTTTTCGTTAGTTCTATTTATCTGTCTGTTCAGTGCCATTTCTGAAATAACTTCTATTTAGTCAGCATCGTGTCAATACGTTTTGTGGAATAAGTCACATTAATGCACAGGATGTTGTGGTAGAACTGTATGTCTCGCGTCTTTAAAGTCAAACAACGCAAACTCGCGATGGCGCATTTATAGTTTGTTATTTTCTTGTGCGACGTTTGCATGTTTATTGACAACTCTTGAAGACAAGAGGATGATGATACGACGTAAAGTTGTAATGGGATGTAAAAGGAAGTCCCGAACTAGCATAACTAGTGCGGATCTTAATATTATAAATACGGTTGTTGTCGTTGAGTAATTAGATGCAATCATCGACAACTTTATATGGGGACCAAGCTTATGAAGATTGGTTACTTCTCAGCAGTTACGTTGCTCTTGGTGATAGCTGGACTATCCACACTGGCTTCCTGTGGTTCCGGCGAGCCCGATTTTACAACTGGTAGCGGTTCCGCCAGTCAAAATACCGCGGGTAACACCACTACGGCTTCTAGTTCGACCGGGTCAACAACCACCCCGTCTTCAGCAACAACATCGACTACGCCAATTACACCAACTTTCAGCTGCCCGAATGGCGGCGCATTGACAGGGCAAATGTGCAAGTGCAGCAGCACACAAAGAGCGCTAAACAACAGCTGCCAAGGACCTCCTCAATTCCTGCCAAATTCGATGACTCTGCACCCTACATCGACAAATTGCACATCCTGCCACGCAGATGGATCTGTAGGTGGGCAATACCCCGCGGTGAGCACGTGAGTTTTACTAACCCAATTGAATAGAATGCAGAAATGAATTTTGCAAGGGTAACAACGAACGTATATAGCCAAATTAAAGTACTTGCCGTGTCTTTTACTTTACTGACATTATTTGCTTGCAATCAGAACTCTTCAGATACGGGTGCCGGTGGCGCAAAAAGTACGAATGGATTCAACATCCTATTAAGTCAAACGTTCACACACCCAAGGTGCGCGAACTGCCACGGTTTTGATGAAGGAAATACTGTCGCATCGCGTCACTCGTCGCTAGGCCGTTCTTCCGATTGTCAAAGCTGTCATGATGTGCCCACGTGGCGCGCACCGTTTCGTAGTTTCAGTTTTTCTAAACTTTCGAGCATACAGATATGTCAGGGCGCCAAAAATCGCTCGAGCAGCGATATCTCCTTGTTGAAACAACATCTGATCGAAGATCCGTTAATATTATGGGCTGTAAACTCAGCATTTACACAGGGAATACAATTTGACCGGGCACCGCCTGGATCAGCCAGCGCATGGATCGCAATTGTAAACACCTGGTTAAATAACGGCGCAATTTGCGATTAGGATGCCTCTTATGAAAAAACATATAAAGAGTCTAGTCGCAATGTCGTCTCTACTGACTGGGGCACTATCAGCATACGAGGTCCATTCAGAGCAGCGGCAAACTGACTACAATCTCAACGTAAAGCTCGCCTCTCAATATATATTTCGTGGTATCGCACAATCGGACGGAGAGCCTGTTATTCAAGGTGATTTCTCATTGTTTACGCCAGTTAATATCTATGCCGGATTGTGGGCGTCTAACGTCAAGAAGCCCTGGGGAGGGGTGTATAACAAAGTAGGAGGCGATGAAGATTTTGAGTATGACCTCTATATTGGTTACCTGGGCAGCATCCCATCAAAGACAGGCGGCCCGGATTTCAAGTACGACATTGGGCTCATTCGCTATGGTTTTGAGGACGACCCTGACGATTTAACCTGGTCGGAAGCTTATATTGGGGTTTCTCAGTCAGGCTTTTCGGCGAAATATTCTACGCGGATAGCGGGCGCCAAGATGGGCCAGTATGTTGAGGCACGCTTTAACGGTTCAGTAAAGAATCTCTTTAAATATTCGATACATGCCGGGCACTACTTTTTGGACCAAAGATTACGCGGTTTCGACGACTACAGCGATTTTTCTATAGGGATCACCAAAACATACAAAGAGTTTGACTTCAATTTAACTTTCTTTCAAAACGACGAAGATGGAGAGGGTCGTTATTTAGACGTTGCTGATAATCGTTTTGTATTTGCTGTCTCCAGAAATTTCAACTTGAATCGAACATTAAACCAATGAAAAAATACATACTAAGATTTGCGCTTGTGATACTACCCGTAGCAACGATTACTTCGTGCGAAACCGCGCCGAACTTCGTGTCAACTGAAGGCGCTTCACTGTCCCACATTCACATAGGTCATACCTTAACCGCTTGGCCAGATACACCTGACCAACAAGGTTTGTTCCAGACCGCAGAGAATCTAGCAAACGAGTCGGCCAGGCGTATAGTTGCATTAGACAACCAGATTGAGAGAGAACCCCAAACTTTTTCAACGACACAGGTCACTAACGAGGTTAATAAAATTTCAGCGTTAGTGAGTACACCATCCGATTCGAAGAGCTATAGTGTCACAAGTTCACTGAAAAAGGCGATCGACCATATTAACTACGCTAAAGAGAGCGACGACGCCTCCAGAAATGTAATAGAGGGTGCAAGCTACTTTGAACAAAATTCAGTCGGCATTTTTAAGCGCGCCGCAGTATTTGAAAATATTGCGACAAATATTCAAAGCGACCAGGAAAGAAGCGAAATTGGCCAATCAGTTAACAATCTGCGCGTGATTATTGTTCAAATTCTTGAAGGTGCCGATATAGACAAGGACGGTACGATTGGAAGCTCTCCAAATGAATATGGTTTGGGACAGCTTCGAGATCACCTGGCAGGGGTGATTGGTAATGAATACCCAGCTTATCGTCCTTATCCGAAAAAAGTTCTATTTGGGGTTCTAAAACTAAAGAGCGGCACGCAATCTTTCTCTGGATCAGGGGCCAGCGGCAGTTATGGTAGATACTCTTATTAATAAATGGCGAGTTGGAATTAGATACGGACTTCTAAGCACTGCTATAGCTGCAGCACTGCCCGGACAGGGAATAGCCGCCCTACCCGACTATATGGATTTAAATAGAGCGATTATTAATTGTCGGCAAGGAGTTTTCGATGCACGTATTGGTGAAGAAGATTCTTTTATAGCCTGCAGTCAGTTGTACGAATCAGACCATAAACAAGTCTGGGTTTACCGTAAATACGCAGAGTTACTGCATGGGAGGAGTCGACTAGAAGAAGCGGCAACTGTAGTAACCAAGGGTCTTGCTTTATTTCCCAACGACAGCGCTCTAAAAAGTCTACAGAAAACTGTTCGAGACGCAATATCAGAAGCGGAGTGGTTCGCAAAAAAGAAAATCATTGATAGCTCGTCGTCGAGTGCTTCTGAGAACAAAACAATGGCGGACTGCGAGGTACTTCTCGGCATTCCAGGTATGAAGCTGCCGGAGGAGTGCATCAGCGAGCTTACCGATCAATCGATCAGCGATAAAGAGCTAGAGTCTGCAGAAGTGAAGGTGAAGATAAACGACCAAGAAGTCGTTGATAAACCTGCTGAACCGGCACCACCGGAGATAATTGAGGAGGAAGGTGCTCATAGAGGCGCTGTTGACGTTGCATCCGAACTCAAAGATCAGTCAATCAGTTTTGGCGAGTACCACGCTTTAGTAATAGGGAACAATAAGTATTCGCATTTCACTGATCTAAAAACGGCAGTAAATGACGCCAAGTCTGTTTCAGATCTGCTTAAAAATCGCTATGGCTTTAAAGTCACCCCTCTAATTAATGCATCCCGTTCGAAAATAATCTCGGCTTTATCCAAATTGCGTAAAAATCTACGTCCAACGGATAATTTGCTAATTTATTATGCGGGACATGGAAGTATTGACAACATCACTAACCGTGGCTATTGGCTACCTGTTGATGCCGAAATAGATAATCCAGCAAACTGGATCGCGAATGATGATATTACTACCCAGTTGAAGGCGATGCGTGCTAAACATGTCCTGGTAGTTGCCGACTCATGTTATTCCGCCTCATTGACACGAAATGTTGATCTGGATTTGCGAACCGGAGGACAGGCGGAATGGATCAAACGCATGGTTACAAGGCGTTCCCGTACGGTATTGACTTCGGGAGGTCTTGAACCAGTGGCAGATTCTGGACAGAATAATCACTCGGTGTTTGCCAATGCATTCATTGAGGAACTGAGTACCAACCAGGACATCATTGACATGGATGCATTAGCGAAATCGATTAAACGACGCGTAGTACTGAGGGCAAGGCAAACACCTGTCTATTCCGATATTCTATACACGGATCACGACGACGGCGATTTTATTTTTAATCCAGAATAAATATTAATTTCGTTTCATTATTTTTTAAGTGTAGAAGTTGGAATCTGATCAAACAATATAGATAGCCAGTTCCAACCTGATCAGACAACTTGACGTATATCTAGATTTCTCGATAACGGTCGTTAAATAAATCGGGCTGGAAGGCAAGTTGATACTCTGAACGGATGTTGAGAGAAAAAAGTGTGCCGATAAATCATACATCCGGGCCGACTGAAATTCTCGAATTTCCTAGCCTGTATTTTTCAACCATTTGGCAAGATTCATGAACTGCCAGCTCATGGCTAGAGCCCCAACGAAAACCCAGATTACCAATGGAATCGTTCCGCCGCCGGTACGATCTAGTATGTCGACGTTTCTAAAGATGAGATTTAAGCCATCCATAGCCATCCCAGCTCCACTAGAAGCAGATGCGACAATAATAATCATGTCAAATACTGCCAATGTAATGCCTGCACCAATCACCGCACCTGCAGCCATAACTATAGTGCCCATATTGCCATTAAGACCAATGGCACTAGCAATCAGGCCGGCCTATCAATGAACCAAGTCCGATCCCAATTAAAATTCTTCGAAATGGCTCTGTGTAATGCGCTGCTCCCGCAAACAAAACGCCGCCGCCAAGCCCAAACAAAAGCTTAATTAGACTCAGTTCAACTTCACCGGAACCAGTTAGCAACGTCCCCATCCAGTAACCAACTCCAATTCCAAAAAACGCATAGAACACGGGTAAAAAAACATAGAATAGAAACGAACCGAATCCCATAGCCCCAAGACCGCGGATCAGTTAAAGACCATTAATGACGTACGTAAACTAGTTCACCTGTCTGGTAGTTGTTAGAATTTAGGTTGTTTATTTTCAAGTATGGTTTCGTCACATCTAATACAAATGAAAATAAGTATTTGGCACGTAATATTTAATAGCAAGACGATAATTGATGCGCACAAAACGACGGGGCAAAATATTCCGCGGGTCGGTATCACTGGCTGCTGCGGCATTCAGCGTAAAAAATGATTGACACACTCAAACGATTCTTCAATGCTAATGAAGGCACGCAACAATCGGCTATGCAACAGGAACAGGAAACGATTGTGGCAGTTTGTGCTCTGTTCCTGGAAATGGGTCGCATCGATCGGCCTTTCTCCGACCAGGAACTGGAACACGTGCTGACGATAATAATTGAGAAATTTGATCTTTCCAGGGAGCTTGCCGACGCTTTGATACAAGAAGCGGATCATGAGCTGGAGAATAGCGTCGATCTCTGGCAGTTTGCCCGGGTCATAAACGAAACTTTCAGTAATGAGAAAAAATTAAAACTAATCGAGCGCCTGTGGGAGGTCGTATACGTTGACGGGCAGATGGACAGTCACGAACGTTATTTGATGAACAAGCTTTCGAAACTCCTGCGCATTTCACATAAACAGTTGATCAATCTCAAACTCCAAGTATTGCATAGCAGGTGAAATTTTTTGATGTTCGCTTTTAATGTTTTCGGATTAATTCACACTTAGATCCGAACGCCAAAAGGTAAAATGCAAACTTGCAAATTTGACGGCTTAGGCCAAATTACGGCAGTTACCGGGTAAATCTGTGACAGTCTGCTTCGAAGCAGAACCGGGCCTCTAGATCATTCAGGCAGACGTCTGCTTTCCCGTTCATGATGCTTTTTTGAAACGCGCTTAGACGTTTGCGAACTGATAGTGGTTCGACAATTGTCGTCCACGAGTTCACGAGAAATTGAAATGAATTACTGATCTGACTCAAAGCCGTAAGAATTTGTTGCAATATGCCAAAAGTAATCGTTCCTGCAATTGAGGAAAGTATGTGATCCAGAAGATATTGAACAGCGAGCACACTAGAGCTAGATAAGCATAGAAACAGAGAAACTGATTCGTTACAAAATACCCAATTCCTGCTGTTGATGCGCTACCTTGTTCATAAAACCGAAGCCCCAATAGAGATCCGAAATAAGACCTAAAGATATTCTATACTATGTAACTTGGACTGGCCCAAACAATCGATACCCATAGAAATAATCTTGGTTTTGGTGTAGGAATGTAGGAACCTTTTGACCACGTCATGGTCGAGTATGCGGATCGGTACGCCGATTGCACCGATAAGGACCACCCGCAGCTGATCGCAGTGATCGAGGAAGGCGTTATGGAAGTCATTCGCGACCTCTGAAATCGGGTCAGCAACTAGAAAACACCGCAGGCGGTTAGCTCACCACGCTTCCAGCGGTTCGAGGTCTTCGACCCCGGCGCTTCTGGTGAATCTATGACCTTCTTCGCATCATCCTTGAAGACTGCCATTGTTTGCTGACCCTCCATCGGTGTTGGGCATTCCCAAACCTGTCGCTTAGCGCATTTTCGAGTTTTTTAGTTTTAAATAATCGATGTGGAGCCGTGCACCCGGGAAAGCGGGGTACTCAGACGCGCAGTTTTTTCATTTAACTTGCGCTGAAGAGTTCGGCTGCTCATGTTTAACCCTTCCGCCACTCTTATATCAGATACGCCGCCGTCTGGTAGCTGTTCGATTACGGCGGCCTTCACTACATCGTACGAATCCTTCCGTACTAAATTTCAATAAATGATAGTGTCCATTCCGTTGTCATGGACAGTGGACGCATTTGGGTACTTGTTCAATAATTTCTGACCCGTATCAGAATATTTCGCGCCACTGTATGGGTTCATTGACATGTTTCTACAAAATGGTATATGGCTTTAATTCCTATCCATTTGAATTCTTTACCGCCACGATTCCCGTCCTTGTTACGCCATCGGCATCGCGTTATCCTTTATGTGTTTTTGAGAACGAGCGGGAGCGGGATCATGTCAATAGCAACAAGCTGTCTATTTAGGAAACGTTTTTTTGTTGTATGTAGTTTGGCTGTTTTCATGCTTTTTGACTGGAACGGTGCAGGGATACAGCCCTCCAATGCAGCGGAACCTGCTGACCCCTTGGTTGCAGGTGCCACTTTTACCTTTCGGGATATCAGGACGCCTACTCAAACCGGATTTTTTATTGGAGACCGAATTGCAGTGGGTGTGCTCGATGTGTTTCCCAACCCAGAGACTGGGCTGGGTGGCATACAGACAGAAGCCACAGCCAGTCAAGCCGATGTCTCGACCACTCTTGAGTTTTTCGGCGGTGCGTTAGGGGTTCAGTACGTCAATTCAGTTCCATTCCAACCATCACTGACCGGGAGTTTTGAGATATTCATTACTAATCCTGGAAGCACGAACTCGCCTCTGGTGGTCACTACCCCGACGCTAGGACCAACGTCATTGGTCCCCTTTGCAACCGATGGACAAATAACACCGAATGGCGCTACACCGCGAATCAGTTGGGTAGTTCCACCATCTTTTTTCCCAGATTCGATTCGGGTGTTCATATTTGATCTCTCGCGCCAGGCTCTGGACGGCTCCGCGCTTGTCATCCACGCTGAAAACCTTTCGGCGGCCTCAACCTTCTATGACGTACCCGCAAGTCTCGATTCGGGTGACGCTCTGCAAATTGGGGGGCACTATGAGATCACAATCATGTTACAGAAGAATAGAGACGACGGATCGCTGCTGTCACGTTCACGCCGCTTTTATCAGTTTTCTCTGATTCCACACGGGCCTTTACAGGAACTCCCATCTGTCAGTCCGGATAATGTATTTTCGTTCGATTTCGATGCCACAAAGCAAAGCACGTTCATCCTCGATCCACCTCACGCCGTGGGTTATCGGTACGAAATACAAACCGGCAATCCGGAATTCGGAAGCATTCGAGTATTGTCTGATTTCGGCTCAGACTACAAGTTGTCGTTCAGGAACGGGGCTAGAAAAGTTGTAAAAAAGCTCGCACCGGGAGAGGCCTTCGATTTTTCGGAATACCAAGGTGTCGAAACCTTTGATGTCAGACTGCTTCGACCTAAAACCAACACAGACAGCGACATCAACAAGCTGTTCCTCAGTGAGGTATCTTTCATAACCAACGGAATGCTCGCTGCACGATTCACCGGTTCGATGATCCCTATCTTTCTCGGGAAAAAAAAGAGGAAGAATTTTCATAAGAAAACAAGATTAAATAAAGGGCACTGACCTCTTTAATCTTTAATTAACTGATAACTATGATGTGCGACCCCAAAGATCGATGTTTGCTCTTTTAGTTAATCGGAGGTTTGTTCGTTTGTGAAATCAGATCAAAATAAACCCGAAGTTATATACTGCCAAATCAGATTCCAACCTCTACACTTACATAGCGCCCTAAAAACAACACCGAATCTATTTTTAATGTGCTAACGCCACATAAGCAGTCAGAAAAAAAACCGCAATCGTAATTAAAAGCACGATCTTATCCAGTTTTGGAACCACTCTTTCTATCTGCTTTTTCCTCATGATATCCGCGTGTCTGAAAAATGAAATAATAAGAACTATTGCGGTTACACCTACAAGTATCCTTTGTGTGTTTTCCATACCCTCACCAGTGTGTCGAATTCTCAAATCAGCGCCAACGGCCCCACCCTGTTTTGAATGCGGGATCATAGGCATTTAGGGTAATTTTGACTTGACTTTTCCCGCCAAGAAATTGACCGGTAACTTGGATTGGTGTGCGCAATCATTGCGGCAAAGGCAATCTACAAAAACCACTGCAAGCTGACCATTGATGTTTAGTGAGAGCGCTTCCGCTAATGTCATCCTGTAATGTCGTCCAGTGATTGATACAATTGGCCTGACAACCGATCTATAACAGCCCAACATGCACAAGCTGCCGCACCTGGCGACCGCGATGACGCCATTTCCCTACTCAATCGATAAGAATGCACCGTTAGAAGATGCCGTTGCCCTGATGGAAAAACACGATGTTCGACACCTCCCTGTCACGGAGGGAACGACACTGGTTGGCCTGATAGCGGAACGCGATGTATCGCCGCCAAGACGAGGCAGGGGCAAGAATATCGAGGAATTAAAAGTAAAAGACATTTATGTCGACGACCCCTATGTCGTTAGCCTGGATGAACCACTGGATGAGGTTCTGCTCACAATGGCGAGTCGCCATATTGGCTCAGCGATAGTCACAAAGAGAGGAAAGCTTGCCGGTATGTTTACATGTGTAGATGCATGCCGTTGTTTTGGCAAATTTCTACAGAAAAATTATCCGCATTCACCTGATGATCGAGTAGCCTGATTCAATCAAATTACTAGTTACCGCATTTGGCACTCTGATGTAAATTGAGTTTCTTACCTGTTCTATACAAGCTATCCGAAGTGCCGATCACTTTTGTTTCTATTAAAGCCGTCAATCCGAAAATTACTGATCGGCGTAAAAATTGATGAACAAGGGCCGCCTGCAGCAACTCTATGCCATTGTTGTGTTTCTAACTTCGGCACTATTGCTCGTGCTCGAGATTGTTGCAGGCCGGTTGCTGGCACCCTATGTCGGGGTCTCTCTTTACACCTGGACTTCTATCATTGGTGTGATTTTAGCGGGCCTATCCCTGGGCAATTGGATCGGCGGTAAAATAGCGGATAAGGGCGCCGGCCATCTCGCGGTCGGCAGCATATTACTCCTCGGAGCTGCCGCCAGTATTGCAATTCTTCCTTTGTTGATCTGGGTAGCTGGTTTCATCCAACAACAGTCAATTGGCCTGGTCGGTGCCAGTATTGCATTTGTATTGACGCTGTTTTTTGTGCCGGCAGCGATACTCGGTACTATATCACCTCTTCTTACCACCCTTTGCCTTAAGCTGGACAATCGTCCTGGAACTATAGTGGGTCGCATGCATGCATTGTCGGCTATCGGCAGCATTGTTGGGACCTTTGCTACAGGCTATTGGTTAGTTCAATGGCTCGGCACCCGCACCATTGTTATGATTGTGTCTGCCATGTTGTTTGCGATGGCATTACTGTTCTTGTTAAGCAGCATGCGTGGCAGAACGTTATCGTTGGCCGGTTTGACCTTAATTATTGTAATTGCAGTCTTTACTTATCGCAATCAAGGGCTGGCTTCCCCATGCGAAGTAGAAAGCAACTACTATTGCTTACGAGTGGCGGACGAGAAGGATGAATTTGGCCGCTTATACGCGCGGACTCTGATTCTCGATCATATGGTCCACAGCACCAACACTATTGACGATCCGGCTCAACTTTTGACCCCCTATATCCAGGCAATGGATACACTAATACATGCACAGTTCACAGATCCCAGCCAGCTTTCCTACTTTTTTGCTGGCGGCGGTGCGTACACTCATCCAAGAGCAGTTCGCTTTCGATACCCTGACGCGGGGATCGTTGTCAGTGAGATCGATCCAGCAGTGACTGAACTGGCTGCGAAAAAACTCTTCCTGAATACCGATGATCTGACTATCCATCACGCCGATACCCGCACTGTTCTGCAGAATTTTGACGACAACAGTTTTGATGTCATGATTACGGATGTATTTCATGATGTTGGCATCCCTTACCACCTAACTACATTCGAATACCACCATCTGACAGCCCAAAAGCTCAAGCCTGGAGGGCTTTATTTACTTAACGTCGTTGACCTGTTTCCATCGAATAGACTGGTCCAAGCAATGTTTCAAACCCTAAAGCAAGAGTTCCAGCATGTTGGAGTATGGATCGAAAGTCCACCGGAACAGGAAACCAGACTAACTTTTGTGCTCACTGCATCTGATGCCCGATTCGAATTTGAACAGATTGCCGCACAAAGTGGTACAGCTCGAACCTGGTTCAATATCGGGGAGTTCATTGAACAACAGGCCATCAAATCTCAAGCGCTGATATTGACGGACGACTATGCGCCGGTAGAACGACTGCTTGGTAATTTGCTGACTACAGACGCCGGCAACTAGAACTGAAGACTAACCGACAGGATAACCGGTAGTGTTTACTAGTGAATAGAAGCTCTTTTGGTTATGCAATTTCCCTAGCAGACTGTGAATTTGCTTGACTCGATCTGGCGTTAACTCCAGACCGCTCGCCTCGTCTTCTCCTTGAGTTTTAATATTTTGTGCGACGTGCTGGCGCAGCACGTCTTCTATTAGCTGTATATCGCTGGTATTAAGCTTGAAGTTTTCCTGGTATTTTGGCATTGAATTCACTCACAATATGGGTAAATGACTTTTCCGAATTCTTATCTGAACACAAATTGGTTTTGCGGAAATCTGATGATATCTGGATCATCCATATGATGGCAAAATTTATCTTGAAAAAACAATCAAATTAATTTCAGATGCTATTAGATATTCCTTATATTCAAATTCAGACATTGGAACCTTACCGTTTAACATGAATGCTCTATTAATAGTAGCTCACGGAAGCCGAAAGCTGGATTCAAACCAGGAAGTCAAAGACCTCACTGGCAAACTTGCCAATCAGGTAAAAGGTTTCGACTTGGTTGAATGTGCGTTCCTGGAACTGGCTGAACCGAATATTTTACAAGGAGGAATCAAACTGGTTGAAGCCGGCGCCAGCTCACTGACCATACTGCCCTACTTCTTAGTAGCCGGACGTCATGTGGTTACCGACGTTCCAGAAGAGGCTAATAAAATCAGAGAGATATACCCTGACCTGGCGGTTACTCTTCTTCCCTACTTCGGCGCCTCAGAGAATATTGTCAGCGAAATGTTAGACAGAATTCCAAGCTGAACGCCCTACTTAACTCTTCTTGCGGGATCCAGTATAAGCTGCGCGCACCAGATGGTTCGATGCGAAGGTGAGAATATACCCCTATTTTGATACCTGAAATACCCGCGATATCTCCAATTTACTTAGTGATTTGCCCTTCAGGATATTTGTTTAAGGCACCTAATTGAGCAAAATCAGAAGCTCAATTTTTGATTTATTACTATTAATGGAGTCCCTATGAAACTGGTCACAAAACTTGTTTCAGCCACAATATTCAGCCTGCTTTTGATGGCCGCACAGGCAAGTGAAGAAACAACCCATAGTACACCTGGCAATTCGTCAATTAATGAAAATCCTTTTGATTGGTTTTCAGCCTTTTCCGGAAGTGCACCTCAAGAAGGCGTAACGATGCAATTCCATCCCATGAAGCCTGATAGCTGGACTCGCATGGTTTCTCCCCAATCACATATGCAGTGGCATATGGCGATGACCAACCCGGCAAATTACAGCCAGTATATGCAGCCCTCGTTCTACATGGAGTTCATGAACCCAAACAACTGGATGGCGTGGATGAATCCGGCGTCTTACCAGATTTTCATGGATCCACAAACAATGACATGGTGGATGGATCCAAATACATATATGCACATGCTCAATCCAAACATGTTCGCCCAAATGTGGAACTTCAATAGCTATGCACAGCTGATGGCGCCGCAGAACTACATGCCCTGGATGAACCCTGCTACCTACGCTAATTTTATGAACCCGAAAATGTATATGGCATATACCGGGGCAGAATCCGCGAGCAGTGCAGAGTAAACCAATCAGGGCGAAGCGCCGGCAAAATAGACTAGAATTCCATTATCTTCGTTGTTCTCCTCTTTAGGTGTGCTGCGCAGTTCGATCGGCGCAGCTTTTTTTTGTCTTGAACTGTTAAGATATTTACATGGATGAGCGGAATGATTTTCCGGAAAAGGTCCGCCTGCTCTATCACCTGGCCGATCACATCAAGCAATCAGTCCTGATTTTTGTTTTCAAGCTCGATAAGAAATCCAGAATTAAAGTCTTAAGCAGCGCCAAACCTGGCAATTGCTTCCCCGGAAGCGATCGCTTTTCGAGCCGCTTCAGCGCCGTCGACTAGACTCTCGCTCACCCCCGAATGACATAGCGCAATGGCAGCGCCATAGACCAAACTGTCCAACATTGGACCAGGTTTATTATTAAGCGCATCGAGCCCAACTTCGACATTGTGTAACACCGCAGGACCCAGTACCTCGGTGGCATTAAACTGGGTCTGCGAGAATAAATTTTCAAATTCATCTGGGATCGGTACCATTCTTTGCCGCTGATCAATCTCGACTTCCCGCGGAGTCAGTTTATGTAACTGCATTTCATTTCCATCCTGGTAGCCAAAATAGCGCGACAACTGACTAAGAGAAGGAATGCACCCTCCTTCCACTCCACGAACAATCATTGCCGAGTCAAACCCCGCATGCCTGGCCAAGCTAGCGTACACCGGGGGATAAGCTTTATGCACAAAGCCTGTCATCAGATGCGTGCGACTCGACCCGCTTACCGGCTTCAACACGACTTCCAGTGTAGAAATACAGGTGCGTTTGACCATGGTATCGCGCAGCGGCACCAGCTCATGTAGCTTTGACATGTACCGCGCCTGATCGAGATACGCCCATCCACACTCTTGTTGGTCTAAAACAGCGGCGGCCTGATCCACCTCGTAATCCACGTTTTTCCCAGCGGCGGCAAGGACCATATGAGGCGTGATGCCATACTTAGGTCCTACCGAGTGCAGTCCATGAACATAAGCCGGCAGCCCACAGGCTGCCAGTACCGCTGGCAGAAATGGGGTAGCCGGGAGACCCCTAAGGAATCCATTAAATGGGTCAGCAATGGCAACAATTTGCGAAGCTTTTGCAGTAGCATGCGCGGTGGCATAAATCAGGGCATCGAGCGCCCCGATGTTCTCTTCTTCCGTCTCCCGCTTCATACGAAGCGCGATCAGAAATATACCGCTCATGACCGGATCGACCTGGTTATCCAGAATTAAACTCAAACCGTCTTCAGCCTGGGCCCTATCCAGAGACTTGCTTAACTCTGGCCCGGTGGCGACCAGTTGAAGATATGTGCGCATGCGTGAACGCGCTGCGTCACGGTTACCCATCGGACTGTACAAAAAAATATGAAAAGTTCAAAGGGAAGATAAACCAGTAATAAGCATGCATCTGAGCACGACTGAGGGCCATGGGGTATCGCATAAACAACTTGGGTCTGGCTTACCAATCCCCTGAGGCACCCGCCTCCATAATTGACACCATCGCGTTGCGAATTCGACGGCCATTTTCCTTAAGCTCCTCATCCAATTGGGAATCTGGGTGCCAGACAAACGACAACCAGGACACGTCCCAATCCAAAGTCATCAGCCATATGTCGCCCACCGCATCCTCTAATACCGATATGCGGCAGGGGAGAAAAATCGAGAATTCCGGACTGTAGTCGAGTACCATGCGCGCTACCAGCGCATCACAGTACTGAAGAATTTCAAACCGGGGGGTAGGCTTACCGGTCTTTGCCTCCACTTCTTTCCAAACCATATTATGACCAGACCGTTTGAGATTCTCCTCAACCGCTTGGCTGTCCATTGCCTCGATCACATCGTCGAAACTCAGATCCTCGTTAGCCTTCATCTTTAGGGTCATGAAATTAAAGACCTGTCGCAATGACCAAGGATTGGCCGCCGCCATATTCTGCAACATTGCCACTCTAGTTTCTGCTGGAAACTCTTCGATCACAGTATTCGGCACCCACTCCTTATACGGCGGTGGCTGCATCATCATTGGCACCGGAAATGGCAGCGCGTTACTTTTTCTTAATTGGTCCAGAGCCTCCTGAATGCTGGCATTGTTGGTTTCTTGCGTTGTGTTTTCCGCACTTTCCTGCGCCATAGCGCTTAAGCCAGCAGCAAGCTGTAGTGTAAAAAAAGTGAGAAAATAGAAAGTTGTGCTTCGCGACGACTTCAGGAGATTTTTGTTCATAGTTATGAAGTGGGTTGGCGACGCATTGCTGCGTAGCACATGCAGTTTCCGGTTTAGGCTGCCAATAGAGATAGCTGTCCGGTATTGTTCCTTTCTAATCAGATAAACAGGCTAACGTCTGCTTCCCCGGCGAATTCAAAGAAGGTCGCAGCCCCGCCTAAATCGATTTCGTCGATAAAGTCTTCTCGCTTCATATCAAAAAGATCAATGGTCATCTGACATCCAATCAGTCTGACATCCGATTCAATACATGCCATGCGCAAATCTTCGATACTGGAAACGCCTTTTGACTTGATCTTGCTCTTCATCATAGATGTCATCATTCCCTGCATTCCGGGTATAGCGGTACCCGCAACGGGAAACCACTTATCCATGTTCATGGGCATCGGCATGCCGGGATTACCCAACGGACTGACTTCTAGATGTAGATCTTTCTTCAGCAACTGCAGTCCGTAGAAAGTGAAAAACATGGTCACTTCATAGTCTAGCGCTGCCGCGGTGGAGGCGAGAATAAAGGGTGGGTAGGCCCAGTCGAGTGTTCCCTTGGTTGCAATAAGTGCGAGTTTTTTCTGTGACATATGCTGATTCTCCGATATCGAACTTCAGTAACGATTATAGAAATTGGGCTGGCTTCGCGATTTTAAGAATGACTAATAACGTAACTTTGAGTTCCAAAAGATTATTCATTGTTGCTCTGGTTGCTCTGGCTGCTCTGCTTTTTGGGTCATATCCTCAGCAGTCTGTTTCAAACCAGAAACCGTCGACTCATACCATTCAGCATATGCCTCTGGCTTCATTAGCTGCTCAGCCATTTTTATGTATGTGTCAGGATTCATCCCCTGGGACATTACCTGCGTATACGCCCCGGGATTCATCAAATTCATATATGTCCCGGGATTTGCCATCACCATCCAGGACATTGGATTCATTCGCGCGTTCATGGCCTGAGGGCTCATTATGTAGCTGTAAGTATTTGGATTAAGCCAGTTTTGAGGGTTCATCATCATTTGAGCGCCCAGCTGCTGGCCCCCACCAAATCCTGGCATACCTTGCATACCTGGCATACCTGGCATACCCATTCCCGGCATTCCAGATGTTCCCATTCCTGGCATTCCCGGCATTCCTGGCATACCCATTCCCGGCATACCCATTCCTGGCATGGACATCATGCTCATCGGTGCCATCATCATTGGCGCCATCATCATGGGATTCATCATCGCCATAGGATTCATCATCGCCATAGGATTCATCATTCCCATGGGATCCATCATATTCATATTTCCCATTGGAGGGTAACCCGGCATCTGGGGCGCGCCACTGTTACCAGGATTGTTTGCCCCCATCATCGAATTCATCATCTGGGTAAAATCCATCGGGTTTCCAGCCGGCTGTTCATCACTCTGAGCCATTGCTGCAGGCGAGGCGAGAGTGCACGCCAAAATGGCAAGTGAAAATAGGGTTTTTTTCATTGAGAGGTCCTCGATATCTTGTTGAAGGGAATATTCCCGAGCCGGATAAGCCTTTACTTTACTGCAGTATATTTATTCCGCTGCAATGCGGCTGCCGCGCTGAATGGATAGTGAGGTGATAGCGCAGTCTGATGGGTCATATCCCATTGTGAATATTTAACGGTTTTAACCCTCTAACATTCATATCTGGACCGTGTTTCAGTTAAACTTTTTAAAGTTTTGGGGCTCCAAAATTTAACCCAGATTCAAGTAAAGTAAGCTCTGCCAGGATGTATCTCAACAGAGGATCGAAATGAAGAAACTGAATATCTCAATTCCCTTTTTACCATCCCTGCTGCTCTCAGTGCTGCCAGTTCTGTTAATTGGATCGACTTTTGCACAGGAAACTCAGCCAGTGGCCATGGGGAAATTCCTAGGCGCCAAGGAGACCATTCATCCAGATTGGTTCAAAGAGAGCTTTCTCGATTTCGAAGAAGACGTTGCAGAAGCAGAGCAACAGGGTAAGCGCTTGATTCTGTATTTCCACCAGGCTGGGTGCCCGTACTGCAACAAACTTGTGCAAGATAATTTTGCCGATCCCGAAATTGGTCAGAAAGTTCAAAGCCTTTTTGATCTGGTAGCAATTAATATGTGGGGCGATCGAGAAGTCGTTCAGGTAGGCGGGCGTGAATTTACGGAAAAAACGTTGGCTGCCGCATTGAATGTTAACTTCACGCCTACGCTTTTGTTTTTCGCAGAAAACAAGGAGGTGGTTTTACGACTTGATGGCTATTACCCTCCTGCGGAGTTCACGCACGCATTAGATTATGTGTCTGGAAAATTGGAAGACCAGCAAGCTTTTCCAGAATACCTTGCAAGCATTAAAATGGAAAATAGTTCTGGACCACTAAATGGAGCAGAATGGTTAGCATCCGAACCCTATGATCTAACTGTGTTTAATGACACTAAACCTATAGCGGTTTTATTTGAAGAACCGAATTGCGAAACCTGCGACCTGCTGCATCAGAAAACCTTTCGCGATCCTGCAGCAGCGACATTGCTTGAGCAGTTTAACGTTATCCAGCTCAATCGATGGGCCGACACTGAAATTGTCAAACCAGATGGAGTTCGAACAAGCGCCGCGCAATGGGCAATGGATCTGGGGCTTGGATTCTCACCCTCCATCGTCTTTTTCGATCCAAATGGACAGCATGTTATTACAATTGATGCCATGTTCAAGACCTTCCATACGCTGGGAGTCTTTGATTATGTGGCCTCATCTGCATACCTTGAGGAACCCAGTTTCCAGCGCTTTCTAACAGAGCGCGCAGAACACATTCGTAGCACTGGGGTAGATGTAGATATATGGAAGTACTAATTGCAGAGATTATATCTTATTGATATAAAATATTTATTTTTGCATTACCCCTCACTCACAGGCGAAGTTTAGAAAATTTCGGACTTATACTTGTTAATCTAATAAACTATATATTATAGTGAAAGTAATTATATTTGATCTCAGTTTTCAATGAAGGAAGATTCTAATTCAGCGATGCCAACCGCTAGCCCTGCGCTGATGCTGGATAGACCGGTTCCTTCCTTTGTTGCTCGCAGTACGCAGGGAAAGGTGTCGTTAGATGACTATAAAGGCGGCTGGCTGATCTTGTTCGCCCATCCAGCCGACTTTACCCCTGTCTGTACTTCAGAATTCATTGCCATGCAGCGTGCCGCCAACGAATTTGAAATGAGGGGTTGTGCTCTGCTGGGTCTCTCAGTGGACAGTATTTACGCTCACCTTGCCTGGGTGCGGAACATCAAAGAGAAATTCGGTGTGGAAATCAAATTCCCCATTGTCGAGGACATTTCCATGGCAATCTCCAAAGCCTATGGCATGCTCGACCGCAGCTCAAACAGCACTGCCACGGTGCGCGCGGTATACTTTATTGATCCTTTGGGCATCTTGCGCGCGAAGATATTTTATCCGATGCAGGTAGGTCGCTCAGTTGCAGAGATCATTCGCGTACTATCCGCTCTGCAATCCGCGGACGAACAACAAATGTCTGCACCTGAGGGATGGATGCCAGGAGAGAAGCTGGTACCCATGGCACCTACCACTCTCAATGAAGCGAACGCAGTATCAGCGATGTCGGATATGACTGAGTGGTACTACACTGAGATAAAATCGATCAACTGATTCTACGCGTATGAGCATAAAATCCACCACACAATCAGACACCAACTCTCTGCGGATACTGTCTTCACAATTGGTGGCTGATTCTGCACCGCTGAAGGACTTTTGCGAATCTCTCAAGGCACTATCAAATCCGCACAGACTCAGAATAATGCTGTCACTGCAGGATGGCGAAGCCTCTGTCGGAGATCTTGAAACGGGCCTTCAGCTCAAACAACCCAACCTGTCCCATGAGCTCAGAAAACTAAGAGACAGGGGAATGGTTAAAACGCGTCGGGAATCAAAGGTAGTTTTTTATTCGATTGCCGATCAGAGCACGGCAAACTTGATCCAGAATATCTCTTGTCTGTTTACAGGATCAAAAGAATCAGTTAGTCATCATGAGAATAAGATTGCTCAGTCGAATGCCTCCGCCTTCGGGGAAAACAGGAGCCATGGGGAATGCGGACAATTTCCCCTGGTACAACAAACGTAGACAGAACTATTAATTCATTATGGAGAACACCAATATGAACCACATTAATTGCGCACTGAAGGTCTTCACTGTACCGCTGACCGCATTGTTAATGCTTTTTGCTTCATCTTCTTTTAGCGCGAGTACTGAAATGCGGCTTCTCACCGAGGTCTGTGCTGATCCGTCGTACCCGGCGCTGTTTCAAAGCGAAAGCACCGGGGGAGAAGGAGAGACAGAGGGAGAAGGAACAGGCGATGGCGAAGGAGAGGAGGGGGAAAAGAAAGAAGAAGAGGAAGAACCAGATTGCTGATCAATCTTTTGTTAGGCAGAAGTGTGTGGATACACACCACAGCGTAGCGACATTTTACTGAATCAACACTCAAACAACACTCAAACAACACTCAAAACCAACTATAGGAACGACATATGAACCACCAAACACTATTAGCGATAACTCTATTGTCAGCAGGTCTTGCGAATACTGCCATGGCTGAGAACAAACCGGTAGGAATAACTCCCGACTTGATGTCCGTCAGCGTGACCCATAACGGGCAGGCAGTGGAAATTAAACGAAATCAGGATAATGCCAACACGGTAATCGATGCCTTTGCTAAAACTTCAAGGCCGTGTCCGCCATTTTGTATTCAGCCGATCAAGCTGGCAGAAGGCGTCGAAACCCTTGGAGAGGTCGAAGTCATTGAATATGCCCGCAAAATGGAAGCCGGGGACAGCAGCATTCTGCTGGTCGATTCACGAACCCCGGATTGGGTATCAAAAGGGACAATTCCTGGCGCAGTAAATGTTCCATGGACCGAACTGACCCCAACCAAGGGCGCCACCACCGAAGGAATTACTAAAGTCATGACCGATCAATTCAGCGTCAAGGTAGCCGATGGCGCCGACGAGATTGCGATTGACGAGGCAATTGCCAACAACAAAGTTTCAGAAGTATTTGATTACTCCGGCGCCAAGACCCTGGTGATGTTCTGCAATGGCATGTGGTGCGGACAGTCTCCGGCGAGCATTAAAACGCTGCTGACATATGGATACCCAGCAGAACGCATCAAGTGGTATCGTGACGGCATGCAAGCGTGGGAAATTCTTGGATTTACTACTGCTAAACCATAGCCTGGTTTGACAAGACGCAGATTAATGGGCGGCCAGTGTGTCGCCCTTTTTGTCTCCTGATCTTATGATAACCTGTAAGTGTCTGTATCTGAAGAATACCCAATGCAGAGCCTACTTTGGTATCATGTGCTTGTCTAAACAGGAGAGGAGAGAACCTTATGACGACAATAGGATCGCTGCTTGACGCAAAATCACAAAGCATCGTTATTTTCAGTGTACTGCCCGGGCAGACTGTCAGAGAAGCCCTGGAGTTGATGAAACAGCACAATATTGGCTGCGTACTGGTAATGGAGAACGACCAGCTTAAAGGCATTCTCAGCGAACGGGACTACGCCCGCAAGATGATCCTTTCAGGCAAAGCCTCCGCCACCACCCCGGTATCAGAGATCATGACTACGAAAGTTACCCGCACCACTCGAAGTAATAGCGTCGATGACTGCCTTGAGCTCATGAGTCGTCATGACTTTCGCCATCTGCCAGTGGTAGAGGATGATAAGGTGCTTGGCATGGTATCGATCCGTGATCTGGTCTCGAGCATCATCAGGGAACAGCAGAACACCATCGATCAATTACAGCAGTACATCACCAGCTGATTTACATCACCTGGAGAACGCTTACCCGCTTCATTCGACAAAGCAGGCAAACCGCCCGTGTAATTACTCGTGACAGGACACCTGTCGCCACAACCAATTTGAGAAAAAATGTCCGCACTACTACCCGATATTGATCCAGATGGTCTGCTTGAATATTCCGTAGTATTCACTGATCGATCGCTCAACCATATGTCTGGCAGTTTTCAAGCCGTGATGAAAGAAATATCGTCTACCTTAAAACAGGTATACCAGGCCGATTCTGCTGTGATCGTACCTGGGGGCGGTACCTATGGCATGGAGGCAGTTGCACGACAGTTTGCAACCGATAAGAAGTGTCTGATCATTCGCAACGGCTGGTTCAGTTACCGTTGGAGTCAAATTTTTGAAATGGGCAAAATTCCCGCAAGCGAAACGGTATTGAAAGCGTCTATGGTTTCAAATGAGCCTAAGGCACCGTTTGCACCGGCAAATATCGACCGGGTAATTAGTGTTATTCGATCGGAAAAACCCGATATGGTATTTGCGCCACATGTTGAAACATCTGCGGGGATGATACTTCCCGATGAATATCTCACTGCAATTGCGGAAACAGTGCATGAACACGACGGCATGTTCGTGCTTGACTGCATTGCCTCTGGCGCAATATGGGTAGACATGGCGACAACAGGTGTTGACGTGTTAATCAGCGCACCGCAGAAAGGTTGGAGCGCATCCCCAAGCAGCGGATTGGTGATGTTAAGCCCACGCGCCGCAGATAGGCTGAGCAGGACGCAAAGTACCAGTTTCGCATGCGATCTCGGAAAGTGGCATCAAATCATGCAGGCATACGAAAACGGAGGCCACGCCTATCACGCCACGATGCCCACAGATGCCTTGGTTGGGTTTCGTAATGTAATACGAGAAATCAGTGACTTCGGTTTTGATGCCGCCAAACACGCCCAGTCGGAACTCGGTCGGCAGGTGCGCGATGTGCTCAAGAATAAGGGAACTCAAAGTGTCGCAGCTGAAGGTTTCGAAGCACCGGGTGTAGTGGTCAGCTATACCGACGACCCTGGCATTCAAAATGGCAGCAAATTCGCTGCAGAAGGGCTTCAGATCGCGGCCGGTGTTCCACTCATGTGCGATGAGCCGGACACCTTCAGCACATTCAGGCTCGGCTTGTTCGGACTCGATAAATTAAAGCATATCGATCGTTCAGTGAGCAGCCTTGAAGCGGTAATTAACCGGTTGTTTTAAATCCCGCGAAATTTACTCATAGTTGATTTCAACAGCCTGCCCTACCTGAGGCAAAGGTTGTTCCGTGCTGACAGTCATAGAGACTCCATCGGGACTTGTGAGTGAATTAATCGCCATTACCTGCCCAGATATCGTACCGCCGGGGTAGTCGATCTTGACACTGCTGCCAGGAGTTGGAACTGTTCCAGTCTCAGGATTCAATTCTGCGCGTATCACCTTGTTATCACTAGCAAAAATAAACGCGGGTTCGGATCGATTGTCGACAACGATTCGCTCACCGGGATTGACATTCCGCTTAACGACAATCCCCGCAACTGGCGCAACGATTGTTCCGAAACTCACTTGCCCACGGCTGTGTACATACTCCGCTTCACTAATTTTAAAATCCGCGTTAGCCTTGAGCACAGCAATCCTTCGAAGATCCAACTCTACCGTCGACAACGAACCCTCTGCATACAGCTCTTCATCGCGTTGCAGTGACCGGGCGGCTTCTTCCATCACCGCCTCAAGGTGATTCATTTTTGCCAGCGCTGCATCCCTTTTGGCTTCCAGTGAAGTGGTATCTAACTGCATAAGTACCGTGCCCTGAGTCACTCGATTGCCCTCACGAACACTGACACTCTTCACCTCGCCACTGACGGCCACATCCAAATGATAGACGACATCATGCTCAATACGCCCGGACACCGTGTCCGCCATTGAAGCCGAAACGATTGTGACTGCCAGTAACGCCGTCACTGCAGCTAGATAGCTCTTACTCGTTTTTTTCAATTGTTTATTCTCATTCAAAAAATACTTCGGTTCTGCCGGCCAGCATATCAAGCTGCTCCCAAACCAAGGCCCTTTGATACCGGATGTATGCCAAACGATGGAGTGATCTGGCAACTTCAGTATTCGCACCGCCGATCCTCGCGCGGACCTCCATTTCATACTGCAAACGAACTCTATCGAGGTCAAGTTCTCTGTAAAGCAGATCGGTTCGCGCAGCATTGAGTTCACTGTCCAGTTGTTCAAGGCGTTGCACTAACCTAAGAACATTAAGCCGCAACTCATTTTCAATCAGTTTTACGTTCGATTCGTACTTCAAAACGGCAGCACTTTGGCGAGCGATCTCGCCCTGGGTGAGCCGGGGCACAGTCAGGGGTATATCAAGATATAGCGACGCGCGGAACTGATCCCGGCTACTTCCAAGAATGCGTTCATACTCAGCTGCCTGGAAACGGGCGCCGAGGGTCGGCCTCCTAGCTAATGACAAGCCATCAAGTCTCTGCCTCTGCGCTTCGAGCTGCAGCTTTGCAGATTTAATTGAGTGGTTGTTAAGCATCGCAGACTCAAGTAATTCTTCGTAGTCCGGCAGTTGCCGACTGTATTTACTCAGATCAGGTTCGATCAGTTGATCCGGATAAGCCATCGGGCGATTTAGCGCGAGAGCTAACCTTAAGCGACTGGCTCGTTGCTCATGACGAGCCGCCGTGCGCTTGGCGAAGGCATCAAGATAGACCACTTCTAAAGCTCTCACCTCAACTTCGGGCAGCTCGTGGTACCGTTCCATTTGCTCTCGGGCATCGTCAAAGTGAAGAAAAGCGAGAGTCATTTCCTCGTCAATGGCGGTATAAGCATAATCCGCAATAATGACTTCGAAAAACGCCCGCATAGCGTCTAGCCTAATCGAGGCACGATTAAGGACTTCCTTTTGCCCCAAAGAATCTAGTTCGGTTCTAACTGCCCCAGTGCGCACCTGCTCCCTGCCAAAAGTGGTTAAAGGCTTATCCAGAACAAATAATGCGCGGCTATCGTCAACAAAATCGTTGTCCGGATCCGACGCTTTCACAGCACCTCGAAGTTCAAGGCCGATAATTGCTTTGAGCGCCGTATCGGCATCAACCTGCACCCGCTCAGCACCGATCTCTTGCATACGAGCACGTGTCAAAAGTAGACCAGGATGGTTGTCGTCGAGCATCTCAAGGGCTTGGGGGAGAGTCAGTACTTTTGGAAATTCTGCACCAACTGACTGACACAGGCCCAAAGAGGCATAACCATAAATTAGCACCCCCACTATCAGCGAGCGGATAGTTGATGGCTTGCAGGTAAATGAGAGGATTTTCAAGAAATCCCTATTAATATTGTTTTTTGATCGTACCTGAACAAATGCACAAAACCTAGCTGGGCTGGTTTTCCCGGCGGAATTTACTGAAGCGACTCGACTTATAGTGCCCATCCACAACGAACTGACCCAGCAACAAAAAGTCATGGGCATTTTTAAGTGCTCCCGTGTATCGGGTCACTAACTCTCCTTCTTTATCATAGAAAGCGAAAACTGGTGTTGCTCTCACTCGCATTGCTTTTAGGGCAAACTCTTTAGAAGTTACCTCCTTCCCATCAAAGTCTGTGATTAGCAAGTCTCCTTCGGCATCAAGACTGAGGATTCGAAAATTTTTATGAAAGTAATCTTGTACCGCCACTCGGTTGAGTACGTTAAGCTTCATCCTATGACACCATGGGCAGTCCTTACTTTCAAACATAATCAGAACGCCAGTCTTATCTTCTTCCCTGACCAAATTCAACTCCTCGGTCAGGTCGCCGAACGACACATCGAAGAATTCTTCAGCACTAGGCGCGAGTTCACTGTCCACCGATTCCACTGAATAAACTGCTGTCGAAACCATAACCAGCAGTGCGGCAGTCGCGATGATAAATTTACTTTTCATTACTTTATCAATCCTGATGTTCGAGTAATATTGTGCGGCTTTTGTAAAAAATATCTAATATACATAGGTGCACCCGGGCCTTCAAACGATCTTGTCCAGACATGTGAACAGGGTATCGAGCACATATTTTATTTCATAAATCGATCATTTCGATTCCAAGATCTCCACGACCATACGCGGAACGCTCATTTCCAATTTTCATGGGATTCACGCCTGGTGACCATAGCCCCATTTATAGATATTGGTAGTCAATAACCATATCCCTCTTGCATAGTTCTCATCATCATAACGATACAATACACTTTGCACGATTACCACAGTATTAAAAAATAATACTTATATTTCAATAATATAGTGAATTACCTACCTCTTTTTTTTAAAGTTGGAGGCAGTCCTTGCCTGATTGTTGGTGGAGGACGAATTGGCACACGCAGAGCTCGCCTGCTGCGTAAAGCCGGAGCTCGAATCGATCTTGTAAGCATTTGTACTAGCGAAAATATTCGCCGCGACATCATCGAATCTGGCGGCAGAATCAGCGAAAGACCCTGGCAGTCTGACGACATCGCTAAGGAATATCGATTTGTAGTTGCCGCTACCGACGACCCTGAGGTCAATACCGCTGTGGCGGATCAGGCAAAATTAAAAGCTATTCCTGTAAACGTGGTCACGGATTCCAGCTTATCCGATTTTTCCTTCCCGAGCGTAATTGATCGCGACCCCCTTACCATTGCGGTGTCAAGCGGTAGTGCCTCACCTCTTCTCGCGCGGCTACTCGGTGAGCGTATCGATAGCTTGATTCCGGCAAGTTACGGAATGCTCGCCTCTCTTATTGGAGAGTACCGAAGTAAGGTGCGTGAAAAGTTTAAAGGCATAGACGACAGAAAACATTTCTGGGAGAAAGCATTGCGCGGCAGTGTCGCAGAACACGTATTTTCGGGTCACCAGGACCAGGCCAGAAAATTATTAGACTCGCAACTAGAACAGCCTGTTACTGAGCTCAATCAAGGCGAAGTCTACCTGATTGGCGCCGGGCCGGGAGATCCAGATCTTCTAACATTTCGCGCATATCGCTTACTGCAGCAATCTGAAGTCGTACTCTATGACCGCCTGGTTTCACAAGAAATTCTTGATCAAATTAATCCAGATGTGGAAATGATTTATGTTGGAAAACGGCGCGCAGATCACAGTGTTGCCCAAAAAGACATCAATCAACGACTGCTGGATTATGCTGTTTCCGGAAAACGCGTTGCACGATTGAAGGGCGGTGATCCATTCATTTTTGGCCGTGGCGGTGAAGAAATTGAGTTACTCGCAATAAACCAGATACCGTTTCAGGTAGTTCCAGGAATTACCGCCGCCTCGGGTTGTGCCAGCTATAGCGGCATCCCCTTGACACATCGTGATCACGCTCAATCGGTTCGTTTTGTCACCGGGCAGCTGCAGGACGGCACGGTTAACCTGCCCTGGGACCAACTGGTTGCGCCTGACCAGACTTTGGTGATTTATATGGGTTTGAATGGTCTGCCAATCATCTCGAAAAATTTAATCGCCCATGGATTAAGTGCGGACACCCCCGCAGCCCTGATCGAACAGGGCACAACCCTGAATCAGAAAGTGCATATATCAACTGTGCAATGCTTGCCGGAAGTGGTCGACAAACAATCGATCAAGCCCCCTACGCTGCTGATAGTTGGCAGCGTCGTAAACCTTCACCAGTCACTCAATTGGTTTCAACCCGACTTGTGAAACGTCGAGTGAACCCAGGTATTCAGTCAGACAACGCTGCCAAATGATTTATCTACGCTACCTGACGGAGGCTGCAAACCCGAGATGACACAGCCCTGAGCCACCGGCCCACCAGGAAACAACTGATACAAATATCGGGTGCCTCCCTTCTGATAAAACTTTTCATCCAAAGCATCTACCAGTTCACGACGTTTGCCAAACTCATGTTTAGAAAAATACTCCTGCAATCCAACGATCGCTTCCCAATGGTCGTCAGTCAGCTCGATGCCACTTTGTTCCGCGGCATCGACGGCGGTCTGCATATTCCATCCATGCGGTGCGTTAGGAAAATCTGAATCTTGAAAGCTAGACATAGTTGAATCCTCTGTCACTATTCCGTTCACATCAAAACAATATCATAATTATGCAGCCCAAGTTTGGCAAGCACCAACCAGGGTGCTGGAACTATTTGAACTTGGATCACTCTCTATAAATAAGGATCGAGATCTTATTCCGCGTCCACTCTCATTAGCAACCAAGTATTTAAGGTGACATTTCAATCAATTCTGTCATTGTTCGTAATCATATTGTTAGCTCTGAACGTGATCCCCGCACAGGCGGATCAAAGCAGACTTGAGCAGATCCAGCAACGAATCGAGCAGAACTACCCGGCGGTAGACCATATTAGCGCCGAGACTTTTCAGGTCGTCTCATCCAGCGAAGACGTTGTAGTGTTTGACGTTAGAGAACAAGACGAGTACACGGTCAGCCACCTTGATAACGCGATCAGAGTCGATCCTGATATCAGCCGCGAAGCCTTTGATAAGCTTTACGGAAAATCCCTGTCTGGAAAAACAGTGGTTTTCTATTGTTCGGTCGGTAGGCGATCTTCTGAACTCGCGGACCGGGTTGGGGATGATCTGATTGCACATGGGTCAAAAGATATTTTCAACTTGCAACACGGTATATTTGGTTGGCACAATAATCGCATGTCGCTCGTAGATAATTCCAAGGATACCGACTATGTACACCCATATAATTGGCTTTGGGGCAGGCTCCTCGAGCGGCGTGACATGATCCGCTACGGTATGGAAAACTAATCATTTCAGAATCCTTCGACCTTAGTAACATGAATCCTGACCTCGAAGCGCAACAGACCGAACGCCGCATTATGGCCATGATGCGCAAAGTCCTCAGCGCAGTTGCACGTGACACCGCCCCGGGTCCGGGGAGACGAAACGCGCTATCTGAACTGACGATTCAAGATATTCGAGACTGTATGGCTGTCATTTCTCAACGGGAGCAGGAACTCGCAAAACAATTAGGAAAGCAGCATAAATTGAAACCGCAGTTCACGGATGAACCCGGAAAAAGCAAAATTATCCCGCTAAGCTCTATAGAAAATAAACCGAAACGTTAGCTTGGCGTATCAGGTTCCCGTTTTTGGAGGAAGAACTCTTGGTGGCACATCATCGAATTCTAATTCCCGGTCGGAACCGATGCTAACACCGTCACCGGTTTTCTCGCGCCCCTTGAATCTGCCTTGCTGCCGGATGCCCTGATCCAGCTTTTTCTTAGCTCGGAACAGCATCTCATGAAGGTCGCGATCATAAGGAAGTACGAAAGCTCTGGGTTTAAGCTGCCCTTCAACTTTAGCCCAAATGTGAATCTGGCCGTCATGTTTACGCTCTATATTGGGCTCAACGACATCAGAACTGAGCAGCTCAAAAACATCCGGCAATCCTGTGTCTGATGGCCAGCCTTCGATCATCTCAAGTCCTTTAAAGTGCAAAGTGTAGAACACTGGCAGCATCACAAGCACCAGTATTCTAAACCATCTTCTCTGGCCCCATACTAACCAGCCTGAAGCCAAGAGCACAACGGGCACCGCATAAGCCAGGACCAGGATCAGTTTGCCCATTCAGGGCTGTGCTCTAAAGCGTATGGCGTCAGGGTCGCTGGTAATCGGCTAAAACGCTCGGCTCCCCCATCCGAATCAATGCTGAATCTCACGGCCGTTTGTTCATCGTCTACGCCCCTGAGCGTTATTGTGTCCTGGAACACAGTTTCGAATTTAGGGTTGACACGGTCTATCCTTAACACCACTGGTAAAGGATTTTTTGAGTCCGCATCGTAATAGTAAAGATTAACGATATATTCACCTGCATGCTTTTTACGGATAGTGATAATTTCCTGGTTAATCGGGTGAATCTTCTCTACCCCATCAATTACGATCACATCATTGATCTCACCGCGATCATCCCGGTCCAAATGCAACCACCCGACCTCTTTGTTTAGATACGAAACTGTCTGATCGTCAGGCCCTCGTACCCACAGATCCACGTCGTCTTTGAGATGTTCAGGCCAGGTTGCTGAAATAATATACTCCGCCTGTTTCTGGATATTCGCAAGCTTTGCCTCGGGATTGATATACAACAATGCAACCAGAAAAAGAAATGCAAAACCCAGCAGAAAGTTAAACAACAGATCGATAAATGGATCAGCGTTGAGCGCAGTTCGACTCTGATGAAGATAAAGACTAGCCACGATCCTGCTTCTCATGCCCTAACACAGATTGCCGCACGATATCTCCCACTAAATTGTCGGCAAACCGATCAAGCACTTTGCAATAGACGCTGAGAAGCATCGATGCGCTGATGCCTGTGAGCGTAGTGTAAAGCGCCACCTGCATTCCCGCACCCATGCTGCTTAATAACTCCTGCAAGGCAGACACTTCTTCATTCTGTAGTTTGTACACCGTGCTCAACATCAGAATAAAGCCTATCACAGTGCCGATTAGGCCCAATCGAATTAGAAAATCTACTGCAAACCAGCCAAGGTTATGACCACGGTGGACTTTCTCAACCAACCTTGCATGTAATGCCTCTGCGTGCAGGCCTTCTTTTTCTTCGGACTGGCGAGTCAATGCTAAATGTTCCTGAATCCAATGTGAAGCATCTGCTGTACCTTGGCCCGAGTTAACATTATTGTCCTGATGCACTGCCCAATGCAGCAGAGCTTTCTTGTGTTTAGCGAGTTGCCACGAAGACAAGCCAAGATAAAGGCAAGTCAGACCAAACAAACCGATAATCATCAAGGAGAGCCGGGTCTGATCTGATTCCAGGATTAGCAATAGAAAGTCAAATCGCCACAATAAAAAGAAACCAAACAGTATTGCACCGGTGATCGCCAACCAGGCGTATATCGGCATGCTGGGATCTTGCTGAAAGTCGTTATCAAACATGTCTAATCTGCCGCAACACTATCAGCCGCATTATGAGTTTATTCATGGTCTTAAAGACCATCGCGGCCGTGTCTTACGAGCGAAGTTTGTCTATCGCTTTTTGAATCGCCTGTTCGAGATAGAAACTGTAGTAGTCCGGCGTCATCAAACCAATCATTTTTTCAGCCAACTCGTTTTTCTTGCCATCCAAAAATAAGACTGTAGGGGTGAAGTTTGTATTGAGTTCAGCCAGAAAATCACGTGTCGAAACCGTGTCCCCCGCATGATCGACGATGGTTTCCCCAGCATCGATAGAAATCTTGCCGAAAACAACTTTGTCTTTGAGCTCACCGCCCGCTAGCAAGGCTGCGAAAAATTCGCCCTCGACTCGGCGGCAGTATGGGCAATCCTCCTGATCCACCATCACCACAACGGGAATGTTGTTCTTCTGGGAATGGGTCGATACAGCCTTCCAACTGTGAATCTTTTCCACGTTAATTCACCTTTTGAATCTTATCGCGTGCAAAACGTAAACGGGCGTTGTCTTATGACAACGCCCGCAATCCTCGAATAAGATAAAACGGATAGCGCTGTCGCTACTGAGGAACCCGTGATTGCCAAAGAGTCGATTCACGTGCTTCCTGTTCGATTGCGTCGGATGATTCTTCATGGGCCTGTGCAACCAGTTTCATAGCCGCCTCGGTATTCCCGGCTTCAGCCTCCGTTTTAGCTTTCTTCAGCATCTTGGAGGTATCGCGCCACTCGTAGCCTATTGCTGCCGCCTCCTGCCGCTTTGCGTCAGCAGCGTCCCAGGCCGCCGCAAAGTCATCTCCAGCTGCCGGATCAGTGCTCGCTTCATTGGTAGCCGTTGCACAGCCCGAAATAAGTATCAGGGTCGAAAATAATCCTGCCAGTGTCATTTTGATCATTTGTAAAACCTCACTTTCTGGCACCAGGCCCATTGTAGGCCAGGCCGTTACTCATATAAGTCAGAAAAAATTCGAGTTCACGATAGATCTGACTCTGGGATTTAAACGAAGCAGCACGCACCTGTCGGTTACAACCACCAAAACGTCGATGCAGCGTGCCCATTCCACCCCACTTAGAGCGATAGACCGGCCAGTGAGACGCATGACCAAGAGCAGGACTCAGTTTGTCAGCACGCACCAGATTTCCTGAGCCGCCACCGTGGCAATCAAAACAGGAGAAATTGAGCTGCCCGCGCTTACGATAGTAAAACTCCTTCCCACGCTCGTATGCCGCCAGCGCGTCGGGGTCGTCCGGCACTACCACTTCGATTGGCTGGCCGCGCGAGATAAATGACATATAAGCTGAAATGTCGGCCATTTTGCCCTTGCTGTATTTAAGCGGCTCTTCCCCATTCGCTTCACGGCATTCATTGATGGCTAACTCCATCGTAATGATTTCTTTGCGATCAGCATCCCAATAAGGATACATACCGCGCACTGCGCCGCCATTTTCAAAACAGTCTCCATAGCCTTTGCCATTCGCGAACGGTTTTTCAAACTCGGCTTTACCAGCATCAATAGAGAGCTCGTAAGGAGGAAACTCCTCTATATCTACCCATTGCTCTCTGGATCCCGCATCGATCGAATAGACGCCGTTTATAAAATCATCTTTTGGGGTATCTTTAAACCGGTCTGTGAAATATTTTTCAAAGGCGGCCCGGTCGCTTTCTGGGCTAGCTTGTAACGCCAGCCCACCAAACGCCATGAGTGTCGCTGTCATCGCAACGATTAATTTTTTCATGCTTCGCTCCTGCTGGTGTTGTTTATATTGCAGCCTGTTAATCTACTTGACCACAGCCTCGCCTGAATCGGTTTCGCCTTTATTGTCTATCGATGAAATCTGAATAGTATCGCCGGCTTTAGGACCGGAAACAGTGAAGGCCAAATATGGATTTTTAGAAATCGCCGGTCCCATATTGCATTGTAGTATCGGATTACCATTAAGCGAACAAACTACTTCGGTAATATGGTGAGCAGGAATAATCTCTCCAGTCTTTGAATCTTTACGCAGACCGGTTTCCATTTCGTGTTTCATCAGGGCTTTAACCTCAACCGCATCGCCCTGCATCTTCGCTTTACATTTAATTGCCATGTCTATTTCCTCTTTTAACCGCCGCAGCCGCCAATAGTAACCTTAACTTCGCTGCTGGTCGCCGTATAGAGCTTACCCTCAGCACGCACCAACGCAATCAGTTGCGATGTCTTACCCATCTTGATCCGAGTACCGACATCGGGTTTTCCGGGATTCATGATTTCGAAGGTAACAGTGAGCGGTGACGGATTATTAGCCACCATGATTGCTACGCTGTCAGCATTTGCGATATCCGCCTTTAACGATATCGGCACGACTGCGCCGTTTTCAGCAATATCAGGCGCCTTAAAGGTAATTGCATCACTCGCTTCCGCGCCATTTGTCCCATATAGGGCTTCGGCAACAGCATCGGTGGTCTCAGCATCAAACGCGTTCTGTGGCCAGGCGGCGAAAACAGAAAGCGGAAGTGCGCCAAGACTGGCGCCTGCACCGAGACCACTTATGGTGACCAGTGACTTATTAAATTCTCGTCTGTTCATCGGGTTGGTATTTCACTCCTAAAGGGTTAACAGGTACTCAACAATCGCATCAATTTCATCATCGGAAATAATGTTGTGCACTCCAAACGGCGGCATGATGGTGTTGGGGTTTCGTTCAAGCGGATCGTAAATCTGCGCTCTGAGAACCGCTTTGTCAGGAAACCTGCCCTGCATTGCCATGAGTGGCGGGCCCTGGTTTCCAGGTAGGCTGCCATCATCAATTGCATGGCACGCGAGGCAGTTCCCTTTTTTCCTATCAAACGCGACTTCCTTGCCTTTCTTGATCGTCGCTTCGTCTGCATATGCCGAAGTAAAAGCTGCAGGTGTCAGCACTAATGCAGACAACAGAAGCGCGATCACAGAAGTTTTATTTATCATTCAGTTATCCTCCAAAATTGGCGTATCGGTACTGTGATCGAGAGTGTTTCTTTAACCAAAACACCCGCAAATACTAATTTATATTTATCGAATGTACAACCTATCCCAATGGAGGCTATCGGATACAAAAATATTATTATTCCCATAAAAAACAATTAGATAGAATTTACGATATCACCTATGGGCTAATCAAACCGCGGCGCGTATACAATCAGAGTAGGAACTGAGATACACTATTAAACCGTGCACACTCAACCCGATCATATGCCTGCATCCGCTTCTGCCGCAGTTACATTTTCTCCCGATACCAGATCGGAGCTAAGAGCTTTGAAAAATGCAGCGAGTGAGGCCGCAGATCTACTCAAGAGCCTTGCCAATGATCACCGCCTGCTTATTCTCTGCATGCTGTCTGAGAAAGAGATGTCAGTTAAAGAAATCGGTCAACACGTCGATCTGGATCAGTCACCACTGTCGCAGCATCTGGCAAAACTCAGGGCAGAAGGTTTAGTTAAAGCCAGAAAGGAAGCTCAACACGTCTATTATTCGCTAAACAGCCCAGAAGCAAGAACCGTCATAGAAACTCTGTATGACCTTTATTGCACACCAGGACGCAAGCCGTATAGAAACTAAAACACGACGGGAACGATTACGGACAGATCTTGAGCACTTAGTTACATAAGTCGGCTTCTAATCCTTCGATCGATAATTTAGAGCTAGGTAGTCTGACATTCTTCTGCTCCTGGTTGTCTTGCATTATTTTTCACGCAAGGATATCAGCGTGAACATCTTTAATTAATAATAACAATTGACTATATAAAACAAACAGCGTTTCGTACAATGCGCGCCTTAATTCACGAACAAACGGAGCGCAACGATGAGTGCAACCGCAGCGAACGTAACCGGTCAATGCCCGGTGATGCACGGGGCGATGACAACGGGCGACATGTCGGTCACGGAATGGTGGCCCAACACCCTGAACCTCGATATTTTGCATCAGTACGATACCAAGACGGACCCTATGGGGCAGGGCTTCGACTATCGCGAGGCTGTCAAGTCGCTTGACGTGGAAGCGCTGAAGAAGGACCTACATGCACTGATGACGGAAAGCCAGGAATGGTGGCCCGCGGACTGGGGCCATTATGGCGGCCTGATGATCCGCATGGCATGGCACGCCGCGGGCACGTATCGAACTGCCGACGGTCGCGGCGGCGGCGGTACCGGCAATCAACGCTTTGCGCCGCTCAATTCCTGGCCCGACAACGGGAACCTCGATAAGGCACGTCGCCTGCTGTGGCCAATCAAGAAGAAGTATGGCAACAAGCTCAGCTGGGCCGACCTGATCATTCTCGCCGGCAACATCGCCTATGAATCCATGGGACTCAAGACCTTCGGCTTCGGCTTCGGCCGCGCGGACATTTGGCATCCGGAGAAGGACATCTACTGGGGCTCGGAGAGGGAATGGCTGGCGCCATCCGATAATCCGAACAGCCGCTATTCCGGCGAACGGGAGCTGGAAAACCCGTTGGCTGCGGTAATGATGGGCCTGATTTATGTGAATCCGGAAGGTGTGGACGGTCAGCCCGATCCGCTTAAGACCGCCAGGGACGTGCGCGAAACCTTCGCCCGCATGGCCATGAACGACGAGGAAACCGTGGCCCTGACTGCTGGCGGCCATACCGTCGGCAAAGCCCATGGTAATGGCAACGCCGCACTTCTGGGTCCGGAACCCGAAGGGGCCGGCGTTGAAGAGCAGGGCCTGGGCTGGATCAACAAGACCAGCCGCGGCGTTGGCAATGATGCGGTCACCAGTGGACTCGAAGGCGCCTGGACGACCCATCCAACCCAGTGGGACCATGGCTATTTCGACATGCTGCTTAATCACGATTGGGAATTGAAGAAGAGCCCCGCGGGCGCCTGGCAGTGGGAGCCGGTGGCCATCGAGGAAGAGGACATGCCGGTCGACACCGAGGATCCATCGGTTCGCCGAAACCCAATCATGACGGATGCCGATATGGCGATGAAGATGGATCCGGA
>CAMYNW010000018.1:0-12883 GCA_947259885.1 uncultured Gammaproteobacteria bacterium
TCTCGCTAACAAACGCATGCAGTCGGAAAAACACTGATGCGTGGCGCCAGGAGTATAACTAGCGAGATGAAAGGGTTCTTTTTAGTTCTGTTTCCGGGAAAGAACGGAAGACCCGAGACCGATTAATTTGTAAAAGTTAGAATCTAACCTTTCTGTTTCGGAACCACAGCTCGAATTGATCTGACAATCCCAAAAAAAGCAGACATTCGTTCGGTGGTTCGGAGATGTATTGTCGCTGCCGACCGCTTCAAATGGTCAACAATTCGCACTGTATTGTAGATTCATATGAATAATTACCACAGTTCAAATAGACATGTCTCAAGGAAATTTGATTAGAAATACATCGAAAATGTAGAGTTTGCCTAATTTTGAGCCTAGATGCGTTGACGAGTATTTTCATATGAACTACAGTTAGATTCTTATGAGCATTTATAGCGTCATATGATTCTAACCGATAGACAGGCGATTATTTCGGAATTACTGCGTGGAGAAACGCAATTGAGTGTGGAATATCTTGCGACAAAGTTTGACGTTACAACCCAAACTGTCCGCCGGGATATCAATGCGCTATGTGATCTGGGATTGGCTCGGCGACGCCATGGTAGTGTCGAGCCGCTAACTACCGGTGGAAACCTCGCGTATGGTTCACGTCAGATTTTGAATCGGAACGGTAAATTACTTGTAGCCAGAGCAGTGGCACAACAGATTGCAAACAATAGCTCATTATCCTTTAGTATCGGTACGACACCTGAATTCGTTGCCAATGCATTGCTTAAGCATAAGGGCTTGCGAATATTTACCAACAGCTTAAGTGTTGCGCAGATTGCCAGCGAGAATCACAGTTTCGAAATCAATATTTCTGGCGGACGTGTTCGAAACCAAGATCGTGATGTGTTTGGAAATTCTGTCGAGACATTTTTTGCGTCATATAAAACTGATGTCGGAATTTTTGGTGTGGCCGGTGTGGATGCAGACGGCACTCTACTCGATTTCTATGACGAAGAGGTTAGGGCTCGTGACTTTATCCGGCGTAATTGTCGGGAGAGTTATCTGGTGCTGGATCATCATAAATTCGGCCGTTCCGCGCACGTTCGGGGTGGTCGTATTCAAGATGTAACAAAAGTGTTTTGCGACAGGCGCCCGCCAGAAGAAATTTGCCGAGTATTGGAGAATTCGGGTACAGAACTGCTTATCTGCAGTGAAGAGGTGGAAGAATGAGTGAAATTAAAATAACTGATCTTTGCCGTACGTGGGGCACAGTAGAAGCAGTCAAAAAGGTGTCATTTACCGTTCCGGAAAAATCATTTACCGTATTGCTGGGCCCTTCGGGGTGCGGAAAATCCACATTATTACGTATGATTTGCGGGCTGGAGGAAATCACCTCTGGTACGGTACACATTGGTGGGCGTGATGTTACCGACGTTGCGGCATCAGATCGTGGTGTTTCGATGGTTTTTCAGTCCTATGCGCTTTTCCCCCACTTATCAGTGAGAGAAAATATTCAGTTCGGGCTAAAGGTGCGACGCGTACCAGCTAAAGAACGCGAAGAGCGCATGAAGCACGCTGCAGACGTAGTTGGGCTAACGGATCTGCTGGAACGAAAACCCTCAAATCTGTCTGGTGGTCAAAGACAAAGAGTTGCATTGGCCAGGTCAATTGTATCGGAGCAATCGGTTTGTCTTATGGATGAGCCGCTGTCAAATCTTGACGCCAAGTTGCGTGCTGAAATGCGCGACCAGATACGAAGTCTGCAACAACGACTGGGATTGACGGTGGTGTATGTAACCCATGATCAGGTCGAAGCCATGTCAATGGCTGATCAAATCGTATTACTTAAACTAGGTGAGGTAATACAAATCAGCGCACCACAACAATTGTATAATTATCCGGCCAATATCTTCGCTGCACAGTTTGTAGGTGTGCCGCCGATGAACGTGCTGGAAATTGAAAAAACTGAGAAAGACAAACTCCCCGCTGCAATTCGCTCAATGATTGAGACGAAATCTGAAGCCATTTCTATTGGAATTCGCCCCGAGCACATTCAGATTTCCGATGATGGGTTGCCGGTAGAGGCATTCGCGGTGGATTACTTTGGCGGGGAAACCGTCATCAGGGTTAGGCACTTAACAAACGAGTTTCATCTTCGTCGCGCGGGCCAGCCAGAGATTCAGCTGAGTGAACAGTTCAACGTGAGCTGGAATCCGGAAGAAATGCATTTGTTTGATCATCAACATCGACGTATTTAGCGGTTATTGGTTGATTTGTCTGATTCGAACTTATGTGAAAACGTAACACTAACCACATCATGAGAAAGTAAGATGAATATTATTAAAAAGATAGCTATAAGCATTGCTGCGGCGCTGAGCATTTCAATGATGACCAGCATGGCGGCTGCAGAAACCGAACTGACGATGTACTACCCAGTCGCCGTAGGTGGACCACTCACTAAGACTGTCGACAAAATGGTGGAAAATTTCATGGCAGAAAACCCGGATATCAAAGTCAATGCAATTTATGCGGGGAACTACAACGACGCACGTATTAAGGCATTGGCTGCATTGGAAAGCGGGCAACCTGCACAATTGTCCGTTATGTTTTCTATTGACATATATGAGCTGATTGAGCTCGATGCAATCGTTCCTTTTGACGATATTGTGACAACCGATGAAGAAAAAGCCTGGCTCAAGTCGTTCTACCCCAGCTTGATGGAAAACGGAATTACCGCAGGGAAAACATGGGGTATTCCTTTTCAACGCTCAACCATTGTTATGTATTACAACAAAGATGCATTTCGTGCTGCTGGCCTGGATCCCGAATCACCTCCGGCTACCTGGGAAGAACTGGTTGACGCTGGTAAAAAGCTGACTAAAGACGATGGCTCGCAATGGGGTTTGATGATTCCTTCAACCGGATATCCTTACTGGATGTTTGGTGCCCTCGCCATGCAAAATAATGAGACATTAATGAATGATGCAGGCGACACGACATTTTATGATAACCCAGGGATTGTTGAAGCGCTTAGTTTTTGGAAAGACCTAGGAAGCAAACACAAAGTTATGCCTGAAGGCACTATTGAATGGGGAACGCTGCGCCAGAATTTCCTTGAAGGTCAAACAGCGATTATGTGGCATTCAACCGGAAATTTAACTACGGTTAAAAACAAAGCAAATTTTGATTTTGGTGTTGCCATGCTTCCAGCAGGAAAACGACGCGGTACACCAACAGGCGGCGGCAACTTTTACGTTTTCAAAAACACCACTGATGAAGAACGTGCGGCTTCACTTAAGCTAATCAAGTACATGACCGCGCCGGAAAGCTCTGCAGGCTGGTCAGTGGCAACAGGTTACATGGGAATCAGTCCATCGTCCTACGAAACTGACACCCTAAAATCCTATATTGAAGAGTTTCCACCCGCTGCAGTCGCACGGGATCAGCTTGAGTTTGCAACTGCCGAATTATCAACCTATCAGGCAGGCCGAGTCCGAAAAGCCTTGGATGACGCCCTCCAGGCAGCATTGATTGGCAGCAAATCTCCGCAAGAAGCATTATCGGAAGCTCAAGCGACTGCCGATCGTGTGCTTAAAGACTACCGTTAATGATGCGCCATTAGTAACTGGGGGGGGGCGATGAAAGTCGCCCCCTCGTTTTTAATGGTTTTTACATAGTCACTGGGAAGGTATGAAACTTAGGTCTCAACATATTCAGGGCTGGTTGTTGTTTGCGCCAGCGGCTATTTTGTTGGTGGCTTTTACGCATTACCCTACTGTCGCAACCTTTATCAAAAGCCTTTTTACCAACAGCTCGATCATTCGACCCTCACGGTTTTCCGGCTTTGAAAGCTATCAGAATCTGGCAAGTGATCCCGTATTCTGGAAAGTTTTAGTGAATAACATGTGGTTGGCGCTAGGCACTATTCCAACCTCAATAGCCCTTGCAATCATCATGGCATTGATCGTAAACAAAGCCATTGTTGGGCGCGGCTTTCTGCGCATGGCTTATTTCACGCCAACTATGTTGCCGATGATTGCGGTCGCCAATATTTGGCTGTTTTTTTACGCACCAGAAATTGGATTGCTGGATAAGGCTTTAGCTATATTTGGCGTGGAGAGTCATAACTGGTTGGGAGATACCACCACTGTTTTACCCGCTATCATCGTGATGACCATCTGGAAAGAGGCCGGATTCTTTATGATCTTTTATCTGGCGGGGCTGCAAACGATTTCTCCGGAACTGGAAGAAGCGGCGAAGCTGGAAGGTTCATCGCGTTGGAATTACTTTTGGCGCATTCAATTTCCACTATTACTGCCAACAACATTATTTGTATTCATCAATGCCTTCTTGAATTCATTCAAGCTGGTAGATCACTTATTTGTCTTAACAAAAGGTGGCCCTGACAATGCCAGCAACCTTATCTTGTACTACATTTACGAAACCGCATTTTCGTTTCTGGATGTATCCTATGCATCTGCACTCACTGTCGTATTGTTGATCGCACTGGCTATTGCTGCATTGGGTCAATTTTTCTTCATGGACAAGCGAGTTCATTACCGATGAGTTTTAAATTGCCTCAAAAACTTCGAATGGGCTCAAGCCTTGAACTAGTTGGTGCATATTTGCTTGCCGTGTTCTGGATATTTCCATTGCTCTATGCGTTCTGGGCAGCATTCCATGATACGCAATATGCCATTCGTTTCGAACTATTCGCGCCCCTAACGCTGGATAATTTTCGCGAAGTAATGTCACAGGCACCTTTTTTCCGCTATGGTCTGAATACCTTCATGGTAGTTAGTTTCCTGCTGCCGTTGCAGTTGGTGGTATCGACGTTGGCGGCCTATGCCTTTGCTAAATATAAATTTTTTGGGTCAAACATTGCGTTTGTTTTAGTTCTGGTGCAGTTAATGATTACGCCGGAAATACTAATTGTACAGAACTACGGTACCCTCGCTAACCTTGGTATGGTTGATACGATTGCGGGTATCGGTCTTCCCTATATCGCCAGTGCTTTTTGTATATTTCTACTGCGGCAGACATTTAAGTCTATTCCCAAGGAACTCGAAGACGCAGCTCAATTGGAGGGTTGCGGAACGTTGGGATTGTTATGGAGAGTTTATGTGCCTCTGGCGATGCCGACCTATCTCGCTTTCTCTTTGGTGTCACTAAGTCATCATTGGAACAATTTTCTGTGGCCACTGATTGTGACTAATTCTGTGGAAACCAGACCGCTCACGGTGGGCCTTGGTATATTTGGTGCGCCAGAATCCGGTGTCGACTGGTCGATCATTTCTGCGGCCACTCTATTGTCTGTGGCACCGCTGTTAATTGCATTTTTATTGTTTCAAAAACAATTTGTCCAGTCCTTCATGCAAGCCGGTATAAAGTGACTAGAATCATTAGTTGGAACATTCAGAATGGTCTTGGTGTGAATGGAGTGCTCTCTCTAAAACGTATCGTCGAAACAATAATGGATATGGGAGATGCTGACGTTGTCTGTTTGCAGGAGGTGTCGACAAACATGGAACTACCTGACGGATCGACAACAGATCAGGTGCAAGAGTTATCAAGCTTGTTTAAAGTCTACGCCCCTTTTTTTGGTGTCGCAGTCGACAGGCTGGCAGCGAAGTCTGATCGGCGTGCGCAATATGGCAACCTGATCCTTTCCCGTTATCCAGTTCAAACCGTTTTTCATCATTCGTTGCCACAACCTGCTGACGGCCTGATAAAACAGATGCCACGTCAGATGGTGGAAGTCATAGTAAAAACACCCAGTCGGCTGTTGCGAATAATGACGACGCATCTGGAATATCATTCCGCAGTGCAACGTATTGCACAAACTAAGCGGATTATGAAGATTCAAGCGGAAGTTGGTGCGCTGGAAGTTGATCCCCCTTTAGCGCAACCTAAAGGGCCATATTCGAAACTGCAACGCCCAAGCGCTTGTGTGCTCTGCGGTGATTTCAATTTTCTGCCAGATTCGACAGAATATCAGTTGGTTACCGAGCCGGAATTAGTTCAATACAAATTAATTGATGCCTGGACGTTAACGAACGCGGGTGAACCCCATCTTCCTACTTGCGGCATACACGATAAGACACAATGGCCCCAAGGCCAACATTGCAGAGACTTTATATTCATTGCACCGGAATTGGCAGACGCTGTTATGGGAATGAGCATTAATACCATCACTGACGCGTCAGACCACCAGCCCTTAATGCTTGGTTTGCAAAGTTAGCAAGCATTTAAAAATCATCTTTTATTTTAATGAGCACGGCTTGCAACGCTGGTGAATACCCTCCAGAAACGACACCTGCTGCAGTAGCACAATGACAGTCAATTCATCTATCTAGGAATTGGACTATTTAGGAAACACCCACCTTCGTCGAAACTGTCAGTTAGGCTGGATTTGCTCCGAAGCAACCCTTAGAACGATGAGCATCTAACTATGGCAATAGGCTAGTAACTGCCGCTAGTTAAATATGAGTGAGCGGCATGTTGGGTCTGAAAGCAGTCATTGCAAACAGATTGCAGTTTATTGTGTTCTAAAATTTACCTAATAGACGTACGGTTTTTGCATATGGGTAAACGACAGCTTATCTATATCTATCCACCCCAGCGACTCGAGTCCGTCTCAGATTTCTCAACCTAAGTAAAATCGCCGTACCCAAGATAAAATAGGTCAGTGACAGGTAAACAACCAGCCCATGAGAGTTGAGCGTCAGCAGAGCCCAACCGCTAGTCACCGAACCAATCATCGCGCCGCCACCCCACATGGTTGCAAACGAAGCCGAGCCGTTTACCAGTTCAGTCCCACTAAACCGGTCTCCAAGTGAAGCCAAGGATACCGTGTATACACCGTATCCTGTCGCGCCGATCAATACTAAAACAGGCCAGCGCCAGAAACTGTGGATAGTGAAAGGCAGCAGCAATAAAAATAATGTCGTGATCACTGCACAACTACTCAGCACCAGCCTTTTCGGAAATCGATCCGCAAACCATCCAATCGGAAACTGCAGCACGACATTTCCTAAAACCAGCGCACTGAGCATGCCGGCTGATGCCTGCAGGTCGAGTCCGTTGCGGATGCCATATACCGGCAGCAGGGACAGGGTGGCCGCATCGAAGATTGCGAATACCCCGACGCAGGCAAGCAGCATTGGTGCCTTGGGGGCAAAATCAAGGATGCCGGAAGGGCTGACTTCTTCCGGTTCTTGGCTCTGTTCCTCCCGGACCAGGCTGAGCGGGAACATGCCAATCACCAATACCACTGTACCAATCAAGAACGGAGCCCAGCCCTCGATGCCGACCCAAGCCACCAGCAACGGACCGGCGCCAAAGCTTGCCGACAGGATGCTGGAATAAATTGCCACAACTCGACCTCGACTTTCATTCCCCGCATAGCTGACAATCCACGCTTCGCTCAGGGAAAACAGGACACCAATACACATCCCTTGCAGTAATCGGATGACAAACCAGGCTTCCAGGGTGTCAAACAGCCGATAGCAGAGCAGGAGCAGGGCGGTCAGGCCGGAGGCGATCATCACTATTCGCCGCGCACCATAGCGGTGGGCGAGAGAGGAGATCACTGATGACGCCAGTAAAATACCTAAAGGACCCATCGACGCATTGACACCGATCATTGCAGAGGAAACGCCCCGGGATTCCAAGATCAACGATAGAAGGGGATAGCTCATCCCGAAGGCGAGACCAAAAACACAGATCGCGGCGCAAGCGGCAACCAGGTTTCGCGTATTGGGTTGCAAATGGAATCTCGCTACTCGGGCTGATCAGGGCCTGTGTAGTATTCCGGCCATTTCACTTTAACGACTTCGGTATGGCGTGCCAGGGAGTGGCATTGATCCAGAATCGGCGGGTCGTCTCTCGTGGATTGACTATTCGCACGCGCTTCAAGGGCCAGATGCATGCTCTGGTAAGCGGTGGTGGCGATAGGGTTCAAAAGATCGATCACATGGGTACATCCATCAGTTTTTGGGATCCTCTTCCGAACCTCTTGCAACCATCCGGGGCCGATACTTACGCCTTCCAGTTTCATCATGTTCTTCTCGACCTGACGGCAAATTTTGAAAGGTGTATCGTCCATCGAAACGTCGACCTTATGAATCAGGAAATCGAGGTCCAGGGTGAGACGCAAACTCATCTTGTGCACTGGTTCGCCAGGTTCCACACCGTTCTTCTCATGATTTGGAAACCGATAAGGTTTAGTGTCGAGGAGGTGCGCCTCGATCTCCCAAAGACCGTCGTCCCGTTCGAACCCCAGGCATTTTAGTTGCCGGGTGTGGTGTGGTTTACGGGAAGGGGAGTCTGGTAAAGGCATTTTTAATTATAAGTTATGGCTTAAGCGGGTTAACGCCCTCGCTCCAGTGAGCGGGCGATCAACATGCGCTGGATTTCGCTGGTGCCTTCATATATCTGGCCCACACGCACATCGCGATAGATGCGTTCCACCGGGTAGTCATTGATGTATCCATAGCCGCCGTGAATCTGAATCGCATCACTGCACACTTTTTCCGCCATCTCCGAAGCAAACAACTTAGCCATGCTGGCCTGTGCAAGGCATGGACTGGCTGCGTCTTTGAGCTGCGCCGCATTCAACAAAAGCAGTCGTGCCGCTTCGATCTGCGTCGCCATATCAGCGAGTTTGAACCCGGTACCCTGGTGCTCGAATAACGATTTACCGAAGCTCTTGCGTTCGCGTGCGTATTCAACTGCCGCCTCGAACGCAGCCCGTGCCATACCGACACACTGTGCAGCGATACCGATGCGCCCAGCTTCCAAATTGGATAGGGCAATGCGATAGCCCTGACCTTCTTCTCCAAGCCGATTTTCTTCTGGCACTTCACAATTCTCAAACACGATCTGGGCCGTATCCGACGAACGCTGACCGAGCTTATTTTCAACACTGCTGACCACATAGCCTGGAGTATTCGTTTCAACAATAAACCCACTAATTCCTTTCTTACCCGCATCGGGATCGGTCACTGCAAACACGATTGCGATGTCCGCGTTGTTGCCCGAGGTAATGAATTGTTTGGTGCCGCTAAGTTTATATCCTGAGTCGGTGCGTGTAGCACGGGTCCGAATGGCCGACGCATCAGAACCAGCTTCCGGCTCGGTCAGACAGAAACAACCGAGCTTTCTACCTGATGCAACATCTTTCAAATATTTTTCCTTTTGCTGATCCGAGCCATAGTGGAGCAGGGGACCACACACTACCGAGTTGTTGACGCTAATGATGGTGGAGCAGGCACCATCTCCGGCTGCAATCTCCTCAAGCGCGAGCGCAAGGGAAACCATATCTGATCCCGCACCTTCCCATTGTTGCGGCACGGTCATGCCAAATACACCCAGCTCAGCCAGTTGCTCGAGCTGCTCTCGTGGAAACTGCGATTCACGGTCACGATCCGCCGCGCCGGGTGCCAGGTTGTCCTTGACCCAGGCCCTGATGCTGTCTCTGATCAGAATCTGCTCTTCGGTAAAGATCAATTTAGACGTGGGGTTGGTGAGTGGTTAATTGGTGCGTTCAACGACTACCGCAGTCGCTTCACCGCCGCCAATGCATAAGGCGGCCAGACCCGTTGTAAAATCATAGCGCTCCATTGCAGAGAGCAGGGTGACCATGATCCTCGCACCAGAGGCGCCGATCGGGTGGCCCAGTGCACAGGCGCCGCCATGGATGTTTACCCTTTCGTGATCGAGCGATAATTCACGCATCGCCGCCATGGTGACCACTGCAAATGCCTCATTGATCTCGAACAGATCGACGTCCTTCACTTTTAGATTGAGCTTAGCGAGACACTTTTCGATCGCACCGACTGGGGCGGTAGTAAACCATTGCGGTGCCTGGGCGTGAGTGGCGTGCCCAAGAATACGTGCAAGGGGTGAAAGTCCCCGTTTCTCAGCTTCCGATTCTTTCATCAGGACCAGCGCCGCACCGCCATCAGATATAGAACTCGAATTTGCTGCAGTCACGGTGCCGTCTTCTCTGAAAGCCGGCCGAAGATGCGGGATCTTTTCAATATTGGCCTTGAACGGCGATTCATCCTGGCTGACTTCAATCATCTCCTTGCGCTGCTTGATCTCGACCGGCGTAATTTCATCAGCAAACTTGCCATCGTTTACCGCAGACTGCGCCCGCTCTAATGACGTGATTGCAAATTGATCCTGCTCTTCACGAGAAAAGCTGTATTTATCGGCGCAGGATTCGGCGAATGTGCCCATCAAGCGGCCCTTGTCGTAAGCGTCTTCGAGCCCATCAAGGAACATATGATCCTGCACTACACCGTGACCCATACGCATGCCACCCCGTGCCTTAGGCAGCAGATAGGGGGCATTACTCATACTTTCCATACCGCCGGCAACCATTAAGTTATTGCTGCCCGCGAGAATCAGATCGTGGGCAAGCATTGCAGCCTTCATTCCCGATCCGCACATCTTGTTGATCGTTGTGCACCCGGCATCGAGCGGTAATCCGGCGCCGAGACTGGCCTGGCGGGCAGGCGCTTGACCCTGGCCTGCTGGCAGCACGTTACCCATGATCACTTCGTCGACATCCTCGCCAGCGATACCGGCCTTTTTAACCGCCGCTGCTATGGCTGCGGCGCCGAGCTCAGAGGCCGTTGCTAAACTGAGCCCGCCCTGAAAACTGCCCATCGGGGTTCGACTGGCAGAAACGATCACGATTGAATCTTGACTCATGGTGATATTTAATTTAATTAATTTATATATTTCATTGTTTTTAAACAAATAAATCTGTCATTTCGTCAAATGTAGTGACCACTTTATCAGGCTCGAATTCCCAGTGGTCGAAACAGACTGCGGCGCTGCGCTGGAGCCACACCGCGCGCATGCCAGCGGCCACAGCGCCACAGACATCGAAACCGTTGCTCGATACCAGCCAGCTTTTTCGTGGCGCAGTACCGGCTACCTCAACGAACTGTTGATACACCAACGGATTCGGTTTGAATGTCTTATTCACGTCGACGCTGACAATTCCATCCATAAAATCAATGATTTGGGCATGGGTTAGCAACTGCGTCAGATCATCCGGGACGCCATTTGAGAACGCGTACATGGCCACATTGGCTGATTTAAGACGTTCCAGGCCGTCCAGCACGTCATCGAACACCGGCAGTTCCAAATATTTCTGCATCAGCGCTTTTTTTTCTGCATCAGAAAGATCGCAACCTAGCTGTTCGCAGGAGAAATCAAGGGCTTGTTTGGTGCATATCCGAAAGTTTCTATATACGCCCATCAATCCATAGCGCCAGGTGTATTCAAGCTGTTTGGCGCGCCACAGGGTGGAAAATGCCATGGCCTGATCGCCAACCATTCCGTGCAGCGTAGTCGTCACGCCGGTGGTATCGATCAGGGTACCATACACGTCAAAAGCAAGCGCTTTCATAATTTATGGGGTTCATTTTGCAAGCTGGCGATTATAAACCGCGAAGGGTTGCGATCGCAGCCAATATTTTTACGAGTCCGGCACGTACCCAAATCTGATACAGAGCATAGATTAATATTTATATTCAATAGTATATATATGTTATCTATTGTTAAATATTAGAATGGGTTTTAGCCTAAGATGTAATACATGTTCTAGGGAGATAGTCCCTGTAATAGTTACTGTATCAACTTCGCATAATGTATATTATGTAAAGTTGTTAATAACTCAGTATATCCACCCCGTTTCTTACTTACAGTCATCCATACTATTTACAGCCTCGGTTTGCTCGCAATCCATCAACGCCTAATATTGATATCGCACCAGAACAGCAATTCTCCGAAACGTCGCGTATAAAAAAGCCCTAAATCCAGAGACCGAGGTAAATTATGAATTACAATTACAGCAACATGCTGCGATAACCCAACAGGAGCTCAACATGAAATTACCCAGATTACTCGCCGCTTTACTGGTGTCATTCCCTCTAATCGCCTGGGGCAGCAATTGTCCAAATCTGATGATGGAGATCGATGAGATTCTCGAGTCCAAGCCGGACCTTGATGAAGAAACAATCATTGACGAGGACAATGTCAAAAACGTAAAGCAGCTCAGAGAAGAAGGCGAAGCGCTTCACAAAGCCGGAAAGCATGATGAGTCTGTTGAGATGCTGAATAAAGCGCTGGAATTACTGGAAAACGAAACCTGAAGAACAGGTTCAGGCTCAAATTTCGCCCTCTGCCGGGTTTTGGATTGCCCGACTGCAGAATTAACCCTTTATCCCTTGCGCACGCGACAATTTTTGAAGTGAGTTCCGGATCTGACTGGCCTGAACCACCCTATTCCTCGCGCGACACCGTCATTTCTGTGCGCCATTAACTGGTCGTTGGATTCACTACCTGTGGATGGTATCACTAGCAATAATTTTTGCGACTTGGCTCATGATTGGTGCCTTTCAAGCTAGTTTTGTACTGATTCAGTACTGAAACAAGAAAACCCAGACTAGGTCTAGAGCCATGAAACTATTGCACTATGCAGCACATTCTGCCGAATGTTTCCGACAGTTTGAAACCCACGACCTGTAACCTAATATCAAACTTATCGCCTGCGGATTCTGCCAACGAGCAACCCAAGACTAACGATAGTCAAGACTGCGCTCAACACTATCAGCACTTCAGCCATCGAAATGTTGAACAAAAGATATGGCGTATACCCACAAGGTTCGTGAATCTCAAATATCCAGGGAAACCATTTCTCCAGGGCCAGCCACTCCGGCAGACCGGATTGCATCTGGCATTCCCCGATAATCCAGCCTAGCTCTGTACCTAATAGCTGATAAGAACGCTCCACCATCCACAGCCAAAGCCCGCTGACAATTAGAAGAGTAACATTAGAGACCACCCTGCTCCGTGTCCCAAGCCAGCCGGCTAC
>CAMYNW010000018.1:12909-143841 GCA_947259885.1 uncultured Gammaproteobacteria bacterium
CCGCGACCAGCATTCGAACATGAATACAGAGCACGCACGGGAGGTAATTGAGTGCATACTGGTAATAAAGGGCAACACCTTCAAGTACAACGCATAGCACGATCAAGAACAGCCACCAGGCTGCAAAACCTGTGAAACGGGAAAAAGGACGATTCATTTGGGGAATTCTATGCGTTTCTCAGTAATAGAGAAACCGAAATTCATCGAGACCGCGGAAGTTAGTCCTGCTACAGCCAGCGTTGTGATTATAAAGATATTCTTTGAGCGGGCGCGCCGACTATTACTGTTCTTCCTTCTGTGCTTTTATAACTGCATCAGTGCCTGACCTGACCCCCTCTTTCGGTCCAGTTTAAGTCAATTGACTAACTTAAAACACAGATCCGTTTTAAGGAGTCAGGTCAAATCAAGTCTGGTATGCACGATGCCATGCATCGACCCGCAACGATCGAATCTCCCGCCTGCATCGTCTTAAAACCATTGCGATCAAGCACAAATCGCAGCATTTCGTTGAGTGCCGGGTCGTCCTCGACAATCAGATTTATATCTTTTGCCATGAGGCGAATTGAGCCTTGAAATATTATAGATTGATGACAGTGCAATACGAAGGTTTTTGATCAAAAGCCGTATTCGCCAAATCCAGGACGTCGATTCCAAATCAGGATGGTATTATCTACTTTCAAGGACTGCTTGATCATGACACTAACAATTCCCAGCGCCCCGCTGCCCCTGCATGCAATTGAAGCAGGTGAACCTGAAAATCCACCTCTTGTAGTGCTTCATGGCCTCTTTGGGTCGAGCACCAACTGGCGTTCAATTATTAAAGAGTTGGCGCGGGACTTCCACATCATCGCTGCGGATCTGCGTAATCATGGTGAGTCTCCGTGGTCAGATTCGATGCAGTACCGGCAGATGGCCGCCGACGTTGCGCAATTGATCGATCGTTACAATCTTGAGCGCCCGGCAATCATCGGTCATAGCATGGGCGGAAAAACTGCCATGGCGATGGCACAGTTAGGGCTTACGCAGCTTGACAAGCTGGTGATTGCTGATATCGCCCCTGTTCCTTACAGTCATACCCACGAAGGTTTTGTCAACGCCATGCAGGCGGTCGACCTTGCCCGAGTGAAAAGCCGCAATGAGGTGGAATCGCGGCTAAAAGAAACAATCCCAGAAGCGGGTATTCGACAGTTCCTTCTTCAAAACCTGAAACGCGGAGAGAATGGTTACTTGTGGCGAATTAACTTAACCGCGATACAATCCAACATGTCTGATTTGCTTGACTACGGTATCGATCAGGTGAGCGACATAGAGGCTCTATTCATTGCCGGCGAAAAATCTAACTATATTGAGCCTGGAATGCATCAGGCTATACGGCATCTTTTTCCTAATTCGCAGATTCAGACCATCAACAATACCGGACATTGGCTACACGCTGAGCAGCCTGCTCGATTTATCGATATCGTCAAGGCATTTCTGATCAAACCATCCTAGTAGAAACTCGGTAAGCACTGCATTGGAAACCAACCTGATTCAATACATCTGGAAGTACAGTAAACGCCAGCAGATCACGCTGGTGGTAATGACACTCGTGTCGTTCCCGATCCTTTATATGACGCTTGAATTGCCCAAGCGTATTATCAATGACGCGCTGGGCGACGCTACCCGCAGTCATTCGTTTTTTGGATTAACCCTGGACCCAGTGCCATACCTCGTCGCATTATGTCTTTCACTACTCACACTAATTGTGATCACCGGTGTTCTCAAGATGCGGATCAATACCTACAAAGGCACTATTGGTGAGCGACTTGTCCGGCGGCTTCGATACAGTCTGATTACTAATATACTGCGTTTTCCCCTGCCCTATTTTTCGCGCATTTCGTCTGGCGAACTGATCAGCAGCGTCACAGCGGAAACCGAGCCTCTTGGTGGCTACATCGGTGAATCCATTGCCCTGCCGCTATTTGAAGGCGGCACCATGTTGACGATTCTGGTGTTCATGTTCGCACAGGACTGGGTATTCGGTCTGGTTTCCGTCGCCTTCATTCCGATCCAGGGCTATATCATTCCCAAGCTGCAACATCAGGTTAACCTGCTCAGGAAGGAGAGGGTCAGACAGGTCAGGGAATTATCCGAACGAATAGGAGAATCCGTGGCAGCTGCGACAGAGATCAGGCTTCACGGCACCCAGCCCTACACGCTTGCAGAATTTTCCCGACGGCTCGGCAATCTGTTCAAAGTCAGGCTCGAGATTTTCAAGAAGAAATTCTTTATGAAATTTCTCAATAACACTATCGGACATATCACACCGTTTCTGTTTTATCTGTTTGGCGGCTACATGGTGATCAAAGGCGATTTGACCATCGGCGCGCTGGTGGCGGCAATCGGCGCATACAAGGATTTAACATCCCCATGGCGCGAGATGCTGAATTTTTACCAGCTGCACGAAGACTCTAAAATTAAATACCAGCAGATCATAGAACTGTTCGATCCTGGCAAACTGGTTGAGATTGACCAGGTAGAAACTGAACCCGAAGCACTACATCTTAAAGGGGATATCAGCATTCAGAATGTTTCATGGCGAAATGAACAGGGTGAATCTGTACTCTCCGGTATAAACCTCGATATTAAGGCCGGTGAAATGATTGCGATCACTGGGGATTACCCTATTCGCAGAGCGCGGCTCGCTCAACTGCTAACGGCACTTGATGAACCTTCCGGAGGTCGAATTCTGATTGACGCTAAACCGATCGACCACATACCTGAGTCCATCCTACGCAGGCGCGTGACCCTGCAAGGACCGGATCCGCACATGTTTGCCGGCACAATTGTTGAAAATATCGAGTACGGCCTGAATCAGAATGAGCCAGATACTTCTGCAGACCCGAAGCTTCAGCAGGATTTAAAAGAAGCCCTTGAATCCGGTAATCGACCACCGATTGATAGCGGATGGCTCGACTATAGACAAGCCGGCGCGCCCGAACGAACGCGTTCACCAGAATGGTATCAGCAAGTGATCGAAGCGATGGGCGCCAGCTCGGTAGTCTACGAGCGCAGTTTGCTCGAAGTTTTTGATCCGGAGCAGAAGCCTGAACTGGCAGCCAAACTTCTGGAAGCCCGATCAGTGATTCGCACACGGCTGGCGTCTATGGGCGATTCCGTGAAGCTCTCATTGTTCGATCCGGATAACTTTAATCCCAATGCCAGCATTTCAGAAAATTTGTTGTACGGGGTTGCGGTCGATAAGAGGCTTGATAACAGTACTTTCAGTATTCATCCGTTTATCTTCAAAATCCTGGAGCAGGAAAACCTGGTATCTCAGGCTCTGACAATTGGCCTTGAAGTCGCTACCAGCCTGATTAATATGGCGGACAAAAATACCTTGTCTCACGAAATAAACGAACACTTCGGCCTCACCGATGACCAGCGTGTCGAAGATATTCGTTTCACCGTCGACAACTACATATCCCAGGATAGACTGAGCTTTTCATGTCACTGTCTACTGCTTTCCTTGTTCCTGATGGTAATTCCAGAAAGACATCGGTTTGTGCATTTTAACGCTCGCTTGTCTACCCGAATACTTCAGGCAAGACGTGAATTCATAGGGCAACTTCCTGCAGAACTCGAAGACGCTGTATTGCACTTCGATGAGACCCGCTATCATCCAAAACTTACAGTGCAGGATAACCTGCTTTTTGGCCGGCTTCCGTCTCAGAATCCGGCTGGAGCACGTAAGCTCAATCGCCTGATCGCAAAAATCATCGACGAACTGGATCTGCGTAAGGATCTTATTCTCCTGCTCGGAGAGTCACAGGTCGGCATCCGCGGTTCCAGACTTCCACTGATCGCAAAACACCGCATCAGTCTAGGTCGCGCACTCGCTAAAAATCCGGATATTCTAATTTTTCACGATGCATTGGGACCCTTTGACGCGGTTGAACAGGCAGAAAGGCGACGAGAGATAAGGCGACTTCTTCCGCACACCACCATCATCTGGATCGCCCGTGAGATCCAGGATCCCGAAGAGTTTGACCATGTGTATCGGTTTACAGAAGCTGGACCGCTGACCACAACGGATGGCGTCGAGGGCGCCGGTGTCCCCGCCCCTTTCACTCCCGCCAGGCGCAGTTCGAATACGCTCGAACTAATATCAAGCGCAATACTGTTCTCTGAGTTAGCACCAAGCCAGAAGAGATATCTTGCAGATCATAGCCAGATTGTTTCTGTGGCTGCCGATCAGGTTATCTATGAGATAGATGATGAAGCCGACGCCGCTTGGCTGGTGGTCTCAGGAGAAGTCGTGACTCATAACAGCGAAGCTGAAATTATCGGGCGCTTCAGGCGGCCGGAAGTTTTTGGTGCCATTGAGGTTCTCGCGGACCGCCACCGTATCCTGACCGCACAGACCACGGCCGACTCAATGCTTCTGAGGATCGACGCGGTGGCCATTGAAACCGTTGCCCTGAGTGATGCCAGAGTGTCGCGCACGCTGCTGAGGTCCTTGACGCACCAGTGGCGAAGTTAAAAAGCAGATCTGTCTCCTGAGATCAGTATTCGTTCTCATGCAAGGCTTGCAGCTGGACCGAGTCTCCCAGCACTTCTGCGCGCAGCGTAATCGGACGGCAGCACACCTGGCAATCCTCTATATATTCCTGATTTGCGACGCTGGTGTCGACCATAATTTCGATGGATTCGCCGCAATATGGGCAAATGACATCCTTGAGTTCGGTTCCGAGCATAATAATCGGCCGGCACTATCGCTGGCCGTTAATTCAATTTAGTCAAAGTCTACCCGGCTCGATTCGCGACCAGATCATCCACCACCGCAGGATCTGCAAGAGTACTGGTATCGCCCAAGGAATCCAGCTCGTTCTCGGCAATCTTACGCAAGATGCGTCGCATGATCTTTCCGGAACGCGTTTTCGGCAGTCCTGGCGCCCACTGAATAACATCCGGCTTAGCAATCGGCCCAATCTCTTTTCGAACATGGTCAGACAACTCTTTACGCAGTTCTTCTGTGGGTTCTACACCAACCATTAGAGTTACATAGGCATATATGCCCTGCCCTTTAATATCATGCGGATATCCCACTACCGCCGCCTCAGCCACTGCATCATGCAACACCAGTGCGCTTTCCACTTCGGCAGTACCCATACGGTGGCCGGACACATTGATTACGTCATCCACGCGCCCAGTAATCCAGTAGTAACCGTCCTCATCGCGTCGGGCGCCATCGCCAGTGGTGTAATAGCCCTTATAGGTCGAAAAGTAGGTGTCATAAAAACGCTGATGATCACCATATAGGGTTCGCATCTGGCCCGGCCAAGACTGCTTGATCACCAGATTACCAGAAGTGGCACCTTGCAGCTCCTTGCCATCCGAATCCAACAGCGCGGGCTGAATGCCAAAAAACGGCCTTGTGGCAGACCCAGGCTTTAATGCGGTGGCACCCGGTAACGCGGTGATACATATGCCTCCCGTTTCAGTTTGCCACCAGGTGTCCACAATCGGGCACCGCTCATTGCCGACAATATGATAATACCATTCCCACGCCTCAGGATTGATTGGTTCCCCAACTGTGCCCAGAAGACGAAGGCTGCTGCGACTATGCTTCTCTACCAGCTCATTACCCTGCGCCATCAATGCCCGCAGAGCGGTAGGCGCTGTGTAAAAGATGTTAACTCTGTGCTTGTCCACCACCTGCCAGAAGCGACCAGCGTCGGGATAGGTTGGCACACCCTCGAACATCATGGTGATGGCGCCATTAGCGAGCGGTCCATAAACAATATAAGTATGGCCGGTGACCCAGCCTACGTCCGCGGTGCACCAGTACACATCACCTTCATGATAGTCAAATACGTATTTGTGCGTGATCGCGGCGAACAACTGGTAACCGCCAGTGGTATGCAGCACACCCTTTGGCTTGCCTGTCGATCCTGAGGTATAGAGAATGAAAAGAGGATCTTCCGCATCCATTTCTTCCGGAGGACATTCCGCCGAGGCTTCAGCCATGGCCAGGTGATACCAAACGTCGCGCTCAGCGTTTCCCGGGACATCGTTGCCGGTTCGACGCACCACCAGGGTGGTATGGACATTGGGACAGGACTCAAGCGCCTTTTCAACGTTGGCCTTCAATGGAACGTTTTTACCGCCACGTGGACCCTCATCAGCAGTAATTACCACCTGGCAGTCAGAATCCAGAATACGGTCCTTCAAAGCTTCAGGTGAGAAGCCACCAAATACGATGGAGTGGACCGCACCAATGCGGGCGCAGGCGAGCATCGCTACCGCCGCCTCCGGGATCATTGGCATATAGATCGAAACCCTGTCCCCCTTCTTGACCCCACGGCTCTTAAGGACATTCGCTAACTTACAAACATCTTCGAAGAGTTCGCTGTAAGTAATTGATTTATCAGCCTCAGGGTCGTCTCCTTCCCAAATAATGGCGGCCTGATCGCCACGCGTCTCCAGGTGGCGGTCAACGCAGTTGTAACAGACGTTAAGCTTGCCACCCTCAAACCATTTGATGTGGGCTTTGTGATAATCCACGTCCATCACCCGGTCCCAGGGCTTGAACCATGACACCAGTTCCTCAGCCTGCTCCGCCCAGAAACCCTCGGGATCTTCTACCGAACGTTGGTACATCTCTAGATACTTATCATTATCAGCGTGCGCTGCGCTGGCGGTCTCGGCACTTACCGGATATATTTTTATCTCAGACATGTGTTTCCTCTTGTAGATATGGTGCGTAGTACTTCAATAACTTTACGACTACCGCGAACTGGGTGCAAGGCGACTAAAGTGGCAGCGCAGGATCATCTAACAATTCGATCCAGTGTTTGACCGGAATTTTAGTGGCCTCCTCAAGGTGAAGGTGGCATCCAATGTTAGCGGTTGCGATGATATTGGGCTGCGCTTCTTCCAGGGATTCTATCTTGCGTTGGCGGAGTTGAAGAGAGAGATCTTTCTGCAGCACCGAGTATGTGCCTGCCGAACCACAGCAAAAATGTGGATCAGCAACCGGCATTAGCCGGTACCCTGCACGCTCCAGCACAGCTTCGACTCGGCCCGCTAATTTCTGGCCGTGCTGTAAGGTGCATGGAGACTGAAATGCCACGCGACGTGGGTGTACAATTTCAATGGCAGACAGGTCTTCGGTCTCAATCACTTCCACCACATCCTTGGCCAGTTCAGTGACGCGCATCGCCTTGGCCGAATACACTGGATCGTCCGCCAGGACACGGGCATAGTCTTTGATCATCACACCACATCCGCTGGCACTACTGATAATGGCTTCGGCACCGCTTTCGATATGCGGCCACCACGCATCTATATTGGCACGCATCAGCCCTTTCGCCTCATCGTGAGCATCAAGGTGAAAGCTGACCGCACCACAACAGCGTTCTTCGTTCACCGTCACCGACTCAATTCCCAGCCGATGCAACACCCTGCTGAGCGACGCATTGGTAGCCGGTTTGTAAGTGGGTTGGACACAGCCTGCAGCCACAATCATTTTTCGATCGAGCACAGATTCTGGAACTTGAGGCGTTTCCTGCGCGGGCGGTATTTTCTTCTTCAGCACCTCAGGGAGCATCGGCCGCATCATGCGCCCAATTCCCAGTGCCGGTGCGAACAGCCCTTGCGTTGTGAGCAACTTGCGCAAGGACCACCTTATTGCAGTCTGCATGGGCGACCTTTTCACCTGTTCACTCACCACTTCGCGCCCAATATCGAGAAGGCGTCCATACTGCACCCCGGAAGGGCACGTAGTTTCACAATTACGGCAAGTCAGGCAGCGGTCCAGGTGAAGCTGTGTCGTTGCTGTGGCAGCCTCTCCTTCCAGCACCAGCTTGATCTGATAGATCCTGCCGCGGGGCCCGTCGAGCTCGTCTCCAAGAAGCTGATAGGTCGGACAAGTAGCGGTACAGAAGCCACAGTGCACGCAGGCGCGCAGAATTCTGTCAGCCTCTTCGCCCTCTGGGGTGTGTTTTATAAATTCAGCAAGCCTGGTTTGCACGAAGCTTCGGGTCGGTAAAAGGGTTAACGTTCAGAGGTTAATCTGCCCGGGTTGAGAATGCGCTCTGGATCAAAAGATGCTCGGATACGCTCTTGCATTGCTTGCATCGCGGGGGGTAATGGATGAAACACTTCACTAGTGCGATCACCTCCACGAAACAACGTTGCGTGTCCGCCGCAGCGCTCTGTCGCGATGCGGATTTCATCTGCATCGGCATCGGAGTGCAGCCACCACTGCGCACCACCCCAATCAATAAAAACCTCTCCGGGCAGTTCCGGCTTAGCCAGTGCAGGCAGTGAAATACGCCACAGCGGCAAGTCAGACTGGAAAAAGGGATGTTCAAATTCTCGAAGGCTGCTCCATATCTTGTCGGTGGAAGGCAGCCGTTCACCCCCAAGAGACCGGTACGCGCTATCAATCCCCGCTTCGGTTCCCGATAGACGCACAAATACTAGATCACCATAAAAGCAACTGGCATTGACAGGCAGCGGTCGTCCGGCCAGATCATTCATAAAATCCAGTGCGGAATCTCGTTCAAAATGAAAAATTAAGGTGGTTTCCTTCTCCGCAGATGGCAGGACTTTCAGGGACGCCTGCAGGATAACGCCCAAAGTCCCTATTGCCCCGACCATTAATCGAGACACGTCATAACCGGCTACATTTTTCATGACCTCGCCGCCCACCCGCAGATATTCGCCTTTGCCATTGAGCACGTGGGCGCCGAGTATGTAATCCCTCGCAGATCCGGCGTAGGGTCGGGAAGGACCTGAAAATCCACACGCCAGGGTGCCGCCGACAGTCGCGACACCACCTAGTTCTGGAGGGTCAAAAGGCAGACATTGCCCAGCCTCTGCTAATACCCGACTGATTTCATTAATAGGTGTTCCGGCTCGCGCCGTGATGATCAGTTCAGTCGGTTCGTAGTTCACGATCCCGCGATGCGCTGATACGTCAAAAGGTTCGAGATCAGCTGATTGCTGCCGGCCATAAAAATCTTTACTGCCGCCACCTCGCACAACCACTGCGCTCTTGTGGGAAAAACAACGCTGCAATTGCTCCTGCAACTGCCTCGATTGATCATGGTTCTGCATCAGAACCTTTCGAGCTCGGGGAACGGCAATTTACCGTTGTGAACATGCATGGCACCATATTCTGCGCAACGTTGCAGCGTTGGAATCGCTTTGCCCGGATTCAGCAATCCGGCAGGGTCAAATGCGTGCTTCAGAGCATGAAACTGGCTGATCTCTTCGCGATTAAACTGACTACACATCTGGTTTATTTTTTCAATTCCGACACCGTGCTCACCAGTTATTGTGCCGCCAACCTCGACGCATAGATCGAGTATTTTTGCGGCAAAATCCTCAGTACGTTCTAATTCCCCCGGCTTATTGGCATCGAACAAAATCAAGGGGTGCAGATTTCCGTCTCCGGCATGAAACACATTGGCCACTCTAAGATCAAACTGTTTGGACCACTGATTCATTTTTCTCAGCACCATCGGAAGCTGGCTTCTTGGAATGGTGCCATCGATGCAGTAATAGTCTGGAGAAATTCTGCCCATTGCGGGAAACGCCATCTTACGTCCTTTCCAAAACAGCAGTCTCTCAGCCTCATCCTGCGCCACGCGCACTTCCGTTGCCCCATGCAGTGTCATCACCGACTCAATTTTGGAGATCTGCGCGCTAACATCGGCTTCCGTGCCGTCTACTTCACACAGCAGAATTGCTGCCGAATCCACCGGATAACCGCACTGGGCAAAGTCCTCGGTCGCCCGAATGGCAAAGTTATCCATCATCTCGAGGCCTGCTGGAATTATTCCTGCACTTATTACCCCGCCAACCGCCGCGCCTGCGGCCTCAATATCATCGAATGCCGCCAGTACCAGACTGGTGTGCTCGGGTTTCGGCAGCAGTTTTACCGTAACCTCCACGACCACACCCAACATGCCTTCGGAACCATTTAACACTGCGAGCAGGTCATAGCCTGGTGAGTCAAGCCCCTCGGAGCCGATGGTCAGCAACTCTCCGTCAATAGTGACAATCTTTAGTTGAAGAACATTGTGAACCGTCAGACCGTATTTCAGGCAATGCACCCCACCGGAATTCTCCGCCACGTTACCACCTATGGAGCAGGCAATCTGGGAACTGGGATCCGGTGCATAATAAAGGGCATGAGGGTCAGCTGCTTCTGATATGGCCAGATTTCTAACACCAGGCTGCACCCGCGCAATTCTCCGCATTGGATCGAGCTCAAGGATCTGATTGAACTTTGCCAGAACCAGCAAGACACCATCCTCAAGGGGCAGCGCGCCACCCGACAGACCCGTGCCTGCACCCCGTGCGACGACCGGTACGCCTGTTTCCGAACAGACTTGCAGCACCTGCACTACCTGATCGACGTTCTCCGGCAGCACCACTAACATCGGCCGCTGTCGGTAAGCACTTAATCCGTCGCATTCGTAGGGCACAAGCTCCTGATCCTGAAGCAGAATACAGGTGGTAGGTAAAAAGCCCTTTAGCTTTAGTATCAGGCGGTTACGTTTATCGTTGGTCTGGGTAGATGTAGACATAATAATTGTTAACTTTTTAAATTGAGCCGGTCGTGTCCCCATCAACCACATACCGGCACGACGATTATGCCTGAAACTAACCCAGGAAACGAAACAGGAGATATTCCGCAGGTCGCTGAAGCCAAAGTTGTTTGAAGGCATTTTATTGTTTTTTGAAGATCCTGATTTGAGACACTAGTGTCCATTTGCCGTGACATATAGCACTATGCAATAGACGTATATTTTTTATATACTGCTAAGAAAGCGTAAATCAGTAACTGCCGGGATCAAGTTGAGGTAGTCGGTTTGCCCAAAGTTCTTCATTTAATTATTATTAATGTTGTAGGCTTGATTCCCCTTCTAGCATAAGGTACATGTCTACAACGATTTATTAACACCACTCTTTCCGAAATAGAGGCATACATAAGATGAACAAATCAGAAACAAAACAACAGTCCCGTCGCAAATTCCTCAAAGGATCGGCGGTCGGTGCGACTGCAGCAGTTGCTGCGGTTCCCTATCTTGCCAACGCCCAGACGGTACTTAAAGTGCAGGCAGCCTGGGGCGGGGGCATATTCCTGGAGTTTGCCCAAGATTACGTTGAGAAAGTCAACAAAATGTCCGGTGGCGCCGTGAAAATCGATCTGCTATCGGTGAATTCGGTAGTCAAGACCGCTGAAATGCAAACCGCGGTGCATAAAGGCGTACTCGACGGCGCACACATGGTAACCGCATACTGGTATTCCAAGAGCCCGGTTGCTTCACTGTTTGGAACCGGCCCATGCTTTGGCTGGAATGCGAACCAGCTGCTGGGTTGGATCAAGTATGGTGGCGGGCGCGAGCTGTATTACGAATTGATGGACGCACTGAAGCTGGACCTTGTCGGCTTCTTCAACAGCCCGATGCCTGCGCAGCCTCTTGGATGGTTTAAAGAACATATCACTGATTCATCGCAGATGAAGGGGCTTAAGTATCGAACTGTGGGCCTGGCGGCGGATGTTCTCCAGGAAATGGGCATGTCAGTGGTTCAACTCCCCGGCGGCGAAATTCAGCCTGCAATGAAGAGCGGCCTGATTGATGCTGCGGAATTCAACAATCCGACTTCAGATAAAGATTTCGGCATGCAGGACGTCTCTAAGGACTATCACCTTGCCAGCTTCCACCAGAGTCAGGAATCGTTTGAGATCATTTTCAACCGTAGCTTATTCAATAAGCTTTCTCCTGAGCACCAGTCCATTCTTGAGTATGCTTCCGAAGCGGCATCTACCGACTTCTCCTGGAAGTATCAGGATCGTTACTCTAATGACCTGATTGCATTACAGGAACTCGGTGTCAGAGTTCATCGAACCCCTGATTCAGTAATGGCTGATCAGTTAAAGGCATGGGATGTGGTTTCCGACCGAATTGCAGCGGAAGATCCGTTCTTTGCCAAAGTACTCGAATCCCAGAAAGCATGGGCTAAGCGAGTGGTGCGATACGAGTTGCTGAATGCGCCAAACTACGCAGGTGCCTACGAGCACTACTTCGGTAGCCTGGTCTAATCAGGAAACTAGCAAGCCGGGCCGATCAATAATTCGGCCCGGTTTTTTTTGACCGCACTATAATACGGCATGGCGGATTGGTAATGGCATGATAAAGCAATCTGTTTATGTTTAACTAAGACAGTCTCCCGGGATTGGCAGCCATTATGCTATTCAAGACCGGGACTATTTAAATAGATCGGGAAAAGCACCATGAATCGGTTCCTGCATTTTGTTGACAGTCTCAGCGTATGGGTGGGCAAGTGTTTTGCCTGGTGCATAGTGGTGCTTACGTTTGCCACCTGCTATGAAGTCTTCGTTCGTTATGTACTGAACGCACCAACCGTCTGGGCGTTTGATATGGGCGTTCAGATGTACGGTGCATTGTTTATTATGGCTGGCGCCTATGCGCTGGCACAGGATGCACACGTGCGTGGTGACGTCATTTATCGCCTGATGCCGCAGCGCACTCAGGCAACTATTGACCTTACGCTGTACATCATTTTTCTGCTTCCCGCCGTGTTCGCGCTCACCTGGTACGGCTACGGATTCGCCGCTGACTCATGGTTTTATAAGGAAGTCAGTTGGAGCAGCCCGGCTCGAATCCAAATTTACTTTTTCAAAACCCTGATACCTGTCGCCGGAGTATTATTATTGCTCCAGGGACTGGCGGAATCGATTCGATGCATCATGTGTATACGTGATGGTTACTGGCCCAAGAGAATGCACGACGTACTGGAAACCGAAGAAGCGTTGATGCAACAAGAAGAACCCCGCTAAGAACTACGGATATGACTGATCCACAAATCGCTATTTTCATGCTGGGCCTGTTTATCTTTATGGTCCTGCTTGGCTTTCCGATCGCCTTCACCCTGCTTGCCATGGGATTGGGCTTCGGCTACTACGCCTACTACGATGAACTGCGTATGGATACGATTTTCGATAATCGTATCTTTGACCTGACGGTTCAAAACACGTTCTCCGTCATGTCCAACGATGTCCTGGTCGCGATACCCCTATTTCTGTTTATGGGATACGTGGTGGAACGGGCTAACATCGTCAACCGCTTGTTTTTCTCACTGCAGCTGGCCGCTCGCCATCTCCCGGGTTCCATGGCAGTCGCCGCATTGATGACCTGTGCTATTTTTGCTACGGCTACCGGCATTATCGGCGCGGTAGTGACTCTGATGGGAATGCTCGCATTTCCTGCCATGTTGAAAGCGGGTTACAACCACAGCTTTGCAGCGGGTGTTATCTGTGCTGGAGGCTGTCTTGGCATTCTCATTCCTCCCAGCATCATGTTGATCGTATACGCCGCCATCGCTGAGTTGTCACCGCTTCGTCTATACGCCGCGGCGATGTTTCCCGGATTGATTCTGGCGGGCTTCTACATGATCTACGTCATCATTCGCGCGACTCTGAATCCCTCTCTTGCGCCAAAGCCAAAGGAAGAAGACGTCCCACCTGCATTTCAGATACTGTTGCAAGTGGTGACGTCCGTGGTCCCACTGGCAGCTTTGATCCTGTCGGTGCTCGGCTGCATTCTGTTTGGCCTGGCGACACCCGCTGAAGCCGCTGGAGTGGGTGCCCTTGGGGGCCTTACACTGGCGTTGCTTTACCGCTCTCTGACCTGGGAACGCTTTAAGGAATCTGTTTTCCTCACGGCCAAGACTTCCGCCATGGTGTGCTGGCTCTTCGTCGGCTCATGGACATTTGCTTCGGTATTTTCTTACCTCGGTGGCCATGCCCTGATCGAGGAATGGATCCTGGCCATGAGTCTCGGTACCGTCGGCTTTCTTATATTGGCTCAGGCGATTATTTTTCTGCTGGGCTGGCCACTTGAGTGGACCGAGATTCTAATTATATTCGTACCCATCTTCTTGCCGATGCTGGATACTTTTGGGGTAAATCCTTATATGTTCGCGATGCTGATTGCGCTTAATTTACAGACCTCGTTCTTAACGCCACCCATGGCAATGTCGGCATATTATCTGAAGGGCGTTGCACCGCCCTATATCCAACTGGTCGATATTTTTAGAGGCATCATGCCTTATCTGGGGATCGTGATACTGACCATGGCATTGATTTACGTTTATCCAGGAATCGCCCTATGGCTGCCTGACTACTTTTTTGGCGCGCTGCCGCCGCAGTAACCTGCAGTAGACCGCTAATGGCTCTCGAATCTCTGGGGATCTGCCAGGCCGTCGAGTTACTCTCAGGAGGTAACGTGTCCGCGCTTGAGTTGGTCGAAGACTGCCTTAAACGCGTAGACGAATATGATCCCGCAATCATGGCATGGGCCTGGCTGGATCCTGACTACGCCAAGCGCCAGGCGGAAGCTCTAGACGCCGCCCGTCGCAGCGGCAAGCCAACAGGCCGACTGCATGGTATACCGATTGGCATAAAGGACATCATAGATACCGCACTGGTCCCTACCGAACACGGTTCGGAAGTGTTCAAAGGGCGACTGCCAAAGACCGATGCGGCTCTGGTCGACAGGCTCCGTCAACAGGGTGCCATCGTAATGGGCAAGACTGTGACCGCCAGCCTGGCTACCTTTATGCCTGGAAAGACCACCAACCCGCATAACCATGCTCATACGCCTGGAGGTTCATCCAGCGGCAGCGCGGCCGCGGTGGCTTCTTATATGGTTCCGGGCGCGGTGGGAACGCAGACAAATGGCTCAGTTATACGCCCGGCCTCTTTCTGCGGCACCGTTGGATACAAACCAAGTTATGGCTTGATTCCGCGTCACGGCGTGTTAAAGCAGTCACCATTTCTGGATCAGGTCGGTGTATTTACGCGACTGGTTGAGGACGCGGCGGTGCTGGCTGAAGTGATGATGTCCCATCATCCAGAAGATGATGCCACCTTGCCACATCTGACTCCGCCGCCACTGCAACAGATCTGTTTGCAGGACCCGCCATTACCAGCAAAATTTGGATTTGTAAAAACCGCGATCTGGGATCAAACCGAAGACGCAACGCGTCAGGGATTCGAGGAAATTGTCGAGGCATTGGGCGACCAGGTCGAAGAAGTCGAGCTGCCTTCCGAGTTTGATAGCCTATGGGCGAATCTGAAAACTATTAACGAAGCGGAGATGGCAACCTGGTACAGCCACATCTACCGCAACGGTCGAAAATATCTCGATGATGTGACCCTCGCACAGATTGAACGTGGAATGAAAACCGTTGTTCCGGATTATCTGGATGCCATGGCCCATCGCACCCGGGCCAATTCGATTCTCGAAGAATTGTTTGGCCAGTATGATGCCCTGCTCACACCGGCGGCACCAGGTGAGGCCCCCAAGGGACTCGAGGCAACGGGAAATCCTGCATTTTGCACGCCTTGGACTTTTTGCGGCGTGCCGGCGATTAGTCTGCCGCTGCTTCAAGGTCCTAATGAGCTGCCAATCGGCGTACAACTAGTGGGTGACTATCTCGATGATGGCAGACTATTACGCACTGCACGCTGGCTGCACCAGCACCTTCTCAATGAGTCAGATTGACAACGACAAAACACATCAACACAATACGGTTATGAAAAACGAAGTTATTGCCGGTCTAATTGGAATGCTGTTGATCAGTGCGTTCCTGCTTGGGCTGGCGAATTCAATCAGCAAAACTCCCTTCTGGGTCATCGTCGTGCTGGTGCTGATCGGCGCCTGGACTGCCTGGTTTCAGGACACAGTTAAGAATCCAGAAGCCGAGTGATCGACAATAGTCAGGACATAGACAGCCGTTAGCTAAGTCGCAGCATTTGTTTAATGCGGCTTGCGGCCGACTCATTCTTTATCTTTACGCCACTCGATCCAGAGGCTCCCTGCCGGCAAATATCGCGTCGAGATTGTCCAGTGCGCGAAACCCCATAGCGTCACGAGTTTCCACTGTTGCGCTTCCCAGATGCGGTAATACAAATACGTTTCCTAGCTCCCTATAAGCAGGATGAATCTCAGAGGGTTCGCCGTTAAACACATCGATCCCTGCTGCCCACAGTTTGCCTGACTTAAGCGCTGCCACCAGTGCATCGTCATCGACAACAGTACCGCGAGCGGTATTGACCACGATCGCACCGTCAGGCAGCTTGGCTATTCTATCGGCATTTAGTAGCCCCACTGAGTCCGGATTATTGGGACAATGCAGGGACAGCACATCGCTAACCGCCAGCAAGCTGTCCAATTGTTGATGATATGTAGCACCCTGCTCCATCTCTGGATCAAGGCGACTTCGGTTGTGATAATGAATCTGCATATCAAAGCCGCGCGCTCGCTTAGCAGTCACCTGGCCGACTCGACCCATGCCAATAATGCCAAATCGCTTACCTGTGATTTGTTTTCCAAGCATAAAAGTCGGACTCCAATCGTGCCAGCGATCGGCACGTACCATACTGAATCCTTCATTGCCACGTCGGGCAGCGCCCAGCATACAAAGCATGGCGATCTCTGCTGTCGCATCTGACAGCACATCTGGAGTATTGGTCACGACAATGCCTTTGGCGATTGCCGCCTGCAAATCACAGTGATCAATCCCTACGGAGAAATTAGCAATCGCCCGAACATTTTTCGGCAACCTGCTAATAATTTCCTTGTTGAATTTTTCTGTATGGCAGCAAAGTATAGCGTCACATTTATCCGCCCTCTGTACCAGTTCGTCACCAGTATAAAGACGATCATCCGGATTAAAGTCGCATTGATAATCTCCGGCCAGTCGAGTTTCTACTGCCTCGGGTAATTTGCGGGTAACAAAAATCGAAGGTTTGTTGCGCATATTCAAATTTTATAGAATGTTGTTATCCACCGCTTCCATCATTGCAGCAATACGGGATTGATTCTCATCAGCGGCTTGTCCAAACGGTGCTCTCAATTCCCGGATCACTTGAATTTTATCTGCTGCTGATCTGTTTTGGCTGAGCTTGTACTTCCCTTCTATAGTATCTACTTTCATAGTAAAGCCTACAATGGCAGACAGCATATCGGGTGGAAAATCAGGAATCCAGGGACTAGGATTTGCAGCTTCATGTTGCTCGCTTAACGTGATGACAATGTTATACAGCTGCTCTTGATCACTGACTAATTGCGGCACGCCAGACAAATGCACCGCGGCATAGTTCCAGGTCGGTACACCGGGAGTGTTATACCAGGTGGGTGAAATGTAAGCATGCGGCCCCTGGAACACCGCCATTGCGGTCCCCTGTTCCAGTGTTTTCCAGTGCGGATTCGATTTGGCAACATGTCCTCTTAGCACCAAATTTCCATTTTCATCCGTAGATATCAGAAATGGCAAATGCGTGGCATAGGGTGCGCCGTTCACGTTACTAACTAAAGTACCGAAATTGAATTCACGCACCAGCTGAATTAAATCGCCACGCTCTTCATGGGCAAAATGCTTAGGAACATACATTAACTTAACAGGTGATCGAAATATAAGGAATTGAGTGTACGATGACTTTCCAGCTTTTCATACCTTCTAAATTCAACCTAAAAAGTGGATTTGGTTCATCTATCACGGTTACTAGATTTCGCAAAATATTTTCATATTTGCGGCCAGGCCTATGGTATTTTGCCACGCCGGAATATTATATTTAGACCAGGTTCTCGAAAGGCACCAACTTATTATGACTAAAACCAGCACCGTTATACAACATGCCTCGTTCAGCAAAGAGGAATGGAAAGTCCGGCAGGATCTAGCAGCCTGCTATCGCGCATTCGTTCACTATGGGTGGACCGACCTGATATTCACACATCTCAGTGCCCGAGTGCCGGGTCAACCAGATCAGTATCTGATTAATCCATACGGATTGTTGTTTCACGAAATTACCGCGAGTAACCTGATCAAGGTAGATTTTGATGGCAATGTCATTCAAGGTGATTATCCATTTAATGACGCCGGACATTCGATCCATACCGCGGTTCTTTCGGCAAGACCAGATGTCAATGCTGTTCTGCACAGCCATACGCGTGCTGGAATGGCGGTCTCCTGTATGCAATCTGGCTTATTACCTCTAACCCAGCAGGCAAATGAAGTCATGAACCTGACCTGTTACCACCGTTATGACGTAGCGACTAACAATGAAGAAGAGTGCCGCCGTCTTGGAGAAGACATCGCCGACAAATGGTTGATGATCATGCACAACCATGGATTGCTATCGGCGGGTCGAACCGTTGGAGAGGCGTTCTATTATCTTTATATGTTGGAGAATGCGTGCAAGGTGCAGGTTGATGTTATGCAATCAGGCGATCAACCATTGATTCCTCCTAAGCAGGCCCTTGAGAAACTAAGTGAATGGGGAATCCCACCGGAGGACGGTCCATTGGACTCGGTGACTCGATCGTGGGACGCGGTGGTGCGCATGCTCGATCAGACAGAACCGGATTATCGGAACTAGTTCAGCAATACCATGTCAGGTTTGTCTTCAGTCCAGGTCGAACACTACTGGGATCAGGGTGTTGTAGACCCGACGCTTGGTTCAGTTCCACCGCAATTGAAAACTACAAGGAGATCTTGAAAAACCCGAGTTCGTTCGGCCTAAACTCCCCTGACTGGAACGCATTATTTCAACGCGTCAATTAGTTTTTAAACCACCACCAGGTCCGTAGGCTGGCGACTTAACCGTTCAACTCCACTATCGGTCACGCGGACAGTTTGACCTAGGGTCATTGAGTTACGTCTATCGCTGTTCATCAAAATAATATGCACGAAAAAAATCATATTAGTAGATAACTCAAATTCGTTGCCTGTGTAGAACATCGGAAAGTCCATCCACATTGGGGTGTACATCGCGCCCAGACTATAACCACAGGCATTCATTCTGTGATCCTTGAATCCCGCCTGGTCCAAAACAGCTGCATGCGTATCGAATACCTGCCCCATAGTCGCGCCAGGTTTGATGGTTTCGAGGCAGGCCTCCATCGCGTCCGAACAGGCTTTGTGCATCGCGATGTGTTCGGTGGACGGTGCACCGGTTAGAAAAGTCTGCATCAAGGCGGCATGATAACGCCGAAACGCTCCGGCATATTCAAGAGTAAGTTGATCCTGATCCCCTACGGTTTCACGCCCGGTAAAATACCGACACAGCAACGCTCCATCACCAGAGCCAATAATGAACTCATTGCCTGGATAGTCACCACCACCACGAAATACAGCGCCCTGCATGGCGGCAAGGATGTCTCCCTCGAACACCCCAGGTCCGGCGGTTTCAATGGCGGCATCCATTGCATCATCCGCGAGTTCGGCAGCACGTCGAACATAAGCTATTTCCGCTTCACTTTTAATCACCCTGAATTTGCTGACCAATGTCGAAGTATCTTCAAGTTCGCACAATCCATTTACCGCCTGGTCCAGCATCCGGCCGTATGCGGCTGACAACCCATAGGCGTTGTACTCGCACCCTAGCCGTTTGCCGGTAACTCCATACTCTTTAAGCACAGCGACCAGATCATCCGCGGGATTGGAGCCTGCACGATCAACCCAGATTCTAATGTCTTCAATATCGGAAGTATGCTGAGCCTGGCGTAGATCGGGGGCTCGTGTTAACAGAAAGAAATGTCCATCCACGCCCAGGTAAAAACACTGAAAGAAACAATAACCAAATGTGTCATACCCGGTCAGGTAATACATGCTCTCCTGCTTAAACATCAGCAGACCATCGAGCCCCTGTCGGGATAGTTCATCGATCACGTGTTGTCGGCGGCTGGCGAGTTCGGATTCAGTAAAATGGATAGGCATATCAGTGTAATTCGTTGTTTAGGATTTGAGTTAGACAATCGATAACTTTCGTCAAGCAGATTGTATTGCTATGGGAGTACAATCTAGCCTCGCATAATATAACCTCTTAGACACTCATGGGACGATCCACTCACACCAGATTTGATACCCTGGCACTGCACGCCGGCCAGGTTCCTGATCCGCTCACAGGATCGCGCGCAGTGCCCATTTACCAGACCGCCAGTTATGTTTTTCGGGACAGCGAACATGCTGCGTCATTGTTCAATATGGAACGACCTGGTCATGCCTATTCTCGACTTTCCAACCCGACTACTGCGGTATTTGAGGAGCGGGTGGCAGCTCTCGAAGACGGTGTAGGCGGGATTGCCACTGCCAGCGGCCAGGCCGCTATGCACCTTGCCATCGCAACCCTGATGGATGGAGGATCGCATATCGTATCGTCCAGTGCCATTTATGGCGGCTCACATAATCTGTTGCAATACACCCTTCCTCGATTTGGAATTGACACCACCTTCGTGTCTCCGCGTGACGTCGATGCCATGCGCGCGGCAATACGTCCTGAGACAAAATTGATATTTGGAGAAGTGGTGGGGAATCCAGGAAATGATGTCATGAATCTGCCGCTGGTGGCTGAGCTCGCACACGAACACGGCATTCCGCTGATGATCGACTCGACCTTTACCACACCCTATCTGATCAAGCCATTTGAATACGGAGCCGATCTGATTATGCATTCTGCAACCAAGTTTTTGTGCGGCCACGGCACTGTTATAGGTGGTGTAGTGGTTGATCATGGTCGATTTAACTGGGAGAAAAGCGGCCGATTTGATACCTTGAGTGCGCCGTATAATGGATTTCACAGTATGTCTTTTGATGAAGAGTCTTCTACAGGGGCATTTTTGTTGCGGGCACGACGCGAAGGTCTCAGGGACTTCGGAGCCTGTATGAGCCCTACTACCGCATTCTATATTCTGCAGGGATTGGAAACATTATCGATCCGAATGGACCGGCATGTTTACAATACCCGCAAGGTAGTAGAGTTTTTACAGTCGTCTGATGCTGCAGAGGATATCAGCTATCCGGAACTGGAATCCCATCCCGACTATGCACTGGCCCAGGAACTCCTGCCTAGGGGTGCGGGCGCAGTATTCAGTTTTACTTTAAAAGGCGGTCGGGAAGCGGGCCGAGCCTTCGTCGAAGGACTGCAGATATTTTCCCATCTGGCTAATGTTGGAGACGCCAAGTCGCTGGTAATCCACCCTGCGAGTACAACGCACTACCGCATGAGTGAAGAGGATCTGCTGAAAGCGGGCATTAATGCGGGCACAATCCGGTTGTCCGTAGGCATTGAAGATGTTGATGACCTGCTCGAAGATATCTCCAGAGGTATTCGTCAATCACAAAAAGCTGTCGCTGCCTAATAAGGAGAATTCCTATGTATCTTCAGATTGATGGAATTGATTACTATGCTTACACCGCAGCGCACGTCATAAACCCAACTTTCGAAACCATAGTATTCGTGCATGGGACCTCTATGGACCATTCAGTATGGGCGCTTCAAAGCAGATATTTTGCCTATCACGACTACAATATACTGGCCATCGATTTGCCCGGACATGGCCACAGCGGTGGCGACGCCTTGAACCGGGTCGAGGACTACGCCGCCTGGTTAGTTGAGATGATGCAGCAAGCAGACGGGCAGTGCTTTCACCTGGTAGGGCACAGCATGGGCGCCTTGATCTGTCTCGAGGCTGCCGCACAATACGGCCAATCTGCGCCGACATTGTGCAGCCTTTCACTGGTCGGTTTTTCCTACCCCATGACAGTGACCCCAGTATTGTTGGATGCCGCAAGAGACAATCCCACCGAGGCCTATTCCATGATGACGCAATGGAGTCACACTTCCGCCATTGGTGGTGAACCCAATCCTGGTTTTTGGTCAGCCGGCAGCCAGATGAGTATGATGGAAAATAGTCGCCCGGGGACTGTATTCACAGACCTTACCGCCTGTAACAATTATCAAGGCGGACCCGAGGCCATTGAAAAAACCTCCTGTCCAATGTTGTTCATCAGTGGCGTCCAAGACAAGATGGCGCCAGCGAAACTCGCGCGCAAGGAGGCAGATAATAATTCAAATGCTGAGATCGTCATGCTACCTCGGTGCGGGCACAGCATCATGTCAGAAAATCCCGACGGGGTACGCGATTCACTTCGCCACTTTATAACGAAATCCAAAAACGATTAGCCCTTCGGCGGTACATCATGATTCCCTATAAAGACGAGAATCCGACGCACCATATTCCTTATATTACCTACGCCATAATCGTAGCTAATGTGCTGGTATGGATATTACTTCAGGGAATGGGACTTCAGCCGGCCCTGGAGCAATCGGTCTGCAGCTATGGCGCGATTCCAGGGGCGCTGCTCGGTTCGGCCTCCTTAAGTGAAACCGGTGCGACATTTTGCCCACAACTTCAACAATCCTGGCTTACCGCATTCAGCTCGATGTTTCTTCACGGCAGTTGGCTGCATCTGATTGGTAATATGTGGTTTCTATGGATTTTTGCCGATAATATTGAAGACGCGCTGCGACCGCTTAAGTTTATGATTTTCTATCTATTAGGTGGAATCGCCGCAGTGGCAGCACAAATAATTTCCGACCCCAATAGTCTGATTCCAATGGTCGGCGCCTCCGGTGCGATCGGCGGTATTATGGGTGCTTACGCGAGAGTGTTTCCCAAAGTAAGGGTGCATATAGCCGTTATCCTGGGTTTTTATGTCATGCGACACACTATTGCAGCGATGTGGATGCTTGGACTCTGGTTGGGTATGCAAGCACTCAGCGCAGTTTTAGCCGCAGAATCCGGGCAACAGGGGGGCGTAGCGTTTTGGGCCCATATCGGCGGATTCGCAACCGGTTTTATTCTTATCAAGTTTTTTTACACCGACGCAAAACCAGCAATGCGTGGCGTTTGATATCCGCTGAAATTGCGCACACCAGACTGTCTAACTAGATGCAGAATATCGATCAAATAATCTACCCGCGCTGGTTAATACCCGTGCAGGATATTGACACCCCGCCACATCAACAGGTTCTCGAACGTTACGGCGTGGCGGTAGATAAAGGCCGTGTGTTAACAATCGAAAGTCGCAGTTCTCTGTCTTTAAAATTCCACAGTGACCACATCACAGAGCTGGCAGAGCATGTCCTGATGCCTGGCCTGATCAATGCGCATACCCATAGTGCCATGACACTGCTAAGAGGTTATGCAGATGACCTACCATTAATGGAGTGGCTGTCGCAGCATATCTGGCCTGCAGAAGCAAAGTGGGTCAATTCTGAGTTTGTAAAAGTAGGTACTGATCTCGCTATTGCTGAGATGATCATGAGCGGCACAACATGTTTTAATGACATGTACTTCTTTCCCAATATCACCGCGTCTCGCGCTGAATTGGCGGGAATACGTGCCTGCGTTGGAATGATAGTCATCGATTTTCCAACGGTATGGGCGAACGATGCGGATGAGTACATAAGTAAAGGCCTGGAGGTACGCGATGAGCTACGTCACTCGGCGTTGGTTACTTCGGCGTTTGCGCCGCACGCGCCCTATACCGTTTCTAACCAGCCCCTTGAAAAACTAGGTGTACTTGCGGAAGAGCTTGACTGTCAAATTCATATGCATGTGCATGAAACTGCTCACGAAATAGATGAGTCCACTGCCCGATACGGCATGCGGCCCCTTGAACGCCTGGATCAGCTGGGATTGGTCAGCCCACGCCTCGCTGCAGTGCACATGACCCAGTTATTACCAGCGGAAATTACAACTCTGGCAGAGCGTGGTGTGAATGTCGTGCACTGCCCGCAATCCAATCTTAAACTTGCAAGCGGTTTCAGCCCGGTCAATAAACTTTTAAAGCAAGGCGTTAATGTGGCGGTCGGCACCGACGGCGCATCGAGCAACAATGATCTGGATATGCTAGCTGAAACGCAGAGCGCCGCTCTACTTGCCAAAGCGGTGGCAGATGACCCCTCTGCAATGAATGCCTATCAAGCCTTGTACGCCTCGACCAAGGCAGGCGCGATTGCTCTGGGACTTGAAACTGAGACCGGATCCATAGAACCGGGTAAATCCGCAGACATGATTGCCATTGATCTATCCGATCCCGCTTCACAACCTGTGTTTCATCCCTTGAGCCAGGTGATTTACAGCGCTTCAAGAACTCAGGTTAGCGATGTCTGGATAGCGGGTAAGCGTTTGCTTGAAGATCGTAAACTAACCCGAATGGAGCTCTCGGGCATCATTTCGGCGGCAAGTGAATGGGGGTTGAAAATTGAAGCGGGGCACACACAATAACTTTATGACTAATAGTCAGTCCGACAATGTTGATCCAGCTGAGATTGCCAAGTTCAGCGAACTGGCCAGTCGCTGGTGGGATCCGCAGAGTGAATTCAAACCACTTCATCAAATCAATCCACTGCGTCTGGATTTTATTGATCAGCGTACTCCATTGAAAGGATTGAAAGTGCTCGATGTGGGTTGTGGTGGAGGCATTTTAAGCGAATCGATGGCGCAGCGAGGCGCCGACGTCACCGGTATCGATATGGCGGAGGGACCGCTTTCGGTTGCACGTTTGCACGCCCTAGAATCCAGCGCGGCGGTTAACTACCGCGCCGTCACCGCGGAGCAACTGGCCACAGAGCAGCCCCATGCTTTCGACGTAGTGACCTGCCTGGAGATGCTGGAGCATGTGCCGAATCCAGCCAGTGTGGTCTCTGCATGCCAGACTTTGGTGGGCCCCGGTGGGTCGGTTTATTTTTCAACCATCAATCGTAACCCTAAATCTTTTTTGTTAGCGATTGTTGGCGCTGAATTCATACTCAATCTGTTGCCGAAGGGTACACACCAGTATCAGAAGTTGATCAAACCTTCAGAGTTGAACAATTGGTGTGAGCAGGCAGGACTGCACCTAGCAGAAATTACCGGCATGCATTACAACCCACTATTCAAAACCTATTCACTAGGACCTGGCCTCGACGTCAACTATCTTGCCCATACTTTGAACGGCGAGATCAACTGATCAGGTCACCGTAAACCAATGTCTTCTGGTGTAAAAGCAGTATTATTTGATCTGGATGGAACTCTGCTGGATACTGCTGGAGATCTAGTCGGTGCCGTCAACGCTCTACTGACTCGGCATGATCGGGAACAGCTTCCACTACCGGCGCTGAGGCCATGGGTTTCTCAGGGAGGGCTTGCGCTGGTCAGCAGAGCTTTCAATCTTTCGCCGGACGAAAAACATGCGCACAAGCTATGGCGAGAGTATCTTGAAGAATACAAGTCGCGGATCAGCGCTACGACCTCGCTGTTCGAAGGCATGGCGACAATCTTGTCGATGATCGAAGAATCCGGCCGTAAATGGGGAATCGTCACCAATAAACCGAAGTTTCTGACCTCTCTTCTTTTAGAACAACTGGATCTTGGATTCAAACCCGATTGTGTAGTATGCGGAGACACTGTTTCACGAAGTAAGCCATGGCCGGATCCGGTCCTTCATGCCTGCGAATTGCTCAGCATTCCTCCCGAGCAGGGCATTATGGTTGGCGATGATGCCAGAGACATCTTATCCGGGCAGGGAGCTGGCATGGTATCGCTGGCCGCATCCTGGGGTTATATACGACCGGATGACGATCCAGAGCATTGGGGTGCGGAAGCGATATTAGATCACCCCCGACAATTGCATGACTGGATTAACTAAACCAACTTATTTAATCCTGATAGTTTTGTCGACTGCTCTTGCTATTATGTTGAAAGTGCGGTGTGCCTTTTACGCTCATGACAACATTACTTGACACGCCTCAACAGGCAAGCCGCTGGTGTCAACGTCAAAGAGATACAGGTAAAAGCATCGGTTATGTGCCGACAATGGGTGCACTGCATGATGGACACCTTTCACTGGTGCGTCGTTCGGTCTCAGAAAATGATATCACTTGCGTGAGCATCTTTATAAATCCCCTTCAATTTAATAACCCTGAGGACCTGGAAAGTTACCCTAGATCGATGGAATCCGACCTGGTGATGCTTCAAGAGGCAGGGTGTGACATGGTGTATACGGGCAGTCTGGAAACATTCTTTCCGGATCAGACTAGTTCCTTGGAAAACTCCGTGCCGGTAGAGCCAGTGAAATTACGGGGTCTTGAGGCAGACTGCCGCCCAGGGCATCTCGAGGGCGTTAAGGCTATCGTGGAGCGATTGTTTGCAACGGTTGGCCAATGCAGTGCTTACTTTGGGGAAAAAGATTTTCAACAGACCCTGCTGGTAAAAGACATTGCAAACAGACATGGTGAGATTGACGTGGTGGTTTGCCCAACGGTTCGGGAAACCTCGGGTTTGGCCATGTCTTCACGCAACCAACGTCTTTCCACTGCTGCACTGGAACTCGCTTCCTGCCTATACCAGGCCTTAGTGGAAGCAGATAACGCATGGCGCCAAGGGGAACGTAACCCGCTTAGACTGGAACAATTGATGCAAGATAAACTGGATCGACCGGGCATTGAGATTGAGTACGCCACGGTCCGTGATCCACTTAACTGGACCATTGACACACCAACACATCTTAATGATTCGGCCCAGGCGTTAATCGCGGCTTACATCGATGGGGTACGATTGATAGATAATCTTGCCCTGGGATCTTGCGGTTGTAGCGAAAGCTAGATTTTAAAAAGTAGCCCGGGTACCTGCGTAGACTCTAGTGTCGCCGGCATCGCCTAATCCTTGCGCAACATCAAGACGGAGATCGGTACGAACAAAAGATCGAATCTTCCAACGCAGCCCCGCACCCACACCAACTCTTGGATCAGAAATATCAATATCTCCAAGATCGAGAAACGCATTACCTGCATCAATAAAACCTACCCAGCGAAGTGTTTCGCGACCCATAATGGGTCTTAAATATTCTATATTTACAATATAGAAGGTGTCCCCCTCGATACTGTCTCGAGCATATCCCCTAATAGCGGTGCCACCAGTGACGCTGTAGGTTGCATCACCAAAAATGGAGTCGGTGATGTGACCAAATCGTAGCTGCGTATTCAAATTGGACATTTTTGCCGCATTCATTGGCCGGTAGCGCCGATGAAATAAATTGTAGGAAGTGTGATTCACTTCGGACCCTAGAATCGATGCCGCCAGCTCGACATTAAGCCCATAGTGGGAACCACTTCGGTAAGCGCCGTGATCGACGACGTTTATATATTGGATACCGCCAATAAGAGAATTTACTGTCGTATCGAAAAATAAATCTGGATCCCCTTGAAGAAACTCGTGATCATAATCGTCGGAACGTAACCCTAACGTCATTCGATGACCTTTGCTGGGGCCTTTGGTGGTCAGCCATTTAGAAACATTGAATCCCACTGAAATCCGTTCGCGTAGATAATCGCCGGCAAAAATCCCCCGTTGCTCAGAGATGTCTACCTCGTCATAATCAAACTGAAAACCGAGGTCATAATCAGACTGGAGGATTCTCGGGTATCGATAATCTATCTCGAAGGTCTGTTCAGTTTGAAAGTCCGTATCCTTATAATCCTTTCGCTTGGCGCGAACGGTAAGGATATTGTTTATTCCAAACAGGTTGTCCATTTGCAACCTGCCCCCCCAGCTAACATCCCCATCGCTACCGCGGCTGAATGTCGGAACTAAATACCAGAACCGTTTTTCATCCACCACAAAGGTCACTTCTACTCCCTCCAGAGTGCTGGTTGTGGATGCCTCGACCGAGCGAAATAATCCCAGATCCATAATATTCTGGCGGGACAACTCAACAATACCGGCATCAAACGCCTCGCCTTCCTTTATTACCAGTTCCTGTTTGATTACCCGTTCTTTGGTTTTCTCATTGCCTTCAATTTGGATGCGAATCACCGTTCCTTGTGGATCAGGCTCAGCCTCTTCCGCAAAACTTAGCCCACATACCCCAAGAAGCAGCACGCCGCATCCTGCATAGGCGAGGATTTTTTTGACTCCTGGCATCAAATACGCCGAATTAGCAATAAGCGACCGTGCTTCAAAATAAAGGACGTGAAGTAAATTAATGGAAGCCCGTCGGTAGATTACCCAGGATAAAGTAGGGCTAGATATAACCTGTTACCGATGGAATTATTTCTTTTGTATTCGAAGGATTCTATAGTGCATAGGAAGGGCCATACAACAACAAAAAATGACAAAATAGTAACCAATCCAAGTCTTGCATTTAAAAGCTTTTACCTCGACGAATCGAGTTCTTACCATACTTACGGCGGATTTCATCAGACAAGCGGTCAAGCTGGTCCTGTTTTTGTTCATCCTGACCTGAGATATTCTTTTCAACGAAATTGGTAAACAAATCTACTTGACCTGTTGAATCTGTTTCTAAACACTTGTTTTCTCCAAAATTTGAAACGCCTGCACCAACCAGTCTCACTGAAAAGGACCGGTTTGCAAGTAGATCCGAAATGAGCTGACGCAACGTGTTCCAGATTTCCAATGTGCCATTTGTGTATTTTTCGAGGGTTTTTGAGCGATTTACTGTAGAGAAATCATGATATCGAATTTTCAAATTGACGGTCTTAGCCAGCAAACCGGCATCACGCAACCTGAAGCACACCCCTTCAGTCAAAGCCAAAGCCACAGATTCAATAGTCTCCAAATTGGTAATATCAGCGACGAACGTGGTTTCGTGTGAAATAGACTTTGCCTCGGAATCGGTCACCACGGGACGATCGTCAATCCCATGGCTGAGTTGCCACAATCGATTTCCGATGCCGCCAAACTCCTGTTCAAGGAAATCGGAGGATTTTTTCCGCATGTCTTTTACAGTTGTAATTCCCATATGTAAAAGACGACGTTCGGCCGACTGTCCAACGCCCCATAAACGCCCAACAGGCAATGGGTCGAGGAAAGCATGTACCTGGTCTTTATGAATGACCGTGAAACCATCCGGTTTTTCATGATCGCTTGCAAGTTTTGCCAGAAACTTGTTGGGAGCCACACCAACTGAAGCGATTAGTCCTAATTCGCTCTTGATCTCTTCTTTGATTCGTCGACCGATTAATTCAGTTGCCCCATAAAGCTTCTCTGAGCCGCTTACATCCAGGAACGCCTCGTCTAGAGATAGCGGTTCGATCAGTGGGGTATATCTTCTAAAAATTTCTCTTATTTGCCGGGAAAACCGACTGTACAATTCTCCGCGGGGACTCAGAATAATCAGATCCGGACACAGCCTGACGGCCCTGGCTGAAGGCATGGCACTACGAATACCAAACTCCCTTGCCGCATAGTTAGCCGCCGCTACCACGCCACGCCCTTCTGGCCTGCCACCAACAATTAACGGCCGGCCCTTTAGCTCTGGCTTTTCTCGCTCTTCAACTGAAGCGTAGAAAGCGTCCATATCGATATGAAGGATCATGCATGGGATTTTCGCAGAAATTGTGGCTGAGATAGTCCCCGAAAACTTATTGCACACTCTTTAATAGGGTATTGAGGATTGGACCCGGAGTCCCTACACTTCGCGATAGCCCAATACCCGAAATCTCTTGAGCCACCCTCTTAACCCATTTCCCTCCTGTCGTATTGAGGCCACGCAATTAGCCTGCCTGCGCGGATTTAATAGCCTTTTTGAGGGCTTGAGCCTCACTGTCAGTTCAGGAAACACGATACATGTAACGGGCGCCAACGGGTCCGGGAAGACATCGTTGCTGCGGATTTTATGTGGCTTAAGTTTGGCGGAGACGGGGCAGATCAACTGGAACGGGAATAACATTCAGAGCGTATCCAGCGAGTACCGCGCCAATCTGAGCTATCTAGGACATAAACCCGCTCTAAAACCGGATCTGACTGCCTATGAAAACTTAGTTTCGGCCGCGGCTACTGGAAATCGTGCGCTGCGCGAAGCCGATTCGACGGCCACTGAATACCTTAGGTTACTAGGTGTTGTGCACACACGAGACCGTTTGTGCCGACAGCTTTCTGCAGGTCAGAAGCAACGTATTGCGGTTGCGAGAGTGGTCATGAGTGATGCGCCTATGTGGATTCTCGATGAGCCAGGTACCTCTCTTGATACTGAAGGAATGGAGTTACTCTCGTCCCTGATGCGACGTCATATTGAGCGCAACGGATTGATCATATTCACCAGCCACCATGGTTTTGATTTGCCTATTGACCGGCTCGATCGGATTTGCCTGGATTCAACATGAACGATCAGACAGTCTCAACGATGAGTGCGATGATGGCGCTGGTACGCCGGGACCTGATAATAGCGATGCGCGAGCGTGGGGATATGCTTCAGCCAGTGCTGTTCTTTATTATTGTGGTCAGCCTGTTTCCATTATCGGTTACCCCAGATAAAACACTGTTAATGCAGGCAGGTCCAGGAATAATCTGGGTCGCCGCACTGTTGGCTACGCTGCTTGCCCTGGATGGAATTTTTCGACCCGACCACGAAGACGGCACTCTAGAACAGCTGGTGTTGAGCCCGCATCCATTGAGCCTGCTGGTCCTGGCAAAAACGCTGGCCCACTGGCTGGTGACAGGACTGCCGCTCATTATCATATCTCCGTTACTCGGTATGTTGATGCAATTATCTGGAGATGCGATTATTGTTTTATGTGGCGCACTGATACTTGGTACCCCTGCTCTTAGCCTCATAGGCGCCGTTGGTGTTGGCTTAACCGTAGGAATACGAAAAAGCGGGGTATTGTTAAGCCTGGTCATCCTGCCACTTTACGTCCCGGTACTGATATTTGGCGCTGGCGCAGTGCAAGCCGCAATGGTCAGTCTTGATCCACAACCTCACCTGTTATTACTCGCCTCATTCTCACTTTTTTCTCTAGCGTTCTGTCCGTTGGCCAGTGCCACTGCATTAAAAATCAGTGTGAACTGATACCAGTTGTACATGTCTTTTATTGATTGAAGTAAAATAGCACTCTTAATTTTTAGAAGTAATTCAAAGCTGTAGAGCAATTTCAGAGAAAATGACCACGGAATCTCTCAACACGTCCGGTCGCGGCAAAAAATGGCTGTGGTTTCATCGATTTGGCTCCCCTGCTTGGGTCTACGGATTTGCCAACCGGTGGGCCATGCCGATCGGGATTGTGGCGCTTCTGCTTTTCGTTGTGGGTCTGTATCAGGGGCTGATAGTTGCTCCACCTGATTACCAAATGGGGGACAGTTACCGAATTATTTTCATCCATGTGCCCTCGGCATGGCTATCGATGTTCAGTTATTTCGTCATGGCGGCGTCAGCTGGAATAGGGCTGGTATGGCATATCAAGGTCTCAGACTTGGTAGCACGCTCCATCGCACCGCTTGGGGCGATGTTCACTTTCTGCGCACTAGTGACTGGTTCCCTTTGGGGCAAACCGACCTGGGGGACATACTGGGTGTGGGATGCACGCCTGACTTCTGAACTTGTGCTGTTGTTTTTGTTTATAGGATATATTGCATTGTCTAATGCTATTGAAGACCGCCGCACTGCATCGCGCGCCTCTGCCGTTCTCGCACTGGTCGGCGTAATCAATCTGCCGATCATTCATTTTTCAGTAGAATGGTGGAATACCCTGCACCAGGGCTCCACGGTCACTAAACTGGGCCGTCCCAGTATCGATACCAGAATGCTTATCCCCCTGCTGATCATGTTTGTTGCTTTTAATTTTTACTTTCTGTCTGCGGTGCTCAACCGATTACGATGTGAATTACTGAGTCAGGAACGCAGAACGCAGTGGGTGCGGGAGATTGTGCATGGCTGAATTTTTTAATATGGGTGGTTACGCGTTTTTTGTCTGGACTAGTTATGCCGTGGTAGCGGTGCTGTTTACATATCAGTTTTTATCATCACGGGCCCAGCATAAGAAACTTATCAGTCAGCTTGGCGCTGAAGCTGAGCATAAAATCGGCCGCACGAACAAATCATGACTCCAAAAAGGAAACAAAGACTATTACTTATTGGCCTGCTGTTGACGGCGGTTGGCGGCGCCGTGGCATTGGCACTAACCGCTCTGAACCAGAATATCAACTTGTTTTACAGTCCGTCACAGGTAGCTGCTGGCGAAGTGCCAGATAACACCACCTTCAGACTGGGTGGAATGGTGGTGGAAGGCAGTGTAAAAAGAAGTGATACTGATCTCAGCATCGAGTTCGACCTCTCCGATACTGCTAAAGTCGTGACTGTTCGTTATACCGGAATACTGCCGGATTTGTTTCGCGAGGGTCAGGGAATCGTCACAACAGGATCGATTCAAAATGGTGAGTTTATCGCCCAGCAGGTACTGGCCAAACACGATGAAAACTATATGCCGCCTGAGGTGAGCGCGGCCCTGAAACAGGCTAATGCGGACAACTATTCTTCGGAGGAGACCTCTCAATGATTCCTGAAATCGGTCATTTTGCTCTGATTCTCGGGTTGGTACTGGCAATCTTGCTGGGAACTTTACCGCTAGTGGGTTCCCTTCGGGGAATCAGTAACTGGGTCACTCTGGCGCGTCCCCTGAGTTTAAATCTGCTAGCGATGATCGCGGTCTCGTATGGCTGCCTCACCTGGGCATTCGTGACCAGCGACTTCTCAGTAGCCTATGTCGCCAACCATTCCAATTCGCAGCTACCGTTACTGTACCGCATCTCAGGTGTGTGGGGCGGACATGAGGGTTCATTGTTACTTTGGGCTTTTATCCTGACGGTCTGGACAGGTGCAGTGGCACTGGGTACACGGCAGCTTCCAGATGTGATGACTGCAAGGGTTTTAGCGGTAATGGGGCTCGTCAGTATTGGCATACTGCTTTTTCTGCTGCTCACATCGAATCCATTCGAACGGCTTTTCCCAGCAGCAGCCGACGGCCGCGACCTTAATCCACTGCTGCAGGATATCGGACTCGCGATTCATCCGCCAATGTTATACATGGGATATGTCGGCTTTTCAGTCGCCTTTGCATTTTCTATTGCGGCCATGATCGGCGGTCGACTGGATGCCGCCTGGACGCGCTGGGCGCGCCCGTGGACTAATATCGCCTGGATGTTTCTGACCGTTGGTATTGCCCTGGGTTCTTGGTGGGCCTATTACGAGCTGGGCTGGGGCGGATGGTGGTTCTGGGATCCAGTCGAGAACGCCTCATTTATGCCATGGCTGGTCGGTACTGCGTTGATTCATTCCCTGGCCGCAACCGAGAAACGTGCGGTATTCAAAGCCTGGAGCATACTCCTCGCGGTGATGGCGTTCTCTCTGTCCTTGCTTGGCACTTTTCTAGTTCGCTCAGGTGTTTTAACTTCAGTTCACGCATTTGCCAATGATCCGTCCAGGGGATTGTTTATCCTGATTTTCCTGTTCATCGTAGTGGGTAGCTCGCTGGCACTTTATGCGTGGCGCGCTCCGACTGTGCGGAGTTTTGTTAGATTTAATCTGGTATCAAGAGAAACGGCGTTACTTCTTAATAACGTGTTCTTTGCGGTGCTTTGTTTTGCAGTGTTATTAGGGACGCTCTATCCACTCATTATAGATGCACTGTTGGGCAAGAAGATTTCAGTTGGCCCCCCCTACTTTGACCTCGTATTCACGGTATTGGGCGTGCCCCTGGTAGCGCTAATGGGGATCGGCACTACTCTGAGATGGAAGCGAGATAGTCTCTCTAGGAATGCAAAAGATAAACTGATCCTATTTTTGGTGTCCCTCGTCATTGGCCTGTTAGCGCCACTGGCGATGCATCGCTATTCACTGACCCCCGGGCTGGGTATCGCGCTTGGTGTATGGGTAATGCTCACGAATATGCATGCTCTCTGGACCCGTGCTCGTCCAGGACAGCGCATGCGGGGACTATTTTCGACCCCAAGATCGATTGTGGGAATGACCATTGCTCATTTAGGTGTGGGCGTATTCATAATTGGTGTAACCATGGTAAATGGATTTAGTATTGAGAAGGATATCCGCCTTGCACCAGGCGAGCGTTTTCAGATGGCGGGGTACGAATTTGAATTCAATGGCGTTCGCAACACAACCGGCCCAAATTATCGTTCCCGCATGGGCGACTTTTCGGTACTCGTCGATGGAGCGGTCGATAGCGTTTTACAGCCGGAGAAACGCACCTATTTAGTACAACAAAGCCCGATGACGGAAGCAGCAATCGACGCAGGTTTCACCCGTGATCTATACATCGCATTGGGGGAACCTCTGGATAATCAGGGCGCATGGGCGGTCAGGTTGTACTTGAAACCCTTTATTCGATGGATCTGGCTTGGAGCGCTTTTGATGGGATTAGGCGGATTACTTGCAGCCACTGATAAACGATATCGCCAGAGCAAAAAGGTCGCACAAACGGAATTCGCCGGACAGACTGCATGAACCGGTATGTTGTGCCGCTGGTTCTATTTGTCGGGATTGCTGCGCTACTTTGGCGCGGACTCAGTCTGGACCCCCGGGAATTACCCTCGGTATTGATCGACAAACCCGCGCCGGCTTTCAATCTCGAGCAGCTTCACAATGCCACACAACAGATTACGCACCAGACTCTAGAGGGCAAGGTATGGCTACTGAACGTTTGGGCATCATGGTGCGTGGCCTGCTTACAGGAGCACCCCATGATCACTAAGCTATCAGAGCAGATAGATATTGTTGGTTTGAACTATAAGGATGAGCGAGGCAATGCCAAACAATGGTTAATCGAACATGGCAACCCATATATGCTAAGCGCCTATGATCACGCCGGTGACGTTGGCATTGAGTACGGTGTATATGGTGTGCCCGAAACCTTCGTAGTCGATCAACGTGGCCATATTCGATATAAACATATCGGGCCCGTGAGTGCTGAAGACCTTAATCAAAAATTAATCCCGATTATCGAACAGCTCAGGCAGGTTGCAAATTGAAGCATCTGAGAAAGTTTAACCGAGACCTGCTCGATATCAACAGATCAGGCATGGTTCTTTGCACTTTGCTGGCGATATTGTTTATAGCTCCATTACCCGGCCTAGCAAAAGTTGAGATAGTTCAATTTGATGATCCTGCCAAACAGGCTCTGTACCAGGACATGATTCAGGAACTCCGTTGCCTGGTGTGCCAGAATCAGAACCTGGCAGATTCAAATGCTGAACTGGCAGTTGATCTCAGGCGCAAGACTCGTGAATTAATCGAACAGGGGAAAACACGACAGGACGTGGTGGCATTCATGGTCGATCGTTACGGTGAATTCGTTCTGTATCGCCCAGCGTTCAACAAATCCAACCTGGTGCTTTGGCTGTCGCCCGTGGTTTTATTTATCATTGCACTTTGGATCGTGTTGCGTGCGCGCAATCGCGGTAAAAATGATGTGAAAGAATTTAGCGAATCCGAACGCATTCAGGTTCGCGCAATGTTGAATCAATCTGATGTGCAGGAAACGCAAAAAGGAATATACACTTCAGCCAGCCGACATACTGAATCTTCAGATCACGGAGAGAGTTAATGGGACTATTCTTTCTCTGCGCCGGCGCGCTCGTTGTGGCTTCCATTTTGATACTTGCGCCATCTCTATTCAACCGCAAGGCGATCAAGACCGTTGATCTTGAAAAGCAAAACCTGGAAATCACCCGCCAGAGACTCGAGCAGATTTCCACGGATAATGACTCAGTCGAAGCCCGACAGGAACTTGAAGCTGCGCTATTAGACGACCTTAAGGCACCCGACTACAACATGGAGGTTAACCGACCTAGCGGAGCCCGCACCGCAATTGTAATACTGCTCAGCATTCCAGTGGCAGCATTTTCCCTCTATAAAATCCTTGGAAATACGCAATGGCAACAACAGGCAGCGCTGCCTCCTTCCGAACAGATCGAGCAAAACCCTGCAGCCAGTCTTGACGTTTTATTATCAAGACTTGAACAAACACTGGAACAACAACCGGATAACGCCGACGGTTGGGCACTTGCCGGTAGAACATACATGTCTCTAGGTCGCTATGCTGAAGCAGAACAAGCCTATGCCACGGTACATCGATTGGTCGGTGACGACCCAGATATACTCACTGCCTGGTCAGATGCCAGTCTTCTGGTGAACGGCAGTCAATACACAGAGGAGATTGCCACAAGACTAAGACGTGCCCTGGAATTGGATCCTGGGCAGATCAACGCATTGTGGATCGCAGGGATGGGTTCAAGAAGTATCGGCGACAACGAAACAGCGCTCGGATATCTCAAAAAACTGCAACCGTTGTTGACGACTCAACCTGAGGCACTGAGCCAGATCAATCAGGTGATTTCACAGATTGAGGGCAGGCCCACCGACCTCGGAGTTGCATCGGACGCCGGGCCTTCCGATAGTATCGCGACCTCGACGCCATCGATCAGCGTAAACGTATCCCTCGATCCAGATTTTCAAGCTATGACCAGCCCTGAAGACAAAGTGTTTGTGTTCGCGCGCGCCATAGGCGGCCCTCCGTTTCCCCTCGCCGCCGCGAGGCTATCAGTGTCAGACCTGCCAGCTGAAGTTACCCTGAATGATTCAATGGCCATGATAGAAGGCCGGAATTTGAGCAGCACTGAAAACGTTTTGGTTACCGCGCGAATTTCAAAGAGCGGGACGCCCACTGCATCGCCGGGAGATCTCACAAGCGACCCGTATGAGACCTCCACAAACAACAGCCCGGCGATTTCGCTATCAATCAACCAGGTTGTCGAATAGCTCAGGTCTTTTTGATTTTTTCTTCCAGCTTAGGATCGCCTACCGGTTTGGGATCAAGACTCGGCTTTAGGCTCGGCTTTAGGCTCGGCTTGTCGCTACTGAAATCAAGAACCTTTGAAACTTCGCCCTTTTTGCGACGGATGCTTTCACCCTGAAATGAGCTGCTGGAATCAATTGTCAGCCCGGATGAAATCAGCTTGCCTTCAGCCTCTCCTCCCGACACGAGTTCAATAGTGTCGCAGTCGGCGGTACCGATAAATCGACCGGTCACGATCAGTTTTTCTGCTTTCAGGGTGCTTTTGAGCAGGCCGGACTGCCCAATTTTAACGATGCTTTTTGAACTGACTTCGCCCTCAAACTCTCCATCGATATGCAAGTTGCATTCGATATCTATCTTACCGACGACACTGGTTCCAGCAGCGATAGTTGTAACGTTTGATGCGTAATCTGCTTGTTTATCAGACTTATCAAAGATGGCCATTTTATCCCCCTTACGTTTGTGAAAATTTCATGTGAACCAAATTCCCATTTTAGGAACTGGTATGGATTGACCGATTTCCCCAGATATCGGATTTCATAGTGTAAATGCGGTGCATCTACACGTCCAGTCTTTCCAGAGAGTCCGATCAGGTCTCCCTTATGCACGATGTCTCCCGGTTCAACGTCAACTTGGTCGAGATGTGAGTAGCGAGTTTCAAATCCAAAATTGTGTTGAATCACCACACGCCTGCCGCTCAACTCCGAGTAACCTGCCTCCCTAACTATACCATCCGCGGTAGAAATTACCTCATCTCCGATTTGGGCCCGCAGGTCGACACCCTTATGGAACGATTTTATCTTGGTAATCGGATGAATGCGACTCCCAAATTTACTGGTGATCACGTCCACTTGAGTCGGGAAACCGTTGGGAATACTGTCATACAGAATTTTTTTATGGCTCGCGGTCAGACTCGCAAGTTCCACTCTAGCAACCAAATGCGCTGCCTGCATCTCCTCCTCCGTCAACCCAATAATGCCTTCAATCTGCTGCACCCGATCACCAATTTCAGAATATTCAACCTCTTTCTGGCTATAAAATCCCGCCAATAGCCGTAATCTCTCTTCCAGGGAAACCGCTTGGTCACTATTCTCTACGCCGCTGGCTTTTTCAATCTCGACCAGTTCTTCACTAATACTTTCAATAAGTTGAGAATTTTTATTAATAATTTGATTTAATTTGGAGTTTTCACTGTCAAAAAGCAGAAGCTCATTGTCAATTCGCTGCTTCTGCTTAACCAGTGACTGCCCTTCCAGATATTGCAGGATATTTCCCGTTATCGACCCTACAAGCAGAGACGCGATCAAGAAAACAACTAAGTAGAACAGTAATTTAGTCGACTTTTTAATGGAATAGTAGCGCGACCCATAAGAGTCAGAGACAGTTATCGCAAAATGATCTCTCATCGTTACGGTGATTTCGTTAAAAGTTGTGGACGCTATCAGGATCCAGCATGGGCTTGCTCGACGACCCGAAAAGAGGCTCAGAGCCTACCCTAATTAACCGCTTATTTAAATATAAGGCGAGCTATTCACGCGGGGCCAACGGCCCTTTGGTCGGATTCAAGATGTGCAATACCGGCACCAGAGGCCGGAAGTTGTTTTATAATGCGCGTTCTGTCGAGGTAGACAACCAGCTTAACCCGACTTCTTTTGAAATAGTCTGGATTATGGATTATTGAGTTAGTCACAGACCGCAGTGGGTAACTGCGATAATAATGAAAACAGATCAATTTAATCAGGCTAATCGGGCCCCAAGCATCTTATCTATACACTCCAGTCAACTCTCGAGATCGGGCAAATAATGAATCATATCTCTGAAACCATAGAACGAGCGTGGGACGACCGCACCAACATCAAGCCGCATACCGTGACTACAGAGTACCGGGAGGCAATTAACGACGCAGTTTCATTACTCGATAGTGGTGAAGCACGGGTAGCAGAACCTGCCGGCGATGGGTGGAAGGTAAATGAGTGGCTGAAGAAGGCCGTATTACTTTCATTTCGTATCGAAGAAAACCGGATCATCGACGGCGGATTTTCCAACTACTACGATAAGGTTCCACTTAAATTTCCCGACTTCACCAGTGAGGACTTTAGAAACGGCGGTTATCGGGTAGTCCCACCCGCAGTGGTACGGCGAGGCTGCTACATCGCACCCGACGTAGTACTGATGCCAAGCTATGTGAATATTGGCGGTTACGTCGACAGCGGCGCAATGGTGGACACCTGGGCCACTGTCGGCTCTTGTGCCCAGATCGGTAAAAATGTTCACCTCTCCGGGGGCGTCGGAATCGGTGGCGTGCTTGAGCCGCTGCAGGCTTCGCCCACTATTATCGAAGACAACTGTTTTATCGGAGCGCGTAGTGAAATTGTCGAGGGTGTAATTGTCGGAGCGGGTTCGGTTATTTCTATGGGGGTATATATTGGTCAAAGCACACGAATACTTGACCGGGAAACCGGAGAAGTCAGTTACGGAAGTGTCCCTGCGGGATCCGTAGTAGTTTCAGGATCGATCCCATCAAAAGACGGAACGCACAGTCTTTATTGTGCAGTGATTGTAAAGAAGGTGGACGAAAAGACCCGTAGCAAAGTGGGAATCAATGAATTATTGCGAACCATTTAATTCTCGGGGATGACCTAAAGCTTAAAAGTCATCATGAACTACAAAATGATCGCAGCGACAGATGTCGGAAACGTTCGTCCTCTTAATGAGGATAGTGTGCGAATCGTTCCCGAGCTAGATATTGCAGTTGTGGCCGATGGCATGGGCGGTCACAAGGCTGGGGAAATCGCCAGTCGAATGGCGGTTAATGCAATGTGTAATTTCATTGAAGAGCAATGGTTAGTTCAAGAAGACCACAGCAATTTAAATCGTAAAGCGATCCTTTCCGAAGCGATTTCAACTGCAAACTCTGAGGTCTATACCAATAGCAGAAAGCTGGCCCATATGGAGGGAATGGGCACGACGCTCGTAGCCACCAGCTTTCACGGTAGAAAAGTCTCTATTGGACATATAGGTGATTCCCGTTGTTATCGATTCAGCGGTGGAGAGCTGACTCAACTCACAGAAGATCATACTCTGGCAAATGATCTTAAAGCCGGCAATCCCGACGGGCGGGTGCCGGCATACAGTTATCACGTGCTGAAGAAAGCACTCGGCATTGAGTCACGATGTGAACCAGATGTATTCTCTACAAAGGTTGAACCCCGGGATATTTTTTTACTTTGCTCTGATGGTTTAACAGGCGTGGTGGAAGACAGCGACATCGCGACTATTCTCGCTTTACGTTCCCATGAACCGGAGCTATGTATGGATACTCTCATTCGAGCTTGTCTGGTAAACGGAGCGCCGGATAACGTCTCCGTTGCAATGGTATTCGTTCAGTAGTTCGAATCCAGATTACTGGATCCGATAAAAGGAATCGCTTCGCCAGATCAGTCGGCCAGGCTAATCAAATGTCATGGTTGCATATTCGGTTTTAGGGAAATTTTAATCGCCGCACCACCTAGACTGCTTTGGCCGATCTCAAACTCACCATTGTATCGATCGACTATCTCCCTGCTTACAGCAAGCCCGATACCATAACCTTGAATCTGCTGATCTGCCCTGACTCCGCGTTTCATCACAAGATCCCGCACTTCCCCATCAATACCGGGACCGTCATCTTCGATTGTGAGTTCAACCCCCTCGAGTCGGCTATTACCATTCTTGATCGACCTGGCCGAGTAGCGTACTCGCTTTTTAGCCCACTTACACGCATTGTCCATAATGTTTCCAAGCAGCTCGTAAAGATCCGATTGATCACCATAAAACTTTACCGACTCCGCCACTTCCCCACCTACTTCTATCCCCTTTGATGCATGCACTTTCTTGAGAGACTCATCAATCCTGGAGATGACCTCTGAAACGCTGACCAGACTATGAACCAGTGATACCCGTGAGGAGGCGGCACGCTTCAACTGATATTCAACTATGTTACTCATGCGATCGGTATACCGGTTTAACTCATCATGATCAATTGCTGTATTACTCTCGGCTAATCCTTTAACCACCGCGAGTGGAGTTTTCAGGCTGTGAGCAAGATCACCCAGTGTGTTGCGGTAACGCTCGATATTCTTTCGTTCATTTGCAATAAACAAATTAATGCGCTGGCTCAGTTGAGCGATTTCATCAGGGTAGTCACCTAAAATACGATCCTGACGAGCGTGCTCTATCTGGTCAAGTTCGTTGATCACCCTAACCAGCGGCGACAAACTCCAGTTTAAAGCTAACATTTGCGAGAGCAGCAGGAATATTCCGACTAATCCCAGCCACAGTACAATTTTTTGCCGGTGCTCGGCGACGAACGTTACAAAATGATCGCTGGCCTCAACCATAACCAGGGTAAATTCGTACTCCAAGTTACTCTCAGTTTCCCATGAAATGGAAAAACTATATCGAAAGGGACTCGAGAGTTCATCACCATCCTGTCCAAACGACTCGGACCCTAACTGCTCTTTTTGCAGACCAGCCAGACGCACCCCTATAGCAGAGCTAGATTGCCAAATTACATTGTTTAGCGGGTCGATGATAAATGCGTATAAGCCAGAGTTGGGCACCATCAGCCGTGCTTCGGGCAGTTGCTTCGGCATGAGAAGGGCACCATCCTGCTCTAGTTCTAGTACTGATAGCAGCGCAAAGGTTTGGGTCTTAAGCTGACTCTTCAGGGAAACTTCAGCGCTGCTTATAAACGCTCTATCTAATGCAACTCCGGCAAGGCCTAGAAAGGTTATTAAGATTATTGCAGCCGCGATCAGCAGCCGTCTTCTAAGAGATAACTTGGTCAATCAGAAACAGAGAATCTGTATCCCCGCCCGCGCAACGTTTCAATCGGGTTGAGAGTTCCTTGAGGATCAAGTTTTTTTCGTAAGCGACCAACAAAAACTTCGATTACATTACTATCTCGATCTGCATCTTCATCATAGAGATGTTCAGTTAGTTCCATCTTCGAAACCACCTTGCCTCGGTTCATCATTAGATAATGGAGTAGCTTGTATTCGAATGCAGTCAGATCAAGATTATTTACCCCCACGAAAACCTCCTGGGAACGTGTGTCCATTTTTATGGTTCCGATCTCAATTATTGGGCTGGATTGCCCTGCTGAACGGCGAATTAAGGCTGATACTCGCGCGTATAGCTCCTCAAAATGAAAAGGCTTCGCCAGATAGTCGTCAGCTCCAGCATCCAGGCCTTCAACCTTTTCCTGCCACCGGGAACGCGCTGTAAGAATCATGATGGGATACTCAACTCCGTCCGCTCTCAAATGCCTGATAACTTCTATTCCAGACAGTTTTGGCAAGCCTATATCGACCACGGCTATATCCACAGGATATTCCTTGGCAAAAAACAGTGCTTCTTCTCCATCTGCAGCTTCATCAACAGCATATCCTTTCTGTCTGAATTTATTTACAAGCTGCGAGCGCAGTGTGTTTTCATCTTCTACTATTAATATACGCATGGGCTCACTAGTTCATTATTGCACCATTTCCTCCGACCACCGATGATCGAATATGGCGACAATTGTTGATTATTGTTCCAAGCGCCTCAAATTAGGCTTCTTCGGGTCGATACTGATAATTTTTACTTTTCCGGTACTGTTGATCAGTTTGAACCGATAGCGCGTGACTGAACCGTCCTGTCTCGGAGTTACTTCAAGTATCTGCCATTGTTTGTTCTGGCGGATCATCCGTGCCACGTCGTCGATACTGTTCCCCTGTCCCTTTTTTTGTTTGGAGTTATTACTCTGAGCATTAGCATCGAGCGCAATTGCTGGCACCAGAGTTGCCAGCATTGCGGCGGCGACCGCCGAAACTGTAATGTTGTGCCAGAGTCGTTTCACGTGAACACTATTTAATTCTTTAATGAATGATACCGTGACCAGATCAGTTTAGACTAAATACTTGATTATGTATTTTATAGTCTTAAACCTGAGTATATGGCAAGACCCCGGCACAAACATGGGGCCTCGCAAATTCCCAGTGTTTTACTCCACCGGTACCACATTTACGCTAACTGTCAGCGTTGGGCCGGGATCATGTCGAGTAAAGGTAGAGTAAACCTGATCATTGTAACGATAATTCACCTCGTAGCCATCGATACGTTCTTCCGTGCGGTATCGATCTACCAACTCGCATCGCTTCTCGTACACCACTCGACTATTACGACGGGCATGATTGGCTTGCACATCTCGGCCTATTGAGCCCCCGAGTACGGCACCTGCAACAGTCGCAAGATCCTTACCACGCCCTTTTCCAAATTCATTTCCAACTGCTGCGCCAACAATAGCGCCCAGGATCTTCGGGGTATGGGAATAGTATCCACTGTTGGACGGCACATGCACCGGTTCGTCCCAGCACTGCTCGATCGGCTCATTTACACGCACCGTTCGGTAGACTGGCTGCGCACTGATTACCGGGGCTTCTTCTATCGTTGCGCGGTCGTATTCAGCTAACGCTGACATGGACACTGGCAACAATGCAATTGGTGCCAGCAATGCAGAGAATATTAAATTCTTTTTCATATCCGAGTCCCCATACAATTTAAACATGAGCTCAGAATACGCCTCGTCCCTGAAGCCCAGATGAATTTAACCTGAACCCGGCACAGTCATAGCCGCAGCTGTTTCAACTCCTAAATACCCGGCTTACCCCTATTTAACCTCAAGCAGCTCTATCTCAAAAATCAGAGTTTCGTTGGGTGCAATGTTTGCCCCTGCACCACGTTCACCGTAAGCAAGCTCAGGAGGAATCACAACGTTCCATTTATCCCCTGGTCGCATCAGTTGAAGAATTTCCTTCCAGCCAGGGATAATGCCGCTGAGAGGGAATGTCGCCGGTACTCCACGAGAGTGCGAGCTGTCAAATTCGGTACCGTCGATTAGTGTTCCACGATAGTGCACTACAACTGTATCGTCGGGACCAGGCATAGCACCGCTTTCATCACCACTGTTAAGTACCGAATACTGCATTCCGCTTTCAGTTTCGATGACGCCTTCCTTTTCCCGATTGGAATCACGATATGCAGAACCACGCTCAGACGCCATCCCTGCTTCCGCAGCTGCGGCAGCCAACATAGCCTGCTGTTGAGCTTCAATCGCCTGATCAGCTTCTGCGGCGGTCATTTTTAAATCAGCGCTATTGACTACATCACTGATTCCCGCCGCAAGGGCCTGCATATCGACACCACTTTCAGCCTGTCCGAATTGTTGCTGCAGTTGCGTTGCAAGCTTGGTCCCGATTGCGTAGCTATATTTCTTTTGATCAGAATCAAGAGTTACATCCTGGGCAGTTGCGGTCCCGGTAGAACTCAGAATAACAGCCGCGATAACGACTGAAATTAAACGCGGTTTTAAAATCATGATAAAGGTTTCCTTGTTGATCGATTTGAAGTGCCGGATCATAACTCAAACAAGGATAGTGCGTCCTCAACTCTTCGAGCAGGAATGATCTCTAGTTCATTCACTGATTTCGTCGCCACAGCATCAGGCATGTTCGCTGCCGGAATCAGAGCACGTTTAAATCCAAGCTTTTGTGCCTCACGTAAACGGTCGAGACCACGCTGCACCGGACGCAGTTCCCCAGACAATCCCACTTCTCCGAAAACTACCAGATCATTTCCAGCAGCCCGATTTTTAACACTCGAAATGATGGCAAACATTAAAGCCAGATCTGCGCCGGTTTCACTTACTCTGACGCCTCCTGCGACGTTGGCGAAAACATCATAACTATTAAGCGAAATGCCGGCGTGCCTGTGGACGATTGCGAGCAGCATCGCGAGCCGATTTTGTTCCAGACCGACGCATAATCTTCTTGGATTCGAAAGCGCACTGTCGTCTACCAGCGCCTGCACTTCAACTAAAAGAGGTCGAGTGCCTTCTTGAGTCGCTAAGACCACGCTTCCTGGGCGCGATGCACCATGGCGACTGACGAACATTGCGGAAGGATTCGCAACATCCTTTAGTCCTTGTTCCGTCATAGCGAACACACCTATTTCGTTAATTGCACCGAAGCGATTTTTAATCGCTCGAATTAAGCGAAAACTGCTGGAACTATCTCCCTCGAAATACAGCACACTGTCCACCATATGTTCGAGTATTTTAGGCCCGGCCAAAGCGCCCTCTTTGGTAACATGGCCGACCAGTATCACCGTCGCGCCACTCTGCTTGGCATAACGCACCAGTCGCGCCGCGCACTCCCGGACCTGGGACACACTGCCGGGTGCTGCGGTAAGTTCTTCACTGTAGAAAGTCTGAATTGAATCCGCAACCAGGACCGCCGGGGTCTGGTGTAATGCAGTGTCCAGAATTGATTCCAGCCGATTTTCAGCCATTACCATCAATCGATCGCCAGGCAGACCAAGTCGTCTGGCACGCACCGCTATTTGCTCGGCGGACTCCTCCCCGCTGACATAAAGTACCGGTTTGCTCTGACTGATTGACGAAAGATACTGCAGAAGGAGTGTGGACTTTCCTATTCCAGGATCCCCACCAATGAGGACGATGGACCCGGGAACCAAGCCCCCACCTAGAACCCGATCCAATTCGTCACTACCGCTAGAAAGTCGCCTGACCTCGGATATGTCCACCTGATCCAGAATCTGCACTTTCGAGGAGGGCGCAAATCCGGCAAAGCGCTCTACGCCGCCAGTGGTTTTCGCAGCGACTTCGACCAGTGTATTCCATTCCCCGCACTCAGCGCATTGGCCCGCCCATTTGGCGCTCTCCGCGCCGCATTCGCGGCAGCTAAATCGGCTGCGATTCTTTGTGCTCACTTTGGCCATATCAATTTATCGGTATTCTCGGGACCCTTGGAGACACGCTACACAGCAGTTCATAGGGGATCGTATCTGCCCAACCGGCTACAATCTCCACTCCGAGCTTTGGGCCCCACAACTCGGCAATGTCGCCCTCTTGAACCTCGCCACACCCCGTCAAATCCAAGGTCATCATATCCATTGACACTTTTCCGATTACCGGGGCGCTTCGATCCCGCACGATTACACTGCCGCGATTACTGATACGACGTGGGTACCCGTCAGCATATCCAAATCCGGCAACGCCAATTTTTGTTGGCTTGCTCGCAGTCCAACTCGCCCCATAACCAACGGCGTCCCCGGCTGAGATCTCTTTTACCGCGATTAATCTTGATTCAAGTTGCATCACCGGTCGCAAACCAAGTTCTAGCGCACTCTGGTGTTGCGACGGTGATATGCCGTACAGCATAAGGCCCGGTCTCACGATGTCTAACCGAGTTTGAGGCCAGCCTATCAAGGCCGCAGAATTTGCAATACTGACTTCGCCTGGATGACCAGAGGCATACTCCAAAAATCGCTCGCATTGCCGCGGGGTCTGATCACTATCCATTTCATCTGCACTAGCAAGATGAGACATCAACCCCAATTTTTTGACCTTCATTGAGCGCCTAAGCATGTTTATTATCGCGGTGACATTTTCTGGTGAAATGCCAAGCCGATTCATACCACTCTCTATTTTAATCCAAACACCTGAGGATAAGCCTTCTGATTCACCCACCCAGCGCGCCTGTTGCTCTCGATGTATCACCGGTTGCAGCTGGTATTGACGGAAGATATCAATTTGTTCTGGTTCGCTGAATTCCGACAACACCATAATCGCATTGTTTTCAGCGTATTTACGGCAGCGTATCCCCTCCTCCAGCGTGGCCACCGCGAAACCATCGACCGAGTGGCAAATCGCCGGTACTATATTGTTTATACCGTGACCATAGGCGTCGGCCTTGACCACAGCATATACCCGGGCATCTCCCGCTAACTTTCGAATAACCTTAACGTTTTGACGCAGAGCCGAAAGGTCGATCAGTGCCCTGGTGCGCCAGGTCCTAATCATGTGTTGTCGAGAACTTATCCTTGATAGGACTGACCAAAATCCGTGGGTGCAAAATTTTCAAACCGTGTATATTCACCACGAAACGTTAGCCGGGTGGTACCGATTGGCCCGTTACGCTGCTTACCGATTATTATTTCCGCCACTCCTTTCTGGTCGCTATCTTCATTGTAGACTTCGTCCCTGTAGACGAAAAATATGACATCCGCATCCTGCTCAATAGCACCCGATTCGCGCAGGTCGGACATGATTGGACGTTTATTCGGTCGCTGCTCCAAACTACGATTCAACTGTGAAAGAACCATTACCGGCACACTCAGTTCTTTGGCCAGCATTTTAAGTGACCGTGTCATATTTGATATTTCAGTTGCCCTGTTTTCAGCGTTATCGGTCGACTGCATCAATTGCAAGTAGTCAATAACAATCAGTCCAATATCGTGATGCTCCCGCATCAACCTTCTCGCTCTAGAACGCAGATCGAGTGGATTGAGACCTGCAGTATCGTCGATAAACATCGGTGCTTTATCAAGTAATCCTACAGCCGAGTTCAATCTTGGCCAGTCATCATCCCCCAATCTGCCGGTTCTAATTTTGTTTGAATTAATTCGACCGATTGAAGATAGCATTCTCATCGCCAGTTGCTCTCCAGGCATCTCCATACTGAATACCGCTACCGGCAAAGATTTCTCCAAAGCCACGTATTCTGCAATATTCATCGCGAACGAGGTTTTACCCATAGAAGGTCTGCCCGCAACTACCACGAGATCCCCTCTTTGTAATCCTGATGTCAATTCATCCAGGTCGGCGAAGCCAGTGGGCACTCCCGTGACGGTCTCCTTTGATTCAAAGAGCTCTTCAATACGGTCAATAGATCGGGTTAATAGATCCTGGATCGAAGTGAAGCCCTGTCGGCTGCGACCATCTCGCTCAGAAATATCAAAAACCAGTTGCTCGGCATGATCAAGGACTTCCCTCGGCGTTCGTCCCTCAGGTGTGTAGGCGATATCAGCAATGTCATTAGCGGCGGAGATTAACGACCTTAGGATAGCCCGCTCTCTGACGATCTTCGCATAGGTCAGTATATTTGCTGTGCTCGGGGTGTTATTGGCAAGCGTACCGACATAAGCAAGCCCTCCCGCGTTTTCCAACGATCCATTTTGTTCCAGCCACTCCGACACAGTCACCACATCCGCTGGCTGGCTGGTAGCCTGCAAGGATCTGATGGCGTCGAATATCAGACGATGATTGAGGCTATAAAAATCGGACTCGCCAACCTCGTCGTTGACTTCATCCCAGTGACGATTATCTAACAGCAACCCTCCAAGCAATGACTGCTCAGCTTCAAGAGCCTGCGGTGGAAGTTTTGGGGACCCGGAAACGAGTTCGGTTGCGACTTTCATTAAGCTGATTATAAATCCGTTTTAAGATCTGCGCTTGTTTAACCACGATCCATATTGCCAATCGCGACCGCCCGACCCGGCTATCTGAGGACATTAAAAAAGCGCCCGCAGGCGCTTTTGCTGGAAAGCCGAAAAGGATATAGCGAGGTTGCCGGCATATAGCGGCTAATAATCCGAATCGGACTCTGTTAAATCTGAGTCGCCGGTTTCTTCATCCATTTCTTCGGCCAGTGCTTCCGGCGCTTCGCCATGCTCACCAACCACATTGACCGCCACCTGGAACCGTACTTCAGGGTGCAAGATCACGTCTGCCTCAAAATCACCCGTATGCTTGATAGGGCCCTCGGGCAGGAATACTTCAGACTTCTCAATCCGAGCGCCAGCCTCGGTCATGGTTTCAGCAATGTCTGCGGGAGACACCGATCCATATAACTTACCTTCCTCGCTGCACAGTCGGGTCACAGACACCTCCTTAACCGCAAGATCTGCTCGCGCTTGGGCAGCTTCGAGCCGTTTACCTTCCTCTTCCGACAGCTGACGCCGACGATCTTCCACCAGAGCTTTGGCATCTTCCGTTGCGCGAACTGCTTTCTTCTGTGGAATCAGAAAGTTTCTTGCATACCCATTCTTCACGTTCACCAGTTCGCCCAGATCACCTAGGTTTTGGATTTTCTCCAGCAGTATAACTTCCATCTGAATCTCCTAGTTGTCGTGCTGATCGGTGTATGGAATCAATGCAAGAAATCGCGCGCGCTTTACCGCTGTCGCCAGCTGGCGCTGGAAATGGGCTTTGGTCCCTGTTGTACGACGCGGCAAAATCTTTCCGGATTCACTGATATTAGTTTTAAGAATCTCCAGATCCTTGTAATCGATTGATTCAATACCCTCAGCAGTGAATTTGCAGAATCTTGGTCGACGCTGGAAAGAACGTCGTGGGGGTGCCCCCTTTTTCTTTTTGAAAGCCATTATTCAATCTCCTCTACTTTGTCTACAGACTCATCGTTGTCGTCGATCGCCACCGATTCTGAAACTTTTGCGTCATCGACATCAGCCACCTGCTTTTCGGCTTCGGCTACTTTGGCGGCTTCGGCTTCTTTGGCGGCTGCGGCTTCTTTGGCAGCTTCGACGCGGGATTCGGCAGATTTTTTCTTCTCCTCCTCTATTCGATCCTCCTCAGCTTTGGCCTTGGCAAACTGGGATTCTTCGCTGATCGCCTGATTCTGTCGTACTACCAGATGGCGCAGAATTGAGTCATTAAACTTAAAATTACGTTCAATTTCTTGCAGCACATCGAGTGAGCACTCTATGTTGAACAAAATATAGTGCGCTTTGTGTACATCATTAATAGAATATGCAAGTCGACGTCTGCCCCAGTCCTCAGAGCGATGAATCTGACCGCCGCCAGAAGCGACCATATCGCTATATCGCTCCATCATTGCAGGAACCTGCTCGCTCTGGTCCGGATGGACCAGAAACACGATTTCGTAGTGTCTCATTGAGTCTCCTCGTGGGTTATCTCCTCCCGGCTCGAAATATCCGGTGAGGAAAGGAGTTAAAAAAGAGCGCGGATTCTATCGAATTTGACCGCCGCAAACAACCGCTGCCGGGCTAGTATGGCTTATTGATGCAGATGGGAGAAATGTCTCATTCAACCTCTTGACCCGGTTGGTATAATGCCTCACTCTCTTTCCCCCATATTCTGATCAATCATGGACATCGAACGTAGCGATATTGACCCTACCGAAACCGCCGAATGGCTTGACGCACTGACCTCAGTCATTCAACGGGAAGGGAATGAACGGGCTCACTTTCTGATTGAAACCATGATCGACACTGCTCGACGATCCGGGGCGTATATTCCTTACCATCCGAATACCGCTTACCTCAACACTATTCCCCTTCACATGGAACAGCACAGCCCGGGGGATCATGCACTGGAGCGGAGAATCAGGGCCTTGATTCGCTGGAATGCGATGGCTACGGTGGTCCGGGCAAACAGGATTTCGTCAGAACTTGGGGGTCATATCGCCAGCTTCGCCTCAGCCGCAACGCTATACGATGTCGGCTTTAATCATTTCTGGCGAGCGACCAACGAAAACCACGGCGGAGACATGATTTTCGTCCAGGGACACTCCGCTCCAGGTATTTATGCCCGAGCCTATCTTGAACGTCGAATTGACGCGGATATGTTGAAACGGTTCCGCCAGGAGGTGGACGGCAACGGTTTGTCATCCTACCCGCACCCCTGGCTGATGCCGGACTTCTGGCAATTTCCCACAGTATCCATGGGACTGGGCCCGATTATGGCGATCTATCAGGCCCGCTACATGAAGTACCTGCACAACCGTGGGCTGCACGATGCCGGTGATCGAAAAGTTTGGGCGTTTCTCGGCGACGGTGAGATGGACGAACCTGAATCCAAGGGGGCACTCCGAGTCGCCGGTCGAGAAGGGCTTGATAACCTGATTTTTGTGGTTAACTGCAATCTTCAACGCCTTGACGGCCCAGTCAGAGGTAATGGAAAGATAATTCAGGAATTGGAAAGCGATTTCCGTGGTGCCGGTTGGAATGTAATCAAAGTGATTTGGGGGTCGTATTGGGATCCACTATTGGCCAGAGATGACAAAGGGCTTCTAAAGCAGCGCATGGAGGAAGCGGTAGACGGCGAGTATCAAGCTTTCAAAGCGCGCGACGGCGCCTATGTACGGGAAAAATTTTTTGGAAAGTATCCCCAGCTAAAGGAAATGGTCTCCAACATGACCGACGCGGATATCTGGCGCCTAAATCGTGGTGGTCACGATCCGCATAAGATATTTGCCGCCTACGCGGCGGCGACGCAGCACACCGGGCAGCCGACGGTTATCCTGGCTAAGACGGTCAAAGGCTATGGCATGGGTGAAGCAGGTGAAGGTCAGAACACGACCCACCAGCAAAAGAAAATGGGCGAGGACGCCATGCTTGCATTCCGAGATCGATTTAATATTCCATTATCCGATAAAGAAGTCGCTGAGGCACCGTTCTACAGACCTGCTGAGGATTCGGACGAAACGCGCTACCTGCTCGAACGACGACAAAGCCTTGGCGGCTTTCTCCCTGCTAGGCGCCATGTTTCTAAACCCCAGTTCAAAGCACCGCCCCTGGAACTGTTCAAAGGGCAGCTCGAAAGCTCCGGTGATCGGGAGATTTCCACGACCATGGCATTCGTTCGTATCCTGTCAGCTATGATTCGTGATAAGACGCTGAAGAATTATATAGTGCCCATTATTCCCGACGAGTCCCGCACTTTTGGCATGGAAGGCATGTTCCGACAGCTTGGAATTTATTCCCCTGAAGGACAGCTCTACGAACCGGAAGACGCCGATCAGCTGATGTTCTATCGCGAAGATATTAAGGGCCAGGTACTGCAGGAAGGTATCAATGAAGCCGGTGCCATGTCATCGTGGATTGCTGCCGCCACGTCCTACAGCAACCATGATCTGCACACTATTCCTTTTTACATTTTCTACTCCATGTTCGGATTTCAGCGAGTTGGGGATCTCTGTTGGGCTGCCGGCGACAGTCGCGCGCGCGGTTTTATTTTAGGGGGCACGTCAGGTCGCACGACACTTGCCGGAGAAGGATTGCAACATCAGGATGGTCATAGCTTGATACTGTCCGGCACAATTCCGAACTGTATTTCTTATGACCCAACCTATAGCTACGAGCTGGCGGTAATCATTCAAGATGGGCTACGGCGGATGTACGATGAACAGGAAAGCGTTTATTACTACATCACCGTGATGAACGAAAACTATACCCACCCTGAAATGCTGAAGGGATCAGAAGAAGGAATACTGCGTGGAATGTATCGACTCAAATCAACTAGCACCAAGGGAAATAAAATTAAGGTGCAGCTTTTAGGCAGTGGTGCAATCTTGCGAGAAGTTGAAGCCGCTGCAGAGATGCTCAGTAGCGAGCATGGTATCAATACCGACATCTGGAGCGTGACCAGTTTTAACGAACTTTCTCGGGATGGGCACGAAGCAGATCGCCACAACCGACTCCACCCTGAGCATGAACCGCGCAAGAGCTATGTGCAGATGTGCCTGGAAAACACCGAAGGTCCGGTGATTGCTGCAACAGACTATATAAAACTATATGCGGATCAAATCAGAGCATGGGTGCCGAATCAGTATCACGTTCTCGGCACAGATGGATTTGGTCGCAGCGATACCAGACAAAAGCTACGTCAATTTTTTGAGGTCGACCGATATTATGTGGTTGTGGCAACACTCTATTCCTTGCTGGAACAGGAACAGGTATCTGCCAAACAGGTCAACCAGGCGATCGAAAAATACGCTATCGACGCAGATAAAATTAATCCATTGAAAGCATAAACTATTCCGATGCCTGAACTAAGCGAAGTAAAGATTCCAGACATCGGAGATTTTGCCGATGTTGAGATTATCGAGGTACTGGTAGCACCCGGCGATAAGGTTACCGCAGAGGACCCTCTGCTGACACTGGAGAGTGACAAAGCCACAATGGAAATACCGTCCCCAGCGGATGGCGTGATCCACTCGATCAATGTAGAAGTTGGCAACAGAGTATCCGAAGGGTCGGTGGTGATGATGCTTGAAGCCGCCGAAAAGAGTTCACAATCTGCTGCCGATGGCGAAGCGATAAAATCAGAATCGCCCGCTCCTGCGGCCGCCTCTGTGGAGGTACCAACATCGATCGATAGTTCTGCCGATGAAGGAACTAAGCCAGAATCTTCGCCCCCTGCATCACTACCACCCCCAGTACAAAAATCCGGCACCGAAGTCCCTCATGCGAGTCCAGGTGTGAGACGTTTTGCGAGAGAGCTTGGCGCTGATCTGACTCAGGTAAATGGCTCCGGTCCTAAAGGACGCATCTTAAAAGAAGATGTAAAGAAGTGGATAAAACACAAGCTCTCTTCTGCCACTGTCGCCAGTAAAGCTGGCACTGGAATTCCAGAAATTCCTGCTGTGGACTTCACTAAATTCGGTGAGATCGAGACCGTATCTCTCAGCAGAATCAAGAAACTTTCAGGTCCCCACCTGCAGCGGGCCTGGCTCAATATTCCCCATGTCACACATCAAGACGAGACAGATATCACCGAACTCGAAGAATTCAGGCAGAGCATAAAAGAGGAATCAGCTAAAGAAGGAATCCGAATCACGCTCCTTGGGTTCGTTATGAAAACCCTGGTTGGAGCACTCAAAAACTTTCCCAATTTCAATGCTTCACTGCATCCCAATGGAGAAAACCTGATCTTGAAAAAATACTTCAATATCGGTATCGCGGTAGACACGCCAAACGGCCTGGTAGTGCCGGTCATTAAAGAAGTCGATAGAAAATCAATTTCAGAACTCGCTGCTGCGATGGGCGAACTCAGTCAAAAGGCCCGGGAAGGTAAATTGTCTCCAGCGGATATGCAGGGTGGCTGTATCAGTATTTCGAGTCTTGGTGGAATTGGGGGCACAGCATTTTCTCCTATTGTTAATGCCCCCGAAGTGGCCATTCTGGGCCTCGCCCGCAGCCGCATCAAACCCATATGGGATGGCGAACAGTTTCAGCCTCGCCTTATGCAGCCCCTGAGTCTGTCCTACGATCATCGGGTCATTGATGGTGCGGAAGCCGCTAGATTCTGCGCCTATCTGTCTCGCTCACTGGCTGATGTGCGCCGCTTAGCACTATAAAATTACATTAATAAAGTCATGCAAACCATTGAAATAAAGATACCTGATATTGGTGACTTTGATAATGTGCCCATTATTGAAATTTTCGTCAGTCCAGGAGACCAGGTCGCGGTAGAGGATCCGTTAATCGCCCTGGAAAGCGACAAGGCTACGATGGAAGTCCCTTCCAGCGCCGCCGGAACTGTCAAGGAGATAAAGGTCTCAGTCGGCGACGAAGTATCAGAGGGCCATATCATCATGACTCTCGAACAAGCCGAGTCCAGTCCTGCGGAAGCAGACGACAATACTTCTCAAGCTGCCGCGCAAGAGAAGGCAGCTTCAGAAGACTCTCGACCCAAAACGTCCCCTGCCCCGTCAATTCCTGATTTGGCGACTGAAAGCGACCACCAGGCCGATCTTCTTGTTCTTGGATCGGGTCCGGGCGGATATACCGCAGCATTTCGCGCCGCGGATCTAGGACTTAAAGTGGTACTGGTTGAACGATATGAGGTTATCGGTGGCGTTTGTCTTAATGTGGGCTGCATCCCGTCCAAGGCATTGTTACATGTGGCGAAAGTTATTGAAGAAGCTGCGGCAGCGGCAACTGCCGGAGTTAAGTTTACGCAACCAGAACTGGATATCGATACAACCAGAAGCTGGAAAGACGGGGTGGTAAACCAGCTCACTAAGGGGCTTCACGGCCTGGCCAAACAACGTAAGGTAACAATCGTTCACGGCACTGGGGAGTTCACCGCCCCGAATCAGGTCAGAGTGAATCAAGGGGATGAGACAACGACTGTAGGCTTCAAACAAGCAGTAATTGCCGTCGGCTCGGAACCAGTCACGATTCCGGGTTTTCCACACGATGATCCGCGGGTGATCGATTCAACCGGCGCACTGAAACTCGAAGATGTACCCAAGAAGCTCCTGATCATTGGTGGCGGCATAATCGGCCTTGAAATGGCAACGGTCTATCACGCCCTAGGCAGCGAAATCAGCGTAGTTGAAATGCTGGACCACATCATGACTGGGGCTGATCCGGACATGGTGCGCCCTTTGCTCAAAAGAATGAAGACCCAGTATGAAAATATCTGGACCAGCACCCGTGTCGAGGGTATGGAAGCACTCGAGAGTGGAATAAAAGTTAATTTCGATGGCAAAGATGCGCCACAGAGCGAGATTTTTGATCGGGTCCTAGTCGCTGTGGGACGTCGTCCCAACGGAAATAAAATTAATGCTGCGGTAGCCGGTGTAAATGTTGATGAGAGGGGCTTTATCTCTGTCGATAACCAGATGCGAACCAATGTATCGAATATTTTTGCTATCGGTGATGTGATTGGTCAACCGATGCTGGCACATAAGGCAGTGCACGAAGGCAAGGTCGCGGCAGAAGTGGCCGCAGGACTGAAAAGTGGGTTTGAAGCCAGAGTGATTCCCTCCGTTGCCTACACCGATCCGGAGGTAGCCTGGGTGGGCCTGACCGAAACCGAGGCCAAAGCCCAGGGGATCAAGTATGAAAAAGGCGCGTTCCCATGGGCAGCCAGTGGTCGAGCCCTATCTCAAGGACGAAGTGAGGGAATCACAAAGCTATTGTTTAATCCGGATACCGAACGAGTGATTGGAGCTGCGGTGACGGGCAGTAACGCCGGGGATCTGATCGCCGAAGCGGCGCTTGCCATCGAAATGCATGCTGATGCCCAGGATATTAGTTTGACCATCCACGCACACCCCACCCTTGCCGAGACCATAGGTTTCGCCGCGGAGGCATTCGAAGGAACGATTACAGATCTATATATGCCAAAGAAAAAAAGTAACAGATAGGTTTAGGTTTAGAAATTTGAATTCGGTCTTGCGATTTCAAGTGCATAACATGTGCGACACCTGAGAAACGCCGAAAAACAAACGCTCACCGTTTTTGAGTAACTGGTGAAAAATGCTGCGACGCCGCTAATCTGACTCTCGCAATGCCTTTAGAGTGGACGATTGCTTCGCCGCTTATTTTAGATGTCGGGCCGAAAATGCCATCGCGTCGTTAATAGAATCATTCGCAGCACCTGCATTGTATTGAATTCTGTAACCATCATATTCAATAGGCAATTCAAGACTCGAGTCCTCATATCTATGATAAGCATCTTCATATTCTTTTGTCATAATATTACTTATATACACGAGGAATTATCAGCCTATCGCCAAATGAATTAATACAACGGGTCTTGAAACCTATATACAACAGCTTTTTTTAGATTACTAAGACTTAGTGACTTTATCAGGCTTGCCTGGTTTATCCGGTTTACCAGGCTTACCACCTGAATTTTCGTCTTCAGAGATGTCATTATCAGGTGATCCATCGTCAATAGAACTATCGTCGTTTGATACCACTTGTTCCTGGCAGGGGCCTGTGACATCACCATGTTTCAGGTGAGCAGACACCGACCGGAAACTGACCGCAACAGCTTTTTTACTCTTATGGCAAATCAATGTTTTGCCCTTCGGAGAGTTGTCGCCCCCGGCTATCAGATCGTCGACATCCTCATTAGTCCTTTCATAGGTAACCATGCAGTTATAACCAGGATTTGATATTTCAATATTGTCTAAATAAACAATCTGATCGTTGTCGACACTAATATTAGTGCTGCAGCTGTCACCCAACGAATCATCTGCTATGAATGTCACTTCGTAGTTTCCTGCTGTGACAGCGATCGAAAAGCTTTCATCTTCTGATGTTCGGCCAAAATCGGTGCCATTCAATAGAGCCCTTATATGGCTGGCCCAAGCGTTTGGAAGAACGATCTCCAACAACTTTGAAACAAGCCGTTCTTCTTGTGGATGCACTGGCTCTGTCTCAATAATTGCGGCAATGCCATCGACATTGCTGAGATCAAGCACGAGAGTAGAACTCGCACCGGAAGAGTTAACCCCTCCTCCTGACCCAGTGCTGCTGCCGCCTCCGCCGCCACACGCATTTAAAAGCAAAAAAGTTAACGCCAGCACGAATGCGCAGAAACCCCTTGCAGACAGGTTTATTTGACGCTTAGTCATCGTTCTTACCCCCATATAATTATATTATTACAATTACCTATCGGCCCAGCTTCATCTATATTATATGGATTTGCAAGTAACAATAATCTATAACAGTGATCCTTTGCCGATAAAAATTTAAATATAAGTGAGGATGATCCGGCTGAGAGATACATCATGCGTTATCTGATAGAGCCCCTCTAATAATTTTATAAGGGAATAAGATCGGTGCAATCCCCGTTTGCAGTTACCCCACTCGATCGAAATAGTGCGCCATGCACTCGTCCTCGCGACCACGAACCACTCTTTTTCCGATCAGTGGCCCTTTGGTCTCGGTGACGATGGTGTGTTGCCCCTCGTGATGTTTTTTGTCGTAGAAGTAAATAATCACCCAGTCCCGGGTATGCCCTAATTGATGTGCTCTTGCCGTATTGGAAAATAGTACGGTAAAGTGCCACTCTTCCTTGGTTTTATGCATTATTGGAAGCCACTTCTTACCCCCGGGATTAAACCTTTTAGGCGCAATTGTAGGCAGCACCTTGAGGCCTGCCTTATCACGATACTGGCGATCTATATTTAGTAATAGCTTCACTGGTGGTTCAACTACGACATCGGTATCTTTTTCAATTTGTCGACCTCGGCCAAGCACTTGTGCCAACCAGGCTTTAACCATATTGACTTTGTTTTTGCTAAATCCCGGCACTTTTATCAGACGACCATTGTGACTGGCAACCTCCAACGCTTCCAACGTGTCAATGTGAAGAACTTCCACTATGCGATGCGACAGCTTTACGCCCACACCAGGAATTTTCTGAAATATGGCAATTGGGTCATTACCTGCCTTCAGGCTTTCGAGGCGACTCGTGTGTCCGGTCGCAACGAATTCAACGATTGAACGGGCGATCCCTTCACCGATTCCCGGCAAATCTATCAATCCTTCATACCCATTTCGATTAATCACCTCAGTAATCGGGTGATCCTGCTTTTCAATTGTTATTGCCGCACGACGATAAGCATTCACCCGAAATGGATTTGCCTTTTGCTGCTCCAGCAAATCGGCAATTTCTCGCAGCATCGTTACAATTTCTTGGTTCTTCATGGATCTGCCCTGAGAGATCAATTCCTATGCCTTATTGGGATAACAGATTTCGCGCACTGTAATATCCAATCCAAAGCTCTCCGGCTTCAAGCACACGCACCATCGAAGACCGGTCGTAAAGAAAGTGATCACAATTCTCGCCTCCTACCAAATCTGTAATCGGATCATATAGAGGTCCTATCATCTGTTCATACTCACTCCGCGCTTCGCTCGGACACCAGTTCGAAGCGTCTTTGTGAGCATCAATCATGATAAGACACTCAAACATCCTTGCAACTGCTGCCAGAAAAGTACGGGGAAACGTTATGCTCAGCTTAAGGCAGTATCGTCGTAGTTTTTCAAGAGATTCCGGATTTCGCCGTAATGGCAGACTTTAGATTCTGAATTCACTTAGCGTAATCCAGTCATTCTGGTCGACTCCAGCCATTTCCACGCTTACCATTATATCGAAGAATTTGGTGCATCACTTTTCGACTGCGAAGTTCTCTGCCACCGAGCTGCTGGTAAATCAGATTGCGCGTCAAAACTCGTGCCTGCTGTCTTGATTCTGATGTTTTGAATCGCTCTTCTTGAAAAGAAATTAATGTCTGGCCACTGACCAGCATTCCAATTTCATTCGCCAGCTCGGTCACTACCGGACCGAATTGTGGGACATAGCGGTAGTTCGCGCTTTCTTTAATTCTTTCACCGGTTTCAACATCATGGTCAAGAATAAGACCAAATCCAATTTCCCGCAGCAGTCTTTTCTCAAACACCCTCAGTAACATTCCTGCGTCCTCTCCCGCCGTCAGAGAACGTACAGTGTGGTCATAGGAATCATACAAATCCTGATGCGCATCAAATCGATGCAGTAATTTGAGAATCAATTCGTTAGCATAATATGCGGCATGTAATTGCTTACCTAGCAGTTCACTCAAATACCCCTGAGATTCGGCTGCCGTCAGAATCGGTAGTTGGCCTTTACCAGCCCAACTGAGCAGCAGCGGTTTGAAAGGCATCAGTACTCCCCGCATTCCAGATTTTTGACGACGCGCACCTTTCGCTAGCAGCATGAATCTGCCGTATTGTCGGCAAAACACATCCAATAACAGACTACTTTCCGTATAGGGGCGGGTGTGCAGGACATAACCCGGTTCGTGATGGTTCTTCACACTTTCATCCTAGCTCACTCGTATGTGATTATTCTTCACCATAACCAAGCGACCTCACAATACTGGCATTGTCCGCCCATCCTTTTCGATGCTTGACCCAAAGGTTTAAGTAAATACGCGTAGCAAACGTCCTTTCCATAGCGCTTCGGGCACGAGTCCCTATTGTTTTCAAACGAGCACCCTGCTTTCCAACTACTATAGATTTCTGACTTTCCTTGTCTACCCAGATGACCATATCAATCTTCCAGTAGACAGGATCGGATTGATCGAAACGCGTGACTTCAACTGCGGATTCATAGGGAAGCTCCTCGCCCAGCAAATGAAAGGTTTGTTCTCGGACTAACTCTGAAGCGATAAATCGATCGCTACGATCACTTGACTGTTCAGCGGGAAAACCCGGAGGGCCCTCCGGCAAGTGCGAAATCAGTGTATTGAGAAAGTCACCGGTATCTTCCATTTTTTTTGCAGAAATCGGCACTATTTCGACAAAATCATGCAATTTTGTACTTTCGTGAATCAAAGGCAGTAAGCGGGATTTATCCTTAAGTGTATCGATTTTATTGATCGCAAGCATTACCGGCACACCCCGTGAAATAACTTGACGAAGAGATTTCACGATTGCTGACGTCCAGCCTCTGTGATCAATCATGAATACAACCAGATCGACGTCAATCACACTGTTAATTGCGGTTCGGTTGATCATACGGTTCAGGCTTTTCTTCTGGTCGTGATGTAGGCCCGGGGTATCAACAAAAACCAGCTGAGCATCCGGCAAGGTCTTGATTCCCAGCACACGATGACGCGTTGTCTGCGGTCGTCGGGACGTAATCGAAATTTTCTGACCTACGAGGCGATTTATTAGCGTAGATTTTCCTGCATTTGGCGGCCCTGCAAAGGTAATAAAACCAAACCGGTGGGATTGACTCATAAGCAGTGATAAATAAAGTCCCTGGAACGATCCACTTCTAGGAGGAAGTCATGTGCATTATGGAAGCTATACACACCGGTTAAAGTGATGTGATCAACAAACCTTTCCTAGTTTGGTTCAATCATCGCCTTGATCGCCAGATCTGCCGCATTCTGTTCGGCAATTCGACGACTTCTTCCCTCTGCAATAAATGGGCTGGCTGAGTGTTCGATCTCACACTTTACTTCGAATGTCAGATCATGCGCCTCGCCACTTTTATTCATGACCTCATACACTGGCAGCGGTTTTTCAGACTTTTGCAGCATCTCCTGCAATTTAGTCTTATTGTCCTTTAGATCCTCAGCATTGATATCAAGCAGCTTCTCCGCAAATAATTTCAGCACAACAGTCTTAGCATTCCTGAATCCACCATCCAGATAAACCGCCCCAAACACTGCTTCAATCGCATCTGACAAAATAGAATCACGTTCAGCACCACCGCCTTTTAGCTCACCTTCGCCAAGAATAAGAAATTCTTTGATACCGAGCTTGCGCGCAAGCTCAGCGAGCGTACTTTGACGTACCAAGCGAGCGCGCATCTTTGTGAGATCGCCCTCGGGTGCCCTGGGAAACTGATGGAAAAGAGATTCCGCGATAATGAAACCGAGAATACTGTCACCCAGAAATTCAAGCCGTTCGTTATTTTTTTTTCGGAAACTACGATGGGTCAGAGACCTGCGCAGCAGCTCCTGATCATTAAATATATAGTCTATTCGGGTCTCAAATCGTCCTATATCATTCATTAGGATTTTTTGTTACCAAGATCTCATTTTTGAAGTCGAACAGCAGGTATGCATTATATGCGATAGGCACTAACACTTCGTAGTTTACCGTCATTTGACGGCCACCTTTTATATTCTTAACTGTAAATGCCTTATCTAGATTAACGTAAGTATCCGCATAGTCAATGTTGAGCCTGCGTTTCATTTTTCGCAGAAGCGTAATTCTCGACGATGTCATTACATCTCGTTCTTCCGACAACAGATTGAGCGCGTTATTGATCTTTTGATTAGCTAAATATGGCGGTACCGACCTCATACCAAGAACTAAAATGCAAATAATTAATATTGCAGCCCATATAAAACCCCAAACTGATAAACCTCGTTGTTTTCGCATTAGTCTTCGTCTCTGATTTATATCTTGTCAGCATTGAGCGGGTCGAGAACACCCACTAATCGACTGGTTAAAGAATACTATTACCAATTCTACTCCAGTCAACCCCGCCACCAGTGGCGCTCTTCCAGCTGAACCATATGAAAAACGCCTTGCCCACAACATTTTGTTCTGGCACGAATCGCCAGGAACGGCTGTCGTTACTGTGATCGCGATTATCTCCCATTACAAAGTAATGTCCTGCAGGCACCTCAACCTCCATATCGATTTTTCGGATCCTATCATCGATCAAAATGGTGTGCGTTGACGCGTCTATGGTCTCCAAAAACTGATCCGCACTATATCCGCGGTTGCTGATTTCTTGATAGGCGTATTCACCATCTTCGACCACAGTCACCATAGTTCCGTTTACATACAGCTTCTTGTCAACATAAGCAATTTTATCCCCCGCCAGGCCAACCACTCTCTTGATGAAATTTAGCTTTGGATTATTTGGAAATCGAAACACCATCACATCGCCACGTTCCGGGGCGCCTAAATCAAGAATTTTCTGATTGACGATAGGCAATCGGATACCGTATTTGAATTTATTCACTAGGATAAAGTCGCCAATATGTAAACTTGGCAGCATCGACCCCGATGGAATTCGGAATGGCTCAACCACGAATGATCGCAATACAAATACAATCAGAATGACCGGAAATAACGCTCGTGCGTATTCAACCAGAACAGGTTGATGTGGCTCAGCGCTATCTCCTTCTGTCACCATAGTAGCTTGCTCAATCACAGTCGACCCACGGTTTTCAACCATCAACCGATAGGCCAGCGAAATCAATCCCGTCACCACGAGAAAGATAAAGAGTATTAGAGAAAAGTCCACTAAAAATTCCTAAATTTATGCGTGTTCCTGGATCATTCGCGATCCACTTTGAGCACTGACAGAAAGGCTTCCTGAGGAATTTCCACCGAACCGATCTGTTTCATGCGCTTTTTACCCGCTTTTTGTTTTTCGAGCAACTTGCGTTTGCGAGTAATATCGCCCCCATAACACTTGGCAGTAACGTTCTTTCGGAGCGCTTTTACAGTCTCCCTGGAGATGATCTTGGCGCCAATCGCGGCCTGAATCGCGACATCAAACATTTGCCTCGGAATCAAACCTCGCATGCGTTTGACCAGTGTCCGGGCTCTATACTGGCTTTGGCCACGGTGCACCAGAACCGCCAAGGGATCTACACGCTCACCGTTAATCATAACATCTACTTTGACCATATCTGCCGGTCGATTTTCAATAAATTCGTAGTCAAGTGACGCATATCCGCGGGTATCGGACTTGAGCTGGTCATAGAAATCCATTACCACCTCGTTAAGCGGCAGGTCAAACTCAACCATCACCTGGCGCCCGTGATAGTGAATATTCTTCTGAATACCGCGCTTCTCGATGCACAGGGTGAGTACCGCACCGACATGCTCATGAGGAACGAGAATTCGTGCCAGAATATATGGCTCCTTAATCTCTTCAATGGCTGACGGATCAGGCAGGTCGGCAGGATTATCGATAAACACCACTTTGCCATCCTTTCGTCGAATCTCATACACTACCGTTGGCGCGGTTGTGATGAGCTCTAGGTCATATTCGCGCTCAAGCCGTTCCTGCACAATCTCCATGTGCAGCATGCCGAGAAAACCACAGCGGAACCCAAAACCAAGCGCTTGAGATGATTCGGGTTGAAAAGATAGCGCAGCATCATTCAGGCTTAACTTGTCCAGAGCCACACGAAAGGCTTCGAAATCAGCACTGTTGATTGGATACAGGCCTGCAAATACGGTTGGTTTGACTTGTTTAAAGCCGGGCAGCGCTTCCGACGCAGGGTTATAGGCAAGTGTTACGGTATCTCCCACCCTGGCGGCCTTGATGTCTTTAAGTCCCGCGATCATAAACCCAACCATGCCGGTACTCAGCTCTTGCACCTTGGTGGCCTTGGGCTTGAATATACCGACCTGCTCTACCTGATGGTCCTGTCCAGTAGACATCATGCGGATTCGGGTGCGCGCCCCCCCCAGCAACCCATCCATAATTCTCACTAGTGATACCACGCCTAAATAATTATCAAACCATGAATCGAGCACCAGCGCTCTGAGCGGTGCTTCGCTGTCTCCCGACGGCGCTGGTAATGAGGTCACAATCTGCTCCAGTACCTGTTCTACGCCAAGGCCAGTTTTGGCGCTTACCGCCAGGGCATCAGTGCTGTCGATTCCGATGACTTCCTCGATTTCTTCGAGCACTCTATCCGGTTCCGCCGCAGGAAGATCAATCTTGTTCAGCACCGGGATAACCGTGAGTCCCAGGTCTACCGCGGTATAACAGTTAGCAACCGTTTGCGCTTCAACTCCCTGGGCAGCGTCTACGACCAGCAGCGCGCCTTCACAGGCATTGAGCGAGCGCGAAACTTCGTAAGAAAAATCGACGTGACCTGGGGTATCAATCAGATTTAACTGGTATTCGATTCCGTCCTTTGACAGGTAGTTCAGAGCGACACTCTGCGCCTTGATAGTAATGCCACGCTCTCGTTCTAGTTCCATCGAATCGAGCACCTGCTCCTTCATTTCTCGAGCCTCGAGCCCACCGCAAAGCTGAATAAATCGATCAGCTAAGGTAGATTTGCCATGATCTACATGCGCAATAATCGCAAAATTACGGATTCTGGATTGTTCAATCCTTGGCATTAGCTGCAGGCATTTAATTTGGGAAAAAGATTGAGTATGAAAATAAATGAGGCTGGCGATCGGTTGAAGGGTCTTTTGGCAAACCCTGTTAGTCCTCATTTCTTAACCGAATCGCGACCCGGATTGTACCCTTTGTGCCCCTGTAGGGGAAAGATCATCCTTGATCCTGCTGGGTTAGAATACCGAGCCCGATAGATCAAGCTAAACATGACCGGTTCTAATCAGGCCCAAAGGCTAAGCCAGTTTTATTCATTGCAGGAGGAGGATCAGCCTCTTCGCAATGACGTCAGGCTTTTAGGCTCATTGTTGGGTAAAACGATCAAGCAGCAGCACGGTGAAGCACTGTATCAGCTGGTAGAGGAAATCCGCCAGCTGGCTAAAGACGCGCGTAGTGGAAATATTGAAAATACCAGTCGACTTGTAGATCGTCTCGCCGAGCTCGATAGTGATCAGGTAGTCATACTGGCTCGCGCATTTGCCTTATTCCTGAATTTAGCAAATATAGCCGAACAGCATCACCAGATTCGCCGCAGGCGTCAGATCGCCGCTGCTCCAGCCGGGGATGAAAACCACAAAAACGAAACCTGCAGCTTTCTGGAAGCCCAATTCGGCAAATTAATCGAGTCTGGGATTACCCCAGAGATGTTGCATCAGCATGTCAGCCAGCTCTCAATCGAGCTGGTGTTGACCGCGCACCCGACGGAAATCGTGCGTCGAAGTGTGTCGTCTAAGTTCTTGCGTATCAATAATCTATTGGCGCAACGCGATCACGCTGACCTATCACGACTAGAACGTGAACAAATTGAGTTAGCACTGCATCGGGCAATTTCGGAAGTGTGGGAGACTGACGAAGTCCGTCGCAAACAGCTGACGCCAGTTGATGAGGCCAAGAACGGATTAATTGCAGTAGAACAGACTCTTTGGGATGTGGTGCCAGATGTTTTACGTAAACTGGATCTGGCGCTATTTGAGTACACAGGAAAGCACCTCCCTCTCAACTCGGCCCCAATTCGGTTCGGTTCATGGATGGGCGGAGACAGGGACGGCAACCCGAATGCTACCCCGACGATCACGCAGGAAGTCTGTTTGCTGTCGCGAGCTCGTGCAGCACAACTGTTTCATGACGAAATCGATGATCTGCGACGGGACCTTTCTATGCGAACCTGTAGTGAAGAGTTAACTCAGCTGGTCGGGCAACGCCGCGAGCCTTACCGCACACTACTTCAGTCTGTCCGTAAAACACTGCGTAACACTGTCCGCTACTACAACCAACTTCTCGAAAACCTGGGCTCCGTAAAATCTCGAGGCCGGCCCGCAGCCGAACGTGACATTTATCTCTATACCGACCAGTTGCGTGAGTCATTAATGCTTTGCTATCGGTCATTGGTGGAAACGGGTAACCAGATGATTGCAGACGGCCGATTGACCGACATTCTTAGGCGGCTCGACGTGTTCGGGCTTGTTCTGCTGAAGCTGGATATCAGACAAGAAGCTTCCCGCCACGCGGACGCGATAGATACGATCACTCGTCACCTCGAGATCGGTAGCTACCTTGATTGGGGTGAAGAAGAAAGACAAGCCTTCCTGATCAAGGAACTTAAAAGTAAGCGGCCATTGATTGCCTCCAGTTTTCCCGACCCAAACCAGGCTTCGGACGAAGTACGGGACGTCCTGCAAACGTTCCGGACCCTGGCAGCGGAAAACCCCGAGTCCCTCGGTACCTACGTCATTTCAATGGCGTCGACTCCCTCAGACGTGCTGGAGGTGGCGCTGTTGCAGAAAGAATGTCGGCTTCAACACCAAATGGGGATCGCGCCGCTGTTTGAACGGCTTAGCGATCTCGACTCTGCGGCTGACTGCATGGATAGGCTGTTCTCGATCCCCTTTTATAAAAATTACATCAACGGTGCGCAGGAAGTCATGATCGGTTATTCCGATTCAGCCAAAGATGCAGGCAAACTCGCAGCCTCTTGGGGACTGTATCAGGCTCAGGAAAAGCTGGTTGAGGTATTTAAAAAAAATGATATTTCCCTGACCCTGTTTCATGGCCGCGGCGGGACTGTTGCGCGTGGCGGTGGGCCCGCTTACGAAGCCATATTGGCGCAACCTCCAGGGTCGGTAAACGGGTCTATGCGGGTTACGGAACAGGGCGAAGTTATCCAGGCAAAATTTGGCCTGCCAGGTATGGCTATGGAAACCCTAGAGGTGTACATCGGTTCTGTACTGGAGGCGACTCTGGCTCCACCACCTGCTCCAAGGCAAGTGTGGCGTGATCAAATTTCAGAGCTCGCATCTGTATCTCTCATGGAGTTTCATAGAATTATCCGTCATCATACTGATTTTGTAGAGTATTTTAGGTCCGCCACGCCAGAACAAGAACTCGGCAATCTTAAGATCGGTAGTCGCCCGACTCGACGTAAGCCTGGGGGTGGAATTGAAACATTACGTGCAATCCCATGGATATTCGCCTGGACCCAGACCCGTCTGATGCTGCCGGCATGGTTAGGGGTCGGCGCAGCCCTTAAGCACGCCATAGATCAGGGCAAGAAGCCGGTTCTTGACCAGATGCAGGCGGAATGGCCCTTTTTCAGCGCCACTATGGACTCTATCGAAATGGTGTTCTCAAAAGCGGATCCAAACGTCTCAGCGATCTACGACGCGAGGCTGGTGCCTCCTCATCTACAGGCACTCGGAAATGAGCTCAGGGGGATGTTTCAACAGAGCATGGAGATGACCCTGGCGGTTACTGGTCATAGGGTTCCCTTGGAAACCCAGCCCGTAGTGAGGCGTTCAGTGGATGTGCGCAACACTTATGTCGACCCGCTTAACCTGTTGCAGGTAGAGCTGCTATCCAGAGTAAGACAAAGCCACGATGAACAGGCGTTCGACGCCCTGCTAGTGGCGATCAACGGTATCGCAGCCGGAATGCGGAACACCGGCTAGATTATGAAAGCCGACAATATTACAGCGGTGATTCTAGCGGGAGGCCGCGCCACGCGTATGGGCGGTCAGGACAAAGGACTATTAGAGGTTGCCGGAAAATCCATCGTAGCTCGAATCGCTTCCCAACTTTCTGAACAAGTGTCCAAGATCCTGATCAATGCCAATCGTAACCAGGATGAGTATGAAAAGCTCGGATATCCGGTTATCAACGATTCTCTTTCAAACTACCAGGGGCCACTGGCGGGCATGGCAGCCGCGCTCGCGAAAATCGATACCGAGTGGCTGCTTACCGTGCCTTGTGATGGTCCCTTTGTCGCGAAAGATTATGCTGTCAGGATGATGCAAGTCGCCGAAGAGCAATCTGTAAAGCTCGTCGTTGCCTCCGATGCTGACCGGATACAACCGGTTTACGCTCTAATACATATTCAGTTGCTGCCAAGCATGCAAGCGTTCCTTAAAAGCGGTGAACGTAAAATAGATAGATGGTATGCCCAGCACCCCTATTCCATCGTCGAATTTAGGGATCGAGAACAGATGTTTACTAACATTAATACACCGGAACAATTGGCTGCGACCGAAGATGCATTAAAAAAGCATAACAGCAATCGGGTTTGACCCTGACGGGTGTCACAATAGCTGTAACTGACTGAGCTGAAAGAATCTTACTTTTGTAAGCAAAAGAAAAATCTACGAAACAGAACGGATCAAGAAAACCGGGGTAATACCATTGAGGCGCTTGTAGTCACTGGTTACGTTAGCATTCGCTATAATGACATTATCGGAGATAGGGAATCTTTGATCGCCATGGCGATAGCCTTGGGCCTCATCAAATGGTCGGACAGTGCGCGCAAGTTTTGGCAACTGGTAACGCCTGCTTGAACCGGGTTTGATGTGGACCGACCCGACCACCATCAGCTGGCGAACATCTAAAATACCCCCAGGGACACTTACTTCACCATCAAAGTTCACATTCACAATAATATCCTGGTTGGTGGGATTACCGAATACTACAGTGCCGTGGTTACTTCCGGACTCATAATAAATACTGATGTCCAGCCTTTCCTTACCATTCCGATTATTGATAAGCGTAGTGACAGACCATACTGGCACAGCGGCTGCCGCCGCGAAAACGGAGATAACCTTTAGCGTGCTACGTTTTGTTAAATCAACCACAGTACTCATCACTTTCGTTCAAATTAAGTTTATTAGATGGTTTAATGGCTGAACTGAAGCTGAATACAGTCCTGTTTACGCAATAGCGAGCCTTATAAAGCCAATCCCGGGTCAAACGCTCCGTATCCCTACTTGGATTAATCGTATTAAGGCATGGGGCAAGTGAATACTCAAATCCACTTCAAGTGAATTCACCACAACGAGTATATTTGAATCAATATCTACATCCTAAACTTCTAATTCGCGATGTCAGAGGTCAGCCTTCGATTTTATCAGGAACTGAATGATTTTCTTTCTGCAAACAGGAAGAAACGAGAATTCACCGTCCCCTTCCGACCGCGTAATTCGATCAAGGACATGATTGAATCTGTCGGAGTGCCACATACCGAGGTAGATCTAATACTGGTCAACGGGCATTCGGTAGAATTTTCGTACATCGTTCAACCCGATGATCAAGTCAGTATATATCCTGTGTACGAAGCGCTCGATATTTCAGATGTAACCCGCCTGCGACCTGAACCGCTGCGAAAAATTCGCTTTGTGTCGGATACTCATCTTGGCAGGCTGGCCCGCTATCTGCGTCTGCTCGGGTTCGATACGCTATACAGCAATATCTGGAAAGACGATGAGCTGGCCGAGATCGCCGCTTGCGGAAATAAACGCATATTACTCACCCGCGATCATGGGTTATTGAAACGCAGTAAAGTCACACACGGTTATTTCATTCGCAACGATAAGCCGGCTAGACAGATTCGCGAAGTTCTCTCGAAATTTGATCTTTATCGATCAGTAAAACCCTTTACGCGTTGTATGCGGTGTAACGGCCTTATCCGTGCGATACCTAGAGATCGGATTATCGAACAACTACCAGACAGAGTGTCAAAAACGTTGGACAAATTTACTGCTTGTGAAGACTGCAAAAAGATCTACTGGCGAGGCAGTCATTATGATCATATGCAACGGATTATTGATGACTTACTTAGAGAGCAAAACATATGAATTGGAGATCGCCTATATGTATGAAATTTTCATAAATAATCGAATTTGATAAAAAAACTACCAGGCTGCAGTGATACGCAAGCAGTACAGCGAAGGAATCTATGCTGATACCTGAGGAGCCTCTTCTTTGTTTGGGTGAGCAATCCAATAGTCTAGATGGCGGTCACGGTTCAGGCAAACTCAACAGTTATCCTTCTATTTTGCTTTCCCTTCTTTTTAATACTTTGTACCCGCACCGGACCTATCTCCCCAGTTCGCGCGACATGGGTGCCGCCACAGGGTTGCAGGTCGGCGCCAGAAAATTCCACCAGTCTGATCTTGCCACTTCCACTTGGTGGCTTTACTGACATGGTTCTCACGAGGTCCGGTTGAGCATCCATTTCTGCATCTGTGATCCATTTAAGTGACATGGGTAGATCTGCAACAATCAACTCGTTCAGTTTGTCTTCTATAGCCTGTTTGTCGGGAGGTTCCGGAATATCGAAATCCAGTCGACCGCTGCCATCGCGTATAGACCCTCCTGTTACCGGCTCTGGAACCGCTGCACAAAGCATATGCATACAGCTATGCATGCGCATGATTCGGTGCCGGCGCTCCCAATCGATGGTGAGTGTAATTTTATCGCCAACTGCCGGCAGCGCAGTTCCTTCCGCCACCATATGCAGATGTACTCCACTTTCTCTATCTTTATAAGTATCTACGATTTCACCACTCAAGCCGTTGGCACATAAAAATTTTCCAGTATCGCCTGGCTGCCCGCCTCCCACAGGGTAAAACACCGTCTGATCGACACCAAATCCTTTATCGAGTACATCGGTAACTTCTGCTTCGCAGCTTTTGAGGTATCCGTCTTCACGAAACAATTCTTTGGTCATGAATATTGCTCCATTGATATTGAGATTTTCTGTTTTACCATTTCAGCGACCTTGACGGCGGTGAGTCCAGCTTCTCCAGTCACTAACGGTTGCTCTCCGCACTGCACACAGCTAATAAAATGGGCCAGTTCCGCATTGAGCGGCAACTGCGGTTCCACTTTAATTTGGCGGTCGATTAACTCCGGGAACTCAGAGCCGTCATGTGTTTTAACTGTCCGAACTTCCTCCAGTTGCTGATCGCTGAAGTTAAGTCCAAGATAGTGGTCTTGCGCAAATACTCGGATCCGTCGAAATTGATTGCGCGATACTCTGCTGGCGGTCACGTTCGCCACCGCGCCATTGGTAAATTCAAGGCGCGCATTTGCAATGTCCACATGATCCGTTATAACTTTAGTGCCAGTCGCAGAAATATTCTTAAGGGACGAAGGTACAAGAGACAGCACAATATCGATGTCGTGAATCATTAGATCAGTCACGACGTCCACATCGGTTGCTCGTTCTACAAACTTTCCAAGACGGTGTACTTCGATGAATCTCGGATCTCCTGCTAATTCAGCAAGTTTCATGACCCCCGCATTAAACCTTTCAAGATGTCCCACCTGGAGAATTACGTTGTGTTTATTGGCGAGCTCAACGATTGCGCTGCTTTCTTCTACTGAAGGGGCGATGGGCTTCTCAAGCATCATATGTATCTTCCGTTCCAGGAATGGCACGGAAACCGGCAAATGGAGACTGGTCGGCACCACAATACTGACTGCATCGATTTGCATCGCCTGGTCCGAATCTAGAAGCTGATCGACTGACTCGAAGCCTCTGCAGCCGTACTCATTGGAAATTGCGCCTGCTGCGGAATGATCCGTGTCTACCACGGCAATTAAGTTGACTTCGGGCATGCTGTGGTAGATCTTGGCATGGATACGCCCAAGGTACCCCACTCCTACGACTGCAACATTTACTGGCGTAGCCATTCGTATTTTTTTTAACAAACTTTAAACCCGGTAGCCTACACCTAGGACATAAAAATTGCGAATCGCGGCCTTCCCGAGTTACTGCTTGAGCATTTTTACACAGCTCATTTTGCAAGAACGAATCGCGTCGGTAAGCGCGTCGATGGCCTGAAGCCTCGGGAATCCTTTACGCCAGGAAAGTATCACTTCTCTTGCAGGTGTTGAGCCGGAAAATCGTTTGATTGATAGTAAACGTCTTGAGTATTCTTCCGCGCCTGCGGCGCTGCAAGGCAATACCGTGACCCCTACTCCGCTGGCGACCATGTGACGTATGGTCTCAATGGAACCGCCTTCCAATGTTTTTTGTATATCATCCTGCTCACCTACCCTGAGGCAACCTGGACAAACTTCAAGTACCTGGTCGCGAAAACAATGCCCTTTGCCGAGTAATAACACCGTTTCCTTAGAAAGCTCATCGGCTTTGATAGATTTGCGTGCAGCCCACGGATGGGAGCTTGGGAGCACCACCACAAACGGCTCACGATAGAGGGGTCGAATTTCGATTCCAGGTTCAGTAAATGGACGCGCAAGAATGATGGCATCGAGGCTACCCTGTTTAAGACGCACCCGCAGATCCGCTGTAAAACCTTCTTCTATTATCACCTGAAGATCTGGCGTACGCTCTCGCAGAGCCGGGATCAGATTGGGTAAAAGATAGGGGCCAATAGTATAGATGACTCCGATTCTGAGCGGCTCTGACAAAGCATTGTCATCGGCCGCTGCGATCTGAATGATACGCCCAGCCGCTTCCAGTGTACGCTGCGCCTGGTCTACGATCTGCTTACCGATCGGGGTCAGAAACACATCGGTTTTTCCGCGCTCAAATAGTGTAACCTTAAGCTCTTGCTCGAGTTTCTTTACCGCGACACTAAGCGTAGGCTGACTTACAAAACAGGCCTTTGCAGCACGACCGAAATGACGCTCCTGCGCTACCGCGACAATATACCGAAGCTCGGCAAGGGTCACCGCGGAATCATGCGCTAATGACGCAACGCCAGATCTGATACTAAAGATCCAGCAGTATTTTCAGGCAACGCTCCAGTTTCATGAGAATAGTTTTCGTGCTCCACACCCATGAACAGGTCGGCGCCCTGCTTGGCTGCCTCAATCATCGGAGCGCTTAACTCGAACCTGAGGAAATGAACGGCCGAGGTCTTGTCTTCAGTTTCCCGCTCCAGATCTTCATTAGCGATCGGATAAACCTTATCTTGATTGTCGACGCGCACCCAGATCTTTCGCTCGACCCCAACCAGTCTTGCCAGTTGCTCTCGACGCTCATCCTCATCTTCGAATTCCAACATAAATGTTGCCTTCCAGTTAGTGCCATCAGGAATCAGTGGGTTATAGGCTTCCAGCTCCTCGTCGATACCGGAGATTTCAAAGATCTTCTCGATTCTTAACATCTCCTGAACCTGGTATTGCATAGTTAAGCGATCTTCGAAATAAAGCGTCGCATTTGGGCCGAGAGACACTTGCCGGTTCTTTTTATGCGCGATCACCTGCTTTCGAAAATCCAGTCGCTCCTGGGCGTACTTTTCGAGGGTCATCAAATCTTCACGATGGAGCTTGTTCATTCTAAATTTACCTCAGAAACCAGAAAAAGTTTAAATTAAGTAGGCTTTGCGCAACAGTGATATCGGATGCTCAGTCACTGATCCGTCTGCTAGTCCGTGTTCAATAAAGCGTCCTGCCATAGGACAATCGCTTCCGTAATGATCTGCTGCAGCCTGTTTAACTCGGTTCACCACCGGTTTGGCAATTTTCATCGCCGCATCATAGGAGCGGGTTTTAACGCCATAGGTACCATCATGTCCTGAGCATCGCTCGATTGTGTGCACCTCCGTATCAGGTACAAGCTCCAGGCACTGTTTGGTTTTCTGGCCGATCATCTGAACACGCTGGTGGCAGGCTGCATGGTAAGCCACCTTGCCAAGCGACTGCTTGAATTCGGTCTTAAGCACACCTTCTTTGTGACGCAGCATTAAATACTCGAAAGGGTCATAAATTGCATTGGCAACTTTCTTGACCTGCTCGTCGCCTGGAAACATCAGCGGCAGCTCTTGACGAAACATCAACACACAAGACGGAACTGGTGCCATAATGTCCCACCCCTGATCAATCAGGGCCGCTAACACAGGCACATTGGCTTCCTTAGCAGCGGCTACACCGGCTAGATCACCCAACTCCAGTTTAGGCATCCCGCAGCAGCGCTCCTGATCCACCAGTCGAACATGGACTTGGTTATGTCGGAGTACCTGAACCAGATCCTCCCCAAGATCGGGCTCGTTGTAGTTACCGAAACAGGTCGCGAAAATTGCCACCTTGCCGGTGGTTTCACCCGCCACCTGAGGGTTTTGTCCCACATCGCCCTGACCTTTCATGCGCTTCCTTAAAGGTTTGCCATCGTATACCGGCAGCTTGGCATCTGGATGAACACCGAGCGCTTTGTCAAGTAGTTTGCGCAGGGACTTGACGTTGTTGGCTGAATTTACTGCATTCACAACCACTGGAATTGTCGAGAGTTTTCCTACCGCGTCGGTATTGGCCAATAATTTTTCGCCCGCTTTGACCCGTTCTTATTGACCCCATCGACTTCCATGGTTGAAGACTCATCGACAAGGTCGAATAAAGTAGGAAAGGCCGCGCATAGACTGTTGCAACGCCTGCACCCATGGCAGAGGTCGTAAACCCGTTCAAGCTCTTCGAATAACGACTGCTCGTTATAAAAATCTGGATTTTTCCAATCCAGCGAATGCCGGGTAGGGGCCTCAAGATTACCTTCTCTATGTGCCATATGATCTTTTTCCCAGGTAAGATTGAATTAAGTGAAGTCAGATGGCACCGGTCGGACCATATGGTCCGACCGGTGCCAAGCTGTTTTACATCTCGTCCAAGGCTTTTTGAAAACGATTGGCGTGTGAACGTTCCGCTTTGCCGAGGGTTTCAAACCAATCGGCTATTTCATCGAAACCTTCGCCACGGGCGGTCTTCGCCATGCCTGGATACATGTCGGTGTACTCGTGGGTCTCACCGGCAACTGCCGCTTTCAGGTTGTCCGAAGTAGCACCAATGGGCAGACCGGTAGCGGGATCACCGCATTCTTCCAGATATTCGAGGTGACCATGGGCATGTCCGGTCTCTCCTTCTGCAGTGGAACGAAAAACCGCTGCCACATCGTTATAACCTTCAATATCCGCTTTTGCAGCGAAGTAGAGATAACGACGATTTGCCTGAGATTCGCCTGCAAAGGCGTCCTTCAGGTTTTGTTCTGTTTTTGAATCTTTTAAACTCATTGAAAAACTCCTGATTAAGCGTTTATCGAATATGCCTAGCGGCATGGGTCTATTATATCGATCCCGAATGATTAATCTAATTGATTGTTTTAAACATAATAATAGTTTCATACTATCATTGAAGTATTCAAACCCCTGGATGCATCAATATTTGACAAAGAACATTATAATTACCGGGTGCCCCAGCGGCATTGGCGCTTGTTTAGCCGCTGGTCTCAAGTCGCGCGGATATCGTGTGATTGCCAGTTGCCGGGACCAACAAGACGTTGATCGGCCCAAAGATCAAGGGCCGGAAACCATCCATATCGATCTGGCCGACTCGGCAAGCGTGGAAAGTGCCTTCGAGTACATCGCCGAAAACTGTAACCGGGGCGGGTATTCGGCCTGGTGAACAACGGCGTTTATGGTCAACCTGTCCCTATTTCCAGTCGCTTTAGGCACAACCCCTACCGCACGGTCAGGCAAAACATTGACCGCGATAACAGCGAATTCGGCATTATTTATAAAAGTGTCGAAAAACGCCTCAAACAAACAGAAATACCGCGTTTTACCCTGCCACCAGAGGCCATTCTAAAATCAGTAACTCATGCGCTTGAATGTCAGCGCGCCAGGGTACGATACCGGGTCACCTCGCCGACCAAGATCATGTCAGTTTTAAAACGAATACTTCCCGATCGAATGATGGACGCATTGCTGGAAGTCAACAGCGATCAACATAAATAACACCTTTCACTACTCTCAATGGCAACATCTTACAAAAGACTATTTGAACCACTGCCGCTCAGACACAAAACACTGCGCAATCGCATTGTGTTTGGCGCGCATACCGCAAATATGGCGGAAAACGGTATGCCTGGGGAGCGCCATCTGGGTTACTACCGAGAGCGCGCAATCGGGGGTGCCGCCATGATTGTGGTTGAACCCATGCCAGTGCACCCTGCGGCTGTATTGACCCGAGGCAATTTTCTTCCTAGCGATGATGCCGTAATTCCAGCTTTTCGATTAATCACAGACGCCTGTAAACAGGAAGGGGCAGTCATTCTTCAGCAGCTTTACCATGTTGGCCAACATGGTGATGCCGACAATTCGTACTTTCCCAATTGGTCGGCTTCCGGTAAGCCCAGCTATCACGATTCAGATGGCAGCCACTGCATGACCGAAACGGAAATCGAAGAAACCATTCAGGGATTTGTCCAGGCCGCGAGACGCTGCCATCAGGCAGGTTTCGACGGCGTTGAGGTCTGGGCTGCATACCACGGGATGGTCGATCAATTCTGGACGCCGTGGTCCAATCAGCGCACCGATAAATGGGGCGGGTCACTGCAGAATCGCACACGCATGTCCCGCGAGATCCTGACTCAAATAAGGAAAACCTGCGGGGACGATTTTATTGTCGGTTTAGGCATCAACGAAGAACCTGACGTCGAAGTGGCGCTGCATAACGAAGCTTTAGCAGAGATTATCGATCTACACGACCGCGATCAGATGATGGATTATGTCACCTGTGGCACCGGCGGTTATTTCGATTTCTACAAACTGATGCCGACTTTCCTGTACGAAGAAAAACTCGGCTTAGCCCTGCCTGCCCTGCTCAAAGCCACGGTCAGGCACGCAAAGATCATGGCGGAGAGCCATATTCGAACGCCAGATAATGCCGAGTCGGTACTGTCTGCCGAACAGGCCGATATGGTGTCGATCGTGCGCGGTCAGATTGCCGACCCACATCTGGCCAACAAGGCTGCGGCCGGGCACCCGGAGGACGTGCGCGGCTGCCTGTCCTGTAACCAGATGTGCTGGGGGCGACGCTATCGTGATTACTGGATCTCCTGCCTGGTCAATCCCTCTGCAGGAAGAGAGTATCAGTGGGGAGGTGACCGCTTCGAGAGGACAGGGTCGAAAATTAAAGTTGCGGTAATCGGCGCAGGCCCGGCGGGGCTCGAAGCCGCGCGAGTGGCAGCCGAGCTGGGTCACGACGTTAGGCTAGTTGAGGCCAGCGACAAGCTTGGAGGCCAGTTCCGATTGGCGGGTCTGCAGCCGCGCAGAGCCCAAATAATTGACTTAATCGAATGGTATCGGCGTCAGCTTGAGAAACTAGGCGTTAAGATTATGTATAACAACCCCTTGGATGCAGATGATGTCATCAACCTGGGGGCGGACCAGGTCATTACCGCAACCGGATCGTTACCGACCGAGACCGGGTTTCAAAAAGTATTGCCTCAATTCGAACGATTACCGGGCTATGACCCAAGGAGCATCTGGTCGGTGGAAGATGTGATGGGCAACGCCGCCAGACTTGGTGAAAGAGTCGTCGTATTGGACGAGGGAGGCAACTGGCGTGGATGCGGCACTGCCTGGAAACTTGCTGAGGATGGGTACACCGTCACAATCGTCACACCGGATCCATTAATAGGCAAAGAGCTGCAACGTACCGCCGCGGACTTTCCGTTGCGTCAGAGACTTAAATCCCTTGGGGTAAAATTTATCTGTGAATCCGCCATTAAGGAATGGACAAGTAAAGGACCAACAGTTTTATCTCTACTGGATCAGTCTGAATCGTTAATTTATGCCGAGTCTCTAGTCCTCGCAACTACAAACGATGCACAAGATTCGTTGTGGCGCGATTTGATTGAAAAAAATGTTGATGCTATCAATATCGGAGACAGTGTTGCGGCGAGACAGGCGCCGTTCGCAATCTATGAAGGGAGAAAGGCAGCTCTTTCCTTGATACCAGCAGAGAGTGCGAAATCTACTTCTAATCCTCCGAGGCATACCTAGGTTCGATAAACGCCCCGTTCACTTGCAATATATATGCAATTTATCCGCCCAGTAATAACTGCTTTTTTACTGCTTGCCCTGCTCCATTCAATTGTCACGATATATAAACGGTCATTTATTAGTTTCCTTACACACTCAACCGACTTACTCAATGGGTGCGCATCACACCAGTCTCATGAAACTCTTCCAGTTGACTGATATACGGCTCAATATTGAATCCATTTGCCTTGAGCCAACTATCGTTATAGTACGTATCTAAATAGCGCTCGCCACCGTCACAAATCATTGACACCACGCTAGCCTCTTGATCGTGCCGTTCTAACTCGGAGATGATCTGAAATGCTGCATATAGATTAGTTCCGGTTGAGCCACCACAGCGGCGATTTAATAATTTTTCGAGAAAGTGAATTGTTGCATAGGAAGCTTCATCCGGCACTTTTATCATTCTATCTATTACCGAGGAAATAAACGAAGGCTCTACCCTTGGCCTACCGATTCCCTCAATTCGTGAGCTGCGGGTGGAAGTTAAATCGGCATTTCCATTTTGGAAATAGTCGAAAAATACAGAATTTTCTGGATCAGCGATACAAAGATGAGTCGACAGGCGTTTATAACGAATAAATCGACCTATGGTGGCGGATGTCCCGCCAGTACCAGCGCTAACAATGATCCAACCTGGTATCGGAGAGGGCTCTAAACTCATTTGGGCGAAGATTGATTCAGCAATATTATTGTTACCTCGCCAATCCGTTGCACGTTCCGCATAAGTAAACTGATCCATGTAGTGACCTTTAAGTTCGCTGGCAATTCTTCCTGCTTCGAAATAGATATCCTTTGGTTCCACGAAGTGGCATTTACCATCATAGAAGGTAATCATATCGATTTTTTCCTGTGAGGTTCCTTTCGGAACAACGGCGATAAAAGGCAAACCCAATAGCCTTGCAAAATAAGCTTCAGAAATGGCGGTGTTTCCGGAAGAAGATTCTACTATCGTCGTCGCTTTATCAATATATCCATTACACAGGCCATATAAAAAAAGTGAGCGGGCCAATCTATGCTTGAGGCTACCAGTAGGATGTGTAGACTCATCTTTCAGATACAAAGAGACATTCCTGAGCGCAGGCAATTCAACCTTTAGAAGATGTGTATCTGACGATCTCTTGAAATCCGATTCGATTCGGTTGATCGCCTGATTTACCCAATCTCTCATTTTTTTTCTCTATTCGATTTAACTGTAATTTTGCACATGATCGATCAATATAAACTCCAGCCAAACACGAACAACATAATCTCGATGATAAACAACAACCAGAAGAAAAATGCTGCCAAGTCAGAAGGAACCCCGTGTCCATGGTCACTAGCAAAAAACTCCATAAATCCTCAGCTGGTTAACCAGGCAAAAAACCTAGAAAAAACTAAAAGAAATATAAAACACCCAAGCACCACCGCCGCCCCAGCTGCTTGTTGCTCAACGTTTCTCAGCCATATCAGCATAACGACAGAAAAGTATATGCCATCCGCTACAGCTTTGTGTTTTTCAATCGGAATCACCATGGAACTGAGCTGGTTTTCAATTACTTAACTTTCGATAGAACCAAGACAATCTGGATGTCGACCGCGCGCCGTGGAAATTGCTAGTTTAATTCAGTAATTATTTTATTGTTGGCTGAATCCAGCGGAGTCTGACACATCTCAAGATGCAGTCTGCCACCTGTCTCATATGGGTGTGCCTCTAATACTTCTTCATTCAGTTCGATTCCGAGTCCCGGTTCCGCAGGTGCGATCAGATAGCCTTGATCCCATTCAAGTGGATGTTTCAGTATCGCGTCATGAAAACTGGTCTGGATCGTTTCGAGGATCAGAAAGTTTGGCAAACTGAATGCTAAGTGCGCGGCAGCAGCGTGGGCAATAGGACCACAGTAAATATGCGGAGCAATCTGGGCGTTAAACAATTCTGCGATCACTGCAATTTTCTTGGTCTCCCAGATACCGCCGCTTCTTCCAATATCCGGTTGCAAAATGGATACGCCGGCCTTCAGCGCTTGATGAAATTCAATTTTAGTGGTGAGTCGTTCTCCGGTGGCGACCGGTATAGACGTAGCAGCAGCTACGGTACCTATTGCATCCATTTGGTCCGGCGGGCAAGGCTCTTCAAACCAGAGTGGGTCATAAGGTTCGAGTCTCTTAGCGAGGCGAATCGCGGACGATGTGGTCATCTGACCATGAGTACCGAATAAAATATCTGCTCGGTCCCCTACTGCCTCCCGAATACGCTTGATGTTATATTCGCTGCGTGAGAGTTCCTGCAGCGACAATTCTCTGCCACCCTGGAAGCTGTATGGTCCCGCCGGATCTTGCTTGATCGCGGTAAACCCCATATCAATGTATTCGAGCGCACGCTCCGCTGCTGCATCACCATCATGATATACATCAGGGGCACTGCTTTGGGTGGAACCCTCCGGGCCGAGATTTTTGGGATAAAGATAGGTATAGGTTCGTAACCGATCATGAAAGCGTCCGCCAATTAGATTGTAAACAGGTTGCCCGTTTACCTTTCCTAGAATGTCCCAGATCGCGATTTCGATTCCGCTAAAAACTCCCATCATGGAAACATCTGGACGTTGGGTAAAACCAGCGGAATACACTCTTCGAAACATGGTTTCAATATTTCTTGGATCTTCTCCTTCGATAAACCGTTCAAAAGTATCATTCACCATTCTGCAGGCGATATCTCCTGAAACCGGAATGCCATAACACTCACCGATCCCCTCTATCCCATTATCAGTTGTGAGCTTAACAATCACCCAGAACGAACCACCGATACCAGTTGGTGGAACAGTCACCCAGGTCTTTATCTCTTTAAGTTTCATGAGGTCGAAACGTCACAAGTTTCTGCAGTCAGATTACGGGCATTCTACCTTACGACTCACGAACACAGGACAACATGCTGTAAAGATCGCATCAGGCGGGACCTGACAGGTTGATCTGTGTTTGTTTATTCAGTTTGGTAACGAGATTACGGCTGATCAGGCTACTGAGCGAATGGCCGAGTTCCGAAGAAGATTGGATTAAGGTTGCTAGGTTGTTCTGTTCAAGCTGCAGTAATGTTGCATTAGTAGCAAGGACAGAGTCCGCGGTAGCAGGATCACCGGTTAAAAAACTCATTTCACCCAGTAGATCACCGGGTCCACATTCGGAAACTTTAGTACCGTCTAGCTTAATGTCAACCGTACCAGACAGAAGCATATAGATATGATCAACCGGCTGTCCGCGGGAAATTAGCCGTTCTCCGGCCTGGCCTTCAATATGTTTTGAAGCCAGTAGCAACCTTTTACACTCCGTTGGCCGTAAATTGGGAAAGAATTTCTGCCATAGATATTTCTCTTCTTGATTTAGTCTCAACTTGCGATCGTCACGAATCAATAACAACCACTGAACAAGATTAGTGAAGGTAAAGCAGGATTCCCAGAAAGTACCAACGGGATCTCGCAACCAGATTACGTCATAGGCGATCCCAGCCAGCCCAGATAGAATTGCTAAAACACGGAGCATAAACATGCGACGCATGGCCATGGACAAGATCAGCAAGACATATGAAGCATTACCAACCATTCCACCAGGGGAGAATGCAGATTCGAGAGTGAGTTCCATCGAGATTCCTGTAAAAGTAAAAGAAATTTCTGGATTAGCCCGGATCAAAGCATGAAGACCTCTGGCAAATCAAAAATTCTCTAAGAGTATCCCCGGAATGGATTCAATTCGCTAGTGCAAGTTATGGCTCCGACTTTTGAGGCGGCGCTGTAATATAGACAGGCAGGTTAGCGATTAATTGTAGAGTCGAGCCCCTGCAGCGCCTCGATTCTTTCATCCAGGTCAGGATGACTGCGGAATAGTCGCTTCAGACCGTTACCCCCTCCTCCAGAAATACCGAATGCAGCAAGTTGGTCAGGTAACTGATCAGGTTCATGTTGGGCCTGGAGTCTCCTAAGCGCATCTATCATCTTCTGCTTCCCTGCCAGATTAGCACCGCCCTCATCGGCTCGGAACTCTCTGATTCGACTAAAGTACATCACGATGATTGAGGCCAGGATTCCAAGTACAAATTGGGCGATCATTGTGGTTATAAAATAACCGATACCATAGCCGCGTTCATTTCGGAAAATGGCCTTATCGACGATATTTCCAACGATACGAGAGAAGAAAATGACAAAGGTATTTAGTACCCCCTGTATCAGAGTAAGCGTAACCATGTCGCCGTTCGCTACGTGACTGATCTCGTGCGCCATTACCGCCTCGGCTTCGTCACGGGTCATGCTATTCAAAAGTCCACTGCTGGCCGCAACCAGTGCCGCATTCTTATTCATTCCGGTTGCGAATGCGTTAACCTGGGGTGTATCGAATATCGCCACCTCGGGCATACCAATGCCCGCCGTATCTGCCTGTTTGCGCACAGTTTCCATCAGCCACGCTTCGGTCTCATTGTTAGGGCTTTCGAGCACCCGAGCGCCGGTTGAACGCTTCGCCATGGATTTTGACATCGCAAGGGAAATAAAAGAACCAGCCATGCCAAAAATAAAGGCAAACAGCAGCATGCTCCCGGCACCACCTCCTACATATTGATCGAGTCCAAATATTCTGATCGCGACGCTGAGAACTAACATCACCGCCAGGTTTGTTCCGAGAAAAAGGAGAATACGAGAAATCATCGACCGGGCTCCACAACATCGTTGAAATGTACTTGAGACATATTATAGCGCCTGAGACTAAGTCTCGATTCCATAATCAAAAAAAGCCTGATTTGGCTTCGGGTTATAACAAATCAAGAACTTTTTCGGCATTACTTACCTCAAATACAGGCCCATCCTCGACATTCAGGTGACTCACCACACCGTCTTCAACAATCATCGAATAACGCTGAGACCGAACTCCAAAGTGGCGCGCTGTCAGGTCGACATCGAGCCCAACGGCGTTTGTGAAATTTCCACTACCGTCGGCCAACATCAGAATTGTGTTTTCGACATTTTGCGCTTTTCCCCAGGCATCCATGACCCAGGCATCGTTGACCGAAAGACAGGCTATAGTATCCACTCCCTTGGCTTTGATCGCATCATGATGGACCACGAAACCAGGTAGATGGGCCGCCGAGCACGTAGGCGTAAACGCTCCAGGTAGCGCGAACAGGACTACCTTTTTTCCGCTAAAAATATCATCGGTATTGATGGTTTCCGGGCCATCACTGCCCATCACTGCCAGTTCTACGCTGGGAATCTTGTCGCCAACTGATATGGTCATTGCATTTCCTCTTGAACGATTCGGATAAATTGATCCGGAGTAGCCAATGCCGGATTTTCTGAAAATTGATACTATCACCAACAACGTCATTAAAACGTCAACGCATTGATTGATTCCGGCAGCCAACACATCGATTCACTGATGGCCTTGGCACAACGCTGGGTGGGGGACTGGGTAATGGTCCAGGTCCACCCCTGGACTTCAATCTATGTGTGGAAGACGACCCCACTCTACAATCAGTTCGGCGAAACAGTTGGCAGACTTGATGCTAATACCATCTATCTGAACCTATACTCCACCTGCCCTGAGGAAGATTTGTTCCACGAATTCGGCCACGCCTTTGCCCGCAAATTCGACCTGATTAGCCATCGTGGCAAGGGATTTCTGGGTCACTGGGAGCTGCGCCAGTTTCGATTGGTTGGGAGCGTGCGCCATCAGTGGCATTGGAGCAGATTGCTTGATCGTGTTAGGGCTGGTGCACCCCCTTGCACACCAGATCTCACTAGCGAGATCTGGGCCGAGCTATTTATGTGCTGGTATTTGTATCCCACACGCCAAGAAATCACCTTTATCGAGCCGGAAATGGCGCAATTGGAACCAGAACCTGTAATGCAGTCTATCGACAAATTAGCAAAGTTGATAATGAATTAACCACGACGTTTCATTGTAAGTCTGCTTTGAACCTGTCAGAACAACAGCGCAAATTACTAACCTGCTATTTAAACAACAAACAGAATTATTGAGACTAAACCAGCCACCAAAGCACAATCGTAATTACCAATAACGCCATCGCATTCCCTACAAGCACTAGCGAGGCAACCAGCTCTGGATCTTGATCATATTGTTCAGCGAACAGAAAATTCAGCACCGCTGGCGGTAATGCGGCGAATAGAATCAAGAGACCAAATTGAAAATTAGTTAAGGGGATAAACGATCCGATTAGTATCGCAGGGATGATTCCACTTAGCGGGCAAATTAAAGCACCCACTATCCCGGAGCGCAAATGGGAACTTTCGACATTTACCATGCGTACGCCTAAGGAGAACAACATGAACGGAATCACGATCTGACCCAGCATGGAAATCGGCTGCAACACAAATCCTGGAATCTCGATTCGCGCAAAATTCACCACCAATCCGGCAAACGTTGCAATATTAACCGGATTGATGAAAAATTCTTTCCACGACACGATTCCACCAAAGATCCATGTTCCCAAAGTAAAGTGCAACACGTTACTAATCAGGAACAACACCACCATTGCTTCAAGCCCCGCGTCACCGAAGGCCAGCAGCGCCAGCGGCAAGCCGAGATTGCCGCAATTATTAAACATCATCGGCGGTAAAAACGCCCTGATCCGGTAATGCATCAGTCTGGCGACAGGCCAGGCTATCAAGCCCGATCCCAGCACCACGGCCAAGCCTCCGAGCGCCAACCATTGATACTCGATCACCTGGAAATCCTTACGCGACATGACGTCAAAAACCAGCGCCGGCACGAACACAAACAGGATCATCTGATTCACTCCACGCAATCCTGGCTGATACATCCTCCCGTACACATATCCCGCCAATACCAATGTAAACACTGGAAAAAGGATCTCAATTATTTTCATCAAAACAAGGTCGTAGCACTAAATGCGACGAGACATTTTTAGTCCGAACGGATACGGCGAACGCGGTAAAATAAAAACTAGACTATTCTTTAAGCCAGCTGCGGTCCATTTCCGCAATAGACCCACACCCAAGTTGCTTCAGAGTTCTATCAATCTCATCTTTGAATATATTAATCACCTGGTCAGCGCCCTTTGTCCCCATCGCACCCATGCCCCAAAAAAAGGAACGACCAGAAAAACTCATACTAGCGCCGAGTGCTTTAGCGCGCACAACATCCATGCCGGTGCGGATTCCACTATCAACCATGACCTCGAGTTTCGCCCTTGCCTCGAGCGACAAATTTTTCAGGCTATAAACTGAAGACGGTGCAGCATCGAGCTGCCGACCGCCATGATTAGAGATGATAACGCCATCGATACCTAGATCGATGGCGTCACGTAAATCCGGCTCATACTGCACTCCCTTCAGGACCAAAGGTCCGTCCCAAAGCTCTCTTATCATTTCCACCCTTTCCCTGGTCACACCGTGCATATTGAAATTAGTAATAAACTGCGCCAAACCTTCATTTTGACCTTCTTTGTAACGAAGCACATTTACGAAATCTGGTTGTCCATGAATCAAGGTTTCTATGGACCAAACGGGGTGTGTCATCGCCTGCCAAACAATATGTGGTGTAAAACTAAACGGCAGTTTCAGTCCGTTCTTGAGTTCACGGTTACGTTTTGCACCAACCGGAATATCTAATGTCACGACCAGAGCATTAAATCCTGCTTCTTTTACACGACCCAGCAGGTCTTTCATCACCTCAACTTTCTCTGGCACGTAGAGTTGAAACCAGCATACGTCAGGGGCTACCTTGGCGATCTCTTCCAGCGCTGTAGTGCTGAAGGTACTGAGAATATATGGAATGTTCGCATTCTGGGAAGCGGTTGCCAACGCCAGTTCCGCCCCAGGCCACATCATATTGCCAAGACCGACCGGGGACACGCCAAAAGGCATCGCATAATCATGCCCAAAAATTATCGAAGTCTGATCCGCAGTAGAAACATCTAGTAGATAACGAGGCGTCAACTCAACTTCGTGCCACGCATTACGATTACGACGCTTCCCGTGCTCCTGATCAATACCACCATCAACGTAATCAAATGCAAAGCTTGGAATCCGCCTCTTAGCTCGCGTCTTCAAATCCGCCACCGATGGATAGCGGGTATCGTAGTTCAGTAAAGTGGACATCAGTCAGCGCCTTAACGAGTTAATTTCTTCACATAATCGCCTGGCTTCCGCTCCGGCACGTTGGGCAAAATCCTTTGCTTGTCCAGCATAGATGATTGAACGCGAAGCATTTATCATTAGCCCATAGCCGGCCTGATCCAGGCCACTATCTAACACTTGCTGTAGATCACCCCCTTGGGCACCTATACCCGGGATCAGCAGGGGCATATCACCAACAAGTTTTCGGATTTCTGCAATCTGCGCCGGATAAGTCGCGCCCACCACGAGCGCCACATTGTCATTCTTATTCCAACGCTCAACCGCCATGCGAGCTACCAGAGATGCTATCGAACCTTCGGGGGTCTCCAGGGCCTGGATATCCCCGCTACCAGGATTAGATGTTCTGCACAGTATGACCACTCCTTTGTCAGCATAAGACAGAAACGGTTCCAGAGTGTCTCCGCCCATATAAGGATTCACGGTTACCGCGTCCGCATGGTAACGTTCGAATGCTTCGCGGGCGTACATGGTTGCGGTCGCCCCGATGTCACCACGTTTGGCATCTAAAATGACCGGCACGCCAGGGTGGTGCTTGTGAATGTAATCGATAGTCTGGGCAAGTTCATGCTCAGCGCCGACGGCGGAATAATAAGCGATTTGCGGTTTGAAGGCGCAGACCCAGGGCGCGGTGGCATCGATAATTTTCTGATTAAACAGATATAAACGGTCAGATCCGACAATTGAAGAAGGGATCTTGTCTGGATCCGGATCAAGGCCGACACACAGAAGAGAATTCCGCTTACGCCACGCTATATTGAGTTTTTGTTTAAACATGAAAGTTATCGTTCGATGAGCCCAACTTTATGCATACTATTGTGCATTGAAAATCAAAATTTCTCTCAACAGCGCAGTAGCAAAGGATCCACTAGGCAACACAAATTCCAGGCGAATTTCATTGCCCTGTTCAAAACTCCAGGTCAACTCTTGGGGAATTAACCTGAGAGCGCGTCTTTGTTGGCGCATACTAAAATGCGCCAGCCCCTCGGGCAGTAGCGGAATATTCCCAACCACCTTGGATTCGAACTGAGCTACTTCTCCTTTTGTCGGCACCTCGCCCTGCCCCCATAAGGGGCCCGTAAGGTGCAGATCGTGACGCGCTATTCTATCAACAACTGAGAGATCCGAGCCATCGTGGATGAAATACGCGTTGTTACCATCTAGCTGCATCGCGTCTCCAAGTATCGGTTCGTTCCAGATCCAGCGAGCGAGCCTTTCCGAAAGCACCTGATTGAACACCCATGAGCGTGCGGCGGAAAGCGCCATTCCTCTCGCGATACGGTTGATTTTTAATCTCTCTCCTTGAAATAAACTGCCCGCGGTATTCAGATTATTTCCACCCCGACCAAAGCGTTGCGGACCAAAATAATTCGGCGCACCTTCTTGATTGATTGTACGTAATCGTAATTCCATCTCCGCCTCATCTCCACTGAAATTTCTGACCCGGATTTGAAATCGATTTGCGCGGTGTACCCCTCTTTTTAGTTTATTCGGCTGCGCAGAAAGAGTAATCAATTCGAGCTGAGAATGGTCACTAACAAAATCTTCAACGGTTTTGCTTAGCTTATCGCGATCGTTTCTAATTGGAATACTGAACCACTGGCGGGTTATGGCATTTCGATCCTTTTGGCCGCTGAACCCCACATCCTGCTGCCTGACGCCAACTGCCTTCGAAATCAACGACACAACCTCAACGGTATTCATACTCCGCTTGCTGATACTTGCCCACAAATGATCCCCCTCACCGCTCGGTTCAAATCCTAGTAATTCCTCTACCTTAAAATCTTCTGGCTGAACGCGTATAGTGCCAGTGCAACTGGGGCTGCCAAGTAAGAAGTTCCACTGGTCCAGCGCAAATTGCGGCCTGCTACTTATATGTGCGCTCATAGGTTATTGGGAAAGGGATATAATGTCGTTGGTTCTAAGATTCGATTTTAACTGATGTCCGCCGCCACACTACCTTACCTACTCGAACCAGATACACTGGCAAATCACCTCGATGATGACTGCATAAGAATTGTTTGTCTGGGCAAGCGCGAACAGTATCTTGCAGCGCATATTCCGGGAGCCGTTTATCTCGATATCTCTATGCTGAATCGAGGTAGCAAGCCCGCTGCTGGACTGCTACCCGACATCGACGTCATTGAGCAGACCTTTCAAAATGTCGGGCTTACAAAATCACTGCATGTTGTTTGTTATGATGACGAGGCTGGCACTCGAGCGGCACGGATGATGTGGGTACTGGAAGCCATGGGACATCACAATCAGTCCTATTTAAATGGTGGACTCACCGCATGGGCTGCGCAGCACCTTCCCCTTCGAAAAGGTGCCGAATCCGTAATGGCTTCCGATTGGATTGCTCGCCCCAACTCCTCGGTAATTGCTAGTAAACGCTACGTGCTTGAATCGCTCGAAGACCCGAATACTCAGATTCTTGATGCGCGGACTCCAGAAGAACATCATGGTATGAAATCAGCTTCCGCCCGACGTGGCAGGATTCCAGGATCTGTCAACCTTAACTGGCTCGACACAATCGACACTGACAACCATAGAAAATTAAAATCACCAGATGAACTCAATCATCTATTAAAGCAACGTGGGTTCGATCGAAACAAGGAAATAATAGCTCATTGCCAGACCCACCAGAGATCCTCTCACAGCTTTATGATGCTGCGTTCGCTGGGATTCAATAATGTAAAAGGGTACGCAGGCTCCTGGTCGGAGTGGGCCGATGACCCAGCACTGCCCATTGAGTAGCGGTAGCTTGACGATAGATTATATTGCCTGTAGACGTGGCAACTTGATAGTCTGACCCGCTGACAATCCGGGTGCTAAACGCAATTCAGGATTTAGTCTATAGATTAACCACAACGGAAATCCAAATTGCTTTGACATATACCAGAGAGACTCTCCCGCCTTTATTACGTAATTATCAATCCCCACCAAACGGTAGTTCTCCTTGAGTTTTTCACTCAGAACCTGGTGGTACTCCAAACGCATTTGCTCAAATCGAGCCACGGTTTGTGGCGTAATTTGCGGCAATACGATTCTTTGACCCAACCTGAGAGAAGTACTTGACTTGAGCCGGTTAGTTTTTCTCAGTGTGCTGGATCCGCCTAACCCTAGCCAATCCGAAAAATGCCCCAGGGTTTCATCCACTTCGACGAAAATATAATACACCGGCTCACCACCTTCGCTGCCCACACGTATGCTGAGGTCGGGCAATGTGTCGAGCAGATTAATAAGTTGATTATTAGATACTGCAGGACCTGGCTCGCGTTGCACTGACGCCCTCTTCCCCACCTCTGATGCTGAAGGCTTTGCACTGGCCAGCTGGACGGCTGTTTGGGAGGTCGCTGGTGCTTGATATCCCGGCACTCTAAGTTTCTGACCAGGATAAATAGTAGCCCTCTTATTGAGCTTATTGATTCGAATCAGTTCACGACAGCTGACAGAGAATCGAGCCGCAATTACACATGCTGCATCGCCCTTTTGCACAATATATCGATTGTCCGCGTTGAGTCCTGCTGAACTAGCTGTCAGATAGTCTTTTCGCGGCACAACCAGTTTCTGGCCGATATAAATTTTGGCGCTTCGGCTAAGCTGATTCGCCCTGATCAACTCACGACAGCTCACCCCCGTTCGGTTGGCAATGCCGCAGGCGGTGTCGCCTCGTCTCACAACCCAGATTTTTTCCACAGCATCCTTTGCTCCCGCAGCTGCCTGAGTACTTGCTGCAATCACCGTACCCCCAGCCACAGCTTGTCTTGGTATCACCAGCTTCTGGCCAATTCGAATCATTGCACTCCTGCCTAATCCATTGGCATTTATGAGTTCACTGCAGTTTACCCGCAGTGCTCTGGCCACACCGCAAGCGGTATCACCTCTTCTTACCACGTAACTATCGCCCCCTGGGACGCCCTTTTCCGGTTTAAGGGATTTGAGTCTGGCAATCTCCTGCTCCCATTTATCATTATGGAGGGGCAGCCTCAATCGATAACCAGCCGGTATCAGGCGCCAACCGTTCCAAATAAATCGTGTCAACGGCTGGTTCAGTGGTTTAAGCTCCTTGTCGCTAAGATCAAAAACTTTGTAAATTCGGTCAATTGAAGTGGCATGCTGCAGCACCAAAGTTTGGTAGCGAATTGGTTCAGTGCTCACAACAGTGCCAAAGTATTTGTCGGCATTGGTGGCCACATGCTTAGCCGCAAGAAAACTGGCGTAAAAGTTTTTTACTGCCACTTGAAAGCTAGGCGATTTGTAGCGGTTCAGCACCTGCATGTAGTCAGGGCTAACTCTATTAATCGCCCGGCGCATTCCATTAATTCCATAGTTATAGGACGTAATCACGAATGGATTTATTTCCGCAGGCGATATATCTGGCTTTTTCTCTAGCGAGGCCTTGGTCAGCGTGGTTGTTGCATTTCGGAAATATTTTGCGGCCGCCCTGGTCGCCGCCTCAGGATCGAGACGCTCGTCTACGGTGGCATTGAGCTCGAGGCCCAGAGAACGAGCGGTTGCTGGCATGATCTGCCACAGACCGGCAGCACCCGCTTTGGAGTACGCCGCAGGATTATATGAAGATTCTACGAAAGGCAAATACCGAATTTCTGGAGGAAGATCATTTTCCAGCAACACCCGGTCTACCATACTGGAATACTGATTAAAACGCTTGAGGCCTTTTACAAAACTGTCTTTCACACCACTCTGGCAGCGTATCTTCTTAGCCGCACTGCGAATTTCCTTTGCATTCTGCGATGGAAAAAGAGTCAATAGATGGCGCTGCCGTTTGTTAGTGACCTTACGGCCATTAGAAAGATTGGTTGCTAAGGCGTTGAGCGAATCGGTAATGGTCTTACGGTTGGATTTGATCCGCCTGGAAACCATACTGCTGCATCCTCGCCCGGTATCGATGACCATGTAGACCCGTTCCGGTGCATTGGGATCGTGGAGTATCGCTTTGCCCTTGTCCCAACCCTTGAACACCTGAATCCAAAAGTCTACACGTCGGCGGATCTCTGGGGGGCATGGAAAACTCGCGCTGCATCGCAGTTTGTGTTCTGGCAGCAAATGATCTGCCATCGCGGGTCGCACCACGATCAATAGCAGTGCCAGTGGCAATACCGCCGCAAGCGCCAGACCTCTTAGATAATCCTCGATGTAAATGTGCCTCATTACCCGGACAATGTATGTGGTCCTGTAACTCGCGCCCCGCGCCGGCTAAAGGTTATAATATGTAATCAATAGCCGGATCAGAATAACATCATGTTGCTCGCCGGCGTAGCGAGATTGTACGACAAACCAATTGAAAAATGCATGGAACCTGACAAGTTATCCGCGAATGAAGAAGTCTCTGGTACTTCGCTGACGACTGCCCCTAAAAACCACACTGAAGATCTACTCAACCATTTGGAATCGTTGCTTAATGGTAATAAAGTTATCGATGAGCATCGAGCAAAGTATTTAAGGAAATCGTGGGACTCCCTTAAGCAGGATAACAAGGTTGATATTTCCGCGCTAGCCAAGCTTGAAAAGGGGTTTGAAGTCCTTAGAGAACGAATCCACCAACAGGTTGAAGAACGCAACGGTCGTTATGCTGAAATTGAGCAAGGCCTTGCGCGACTAAAGACCGCGCTATCAGCCGACGACCTGAAAAGCTCGCAGGAATTGGAACAACTGATCATCTCCAAACTCAACCGCATTCAAGGGCTATCGAGTCAACGGCGTCAGAAAATTATTGGTGAACTCGAGGCATTTCAGCCCAAAATTAAAAAGCTTGCCTCATGGCGCCACTGGGGCACTGTGCAAGCACGTGAAAAGATTATCAAAGAAATTCAGAACATCCACGATTCGGAGACGGATCTGGAAAAAGTTGCCACCCGAATCAAACAGGCCCGAGAGCAGTGGAAGCAGTGGGACAATACTGGCGAAGGTGGTAACAAAAAGCTTTATCTGACGTTTGACCAGGCCTGTACTGCGGCGTATGAGCCATGCAAAGCCTTGTTTGAGACTCAGCGCAAGCAACGGGAAGAATCAAGCCGTAGCCGACTTAATATCTGCGAATTTCTGGAAAATGAGTACGAGAAAACAGATTGGCGAGAGCCGAACTGGAAAAATATTCAAAAAAATGTTCGCGAGCAGGTTTCACGCTGGCGCAAACTGGGGCCAGCAGAATACAAAGACCGGAAGCCATCGAATCGAAGATTCGAAAAGATCATCGAAAAATTTGAAGGTCCATTAGATCGAGAACGTAAAAGAAACTTGAATCAGCGCCAGGAGCTAGTTGCTGAAATAAACAGACTGGTTGACTTGGAGGATACACGTAAAGCCATAGCAGAGTTACAGCCACTTAAAAAGAAATGGCTGGTAACTGTTTCTGGCAGACGCAAACAGGAACAGACGGTTTGGAAACAGTTCACATCAGCATGCGACGCGGTGTACGAAAAATCGAGGCAATCCAAGAAAGCATTCGATCAACAGTTGAATCTACAGCTAGAAATCAAACAGCAAATTTGTAGCGAAATCGAAGCAAAGGTTCAGGAAAAATATCCTGAAGCAGCGGCTCTTACTACACAGATCAATCAGTGGACTGATCGCTGGTCTCAGTCAGGTCGGGCCCCGAAAGCAAACGCGAAGCAAATTGAAAAGAGATTCGGTGACGCGATAGGCGAAGCGCGCAAGCTCAGGGCTCAGCTAGAACAAGCTGATCAATCGAAAAATGACCAGGTGCTTTTTGATTGTGCAGCGCTGTGCAGCGCTATCGAAAGACAAGTGTTTGAGCATTGTGCCCTCGATTTAGATTCTATTAATAAATGTTGGCAACAACTGGGTCCGATCGAACAAAGCCTGCATTCCGCCATGCAAGCGAGATTGGACCAAGCGGTCACGGCGGCAACAGATTCCAGCCAGCGTCGAAAACTCGAAGATATTCTCACCCGCAATTTCGAACTCGTGAACGGTTACCTGCTGCAGCTTGAGATCAACGCCGGAGTCGACTCACCCACCACTTATACCAAACAACGTATGGCGCTGCAGATAGGTCGACTATCCAATGCAATGGGAAAAGCTTCTGAGCAGGAACTACTAAATAATCGGGAATTGATCAATCGTATTCACACTACTGGGGCTCTGCCACCCGATTGTCAAATGGAAGTCGATAAACGTTTCAATCAGTGTTACATAGCGCTCTACAATGACAATCATTAGTCAAGAAGACGTTATTCAAAGTGTTGCGGATAGTCTGCAATATATATCGTATTACCATTCGCCGGATTTTATTCAGGCGATGCATAGTGCATGGTTAAGAGAAGAATCTGAGTCCGCAAAGAACGCCATATCTCAAATTTTGATTAATTCACGAATGTCCGCGGAAGGCCGAAGACCTATCTGCCAGGACACCGGTATCGTGGTTGTATTTGTTAAGGTTGGCATGCAGGTCCAGTGGCAAACGAACATGTCATTGGATGAAATGATCAACCAAGGCGTTCGGCAAGCGTATCTGAATCCAGACAACCCTCTTCGAGCTTCTATAGTTGATCCGCCTGTGGGAAAACGCATGAATACTGCTGATAATACTCCGGCAGTTATTCATGTCGAAATGGTGCCAGGCGATAAATTAGGGATAACGGTTTCTGCTAAAGGCGGGGGCTCAGAAAATAAAAGCAAGTTCACGATATTGAATCCAAGTGATAGCGTGGCAGATTGGGTGCTTGAAACAGTGCCTAAAATGGGCGCCGGCTGGTGTCCACCGGGGGTTTTGGGGATTGGTCTGGGCGGCAGCGCAGAGAAGGCAATGGTCATGGCCAAAGAATCGCTAATGGCACCCATCGATATACAAGACCTGATCTCACGAGGTCCAAACAATGCCGCAGAAGAGCTTCGCCTAGAGCTTTTCGAAAAGGTGAACAATCTTGGAATCGGCGCCCAGGGTTTGGGGGGAATAACCACCGTATTGGATGTCAAAGTAAACCAATACCCTACTCATGCCGCATCATTACCTGTGGCGATGATCCCTAATTGCGCCGCCACCCGCCATGCACACTTTGTCCTGGACGGATCTGGTCCAGCCCACCTCGCCCAACCTAAACTGGCTGAGTGGCCAGAGGTCTCCTGGGAGCCAGGCAGCGATACTCTTAAAGTCAATCTCGAAGAAACCGATCTGAATGAAATCGCGAAATGGAAGCCGGGCCAGACTTTGTTACTGAGCGGAAAGATACTGACCGGGCGTGACGCTGCGCATAAGCGTATTGCCGATTATTTCGAAAGAGGTGAAAAATTACCCAATGGCGTTGATTTCCATAATCGTTTCATATATTACGTGGGACCGGTAGACGCGGTTGGTGCAGAAGCGGTGGGGCCGGCAGGGCCCACGACTGCAACAAGAATGGATAAGTTTACGGACATGATGCTTGATCGAGCAGGCCTTCTCGGCATGATTGGCAAGGCTGAACGTGGAGAGGCTACCATTGAGAGTATTCGCAAACACAAATCCGTTTACCTGATTGCCGTCGGTGGCGCTGCCTACCTGGTATCTAAAGCGATCAAGTCTGCCAAGGTTGTCGCCTTTGAAGATCTCGGGATGGAAGCGATCTATGAGTTCGAGGTGGATGAAATGCCGGTAACGGTCGCGGTCGATACAAAAGGAGAGTCGGTGCATCGCACCGGGCCAGAAATATGGCGTAACAAACTCAGCGTAAAAGTCGAGGAACCTGCGCTCTAGCGTTAATCAGTAAAGTAGGTTTAGCATCATTATTTCCACAACCAGGAACATGATTGTCATAATTCCACCTGCTTTCATAAAATCAGCTACGCGATAACCGCCAGGACCCATGATCAATGCATTTACCTGATGAGTCGGAATCAGAAATGAGTTAGAGGTGGACAACGCTACGGTAAGAGCAAAAACTGCCGGATTTGCATCAACACCAATTGCTATATTTATCGCTAAAGGTACCAGCAAAACGGTTGCACCAACATTCGACATTACCAGAGTAAATCCTGTGGCCATTACCGCGATCACTGACTGAAGCACCCATACCGGGACACCGTCCAACAAGACAAGCACTTGCTGAGCCACCCAGGCCGCAGTGCCTGATTGATCTACTGCAATGCCTAAGGGAATCAGGCTGGCCAGCAAAAACACACTCTGCCAACCGATTGCACGATAGGCTTCCTCTATCTTGATAACGCCTGAAAGAATCATGCCAACCGCTCCGGTCATCAGGGCAATTGACAGTCTCATGTCAGTAAAAAGCACCAGGAAAAGAGTCAAAACGAAAAAACCAATCGCAAATTTCATCTTTTCCGGACGTTCGTCCTCACGCGGAAAGTCGGTGACCACTACATAATCATTGCGATTGTCTGCAATGCCTGCAAGCTCATTCCAGCGCACGTGCAACACAAGAGTGTCGCCGGACTGAAGAACCAGGTCCACCAGATCGACGTCTATCACGTCGTCAGCCCGGAAAACTGAAAGAACCGTTGCGCCGTGCCGCTTTCGCAGTTCAATATCCCGTATCGATTTACCGATCACCCCAGAATCTGGAGGGATGACTATCTCCGCAATCCCTGCACTACTGGCGCTGAGCACTTCAGCGAACACATCCATTTCATTTTTAACTCGTAGCGCATACTCATCAGCAAACAGCGTTACCGCATCACGCTTACCCATGATCGCAATTTCACTGCCAACCCAAAATTCAGTGTCACCTCGCGGTGCGACCACCATTTCATCGCCGTTTCTCACAGCCACGATCCATCCTGCACGCCCCGCCGCATCAACGTCTGACAATAACTTACCGATTAAGGGACTATCGCGAGTCACCCTGCATTCATAGACTTCCCCTTCGATGCCATACACCTCCTTAAAGTACCTCAGCATACTGCCCGATTCACCAGGCTTATCCTTCACTACTGGAAGCACGAATCGCCCGGCAAACACAAAATAGGTAATGCCACTGAATAACAATACTAAGCCGATGGGAGTAACGGCAAATAGACCGAATGGTTCCATTGCGGATGTGCCGGCAGGGAGTGCCCGATTCGAATTGATAATCAGGTCATTCAGCAAAATCAATGGGCTGGAACCGATCATGGTGATGGTGCCACCAAGTATCGCGCAAAAACCCATGGGCATGAGCAGTCGGGAAATAGCCAGATTGCCGCGACGAGCGATCCGGTTGACCACAGGGAGAAATAACGCTGCGGCTCCAATATTCTGCATAAAGCTCGAAATCACGCCGACCACACCTGAGACGATCATTATAATCCGGCCTTCGGTGCGTCCACCAAATTTAAGGATCTTACCTGCCAGTTGCCCCATCATCCCGGTACGATCCAATCCGGCGCCGATTACCATAACCGCAATAATCGACATCACTGCATTGCTGGAATAGCCGTCAAACAAATGCTCTGCGGGAACTAATCCATCGTAACCGGGAATAAGGGAACTCAACCCAATCACCACCATGATCAAAATCGCAGCAACATCCACCCTCACCACCTCAAAAGCAAACAGGTAGACCGCAAACACTAAGATACCCATAACTGCGATCATTTCGCTAGTCAGTTGCAGTGTCTCCGTCAAAAAATGCCTCCGAACTCAGGGCGCGGACCTTTCATCGGGTCCTGTATATTATTGCTCTCACTGCCCGTCATGTCAGCGCCTTCCATGTGCCTCGGACAATGCCACCAGAGACCGACTCGCGGGCTCAAACATTAGCCCTAGTAGCAGCATATAATCAGGGTCTCTTTTGTAAAGAGTCTAACATTTTCACCAACCTGGGTGGTTAAAATCCGGGCACTAAAGCAACCGGAAACCACAAATTTTTTCCCGGCATAGAATCCCATTTGAACGCATTGACGCTACTGCCAGGTTTATTCCATCTATTTGTTGGGTTATGATAAACACTGAAGCAGTGAGCTTTTATGACCGCTTCTTAATCCCAGTAATACATACACCATGGAATCAATTATGTCTGTTGCTAAAGTTACCGAAATTATCTCCTCTTCCAAAAAAAGCTTTGATGATGCTATAGAAAATGGCGTAAAACGAGCCAGTTCAACTTTAAAAGGAGTTACCTCTGCCTGGATTAAAGATCAAAGTGTCACCGTTAAGAACGGAAAAATCGAAGAATATAGAGTCAACATGGCCGTTACCTTTGTACTCGACATCAAAGGGTCTGCTGCCCGGAAAAACAAGCGAGCAAACAAGAAGAAGTAATTTGTTCAGCGGATCGTAACCTTGAATGCCCATTAAAGTCTCATTGGCATTAGGTCCCAGCATCTCCGAGCATTGCGGCACGCACTCGCTCGCCAACATAGAAGCCCCTCAATTCGAGTGACTTTAGTGGTGTTTATTTGCTAGCTCTTTTTCGCGACCGGGGAAGGTCAATTCGGTGATGATGTGGTAAAGGAATATCATGATGAATCCATAAGTTGTGCCAACCCTTACATTCATCAAGGGCGCTTCGGTAATTCCACAAATAATCATTGATATTGCTATCCCTGTTCCCGCTAACGCCAGCTGATTTACGGTCTCGGAATCGATAAACCGAATGTGCCGGAGAAAGAATCGCATCGGGACCAGATAAAGCAATAGCACTGCAAGAGCGCCTAGCAACCCCCTTTTCGAGAGTGCGTTGAGAATCTCATTGTGTGCCGAACTGCGGCCGTCATTTCCAACAGCGGCGCTATCAGGATGCCTCTTGATATAACTATCCATTATCTCGCTTCGGCGCTGGAAGCTAACCCCCCAAATAGGACTCTCGATGAATTCCTCAAGCGCAATGTGCCACAGATCCAATCTGAATCCGACTGAACTGTTGCGGTTGTTTTCCTGATAGTAAGATTCGACCTCATAAATCGTGAGGTCTATCCTGTTTTTAACTGTAGGCACCGCGACAACCGCTATCCCTAGTGCAACTACCCCTACCACCGCAATCAAGATTTTACGTCCCCTCGAAACTCCACCTAGCATGAACTGCATCAGCAATATTCCAATCATTGCGGGCCATGCGCCCCGAGTGCCTGTTTTCATGACCGCAAAAATCAGACAGGCAATTCCGATCATGGCAAAAACCCGCCACCAGAACCTGCCCCGGTCAAGATGGAACTGGGCCAGCGACAGGCAAATTAAGAGCACACTGACATAACCTGAATCAAGGAACCCTACTCCCCAATTAACACGCATTTCACCAAGTTGATTCAGATTGAACAGCACAGCAAGTATCCCCGCAGCGCTGGCGGCACGCAGCAGTAACAGTGGATCGAGCCTGATTCTGGAAAGCCCCAACAGAACCAATGCTGCGACAAAATATCGCGCCCCTGCTGCCAGCGCCTCCCCAGTCCCGCTGCCAATGAACAAGGGGATTGATGTCATCAACGGTGCCAGTAACATTAATATCCAAAGTCTCGACACATTGGTGCGCTCGCTAGGTCGAGTAGAAATTACCGGAAGCGTCAGTAAAAATAGTAAAAGGGCCGCTGGCTGACTGCCGCTAGGTGAAACCAGCGCAATTGCCACCAGTAATGCTGCCATCCACGGCACCAGTTTCTGTAGCAGAAGCTGATAAGAACTGAAAATAGGACCCATCAAAAGAAATGTATTTAAATTATTGTTTTAGTTGAAAATTAAATATGGGGATTCGTGTTAAATCAGGTTTGTGAGCCAGACGTATGCTTGAAATCTGGATCAGAGAAAACACCAGCCCATCTGCCTTAATTTCAGCATAGTCTGGATAAGATTACCGCTGGGGAATCCCTCAATTTGGGTCTAAGTTAGCGCCATCAAACCCGACGGAGCTTATATTATTCGGCCTTTAGGCGCTATTGATAAACTCCGGTACTTGAACCATTATAACGATCTTTAGCATCTGCAGTGCAAAGGTATAAATGCGTTACACTCAGAACCGAATCTCGAGTGTAAATCACGACGTGGAAGTAAAAACCTCCCTGATCATCACAACCTATAACTGGCCCCAAGCGCTGTCAGCGGTTTTGGATACCGTCGCAAAGCAAATCGAGTTGCCTTTTGAAGTAGTGATCGCGGACGACGGATCGAAAAATCCGACGAAAAAAATAATTGAGCACTATCAGAAAGAATTCCCTGTTCCGCTGATACACGCGTGGCACCCGGATCAGGGCTACCAGGCAGCCCGCATTCGCAACAAAGCGGTGATGCAAGCCAGTGGCGATTATCTGGTGTTCCTGGATGGCGATTGCTTGCTGCGCGCAGACTATATCGCACAACATCAAAGACTAGCAAAAGCGAAACATTTTATCTCTGGAAACAGGGTTCTGTTGTCGCAGACATATACCGAGAAGGTGCTGTCGCAACGTATCGGCGTCACTGACATCAAGCCGTTCGACTTCCGAAGCGAAGACATCAATCGCCGTTGGTCTTTGCTACCCATTCCCATGGGATTGTTTCGACACACCAAGCCAACCAGCTGGAAAGGTGTAAAAGCCTGCAACATGTCGATGTTTACTACGGATTTCATTGAAGCAAATGGTTTTGAGGAACGATTTGAGGGATGGGGGTATGAAGACTCAGATCTGATTGTGCGGCTGCTTAACAACGGCGTTCACCGAATCAGCGGACGCTTTGCCGTGACAGTGTTACATCTGTGGCACAAAACCTATAAAAGCCAGGAAGAAGAGGGAAACTGGAAGCGCCTGCAGGAAACTATTGCCGCTCAGAGACGCAGGGCATCTCTCGGCGTCAATCAGTATCAGACTCATTAATTAAAAATATAAATTACTTTATATTATAGATACAATTTATTGATAAATAGCGCCTTTTTCTAAACCTGGTTGTGTCTTAAAACGGCGATGAAACCAGTAGTATTGTGTTGGTGCAATCCTGATTGCCTGCTCAATCAAACGGTTCACAATAGCCGCACTCTCCACTTCATCAGCGACAGGAAATTCATCTGGTCCGGACATGAACTGCACGACATATCCTGAGTCATCTGGTTTGCGATAAGTTCCGCACATTACAATTGGTGCCCCAGTAAGCTTTGCGAGCTTAGCAGTTGCAGTCAACGTTGCCGCCATCTGGCCAAAAAATGGGGCAAATACCGAATGATCGATACCCATATCTTGATCTGGCGCATACCAGACAATATTGCCTTCCATAATTCGCTTCGCCGCTCCACGAATCGAGGTATGGGGAATCCCCTGCACCATGTGCCTGCGGCCCCGCCTCATACACCAATTCAACAATTGATTTGTTTGCTCTCGATAGATCGCATAGTGACTGACATACTTAGAAGCGAGCATCGAACTCAAGTCTAAAGTAGAAAAATGCGCGCCGATTACTAAGACACCCTTACCTTTGTTCAACGCTTGGTCAATAACCTCCTGGCCCACTATGTCTGTCATTGGAAAGATTTTTTCAGTGTCGTCCCACCAAGCCATTGCTGTTTCAATCAGGCCTGCGCCAAAATTTCGGAATGTTTCCTGCACCATAATCTCGCGTTCGGAAACCGATATATCCGGAAAACACAGTTCCAGATTGGTTCGCGTGATCTTGATCCTGGAATTTGGAATGCGATACGCGAGAATGCCGAGGCTCTTGCCTGCCGCCAGCTTGGCCCTGTAAGGGAGCTGGTTGATACACCAGAGCAGGATCAGGAAAATGGATGTACCAAGTGCAAGAAAAACCTGCCCTGGAGAAACTTTTTTATTTATCGTCAACTTGTTGTAATCTTGTTGTCTCGGCCTGTCGAAATATCAGAGGTTCGGCAACTTTCTTTTCAGATCAGCCATGGCATTATGGCATAACACCCGTGCAATTAATTCGAACCTGATGTCTGCTCCCGGTAATTTACTCTAGCGCGTCTATGTCCGACGATCATCAATCCGATTCAGCCACACAAATATACCTGCGCCTGCTTAGGTATATGCGACCTGATTTGAATCTATTGATGCTTGGATTCCTTGGCTTCATGGTTTATGCCGCATGTGATTCAGCCTTTGCCTGGTGGATGAAGGAGTTGGTTGACAGCATTGAGGGTGGTTTATCGCATCGGCGCTGGGAGCTTGCGTTAGTGATCATCGTAATATTCCTGCTGCGTGGTTTTGGGGGTATCGGTGGGGGTTACTGCACCGAATTCGTCGCGCGCAGAGTCATCAACAAACTTCGGTATGAAATGTTTAACCACATTCTTCGCCTGCCTTGTGAGTTCTACGAAAAATATTCGTCCGGCAGTGTCCTGGCCAAGATGATATACAACGTTGAGCAGGTGGCTTCGGCGTCCACCAATGCCCTGCGCATTATTGTACGTGGTGGTTTAACAGTGGTTGGTCTGCTGATTTTCATGTTCTACATCAACTGGCAATTGTCAGGGCTATTTCTGATTATTACACCGATCATGGCGTTGATTATCTTCCTCGTGAGCAAGCGCTTCCGCGGACTAAGCCGGAACATACAAAATGCTATAGGTAACGTCAGCGAGCGCGCCGGTGAAGTACTTAAAGGTTATGAGGTCGTAAAGGTTTTCGACGGATATGACCATGAAAACAGTCAGTTCAGTAAGGTGATTGAGCACGACATGCGTCAAAGACTCAAGCTGGTTCTGATGAATGATTTCAGCACTACTCTGGTCCAGCTGGTGGTGGCCATAGGCCTCTCAAGCCTGATATTGATCGCGATGCAACCCAAAATTCTGTTATCAATGTCAGCTGGTGAATTTGTCTCTTTTGTCACGGCCGCTGGATTTATCACGCGCCCTATTCTTCAATTGACCCAAGTCAATGCCATTATCCAGCAGGGAGTCGCTGCCGCTGACAGTATTTTCCATGTGATGGATCTGCCTGTGGAACAAGACCTAGGCCATAGCAAACTGGAAAATTGCAGGGGTGACATCGATTTCAGTGAAATTTGGTTCCGTTATGGTGACGATCAGGATGCGAATACCCGAAAAACTGATCGAAAGTGGGTCATCGAAGGTGTTAATTTCACAATCCCCGCAGGCAGCACCTGTGCACTGGTGGGACGTTCAGGAAGCGGCAAAACCACTCTGGCACGACTTGTCGCCCGTTTCAATGATCCTGACAAGGGCGAGATCAGAATTGATGGCATCCCCGTTCCTGAACTGTCCATTGCAAGTCTGCGACACAATATCGCCCTGGTGAACCAGAACATTTCGCTATTCAATGCTTCCATTGCCCAGAACATCGCCTATGGTGCTATGAAGGAAGCGAGCAGAAAGAAGATCATCCAGGCAGCGGAGCATGCTCAGGTAATGGAATTCGCCAGTCATTTGCCGGACGGACTGGACACCCAAATAGGCGAAGCCGGCATCACGCTATCAGGCGGGCAACGCCAGCGAATTGCGATCGCCCGGGCCTTTCTCAAAGATGCGCCCATTCTAATCCTGGACGAAGCGACCTCAGCTCTGGATAATAATTCCGAAAGACTGATTCAGGAAGCACTTCGCCATCTTATGGTCAATCGCACCAGTTTGATCATCGCACATCGACTCAGCACTATAGAAAATGCCGATCAGATTGTAGTGCTAGATGAGGGTAGGATCGCAGAAAGTGGCACTCACGAAGAATTACTCGCTATCGGAGGACACTACGCCCAAATGCATGAACAGGGAGATGAGGTGTCCTGAGCGGATCTGATTATGGAGACGAGGTTTCCTGCACCAAAACCCAGGGTGCCACAACCACCGCCCAGAATTCCATGTCAGCAGTAAGCCAGCGCTCAGCATCCTCCATACTCGGCTTGCGCACGCGATTGTTCCCCAATAGTGTTGCAATCCTTTCACTATCGTCTCTTATAAAAGCCGTGGCAATTTTGACAAGGTCAAGGTCAGAATCTATCAGAATCATCGTACCTCTGGCGAAGTGCGGCTTAATTTCAGTCCAGCTTATCCGACCCGTTTCCAGGTTTGTTTTTTGCTCAATGTCGGAAGCGGCCGTGCATAGTTCTAGACCGGAGTAGTCGTCAGAACCGGCTTTACCTTTTGCGTCTCGCATCTAACTGACTGTCTGATAATAGAGGTTTTGCGGGTGGTTCGCCTGGGCAAAGAACAACCATCTTTCCGCCAGCAATCCGATGAACTGGACAACGAAGGCGGCCCAAAGTATTTCTTCGCGCGGAAACAATCCATACAGTATCAACATGGCGACCGGTATCACAAAGACTATAATTATCACAGTTAATCGCAAGTTGCTGATCAGCGTATCAGAACAATGATGGAAAAACGCCCGTGTGTTAAACGACCCGCCCGTATGCCCCATGGATCGCTGTGTAATTTTACGATGTTTGATCCCGACTGCGGTTTGAATTGAAGACCGGTACTTAATTCGATTGTTACGATGAAAACTGAATAAGCGGGTGATGAGCCCGATTACGGTAAAAGCGATCGCAAGGCTTCTGAAGTCGCCCAGCCGCTCAACATCCAATATCGCTGACAAGGCTGTGGCCAAAACAAAGCCAGACGCGGTGCCTAGAACGGTATAGTTAATAATGGTCCACGGTGTTGCCCATTCCTGAAGAAACTTTACGCATGCATAGATCATTGCTGTGCAGAAAAATAGCACCAACATAACGAACACCCCGACCAGGCCAATTGTGTTCATGATTTTTCCATCCACCAGCCCAGGTATCCACTGAACCACCGCGTAAATCAGCACCAGGATCATCGCGATTGGCAGTACAATGACTTCTCGTGACAGCCAGGAGGTGCGCCATTTAGTCACTGCGCGCCAGGCCCGCTCAGGACGGCCAAGATGGAAGAAAGAGGCCAGTAATCCAGCGGCCAGAAATGCAAATGCCAATATGGTTGCGACCAGGCCGTAGTTGGATATTCCTGATCCACTATAGGGTTGGCCGAAAACAACTGCTATGAATAATCCCTGCCCGGTTCCAATCAAGGTGGTAAGAAAAATCACAGAAAACGCTGGATTCATGACTTTAAACTACCAGCTAGTGACGTCATCGAGCGTCACGTCCTTGACCGGGCCGTGGGGATGTACACCCTCCTTCTTCAATGGGCTATCGGCTCTAATGAGCTCATCCTCGTGAATCGTAATACGTTGTTTTCGTCTGGGCAGATAGTGGTTCGCTGGATTGGTGCCCCACTCCGGCATAAGCTGATAACCACCCTCTTCCCTAATCGCTACGGAAACCTCTGAATCCGGGTCTTGAATATCACCAAATAGTCTGGCACTGGTAGGACATGCCAGAACGCAGGCAGGTTTTCTCTCGGATACTGGCAGCTCCTGATCATAGATTCGATCTACGCATAGCGTGCACTTTTTCATCACCTTCTGGCGCGTATCAATTTCCCTAGCGCCGTAGGGGCAAGCCCATGCGCAATATTCACAACCGATGCATTTATCATAATCTACTAGAACAATGCCGTCTTCCTCCCGTTTGTAACTGGCACCAGTAGGACATACCGGAACACAGGGCGGATCTTCACAATGCAGACAGCTTTTAGGGAAATGCACGGTTTCTACATTCGGAAACTCACCAATCTCGAAGGTCTGAACACGATTGAAGAAAGTTCCTGAAGGATCCTTACCGTAAGGGCGTTCATCAGGCAGTGCTCCAGCACTTCCGGAGGTATTCCATTCTTTACAGCTAGTCACGCAGGCATGACATCCCACACAGACATTCAAATCAATTACCAGGGCCAGCTGTTTACTCATTGTTTTTCTCCCGCGAAATAAGCTAACCACGGCTTTCTCTTTTTGCTGACACCGGGCACTGTTTTCATCTTGTCAAATTGGGGCAAACTCACATGCTTCCCGTCTTCAGCGGGATAAACCCTCACCTGTACGTCATACCATGCGGCCTGCCCTGTGATCGGATCCGAGTTGGAGTAAGATTCGTGCTCCGCCGAGGGGAGTTCCTCGGAAATGAGGTGATTGAGCAGAAAACCTTTTTTTGACTCGTCGCTACCAGGAGCCAGGTTCCAGGCACCATTGGCTTTACCGATTGCATTCCAGGTCCAGACCGTTCCAGGCTCTACCGCCTCACTGAAGCGGCACATGCATTTGACTTTACCCCACATCGACTCGACCCAAATCCAGTCTCCATCGGAAAATTTCTGTTCTTTGCCCACTAAAGGGCTCATATACAAATAGTTATGAGAGTGAATCTGTCTGAGCCACGCATTTTGCGAGTCCCAGGAATGATACATCGCCATCGGGCGTTGAGTGATTGCTTTTAGTGGGTACTTGCCCTTGTCTGTCATTCGACTCTCTAGCGGCTCATAGTAGAATGGCAGCGGATCGAAATACGTTTCTATTCGATTGCGTAGTCGATCTGGTGGCTGACGATCACTGGTTTTGCCTTGCGCCGCCAACCGAAACTGTTGCAGCACTTCGGAGTAAAGGTGCAGATTAATTGCTTCAGCGTAGCGCACCAAACGGTGATCCTGCGCCCACTCCAAGTAACCCATATTCCAGTTTCGCATGTACTGATAAGATTTAGGCAAATGGTATTGGTAAACACAGTTATTTTCCCGGTACTTTTCCCATTGGTTTGGATTTGGGCTACCCTTCATGAACTGGTCACCATTCTCGCCCCGCCAGCCAGCAAGAAATCCAATACCAGAGCCTGGGTCTGTCTCATAGTTGACAACGAAATCGGGGTAATCCTTGAATTTTCTGCGGCCATCCTTGTGAACAAATTTGGGGAAACCAAGACGAGAAGCAAGTTCTATCAATACTTCCTGAAACGGTTTGCACCCTGACGGTGGATCGATAACTGGAATACGAACGCTGTCGACCGGACCTTCATATTCGGAGATCGGCCGATCGAGCATGGACATTACATCATGCCGCTCGAGATAGGTTGTGTCAGGCAACACTAGATCCGCAAATGCCACAGTTTCAGATTGAAAGGTATCGCATACGACAAGGAACGGGATCTTAAACTCCCCATTCTCATCTTTTTCATTCAGCATTTTTCTGATCTCCACTGTATTCATGGTGGAGTTCCAGGCCATGTTGGCCATAAAAATCATCAAAGTATCGATGTGATAGGGATCGCCCCTGGTAGCATTGGTGATTACGTTGTGCATCATGCCGTGCACCGCCAGCGGATACTCCCAGGAAAAAGCCTTGTCGATCCTCACCGGCTCGCCATTTTCATCGACGAACAAATCGTCGGGTTCAGCCGGCCACCCGAGCGGCATATCCCCAAGCGGTGTGCCCGGCCGCACCGCAGACGGATCATTAGGTGTTTTAGCACAAGGTGGTATCGGCCTTGGAAACGGTGCTTTATGCCGAAAACCACCCGGTCGATCAATTGTTCCAAGCACAGTCATCAAAATCGATAGTGCCCGAATAGTCTGAAATCCATTTGAATGCGCCGCCAATCCTCGCATGGCGTGAAACGCAACTGGGTTACCGGTGACCGAATCGTGCTCTCGACCCCATACGTCAGTCCACGATATAGGCAGCTCAATTTTTTGATCCCTCGCCGTTACTCCCATTTCATGGGCCAGCCTTCTAATTGTATCTGCAGGGACACCGGTGACGGACTCTGCCCACTCTGGAGTATATTGGCGCAACCTTTCCACCAACAACTGAAATGCCGTCTTCACCGGCGTCCCGTCAGCGAGGGTGTAATGGCCTAGAAGCTTGGGATCCGCCTCCTCTGATCGTGCCAGCAGTGCGCGATTAAGGTTGCGATCCCACCATAGTTTATTGGGTGGATCGAAACAGCCTTCGTCAACCGGAACTTCAGCCCGAACGAACATACCAAACTCGTTACTGTCTTCATCCTGATTGACGAGTTCCGCCGCGTTTGTGTACTGAATCAAGAAATCTCGATCATAGAGACCATGCAGGATAAGCTCATGGTTGAGCGCGAGCAGCAATGCACCGTCTGAACCGGGCTTAATTGGCACCCACTCGTCAGCGATAGCGGAATAACCTGTGCGGACAGGATTAATCGAAACAAAACGACCGCCACTTCGTTTGAATTTAGCTATCGCCATCTTAAGAGGATTAGAATGATGGTCTTCCGCTGTGCCAATCATGACAAACAAGCGCGCTCTCTCCAGATCAGGTCCGCCGAACTCCCAGAACGACCCACCAATACTGTAGATCATGCCCGCAGCCATGTTCACGGAACAAAAACCACCATGCGCAGCGTAATTGGGTGTACCAAACTGCTTGGCAAACAAACCTGTCAAGGCCTGCATCTGGTCACGGCCAGTAAACAATGCAAATTTTTTCGGATCGGTTTCTCTAATCTTCGCCAGGCGGCGTTCCAGAATTGAAAATGCGCTATCCCAACTAATTTCCTCAAATTCAGCCGCACCTCGATCACTTCCTTTTTTCCTGAGCAGCGGCTTAGTCAATCGGGCAGGGGAATGTTGCTTCATGATTCCGGAAGCACCCTTTGCGCAGATAACACCTTTGTTTAGGGGGTGATCCGGGTTTCCTTCAATGTAGCGAACTTCTCCCTGTCTTAACGTTACCCGTATCCCACACCTGCAGGCGCACATGTAACAGGTCGTGTTTTTGACCTCGTCACCGCCTGTTTTGACATTAACGCCAAGGGATTCGTTCATAGTAACGTTCGGAGAATTAGAGAGGTCATATTAGTATTGCAGCTTGCCGTGTATATTTCGATTATGGCGGATATCTGCCAGACCACAAGTCGACATATCTGATTACCCTATAAGCGCCGCAAATACACTTATAGGGAGATAAACCTAATCTGATCAGAATACCAGTGGCATTCCCAATAGCGCAAAGCTGGCTTAATCATTACATCGGATTAGCGGGCTGATAATAGGTATTGTGACAATCTTAAAACTGATACGTGCACCACCAAAGATACCTTAGAATATAGAAGGTATTTAGCTAGATTATTTTGTCTCACATAAACAAAGCATATACTAGATTCAGGCATTAATGTTCTGAGAGTGGCACTAAGCGCTTTTTCCATTAGGTACCAAGAAGCCATGAAAACAACCCTTAAAATACTACTGGGCGTCATGATAGTGGTTGTTGTCGGAATTGGATCAGTTTTTTACTTTACCAAAGATATGGTGGACGCCAGCGACGGATTCTTTACTGCTATTAAAAACAAGGATCTCGATAAGGCTTACTCGTGGCTCTCAGAAGACTTCAAGACCAGTACTTCTATTGCAGACCTAAAATATTTCGTTGAAATAAACGGACTCGGTAACTATCAACAGGCGAGTTGGAGTTCGCGATCGATCGAAGTCGGACAAGGTGAAATTTCCGGTTCGGTAATTACTGAGTCCGGTAATGCCGTGCCGTTAACAGTGAAATTTGTGAAAGGAAAAGACGGTTGGAAGATCTACTCCATACGCAAGCCATCAGCTGGATTGCAGTCAAACACTAATGCAGTCCGTATGCCTGATGAAAGAGAGGCTGTCAGTTTGATCCGAGAGAGCATCAGTCATTTTGCTCTGTCAGTAAATCAAAAAAGTATGCAGGCCTTTCACGACCATATTGCCAGCATCTGGCAACAGCAATTTTCTGTAGATGACCTCGACCACGCATACAAAGCTTTCTACGATGCCAATATAGATTTGACAGTGCTGGATGAATTGACTCCGCAATTCACCATTAGCCCTGAGCTCGACCAAAACGGAGTGCTTTTAATCACGGGGCTATATCCTACTCGACCAAGTCAAGTAAATTTTGAGCAAAAATACGTCTATGAGGGACTGAGCTGGAAGCTGGTGGGTTTCAGCGCTAACATTAAATAATTCAATCAAGATAGTAATCATGTCCACAAAACTCACTCAAAACCTGCAACACAACGATAACTTATTTCTGCATCCGTGGGAGAGTATCGATGCGGTTGGACGCAACAAACGTACCGTGGTCACTGAAGGAGACGGCATTTACATAACGGATTCTGACGGAAATCGATTACTCGATGGCCCAGCCGGCATGTGGTGCGTAAACATCGGTCATCGCCGCTCTGAGATGGCTAAAGCTATATCGGACCAAATCATGGAACTCACCTATGTCAGCCCATGGAGCCTCACCAATGCACCCGCCTCACTGCTTGCGGATAAACTGGCATCGCTATCCCCCGGGGACCTCAATCACGTTTTTTATACCACTGGCGGCTCGACCGCTGTTGACTCGGCATTGAGGTTCGTCATGTTTCGGAACAACGTGCTCAAACGCCCAAACAAAAAACACATCATTGCGCGGAATAATGGCTATCACGGCAGCACTTATCTCGCCGCATCTGCTTCCGGAAAGAGTCGAGATAAAAACTTTTTGGACTTTAAGAAAGATACGTTTCATCACATTTCGGACCCCAATATGCTCGACAAGCCGAATGGCATGACCGAACTACAGTGGTGCGGGCTAAAGGTAGACGAACTGGAGAGTAAAATTATGGAGATCGGAACAGACAATGTCGCCGCATTCATTGCCGAGCCAATATTGGCATCAGGAGGGGTTATTCTTGCACCAGAGGGATATCATGCGGGTTGTCTGGCAGTATGTCACAAACATGACGTGCTCTATATTTCAGATGAGGTCGTCACAGCTTTTGGTCGACTAGGGCACTTCTTTGCGTCGGAAGCAGTGTTTGGTATTCAACCCGATATTATTACCTGCGCCAAAGGAATCACTTCCGGATACGTTCCGCTTGGCGCATTCCTTGTATCGGACAAACTGCTTAAAACAGTCCAGAAAGAAGACTCTGGTGCATACTTCTCAAATGGATTCACTTACTCGGGGCACCCGGTGGCCTGTGCAGCGGCATTAAAAAATATAGAAATTATGGAACGGGAAAAATTAATGGAACATGTACAGGAAGTAGCGCCCTACTTTCAATCGCGATTAAAAACGCTTCTGGAACACCCTATTGTAACGAATGTGCGGGGGATCGGGCTGATGGCCTGCGTCGAATGCGATATAAATAAAGGTCGAGAGAAGAAGCTGGTTTTAGACTATGAGATTGGTAACCGTATCGATAAACACTGCCAAGCTTTAGGGCTGTTGGTCAGACCTATAATCAATATGTGCGTGATGTCGCCACCGTTAATTATCACGCACGAACAAATTGATGAGCTGGTTGAAAAACTGGGTAAAGGTATTGAACTCGCCGCCAGGGAAGTTGAACAAGAAGGACTTTGGAAGAGCAGCTAGAACAATAGTGAGACCTTAAAGTCTGATACTGGTGCCGGACCGGAAATATAAAAAAGAAAAAACCTTTATTGGGTTCCTGCTTATACTTATGCTCGCAGGAAATGGATTTAGTGAAGACGCAATTGAAAAAAGCAATGAACCCGACATCAAGCAATCTTGTGTTGGATTACCAGAAAAATCAATTGTCAATGCAATTCTCAATCAGGAGTATGACTTTGCGGAACGGCTGATAAATGACCTCAATCTCGGGCAGGCAATCATTCCATCCACATCGTTTTATCGTGCTCTGGGAGTCTGGCATCGCGGCTACCAACAAGCCGATGCGGCGATTAAGAAAAAGGGTATATTTTCTCTACGCCGGTCCATTAAAGATCTGCATAAAAAACCGACATCAGATTCTCTTAATCCTCGCGATTTACTTGCCTTAGGTATCAGCAAGGGCCACACCGCGAGAGCACTTCTTGAGAACGAGCAGTATTTAGCCGGATACGAAATGGGCATGGAAGCCAGACAACACATTCTAGATTTTCGCAGCGTGTCAAGTGAAACAGATATTGGTTACGCCGACACCGAACTTCTTCTTGGGCTTTTTGAGGTCTATACCCATGATCTATTAAACACCAATAAATGGCTTAAAGGCAGAATGAGCCATCGTGGCAACAGGGAAAAAGGTATCGACTTGATTGAAAACGCGGTTATCGGGGATAGCATATTTGCGGTCGAAGCAATGCGCGCATTACTTGCAGAAGTATCCTGGCGCACCCCGGAATTTTGCAAGTATACGGAAGCAATTGATTACATTGGCAGCGAATTTCCACGAAATCACGATTTCGCAGTGTTGAGGCAGGGGTTGCTTCTTAAATGCGGTCGATTGGAAATGGCACGAAGTGCTAACCAAGCATATGTTGAGCAATCTGCTAAAGACAACATACTGGAAGACCAGATTGAAAAAGCCCGCTTTCGAATACTTGCTGATTCAGGTGATTACCAGACACTGATGACACTAAGCACTAATGATAATCTCGATCCTTACCGTCAACTTGCCGTTGCAAACGCTTTGGACGTTGCTGACCAGAGGCAGCAAGCTTATGAACTCTATCGAAGTCTGTACCGATCAGAAGTAAACCCCGCTGCAGTGAAGAACGTCGCCAAAGTGAGATTACGTTTCCCCTACCGCTCACCCCCTAGAATAATGGTACCGCAATTCAAAGTCAGGGGCATTGCCGCCAATGATTGTTAGTTGATTTCACTATTGAACAGATCGATTCAGGGTTGATAAAATTTGAAAGCCTAATATAATGGCCACAGGTAAAGGAATACCGACACATTAAAACATGGAATTAAACATGGATATATTCAAGCAGAAAGGATACTTGCTTATAGAAGTCATGGTGACTATCTCACTCCTGGCAATCGGCATCACTGGCTATACTTCCGCCCAGATAAAAGCGTTGCGATTAAATCTTGACGCTCAAACCAACAGCAACATTACCTTAGCAAACGCGGCAATTTTGGACCAATTTCGATTGCATCCGGAGCTAGCCGCAAGCGGTGCTTTCAATGTTCGAATCAAATCTGACTCATCATATGACACACAACAATCTATTATCGCAGAGCTAGACGACATCATCGCAGCACTTTCTTCGACAGGGACTGAGGCCTGGATTGACATCTCTTGTGACGCAGAAACAATGACTATATGCGAGATTTGTTTTGAGAATATGGAACAGATTCCGCAGGCTTCTAACGAGACAGAGCATAGTAACCGTGGATCGATTGCCTGCAGTCGCCAAATAATCATGTAACGAAAAGGAGCAATCCAACATGCTGACACGGAAGTCGCATAAAACCTTTTGTAGAATCGCTGGCACCTCTCTGATCGAACTTATGATCGGTCAGGCACTCGGATTAATCGTAATTGCTGCCGCACTCAGTCTGGCTGCACCTGCAATTTCTGGTTTTGCCACCAGTAATTCTATTTCGAAGATTCAGGAATCTGGCCGCATCGCACTAGGTGAACTGGATCACGCCATTAGGCAGTCCGGATACCGCGGGTGCAATCCCAATGCCAGCCGTTCTAATGCAGTGGATTCAAACCATCCAGCGATCCCAGAAACTCTAGCAACCTGGGCATACGGAGATTACTCAATTCGCGGCTTCAATGCCAATGAGCTGGATACTATTGATTCGGTTCTTGGCAGAGTTTGGCAAACCAGGCGCCTGCAGCAGGCAGACCAGTTTATCGGTGACCTGATAATGATTCGCGGCACCGGAGGTTTGGAGCTTGACATTGTCTATCATGACAATCATGCACAAACCATCAGTTTCAAAGGTGACATCACGGATCAGTTGTTCATGGGGCAACTGCTTGAATTAAACGATTGTTTACAAGCCACAACTTTGCAAATCGATCGTCACAAAAATCCTGTATACGATGACTCGAGAGATGTCACCATAGTTCAGTATGGGCCAGATACAACCGTCAACTGTGTTGCGATAAACACAGATACAGATGGTTATTTTGCAGAAGGTGACAGAGTTTTGCTCGGTGGTGACGAACGGGCGTCGTGCACTAGCGAGACTACTCGAGGATATTTTTCAGACTATCAGTTTCTCTCTGGCACAAAGGCACACCTGGTTACTCACAACCTCTACTATATAGGATCAAAAGATGAATCGGGAAACAGTTACTTATACCGGACTGGACCCGCCAAAAATAGCACCCGGATTTACACCGAGGCTATCGTAGAGGGCGTAGAGAATCTTCGACTGCTTTATGGTGTCGACCTTGATTTAAATGGCACTCCGGATCAGTACCTAAGTGCAGGTGAGATCAATAGTAATCGGGAAACCTGGTCAAGGTTGGTCAGTGTAAGAGCTTGGCTGATGTTGAGTATTCCGACCGGATACGAACAATCAACACGGGGACCATCTGTTTCTTTTCCGAACCACGCAGGTGAAATGATTTCATGCGAGCAGACACCTCAAGTGGGGCCAGAGATATGTCCGTACTCGTCTCCTAATGAAGAAAACAAGAAGTTTTATACGCGCCGCGTAGTGCAAAAAGAAATCTATCTCAGGAATGCAGCTTTATGAAACACCACAATCTTTACAAGACAGCGCAGGGAAGTACATTGATAACCGGTTTGCTTGTTGTTTTACTTACGGCTGTGCTCTCAATCGCCGGACTAAAAGATGCACTGCTTGAAGCGCATATCGCAAGAAATTATCGTCAGCACGATTTAATGTTCCAACAGACCGAAAGCGCCCTTCGTCATGCGGAAACTTTTCTAATACCAGCAAAATCGGACAACGATATTTCCTTGGTCCGCACCGAGTCTAGTCTGCATCACACTATACCCTTTAACCCGTTTGAAACCGATAGGTCAAACACAGGATCATTTACCCCTTCCACAGTCAGGATTTCATCGATCAACATACCTGGCAGCAAAGTACGCGGAAAAGGCCGACAGAATAAACATGCCAGCAGACGTTTTTATCGCATTGACGCCACAACATTAGCTGATTTTGGTGGCCAGGGCACTCAATTGAGAAGCATAGTCGCCAGGGGGACCCAATGATGTACAGAGAAATTCTTCGAAAATTTTCGTTCCATTGTATACATGCTATCTTGGTTATCACCGTTGCGCAAAATGGTGTTCATGCACAAGTGGCTCAGCTACCGTTAGAGACAATAATAAGTGTTCCACCGAACGTTTTTTTATTTATCGACAACTCGCCAAGTATGGGAAGTATGTCCACCCACTCTGATTATGATCAAAACTTTAATTATCCAAGATGGTCAATCCTGATGGGGCCTCTCCACCCAAACGTAGCTCTAGCTGATGGCGAATACGTTTTTGTCGACAGACTTTTATCTGGAGATTGTACCGCAGGCTATGTGCAAGGGAATCGCGGGTCGATGACCAGCTGTCTAAAATTACCAGATAACATCAATGGCAGCTGGCAGTACTCCCGCCACTATCTCGATTTTCTATTCAACACTTTTGCGAGTGGTACTGATCTTAGCCAGCCACAACAAAGTGGTGAGTGGCTGATACCCAGAACCTCCGTTCTGCACGAACTTAAGCAAGCCGCCACGGAGCTTGTCACAAAACTGGAACACGTCCGACTTTGTCTGGCCAGCTTCGGCCAAGACACGACAGGCATCAATTTCAAGCACTCATGCTCTGAAAATAATGACATAATTTTGCAATCCATTGCCACAATTTCTTTAAACAACACCAGTTACTCACCGCTGTCACAGGCCTACCAACAGATATGGAACTATTTTCGCGGCCAGTTTAATGGCAGCCAGGCAGATGATTCGATCCTGTCCCCCGTTCAGTACCGGTGTCAGGGAAACGCCATAATCATGGTCAGCGACGGGCTTGAGTACCCGGACGAAGCAGCATCGGCCAATTCCCCACAAGCCCTCATTTTAACTGCACAGCGTGCGCGACAAGTCGACCTGCTTGATGCCAATGTTTATGATGATGCAGGTAAATCATTTGGCTCAGCTGAGATTCCAATCATGCCAAATACGGAGCCTGCGGATCGTGACTTCTCCCACCAGAATTTGACTGGATTCTTCGTTTCCGCAGATGGAACCAGCAGAGTAATGACCGACGCTGCAGAGCACTCGGGCGGAATCCATGTCGGACCGAAGGATACGGACTTGTTGTCATCTGTAATACAAAGAACTCTGCGAAGACAACGCCAAACTCAAAGCAGTGTGGCCCCGTTGGTGAGTAACATCGATGCAAACGGGCGAAATACCGTTTACCAGACCATCTATGATCCTGCAACCTGGTCTGGATCGATACAAGCCTATAATTTCAATACAACCGTCAATACAGGTGACTTCAATTCTGAATCAGCATGGGGCGAAGGCGCCGAGATTCCTGACTATCTCTATCGCAATATATTTACCGCGATCCCTTCCGATAATTCAAGTATCGATAGCTCTGCTTTAGTCCCCACACTGTTTCAATGGGATCAACTCCAGGATGTCCTGCCCCGACTACCAGGTTATAGTGAGGAGGTTCTAAGCTGGCTGCGAGGGGACCCGCAACTGGAACTATCTAATGGCGGAGTTTTCAGAGATAGAGCTGAGCTACTTGGAGATATCGTCCACAGTTATCCTGCAATCCTGCCAAAAACACCTAATCAGAACTATCCGGATGCTGACTATCTGAGTTTTGCCAGCCAGATGAGCCTGATGCGCAGTTCGCCCATAGTTTTCGTTGGAGCTAACGACGGCATGCTGCACGGTTTTTCTGAAGGTTCTTCTGGCGCTGAAGAAGTTTTTGCTTATGTCCCATGGACGCTGTTGCCCGAATTACCCGAGCTATCCGATCCGGATTATCGTCATAGATTCTTCTTTGATGGCCCGATTACACTGGTAGATGCACGAATCAGCACCAATTCTGAAGTAAATGCCTGGCATACCGTATTGCTCGCCACCTTCGGAGCAGGTGCAAAAGGCATGGTCGCACTGGATGTCACTGACCCGGATGCATTCGATTTGCAGGGGCCCCACGATCTCGAAAAGCTGTTCCTTTGGGAGATAAGCCCGCTATCTGTTGAGATCTCAGATCCATCAAATTCGCCGTATTCTGATATGGGTCATCTGCTATCGCCTGCATCGGTTATTCGCGTTAAAGACAGTGATCAAAGTGAGCATTGGTTTGCTGTGACCGGCAATGGAGTTGGCAGTCAATCCAATAAAAGCACGATCTACATAATCAATCTGGATAACGGAACGCCTCATCAGCTGATCGATGTACCACCGGATCGAATCAGCGGAATCACTTCTGTAACCGCGGCTGATTTGGATGACGATTCATTTGTCGACAGACTTTACGCAGCAGACTTGTCAGGAAACGTATGGCGCTTTGACTGGATGCCGGAACTGATCCGATTCGAGAGTTTCTACAAAACGAATAACTCTCCATCTCCCCTGTTCTCCGCTAGTGAAAAGGATATGGAAACTGAGCAGTCTTCAAACCAAGCGATCAGTAGTGGATTCGAAATCGGACAGTTGCCTGGCAAAGGACAGGATAATGGAATAATTCTCTACTTTGGCACTGGAAAAAACTTTGCCTATAGTGACTTGCCTGGGACCGACACACATCTCAATCCAACAAACAGTATCTACGGCGTATGGGATAGTGGGCAAGTCGCTGCATTTGATCGCAGCCGTCTGGTGCAACAACAGATTAACACCTTCGATATGGGGCAACTGAAGTTTCGAACTATCGATGGACGATCCCCTCATTATGATATTGACAAGGATCTTGGATGGGTTATTGACTTGACTGAAGAAAATGAGAAAGTTACCAATGATCCTGCCTTGCTTCATGAAAGGATTCAGTTCACCACTACGACACGACCCTCAGAACCAAGTGATCCCTGTGTTTCGGCTCCAGAAGGCTGGCTGCTGGAGATAGATGCCGTAACTGGTGGCAATCCAGAATCCCACATTTTCGACATTAATTTCGACTATCAGGTAGACGAACTAGACCACGCGCCAGATGACAGACCCGTTGCTGGTGTGCAACCAGATGCAGGGTCACCTGCAAAACCAATCATATTAGAGCTCGAAAACAACGGTAGCACGACTCTTACCCGATTAAGCAGTGATACAAACGGAGAATTGGTTCAAAGTAACACTCCGGTCACGACAAAGCGTCTATCCTGGCGTACTTTAGAATAACCACCAGTTTCTACAACGCAGACAAGGAGGTCTGACCATGTTTATTATTCTCTATCACCACCTGATATCAGCAGTGTGTCTGGTCACATGGAATCTCAGCTTGACTGAATTCGCACACGAGATGGTCAGATGTTAGATTTCACTGCCAGGCAAGCCTATCGAACAACCGCAAACTACGGGTTCTCGTTGATCGAACTTCTAGTTGTTCTCACCTTAATCGGCATCATTGCGTCAGCCGCAGTACCAAGTTACTCCGCCTATGCCATCAGCGGACGACAAGCAAGTGCGATGGCTCAATTAAACAAAATATCAATCGCGCTGGAGCAGTATTACATGCGGCATCACTCATATGAGACCACCTTAGAGCAGATAAATATACCGGATAGCGACAGTTGGTTTGACTACTCGATCAGCAACCATGATCGATACAGCTATCAGATACAAGCGAATCCAAGGCAGCCACATCGACTTCCCCTCGCCTTCAGCCTGGATCAATTGGGCAGACAGCATCATCGGAAGGCGCGGTCCTCTTCTTGGCTGAATGGGTGGCCGTGATCAACCGATAGCACAGAGATTACTTTCCTGATTATGCGAGCGCAATTACAATCGGCTTATGCACTTCCTGTCCCTTAAAATTCTGCCGCCTCTTCAGGTTCTAATCTTTGGAGTGATAATGTGGTTGATACATCGATATGTGCCAACACTGCACTATCATACTGGATACGAATTCTTGATTTCACGGCTCATACTATTCGTTTGTGTGATCATCTTTATCGCTGCGGTATATCAGTTTTGGAAACACCAGACCACAGTACATCCCCAGAAGCTGGATCAAACTTCTGACCTGATTACAAAGGGAGTATTTGCCTGGTCAAGAAATCCAATATACGTGGTTGACGCGTTATTGCTTCTCGCTTGGGCAATATGGATGGGCAACTGGATCAACCTGCTGATGCCGATTCTATTTGTGTCCTTCATTACGGAGTTTCAAATCAAGTCCGAAGAACAGATGCTCACTACAAAGTTTGGTGACAGCTACCTTAGATACAAGCAGCGCGTCAGGCGTTGGATCTGAATCTAACCCCATGCCGAAATTGATATTGCATCATATTGATGTATTGAATGAAGAATATATCAGCGGTTGGTGTCTAAACCGTTTTGCGCCCTGGCATCCGATAACTCTAGATTTCTATTTCGGTAAAGAGCGAGTCGGCCGAATTCTTTGCAACCAACCCCGAGACGATGTGAAGCGGGCCGGATTACATCTTTCAGGTGACTGTGGATTTGAATATAAGCTCCCATCCGGTCGCAACCAGTATCGGCCTGGCGATTTCAGGATCACCTGCTACCGAGGGTTGATCACCTTGTACAAGCTTCCAATCCAATCAATCCCGTCTGTTGTAAATCCCCCGAATACTGTTTTCTTCATGCATATTCCAAAAACTGCCGGAACCAGTTTCAATAATCATGTGCACTCATGGTTTGGATATGGAAAATGGCATAGTCACATTGAGGTCCTGGATCTCGAAACACAGCGTGCGCTGATAAAACCAGGGCACTATCTTGCTGGGCATATACCTTTGTACAGACTGAGAGAAATCGAATCTGATTTCTCCAAGTTAGATATTCATTCAATCGTTCGTAAACCAATCGAGCAACTCCATTCCCATCTTTCATGGCTAAAGGGAATCGGAACTGATCCTGACAGCGGCTTTTTTAAAGCGCACCAACCGGTCATCCAGGAGCTCTCGCTGCAGATGCAAGATGCGGAGCTAAGCCACGCCATCGGCATCGAGAATTTCGTTAATGCAATAGAGGGGTTTCAGCTTGACTTTTTCGACAACATACAAACCCGTTACATGCTTACATCAAGGCCGCAACAGATAAGCCATGCTGATCTGAATCAAGCAATTGAAAACCTTTCAGTATTCAAAACAATTGGAACTACCGAGTCATATCACGAATATCTTGATCAATGCGCTGAATATTATCAACGTAAAGCTTCGGTCCAATCCACACGACATAATCCAGCAAAAGTATCAGCGTTGTTTGATAAAACCGATCCTTCAGTTCTAGACGCTATAGATCCACTCATTCATTTTGACAATCAACTCTACAAAACTATTAGGGAATCTCGAATATGGCAGAATTGAAAACTAGACCCACACGCAAAAGTGTTGAGAAATATCTTAATGCCGTTGAGAACGAAATGCGGCGCCAGGATTGTTTAGATCTTTTGAAAATTATGCAGAGAATTACCGGCGAGAAACCGGTCTTATGGGGTGACAGCATTGTAGGGTTTGGACAATATCATTACAAACAACGCAGCGGGCAACCCGGAATATGGCCGTTAACAGGATTTTCACCGCGAAAACAGAATCTCACCATATACATCATGCCTGGTTTCAAGAATCACCAAAAGGCGCTTAAAAAACCTGGTAAGCACAAGCATTCCGTTTCATGCCTTTACCTGAAAAAGCTTGCAGACATAGATATCTCGGCCCTGACGGAAATCATCGCGGACTCGGTTTCAGTGATGCGAGAAAGATACTCCGAAGAAATATAAGGACTGCTAATTAGATTGGAGCCACTTTTTTATTATTACTGCCAGCGATGTATTATGTCTGCATGAAGCAGAGGTTGCGGCATCACGATACCTTTTCAGCGACGTACGCGATTAACTTTTCCGTATCCACATGAAAATGGTTATAAACAACCTGCCCTTCAGGATCAATCAGAATGATCCAGGGCGTCCCTCCGGTAAGATACTTGATCATCGTTTGCGGCCTATGATCACCAGCAGGATCTCCGGCGTCGTGACCCATCGTGATCGGCAGATCATACTTAAGCTGTAATTTGCGAACGTCTTCGCCAACGTGGCGCCAGTTGCGGCAATGAGACCACGCCGGCTGTAAGATAGCCTTTTCGAATCAACCATTTCATATATATTGATTAACGATAACTTCTATGTCGACAGCAAAAACTAAAATTCGTTCTAATCGGAACTATTTTTCCGATGATAGACCAAACTTAATTTTAAAGTCCTTTTAGGGCACCACTCCCATATGAAGAATCTGCAGCACCTTGATGGACCGGTTATCGTATTTGGAGGACCATACGGCAACTTCCAGGCCACCCAGGCCATTCAGTCTGCCGCCAAGCATCTTCAAATTCCCCCTCGTAATATTATTTGCAATGGAGACCTGATTGCATACTGCGCGAACCCGGAAGAAACCGTCAATCTGATCAGAGACTGGGGGATTAATGTGGTGAAAGGAAATTGCGAAGAGTCCATTGGCGACCAGGCTGACGATTGTGGATGTGGATTTGATGAGGGCAGCCTCTGCTCAATACTTTCTGCGGAGTGGTACAGCTATTGCAAAGCACACGTTTCGCTAACAAATCAGCTGTGGATGTCTCAACTGCCTAGTATCATTGAATTCCAGATCGGCACAATTCGATTTGCGGCCATTCATGGTGGTGTTGAGGATATCAGTGAGTTTGTTTTTGCCTCTTCACCCAGCGATCAAAAGCGTAATGCGATAGATAGTTTATCGGTTGACTGCGTCATTGGCGGACATTGCGGAATTCCCTTTGGCCATCCGGTTGAAAGCGGTTATTGGCTCAATACTGGGGTGATCGGTATGCCCGCCAATGATGGCACTCCAGACGGCTGGTACCTGCTGCTGGAACATAACGGGACAGAAGTGTTGTCCACCTGGCACCGTCTATCCTTCGATTGTGTTGGTGCAGCGGAATCTATGCGTCAATCCGGTCTTGGTTCGGCGTATCGCGAAGCCCTTATCACCGGACTATGGCCGTCTATGGAAGTCCTTCCAGAGAGCGAAAAGGAAAATCGAGGAACCCCTTTAGAGCTTTATCCACTGCAGCTCAACTAGATAGAGTGCCGCTTAAAAATACTTACTTCTGCTCGTAAAGTGATTGCACTGCATTCTGACCTGATTTCCATGCTCCATGTGCGGTATTGAATTCCCGCGCAGAAGTCGCTTCACCGGCAAAGAACAGTTTTTGGTCAACAGGATGCGCCAGGACTTTGCGCGGCTCCACCGCTCCTGGCACTGTGCAGGAATAAGCGCCCTTGATCCACGGATCAAACCCCCATGCGCTCGCGCGAAATCGACCAAGCTCCTTTCGCACGTTGTCGCCAAATATCTCCGCTAATACATCTTCGAACCACTGTGATGCAACGATCTCGCCCTTTTTCTCCAGCCACCAGGCAAATCTTCCTGCAACGGTTACGAACACGCAGTCGTCACCAAAAGGCCTTACCCGTATAGCGGCAAATACGTCATCTTTGGCATAACCAATGGCGCCAGGTGCATCGACTAACGCACCCGGCATCAGCGGAAAGAAAAGATTATTATAGTTTCCAAGCGGAAGATCTTGGATCGCCTGCTGTTTCCAGACCGGCAGGGCCGGGGTGAACTTTATATCTCCCGCACCTAACACTCCGGTCGAGACGGTGATTAACACTTTGGTGGTAGTGATTTCACCATCTATCAGTACTATTCTGACCTGGTTCGAACCCCAATTGATTTCACTTACAGGCGTATTAAGCCTCACCGGGCACTTTTCCCCACTGGCAGAAATTAGGGCGCCGTAACCTTGCCGCAATGGCCAGTCTTCATGGGTATCATCAAATTCAGCCATATCGGATACGGATACCTGATCCGGATCATTCGAATGCATCAAACTGAGCCAGTAGCTCGCCCACCCACAATGAAGGCTTTCCTGCTCCATACAATCCCAGATTGATATCCGTTTGCCCGAATGATATGCATCGCATACCGCCGTTTCGACCGATTCAAGATACGCGTTTCTTGCTGCCGCAGCTGTCCCGTCGCCCCATGAGCCATTTACGAACGCCTGATAGATAGGATTAGATCGCTCATATTCAAATTCTAATCGCTCGGCCAACGGCACAAATGGGTTCTGCCGCGCACAATGCATCCAATGACAACCGAGATCAACCGGCACTCCGTTCTCCAGAAATTCAGTAAGCCCTCTCCCCCCAGTGCGGTGCGAAGCTTCAAGCACCAGGTGTGGGATTCCAAGTTCCGTAGCCTTGACTGACGCCCCTAGTCCTGCCGCGCCAGCACCGATGACGACTAATGGATAGTCCGGGGTGCTAATGTTCATTAATTCTTATATTGAATATATATTCAACATATTATACAATAATTCAAATAATTTTAAAAATACTTGAAAGTATGTTGAAAGAAACTAAAGCCACCCGTCAAAATCCCGCCAAAGATGCAAGGAAACAGCAACTTATCGACGCAACCGTGGACTGTATATACCAATACGGATTGGAGCGAACCACCGTATCTAGAGTCACCAAGGCGGCTAATCTTTCTGGCGGTATTGTTAACTTCTATTTTCAGAGTAAAGACAAATTGCTTCTGGGCACGTTGATCGCCATTCGAGATGAATTCGAGCGAGAAATTCTGCATTCCACTCGAACAGAAGATTCCCCCGTTACCGCTTTGGAGCGCTTAATTGATGTGCACTTCAACCCGTCCATTTGCCGGCCGGAGAAGATAGCGGTGTGGCATGCGTTCTCCAGCGCCAGGCGGACTAGGAACGAGTACAACAAGATATGCGGGGGTCTTGAGAAAAAACTGCTAAAACTTTTCTGCGATCAACTCACAGTGTTGTGCCAGCAATCGAGCAACACTCTGTACGAACCTGCGGTTTTGGCTCGAAGCCTGAGCGGGATAATAGATAGTTATTGGCAGGATTATTTATACAGCCCTGAAGAATTTGACCCGCAATCAGCAAAAATAGAATGCTTACACTATCTCAATTCACTATTTCCAAAGGCGTTTGATATTACGCCGATAACACCGGCCGGAATCTCTAATCACGAAGACACAGCCAACAAAAAATCCAACCTTAGTATAGACATGCTCGCTCCCTGGACTTACCACAGCGAGGAATTCTTCGAATTAGAAATCGAAAAACTGTTCAAACCTAGATGGATGTTAGCTGGACACATAAGCGAGTTGGCCAACACTAGAGACTTTATTACTTTTGATGGTTTTGGTGAACGCGCGGTCATTATCAAAGGGCATGACAACGTAGTGCGAGCGTTTCACAATGTCTGCCGACATCGCGGTGCGCGCCTCATAGAAGGGCGTGGAAGTAACTGCCCACACTCACTATCTTGCCCATTTCATGGCTGGACCTATGATTTAACAGGCAAGTTAATTGGAATCCCAGCTCAAGATACGTTCGACAATCTCGACCCAGCCGCGAACGGATTAGTCCCTCTGGAGTTTGAACTTTGGATGGGATTTATTTTCATTCGGTTTAAAACAGGCGGGCCATCACTGAAACAAATGCTTGCGCCTGTCGAGGATCTGGTCGAGCCCTATCGAATTGAAAACATGCAATTGCTCCCGGGCACTACTTATAAGGAGTTGCGGCCCTATAACTGGAAGGTGATTCACGATATTGATAATGAAGGCTATCACGTGCCGGTTGGCCACCCTTCCCTGCAACAACTTTATGGCAAGAGGTATTCGGATGAGTATATAGATAACGTTGCGGTTTCGAAGGGTTACATCAACGAAAAGCCAGGTAAGTTATGGAGCGTGCGTCAATACCAGAATCTGTTACCTGAATTTGATCATCTGCCGGCAGAAAATCAGCGTCTATGGCTTTATATCGGTGTTTTTCCAAACCTCGTACTGGGACTGTATCCGGAATGCATTGAGTTTTACATGACCATTCCCAATGGTGTCGGCGCTACCCGGTTTATCGGGGGCTCTTTCGGTTTACCTGATGACCGACGCGAAGTAGCGGCAGCTCGTTTTCTTAATCGCCGAATAAACTACATTACCGATCGAGAGGACGACAGCTTTGTACGATGGATGCAGGACGGCATGCGCTCAAGTGTATTTCCACAACATAATTTATCGTCAAAAGAATACGGCGTTAAACGCTTTCACCAGGAGATTCAAAAGACTTTGCCCGTAGCACGACTTGCGGAATTTCCTGCCGCAGGCAGCGTAAGCCAGATTAACGATTCTCTTTGCAGGGCTGAACGGGCTGATTGAGCGCTCGTTTAACTTGAAAAGATGCGCTCACGACTTCGCCGCAATATGCATATCCCGCTCCCGTTGTTTTGCCTGGCGCAGCATCAACCAGCCAAATATGACCACTCCGATAGTCACCACCACAATGATGATCGTGGCCAGCGCATTAATATCTGGCCTTAGACCAAGGCGTATTCGAGAGTAAATCAGTATCGGTAACGTAGTCGATCCTGGTCCGGTGGTAAAACTCGCGATCACCAGGTCATCCAGAGATAGGGTAAAAGACAACAGCCAACCTGCGAGCATGCCCGGTGCAAGTAGCGGAAGAGTGATGTCGGTGAGCACTCTAAACGGTTTTGCCCCAAGGTCCTGGGCTGCTTCTTCTAGATCTTGAGCCATGCCCGCGAGGCGGGACTGGATGATCACCGCGACATACGCCATTGAGAACGTAATGTGAGCGATCGTTATAGTGGTAAACCCGCGCTCCGGCCAACCGATCAGCCCCTTGAGCCCAATGAAAAAAAGCAACAGCGACAGTCCGGTAATTACTTCAGGCATCACCAAGGGTGCGGTAATCATACCTGAAAACAAGGTTCGCCCACGAAATCTTCCAAAGCGGACCAGCGCCAATCCAGCCAGCGCACCAAGCAAGGTCGCGAAAGTCGCGTTTACGACCGCGATCTTTAAACTCAAAGAAACCGCCGCCCAAACGTCCTCGCTTTCAAATAATACTTTATACCAACGGGTCGAGAACCCGCCCCAGATCGGCACTATTTTAGATTTATTGAAAGAATAAATGACCAGCAGAACCATTGGGATATACAGAAAAGCCATGCCGAAACTAAGCATTGCAACAAGGAAGGTGGAGCGCTTGCCCTGCATCTAACTCTCCGATTCCTTTGATTGGATATGCTGATACAACATCATGGGCAAGACGAGCACCAGGAGAAGCACAATGGCCACGGCGGAAGCCACCGGCCAGTCGGTGTTTGCGGTGAACTCATTATAGAGCACCCGCCCGATCATCTGTACGTTACCGCCACCCAGTAAATCAGGGATGACATACTCCCCTGTTGCCGGAATAAAAACCAGCAACGAGCCTGCAATGATCCCTGGAATGGTCATCGGCAAGGTGACGGTCAGAAACGTCACAGCAGGCTTGGCGCCCAGATCAGCAGCCGCTTCAAGCAGACTGATATCCAGCTTCTCCATATTGGCATATAGCGGCAGGATCATAAATGGCAGATAGGTATAGACAATGCCGACATACACCGAAAATTCTGTATACAACAATCGGATAGGTTGGTCGATTATTCCGAGCCAGATCAGCAGGCTGTTGATCGTACCCTGATCCGCTAATAGTCCCATCCAGGCATAGACGCGCAGTAGGAAAGAAGTCCAGAATGGCAGGATCACCATCAAAAGAAAAATATTTCGCGCCGTCGGCGATGAACGCACAATGCTATAAGCAATCGGATAACCGACCAACAGACACAAGACAGTCGAAATCGAAGATATTTTTATCGAATTCAGATACGTATTGAGATAAAGATTGTCCTCCCACAGGAATACAAAATTATCAAATACAATGCGTATTGCCAGGACCCCTTCGCTGACCCATTCAAACAACGGGGTAAACGGCGGCTGCGCGAAAACACTCTCCGCAAGGCTGATCTTAAGCACCATAAAAAATGGCGCCAGAAAGAAAATCAGCAACCAGAGGAACGGCACGGCAACAACTACAGTCTTCCAACTGGACTGTAGTTTCTCTGCTAGCCGGGCCATTCTGCCGCCGGATAAAACTTTTGCCATTTCCGTCACTTGGTCAATACCACTCCACTTGAAGGCTCCCAGCCCACATACACTTCCTGTTCCCACTCCGCGACATGGCGACCGTCTTTAGGTCGACGTTGATTAGGGTGAGTGACCTGAACGATTACACCGTTTTCCAGGCGGATACGATAAGTCGAACTGTTGCCGTAGTAGCCTATATCCTCAACCACACCTCGCAATACATTAATTTCTGTATTATCGGGTTTCGATGGCGAAAGGATAATCTTTTCCGGACGTACTGCGACCCAAACTTTGGACCCATCCGCGGCGGCGGTTGAGTGTTCGATCTTTATATCGGCATCCAGTTCCGCCACTTTGACACTTACATGCTCCTGATCCTGCTGATGCACTACCCCTTCAAACATATTTGTTGAGCCGATAAAGTCAGCCACCAGGCGTGACTCAGGATATTCGTAGATCTCGGTAGGGGTACCAATCTGCATGAAGCTTCCCGCATCCATCACGGCGATTCGGGTAGAAAGAGTCATTGCCTCCTCCTGATCATGGGTCACCACGACAAAGGTGATTCCCAGGCGATCCTGGAGATCCATCAATTCATACTGAGTTTGCTCGCGGAGCCTCTTATCCAAAGCGGCAAGAGGCTCGTCCAGGAGTAATACTTTTGGCTTCTTCACCAACGACCTCGCCAGCGCCACCCTTTGCCGCTGGCCTCCTGAAAGCTGGTGGGGTTTGCGTTTACTGAGCGGCGAGAGTTCAACCATGGATAGCATGGCGTCCACGCGCTCATCGATCTCGCCCTTCGGTAGACCATCTCTTTTCAAACCGTAGGCAACATTTTGTTCAACCGACATATGCGGAAATAAAGCATAGGATTGAAACATCATATTGACCGGACGTTCGTATGGCGGCACGTCGGTCATATCAATACCGTCGATAACGATGCGCCCACTTGTAGGCGTTTCAAATCCGGCCATCATCCTGAGCAACGTGGTTTTACCGCAGCCGGAGCCTCCGAGTAGCGCAAACAATTCGCCGTGGTAGATATCCAGATCAACGTTATCGACCGCTACAAAAGGACCAAAGCTCTTGGTCACCCCCTGGACTTTAATAAACGGAGTCTGCCCCGGATCAAGCCACGGGCGATTTACGGTACTTACAACAACTTCTCCTTTCACCTGCACCTCACTCAAACACACTTATTCAAATCGGAAACGCCAATATGATTGGCATGAGTAATCGAGGCTATAGCCTTAGCTATAGCCTCACATCAACAGGTACTAACCCCCGGCTTTGAAGTTGGTCCAGGTACGCGTTCGGGTGCGCTCCATCTTAGGCGGAATCGGGGTCAAGGGATACATCATCGAAACAGATTCAGCGGAAGGATAGACGGCTTCGCTACCAGTGACTGCTTCATCTATTAACGGCAAAGCTGCATCATTAGCGCTGGCGTACCAGGTGAAATTAGTATCACCGGCCGCAACGTCAGGACGCATCATATAGTCGAGGAACAAGTGTGCGTTTTCGATATTTTTGGCGTCAGCCGGAATGACCCATCCATCAACCCAGAGGGTGGCCGCGCCATCGCCAGGAGGTAAAAAAAAATCCAACACTACGCCGGTATTTGCCTCAGCGGCGCCAGACATTGCCAGCAGCCCATCGGGGCCCCAAGTAACCGCTACGCAGAACTCTTTTTCGGGCATGCGCTGATAAGCATAGTTATCAAAGGTTTTGATATACGGCCGTATCTTGAGCAGCATTTCTTCTACCTCCTTATAATCTGCCGCATCGGTCGACGCAGGATTCTTTCCCAGGTAGGCGAGCGCCATTGGAATCACATCCGTAGGAGAATCCAGGAAGGACACCCCGCATTTGGCCAGTTTTTCCATATTTTCGGGTTTGAAAATCAGATCCAACGAACCAATCGGCGCATCTGGAAACACCTCTTTGACATAAGCATCATTGTAAGTCACGCCGTGCGTGCCCCACATATATGGCACTATGTATTTATTTTCAGGATCCCAACCGGCGTTAATCTGCTCCATAATTTCTGGTCGGATGTTTGCAAAGTTTGGTAACTTTGATTTATCCAAAGGCTGCAAGATTCCGGCGGGAATCAAACGCGCGATCGCAGATGACGCATGACTGACCACATCGTAACCAGAGCTCCCCGCCAGTAACTTTGAGTCAATCGCCTCTTGTGATTCGTAGGGTTCGTATGTGACCTTAATATCGAACTCCTTTTCAAAATTAGCGATGGTTTCTTCGCCGATATATTCACCCCAGTTAGTGACATTGAGAACGCCTTCCGCTGATACCGACCCCGCTCCAAGGGCCAATCCCAGCGCGGCGGCGCTGATAGCGCTTCGCTTGAAAAATACAGATATAGGGTTCATATATTCTCTGCCTCCACAGGCTGTTTTAATAAGTAAATTCAGTATAACCGCCACTTTTCGAATAATCTATCCACTTTTCAAATGGTTCATGCTACGGTAATGCGAAGATACTGGAAACTGATTACTGCAAATCTGCTGGCTTTATGCCTTGGTGCCTATGTGGCTCTCTATGGATTCGGCCTTCCGGGCAAAACCAGTTTGGACCCAAACCAGATCGAGGGGTTGTTCTGGCCATACCAGAAACAGCTCACTGAATTTGACCTGACCGATCATAATGGCCAACCGTTCAATCTTCAAAGTCTGAGCAAACAGTGGAATCTAGTCTTTTTTGGCTATACCTATTGTCCCGATATTTGCCCGGTCACCATGGCGATGCTGCGCGAAGCAAGTGTTCTGTATCAACAGCAGGCTCCGGAGGAGTTCGCGGACTTCAGAGTCACGTTCATATCGGTGGATGGCGAGCGTGATCAGACTGCACACCTTGCCAACTATATTCGTTTTTATAACGATTCCTGGCTCGCCGCATCTGGCGACAAGGCGTCAGTGGATTCCTTGACAAAACAACTCGGTGTGCCGTACGAAATTGAACCGCACGAGCCAGGCGACAAGAGCTATCTGGTTTCACACTCTGGCACGCTGTTCCTGTTGTCACCGGAAGGCAAACTGGTTTCCACTATACAACCACCCCACGATGTCAACGAAGTGGTTGACCGGCTGATTAAGATCAGAGAGTTTTTTAAGCAGAATTCCTGAGTACTCTCGTGATCATTCTGCAGTCTTGTCCTTGTCGCGCGGAGATATCGGAATCGGCTAACGCCTGGACTCAAAGAAAGTCTTGAGCAAATCTTCCGATTCTTGCTCTAACACCCCCGCGGTCACACCAGTTCTGTGATTTAGAAACTCCGACTCCAGAAGATTTAATTTAGACCCTGCCGCACCATACTTTTGATCTCTGGCGGCGAAGATCAACCGATCAATCCTCGCATGTAAAATAGCACCAGCACACATAATGCATGGCTCAAGAGTCACATACAGCGACGCTCCGGTTAGACGATAATTCTTGAGCTGCTCTGAAGCACGGCGAATTGCGACAATCTCTGCATGGGCGCTGGGATCGTGATTGGTGATTGGCCGGTTACATCCACGCCCGATCACCGTGTCGTCCAATACCACCACCGCACCAACCGGCACCTCTCCTAATCCTCTGGCCTCTTCAGCCTGAAGCATCGCCTGTTGCATAAACGCGATGTCAGCGCGATATCGATCCACACTACTCCCACTCGATTGTAAATAAGCCTTTTTTACCTTTTATTTTCAATTACTTATTTTCCTTTTAATTGATAATACCATGAAAAATACCATGCTCAGAAATTTCTTCAAAAATATGCATATATCTTAATGACATAGCCCCAGAAGCAGAAGCTCAAATCAGTCAGGAATCCCAGAAACTGGCATTTACGACTCAACGAAAAACCCCTCTAACCTCCATTTCGGAAGACCTCCAACCGATCCCAGTCCTTGCTGAATTCGATCCAGTATAGTCAGGAGACCGTACCCACAAGCACCATCAGCAACAAATCATGCTCAACAGCGCGCGCGCCCTGCTCATCCCAACATAGTGAAGCGAACGCAGGGTCTCGCTATGCCCAGGTCTAGGCATATCGACAAGAACAACCACCTCGCTCTCAAGCCCTTTGACATCCCCAATCTGTGCAAAGCCGATGGTATGACGATTCATGTTACGAGGTGAGGCATCGTCTAGAATGGAGATTGAATCTCGCAAATCCTCGGATAGAGAAGACGTCCAGGACTGCGCAAACGGAACAGCACTTACTGGGCAAAAGCGTCTCGGGGTACCCATATCCAGCCTTCGCTTGGAGAAACGTCAGCCTGTGGCGGCATAAGAGCACTCCGCTTTTCCGCAAACAGACCGGCGACTAAGGCACAGGTCAGAGCATCCTCGCAGTCTGCATGAGTGAGCGCGGGGTAAGGCCGGCGCAGTACCTGAATGGTTTCTGAGCGTTTGCAGGCCGAGGGATAGGCCTCAATGGCGGTGAGATTGCTGCCGTCACTCCAGACGCCGCACTCCACTATCTGCGGCGCAAAGCGAGCAAGGACATGCATCCCCTTCGTGGCCTGGGAGCCGATCATGTCTTTAATCGCCGAAAGCGGACTGAGGCCTTGCTCAAACAGGTAATGCTCAGTGCGGCGGAACAAATAGGGATTGGTGTTGGATGCGTCGATGGAGGCAGCAGCCTTACCTTGAGTTGCCAGCTGTATAAAGGCGTCTGAGAAACCCAAAGGGGTGTCAATAGAGAGAGTCACTGGACCGGATTCGGGAGACACCCCACTCCGACACAGATCGAACAGAGCTGCAATCCACTCGGTGGTCATCGAACAGTTATTGATGCGCTCCCGCAGGTTGCCGCGCCAAGGAGTGCCGACGATCTCATGCTTGGCGTCGAGAATGACGATGGCGTCGCGGCTGTTCTGATTCTTGTCGCAGTTCCATCCACCGACATCCCAGCCGATGAACCACTCCTTTTTTTGGTCAGCGCCGGTCATCCTTGACAGCTACTCCATATAACAACGACTCATGCAATTGCCCCTAACTCGTGTACCTGAACTGATCCTTGCAACTGTCTTGATTGCTCGACAACCTCCGTGGTACGGTCACCGAGGGGACTCCTGTATGTTGGCTGTGACCAGCCCCGACCCGACGTTGGCAGGCAGGAGGATCAGTGCAGTTGCCCCCGAAAACTATTCAGACTCAGACACCAGACTAATGCCCCTAACGCGCTGCGGCTTGCCATTTTTCGCCATATGAAGGCATCCTGGCAGTCGAAGAACGTCGATCTCTATATGACGCGAGATGGCCAGATGCCATGGCGAAGGTACTGTTACCGTGCAAGCAATCATTAGATTGTCCCCATTCTGCTTTGTGCTTTTCTGCGTGCTTGGTCTCGCTGCGTTCCTGTCACCGGCCGTCGCAGAGACAGATGCTGAGCAGAATCCCGCTCCCTCCACCCTGGTTACTGCGGAGATCCTTGAATCCAAGATCGCCGAGGTAGAGGCGACCACCAAAATCCCCGACGAGGTCCGCAGCGGGCTGATCGAGCTCTATCGCAAGGCATTGAGCAATCTGCAGACGGCAAGTTCGAACGAAGAAGCGGCGGCGAGCTTCGACCGCGCGTTCAACGCCGCACCAGCGCAGATAGCGGCGCTGCAAGACCTCAGCGTTCCGCCACCGCTGGAGACACTCGGCGTGGAGCTCGCGACGCCCCGCCTGGAGATCGAGCAGGTCCTGCAGAAGGAGCAGGCGGACCTGGCCGCGGTCAGCGCGCGGCGTGCCGATTTCCAACGGCGCCTGACCTATAACCAGAACCAGCCGACAGCGATCAGCCGACGTCTCGGGGAGGCGTGGCTGGAGCAGGAGACGGTCGTCGCGGAGCTGAAGTCTCCACCCCTGGCTGATCAGGGGGCGGCTTTCTCACAGGCCAGGCGTTGGAATCTGGAGACCCGATATGTAGCGCTGAGCTCCGAGATAAATATGCTCAACCAGGAGCTTCTCAGTCAGCCCAGGCGTCTGAAACTGCTCAAGGCAAAACTGGACAAGGCGGATGCGCGCGTTGTCTGGATCGGTACCCGGGTCAAGGCATTGAGTGAGCTGGTCAACCGCAAGCGTCAGCTCGAGGCGGCGATGACGGTGGTCCAGGCCGAGGCGACACGGCAGGAAACATCCGGCCTGGACCCGCTACTCGATCGACTGGCGGTGCAGAATGCCGAGCTGACCCGGACCCTGACCCAGGTCGCGACAGACCTCGACGCGCTCAACCGGGACGAAACGGAGGCCAATCAGCTCGCCAAGCGTGTTACCGCGGACTACAGGGACATCAAGGGTGCTGTCGAAGCCAGCGGGCTCAGCAGGGGCCTGGGTCAGTTATTGTTCAAACACCGCAAGTCGCTACCCGACGCTCAGCTGTATACGCGGCAGGCGCACGACCGCGAGCAACTGATCGCCGAGGTCGGC